>CAWDED010000001.1:0-306535 GCA_963801225.1 uncultured Alphaproteobacteria bacterium
TTGGCTGGATCGACGATGTCGCGGACGGCATCGTGAGCAGACACACCGCCAGAAGAAACTGCTTCCGCGATTGACGCGCGCATCGCCTAACACCGGCCCTCAACCCCCTCAGGGGGCTTGCATCGCCTTACCGGCGGAGTTCGGGCTCCCGCATCCACCCTTCGCCCTGCAGCTGCAGCGGACAAAAGGGACGGACAGGCGGCCGGATTAACCGGCTCGATCCGCTCAGCGGATGCTCTCCACCGCGATGAGCGCGGCGGCGACCTGGCGCTCTTCGGCGAGGAGGACGTTGTAGGTGCGCACGGCGGCGCCGGTCGACATCGGGTCGGGATAGAGGCCCGCCGCTTCGAGCGCGGCGCGCGTCTCCTTGGGAAGCGGGACCATTTCGTGGCCGGTGCCGACCAGGAGAATGTCGATCGCCTTCGCCTCGGCGATCAGGCGTTCGAAGCGCTCCGGTGACATGTCGGCAGGAGATGCGACCGCCCAGGCCTCGATGCCGCTCGGCAGCGCCAGGATCGAGCCGCGATGCGACATGTCGGCGAAGCGGAAGCCGCCATTGCCGTAGGCGTCGATCGGCGCCCGGCCCGGAAAGCGGGCCGGCTCCATGAGGAAGCCGCCGCCGCTCTGCTTCATGCTTCAGGCCTTCGCCGCGCTTGTGAGGGGCTCGCCGGCTTTCTGGCGGATGCGGAAATAGATGAGGATCGGGCCGCCGATGAAGATCGACGAATAGGTGCCGACGAACACGCCGAAGATCATGGCGGCGGTGAAGGAGCGGATGACCGAGCCGCCGAAGAGGAACAGCGCGAAGAGCGCAATCAGCGTGGTCAGCGACGTGATGATGGTGCGCGCCAGGGTCTGGTTGGTCGCCACGTCGATCACCTCGTCGACCGGCATCTGCTTGTAGCGCCGCAATATCTCGCGGATGCGGTCGAACACGACGACGGTGTCGTTGAGCGAGTAGCCGAGGATGGTCAGGATCGCCGCGATGCTCGACAGGTTGAAGTCGAGCTGCGTGACGGCGAAGAAGCCGATGGTCGAGCGTCACGTCGTGCACCAGCGTGGCGATGGCGCCGATGCCGAACTGCCATTCGAAGCGGAACCAGATGTAGAGCAGCACGCCGATCATGGTGGCGATGACCGACAGCGTCCCGTCCCAGGCAAGCTCCCCGGAAATACGCGGACCGACAACCTCGACACGCCGGTAGTCGTATTTGTCGGTGCCGAGGGCGCCCTGCGCCTTCTGCACGGCCTCCTGCTGCGCCGCGTCGCCGCCCGGCTGCGTCGCGATGCGGATCAGCACCTCGTCGGGCGCGCCGAATCCCTGCACCTCGACATCGCCGAGACCGAGCCCGCCCAGCGTCGTGCGTATCTCGCCAAGATTCGCCTCGGGAGCCTTGCTCTGCACCTCGATCAAGGTGCCGCCCTTGAAATCGATGCCAAAATTCAGGCCGGCAACGAAGGCCAGCGCAATGGAACCGATCATGAGGAAGACGGAGACGACGAACCCGATCCGCGCCATCCGCATGAAGGGGATGCGCGTGTTGTCCGGTATGATGCGTATCGGCATGGGCGGCTTCCGATCAGAGCGGCACGACTTTGGGCCGCGTGCGGCGTACCCAGGTCGCCACGATGAGCCGCGTCAGCAGGTAGGCGGTGAACATGGTGGTGAGGATGCCGATCGCCAGCGTCACCGCGAAGCCGCGGATCGGGCCGGAGCCGAGCGCGAACAGCGCGATTGCGGCGATCAGCGTCGTCACATTGGCGTCGACGATGGTTCCAAGCGCATGCCGGAAGCCGCCCTCGATGGCGTTGATGGCGGAGCGCCCGAGCCGCGATTCCTCACGTATTCGCTCGTAGATCAGCACGTTGGAGTCCACCGCCATGCCGACCGTCAGCACGATGCCTGCAATGCCGGGCAGCGTCAGCGTCGCCGGCATGATCGTGAGGAGGCCGAAGATCAGCACCATGTTCGCCGCCAGGGCGACGACGGCGAAGATGCCGAGGATGCCGTACATGACCAGCATGAACACGACCACCGCGGCCGTTCCGACGAGCGCGGCGATCTCGCCGGCCGCGATGGAATCGCGGCCAAGGCTCGGGCCGACCGTCCGCTCCTCGACGATCTGAAGGTCGGCGGGCAGCGCGCCGGCGCGGAGCAGCACCGAAAGGTTCTGCGCACTCTCTACGGTGAAGTTCCCTTCGATCTGTCCCGAGCCGCCGAGAATGGCGGTGCGGATGACCGGTGCCGTGATGTACTTGTTGTCGAGCACCACCGCGAACCGACGGCCGACATTCTGCGACGTGGCTTCGCCGAACAGCCGCCCTCCCCGCGCGTTGAAGCGGAAGGTGACGATCGGCTGGTTGGTGCGCGAGTCGAAGGCGGGCTGCGCGTCGGCGAGGTCGTCACCGGACAGCAGCGCCCGGCTCTCCCCCAGCACCGGAGGCTCGTTGGGCTGCGCCGACTCAAACAGCTCGCATCCGGGCGGCGGCCCGGACTGGAGCGCTTCGGTGAGCGTGCCCTCGGTGCACTCCATATGGAAGGTCATGCGCGCAGTCTTGCCGAGAATCTCCTTCAGCTGCGTCGTATCCGCCAGCCCCGGCACCTGCACGAGAATACGATCGCTTCCCTCCGCCTGAATGGAGGGCTCGGACGTGCCCAGCGCGTTGAGGCGGCGGTTGAGCACCTCGAGGCTCTGCGACACGGCGGAGCGCATGCGCGCCTCGATGCCGTCCTGCGTGAGCGTCGCGGTAATACGGTCGCCGCTTTGCGACAGATCCACCTCTTTGACGGTGCCCTGGCCGAAGAGCCCGCTCGAGACCGGCTGCGCCAGCGGCTGCAGCGCGGTCATGGCCTTCTCCGCGTCGTTCGGGTCGCGCAGCGTGAAGAACGCCGCGTCGCCCCGCGAGCCGAGGCCGCGATAGCCGATATGCTCGTCGCGCATGGTCTGCCGGATGTCGCCGACCAGGGTGTCCACCCGGTCCTTCACGAGGCTGTCGCGATCCACCTCGAGCAGGAGGTGGGCGCCGCCCCGCAGATCGAGCCCGAGCGAGATCTGGTCCCGAGGAAGCCAGGCCGGCCAGGTGGCGACCGTCTGGGCGGAGAAGAAATTCGGAATCGTCACGACGATGCCGCCCAGCACCACCAGGAGGATGAGCACGACGCTCCAACGCGGGAAATACAGCATGGCGTTCTTGGGGCGCTAAGGATTGCCGGCCGCCGGCTCCGCCTTGGTCCGGACTTCGGCGATCAGACTGCGCAGCGCGCGCACCTTCACGCCATCGGAGATCTGCAGCTCCAGCTCGTTGTCGTCGATGACCTTGGTGACCTTGCCGACGATTCCGCCGTTGGTGACGATGGTATCGCCGCGCCGGATAGACTTCAGCATCTCCTCCCGCCGCTTCGCCTGCTGGCGCTGCGGGCGGATGATGAGGAAATACATGATGACGAAAATAAGCAGGAACGGCGCCAGCTGGAGAATTCCGAGACTCCCGCCGCCCGCCGTCTGCGCATAGGCCGGTGTGACCCACATAAAGGCTGTCGTTCCCTCTGATTCCGGGCCGCAGCCCCGCAAGTTGCGCGGACTATAGCCACGGGGCGGCCCATTGCAACCGGGCGGGCGGCCCCCCTCCACGGCCCTTTGACGCAGCGCCCCGGCGTGATATCGCGCCGGGGAAGGTCTGAGAGAGCCCGTGCAAGACAGCTTCAACCCGATGCGCGACCTGTTCCACCGCATTGCCGATGCGCTGGAGCGGCTGGCGCCGCCCGGCCCGGCCCGGATCGATTTCGCCGCCGCCGACGCCTTCGTGTGGCACGCCAAGCCGGCGTATCTGCAGCCCGTGCCGCGGGTGAACCGCGTGGCGCTGCCGCTGCTGAAGGGGATCGACCGCTCGCGCGACACGCTGATGGACAACACCCGCCGCTTCGCGGAAGGCCTGCCGGCCAACAATGCGCTGCTGTGGGGCGCGCGCGGCATGGGCAAGAGCTCGCTGGTGAAGGCGGTGCATGCGGCAATCGCGGCGGAGCTGCCGGCCGGCGCGCCGCCGCTGAAGCTCATCGAGATCCACCGCGAGGACATCGAGACGCTGCCGGAGCTGATGGGGCTGCTGCGCGGGCGGCCGGAGCGCTTCCTGCTGTTCTGCGACGACCTGTCGTTCGACGCGGGCGACACCTCCTACAAGTCGCTGAAGGCGGCGCTGGAGGGCGGCGTGGAGGGCCGGCCGGAGAACGTGGCGTTCTATGCGACCTCCAACCGTCGGCATCTGTTGCCGCGCGACATGATCGAGAACGAGCGCTCCACGGCGATCAATCCCTCCGAGGCGGTGCAGGAGAAGGTGTCGCTGTCGGACCGCTTCGGGCTGTGGCTCGGCTTCCACAATTGCAGCCAGGACCAGTTCCTGCAGATGGTCGCGGGCTACGTGGAGCACTTCAAGGTGCCGGCGGCGGAGGAGGAGTGGCGGCCGGAAGCGCTGGAATGGGCGACCACGCGAGGCAGCCGCTCGGGCCGCGTCGCGTGGCAGTTCGTTCAGGACCTGGCGGGGCGCAAGGGCGTCAGGCTGAACGATTAGCCGCGCCCTCTCCTGTCGTCATTGCCGGGCTTGACCCGGCAATCCATCTGGCACGCCGGAGATCGTCGTCACCGCTCCGGAATGGATGCCCGGATCAGTCCGGGCATGACGACATCATTTGGAAGCGCTGGAGGCTCAGGTGTCGCTGAGGTGCTGCAGCGGGTCGACGGGTGAAGCGTCCTTCCGCAGCTCGAAGTGCACCTGCGGCGTGGTCACGCCACCCGACATGCCGGAGAGCGCGATCACCTGCCCGCGCCGCACCTGGTCGCCGCGCTTCACCTTCAGCTCGCTGTTGTGGGCGTAGGCGGAGACCCAGCCGCCCGAGTGACGGATGAGCACGAGGTTGCCGTAGCTCTTCAGCTCGTTGCCGGAATAGATGACGGTGCCGTCCTCGGCCGCCTTGACGGCGGTGCCCTCGGGCACGGCGAGATTGATGCCGTCATTGCGCTCGCCATTGGGCTTCTTGCCGAAGCCGGAGATGACGCGCCCCCTCACCGGCCAGCGGAAGCCGGACCCCGCGGCCGCGGTGGGCTGCGGGGTGGCGGGGGCCAGAGCGCCGGCATTGCCGGTCTGCGGGGCCAGCGCCACCTGC
The DNA here is from genome assembly GCA_963801225.1 of uncultured Alphaproteobacteria bacterium. GTDB lineage: Bacteria > Pseudomonadota > Alphaproteobacteria > Rhizobiales > Afifellaceae > DASWJZ01. Next base: position 5,159 of record CAWDED010000001.1, read on the forward strand.
TGATTTGCTGCTGCGCCTGGGCGAGCGGCGAGGAATGCTGCGGCTGGACCGCGGCCTCCGGCACGCGTGGCGCGGCCTGGGGCGCCGGCTGCTGGACGCCGGCACGCGGATCGAGGCTCGCGACCTGCACCGGCCGTCCGGAAGCACCCGGAATGACGATGCGCGAGCCGAGCCTCACGGTGGTGGAGCCGCCGTTCGCCGCGGCGAGCTGATCCACGGTGATGCCGTAGCGCTGCGAGATGTTCCAGGCGGTGTCGCCCGGCTGCACGACGTGCATCGCCGGGCCGGAGCCGCCGGCGCTCTGGCCGGTGCGATGCTGAAGCGCCGCGGCCTCCTGATTGAGGGTGGTGGGCGGTGCGCCGCGCTGCATATGGGATGCGGCCGGCTGCGCCGATGCCTGCGGCGGCGTGTAGGGTTGCGGGCGCGGCCCGGACGAATAGGGCTGCTGCTGTATCTCCTGCGGCGCGTAGGCGGAGGCGCCGGGGGGCGGCAGGTCGGCACCCTGCACGCCGCCCGGTGCAGCACCGACATAGGTGTTGCCGAGCGGCGTGGTGCCGTAGCCCTGGGCCTGCTCCTGCCCCAGGATGATGTCGCGCTGGTTGGTCGAGCCGGTAAAGACCGGCGAACGGCCGAAATTGCTGCAGGCGCTAACGCCGACCAGGAGCGCGACGAAGCTCAGGCGGCCGGCAAGCTTGACGGCTGGGTGGGAACCAAGAGGGGGAAATAACGGGCTGCGCATCGCTCTACTCAGGACCTTAGAGTTCGACGCCAATCTGAAGGGCTAGGGTTGACAACGCGTTAAAGGTTTTGCGCAGGCCCCGAAACGAGCGGCAAAAACCGCACCTCTCCCAGGTCGCGCGTGTCGACGTTCTTGCCGATCCGCTGGAAGAGCGTCAGCCGCTGAGGCGCGGCGCCCTCGCCGATCGGCGCGACCAGGATGCCGGCATCGGTGAGCTGGGCGATGAGCCTGGTGGGCGGTGTGGCGCAGGCGGCGCTGACCAGAATGCGGTCGAACGGCGCCTGGCGCGGCCAGCCCGCCGCGCCGTCACCCACCAGCCCGGCAATGTTGCGAATGCCGAGCAGTTCCCAGCGGCGCTCCGCCGCTTTCACCAGCGAGCGGAAGCGGTCGATGGTGGTGACGCGCCGCGCCAGCCGCGAGAGGATGGCGCTCTGGTAGCCGGAGCCGGTGCCGATCTCCAGGACGCCGTGACGGTCTGAGAGGTCGAGCGACGCCGTGATCCGCCCCACGACGGAGGGGGCGCTGATCGTCTGGCCGCAATCAATCGGCAGCTCGTGATCGGAATAAGCGTGGTGGCGCCATTTCTCCGGCACGAAAAGCGAGCGCGGCACGGTCTCGATCGCCTTCAGCACGGCGCGGTCGGAAATGCCCAGCCCACGCAGCTTCAGCACGACGGAGGCCGCCTGGACGTGGGTCTCCTCGTCCTCTTCGTAAGCGAGGGCTGCATCTGCACTCATCCGGGCGACCATGCGCCCCGATGGTTAAGGAAAAGCGGACGGCACGGGCCGGAGGTGAACGCCATGGCGGCGGCTCGGGAGATGCCAGGCGAAGTGCGGGCCAACTGGCCAACTGAGGCTCCGGCGCGTTGCTTCTACGCTTTCATTCTCCACGCCCGTCCCGCTTCGCCTGGGCGACGCCAGCGGCTTTGCGCAGCCGTCCACGCTCCATGGGACGGATCAGGTTCTCCGCGCGCTTGCCCGCTAGGTTCTGCATTCCCTTGTGAGCGTGACGGCTATTGAAGTCAGGGGTCTTATCCTCATTGGATAACTTCATCGCCAAGGCGTTCTTTGCGCTTTCAACGAGAGAGGCTTTCGCAGCCATTCGGTGGCGGCGTTCGGTCTCATTATTGAGGCGGCGCATCGCCATTGCGAGAACACCCACCTTGAGTTTCGACCCCTCATCGGCCTGCGATGGTGCCGCGCCCTTGGGGGCAGACTTGCCGCGTATTTCTCGGCGGCGCTGGTCGGCTTGTTTCTTGGCCTTCTCACGCCGATTGCGCATCAACTTCACAAGTTTCGAAAGTTCCTCGTCAGGTAGCTCCTGCAAGACCGGGTGGTGAGACTTCTCCACTAATTCCCGTTCGTCTGAACTTAGCGCACGCGCTTCTTCTTTCTTGGTAATCGCCATCAATCTCTCCTCAATCATGGTCGCCAAAATATCATGCCAGGGCAGCGCAGCTTCGCGGCCAAAGTCTGCCGCCATTTCCTGCTCGCGGGCCGTTTTTTCGCGCCGGAGACGGCGCGAAGATTTGGCTTGAGACATATCATGGAAACACGAAGGCGAGAGGCTGATCGCCTCTTCAATCGCGAAGCAATGGTAGCCACGGTCGATAGCCGGGGTTTTTGCTTTGCTTTTGGCGCTCGCAAGGCGGCGGCGGTGGCGACCTTCCAGGGTTGCCAATGCTCGCCTATGGCAGCAATATCAGATCATTAGGCGGATGCCGGGTGAAGTCTCAAAAAACCGGCCTTCCGGCGGGCATGGGGTAGGAAAGCAGGCGCATGAACGAGCATTCCGCAAACCTGCAGCGCGAGGCAATATCCGACCGGACGCCGGTCCCGAGGATGACGCGTTCGCTGCTCGATAAATACGCGCGGCAATTCGATAATTCCGCGGTATCGTTCAAGGTCATTCTCCCCGACGGTTCCGTTCAGTTTTTCGGAAAGGATGCGCCGCGCTTCGAGGTCACGCTGAAGAACGCCAAGGCGTTGCGCGCCGTGAGCAGCATGGACGAGGGACGCATCGCCGATGCTTACGTCGCCGGCGATGTCGATATCCAGGGAGACATGCTGGCCCCTTATGCCTTGCGGGAGGCGATGAAGGATTTTCATCCCCTCACCACGATCTGGCGCTTCCTGCAGCCGCTGCTTTTTGGCCAGGTTCGCACCAACAAGCAGGCGATCACCGGCCACTACGAAATGGACCCGGACTTCTTCCTAGGCTTCCTCGATCCGAAAACGCCCTGCTACACGCAGGGCATGTACGAGACGGCTGACGAGCCGCTCGATGTGGCGACGCTGAGGAAGTTCGACTACTGCTTTGAGAAATGCGGTCTGAAGCCTGGCGATCATATCCTCGAGATCGGACCCGGCTGGGGCGCGTGGTTCGAATATGCCTCACGCCGCGGCGTGAAATGCACGGGCATCACCATTTCCCAGGTCTCGATCGACTATCTGGCGGAGCGGGCGAAAGCCCTCGAATTCGACTGGGAACTGATCAATGTCGACCTGCTGGAATACCAGACCGACCGGAAATATGACGCCATCGTCATCATGGGCGTGATCGAGCACCTGCCCGACTACAAGAAGGTCCTCGACAAGTTCGTGACGCTGGTCAAACCGGGCGGCAAGGTCTTTCTCGACGGCAGCGCCGACAAGGAGAAATACGCCCAATCCTCCTATATCGTGAAATACATCTACCCCGGCAATCACAGCTACCTGGTCCTGCATGACTTTCTCGAGCAGCTTTCCAACACGCCGCTTGAAGTGCTGGAGCTGCTCAACGACCGCGTCAGCTATTTCCTGACGGCCAAGCAATGGGCCGTCAACTTCGACAACAATCGCGAGGCGATGATCGCCCGCTTCGGCGAGTTCAATTATCGTCGCTTCCGACTTTACCTCTGGGGCGCGGCCTACGAGTTTCTCACAGGCGGCATGTCCTGCTACCGCATGATCCTTCAATCTCCGGAACCGGCTGAGATTTGATCCGGGGGCGTCGGGCGATCGGCTCGCCAGCATAGCAGACCCCAAAGTCAGAGCCAGAACGTCGGCCGTGAAGGCGATCCACGAGCCGGTCAGGTAGTCGTGTGCCAGCCAGAAGAGACCGCCTGCTAAGATCAGCAGCCGCAGGGCCCACTGGTTGCTTTGCATCCGGCCGAGCGCGATCAGCCCCATCGCCGCCACGCAAAGTGCCGAAGCCGGGCCTGTCCAGAAGTTGATGCCGGCACCGATCATCAGCGGGATGAGACCGTAGCCGATCCTATTCAAGGATTCGCTGCCGGTCGAAGGCGACGACATCGAACCGAGTGAGCCCGATATCGCGGAGATCGCGATCAGTTTTGGCCATCAGCGTCTCGTAGTCGCGCCGGAACCGCTGAGCCTCCTCCAGGCGTCTGGTGAGCTTCAAGAGCCAAGCGCGAAGGCTGAACGGGGGTCGCACCTGCACGTCAATTCCGTGAATCGCTTGCAGCGACTCGCGTGTATGCATTTCCATCTTCATCTCCATCAGGTCGGGGGGGCCAATGGCCAAAGGCCTGCGTCGCCAAACCGATTCCCGGTCTTCGTCGGACGGGGCTCATTCGGTTGGCGGGCTGCCTATGCGGCGTATTTGACGCGTGTCCGTTGTCGTGTTCGCCGGGTTGTATCGGCGTTGTTTTTTGACCTTGCGGTCAAAAAATTACCGGAGTCGGGATTTCACCGAATGCGGACCTTCATCGGTGTGATTTGGCGGATTCCGCCGAAGCCCAGCATGCGAGGCGTCGTCTCCAACTCAATCTCCGAGACGGCTGAAACGAGGGCGTCCAGGCCTTCCTGCATCTCGATCCGCGCGAGCATCTCACCAATGCAGCGGTGCGGGCCCAACCCGAATACCGGGTGGAGGCGCGGATGGTCCGTGCGGCTGATATCGAAGCGATCCGGCTCCGCGTAGAGCTTCGGGTCGCGCATCGCCGACATGGTGCTGAGGCGGAGCGCCACGCCCTCAGGCAGAGACACATTGCCGATTTCGATCCGAGCGGTGGTAAACCGAGTGATCGATCCCACTGACGGCTCATATCGCATTCCCTCGGCTACCGCTCCGGGGATTTTCGTCCGATCGGCCTTCACGGCCGCCCAGGCCTCGGGGTGTTGAGCGAGCAATGCCACAAGCATGGCAAAGGCAGCGCGGGTCGTATCGCTGCCCCCGAGAATTATCCCGATGACCTGGTTGACGAGACTCCCGAACGAAATGACCTGATCGGCCTGCCAGTCGACGACCAATGCCGAAAGAAGGTCGCCCTGGGGGGCGTCGAGCCGCGCCCGCATGTGCTCCTCGACATAGGCGAAGAGTTGGGCCGTCGCGGCCTCGATCTGGTCGTGTTGCGCGTGCGGATAGGTCGGGGTGATTGCCTTCGCGACATCATAGACATGGCGGCTGAAGTACGGCACCTCGGATTTCGGCAGTCCCAAAATGGCGGCGATCATCTCAGCCGGCAGGCGCGCGGCCATCTGCTCGACAAAATCAAAGGTCTCGCCACGCGGTAGCTCGGCGACAATTGCGTCGGCCACCGCACGGATACGCTCCTGGGACGCCTGCATCGCCCTATAGGCGAAGCTCCGAGCAAAAAGGCCCCGTATGGATCGGTGGGCGGCACCGTTGCTGAACAGGAAGAAGTCGCCAAGAAAGCGGGTCACGGCACCGTCCGGAATCCGGGTCAGCCGGGCGTACTCTGCCCCTCCGATCTGTGTCGTCCGCGGATCCGTCAGCATGGCAAAGACATCCGCGGCGCGTAGCGCCAGGTAATGCCCTTCGCCGAGTTGAATGACCGGATGCCTGTCACGCAGCCCGGCAAACATCGCATGCGGGACTTCCATCAGCGCCTCGGGCGCGACAAAGAGCGGCGCACGGGCGCCGGCAACGAAATGCTGGTTCATCGTCTCGTTCCATCTCGTGATTGGAATGGCTCGCGCCGCCGAACCGTGTCCTCATCCTCGTGAGACAGGATCATTCGGTCGGAGGCCGATTGCTCGTGAGGCGCAATGTGGTGGGCGCCCGATGTCGTCAGCGTTGTAACGCTCGTGGTATTGGCGCCGCTGTATCGTTGTTTTTTCGGGCCGTATTTAAGGCACGTAAGTTGTTTGTTTCAAAAATGTTTCGTCACGCGACGGATTGTTTCTTGAAAGCATTCCTGTGTTACGACTACGTCGGATTCATTTCGTTACACAATTTGAAAGAAACATAACTTAAGCGCGCTTTCGTGGCAGTAAGATTTGATACTAAGCGAAAGCGGCCATGCGATACTATGGATATACTTGCGATCCAGCCTTTCGCCATAGCTCTGGCCATGCTAATGCGCGACGCGACGGCTGGGGTTGTGTCTCGAAAGTGCCACTGGGGACCGCGTGTTGTTGTCAGCGTTGTGCAGCGGGTGGTAAGGGCGCCCCGACATCGTCGTATTTCGGCGCCCCCGGAGCTGCCCGTGCCTCAGGACGATCTCCAGGTCTCACTCTTGGGCGAGTTGCGCGTAACCTCGATGGGGGCGGCGGTGCCTCTGCCTGCATCACGCAAGGCGCGCGCTCTCCTGGCCTTCCTCGCCGCGACGGGACGCCCGCATCGCCGCGAGCGCCTGTGCGAATTGTTCTGGGATTTGCCCGACGACCCGAAAGCTGCGTTGCGCTGGTCGCTGAGCAAGCTGCGGCGGGTGGTGGACACGCCCGACCAGCCAAGGATCATCGCCGACCGGGAGCGGGTGCACTTCGACACCAAAGACGTCGACATCGACATTCGGGACATCCACGCGCGGCTCAGGGAGCAGGACGGGGACCTCGCCGTCGGCGAGCTCGAGGCGATGGCCGAGCGGTTGGACATGGTGCTTCTGGACGGCCTCGACGGGGCCGGCGACACCGCGTTCGAGTCCTGGCTGCTGTCGGAGCGAGAGGATGCTCAGGCCGCGCGCGTGGCGGTCCTGCGCCAGCTGGCGACACATCCCGACATCGCTCCAGCTTCGGCAAGAAAGTGGCAGCGACTGTGGCGCGACGCCGAGCCAGCCGATGCCGAGGCCGATGCACGGAACTCCCCCTCTTCGGCCGTCACGAGTCCTGTCACCGCGGGCGCCGGGCGCACGACGCATGCATCCGCGAGCGGCGTGAGAAGCGCGCCAACATCGCAAGCGTCAGGCAAGCGCGCAGATGGGCCGGGGGTGACCAATTTCAGAGGCCGTGCATTGCGCACGCAAAGGATCGGTTTCTGCGACGTTCGCGACGGGACAAAAATTGCCTATGCGGCCGTCGGGTCCGGACCGCCACTTCTGAAGGCGGCCAACTGGCTCAATCACCTCGAGTTCGACTGGGCAAGCCCCATCTGGGGGAGAAGCTTCGACGCGATGGCCCGCGATCGCACCTTCATCCGCTACGACGAGCGCGGCTGCGGCCTTTCCGATTGGGAGGTGAAGGATTTGAGCTTCGAGGCTTTCGTCGAGGACCTCGAGGCGGTTGCCGACCGACTGGAGCTTGACCGATTTCCGCTGCTCGGTATCTCACAAGGGTGCGCGGTGTCGATCGAGTATGCCGTGCGCCATCCGGAGCGTGTCTCCGGCCTCATCCTAATCAGCGGCTACGCGGCAGGCTGGCGGCATTTGGCCAGTCCAGAAGAACAGGCGCGGCGAGAGGCCGTTCTGACCCTGACCGAAGTTGGGTGGGGCACCGACAATCCCGCATACCGGCATATCTTCTCGCAGACCTTCATGCCGGACGCGAGTGCGGAGGACCTCGCCTGGTTCGACGAATTCCAACGCCAGACGACCTCGCCAAGGAACGCTGCACGTTTCCAAGACGCGTTTGGACATATCGATGTCCGCGACCGGCTCGGCAAGGTAAGGGCACCGACCATCGTGCTTCATTCCAAGCATGATCAGCGAATTCCACTCGAGCTCGGCCGAGCCGTGGCTTCCGGGATTCCGGACGCCCACTTCGTCCCGCTCGAAAGCCGCAATCACATCCTGGTCGACCATGAGCCCGCCTGGCAGGCCTGCCTCGAAGCCGTCGGCCGGTTTCTGGCGGAAAAAGGAATCTGACCTTGGCGAGTCAGAGGCTTATTCGAAGACTCCCGCGAGGCGCTGGCGCGCCGGCTCGTCCGTGAGGTCGAGCGAGAGCGGCGTGACGGAGATGCGGTGTTCTTCCATGGCCGCGAGATCGGTCTCGGCCGCCGGGTCCGTCTCGGAGCGGCGGAAGCCGATCCAGTAATAGGGGAAGCCGCGCGCGTCGCGGCGGCTCTCCACGCGCGGAGGCATGACCTATCATCCGGGGGGGCGTGCGGCGACGGGGGCCCTCAATGCGGGAGACGTCATGGAGAGGGAAAGCCGGGCCTTCGAGCCAGTCGGCGGGGTACGTACGTGAGAGCGCGAACACAGAAGCAGCGCGGTAGTATGCGCCCGGCCGGTTGCCGTGGACTTCAGGTTGATCCCGTGATTGTGGCGGAGCTTGTGCCTTTGTCTGGAGTTGGAGCTCGAAGAGCGGCGAGTGGAACGTCGAGGTTGCACACCACGCCCGACGGTTCAAATTTCACCTGCGCCGATCCTTGAAGTTGGCTGACAAAGCTTTTTTCGATGAGGCGCATCCCAAAGTTTCGCTGCGTCGGCTCTTGGACGAGCGGGCCGCCCGTCTCGGCCCAAGTCAGCCGGAACTGCTCGGCACGCTTATCGACCTTCGTTGTGATTTTGACGCGTCCTTTGGCCGACGTCAGCGCGCCGTACTTCACCGCGTTGGTGCATAGCTCGTTGAGCGTCATGGCGAGAGGGAGCGCGGCGGCGGACGCAACGTTGATGTTCGTGCTCTGAATGAGAAACTGGCCGGCACCGGGAGTATCGAACGGCTCGGTCGCAACCCGAAGCAGATCAGCTAGTTTCGCGGTGCCCCAATTGGTCCGAAGAAGCAGGTCGTGCACCCTGCCCAATGCCGCCAGGCGGCTTTCAATCGCCTTTCCGCCTTGCTCGACGTTCGATGCGGATCGCAAGCTTTGAGACACGATAGCCTGCACAATCGCGAGATTGTTTTTCACGCGATGATGCAGTTCCTCCAAGAGAATGCGGTGTAATTCGTCGGCAACTTTATGCTGTTCAGCGTCAATTCCGGCCTGCTGCAAAAGAAGGCGGAGGTTGGCGTTCTCCGTTTCAAGCTTGATCTCGTCAGCAGCCACCGCCCAGTCTCGCATTCTTTGCTCTGCAAGCCTCCATCGTAGCGCAAAGGAGAGCGAGCGCGAAATGTCCCCAAAGGCCGATCGGCGGTTTGCGAGCACGCAACCGACGAGGCCCTGGCCGAACGGCGAACACATGGGCCCGTTCGGAGCTTAGTCGAAGACACCCGCGAGGCGCTCGCGCGCGGGCTCGTCGGTCAGGTCGAGCGACAGCGGCGTGACGGAGATGCGGTGCTCGTCCATGGCCGCGAGGTCGGTCTCGGCCGCCGGGTCCGTCTCGGAGCGTCGGAAGCCGATCCAGTAATAGGGGAATCCGCGCGCGTCCCGGCGGCTCTCCACCCTCACCCAATCGGGCACGCGCCGCCCCTGCCGCGTGATCACGGTTCCCTTGACCGCCTCCGGCGGACAGTCGGGGAAATTGACGTTGAAAAGCGTGCCGTTGCCGAAGCCGGTCTCCATCAGCTTCGATATGATCTTCGGCGCGTGCGCCTCGGCAGTCTCCCAATGAAGATTGTCGCGCGTCTCCGCTCCGAAGGCCTGCGACAGCGCAATGGAAGGAATGCCGAGCAGCGTTCCCTCCATGGCGCCGGCGACCGTGCCGGAATAGGTGACGTCGTCGGCGAGGTTCTGGCCGCGGTTGACGCCGGAAAGGACCAGGTCAGGCTTTTCTCCGATCACGACCTTCAGGGCCATGATGACGCAGTCGGTGGGCGTGCCGCGCACGGCAAAGCGCTGCCCGTCGACCTGGCGCAGTCGCACCGGATCGGAGAAGGTCAGCGAGTGCGCCGAGCCGGACTGATCGGTCTCCGGCGCGACCACCCAGACATCGCTGGACAGCTCGCGCGCGATCCGCTCGGCAACGTCAAGGCCGGGCGCGTGAACGCCGTCGTCGTTTGTGACGAGGATCTTCATGGCTTTTCCGGAAGGGCAAGCGACCGTGCCGTTCTAGTCGGATCGGACCGGCGGCTCCACCCCATTTGTTCGAGATGATTTTCGGACGGGCACTCACCGCTCGTCCGAAGCCGTACCCCTACCCGTCCCGCTCGGGACCGGATTCCGCCGGCTCGGCGTCGTCCTCTTCCTCAAGGCCTTCGGCGCTTTCCAGGTCGGAGAAATCGAGGTCGAGCGCGTCCTCGTCCTCCTGCAGCTCTTCGTCATCGGTGGGGCGCGGCTCCTCGTCGTCCGCGCTGATGATCGCATCGAGCAGGCCGGCGGCCTTCAGGTCGGCGAGGCCCGGCAGATCGCCGATCAACTCCAGCCCGAAATGGTCGAGAAAGTCCGGCGTGGTGCCGAAGGTCACCGGGCGGCCTGGCGCGCGGCGACGACCGCGCAGCCGCACCCAGCCCGCTTCCAGGAGCACATCGAGCGTGCCGCGCGACAGCGACACGCCGCGGATCTCCTCGATCTCCGCCCGCGTCACCGGCTGGTGATAAGCGATGACCGCCAGCGTCTCGATGGCAGCGCGCGAGAGCTTCTTCTCCTGCACCACCTCGCGTTTCAGGACGAAGGCCAAGTCCTCCGCGGTGCGGAAGGCCCACAACTCCTCGGTGCGGCGCAAATTGACGCCGCGGCCGGCATAGGCCGTCTGCAGCTCGTGCAGCAGCGCGTCGAGCTCGATGCCTTCCGGCATGCGCTCGGCGAGCTGCTTGTTCGACAGCGGCTCGGAGGCCGCAAAAAGGATTGCCTCGAGCATCCTCAGATGCCGGCGGTGATCTTCCGTCTCCATCGACAGGCTATGAACGTTCGTACCTTCCCACGCGGTGGCGGCTTCAGCCATTGGCGACCTCGGCTAGCGGAATCTCCTCGCGCTGCCGACGCCGTACGAATAGGGGCGCGAAATGCTCCTGTTGCTTCAGTTCCACCCGGCCCTCACGCACGAGCTCCAGGCTGGCGGAGAGCGCGCTGGCGCGCGCCGTCGTCCTGAGCTCGGGCTGGACCAGGTATTCGACAAGGTAGTGGTCGAGCATCTCCCATTGTGTCGCCGTGCCGATCAGCCGCATCAGCCGCTCGCGCGCTTCCTGCAGCGAGATGACCCGCCGCCCGCCGAGCTTGACCTTGGAGGCCATGCGCCTCAGGCGCAGCGAGCCGTAGGCGGAAAGAAGGTCGTAGAGCTTCGCCTCCCAGGCCGCGGTTGTGGTGACCGCGAGCGGCTCCGGCATGCCGCGCGCAAAGACGCCGATGCCGAGGCGCGCCGAGCCCATCAGCTGGCGACCGGCCTCGCGGATGGCTTCCAGGTGCCGCAGCCGCCGGGCAAGCACCTCGGCCAGCTCCTCGCCGCTCGGCTCGCCGTCTTCCTCTTCCTCGGGCAGAAGCAGGCGCGATTTCAGATAGGCGAGCCAGGCGGCCATGACGAGATAATCGGCGGCGATCTCGATTCTGCAGCCGCCGCGCCGCCTCGATGAACGACAGGTACTGCTCGGCCAGCGCCAGGATGGAGATCTTGGCGAGGTCGACCTTCTGGTCGCGGGCAAGCTTCAGGAGCAGATCGAGCGGCCCTTCGAAGCCGTCGACATCGACGACAAGCGTGTCGTCGTCCGGCCGTGCGACCGGCTCCTCGAAATCGTCGATCAGCTCCCGGGCCTCGGTCGCCTGTTCGCTCATGCCCTCACTCATGCCGCCACCCGGCCAAGCAGAGCATCGAAACGCCGCTCCAGCGCGGCCCGGTCGACCTCTTCCGGCGCGCGGCGGGCCGCAAGCGCCGCGTCGGTCCGGCGCAGCGCTTCGCCATCGAGCTCGGGGACGCCTTCGGCGACGCCGCGCATCTCCTCAAGCTCCCCGTTGCAGTGAAGTACCAGATCGCAGCCGGCAGCGATCGCCGCCTCCGCGCGCTCGCGCGGGCTGCCGGAAAGCGCATGCATACAGATATCGTCGGTCATCAACGCACCATCAAAACCGATTCGCTTACGAATAACGTTAACAATGACTGACGAAGAAAGCGTGGCCGGCGCGCCGTCATCCAAATCCAAATACACCACATGCGCCGTCATCCCGAGCGGCGTGCGCCTCGCGAGCAGCCGGAACGGCGTGAAATCCTGCGCCTCCAGCTCCGACATGGTGGCATCCACGCGCGGCAGCTCCTCGTGGCTGTCCACCAGGGCGCGGCCGTGGCCGGGGATATGCTTCATCACCGGCAGCACGCCCCCCGCGAGCAGCCCGTCGATCTGCGCGCCGCCCAGCGTAGCGGCGGCATCGACGCTGTCGCCGAGCGCCCGGTCGCCGATCGCTTCGCTGGCACCTTCGACGGGGATATCGAGGATCGGCAGACAGTTGACGGTGATGCCGAGCGCACTGAGGTCGAGGCCGATCAGCCTGGCGCCGAGATAGGCCGCCTCCACGCCGGCAAGCGGGTTTTCCCGATAGATCGCGCCGTAGCGGCTGCCGGCCGGATAGGCGCGAAAATGCGGCGGCCGCAGGCGCTGGACGCGGCCGCCCTCCTGGTCGACCAGGATCAGGGCATCGTCACGCTCCAACGCCTCTCGGACGGCGCCGCAGAGCCTCCTGATCTGATCCGGCTCGTCGGCGTTGCGGGCAAAGAGGATCACGCCCCAGGGCGCGGCCTCGCGCAGGAAGGCACGCTCTTCCGATGTGAGCTCGGTGCCCGACAGGCCACAGATAAACGCGCGCGGCGCCACGTTTCGCTTGGCTACCGTGTCACGTAGCAGTCGGCGCCAGCGCTCTTCAGCGCCTCGCACACCGCGGTTGCGTCGTCGCGCTGCTCCCACGGGCCCACGCGGACTCGATAGAAGACGCCCTTGTCGCCTAGGTCGGCCCGTTGGATGTTCGCATCCAGCTTGCCCAGGATCGCAGGATAGCGGCCCTGCAGCCGGTTGTAGGTCGTCTGGGCCTCGTCCTGGCTGCCTGTCGCGCTGAGCTGCACGAGGTAGCCCGATGCCGCCGTCGCCGGCACCGACGCGGCGGCCGGCGACTGCGCGGGGCTCGGCGCCGCCGGCGCGGCGGGGGCCGGCTCTTCGGATGACCGCAGCTCGGCGAGATTTTCCGTCGGCTTGGCGGTTTCAGGCTGCATCGGCGTCTCGACGGCCGCGGCCGGAGGCGTGGTGCTCCCGCCGTCAGAAGGAGAACTCGGCGTGCCCGCGACACGCGGCTGGTCGATCACCACGGTCTGCACCGGCTTCGGCTCCACGGCCTCGGTCTGCGCCGACGCCATCTGCTGGGCGCTCAGATCCGGCTGCTGCGGCTGGGTGTCCGTCGCGGAGGTGGAAACGATGGAGCCGTCGGCGCGCACGACATAGGTCTGAACGCGGCGCGGGCCGAACTCTTCCGTGCCGGACTGGGTCTGGGTGGCGGAATCGGAGGCCGCTGAGTCCCGAAGCCGCGGAGGTCGTCGTCGAGGACGAGGCGGTGCCGGTCTCGGCTGTCGCTGTCCCGATTGCGGTCGCGGCGGCGCTCTCCTGACTTCCCTCAGCGGGGGCCATTTGCGACCCGCCGTCCGCCGGTGGCGGGACGATGCGCGCGATCTCCTGCGGCTCTTCGGCGCCGTTGACGACGGTCTCTTCCGCTGCCGTGTCCGTGCCCCGGCCGGCGACGCGGTCGTAGACGGCTTCGCCCACCGTATCACCGCTATTGTCCGCCTGGCTCTGGGCGGGCTCGATCTTCACCGGCCCGTCGGGGGCCGCAATGACCGGCGGCGGACCGGAGGGGCCGCTGTCGAACGAGTGCAGATAGACGGCCCCGGCGGCGCCCAGCGCCACCACGATCACCGCACCCGCGATGGTCGCCAGGCCCGGGCGGAAGCCCCGCTTCGGCGGCGCCGCTTGCGGAGGCGGCGGCCGCATGCCGTGCTCCGGGGCGATCACAGCGGCCGATGCGATGCGCATATCGTCGTCGCTCTCGGTGTCGATATCGTCGTCCTCATCGGCGGCCTCGCCGGCATAGACACCGGTGTCGAGCTCCTTGGAAAGCTGCGCTTCCAGGCTCGCGAAATCCGACGCGCGGCCCGACGCGGCAACGGGTTCGGAGAGCGTCCCACGCAGAGCCGGCTCGCCCAGGCGCCGGCGGGCCTCTTCGGCATAATTGACGCGGTCATCGTCCGCATCGTCCGGCTCGGACAGATCGCGGGCGAAAAGACCGGCCCGCTCCGGCCTCGGTGCGGCTGGCCGCTGGCGGGGCTCGGCGAAATCCTCGAATGCGCTCTCTGCTTCGGCGTCCTGGCTCCAGCCCGGCCCGGCGGGGCCGCGGAACCGGTATTCCGATCGCGGCGCGGGCTGCTGTTGCCGGGGCTCCTGCCATCCGCGCGGCTCGGGAGCTGGCTCGGCGTCCTGCCGGCTGCCCGACCAGTCGACGTCCTCGGCATCCGCTTCGGCCTCGACCGTCTCGTCTTCCGCCGTGTCGGGTGTGAAGACGTCGGCGCGGACGCGTCTCTCGAACTGGCTCAGCTGCTCCTCGATGGAGCGGAGCAGGTCGTCCGCCTCGTCCCGCGGCGCGGGTGGGAGCTCCTCGAGGGGCTCCTCGGCCGCAGGCATCGCCATGAAAGGCTCCGGCTCCTCCACCGGCTCTTCGATGGGCTCCAGGTCTTCCAGGGGCTCCGGCTGGCCGGCGCGGGCCGGACGGCGCGAGGCGGCGCGTCCTCGACGCGCGGCGCGGCGCGAAACTGCGGCGCCGGGCGGGCCGCGAAAGAGGTCTCCAGCTCCTGGATGAGCTGCGCCTCGAGGTCGGCGGAATAGTCGAACGCGGCGGCAGGTGCGGGCTCCGGGGCGATCTCCTCCGGTTCAGGGGCGATCCCCTCCGGCTCGGGGGCTTCTTCCTCGGGCTCGAAGGCTTCCTCAGGCTCTTCGTAGGCTTGCTCCGGCTCGTAAGCGGCTTCTTCGGGCTCCACGGCCTCTTCGGGCTCAATTCTCGCACGCGCCGACACGCGGCCGGCGAACCCGCCATCCTCGCTGACGATACGCGCGAGCTCGACCAGCGGGTCTTCGTCCGCGTCGTAATCTTCACGACCTGCGGCCCGCTCAAAATCGCGCGTCTTCTTGGGATCGCTAATTGCCATACGAATTGGCCCCTCGGTTCAGCTTACCGCGGGTTCCCCGATGTTTCACCCGATTAATACATCTCATCCGGCGCCGCGACACCTAGAACCTGCAACCCGCACCTCAGCACATTTTGCAGGGCCGTGACGAGTCCAAGACGGGCACGGCTGGTCTCCACATCCTCCGCCCGAATAAAGCGCAAATGCGGCAGTTCCTTGCCCCTGTTCCAATGGCCGTGAAATGCGCTTGCCAAATCATTGAGGTAGAACGCCACACGGTGCGGCTCACGGCTGCGGGCCGCCGCCTCCAGGGTCCGCGGCCAGTCGGCCATGGCGCGGATCAGCGCGCGTTCGCCGGAATCCGCCAAAAGCAGGAAATCCGCCGCCGCGAGGGCCTCCGGAGCGAGGTCGATTTCCGGCATCTCCTCGCCCGCCTGGCGCCGGACGGAGGCCGTCCGGGCGTGGGCGTACTGGATGTAGAAGACCGGATTGTCCTTCGACTGCTCCTGCACGGCGACGAAATCGAAATCGATCGGCGCGTCGGCCTTGCGGTAGAGCATCATGAGGCGCACCGCATCGGGGCCGACCTCGTCGACCGCCTCGCGCAGCGTGACGAAATCGCCGGAGCGCTTGGACATCGCCACCGGCTCCCCGCCGCGGAAGAGCTTCACGAGCTGGCAAAAGACGATCTGCAGCATCCGCCTCGCCGCCGCTCACGGCGGTGACGGCGGCGCGCATGCGCTTCAGATAGCCGCCGTGATCGGCGCCGAGCACGTCGATCATCTGGCGGAAGCCGCGCAGATATTTGTCGTAGTGATAGGCGATGTCGGAGGCGAAATAGGTGTAGCTGCCGTCGGATTTCAGCAGCGGCCGGTCGATGTCGTCGCCGAAATCGCTGGAGCGGAAGAGCGTCTGCTCGCGGTCCTCCCAGTCCTCCGGAAGCTGGCCCTTGGGAGGCGGCAGCGTGCCGCGGTAGATGAGGTCCTTGGCCGACAGCGCCGCGATGGCGTCGGCCACGCGGTCGACGCCGCCGGCCTGCAGCGCCCGTTCCGAGAAAAGACGTCGTGCCGGACGCCGAGCCGCTCGAGGTCGCCGCGGATCATCTCCATCATCGCGGCGATGACCCGCTCGCGCACCACCGGCAGCCACTCGACGCCTGCAGGTTGAGGAGCCCGTCGCCGAACTCCTCCTTCAGCGCCGCGCCGACCGGCTTCAGGTAGTCGCCGGGATAGAGGCCGCTCGGAATCTCGCCGATCTCCTCGCCGAGCGCCTCGCGGTAGCGGAGGTAGGCGGAGCGGGCGAGCTGGTCGACCTGCGCGCCTGCGTCGTTGATGTAGTATTCGCGCGTCACCGCATGGCCGGTCGCGGCGAGCAGACTGGCGATGGCGTCGCCGACCACCGCTCCGCGGCAATGGCCGACATGCATCGGGCCGGTGGGATTGGCCGAGACGAATTCGACGTTGACGCCTCGCCGCCCGCCGGCATCGCTGTGGCCGTAGCCCGTCCCGGCCTTCAGGATCGCCCGCGGCTGCTGCCGCCCAGAAACGGTCGGAAAGCCGCAGGTTGACGAAGCCCGGGCCGGCCACCTCGATCGCCTCGATGTCGGGATCGGCGGCAAGCACCGCGGCGAGCCTTCGCCGCCAGCTCGCGCGGCTTCGCGCTTGAGCGGCTTCGCCAGCACCATGGCGGCGTTGGTGGCGACATCGCCATGCGCCGGATCGCGCGGCGGCTCCGCCGCGACGCGTGAGACGCCTCGGCGGCCGCGTGCCAGCTCAAGCGCCTCGTCGCCCATCACCGCGCCCAGGGCGGCGCGGATCCGCTGCTCGAAATCGCTGAAAAGGTCCATCAGAAAATCCTGCGGCGGGCCGGCCGCTCGGCCCGGCATTTCCGGCGGAATTTGCGGGATTGCGGGCGCGGCCTAACCCAGATCGGGGGTAACGTCAAACAGCCGCCGATGCTCCGCCGACGGCATAGCGGTCGGTCATGCCGGCGATGTAATCGGCAACGCGGCGCGCCCGGCGGAAGGCGTCGTCATCGTCGAGCCCGCGGCCCCAGTCGTCCGGCATCAGCCGCGGGATCGGCGAAGAACGCGTCGAACAGGTCGGCGACCAGCGCCTCGGCCAGCCGCACCGGGCGCATGACCCGTCGCTGCGATAGACGCTGTCGTAGAGGAAGCGCTTCAGCGCCGCTCTCCGCCCGCGCCAGCTCGGGCGAGAAGCCGATCAGCCCCTCCCCGGCCCGGCGCACCTCTTCGGCGCTCGCCACGCCGGCCGCCGCGATGCGACGCGCGGCTTTCCGCCAGCACGTCGCGGATCATCTGCGGTGATGGAGCGGCGGATCAGCTCGTGCACCACGCGCGCCGGGTCGAGGCTCGGGAACTCCGGCATGGATCGCGCGCGAGGATCGGGCCGATCAGGGGCTGCTCCGAGATATCGGCGAGCGTAACCAGCCCGGCCCGCAGGCCGTCCTCCAGGTCGTGGCAGTCGTAGGCGATGTCGTCGGAATCGCCGCGACCTGCGCCTCCAGCCCGGCGAAATGGCTGAAGCTCCAGGTCCTGCCGCTCCTGGAAGCGTGCGGATGGCATAGGGCAGCGCGCCGCCGGCATGCGGGCCGATGGCGCGGCCGGCGGCGTCGGTCGAGCGGGCCGTTGTGCTTCACCAGCCCCTCGTGCGTCTCCCAGGTGAGATTGAGGCCGTCGAAGGTGGGATAGCGGCGCTCCAGCGTGGCGACGACGCGCAGGCTCTGGGCGTTGTGGTCGAACCCCTCATAGGCGGAAAGCGCCCCGTCGAGCGCCCGCTCGCCGGCATGCCCGAAGGGCGGATGGCCGAGATCGTGGGTCAGCGCCAGCGTCTCGGCGAGGTCCTCGTCGAGCCCGAGCGGCCGGGCGATGGAGCGGGCGATCTGCGCCACCTCCAGCGTATGGGTCAGCCGCGTGCGGAAATGGTCGCCCTCGTGCTGCACGAAGACCTGCGTCTTGTGCATCAGCCGGCGGAAGGCGTTGGAGTGGACGATGCGGTCGCGGTCGCGCTGAAATGGGGAGCGCAGCGGGTCTTCCGGCTCGTCATAGACGCGGCCGCGCGAGGCCGCCGGATCGGAGGCATAGGGCGCCCGCCGGCGCGCGCCGCGCCGCAAGAGATCGTGCGGCAGCGGCCTCTCTCCCCCGCATTCCGCCTCCCCGCGAATTGACTAGGCGCCCGTTCGTTCTTAGCTACTATGGCGAAGCGGAACAAGAGCGGACGATCCGAATGGACCAGCAGACCGTCACTTTGACGGACAGCGCCGTCAAGCGGATCGCCAGGATCCTGAGCGCCGAGCCGACCGGAACCGCGCTGCGCGTCAGCGTGGAGGGCGGCGGCTGCTCCGGTTTCCAGTACCGCTACGACCTGGTGCGGGAGAAGCCGCACCGACGAGGACGTCGTGCTGGCGCGCGACGGAGCGACGGTGCTGATCGACAGCATCTCGCTGGAATATATGGGCGGCTCGCAGATCGACTTCGTCGACGACCTGATGGGGCAGTCGTTCCAGATCAGGAACCCGCACGCGCAGTCGCATCCTGCGGCTGCGGCACCAGCTTCTCGATCTAGGGGTGGTGCCTCTCCCCATTTACTGCCGTCATTGCCGGACTTGATCAGGTCGATGCATGCCCGCGCGACGGAATGGATGCCGGGACAAGACGGAGTGTCTCGATAGTCAGCTGATGCGGATCGCCACCTGGAACATCAACGGGGTCAAGGCGCGGCTCGACAATCTGCTGCACTGGCTGAAGGACTCCGCCCCGGACGTCGTCTGCCTGCAGGAGATCAAGTGCGTCGACGAGGCCTTCCCGGCGCTTGAGATCGGCGACCTCGGCTACAACGTCGCGGTCCACGGGCAGAAGGGCTTCAACGGCGTGGCGCTGCTGGCGAAGAGCCGCATCGAAGACGTGCACGCGGGGGCTGCCCGGCAATGACGGCAGACGAGCAGGCGCGCTTCGTCTCCGGGCTCATTGCCGACGGCGACAGCGCGGTGCGGGTGGCATCCTGCTACATGCCGAACGGCAATCCGGCCGGCTCCGACAAGTTCACCTACAAGCTCGACTGGCTGGGGCGGCTGGAAGACTGGATCCGCGAGGAGCTGGCCGACGAAGGGCGCGCTGGTCGTCGCCGGCGACTACAACATCATCGCCGAGCCGATCGACGCGAAGAACCCGGAGGCGTGGGTCGGCGACGCGCTTTACCAGCCCGAATCGCGCGCCGTGTTCCGCCGCCTCGCGGCGCTCGGCCTCACCGACGCGATCCGCGCCGTCGACGACGGCGGCAACGTCTACACCTTCTGGGACTACCAGGCCGGCGCCTGGCAGAAGAACAACGGCATCCGCATCGACCATGTCATGCTGTCGCCGGAAGCCGCGGACCGGCTGGTGCAGGCGGGCATCGACCGCCACACGCGGGCGTGGGAGAAGCCGTCGGACCACGTGCCGGTGTGGGTCGAGCTCGACTGATCCGGCGGCCCGGCAAGCGGGGTGACTTGAGCCGGCAATGTGTTATACTGAATTCATGAGGATCATCCTCACCAGCGCTGCCGCGGCCATCCTGGCGAGCGCAGTGGCGACCCCGGCAAGCGCCGAGTGCACGTGCCGAGGACGGAACGGTGTTGAGGTGTTCCTCGGCGAGACCGTCTGCCTTCCCACGCCAAACGGCCCGCGCATGGCGCGCTGCGAAATGGTGCTCAACAATTCGAGCTGGACGTTTCTCAACGATCCCTGCCCGCAGGCGATGAGCGACCAGTTGCTGAACGTGCAGACGGCGCAGTCCTCGCCAGCGCCCAACATGAGCGTCGCACGATAAAAGCCGGGACCTGAAAGCTCGGCTTCGAGACATGGGCCCCGGCGCTGGGCGCTGGCGCGCCATCCGGGATGACAGGCGCACAGGAAAGAGCTTGTGCAGAGAAGTCGCCTACTGGGGCGCGGTCTGGGCCTGCGTTTGGGCCTGTGCGTCGACCTGCGCCTGCGCGCCGCCGGTGCGCTTCTTCATCCACGCCTCCGCCGCGGCCATGGCCTGGCGCCGGAGGTCCTCGTCGGCGGTGGAGAAGGCCTGCTCGTGATAGGCCTGGATCACCGGGTCGCCGGGGCTGGAGAGCCGCGCGACGGTCAGCCACATGAGTCCTTCGAGCGGACGGCGCTCCAGGCCGATGCCCTCGTAGAGCATGTGGCCGAACTCCGCCTGCGCCCCGACATGGCCCTTGCGCGCGGCAAGCTTGAACCAGCGCGCCGCCTGGCGGGCGTCCTGCTCGCCGCCCTGCCCCTGCAGGAACATGGTGGCCAGCGAATATTGCGCGTCGGAATCGCCGAAATAGGACGCGGCGTAGGCGAAGAAGCGGCGGGCGCGGCGCGGATCGGCCTCCATCGAGCCGGGGATGCCGTTGCGGTAGTAGCTGCCGAGCGTCGTGAAGGCGTCGGCGACGAAGGGCGCTTCGGGCCCGTGCGGATTGCCGTCGGCGTAATCGGTGGCGACGCGCGCGAAGAGCTCCATCGCCTTGTCGGTCGTCCTCGGTCACCAGGTCGCCGGTCTGATACATGCGGCCGAGCTTCCACAGCGCTCCGGGATGCCCGCGATCGGCGGCGAAGTTCAGCGCCTCGAGCGCGGTCGCCGCGTCGCCGGCCTTGTAGGCCTGGTAGCCGGCGCGGAAGGCTTCGCTCGGCGAGAGGTTGGGATCAAGCGCGAAGGCGCCGCGCTCGCGCTGCAGCGCCGTTGCGGCTACAACGACAACACACCAGCCTAGATATCTGCATAGGTCACCGTTTCGGCCGCGCCGCCCGGATGGGTCACGGCGCCATCGCGTGCAGGGCCGACGCCCTGTGCATATTTCCAGATCGCGCCGCTTGTGTAGGGTCGGTCCGCGCGGCTTCCATCCTCGGCGCAGCTTCGCCAGCTCGGCGTCGTCGAGCTGCACCGAAAGCGTTCCCGCCACCGCGTCGATCTCGACGATGTCGCCGTTCTCGCAGCAGGCCGATCGGCCCGCCGAGCGCCGCTTCCGGCCCGACATGGCCGATGCAGAAGCCCCGCGTGCCGCCGGAGAAGCGGCCGTCAGTGATCAGCGCCACCTTCTCGCCCGCCGCCCTGTCCGTAAAGCGCGGCGGTGGTGGACAGCATCTCCGCATGCCCGGCCCGCCGCGCGGCCCTTCATAGCGAATGACCAGGACCTCGCCGTCCTTCGTAGTTGGCGCCGGCTGACCGCCTCGAAGCATTCCTCCTCGGAATCGAAGCAGCGCGCCGGGCCGGAGAACTTCAGCGTCTTCAGGCCGGCGACCTTCACGATGGCGCCCTCCGGCGCGAGGTTGCCCTTCAGCCCGACGACCCCGCCGGTGGGCGAGATCGGGTTGTCGGCGGACCGGACCACGTCCTGGTCGGGTTCCACTTCACGTTCTTCAGGTTCTCGGCGATGGTCGGCCGGTCACCGTGAGGCAGTCGCCATGCAGATAGCCGTGGTCGAGCAGCGTCTTCATGACCAGCGGGATGCCGCCGGCCTCGAACAGATCCTTGGCGACGTAGCGGCCGCCCGGCTTCAGGTCGGCGATATAGGGCGTGCTTCTTGAATATCTCGGCGACGTCGAAGAGGTCGAACTCGATGCCGCATTCATGCGCGATCGCCGGCAGGTGCAGCGCCGGCATTGGTCGAGCCGCCCGAGGCGGCGACGACGGTCGCGGCGTTCTCCAGCGCCTTGCGGGTGACGATGTCGCGCGGGCGGATGTTGCGCGCGACGAGCTCCATCACCTTCTCGCCCGCCGCCGTGCAGAAGCGGTCGCGAATCTCGTAGGGCGCCGGCGCGCCGGCCGAGTACGGCAGCGCCAGGCCGATCGCCTCCGACACCATCGCCATGGTGTTGGCGGTGAACTGTCCGCCGCAGGCGCCGGCCGAGGGACACGCCACCTGCTCCAGCAGATTCGAGGTCCTCATCGGACATCTTGCCGACGGAGTGCAGGCCGACCGCCTCGAAGACGTCGACGACGGTTACGTCCCTGCCCTTGAAGGTGCCGGGCAGGATGGAGCCGCCGTAGATGAAGATCGACGGCACGTTGAGACGGCACATCGCCATCATCATGCCGGGCAGCGACTTGTCGCAGCCGGCCATGCCGACCAGCGCGTCGTAGCAATGCCCGCGCATGGTCAGCTCCACGCTGTCGGCGATCACCTCGCGCGAGGGAAGCGACGACTTCATGCCCTCGTGCCCCATGGCGATGCCGTCGGTGACGGTGATGGTGGTGAACTCGCGCGGCGTTCCGCTGGCGGCGGCAACGCCCTGCTTCACGACTGCGCCTGGCGCATCAGCGAGATGTTGCACGGCGCGGCTTCGTTCCAGCAGGTCGCGACGCCGACGAAGGGCTGGTGGATCTGCTCCGGCGACAGGCCCATGGCGTAATAGTATGAGCGGTGCGGCGCGCGGCCGCGCCCTCCGTCACATGACGGCTCGGCAGTCTTCTTCTTGTCGAATGTTCTTGCGTCCATTTACGCCCGCTCTCCCGGCTGCCTTTACTGTCCCTCGGTTTGCCCCGAGGTCGTCCTCACTAGGCTTGGCAGCCCCGACGGCTACAGGAGACTTGCCGTCAACTCATTGAAAAACATTAAGAGGGATCGTGGCGCAAAGGGGGCGCCAGGCCAGCAGCGGTGGGATTCAGTACATCTGTGGCAGATGTGCGACAGAAATCGCACGCAACGCGGGCAAATAACCTCAGGCGGCCTGCTTCAGCCGCTCCAGCGCCGCCGCCAGGCGTTTACCATCTTCTTCGTAAGCGGACGCGTTTCTCGCGCTCGGCCTGCACCACATCCTCCGGCGCGCGGCTGATGAAGCTCTCGTTGGCGAGCTTCTTGTCGATGCGGGTGATCTCGCCGGCCACGCGGGCGATCTCTTTTTCCAGCCGCGCTTCTTCGGCGGCGAAATCGATGATGCCGGCGAGCGGCAGCGCGAAGGTGGCGCCGCCGACGATGATCTGCGCGGCATGGCGCGGCGCGCCTGGCCGTCGGTCGCGATGTCGTCGACGCGCGCCAGCCGCTCGATCGCCGGCCGGTGACGCTCAAGGCGCGCCGCGAGCGTCGTCGTCGCTGGCTCATGGCGACGAGCTGCGTCTTGGCGGCGGTCGGGACGTTCATCTCCGAGCGCACGGAGCGGATGGCGCTGACCAGCTCGACCAGCCAGTTGATCTCCGCGTGCGGCGTCGGCGTCGGCGAACTCCGGCGCCGGCCAGCGGGTGAGCGCCAGCACCTGGTCCTTGTCCGCCCTCGCCGACTTCGCGCCACAGCGCCTCGGTGATGTAGGGCATGAAAGGATGCAGCAGGCGCAGGATGATGCCGAGCGTGTAGGCGGCGGTCGCGCGCGTCTCGGCCTTCGCTTCGTCGCTGCCCTCCGGCAGGACCGGCTTGATGAGCTCCAGGTACCAGTCGCAGTAGGAATGCCCAGACGAAGCGGTAGGCCGCGTCGGACGCGTCGTTGAAACGGTAAGCCTCCAGCGCGGCCGTCACTTCGCTCGCGGCCTTCGCCGCCTCGGTCAGAATCCAGCGGTTGACCGTCTCGCGCGTGGCGGCCGGGTCGAAGCCCGGACCGGGCGGCATTCGTTCATCTCGCAGAAGCGCGCCGCGTTCCAGATCTTGGTGCCGAAATTGCGCGACGCCCTCGATGCGCGCGCGGCTCGGCTTCACGTCGTGAGCCGGGCACGGCAAGCGACGCCATGGTGAAGCGCAGCGCGTCGGCGCCGAACTCGTCGATCAGCTCCAGCGGATCGACGACGTTGCCCTTCGACTTCGACATCTTGGCGCCCTTCTCGTCGCGCACCAGGCCGGTGGATGCAGCACCTTGTCGAAGGGCTCGTTGCCCATGAAGTGGAGGCCCATCATCATCATGCGGGCGACCCAGAAGAAGATGATGTCGAAGGCGGTGACGAGCACGGTGGTCGGATAGTAGCGCTTCAGCTCGGGCGTCTCGTCCGGCCAGCCGAGCGTGGAGAACGGCCACAGCGCGGAGGAGAACCAGGTGTCGAGCACGTCCTCGTCGCGCTCCAGCTCCTGCTCCTCGCCGTAGTGCTTGAGCGCGGCGGCCTTCGCCTCCTCCTCCGTCTCCTCCACGAAGATCTCGTCGTCCGGGCCGTACCAGGCGGGAATGCGATGGCCCCACCAGAGCTGGCGCGAGATGCACCAGGGCTGGATGTTCTCCATCCAGTCGAAATAGGTCTTCTCCCAGTGCTTCGGGACGATCACCGTGCGGCCGTTCTTGACGGAGGCGATGGCCGGCGTGGCGAGCGCCTTGGCGTTCACGTACCACTGCTCGGTGAGGAACGGCTCGATCGGCACGCCGCTGCGGTCGCCGTGCGGGACGGTGTGGGTGTAGTCCTCCGTCTTCTCCACCAGCTCACGCTCGTCCATCATGGACACGACGCTGGCGCGCGCGGTGAAGCGGTCGAGCCCGTCCAGCTCCTCGATCGTCTCGGTGAGCTTCGCCGACGGCTTCACGTCGGCGAGGAACGCCTCGTTGCCCTTGAGGTGGATGTTCGCCTCGGCATCCATGATGTTGACGAGCGGCAGGTTGTGCCGGCGGCCGACCTCGAAATCGTTGAAGTCGTGCGCCGGCGTGATCTTCACCGCGCCCGAGCCGGCCTCCGGATCGGCATATTCGTCGGCGACGATCGGGATGCGGCGGCCGACCAGCGGCAGCACGGCGTATTTGCCGACCAGGTCGCTTGTAGCGCTCGTCGTCGGGATGCACCGCGACGGCGGTGTCGCCGAGCATCGTCTCGGGCCGCGTGGTGGCGACGGTGATGAAGCGGTCGGTCGCCCTCCACCGGATACTTGAAGTGCCAGAGCTGGCCCTCGACCTCGACCGGCTGACCTCCAGGTCGGAGATCGCGGTCAGCAGCTTCGGGTCCCAGTTGACCAGCCGCTGATCCTTGTAGATCAGCCCTTCCTTGTAGAGCTGGACGAAGACCTTGGTGACCGCCTTCGACAGGCCCTCGTCCATGGTGAAGCGCTCGCGCGACCAGTCGCAGGAGCAGCCGAGGCGCTTCAGCTGGTTGATGATCATGCCGCCGGATTCGGCTTTCCACGCCCAGACCTTTTCCAGGAAGGCCTCGCGCCCGATGTCGCGCCGGCCGGGCTCCTGGCGCTCCATCATCTGGCGCTCGACCACCATCTGCGTGGCGATGCCGGCATGATCCATGCCGGGCTGCCACAGCACGTCGCGGCCGCGCATGCGCTCGAAGCGCACCAGCACGTCCTGCAGCGTGTTGTTGAGCGCGTGCCCCATGTGGAGCGAGCCGGTCACGTTGGGCGGCGGAATGACGATGCAGAACGGCTTGGCGTCCGGCTCCGCGCCGGCGCCGGCGCGGAAGGCGTCGGCCTTTTCCCAGCGTTCCCGGATAGCAGGCTCAACGCTCGCGGCGTCGTAGGTCTTTTCGAGCATAGGGAGTCCGGCGTCCCGGCAGTGGCGGCGGTGTTAAACTGACGGCGCAAGGCCGTGTCAACCGCCCTGCGGGCGTGCAAAAAACGCGCCGCTCAAGGAGACGGCGCGCTTCAGCCAGTCGAGAAAGGTCGGCAGCGACACCTCAGCGCTTGCCGCGCGAGACCCGCTGGATTTCCTCCTGCACCAGCCGCTCGACCAGGGCCGGCAGATTTTCGTCGAGCCAGTTCCGCAGCATCGGCTGCAGCATCTCTGCGACCAGATCCTCAAGCGTGCGCGCATTCTGCGCCAGAATCGTGTGCGCGAGCGCGCTGAATGCGCCGTGGACGGCGTTGCCGGATTCAGCCGACAGCAGCGCCTCGGCAGCGCTAGAAGCCGAAACCTGCGACGTGGCAGCGGCCGGCGCGCTCTCCTGGCGGGGCGCTGTCGCAAAGGACTCGCGCGGCTCGGCCGCCGCGGCGCTTAAGGACTGCGGTGTCATAGGCTCTCCTTGAAAAGGTGCGCTCTCGGGCTCCGTCTCGACGTCGTCCTCGGCGATCTCCGCCTCGACGTCCTCGACGGCTTCCGCTTCGACGATCTCCGCGTCTTCCTCACTCGCAGCTTCGACGGCAGCGGCTTCCTCAGCCATTACGTCCTCGAAGCTCGATTCCGGCTTGGTGCTTTGCGCTGCCTTGGCCTCGCCACCTTCGGGCTCCCCGCCGTCTTCCGAGATGATCTGCCGGATCGACGCAAGAATCTCCTCCATAGAAGGTTCATGCGCTGCGCTGGGATTTGCCATTTGCCCTCTCCGGTAAAGCCGTCCGCCGATTCGGAACGCGAATTGTCAGGGATTAGACGCGCATAGGATCGTTAAGAAAAGCTTCGCGGGCGGGGTTCAGAACAGAAATGCGCGTCAGCGGCCGTCGGGTGTGCGTGTGCCGTAGAGCTTGTTGTGGACGGCGCGGTAGTGCTCGGTCGGATCATAGGCCGCGACCGGCAGCGACAGCCCCTCAGCCGTTAGCCGGCCCATGGCCGAGAGGACCGAATAATACGCCACGATGCGGTTGTGGCGGGCCGTGATCAGCGTCTCACGGGCGTTCAAGAGCACCTGCTGCGCGTCAAGCACGTCGAGTGTCGTGCGCTGGCCGACCCGCTGCTCCTCCTGCACGCCGGAAAGCGCGATCTCCGCCGCGTCGACGCCTTCCTGCGCCGCGGTGATGGCATTGGCGGCTGCTTCCGCCTGCGCCCAGGCGGAGACGACCGCCGCGCGCACCTGGTCGCGCGCGATGTCGATGTCGAATCTTGCTCTGCCCGTAGTTCTCCTTCGCCTGCCGAACCTGGGCGGACACGGCGCCGCCCTGGTAGAGCGGAATGGTCAGGCGCCCAACGATGGCGGCGCTGTTCGGGGCGGCATCGCGTATTGAAATTGTCGCTGTGCTGGAGCGTCCCCTGCACGCTTACGGTCGGCAGGAACTCGCCCTCAAGCTGCTTCACGGCATAGGCCTGTGCGTCGGCCTGATTGATGGCGGCGAGGATGACCGGGTGGCTGTTCTGGCCGGCGACGACCGCATCGTTCACGGAGGGGGGAATGAGCCGGCCGTAGGGGAAGGTGTCGGCGAGGCCGATCGGGTCGTGACCGACGACCTGCCGGTAGGTCGCCCGGTCGGTGGCGAGATTGGCTTCCGCAAGGCTGACCGCTGCGCGCGACGTCGCAAGGCTGCGCACGCGCCTGCGCCACATCCGTGCGGGTGTTCTCGCCCACATTGAAGCGCTCGTTGGCGGCACGCACCTGCTCGTCGAGGAAGAGGACGTTGCGCTGGCGGATATCGAGGATGGCGATGTCGCGCAGCACGTCCATGTAGGCCTGCGCGGCTGTCGAAGAGGACGTTCTGTACGGTGTTGCGCAACAGCTCGCGGCTCGCCAGCACGCCGGCCTCGGCCTGGCGGAGGGCGTTGCGCGTGCGGAACCCCGTAAAGAGGTTCTGCGAGATCGTGACGCCCACCGCGTTGTCGAGCGTGGCCTGGTCGCCGAGCGCGTTGAGCGGCGTGCTGGCGCGCTGCGCCGTCATCGTGTTGAAGAGCGAAATGACCGGAAGGTATCCGGAGCGCGCGATCGGGACATTCTCGTCGGTGGAACGCGTCGAAGCGCGGGCCGAATTGATCTCCGGGTTGGAGGCGTAGGCCGAAGCGAGCGCATCGACGATCGATTCCGCCCGAGCCGAAGGCGTGGCGGCCGCGAGCCACAGGCTGGTGAGGGCGACAATGCGAACGGACTTGCGAATGGGCACCGGGGCTCCTCGACTACGCCTGACCGCGGGGGTCAGCCGACCGCGTTGCAATTCTTACCATGCTGTGTCGCGGATATGCCCGCATCGCCCCCTCGTCACCAGCCCGCAGCCACGAATGACAGGCGAGCGCGGCCAAATTGCAACAGATTCAAACGGAGCGGCACCCGCCACTCAGAACACGAACTCGCGCTTGCGCTCGAAGCCCGGCAGGGCTGCCGCCCATGCCTCGAATTGCGGCCATTTCGTCGCTTCGTCGCCCACCCGCTCGTAGAGCATCGCCCGGCTCACCCGCTCCAGCCGCACGATCGCCGCCAGCATGCCGCCCGGGCGCAGCTGCCCGATGAGGCCGTCCGGCACCAGCTCGACCGCCCCGTCGAGAAGAATCGCATCGTAGGGCGCCTCGCCGGGCCAGCCCTCCGTCAGCTTTCCTTCCACCACGCGTCACGTTCGCCGCGCCGAGGCCGGCGAGGCGCTCGCGCGCCATCGCCGCAAGTCCCGCATCCTCCTCCAGCGCCACGACGGAGCCGGCGAGGCGCGACAGGAGCGCTGCGGAGAATCCCGAGCCGCAGCCGACCACCATCGCCTTGGCACCGGGCCCGAGCGGCAGCGCCTGCACGAGGCGGGCGAGCTGAACCGGAATCAGCATGTGCCGATGCGGCGCCGATTGCGACATGACGAGCTCGCGGTCCGCATAGGCGAAGGGCTTTTCCTCCTCGGCCGCGAATATCTTCGCGCGGCAGCGTCGAGGAAAGCCCGGATCACCTCCGGATCGGTGACGGCGCTCGGCCGCAGCTGATTGTCCACCATGCGCTGGCGCAGCGCCCCGAAGTCCGGCATCCCGGTCTCACCCCGCGTAACGGTCGGCTGCGTTTCTAGGGCGCGTTGCCGCGCCGCACAAGAATCCGCATCGTCGCGGCTGCGGCGACTGGGGATTGTAAGCTGTTCAGTGGAAAGACTGGAGGCCTCGCCCGGAATCGAACCGGGGTGCACGGATTTGCAGTCCGCTGCGTAACCACTCCGCCACGAGGCCGTCTCGCGGATGCGTTATCAGACGGCGAAATCCTCCACAAGCAGCAGCGATGCTCGGCGATGATGCGTGTCCGCCTGCGATCGGCTATGCGCCATCCCTGAGATGGGAGCCGAGCGCCGGGAGCGCCAGGGCAGGAGCGATATGCCGCTTGAGGACGGGCCACAGCGATGACGCATGCTCGCGGTGACGTTGCTGGTGCTGGCGGCGGCGCTGGTGCTCGACCGGCTGGTCGGCGACCCGCCGGCGCTGTGGGGGCGCCTGCCCCATCCCGTGGCGCTGATCGGGCGGCTGGTGGGTTGGCTCGATTCGCGGCTCAACCGGGAGAGCCTTGCCGCCGCGGCGCGGCGGCGGCGCGGCGTCGCCGTGACGGTCGGGCTGGCGGCGGGCGCCGGCGTGCTCGGCCTGGCGGTGCACAGGGTGCTTGCCGCCGTTCCTTTCGGGATGGCCGTGGAGACGCTGATCGTCGCCGTGTTCCTGGCGCAGAAGAGCCTCATCGACCACGTCGAGGCGGTCGGCCGCGCGCTTCTTTCGGGCGGCGTGGGCGCGGGCCGGCGCGCCGTGGCGCAGATCGTGGGGCGGGACGTGACGAGCCTCGACGAGGCCGGCATCGCCCGCGCGGCCATGGAGAGCGCGGCGGAGAATTTTTCCGACGGCCTGGTGGCGCCGGTCTTCTGGTACGCGCTCCTCGGGCTACCGGGACTGCTCATCTACAAGGCCGCCAACACGGCCAATTCCATGATCGGCCATCGCAGTGCCCGATACGAAGCCTTCGGCTGGGCGGCGGCGCGTTTCGACGACGCGCTGAATTTCGTGCCGGCGCGGCTGTCGGCGCTGCTGGTGGCGGCGGCGGCCGCGATCTACCGGCTGCGACGCCCGGCATGCGGTGCGTGCGGCGCGCCGCGACGCGCCGAGCCACAAGTCGCCGAATGCCGGCTGGCCGGAGGCGGCGCTCGCCGGGCGCGCTCGGCGTGGCGTTCGGCGGCCCGCGGCGCTACGGCGAGGTGGAGGTCGACGGCGCCTGGCTCAACGGCGAGGGCCGCAGGGACGTCGGTCCGGCGGACATCCTGACGGCCATCCGGCTGATCGATACCGCCTGGGTGCTGCTTCTGATCCTCGTTGCGGCGGGCGCGCTCATTGCGCTCGCGACCGCGCAATAGCGAGGATCGCATCGAGGTCGAGATGGGCTGCGAGGTGGGCGGCAAGGCCGTCGAGCACGGCCTCCACCTCCGCCTCGTAGCTCGCCGCAGAGCGCGCCCCGAGCCCGGCGAGGAAGGCGCGGCGGAAAGCGTCGCCCGCAAAGAGGCCGTGCATGTAGGTGCCGGCCACCAGCCCGTCGGCCGACATCGCCCCGTCGGCGCGGCCGTCGATGGCGAGGAAGGGCCGAGCACAATCCTCTCCCTCGCTGCGGCCGAGATGGATCTCGTAGCCGGAGACCGGCGTGCCGCTCCCGACGTGCATGCCGGCCGCCGGCGCGGTGGTCTTGTCGCCGCCGAGCACGGTGTCGATGGCGAGCAGGCCGAGACCGGGGACGCTCCCGGCATGGCCCTCGACGCCGTCCGGATCGGCGATCGTCCTTCCGAGCATCTGGTAGCCGCCGCAGAGGCCGAGCACCATGCCGCCGCGGCGGCGGTGCGCGGCGATGTCGATGTCCCAGCCTTCGCGCCGGAGCGCGGCAAGATCGGCGATGGTGGACTTGGAGCCGGGCAGCAGCACGAGGTCGCAGTCGCCGGGAATCGGTCGCCCCGGCTCGACGATCAGAACCTCCACCTCCGGCTCGGCGCGCAGCGGGTCGAGATCGTCGAAATTGGCGATGCGCGGCAGGCGCGGCACGGCGATCCGCGCGATTGCGCCCGCAGACGACGCCGCAGCGGCCGGCAGGCCGAGCACGTCCTCCGCCGGCAGGCGGACCGCGTCGGCGAAGTACGGCACCACGCCGAGCGACGCCCAGCCTGTGCGCGCGGCGATCTCCGCCAGACCTTCATCGAAAAGCGAAACGTCGCCGCGGAACTTGTTGACGAGGAATGCCTTTATCCGAGCCCGCTCGGCCTCTTCAAGGACGGCGTGGGTGCCGACCAGGGCAGCGATGACGCCGCCGCGGTCGATGTCGCCGACCAGGATCACCGGCAGGTCCGCCGCCTCGGCGAAGCCCATATTGGCGATGTCGCCGGCGCGCAGATTGATCTCCGCAGGCGACCCGGCCCCCTCGACAATGACCAGATCCGCGGCTGACGGAAACCGTTTCAAAGCTCTCCAGAACCTTCGGCAGAAGCTCGCTTTTTCGCTTGCCGTAGTCGCGCGCCTTAAGCGTTGCCCAGCGCTTCCCCTGCACGACGACCTGCGCGCCGGTCTCCGTCTCCGGCTTGAGCAGCACCGGGTTCATGTGGAGCGACGGCGCCAGACGCGGCGGCGCGCGCCTGCAGCATCTGCGCGCGGCCGATCTCGCCGCCGTCGGCCGTGACCCCGGCATTGTTCGACATGTTCTGCGGCTTGAACGGCGCCACCTTCAGCCCGCGGTCGGCGAAGGCGCGGCAGAGGCCGGCGACGATCAGCGACTTGCCGACATTGGAGCCGGTGCCTTGGATCATGATGGCGGGGGTGTGGGTCACGCGCTCCCTATAGCCGAGCGCCGCGCTCCCGGAAGCCCCCGCTTCAGCCCGCCAGTGGGAACTGCCGAACTATGCGGACAGCGCATAGGCACGTGGCCGCAGTCTCGTGCGAACCGGCGAACCGGCCGCGCCACGAGCGCGGCCGCTGGTCTCAGTATTTGTTCGACGTCAGCGGTCGATGTCGATCACATCGCCGTTGCGGCGGTCGACGACCACGGTCAGGTAGTGGTTGTGCCGATCCCACCCGCCGACTTCGTAGGTGTTCGAACGACGCGATACGTCATCCACCCGCCGCACACCATTGTGGTGCGCGATGTCCACTGCGTCCTGGGCGCTGATGCCCCAGTTGTCGTAGTGGTGGTTGTCCGGGTCGTAGTAGTAGCCGGGAGGCGGAACGAACGGCACCCCTACGCCGATATTGACCGAGAACGCCGAGGCGCTGGTTGCGCACCCCAGGATCGATGCAAACGCAGCTGCGAAAAGTATCGGCCTCTTGTTCATTGGAGTCTCCCTCCGGGGGGTGATCGCGAAATCCTGGGGTCAAACGCTCATCGGTAGCCCAAGCCGCGAATCCGCACGCGATTTTCTTTTGAATACTACCGTTGGGGAATCGGCGGCGTCAACGGCGCACCCGTCCAGGCGATTGCGGCGGACGTAGCAAGCGCCATCGCGTTTGCGTGATGGCAGGCCGTTGGCTGGGGCGGCGCTGCCGCCCTGCTAGAACTCGATCCCCTTCTGCGCCTTCACGCCGGAGCGGAAGGGGTGCTTCACCTGCTCCATCTCGGTGACGAGATCGGCCGCCTCGATCAGCTCGTCCTTGGCGTTCCGCCCGGTGACGACGACGTGCTTCATCGGCGGGCGCGCCATCAGCGCCGCGACCACCTCGGCCGTGTCGAGGTAGTCGTAGCGCAGCACGATGTTGAGCTCGTCAAGCACCACCATGTCGTGCTCGTCATCCATGATCAGCGCCTTCGCCTTCTCCCACGCGGACCTCGCCGCCGCGATGTCGCGGGCGCGGTCCTGCGTCTCCCAGGTGAAGCCCTCGCCCATGGTGTTGATGGTGACCTGGTCGCCGAACTTCTCCAGCGCCGCGCGCTCGCCGGTCTGCCACTTGCCCTTCACGAACTGCACGATCGCCACCTTCATGCCGTTGCCGAGCGCGCGGAAGACGAGACCGAAGGCGGCGGTCGACTTCCCCTTCCCCTTGCCGGTGTGGACGATCAAGAGCCCCTTCTCGATCGTCTTCGTCGCGATGATCTTGTCGCGCGCCTCCTTCTTGCGGCGCATCTTCTCCGCGTGCTTGGCGTTGATCTCGGCTTCACTGAGGCCTTCGGTTTTCATGCATCGTCCGATCTGCGTTAGGCTGCGCCAGCTTGGGCAAGGGGGAGTGATGGTCAAGACATATGGCCTGACGCACGTGGCGCTCGCAGTCGCCGATCCGGAGCGGTCGCTGGCGTTCTATGAGGCGGCTCTCGGCATGGTCGCCGTCTATCGCCACGTGGACTTCATCCAGGCACAGACTCCCGGCAGCCGCGACGTGCTGGTCTTTGAGCGGAAGCAGGAAAGCGCCGGCAAAGCCGGCGGCATCGCGCATTTCGGGTTCCGCCTGACCGATCCGGCCGACGTCGATGCGGCGGAGGCGGCCGTCGTTGCGGCCGGCGGGCGCATCCTCGACAAGGGCGCGTTCGTGCCGGGCGAGCCCTACATCTTCTTCGCCGACCCCGACGGATACGAGGTCGAGGTCTGGTACGAGCCGCCCACGCCCGCCGATCCGCCAGCATAACCTCATGCCGCAAGCCTTCCAGCGAGCCGCTTAAGCTCGTCATACGCGCTGTTCCGGCGCGGCGCCCAAAGGCCGCGGTCGACCGCCTCGCAGAAGCGCGCGGCGATCTCCTTCAGCGCCGGCGCGTTGTTCTCGGCGATGAAGCGCGCGCACCGCCTCGTCCTCGATATAGGCGCTGTGCAGCTGCTCGAAATGGTGATGCTTCACCGCGTTGGTGGTGGCGGCGAAGGCGAAGAGATAGTCGACGGTCGCGGCGATCTCGAAGGCGCCCTTGTAGCCGTGGCGCATGACGCCGGCGATCCATTTCGGGTTGGCGGCGCGGCCGCGCACCACGCGCGCGATCTCCTCGTCGAGCGCGCGGATCACCGGGCGCTCGGGGCGGGAATGATCGTTGTGGAAGATTCTCGGCGCCTCGCCGCGCAGCGTCTCCACCGCCGAGGAGAGCCCGCCCTCGAACTGGTAGTAGTCGTCGGAATCGAGCAGATCGTGCTCGCGGTTGTCCTGGTTCTGCACCACGGCGTCGGTGGCCTTCAGCCGCGTCTCGAGGAGGTGCGCGGGCGCCCTCGCCTTCCGCGCCGCCGCCATAGGCGTAGGCCGACCATTCGAGGAACGCGGCGGCGAGGTCCTTGCGCTCCGCCCATATGCCCTCGTCGATCAGCGCCTGCAGGCCCGCACCGTAGGCGCCCGGCTTGGAGCCGAAGACGCGGAAGGAGGCGGCATGCGCCGCGTCGGCTTGCGCGAGGCCCGCCTCCTCCAGTTTCGCCGCGTCGGCGCGGATGCGCGCGGCGATGGGGTTGGCGTCCTCTGGCTCGTCGCGCTCCGCCACCGCCTGCACCGCCTC
Source organism: uncultured Alphaproteobacteria bacterium (assembly GCA_963801225.1). GTDB lineage: Bacteria > Pseudomonadota > Alphaproteobacteria > Rhizobiales > Afifellaceae > DASWJZ01. The sequence continues at coordinate 38,991 of CAWDED010000001.1, forward strand.
GTGGAAGAGCGCAATCTGCGCTGGGAAAGCATCGCGGAAGAAGCCGGAGATGCGGAGCGTCACGTCGATGCGCGGACGCTTCAGCTCCGGCGAGCGGGATGACTTCGACGCCGGTGACGCGGCCGGAGGCGCCCTCCCACACCGGGCGCGCGCCGATCAGCGCCAGCGCCTGGGCGATGTCGTCGCCGCCGGTGCGCATGTTCGACGTGCCCCAGACGGTGAGCGCCATGGCGCGCGGCCATTCGCCCTCGTCCTGGAAGTAGCGCTCGGCGAGGAGGTCGGCGGAGCGGCGGCCGAGGTCCCATGCCGCGGGCGTCGGCACGGCGCGCACGTCGACGGAATAGAAGTTGCGGCCGGTGGGGAGGCAGTCGGCGCGGCCGCGCGTCGGCGCGCCGGAGGGGCCCGGGCGGGACGAAACGTCCGGAGAGGGCGGCGAGGGTCGCGGCGATTTCGCGAGCGCCGGAGACGTCGAGGGATGGGGCGATGGAGTTCTGCGAGCGTGTGGAGCACGGCGGTTGCGCGGCGCGTATCCCCTCCCCCCTGCGGGGGAGGGCCAGGGAGGGGGGAAGCGCCAAGCCCAGTGAGCGCTTGGCGTTCTGGTTCACGGCGGGCGGCTCCGAAACGAGATGGAGTGCCAGTGCCTCGAGACGCTCCACCGTGTCGCCATGGTGCGCCAGGGGGGTGAACCCATCGAGACTGGTGCTTGCGGCCTTCCCCCCTCCCCAGCCCTCCCCCGCAAGGGGGGAGGGGAGTTGAGTGCGGTGGGTCTCGGGCCGTCCCAAGGCGCAGAGAACTGGCAATCGAGCGGATCGAAGCCGAGTTCCAGATCCTCCGCCAAAGCCCGCAGCAGCGAGGCGTCGCCGCCCTCTCCGCTGCCGCGCGGGACGCGCGCCAGAGCCACAAGCGTCTCGGCGCGCTGGCGGCCGCTCGGGCCTTCGCCCAGCACGTGCAGCCCGTCGCGGATCTGCAGCTCCTTGAGGTCACAGATGTGCTCGTCGAGCTTGGCGAGCGCGCCGGTGCCGTCGCCCTTGAGGTCGAGGCCGAGATCGGCATCGAAGCCGTGCGCCTGGGCCAGGTCGGCGATCTGCTCCGCCACCAGCTTGGCACGACGCGGGTCGCCGGCTTCGGCGGCGGCGTATTCGTCGATCAGCGCCTCCAGCTCGGCCGCCGCGCCATAGGTCTCGGCGCGCGCCATGGGCGGCATGAGGTGGTCGACGATGACCGCGGCGCTGCGGCGCTTGGCCTGCGCGCCCTCGCCGGGGTCGTTGACGATGAAGGGGTAGACGACCGGCAGCGGACCCAGCGCCGCCTCGGGATAGCACTCGGCGGAGAGCGCCAGCGCCTTGCCCGGCAGCCATTCGAGATTGCCGTGCTTGCCCATGTGGACGAGCGCGTCGGCGCCGAATGCCTCGCGGAGCCAGAAATAGAACGCGAAATAGGCGTGCGGCGGGACGAGGTCGGGGTCGTGGTAGGTCGCCTTCGGATCGATGTTGTAGCCGCGCGCCGGCTGGATGCCGATGACGACATTGCCGAAGCGATGCGCCGGGAGAACGAAGTCTTTCGCCCGCGACGAAGGGATCGGAGGCGGGATCGCCCCAGCGGGCGGTGACGGCGGCTTTGACCGGCTCGGGCAAGCGGTTGAAGTGGGTGAGGTAGTCGGGGAGAGAGAGGGTCGCACTCTCGTCTCCAGTTCCGTCAGCCTTTCCCCCACCCTCATGCTGAGGTGCGAGCGCCGCAGGCGCGAGCCTCGAAGCACCATCGGTGGGGCTCAGGCTTTCGGCGAGTTCGGACAGCACGGCCGTGCCATCGCCCTCGTCCTTCGAGGCTCGCTGCACTCGCACCTCAGGATGAGGGCTTTCTCCAGTCCCGGTTTGGCTCTGGGCTTCCGCAGCGGCGCTTCTCAGCGCATTCGTCGGGCCGGCGAGGAGCAGCGTCATCAGCTCGGCGCCGGTCTCCGGCGCGCCCTCGGCCGCGTAGCCGGCCTCGCGCATCGCGGCCAGCACGTTCGCGGTCGAGGCCGGGGCGTCGAGGCCGACGCCGTTGGCGATGCGGCCGTCCTTGTTGGGATAGTTGGAGAGCACGATGGCGACGCGCTTCTCGGCGTTGGGCTTCGCGCGGAGCCTGGCCCAGCGCGCGGCGAGATCGGCGACGAAGGCGACGCGATCGGGCTTCGGCCGGTAGCGCACCGGGCGGCACTCGGTGAGCGGGTCGAGCGCGCCCGCCTCCTTGAAGGAGACGGCGCGGGTGATGATGCGGCCGTCGACCTCCGGCAGCACGACGTTCATGGTGAGGTCGGTCGGCGCCAGGCCGCGCGTGGAGCCGGCCCACGCCTCCTCCGAGATGCCGGCGAAGGTGATCTGCAGCACCGGCCGCGTCGCCGCCGTCGAGGACCGTGCCGGCGAAGTCGCGGCCCGGCTGCGACAGGGCGAAGGCGGTGGCGTTGAGGACGATGGCCGGCGCGTGCGTCGCGAATGTCTCGGCGACGAAGGCGGCGTCCTCCTTGGCCTTGAGGCTGGAAACGTAGATCGGCAGCGCCTGCAGGCCGCGTTCGGCTAGCGCGGCGCAGAGCGCGTCGACCGGCTCGGTCTGCCCCGCCTGCAGCAGCGCGCGGTAGAAGACGATCGGCGGCACGCTCAGGTGGGCTCGTGCTTCGAGGCGCGCCTCCGGCGCGCGCCTCAGCATGAGGGAGAGGGTCTGGGTTCGCCGGAGTGTAGACGCCCGCCGTGGGGAGCGGCTTTGCTTCGTCCGGCTCCGCGCCCTGCCCGATCAGGTGCGCGCAGAAGCGCAGCGCATTGACGAGGTTCTCCGAGCCGCCTTCGACCAGGTAGGACCAGAGCTTCTGCGCCTCGGCTTCCGGCACGGTGCCGTGCGCCGCGAGAGCCGCATCCCATGTCGCATCGCCGGGGATGACGACGAGCCTGGCGCCGTTGGCGCGGGCGAGCCGCGCGGCTTCGTCGAGCCCGTAGCGCCAGTAGGAGGCGCCGCCGAGCAGGCGGAGGACGACGAGCTTCGCGTGCGCGAGCACGTTCTCGGCGTAGAGATCGACCGAATAGGGATGCAGGAGCTGCATCCAGTTGGCGAGCCGCACGGACGGGAAGTCTTCGCCGAGCGCGCGGCGGGCGGCGGCGAGGCCGGAGATTTCCGTATCGGCGGCGGTGAGGATGACGATATCGCCGGGCGACTGCTCCAGGTCGACCGGCTCGGCATCGCCGGTGAGGGTTTTTGGCTGGCCTCTCAGGAGGTGCATCTTTGGGGCACCTCCCTATCGATGGGTCATCCCGGTTTGCCGCGCAGCGGCAAGACCGGGACCTATGGACACCGGATGCGATGGAGCCGCCGGCGCGGAAACAGGAACGATCAGGTGCGCATGGGTGCCGGACAGGCGCTGCGCGCCTTCCGGGATGACAAACGAAGGGAGGGTGATTTTAGCCATCGCCCCCTAGCGCCCGTTCCACCGCCGCGCGATCGAGGTCGCGTAGCCCGATCACCACCAAGCCCCGGCTTGCGCGCCTCCTCCGGCACGAACCACGTTTCGACGCGCGGGCCGACGGCCTGCACCGCAAGCGGGGCGGCGCGGCCGTCGATGGCGACGAGGCCTTTGATGCGCAGCACGCCGTCGATGGCCATGGCGGCGCGCACGCGCGCCTCGGCGGTGGAGCGGTCGGGCGCGGAGACGCCGAGCACAAAGCTGTCGAAATCGTCGTGCTCGTGCTCCTCGCCCGCCAGCTCATGGTGGCTCATGCGGCTCACGGTGTCGTCCTCGGCGGCGGCGGACTGGCCGAGCAGGATGTCGGCCGGCAGCATGCCGTTCGCCACATGCAGCGTGCGGGCCTGCAGGCCGGCGGTCCTCGGCGATCGCCTTTTCCACGCGGGCGAGGCCGGCCGCGTCGACCAGGTCGGTCTTGGAGATGACGATGAGGTCGGCGCAGCGGAGCTGATCCTCGAACAGCTCCTCCACCGGGTCGTCGTGATCGAGCGACAGGTCTTTGGCGCGCTGCTCGGCGAGCTTCGCCTCGTCGGAGGCGACGCGGCCCTCGGCGACCGCGGTTGCGTCGATGACGGTGACGACGCCGTCGACGGTGAGCCGCGGCTTCACGGTGGGCCAGGCGAAGGCCTTCACCAGCGGCTGCGGCAGCGCCAGGCCCGACGTCTCGATGATGATGTGGTCGGGCGGCTCGGCGCGCGCCAGGATCGCTTCCATGGCGGGGAGGAAATCGTCGGCGACGGTGCAGCAGATGCAGCCGTTGGCCAGCTCGATGATGTCGTCGGCGCCGCAGGCCTCGCTGCCGCAGTCGGACAGCACCTGCCCGTCGAAGCCGACATCGCCGAACTCGTTGACAATGAGCGCGATCCGGCGCCCGCCGGCATTCTCCAGGAGATGGCGGATCAGGGTCGTCTTGCCGGCGCCTAGGAAGCCGGTGACGATGGTGGCCGGGATGCGGCCGAGGGGCTGCTTCGCTGTTTCGCTCATGCGGTGCCTTTCAATATCAGCGGCAGGCCGGCCGCGGTGAAGACCACGTGGTCGGCGGCGGCGGCCATCGCCTGGTTCATGCGCCCCTGCGCGTCGCGGAAGCGGCGGCCGAGCGGCGTGTCGGGCACGATGCCGAGCCCGACCTCGTTGGAAACGAAGACGCGGAGGCCCTTCGCGGCTTTCGCCGTCTCGACCAGCTGCGCGATGCGTGCCTCAAAATCCTCGTCGGCGGCCATGAGGTTCGACAGCCACAGCGTCAGGCAGTCGACGAGCACCGCCCGCCCCTCCCCGGCCTCGGCGGCGAGCGTCTCCTCCAACCGGAGCGGCGCCTCCACGGTCCGCCAGTCGGGGCCGCGGCGCGCCCGGTGCGCCGCGATGCGCTCATTCATCTCGGGATCGCCCGCTTCGGCGGTAGCGATGTAGACCCGCTCAAGCCCACTGGCGGCCAAGAGGCCCTCCGCATGGGCGCTCTTGCCGGAACGCGCGCCGCCAAGCACCAGCACAAGACGGCTCACCCCGGCACGGGACCCTTCGCCGGGGGCCGCGAGAAGCGCTCGTAGAGCGCGCCCGAGGCGCTTCCGAGCACCGCCCAGAACACGGCGGTGACCACCAGCGACGCCGCGGCGAAATGCCCCGCGAGCTCGGCCGGAGCCGTGCTCTCGTAAGCGTGCGGCTGCGGGGCGCCGACGATATGCGGCACAGCGATGAGCACGATGCCGGCGACCAGCAGGGCGACATTGCGCCCGAGCAGCGCCATGGCGAGCCCGCCGGCGGTGCATATGGCGGCGAAGAGCCACCAGATCTGCCGCGCCTCCAGCGCCGCCGCGCCGCTGCCGGGGATTTCCGGCGGTAGGCCGAGCGCCGGCGCCAATGCCACCGCGGCGAAGCCGGCCGCGCCGAAGGCGAGGCCGCTGCGCGCATCGATCGGCACCCCGGCGAACCACATGGCGCCGAGCAGCACGAGCGAGAAGCCGACGCCGATGACAATGGTGGCGAGCGATGTGGAGAGCGTGCGCTGGATGCCGTCGGCCGGCTTCCAGCCACCCTCCTCGCCCGCGGCCGCCACGTCGTGCGTCGCCGTCAGCGCGCCGGCTTGGTCAGGCACAAGCGAGGCGTGGTCGTGAGACGCGGCGGCGCCGCCCTCATACTGTTCCGCCTCGATGATGATGGGGGTCGTCGTCACCTGCTGCAACGCAGCCGTAACGAGCCCGGCCGCCACCCCTGCCGCGGCGGCGCTCAGGATCAGGGTCTTGAGCATGGGATGGTTAGTGGCAGGGCAGCCCGAAGGCGTGGCGCGTGTCGTGCGTGGCGTTGTGGATCGCCGACGGGCTGGCGAAACCGGCGCCGAAGACCACGACAAGGCCGAAGACGATGGCGACGAGCGCCGGCCAGCGGGTAGCGAGCCCGGCAGAGGCTATCGACGGGTTCGCTGGGGCAATTGTATTCATGAGACCTCCTTGCCGTCCCTCCGACGGCGTTTCGAGCATTCTTGCCCGGGCTGGTCTCCTGGCTCGCGGGTCGGCGCCCATGCCCCGCGCCTTCCCGTTTCCGGTGGCCATGCTGCGGGTGGGCTCGCCGCTTACAGTTGCGGGGGCAGCTGCGGATTTGGGACCCCGACTTGGGTCGTCCCGCACCGCATTCCCAATTTCATCCCCATGGCGCGTTTCGCGCCGGCGGGGAACCAGAGCGAATCCATTATGCGGGAGCGAGGCCGCCTCGGCAAGCGGCTCAGGAGGCGACGGGGCGCCCAGAGCGATTTGCGCTGCCGTTTCCGTTTCCGTTGCCGTTTCCCCTTATGCCGAGCTTCTGGGCGGTTGCCGGGTATTTGCGGGAATACCAGACGGAGAAGCGGCGGCGCCAGCGGCGCACGCGGGGGATGTCGTGGGAGAGGACGAGCGCCCCGAGCGGCAGCATCCAGAGGCCCAGAACCGGCAGGAACGAGAAGATTCCGCCAAACACCAGCAGCGAGCCGATAGACACCCTGAGCAGCCGCGAGCGCGGCAACGGCACATGCCGATTGCCGACTCGGATGCGGGCCCGACCCGGGCTGCTCTCCTGCGCCATCACCATTTCCCGGCCAACCTTTGCCAATAAACCTACTGTGCCGGGACAGCCAGACTGTGACGGCTTCCGGCTCAATGCCCCGGCACGCTTGCAATGGCAAGCCTCACTGCAATATATGGCCCCCTGATCCCCGGTAGCTCAGTTGGTAGAGCAAGCGGCTGTTAACCGCTGGGTCGCTGGTTCGAGTCCGGCCCGGGGAGCCAAATCTCTCACAGAAATTCATGCCTCCGGGGCTGCGCTGGGGCTACGAGTGGCGGAGCCGAGGCCCGGTGCGGGCGCGGCTTCCAGCTCTCAGCGCTCCGCCGTGAAATCGCGGTTTCAGCCTATTTGCGATGACTACACGACCCGCAGCCTGGTCGCTGCGCCCAGCGGTACGACGGCCGAAGAGCGAATCTTGTCGAAAACGTCACCTTCGAGCTGCGACGCGGGCATCGGGTGACCGAAATAGAAGCCCTGCACTTGGTCAGCATCGGCATCGTAGAGAAAGTCGACCTGGTCCGAGGTTTCCACACCTTCGACCGTCACCCGCATATTCATCTCGCGACCGAGCGCGATGATCGTCTTCACCACCGTCTCCACATCGTGCCCTGACTTTTCGAAGCCTCCCATGAAACTGCGGTCGATCTTGATCTTGTCGAAGGGGAACCTCCAGAGATAGCTCAGGCTCGAATAGCCGGTGCCAAAATCGTCCATGACGATCGACACGCCCATTTCCTTGAGCCGCGTAAGTGTGGCCATGATCGCTTCGGTGTTTTCGAGCAGCAAGCTCTCAAGAATTTCCAGCTCAAGCCGCTGCGGCTTCAGGCCGGACGCCTTCAAGGGCGCTGGCGACGGTCTCCTCAAGCGAACCGGATTCAAACTGAGCCGGCGACAGGTTCACCGCCACGGTCAGATCGTCCGGCCAACTGGTTGCCGTGCGGCAGGCCTCGCGCAGCACCCAGGTCCCGATCTTGTCGATGAGGTGCATTTCTTCGGCGAGCGGGAGGAACGTCGTCCGGCGGGATCAGCGTGCCGTCCGGCGCCGGCAGGCGCACCAGGGCCTCGAAGCCGACCAGGTGCTTGTTGGCCATCTCGAAGACCGGCTGGTAATGCACCACCAAGCTTTCATGCGCGACCGCGTCGCGGATGATCTTTTCGAGCTTGATGCGCTCTTGCAGCGCCTCGTCCATTTCCGGCGCGAAGAAGCGGATGCAGTCACGGCCGGCGATCTTGCCCTCATAGAGCGCAAGATCCGCGCTCTTGAGCAGGCGTTCGGCGGTGACGCCGTCCTGCGGCGCCAGCGCCACGCCGATGGTGAAGCTCGCGCGGATTTCCTGCTCCTTGAAATAGCTCGGCGCGCTCAGCTTCCCGACGATGCGCTGGGCGAAAGCCTCCGCCTGCGCTTTGTCGGCGACGCCGGTCTGCACCACGACGAATTCATCACCGCCGAGCCGCGCCACCATGTCCTCGACGCGCACCATCGCGCGCAGACGCTCGCCGATGATGCTGAGCAGGAAATCGCCGCCGTCATGGCCGAGCGTATCGTTGAACTGTTTGAAATGATCGATGTCGAAGAAGTGCAGCGCGATAAATCCGCCGGTCGACGGCAAGACTGCAAGCGCCGCCTCCAGCCGTTCAACTACGCGCGCACGGTTGGCAAGGCCCGTCAGGATGTCGTGATGAGCCAGGAATGTAATGCGGCGGTCGGCTTGCTGCTTCTCGCGCGTGCGCCGGAACCACGCGATCGCCGGCACGCCGAAAGAAAGCGCCGTCAAGCCGCAGAGCGCCGCCGCCGCCAGCAGGAATGTCCGGGTGTAGCTCTCGCGCTCGGCAGTCTGATCCAGATGGGCCGCGACAACGGCGACCGGTCGGCCGCCGCTCTGAACGGGAACATAAGCTTCGGCATGATACGCATGCTGGTCGGATGTCACCTCATTTTCGACACCGACGATCGGGTGATCTTCCTTGATCGCATTGGCGGCGGCGGCATTGTATTCGGACAAGCTGACCGGAGAGACTTTGTCCTGATCAGCAACCAGGATGGAATAGCCGTAGCGATTATAGATCGTATAGCGAGACACTTCGCCCGACTTACGCGTCGCGTTCAAGAAGGCGATGCTCTCCGACGACGGCGTCTCGCCGGCGGCGATCTGCTCGAGATCGCTCATATTGGCGGCGAGGTACTCCGCCCAGTTCTGCGCGGTGCGGGTGGCGTTCTGGTAGAGTAGATGATCGGTCGTCACTTTGACGGTGAGCCAGGTGCCGCTGACCAGTAGGACGAGGACCACGACCATGAGGGCGAGATAGCGCCAGATCGGTGTGCTTTCGAAGCGTTCCATGGCGTGGCTTACCGGTTGGTGGCGCGGATTGTTGCCAACTCCGCCTCAGCCCGTTTCAGCAGCTCGCGATTGTGGGGCTCTCTTGCAGCCCAGGCTTCGGTCAGGGACTGGTAGATCCGCTGCGCGGTTTCGCGATCAGCCTGTGATGGCTCTACCACCTCGCGGCCGGGATCCAGATTTTATCTTCTTGAGAGATTGCTCTACGCTGGCTCCGTACAAGTCGATCCACATCGCCGCTGCCCATTCGCCACTATATTTGCGAATGATAGCTTTCGCGGCTTCGGGCAAGCTGTCGAACTTCTTGCGGTTCATCAACAGCGCCAGCGGAGCGCCGCCGCCGCCCAGAAGGTAATGGTTCGTCGTCGCCCGCGCGACACCGAAGTCGAACAGGCCAGTCGGGTCCATGGTGGCACCGTCGATGGCGCCCCCGGCGATCGCGTCGGCGATCCTCGATGCCGGCATGACGGTTGGCAAGGCGCCAAAGCGTTTTAGCGCCTCCGCTCCGATCGGATTGTTGCTGCGAATTTTCTGTCCCGCTGAGATCTGCAAGACTGCCGATCGGTTTACGGCTGTGAATGATGGTGGGGGCGGCCGTGTAAGCTCCGATCACGAAGAAGCTCTCATATCCACCCAGCGCCTTAGCGGCGATCATGCGCGTATAGGTGAGCGCGCCTTCCCGCACGTCATGAAACAGGCCGGGCAGCTCGAGCAGGTCGTTGTCGGGAAACCGGTAGGGCGTCTGGCCGGGGACGACCCAAGCCATGTCGGCGCCCCCCTCGAGCACCAGCCCCGGCTGCTCGGCCAACGACTTGCCGAGCGCCCCGCCGGGGTAGACCTTGATCACGACCAGCCCCTTGCCTTCAGCATTGACGGCATCGACAAACGGTTTGACCCCGTAGCGGAAGGTGTCGCTGTTTTCGGAGGCGAAGAAGGCGAGCTTGAGTTCGATCGGCTCGGCGACCGCCGTCAGTGGCACCAACAACGCAATCGCCAGGACGCAGGCCCGCACCAGCGCTTTGACGAACCATGAGACCGACGTGATTGCGGTCATAAGGGCCGCTTTGATTGCGCTCATGGTCGCACCTCGGTTGACGAACGCAATTTCGCAATCTCGGCTTTGACCAGCGCCAAGAGTTCCCGGTTATGCGGACTTTGCGCAGCCCATTCCTCGGTCACCGATGCGAAGACTCTGCGGGCAGCCGCAACGTCGGCCGACGACGGCTCCACAACCGTTCGCCGCCCGTCGGCCTTCAATTGCGCAACCGTTTCGCGGTTCTTCGCGTCGAAGCAGGCCGCGCCGCGCTCCGACAGCCAGTCGCCGCTGTATTTGCGGATGATTTCCTGCCCACGCGGCGGCAGGCTGGCGAATTTCTCGCGGTTCATCACCAAAGAGACAGTCGCGCCGCCGAGCTCAAGTAAATAGTGGTGAGTGGTAAGCCGCCCGAAGCCGAATTCAAAAAGCAAGCTCGGCGGCACTGTCACGCCATCAATCTTCCCCTGGCTGAGGGCATCCATGGCCTGATTGACCGGCAACAGCGTGGGCACGGCGCCGAGCTTGCGTATAGCGCTGCCTGTGATCGAATTATTCACGCGGATTCTTTGCCCCTTCAACTCGGCAAGCGTGGCGATCGGCTTGCGACTGTCGATGCTTTCGCCGATGGTCACAAAGGCGCCGACCACAAAAAACTTTCGGTACCCTTCGAAAGCCCCGGCGGCGGCCAGCCGCGCGAAGACGAGGCTCGACTCGCGTTCATTCCGGAACAGGCCGGGCAATTCCAGAACCGAGACATCGGGAAATTGCTTTGGCGTATAGCCCGGCACGACGTAGGCCAAATCGGCTACACCATCGAGAGCCAGCCGCGCCTGCTCGGTCATTTTCGGACTGATCGCGCCGCTGAAATAGACCTTGATCTGAACTATCCCCGCGCCGTCGGCGTTGACTGCGTCGACGAATGGTTTGACATAACACTGATAGATGCTGGAACGGTCTGAGGTGATGAACGAGAGCTTCAATGTGACCGGATCTGCCGCGGCCAAAGCCGGCACCAGGGCCAGGAGCGTCAGCGCGATCCACTTTATCATCCTGGTCATTGTTTCGTACCTTCACGTCTTGCGGAGCGGCGCAGAACGTCACGCGGCGCCAGGCAGAGCCCGACGGCATTCAAACAAGTGCCGATCCGCATCACGGCGTCGACCTGATCTTTCGCGAGCTCGGACTTCACCGGTCGGAGGAGCTCGCGATTGTGGTGGCTCTTGGCGGCCTTCCTCGATGCGCGGTTAGTGACCCTAGAATGTCCACTACATAGACAGGTGGATGTCGGCCAGGTCCTTGCCGATCTCCGAAAAGATGTTCTGCAGCTCTGCGTTGCCCGGCGCGTGATAGTAGAGAGCCTTGCCGTCGACGACCGACGCGCAGTTCCGCATCAGCGTCACTGCGCTCGACGGAATGCTGCCGAACGTGATGGTGTAGACGCGGATGTCGTCTTCCTTGGTGTTGGTCGTGCCGTTAGTCTTCACGTTCTGACAAAGCGCGGCGGTCTTTGCGTTCAAATTCGTCTCGGCCGTGTTGGCGTTATTCGAATTCAGATGAAAGTTCCCGCCCGCATCCCTGGTATTTACGTAGTTGTAGGCGCTGAAGATCGAATTGTTCGGATTGTTGGACCCGGTGACGGAGTTCTCGCCGTCGGTCAAAAGCACGATCGCCTTCAGCGTCTTGTCGAAGTATGGGCTTGTGGAACCAACGCCTTCTGTGAACGGCTCGTTGGACGTAAGCACGTGCCATCCCCACGCGAGGCCAGTCGGAATGTAAGTGCCCATCGCCGGGTACGCGACGAGGTTGTTGATGGCGTTGGTGACGGTCGTCTTGTTGTTCGTGAGGGGAACGATCGGCCGCGGGCAGCCATAGTTCGGCCCGTTCTCAAATGGAAAGGATGTGTCCGGCGCCCCGCTCTGGAACTGGATGTTGTTCGTGTTGCTCGACGGGTAGTACTTGTTGAAGCTCTTCTGCGCGCTGACCGGATCTTCTTGCTGATACCAGCCCCAGCCAGACCCCGTCCTGAAAGTGCCTTTGTCATTCAGATAGTTGTTCTGAAAGCCGTAGCCGCCGTCATTCCCGCTGTCCGGCTCGTCCGGCCAGAAGAACGGCACGAAGAGCGTGTCCGGCGTGCCTGAAGTCGGGGTCGTGTCGAGGAGGTCGTAGGGCGACGCGCGCACTTCCACGCAGCCCTCCCACTTCAGGTTCGAGCTCCTGGCGTGCAGTTTGTCGAAGAGCCATTTGTGGCCGATGTATTTGCAGCTCGAGCCGCTCGTGCAGGATGCTCCCGTGCTGGTATTGCGCCTGTCGAGGTTCACGCCGGTCCAATCGGCGCGCCCGGTGTCGTTCCAGTCGATCCACGATGGAACATTGTTGGACGAGTAACCGGTGTTGACAGTGCCTTCGAACGGGACGACGGCGATCTTGACCAGATCCGGATCCGGGCTGGTCCCCGTCATCAGAATGTTGATCAGCAGGTTTGCCGCTGTCTTGAGGCCCGCGATACGGCTTGACGAGCCTGGACTGTTCCAGTTTCCGGTGCAGGAACCCGACACCGTCGCGCCGCAGTTCATCGATCCGGTGTTGTCGAGCACAAGTGCCAGCTCGACTCGGTTCGAAGAATTCACCACCTCGGCAACGATATCGCTACCGATCGCATAGATGCCACCACCCGACTTCACGAGGCTACCAAGCGGCAGGAACACTGTCTTCATGCTGCCGGCGGCGGAAACATGAAAGCCGTTATTGAGCTTGGTGACCGCTATATCCGAAACAGTGAACTGACTGTCGTTGATGGCGGAGGCCGAGACGTAGTTGTCGACGAAGGTCGTCGCCTGCGCCGCGGTGAAGTCGCTGTGCTGCTTAACGAGGGCGAGCGCGGCCGCATCAACGGCGTTGGCAAGTCCGGCCTTGTAGCGGGCGTAGCGCGCGAAATCGACGGCGCCGCCCATGAGAAGCAGGATAGGAATCATCGTGAATGCAAAAAGCACGGCGACATTGCCGCGCTCCCTGGGATGCAGCCAGCGCAAGACACGGCGGAAAGAAAGGCGGTGGAGAGAAAAGTGCATGGGACCTCCTGAATCCCAGATCGGTGCAAATTGGCCCTTTACAAACTGTTTCTGATTTCACGGTGAAGTGGTCGCTAACAGCGTTCGTCCAATCAGCAGTGGCATGAAAACGAAAATCGCAGAGCACGACCGCTGATCAGTCGAGAGGCCTCCATCCTTGACAGCGAAACGCTCGAAAGCAAAAGCAAAATAAGGATCGATTGACGAGATACGTAATTCCCAGGAGCGCCATCAGCTCAATACGACGAGAGTTGCGGTTGATGGCCGTGACCCACGCCACGATGGTCGCAAGTGAGTATGTGCTTGGCTAAGCCCTATATTGCGACGTAATAGATCGCGTAGGCCGGCGGCCTCGGCAATGTATGTCAAATGATGCTTAAAAGCATCACCGCATGGTAGCGTCGGTTAAGCCATACGGCGAACTAGGCGTTCCACTTCACGGGGCCTTAAGTCGGACAAGTGCAGCATCCATGCAGTCTCGCTACGGGGCTGTAGCGAATGTCATTCCTCGATGCCATGACCAAATGATTTGGGCGGATGATGGCCACGGCCTCCTCAGTCAGCCCCGACCGGTTTCGGACATCGCGCAGTTGCTCAATGAGCAAGCCCCACGGATCGAGGCCGTCGCCTGAGGAGCCGCTGACCGCTGGCGCTTCGCGAGAACTGGGGAGAAATGTCCCATGCACGAGTCACTTTCGAATTTAGCATTTGCGGTGTGCCTCGCAGGGTCGTTTCTGGCGGGCCACGGAGCGTCAGCGGAGACGCTGCAGCTGGCTGGCACAGGCGGTGCGATGCCAATGGCAGAGCATGTCGCTGAAGAGCTCGCTGTCTCCACCGGGATCAAGATCAAAGTGATCCCAGGCCTGGGGAGCAAAGGCGCCATCGCTGCTACCGCTGACGGCGTCATCGATTTGGCCATCTCCGCCCGGCCGTTGAATGCCGAAGAAGCCGCTCTCGGGCTGACTGCAAGCCCATTTGCGCGGACGGCGCTTGTATTCATTACTTCCAAGGACGAGCCTAACAGTCTGAAGAGCACCGAGCTTGTCGAGCTATTCACGTTGGCGAATCCGAAATGGGCAGACGGATCGCCGATCAATATTATTCTGCGCACGAGGTTTGACGGCGACACGCTTATTCTCGAGGAGCTCTTCCCGGGAATACAGGATGCAATCGAAGCGGCACGGGCCCGTCCGGAAATTCCCACGGCACCCACCGATCAGGACAACGCCGAACTTGCGGAGCGTCTGAAGGGCTCTTTCGTTCAGGCCGGTTTCAGCCAGATAGTCACCGAGAAGCGCGATCTGCGGTTTGTTCCCATCGACGGTGTCGAGCCGACCTTGGAAAATTTCGCAAGCGGCAAGTACCCGTACGAAAAGATCTTCTATCTCGTCTATTCCGCAAGTGGCGAAGCTGCGGCAGAGCGCCTGCTTGATTTTCTACGATCCGCGAAAGGTCAAGACATCCTCCGCGAGACCGGAAACCTGCCTGTGGCCGATTGAAGAATGCGCCATATGAAATCGATTTCCCTCCGCTCCCTGGTCGGCGCCATCGGACTTGCCGTGGCGATCGTCACCGCCGTTGCGATGCCGAGCGGATTTCTGCTCGTCGGTTACCTGAATACGTCGGACACGCTGGCCTTCAAGGCCCGCCTCAATGCCAACCGGATTGCGCAGTACATTTATACACATGGCACGATGTGGCAGTACCAGCAGATTCGCCTCGTCGAACAAATTCAATTGCCGACGGCCAACGAAGAGCCGGTTCAGCAGAAGATATTCGCGGACGGCGATGGCCTGGTGCTCGAAGACGGACCGCCGCTGCCGGCTCCGCTCTTGACGCGCCGTGCGGAGATCGTCGTCAGGGGTGCCACGCTCGGCTATATCGACGTGGCGGCCAGTTTTCGGAAGACTCTCTACAGGACCGGTTTCGCCGCCATCCTGAGCTGGTTGCTCGGATTCGGCATGTATCTCGCGCTGCGAACGTTTCCGCTGCGAGTGCTCGATCGAACGCTTGACGAACTGCAAGGCGTCCAGCGCAGTCTGTCGGCGCAGAACGAAGTTCTTCGCATCAACGAAGCGCAATTCTCCAACGCGCTCAAGATGGCACGCGCGGGCCATTGGGAATACGATGTTCTGAGCGACCGCTTCACCTTCAACGACAATTTCTATGAGGTGTTTCACACGACGGCCGAGGCGGTCGGCGGTTACACAATGGCGTCCGCCGATTACGCGCGGCGGTTCGTGCATCCGGACGATGCCGCGGTCGTTGGCAGCGAGGTGAAGGCAGCAATCGAGACAACCGATCCCAACTTCCGCCAAGAGTTCGAGCATCGCATGATCTATGCTGACGGAACGTTCGGCTACATCGCGGTGCGCATTTTCATCGTCAAGGACGAGCACGGTCGAACGATCAGGACCTACGGCGTCAATCAGGACATCACCCAACGCAAACGGATGGAGCTGGCGCTTGCCGACTCCCAGGCGAAATTTCGTGCCGCGCTGACAAACATGTCGCAGGGCCTTTGCATGTTTGATGCTGAGGGAAAGCTCATCATATTCAATCCGCGCTTCGCGGAGATATACGGCGTTCAGGCGGAAGAGCTTGCCCCAGGCATGACGACGCATGAGATGATGGCGGTCACTTTCAGTTCCGGCAGGTTTTCGGATGTCGATCCTGAAGGCACGATTGCTTTGCAGCAGAGTTTTGTCCGCGAGGGGAAGGCAGGGTCGCTGGTCGAACGTCTGACCGACGGCCGCAGCATCTCGATTATGCACCAGCCCACGCCGGACGGGGGCTTCGTCGCCACTTTCGAAGACATCACCGAAAGACTGCTGGCAGAGGAAAGAATCCGGCATCTGGCGCGTCACGACGCGCTTACGGGCCTGCTGAACCGCGTCGCGTTCTATGAGCAGATAGAAGCAATCCTCAACCACTTGCGGCGCTCTGAGACCACCGCGGTTCTGAGTCTCGACCTCGATCATTTCAAGAGCGTCAACGATACGCTCGGACATCCCGTCGGGGACCTGCTGCTGCAGGCGGCGGCCGAACGCATGCGCAGTTGCGTCCGCGGCGAGGATATCGTGGCCCGACTGGGCGGGGACGAGTTCGCTATCGTGCAGGTGCCGTCGGCGCAGGCCACGAGTATCACCTCGCTCGCTACACGCCTGATCGACGTCATCGGAGCACCCTACGATCTCGACGGCCACCAGGTGGTTGTGGGAGTGAGCGTCGGTGTCACGGTCGCGCCGAGCGAAGGCACCGAGCCGGATGTTCTCATGAAGAACGCGGATCTGGCGCTTTATCGCGCCAAGGCCGACGGCGGGGGCATCTACCGCTTTTTCGAAATCGGGATGGACGCGCGCATGCAGGCGCGCCGCATCCTCGAATTGGACCTTCGCAAAGCGATCGTGAACGGCGAGTTCGAGCTCTTCTATCAGCCGATCGTCGAAGCGGAGACCGAAGCAATCACCAGCTGCGAAGCGCTCCTCCGGTGGAATCATCCCGAACGCGGCATGATTGCGCCCCTGGATTTCATTCCGGTCGCGGAAGAAACCGGTCTCATCGTGCCGTTGGGCGAATGGGTATTGCGACAGGCCTGTGCCGAAGCCGCACGCTGGCCGAAGCACGTGACCGTCGCGGTGAACCTCTCTCCGGCTCAGTTCAAGAGCCGTAATCTGGTGCCGACCGTCATCAGCGCGCTTGCGAGTTCCGGACTTTCGGCGGCCCGGCTGGAGCTGGAGATCACCGAGATGGTGCTCATGCAGGAGAACGAGGGAGCTGTCGCGGTTCTTCACAAGCTTCGCGACCTTGGGATCAGAATCGCGATGGACGATTTCGGCACCGGTTATTCTTCACTTGGCTATCTGCGCAGCTTCCCGTTCGACCGGATCAAGATCGATCAGTCCTTCATTCGCGATCTACCCGGGAAGGGGGACAGCCTTGCGATCGTCCGCGCCGTGGTCGGCTTGAGCAGCAGCCTGGGTATCAAGACAACGGCTGAGGGCGTGGAAACAAAGGAACAGCTCGCGAGTCTAACCTCGGAGGGCTGCAATGAATTTCAAGGCTTCCTCTTCAGCGAACCCAAATCGGCCGCGGAAGTCGAGCGCTTCCTGGGGGAAGATGCCTCGCAGGCCGCCGCCGTGGCTTGACCATCTCGGCACACGGATTGGCACTTCGTGTTGACGGGTCCACGCGAAAGTTGGGCGCCTGCCATGGTTGGCTTGTTGGCGTCTTCTTCAATGCCTTCGAAACCGGCAGTGAGGCAAAGAGCGGAATTGGTCGTCGGATCGGCTGCGACAACGCCTCGCGCCCGCACTCTTCGCTCAGTGGCAGGACGCCAGACGAGGTCTATGCTATCGAAACCGAGCAGCAAAAATTGGCGGCGTAAGCAAACCCGGAATCCACCTTAGCCAAGCCGCCAAACTGCCTCAAAAAGCGGACCGACCTCTGAAAGGAACGGGCGAGCCATGACCAACCCCACCTTCAACGCCTATCCGAGCCTCAAGAACAAAACCGTCACCATCACCGGCGGGGCGAGCGGGATTGGGGCGGAGATGGTGCGCGCGTTTGCCGGGCAAGGCGCGAAGGTCGGTCTCGTCGATATCGACGACGCGGGCGGCAAGGCGCTCGCATCGGAGCTTGAGGCGGCCGGCAGGACGGTCGCGTTTGCGCGCTGCGATCTGCGCGACATCAATCAGCTGAAGCGGGCGCTCGGCGAGCTGAAGGCGGCGCTCGGGCCGACCGAGGTACTGGTCAACAATGCGGCGCGCGACGACCGCCATTCCTGGCAGGACGTTTCGCCCGACTATTACGACGAGCGGATCGCCACCAACCTCAGGCACATGTTCTTCGCGATCCAGGCGGTGGCGCCGGACATGATCGAAGCGGGCGGCGGCTCCATCATCAATCTCGGCTCCAATTCCTGGTGGGAGGCGGCGGGCGGGTTTCCGGTCTACGCCACCTCGAAGGCCGCCGTGCACGGCATGACGCGCACGCTCGCCCGCGACCTCGGCGCGCACCGCATCCGCGTCAATACCATCGTGCCGGGCTGGATCATGACGCCGCGCCAGAAGGAGCTGTGGGCGACACCGGAGAAGCTGGAGAAGCATCGCGAGCGGCAGTGCCTGCCCGACCTCATCGAGCCGGTCTACGTGGCGCGCATGGCGCTCTTCCTCGCCTCCGACGACGCGGCCATGTGCACGGCCAATAATTACATGGTCGAGGCGGGGTCGATCTGAGGGACGGCGATCGCTTTTCTCCGCCGGCTGCACTCAGCTGAAGGCGAAAAGCGGCTGCCGGGGGTGACCGGCAGCGGCTCCTCGATCGAACGACGGCGACTCACTGGCGGCAATAGACCTGGCCGTTCCAGGCGCGATAGCAGTCGCGGGCGTGCCGCTGCGGTGCGACGTAGAAGCCAAAGCCCGGGGCGCCGAAGTTGAAGCTGAATCCCGGCTGATAATTGTCGTGATGACGCCGGTGGTCGCGATGGTGATGACGCCAGTCGTCATGGCGGTTCCACTCGTTGTCATCCCGCCAGCCGTTCTCGGCGAGCACGATGTTGCCGCTCTGGCTGACCGACGCAGCGCCGCCCGCCGCGGCCGGAGCCACACTGGTTGCGATCGAACCGGCCGCCACGGCGGCGGCCAACAGGAAAGTCAGGGGGCGTGACATGATGCACTCCTTGCTCTTGTTTCTCCCCGTCGCCGCTTTCAACGCGGAAGCCCCCACTCCGTTGCCGACAATTTTCGCGATTTCGTATAGCCGGCTGAGCGCCTCCACGCCGCGCATGCCCTGATGCGCGGATGCCCCGCGCGGAAGCTCACGCGGCGGCTTCAATTGCCGAAATGATGGTGGCGGTGTGCGGGCGGGCTAGCGCACGGAGGCGGGCTTTATCGAGCCGACGACATCGTCGTCGCGGCGCGACACCTCCGACACAGCCGGCTCGGCGGCGGTCTGCGGCAGCGCGATGCCGAGCCCGGCGAGCGCCATCTGCTGGCGGATCGCCGCGTGCGTGAGCATGTGCACCTGCTCAAGCGCCAGCGCCATGCTCCTGGTCATCTCGTTGGTGCTGGAGGCGGCCCAGCGGCGCGCCGTCACCATGCCCGCCTCGGCGTCGTCGAGCTGCGCCTGCAGCGTCGCCAGCGCGGCGGCATCCGGCTGCACCTGAAAGCCGTCGACGCGATAGATGAGCTTCAGGCCGCGCAGCCACGACAGGCGCTTCTGTTCCAGCATGGCATGCGTGGTCTGCAGGATGGCGATGCGCAGCTCGATCTGCTCGGCGATCGGCGGCTTGTCGCGATAGGTGGCGAGGTTGCGCTCGGCGAGCGCCATCTCGCGATCCACCACGGCGATGTCGCGCATCAGGTCATCCGCGGTGGGCCCGCGAAAATTGACAGCGGCCAACCCCGTCGCAGCGATGGTCGCTGCGGTCAGGACACCGCTGATGCTTCCCAAAAGCCGCCGGCGCATCCGCCTCCCTCGCGCCTTCAACTCGACCGCATCGTGTGGGTCCCGGTGCGCCATGTCAACCGATCCGGAGGGAGCAGGCCCGATGTGCGCCGATTTCGAACCAGTGCGACACTTTTGCTGGACTCCGCCGGGGGCGCGAGGGATGATTATCCTGCAACTTCTAATGATTTCCGCCGCAGGCAGCCCGTTCCGGCCGTGGGGCGGAAAAAATGGCCCGGGGGGCCAGATATGACCTCAATCGTCGCCCAGCCTTATGGCAAGCGCTTCGTGCTGGCGCTTCTCCTCGTCTCGGCGATGGCAGCCTATTTCTGGACGCAGTCGCGCTACCCGGCGCTCGACGAGAAGGCCATGATGAGCGGCGCCATCCAGCTCGAAGACACCATCTCGTTCGAAGCGCTCTATCCGATTCTTCCCGAATATCCGCTGTGGAAGAAGATCGCCTTCTCCACCATCAACTGGACCAAGACAAACAAGCAGGGAATGACGTTCGCCGTATTCTTTGCGGCGGCTTTCCTGACGCTGCTCGGCTACCTGCAGCGGCGAAGCTTCAAGAACGGATTCGCCAATTCCTTCATGGGGCTCTTCATCGGCGCGCCGCTCGGCGTGTGCGTCAACTGCGCGGCGCCCATCGCCAAGGGCCTCTACAGCGGCGGGGCGCGGGCGGAATCCGCGCTGTCGATGATGATCGCCTCGCCCACGCTCAATGTCGTGGTGCTGACGATCGCCTTCTCCATCATGCCCTTCTACATGGTGGTGATGAAGATCGGGCTTTCGATCTTCGTGATCCTCATCGCCGTTCCGATCCTCTGCCGGTTCCTGCCGGAGGGGCAGTTGCAGGTGCCCGAGCCGAGGCGCGTGGCGCTGCCCACCCTGCCGACGCCATCGCAGCCAGCGCTGAACGAGAACGCGCTGTGGGCGCTGATCCGCTTCGTCAAGGACTACCTGCTCAATCTGTGGTTCATCATCTGGACCACGGTGCCGCTGATGTTCCTCGCCGGCTTCCTCGGCGCGGTGGTGGCGACGCTCCTGCCCTCCGAACT
Organism: uncultured Alphaproteobacteria bacterium; assembly: GCA_963801225.1. Lineage (GTDB taxonomy): Bacteria > Pseudomonadota > Alphaproteobacteria > Rhizobiales > Afifellaceae > DASWJZ01. The sequence continues at coordinate 59,453 of CAWDED010000001.1, forward strand.
TCTGGCGCAGGCGCCGTTCGGCGCCATCGGGCTCGTCGGCGCGTCGATCGTCGGCACCTTCCTGCCGATGCCCATCGGGCTCGACGTGATCGCCTCGGGCGCTCTGCTCGGCGGCGGGCTGTCGCAGGGCTACGTCATGGCGCTCTTGTTCACCTTCGGCTCGTTCAGCGTCTATTCGTTCCTCATCGTGGCGAGCTCCATCTCGCTCCGCGCGGCCTGGCTTCTGTCGGGCGTGGTTGTGGTGCTCGGCATCGCCGCCGGCATCGCCGCGCACGCTTACCAGAGCTGGGAGACGAAGCGCGCACTCGACATCCTCACCGGCTTCGAATTCAGCCTGGTGAGCACGGCTGAGGCGCAGGAGATGCCGCCACCGCGCATCGTCCCCGACGGCGGCAACGTGCTCACCCTCACCTCCAAGCCGTTCAACGCGCCCTCGCCTGCCGGCGCCGCGCCGTTCACGCGCATGGAGGCCTGGCACCTCGGCATCGACCAGCCGATCGAGTTCTCCTTCGCCGACATGTGGCCGCCCTTCTGGGAAGGGCGCGGCATCTCCGCGGCCGACTACGACCGCGACGGTGACACCGACGTGGTGATCGCTTCCACCAGGCACGGGCTCTATTTCTACGCCAATGACGGCAGCGGGCATTTCTCGCGCGTCGATTTCCCCATCGGTGACATCGAGAAGATGCCGGTCTTCAATGCCGGCTTCGTCGACGTCGACAATGACGGCTGGCCCGACCTTTTCATCACCACCTATCAGGAGGGCAACTACGTCCTGAAGAACGTCGCGGGACGCTTCGACGCGGCAAACATGACGCAGGTGAAGAACCGCGACGACGCCATCCTGACGCTCGCCGCGAGCTTCGGCGACGTCGACAAGGACGGCGATCTCGACCTTGCCGTCGGCAACTGGGCGTCGGGCTGGTACCGCCGGGTTCCAGGCGAAGAGTCGCGCAACCGCATCGTCTTCAACGAGAACGGCGCGCTCACCGGCGAAAGCTTCCAGGAGTTGCCGGGCCTGCCGGGCGAGACGCTGACCATGCTCCTCACCGACATCGACACCGACGGAAACCTCGATCTCCTGGTGGGCAACGATTTCGAGATGCCGGACATGTTCTATCTCGGCGACGGCGAAGGCGGCTTCAAGCCGATCATGCGCGCCGACGGAATCATTCCGGAGACCACCACCACCACCATGGCGATGAAGACCGCCGACCTTCACAATGACGGCGTGCCGGAAATCTACGTGGCGCAGATCGCAGGACGCTCCTCCGGCGTGCATAAGCTGAAGGTGCGCGATATCGGAGAATATTGCGACGGCATCGAGCGGCCGGACGATCTCGCGACCTGCCAGACCAACATGGGCATCAAGCGCTGGTATAAGTCGGGCCACAGCTTCGATCCGAGCTTTGCCAGCCGCTGCCTCGACTTCCAGGGGCGCTATCAGGACGAATGCAAGGCGATGCTGGTCAAGGACCTCGCGATCCAGAACCGCGATTCGTCGATCTGCGGGCTGATCCCCGTCAGCCAGCCGCGCGCCCGGCAGCTCTGCGATATCAATTTCCGTCCCGCGGGCCATCCGACCCAGGCGGACATCGACGCGAACATCCCGCAGATCATGCGCCGCAACGTGCTGCTTGAGAGGCAGGACGACGGCACCTATGCGGAGCGCGCCAAGCAGGAAGGCCTGGAGGTCGGCGGCTGGAGCTGGGACACCAAGATCGTCGATGTCGACAATGACGGGTGGCAGGACGTCTACATCGTCAACGGCACGTGGGTGCCGAACGAGATCACGCCGTCGAATCTCTTCTACCGGAACAAGGGCGACGGCACCTTCGAGGAAATGTCCGGCGCGTTCGGACTGGAGGACTATCTGATGACGGCCGCCTCAGCCGCCTTCGACATCGATAATGACGGCGACATGGACTTCATCACAGTGCCGGTGAACGGGCCGATCATGGTGTTCCTCAACAACAACCAGCAAGGCAGCGCCATCGCCTTCCAGTTCGACGACAAGGTCGGCAACCGCTTCGGCATCGGCGACCGCATCGCGATCAGCACGGGCGGAGACAATGCGCTGACGGAAACGCGCGAGCTGCAGCTCGGCGGCGGGTTCATGTCCTTCGATGCGCCAGTGGCGCATTTCGGCCTCGGCGCGCACGAGGCGGTCGACCAGGTGGTGGTGAGCTGGGCCGACGGCGGGACGTCGACGATCGAGGGTCCATTCGCCGCGGGCGCGCTCTATACGATCGCGCGCGAGCCGGCGGCCACACGATAGCATCGGTGGCCGATCTTTCGCTCAAAGCGGCCGCCGCTGCCGCATTGCTCGCCTGCGGATCCTTGGCCGCGGCAACGCTGCCGGGCGTGGGCGGATACGCCTTCGCGCAGTCCGCGCAACCGGCGGCGGGCATGGCCGAGGCGGAGGCCGCTTACGCCAAGGGAGACTACGAGGCCGCTCGCGCGATCCTCACTCCGTTGGCGGAGAAGGGTGACGCGGTGGCTCAATACCGTGTCGGCTATCTTTACGCGCAGGGACAGGGCGTCGAGCGGGACTTCAAGGTCGCCGCCGAGTGGCTGCGCAAATCGGCAGATCAGGGGAACACGGATGCCCAGACCCTGCTCGGGCGTTTCTACCTGCAAGGTGCCGGCGTCGAGCAGGACGTCAAGGCGGCGGCGGAGCTGCTCGTCGCGGCGGCCGAGAAAGGCGGCGCCGAAGCGCAGTATTATGCCGGCGAGCTTTACCGGAAGGGGCTGGGCGTCGAGCGCGACCCTATCACCGCACTTTCGTGGCTGATGGCCGCCGCGCGGCAGGGCGTCACCGAGGCGCAGCTGGCGCTAAGCGTCGTCTATTCGCGCGGCGAAGGCGTCACCCAGAACAGTGACGAAGCGCTCAAATGGCTGACGGCGGCAGCCGAGAACGGCCTGTCGGAGGCGCAGTTCTACCTCGCCATGAACTACGCGAAGGGCACCGGCGTGCCGCAGGACGAGACGAAGGCGTTCGAATGGTACAAGGCCGCGGCCGAGAACGGCATGGTCCCCGCGCAAGCCATCGTCGGCTCGCTCTACCTGCAGGGCCAAGGCACCGCGCGCGATCCCGCCGAAGCGCTGAAATGGCTGAAGCAGGCGGCCGAGAACGGCAGCGCGGCGGCACAGAGCGACCTCGGCTATGTCTACGCGACCGGGACCGGCGTTCCCCAGGACGACGCGGCGGCCGCCAGCTGGTACCAAAAGGCCGCGGAGGGTGGTTTCACGCCGGCCCAGGCCGCCCTCGCCCTCTTCTATGAGACCGGGCGCGGAGTGGAGCAGAGCTTCGACGAAGCCGCGAATTGGTACCAGCACGCGGCAAGCGCGGGCAACGCGGCGGCGCAGCACCGTCTCGGCCACCTCATCGCGGTCGGCGACACCGGCTCTGAGATCGAAAATGGCGCAGACTGGGTGCTCGCCGCTGCCGAATCCGGCGACGGAGACGCGGTGACCTGGCTGCAGACACAGAGCGATTCCGGCTCGGCGGAAGCAACCGCGCGGCTCGCCTCGCTCTACGTGCACGGGACCGGCGTGGATGCGGATGTCGCCAAGGCGGTGGACCTCTACCGGAAGGCGGCCGAAGCGGGCGTCGTGTTTGCGCAGCTCAGTCTCGCCCACCTCTACGCGACCGGAGAAGGCGTCGAGCAGGACTATGTGCGGGCGCACAAATGGGCCAATCTGGCCGCCGCGAGCGGGGATGAGGAAGCGATCAAGCAGCGCGACCTCATCAGCAAGCTGATGACGCCCGAGCAGATCTCGGAAGCGCAGCGCCTGGCAAGGGAATGGACCGCGGAACGTCGCAACGGGACAAGCCAGTAAGACCGCGCCGCTCATCCGCCGGTTTCGTCGCGACGCTCGTCCTCGCCGGCTGGCTCTCCTGGGCGGTGCCGGCGCTCGGCGCAACGGCCGACGATGCGGCAGCGGCGCTGGCGCGCGGCGACTACGCGGCGGCCATCAGCCTGCTTGAGCCGCTCGCTGCGGCGGGTGACGCCGCAGCGCAGACGACACTTGCGGAGCTCTTCCAATCCGGCCGCGGCGTGCCGCAAGACTTCTCCAGGGCGGCGGAATGGTACGGCAGGGCCGCCGAGCAAGGCGATGCCGAGGCGCAGAACGCCCTGGGGCTCCTCTACGCCACCGGCCTCGGCGTGACGCAGGACTATGCGCAGGCGGCGCACTGGTATCGCCTCGCCGCCGAGCAGGGTGACGCCAAGCATCAGTTCGACCTGGCGCTCATGTACGACAACGGCCTCGGCGTGGAGCAAGACAAGGCGCTGGCGGCCGAGTGGTACGGCAAAGCAGCGGCACAGGGCTTCGCCGACGCGGAGGCCAATCTCGGCCTTCTTTATCATGACGGCGCCGGGGTCGAGCAGAGCTTCGCCAAGGCGCTGGAGCTCTACACGAGCGCCGCCGAGAAAGGGAACGTGCGGGCGCAGAACAATCTCGGCCTGCTCTACACCAAGGGCGAAGGCGTGCCGCAAGACTACGAAACGGCTGTTTCGTGGTTCCGCAAGGCCGCCGAGCAAGGCTTCGCGCCGGCGATGACCAATCTCGGCGTGATGTACGACAACGGCTTCGGCGTCGAACAAAGCGATTCCGAAGCGATCAAGTGGTATCGCGCCGCCGGCATGCACGGATCGGGCCCGACGCAATCGCAGCCCGGCGGCGTCGGCTACGTCTACGATCCGCGCCTCGCCCCGCCGTCCGGCGACCCCGCCGCCATCGAGGGCTACCGGAGAGCCGCCAACCGCGGCGATCCCGTCGCGCAGTTCATCCTCGGCTATCTGATGACGTTCGGCGTCGGCGTGCAGACGGATTACCGCACCGCTGCGGAGCTTTATCGCCGGGCAGCCGAGAAGCGGCTGGCCCCGGCGATGACCAATCTCGGCCTGCTCTACATCCAGGGCCTGGGCGTGCCGGAGGACTACGTGCTCGGCTATATGTGGATCAGCCTGGCGGCGGCCAGCGGTCTTGCCGAGGCTGTTACGGTCCGCGATGCCCTCGCCGCGCAGATGACGGCGGCGCAGATCAACGAAGCGCAGAAGATGGCCGGCGAATGGTGGGACAGCGATACCCGGCCCGGCGCTAGCACACCTCATCCGTAAACGCTGCCTTAACTCTCGGACAAAATTTGTCCTGTTTTAAGGAAACATGCGCACACGCTGAGTCAAAATCCGCCCATTGGAATTTTACGAGGCATCACCGTGCGGCGCTTCAGAGAGCTCTGGAAGGACCAGGGGGGCAATACCGCCCTCCTCTTCGGGCTCGCCGTCATTCCGCTGGTTGCGCTTGGCGGCGGCATCGTCGACTTCGCGCACCGCGCCAAGATCCGCGGCGGAGATGCAGTCGGCTGCCGACTCGGCCGCAATTGCGGCGGCGCGAATCATTCAGCTCGGCGAGCTCAATCGCAACGACGACATGGATGCGGTCAGAGCCCAGGCGACGGCGGCGGCGAGGAACATCGTCGATGCGGCACTCGCCGCCTATGGCGGCGCCGATGGCAGCGGGCTCAACATCCAGATCAACGACGAGACCATCCAGATATCCGCTGACATCAGCATGGACACCGCCTTCCTCGGCGTGATCGGGATCAACGACCTCGACGCCAAGGCGATGTCGCAGGTGAACCTGCCCGACCCTGTCCTGGTCGAAGTCGCGATGGTGCTCGACTATTCCAAGTCGATGGAAGACAGCGACAAATATATCCGCATGACCGCCGCGGCGCGCGACTTCATCGCCAAGGTGAAGAAGGACCGCGGGGTCGACCTCCAAGATCGGCATCGTGCCGTTCTCCGAATATGTCTACACGCCCATCTCGACCAGCTACCTGCGCGACACCGGCTCCGGCTTCCACGATCACGGCGACACCGGCGGCACGTGGGGCGGCTGGGGCGGCTCGACCAGCGGCATGGTGACCACCTGCCTGCTGAACCGCGACTACCCCTATTCGGCGACCGATCAGGCGCCCTCCAGCGGCATGCCTGCGAGCCAGTGGGTGGAAGGCGACGACACGAAGTGCAACGAGTACGCCACGAAGAATCTCAGGGTGCGGGACCTGACCGACGACTTCGACGGGCTGAGCTCTTCGCTTTCCACGATGCAGCCGCTGGGGCTCACCAACATCGCGCTCGCCATGGAGATCGGCTGGCAGCTGCTGACGCCAGAGGCGCCGTTCGACACGGCGCGCGACTTCTCCGATCCGAACGTTCAGAAGATCATCATCCTGCTGACCGACGGACGGCAGACCGTCAACGCCTCGGGGCCGAGCGGCGGCACGTCGACCGACGACGCCAACGAGACGACGGCGGAGCTCTGCCAAAACGCCAAGGCGGAAGGCATCCGCATCTTCTCCATCGCCTATGACGTCGACGATGCCGTGGTGGAGGGCCTGCTGTCCGGCTGCGCAAGCGGCGCCGAGAGCTATTTCAACGCCAGCGTCACGGAAGTGTCCTCGGTGTTCGAGCAGATCTACTCGCAGATCGCGGAATCGGTCTGGCTGAGCCGCTGAGCGAGCGTTAGAGCCCGACGCCTTTGAGTTATCAGGACGTGACCGGCGGCTCGTGGTGGCAGTCATGGCCGCGCAGCGGCAGCATGGGCGTCTGCGGGGACGGTATCGGCGTCATGGGTGCCTGCGAGGGATCCGGCGTTTGCGTGGGATCGGGCGACTGTGCCGGCGGAGATGAATCCGCAGGCGGCGCGGGCGGCTGTTCCTGGGCGAGAGCCGCGCCCGCCATGGGCGAGAGAAGCAAGAAGAGAGCCGTCAGAGCTTTGCGCAGCATGGGTCGGTCCGCCGGGCTTTCCTGAACCGACCCATAATTAGCGCGAAGCACGGCCCGTGTATGCGGCTCGACGGCCCGCTCCCGCACTCGTGAACACGCGCACCCCGCGGTCAATCGATCCGCACCACCCGCAGCCGCAGGGCGTTGGAGATGACGCTCACCGAGGAGAGCGACATCGCCGCCGCCGCGAAAATCGGCGACAGAAGCAGGCCGAACACCGGGTAGAGAACACCAGCGGCAATCGGCACGCCGGCGGCGTTGTAGATGAAGGCGAAGAAAAGGTTCTGGCGGATATTGCTCATGGTGGCCTTCGACAGCCGCCGCGCCTTCAGGATGCCGGTCAGATCGCCCTTCAGCAGCGTGACGCCGGCGCTTTCCATGGCGATATCGGTGCCCGTTCCCATCGCGATGCCGATATCGGCGGCGGCGAGCGCCGGAGCGTCGTTGATGCCGTCGCCGGCCATCGCGACGACTCTTCCCTCGCCCTTCAGCCGCCGCACCACCTCGATCTTGCGGTCCGGCAGCACGCCCGCTTCCACCTCGTCGATGGCCAGCCGGCGCGCCACGGCCTCGGCCGTGGTGCGGTTGTCGCCGGTCACCATGACGACGCGGACGCCCTCCTGCTTCAGCGCCGCGACGACGCCGGCGCTTGCCTCCTTCACCGGATCGGCAATGCCGATCACGCCGGCGAGGCGCTTCTCGATCGCTACGAAGATCGCGGTGGCGCCCTCCTGGCGGAGCGTCTCGGCGGCTTCGGCAAGCGGAGCCGGATCGATGCCGCTCTCGGAGAGATAGTCGCTGTTGCCGATATGGATGTTGCGCCCATCGACGACGCCGTATGCGCCCTTGCCACTCGGCGCGTCGAAGTTGCTGACCGGCGCCAGCGGCAGGCTGCGCGCCTGCGCCGCCTGCACCACGGCATGCGCCAGGGGATGCTCACTGGCACGCTCCACGCTGGCGGCGAGATGCAGAAGCTCCGCCTCGGCAAAGCCTTCCGCCGGGACGATGGAGGTTACCGCAGGCCGGCCCTCGGTCAGCGTGCCCGTCTTGTCGATGACCAGCGTGTCGACGCGCTCCATGCTCTCCAGCGCGCCGGCGTCGCGGATGAGCACGCCGGCCTGCGCGCCGCGTCCGACGCCCACCATGATCGACATCGGGGTCGCCAGGCCGAGCGCGCACGGACAGGCGACGATGAGAACAGCCACCGCCGCCACCAGCCCGTAGGAGAAGCGCGGCTCCGGGCCCCAGGTCGACCAGGCGGCGAACGCCGCCAGCGCGAACAGGATCACCGTCGGCACGAAATAGGACGATACCTGGTCGGCTAATCTCTGGATGGGGGCGCGGCTGCGCTGGGCCTCGGCCACCAGCTGCACGATCTGCTGCAGCAACGTGTCGTGGCCGACCTTCTCGGCACGCATGACCAGGCCGCCGGTCTGGTTCATGGTGCCGCCGAGCACCTTGTCGCCCGCCGATTTCTCGACCGGCATCGACTCGCCCGTGACCATGGATTCGTCGACGGCGCCCTTCCCCTCCAGCACCACGCCGTCGACCGGCACGCGCTCGCCGGGGCGCACGCGGAGGTGATCGCCGGCCGCCACGACGGAAAGCTCGACCTCCTCGTCGCTGCCGTCATCGAGCAGGCGATGCGCGACCTTCGGCGCCAGATCGAGCAGCGCCCGAATGGCCCCGCTGGTTGTGGCGCGGGCGCGCAGCTCCAGCACCTGGCCGAGCAGCACCAGCACGGTGATGACCGAAGCAGCCTCGAAATAGACCGCGACCGTGCCGTCCGCAGAACGGAAGGCTTCCGGGAAGGCACTCGGCAGGAGAAGCGCGAAGAGGCTGTAGGCGTAGGCGACCCCCGTCCCCATGGCGATCAGCGTGAACATGTTGAGGTTGCGCGTGACGAGCGACTGCCAGCCGCGCACGAAGAACGGCGCGCCGGCCCACAGCACCACGGGGGTGGCGAACACGAACTGGACCCAGCCCGAGACAACGGGGCTGACCCAGGTGTGGAATCCCAGCAGGCCAGCGACATGGCCGCCCATCTCCAGCACCACGACCGGCAGCGCGAGCACCAGGCCGATCCAGAACCGGCGCCGCATGTCGATCAGCTCTTCGTTCGGCTTTTCCTCGGCGCTGACCAGGAGCGGCTCGAGCGCCATGCCGCAGATCGGGCACGCTCCCGGCCCGACCTGGCGGATTTCCGGGTGCATGGGGCAGGTGTAGATAGCGCCTTCCGGCGCGGGCTCGGCTTCCTTCGGCTCCGGCGCCAGAAACGCCATGGGATCGGCGACGAAGCGCTCGCGGCAGCGCGCGCTGCAGAAATAATAGGTCTCGCCCTCGAAATCGGCGCTGTGCTTCGCGTTCGCCGGATCGACATTCATGCCGCAGACCGGGTCCCTGGCGAGGAGCGCCGTGCCGGCTCCGCCGGAGGCGGCGCCTTCTCCGTGGGCGTGGTGCTCGTGAGAGTGATTGCCGTGCGAATGGTGAGAATGATCATGCATGGTGGATATCTGGAGCGTTCCCCGATTAGACCCCCGTAAACCCGTAGGGGGTATATGGCCTTCGCTTGACGATTATACCCGGTAGGGGTATATGCCAATAATGAAGACCGATAGCAAGTCCGCCGTGCTCAAGCGCTTCAATCGCATCGAAGGCCAAGTCCGGGGTCTCGCCCGCATGGTCGAGGAGGACCGTTACTGCATCGATATCGTGACGCAGATTTCGGCCGTGCAGGCAGCGCTCCGACGCGCCGAGGAGGAGATCCTTCGCGAGCACGTGGCGCACTGCGTCGAGCATGCGATCGAGAGCGGCGACAAGCAGGACCAGCGGCAGAAGATCGCCGAGATCATGGACGTGCTGGAGCGCGTTCATAGATAAGGCGGGCTCGGCACCAAGCCGCCGCTCTTTTGCTCAAATCCCGTGATTTAAGCCCGATTGCGACTTGAGACAGTGCGCTGCTGGAGGAGAGCGATGAACGAGACCGTGTTCGGCCTTCTGAGCGCACTGACGATTTACGCGCTCGCTTCGCTCGCCCTCCCGCAACGGACGACGGAGACGACGCTCGATGCGTCCGATCTCGCGTCCGACGTCGAGACCGACGCGCGTATCGATACCGAGGTGTCCGAGTCTGCCGACATCACCGACACCGATTCCCGGCTCAGCTGATAAAGCCCGATTAACCGGCCATGCCACGGCCGCATTGCTGCACTGCGTCAGACGGCATTGTGCAACGCGGTAAGTAGCTTATTTCCTGCTCGGAACCTTACTGACAGGAAGCCGACATGGCCTACATCTCCACCACCAGCGCCCCCCGCGACGGCCGCTCCCTGCTGGGCGGCTTCTTTGCCGAGTGCGCGATCTTCTTCGACATCGTTGGAGCCGCAATTCGCGTGTCGAGTGCCGTTGAGGGCCACAGCAAGCCCAAAAGCCGCGACCTGCGCCTTCTGGGCATCAAGGAGCTGCCGTCCGTCCGCTAGGCATGATCTTGCCCGGCCTTGCCTCGCCCGCGGAAGCAGGCTTCGGGAAGGCCGGACATCGGGCGCTTCCCTCGCGCCACCCGGCGTTCATTGCGGGTTCAGCGGCGCTTTGAGATACTCTCTGCGCGTCCAAGTCGCGGAGAGACAACGATGAAGAAAACCGTCCAGTGGTCGATCGCGGCGCTTGTCGCAGCCGGCGCGATCATGCTTGCGTGCGCGGCTTCAGCCTCAGCCTTTTTCGCCTGGCGCGTGACGGACGTCGTCTCCACCGACGTGCTCATGGTGCGCAGCGACCCGACGTCCGCATCGCCGATTCTGGTCGGCTATCCGAGCGGCGTCGTCCTCTCCATGACCGGCCGCTGCACGGGGGACATCCACCTCGGATCCATTGCCGGCCTGCCGTCGCCGCAGCAGCGTCAGCTCGTCGGTGACGAATGGTGCGAGGTCTGGCTCGACCCTTATGCGACCGGCGAGTTCCGCAGCGGCTGGGTGTTCGGGCGCTATATCGAGCCGGTCTGACGCTTCGGCGACAAGCCCCCTCATTGCCGGCGAAACTGGCCGATCGACGGCAAATCCACGGGCGTAACGCGCACCTCGTCATCCCCCGCCGCGGCGCTCTCCGAAGTCTCCTCGCGCTCCGCGTCGAGCAGCAGCTGCCTGCGCTCCGCCGCCTGGCGGAAGGCGTCCTCGCGCGACAGAACCGCCGATTGCAGCGTCACTTCCGCGCTGGAGGGGGGGCGTGAGGCCTCCCGGCGCGGCGGCGCAGGGCGCGCCTCGCCCATCCGGCCGTAGCCGACCACCAGCACCGAGAGCGCGCCAAGGGCGAGGACGAGCCCCGCGGCGAACGCGCCCCAGAGGAGCGGAACGCCGCTGCCATAGGGGAAGCCGGCAAAGCGCAGCGCGCCGATACTGAGCGCCGCCGGAGGCAGCGCGGCCAGCAGCGTCATCGTCAAAGCACCGGCCTTCCCCCCATGCCGCGCGAACGCCCGCTCCGCCGCAAACAAAATCATCATCGCGGCCGCGAAGCAGATGGCGCCGCAAAGCGCCAGAAGCGCGCCCGCGCCGCGCTCGCCGGAGCTCTCGATCAGCACGAGCGCAAGCCCGCCGCCGACGATCACGAGGAACGCCGTGACGCTCGTCAGAAATGCCAGGCCGGCAACGAGCCGCTTCAATTCCATCCCCTCGCCGCTTCGGCTGCGCCTGCAGCTCGATCCCACAATACGCGTTGAGCCCCCGGGGTGCCAGTTCGGTGCCTCCTCGCCGGATTGCCGCCTGCCCTACTCCCCGCCCTTCACCACGGCCAGCGCGAAGCCGTCATGACCCTTGACGGAGACGGTCTGGATCGCCGTGGCGATGACGCGCGGGTCTTCGGCGACCAGCTGCATGAAGCTCTGCGAATCCTTGCCGCGGCTGGTGGCGTCCTGTGCCCCCCAGCGCACCACATTGTCGGCGACGATGATTGCGCCCGGGCGCGACAGCTGCACCGCCCAGTCGAAATAGGCGGCGTTGTTCTGCTTGTCGGCATCGATGAAGACCATGTCGAAGGGGCCGGCGCCCTCCTGCGCAAGCTGCGCCAGGGACTCCAACGCCTGCCCGAGGCGCACCTCGACGATGCTGGAGAGGCCGGCGCGCTCGATGTTGGCACGCGCGACCGCCGCATGCTTCTCGCTCGCCTCCAGCGAGATGAGTCGGCCATCGGCCGGCAGCGCCCGCGCCATCCAGATCGAGGAATAGCCGCCGAGCGTGCCGATCTCCAGGATGCGCCGCGCGCCGCGGATGATGGCGAGCAGCATGAGGAACTTGGCGTGGCTCGGCGCCAGCTCGATCGCCGGCAGGCCGGCATCCAGGCTCGCCTGCAGCGCGGCGGCGGCCTGCGGCTCGGAGGCGAACAGCTCGGTGATCGTGTGGTCGATGCCGACCCAGTCTTCCCTGCTCAAGCGACGCCTCCTTCGAAGACTATTTCTTCGGCGCGTAGGCCACGCACTCGAGCTCGACCTGCGCTCCCATCGCCAGTGCGGTCACGCCAAACGCCGAGCGCGCCGGCAGGCGATCCGGCTTGAAATACTCCAGATAGACCTTGTTGAAGTCTCCCCACTTCGACATGTCGGTCAGGAAGACTTGGCACTTGAAGACGTCGTCGAAGCTCAGCCCGTTCTCCTTCAGCACGGCGCCGATATTCTCCATGGTCTGGCGGGCTTCCGCCTCCATCCCGCCGCTGACGACCGCCCTGGGATTTCCCGGCGCGTGCCCGAGCGCGCCGGAGAGATAAAGGACGTCTCCGACCCGCACCGCCTGGCTGAAGGGAAGGCCCATGGCCTTCGCCGCTGGGCTGTTGATGAATTCCACGGCCTCGCCTCCGCTCACAGCGCGTTCATCAAGACGCTTCGCCCGGCGAAGATCGCCGCTGGGCCAAGCTCTTCCTCGATGCGGATGAGCTGATTGTATTTCGCCGTGCGGTCGGAGCGGGCGAGCGACCCGGTCTTGATCTGCCCGCAATTGGTGGCAACGGCGAGGTCGGCGATGGTGGTGTCCTCCGTCTCGCCGGAGCGGTGTGACATGACCACGCGATAGGCCGCCTTGTGGGCCATCTCCACCGCGTTCAGCGTCTCCGTCAGCGAGCCGATCTGGTTCACCTTGACCAGGATGGCGTCGGCGATGCCCATGTCGATGCCGCGCTTCAACCGCTTGGTGTTGGTTACGAAGAGATCGTCACCCACCAGCTGGCATTTGCCCCGGAGCTCTTCGGTCAGCACTTTCCAGCCGTCCCAGTCGTCCTCCGCCATGCCGTCCTCGATGGAGAGGATCGGATAGCGCGAGACGAGGTCGCCGAGGTAGCGCGCCATGGCACCGGCATCGAGCGTCTTGCCTTCCCCGACGAGCTCGTAGAGGCCGTCCTTGAAGTATTCCGTGCCCGCGCAGTCGATCGCCAGGAACATGTCCTCGCCGGGCTTGTAGCCCGCCGCCTCGATCGCCCGCATGACGAACTGCACCGCCTCGTCGGTGGAGGTAAGCGCCGGGGCGAAGCCGCCCTCGTCGCCGACATTGGTGTTGTAGCCGCTCTCGGTCAGCGCCTTCTTCAGCGTCTGGAAGACCTCCGAGCCCATGCGAACGGCGTCGGCCAGCGTGTCGGCGCCGACCGGCATGATCATGAACTCCTGCATATCGATCGGGTTGTCGGCATGCGCGCCGCCGTTGACGATGTTCATCATGGGCACGGGAAGCGTGCGGGCGTTGGTTCCGCCCACGTAGCGGTAGAGCGGCAGGCCGTTGGCTTCCGCCGCCGCCTTGGCGACGGCGAGCGACACGCCAAGAATGGCGTTGGCGCCCAGCCGGCCCTTGTTCTCGGTTCCGTCGAGCTTGATGAGCGTCTCGTCGATCAGCACCTGATCCTCGGCCTCGAAGCCGCTGATCGCGTCGAAAATCTCGCCGTTGACGGATTCGATCGCCTTCCTGACGCCTTTGCCGCCGAACCGGCTCTTGTCGCCGTCGCGCAGCTCGATCGCCTCATGCACGCCGACGGAGGCGCCGGAGGGAACGCCGGCGCGGCCGAACGAGCCGTCCTCCAGCGTCACGTCGACCTCGATGGTGGGATTGCCGCGGCTGTCGAGGATTTCGCGGCCGATAATGTCGATGATAGCGGTCATGGCAGGCTCCTTGGCCCGGCTGGCTTATTCGAAGTCGAGCCGGGGCGAAAGCCCGCCGGCGCGTCTGGCGCGCTCAAAGTGCGCGAGCGGGCCGGGCGAACGCGTCCGGCCCGCCCGGGCGAAGCTATCCGACGTGCTCGACGGTGCTGGCCATCATCCTGCTGCCCTGCTTCTCGTAGATGACCTTCACGCGGTCCCCCACCTTGAAGCCGTTCGCATGCCAGCTGGACGGCAGGACGAACTGCGCGCCGGTCGCCAGCGTGAGCTGGTGCTTGGCCTGATCCAGCGCCTTGATCGTGCCTGTCTCGGTCTGGCTTGCGGCAAGCGCCGCGGTTGAGATGAAAGTTGCGGCAAGCGCCGCGGTGATGAGGGACTTACGCATCGTGTAGCCTCCTCTGGCTCCATGGCTGGCGACCGGAGCGTCGTGTCCCGGCCTGACTGACCAGCGGCGCGAAAACTACGCCCGCGGATGGAGGCTGACCAAATGAATATAAAATAATGTTTGCAGTCACTATTTCTGCCAAAAAGAAAACTTTTGCACGTTACTTGTCATGCTTCGAACAAAAGTGAGTCTGAAAAGCAACCGCTTGCCACACAATTTTCTTGAACCCTTCTAAATTTTCCTTGGCCGGCTCTCTGGCCGGAACCGCGCCCGCGGCGATCGCGTTGCAGCGTGACGGCGTGAGACCTTTCGCGCCCCATTCTCAGACCGAACCGGAGGACCATCATGGGAATTTTCAGCAAGGACATCAAAACGTTCGACGACCTCTTCGTGCACACCCTGCGCGATATCTACTACGCGGAGAAACAGATCCTCAAAGCGCTGCCGAAGCTGATCGACAAGGCATCCAGCTCGGCGCTGAAACAGGGCCTGCAGAGCCATCTGAAGGAGACGGAGGGCCATGTGGGCCGGCTCGAGACGGTCTTCGAGATGCACGGCTCCAAGGCCAAGGGCGTCGACTGCCCGGCCATCGACGGCATCCTCAAGGAAGCCGACGAACTCGCCGGCGACGTCGCGGACAAGGCCGTGCTGGACGCGGCCATCATCGCCGCGGCGCAGGCGGTCGAGCACTACGAGATGACGCGCTACGGCACGCTGGTCGCCTGGGCGAAGCAACTCGGACGTAACGATTGCGCCAGGGTTCTGGAGCAGACGCTCGAGGAGGAAAAGGTCGCCGACGCGAAGCTGAGCACGCTTGCCGAAGGCGGCATCAACCGCAAGGCCGCGTAAAGGCAGTCTCAGGCGCGCGGGGCCAGACCCGCCCCGCGCCGCCGGCGCATCAATCGTCCTCGGCCCCCTCGCCGCCGCCGCTACGGTGGCAGGCGAGGCAGTTGGATTTCGACACGATCTCCGCCCGGGCGAAAACGGAGTCCGGCACCTCGTTATGCGCACGCCGCCACCACGGCATATTGGTGATGCGAAGCGGTACTTGGCCGGAGGCGACACCGCTCAGGATCCACCCGCGCTGGCTGCTCGTCTCGGCGGCATTGGCCTCAAGATATTCGGTGATCTTCTGGGTCGTGGCGGCGTCAAGGCTGGCGTCCTCGCCGAAATGGTTGGTGAGGTCGGCAGTCAGCGCCTGCCACGAGCGCGCCGGCAGCAGGACCGGCGGATAGGCCATGTGGCAGGCGCTGCATTCCGTATTGAAGGCCTGCTCGCCGGTCACCGGCTCGGGGGCCGGCGTCGGTTCGGCCGGCGGCGGCGCTGTTGCGGCGGCAGCGGGCGGTGCTGCCGCGGCTTCCGCGACGCCGCTTCCTCCAAAATGCAACTGGAAGGCCGCGACCGCGCCTCCCACAAGCGCAGCCGCCAGGGCAGCGGTGGCGATCGTCTTCATCGGCGTTCCTCCTATTGCGCGGCTCAGCGGCTGGCCATGAAGGCGATGAAATCGCCCTTCTCCATCACCGTGCATTCGCGGCCGAGCACCGTGTTGCAGTTCCGCCGGAACCACTTCTCGACCTTGGCGAGGTCGGTGAAGCGGTCCGGATTGGCCGAAACCGCCATCGGCTTGATCGCCTTGCCGACGCGTGTCTGGCCCGTATTGGTGGGGTCAGTGGTGTGGCAGGTGCTGCACGACGGGGTGTCGCCACTGCCCTGCATGGCAAGAAAGAAGGCCTGGCCGCGGTCGGCGGAGAAGCCGTCAAACGGCTGCCCGCTCGCCTGCGCAGCCTGAGCGAAATGATCGAGGACCGCCTGCTGCGCCGCTGCCCACGGCGAGGCATGCAGCGGCCGATCCGACCAGGACAGCGGCGGAAAGCATGAGCGTTCGATGAAGCTTGGTCACGGTTCGGCATCCTCCGGTATGGCAATTGCAGCGGGGCTGAAGCGGCCCGTGGCCGCGTCGGCATGGCAGGCGTCGCAGTTGGACCGCGCTCCTACCGACTGCGAATCAAAGACGCTTTCGGGGATGCGGGCGTGGCGATGGCGCCAGAACGACGTGGCGGTGATGCTGAGCGGATCGTCGGGGTTGCGGCGGCGGAAGACATTGGCGGCGCGGGTATCGAACGCGTCCGCGGAATTCGCCGTCAGATAGGCGAGGATCGCCTTGGCGGTGTTGGGGTCGAGCGAGGCGTCTTCGCCGAAATGGTGGCTCAGCCCCGCGATCAGCGCCTGCCAGGTGGCCGCGGGTGCGAGGCTCGGGTGGTAGGCGACGTGACAGGCACCGCACTCCTCCGCGTAGACCGGATCCAGCGGCTGGGTCGGGACCCCCAGCGCCGGACGATTGGCGAGCGCAACCACGAGCGCGGCAGAGCTAGCCAGCAATACGGCGGCGACGCCGGCCGCGGCGATCGGACGGGCAGCCAGGCGGGCAGGAACGGTATCGCCGGGGCGCAATTCCTTGCGCCCGTCGAGCATGGATTTGACCAGGTTCTCCCCGGTGCGGCGGCTCTCGAAGATTGCGCCCGCGACATGCAGGCCGATGAGGACAAGGAGGCCGTAGGCAAGCAAGGAGTGGAGTTGACGCGCCGCGGAGCCGACGGCGAAGCTCGTGAGGAAGGCGAGCGGCCCCGATTTGAGCGCACCGCCGAGTGCGACCGTCCCGCTGGCGACAACCGCGAGGACAGTCGCCAGCAACGCCAGGATCATGACCGCGCCAAGCGGATTGTGGCCGAGATGACGTCCGCCTGCTCCGTGCCTCAGCTCGGCGAGGTGGTGCAGCACGGTCCGCGGCCCGCGGACGAAGCTGGAGAAGCGCGCGGGGGCCGGGCCGAGGAAGCCCCAGACAATCCGCGCCAACACCAGGGCCGCCGCGCTGCTGCCGGCGATGACATGCGCGTTGATCCAGGTCGGGGGCAGCAGGAGGCTGGTGACCAGCGCCAGCGCAAGGGCCGTGACCAGCAGCCAGTGGAAGACCCGGACGAAGGGGTCCCAGACCGAGACCGTCAGCCCACCTCTGCGCAGGCCGATCGCGGCTTCGAGGGCGTAGGAGCGGCTCATCGCCGTTCGCCCGCCGCGGTTTTGAGGAGAATCGACAGGGCTTCCGTCCCGCGCCTGTTGTTGACGTGCGAGACTGTCACGGGGCGGCTGACGCCCGCCCTACGCCCAATGTCAGCGAATTGTCAGATTCGCGGGGCCGGTGGCTCAGCGCCCGGCTGCAGCTTCCGCCTTGGCCAGCCTGTCGAACGCCATCAGCCGCGTAAGCAGCGCCTCCATCTGGTCGAGCGGCACCATGTTCGGGCCGTCGGAGGGGGCGTTGTCCGGGTCCTGGTGGGTCTCGATGAAGACGGCTGCCACGCCGACCGCAACCGCGGAACGGGCAAGGACCGGGACCATCGCCCGGTCGCCGCCGGTCGAGGTGCCCTGCCCGCCCGGCTGTTGCACGGAGTGCGTCGCGTCGAACACCACCGGCGCTCCCAGCGCCTCCATGATCGGCAGCGCGCGCATGTCGGAGACGAGCGTGTTGTAGCCGAAGCAAGCGCCGCGCTCGGTGAGGAGCACATTGGGGTTGCCGCTGTCGGTGATCTTGGCGAGGACGTTCTTCATGTCCCAGGGGGCGAGGAACTGGCCCTTCTTCACGTTGACGGTGCGCATGGTCTGGGCGGCGGCGATCAGCAGGTCGGTCTGGCGGCAGAGGAAGGCGGGGATCTGCAGGATATCCACCACCTCCGCCACGTCCTTGCACTGCGCCGGCTCGTGCACGTCGGTCAGCATCGGAAGGGCAAGCGCATTGCGCAGGTCGGCGAAGATGGCGAGCGCCTTGTCGAGGCCGATGCCACGCCTGCCCGCGAGGCTGGTGCGGTTCGCCTTGTCGAAGCTCGTCTTGTAGACGAGGCCGATTCCGAGCCGGCCGCAGATATCCTTCAGCGCGCCGGCCATATCGAAAGCGTGGTCGCGGCTCTCCAGCTGGCAGGGGCCGGCGATCAGCGCCAGCGGCAGGCGATTGCCGAAACGCACCCCGCCTACCCTCACCTCGGCGTTCGGCTCAGCCATCGGCATCTTCCCCAGCTTCCTCGGCGCTCTCGGTCCGCACGCCCATCACCGCGCCCAGCCCCGGCGCTGCCTTCACCACCAGCCGATCCTCGCGGCGTTCCGCTGCCGCGCCCATCGTCTTGGCGGCGGCGTCCAGGTCGGCGACCTGTAGGTCGAAGCCCGCGAAAAGCAGCCCGCGCCGCGGGTCGGGCGGCTCAATCCCGTAGCGGGCGCGAAAGCCGGCCGGCGTCAGGATGGCGACCTCCTGCCCATCGACGGTCGCCACGACGCCGAAAGAGGTGGTGCGCAGATCGCGCTGTCCGGTGACGGTGGTGAGCAGAATGTGGAAGTCGGCCGGATTCTCGGCGACCGCCGCAACGCCGACGATTCCGAGCGCCCCGTTCGGATGGGCGATATAGCCGGGCTGGTAGAGCAGCTCCGGCGCCAGATGCCGGCAGGTGAAGAACATCGCGTCAGGCACGGCGGGGTGCTCGGCAAAGGCGAGCTTCACGCCGATTTCCTTGTCCGAGCCGTCCGGCAGGGTCGCCCGGCGCTCGAATGCGAAGACCCCGGCATCGAGACCGGCCTTCGCGAAGGCATCGCAGTCCGCCTCGGCGTCCTCGCTTTTCAGCGCCACCATGGCAAACCCCTCGCTGCGCCGCCGCTCGGCGAAGCGCTTCAGCCGGCGCACGAAGACGTTGCCCTGCGCGGCGGCGATATCGGCCTCGGTGCGCTCCAGGATGGTGATCGGCTCCAGGTAGGTGCGGTTCTTGAAGAACACGCAGCAATTGCCGCTGCCGAAAGGGTGCCGCGCGTCCGGCGCCACGGCGAATCCGAGGCTCGTCAGGCGCGAGCGCGCCAGGTTCAGCGTGGTCACGGGAAGCACGAGATGGTCGATTGCGCGCATGTGCCTTCCGCTAGGCGATTGCGGTCGCTCTGGCCAGCCCCCGCGTGAGTCGGCGCCGGGCGCCGGGCCCGGTTTGCCGGCCGGAGCGGATTTCGCTGCGAGATCAACAGGATAAGTATACGTGGTTTCACGGTGTGGACTTTTTCCGGCGCACAAGCCATATTTGGCTGTCTTCAAATCACGACGGCAACAATTCACGCGGCTGGAGAAAGTCGTGCGGAATCTCGCGGGCACTCACATTCTTTTCGAGCTACCGGAAGCTGCGGTTTCCCCGGCGGATCTTTCATGTTTCCCCGAGGACACTATTCCAGTCTTTTACGAGAACGATTATCTTCTTCGAGAGCCGAACGCCGATTACTGGAGACTTTCCGAGTATTACTTACCGCAGTCGACCAATTGCGGCTGCTCGGCCGCGTCCGCCGCGATGGCGCTCAATGCGCTGCGCAGCCGGCTCGCGCCCGACGATCCAATCCTGACGGACCGGCATGTCGTCGCTTCGATCGGCGACCCGACCTGGGCCGCGCGCACCGATCACGACGGCGGCGGCGTCGCCTTGTTCGATCTGGAGCAGAGCCTCCTGGAAAGCCTGGAGCGTTTCAACCTCGACGGTTCGGTTCGAGCTTTTGCTCCCGACGCCGGCGAATTGGGCGCGCTCGATGCCTTGCGCAACACCCTCATCCACAACGAAAGCTCGCCCGACAGCATCATGCTGGCCTACTTCAACCAGGCCGTCGTGACCGGCGACCCCGAGGGAGGGCTGCACGTCTCGCCGATCGGCGCGTACAACGCCGAAGCCGACAGGGTTCTCGTCATGGATGTCGATCATGAGTGCTGCCTGCCCTATTGGACCTCGACCGAAACATTGCTTGCCGCATTGATGACGCCGGACCCCAAGGAAACGGGGCATCTCGCGGAGGAGACGGGCGGCTGCCTGCTGATTTCTGCCGCCGCGGCCTAGCGCCGCTGGCTCTTCCAAAAACGCCTCTGGACGGCGGGTTCGCTTCCGGCGGAGAATGATGTTGGGCGCGGCGTTTCGCGGTGCGCCCGGAGACCCACCGACATGCGCATGCTCTATGTGTTCGTTGCGGCAGTCGCTGCTTCGGCGGCGATGGCCGAGGAGCCGGTGCAGCCGAAATTCGGCCCGGACGCGACGCCGATCTTCCAGGAGACAGCCTATCTGCGCGAGGCCCAGGCGCCCGACTACTGGGCCCTGTCCGCCTTCTACGTGCCGCAGCAGACGACCAGCGACTGCTCGGCTGCCGCCGTCACCATGGCCGTCAACGCGCTACGCGGCCTGCCGCCGAACGCCGACCAGGAAATCGTCACCGAGGCGGCGCTGGTCGACCTCGTCGGCGACCAGACGTGGATGGAACAGGTTGCCGACGACGGGCCGGGCGTCACGTTCGACGACCTGAAGAAGGTGCTGAGCGAGAGCCTCGCGAGCGTCGACCTCGCGGGCGCGGCAATAGAAGCCGTGCAGCCGGCTTCGGCCGACGAAGACGCGCTTGCCGGGCTGCGCCGGGCGCTGGCCGACAACGAGGCCTCCGCCGACAACGTGATGCTCGTCTACTTCAATCAGGGGGTGATCACCGGCGACTGGGACGGGCCGCACATCTCCCCGGTCGGCGCCTACGACGCCAAGAACGACCGTGTGCTCATCATGGACGTCGACCGGGCATGGTACGTCCCCTACTGGACTTCGACAGGGACGCTGCTGGCCGCGCTCGTCAAGCCGGCCTCCGAGGACTTCGGGCCGCTCGCCGGGGGAACCGGCGGTTATGTACTGGTGACAAAGCCATGAACGAAGCAGCTGACAAGATCGCCCAGCATTATGGCAGCTCGGCGCGGGCGGAGCGCATTCTCGCCGCGCTCGCCGAGAGCGGCGTTCCGGTGGAATCCCTCAAGCCGGAAGCGCTCTATCCCTTCGACCAGCTGCACGCGCGGCAGCTGGAAGGAACGAAGGAGCATCTCGGCCGCCTGCGTCTCAAAGCTTCTGACCATCTCCTCGATGTGGGATGCGGCATCGGCGGTCCCGCGCGCTACGCCGCGGCAACCTTCGGCTGCCGCGTGACCGGCATTGATCTCACAGAGGCCTTCGTGGACGCGGCGCGCGATCTGACCACGCGATGCGGGCTGGGCGACCGAGCCGACTTCCATCACGGTGACGCGCTGGCAATGCCCTTTGCCGACGCCAGCTTCGACGCCGCTTCGTGTCACTACGTGGGGATGAACATCGCCGACAAGACGGGCGTAATTCGCGAAATCTTTCGCGTACTCAAGCCGGGCGGCAAGCTCGCGTGGAGCGAAGTGACGGTGGGGTCAGGCCAGCCGCCAGCCTTTCCCCTCCCCTGGGCCCGCGATCAGGCGGCAAGCTTCCTCACCACGGCCGACGGCCTGCGAGCAGCCTTCGATGCCTCGCCATTCAAAGTCGTCGAATGGATCGACGAAACCGAAGCGCTCCGTGCGTTTGCAGCGCAGGCACGCGCCGCCGGTCGCTCGAACACCACCGTGTCGGCCGGAAACGCTGTGGTGCTCGGAGACGACTTCGCCGAGCGGTTCCGCAATTTCGGGCACGGGATCGGCGACGGCCGCCTCCAAAGCATCGCGGTGCTGGCGCAAGCGCTAACGGACGCTGCCGCACGGTCGGCGCCTGACATCGCCACTTAACTCGGCGGCGCGTCCCCTTCGAGCTCAAACTCGATCCACAGCGGAAAGTGATCCGACAGGCGGAAGCTGAGCTGCGATCGGGTGAGCCCCAGCTCGGTGTAGCAATGGGGCCGGAAGTCGAACGTGCTGCCCCCACGGAGGCCCATGTTGATGAGCGCCCGCTCGGCGTCCGTAAACCAGGCGATCTGGTCGTAATATTTGTCCTTCGGCCCCGGCTCGTCATCGCTGAAGATCGTGCGCGGGAGATCGACATGCGGGGGCGCCGGCACCAGGCCCGTCGAGGTGAAGGCGTCGTAGAGAGGATCGCCCCGCCGGTCGATGTTGAAGTCGCCCAGCACCAGGAAGTTCTGTTCCCACTGGGTCGTGCGCCGGGCCCAATCGGCCATCCATCGCGCAATCGTCCTCAATTCCGGCACGCGGTCCGTGCTGCTCGATCCGTAATCGACATGCAGCGTGACCAGGACGAAGGTCTGATGGCCGGAACGAAAGCCGACGGCATAGGGCGTTCGCGCAAACTGCTGACGCAGGGCATTCTCGCTGACGCCCTCCTCCAGCCATTCGCGCGGAACGACGAGTTCACAGGCGAGGCCCGACAGCTGCACCCGCCGCGAGTCGAAGATGAAGGCGAGGCGCTCTGCCCCCGCATCCGCGCCGGCAGTTACATCGGTCAGGATCACCTGCCAGTGGTCGCCGAGCGTCTTGAGGAGGGTGCGCAGCGCTCTCAGGTCGCCAGTCACCTCCTGCACGGCGACCACATCGAAGCGCGAGATGATCTCGATGATGGCCCAAAGGCCGCGCCAGTCGCGTTTGGGACTGAGATTGCTGGTACGCGGAACCGTCCAGCGCTCGGTGAGGCTGCCGAACTCGCGGATGTTCCACGTCGCTATGAGGAGGTTCGGCAGGGTATTGCGCTTTTGCGGGATCTGCGCGTCGAGCGCGTCCCGCAGTGCCTGCATGTCATCACGCACATGGATAGGGACGCCGGAGCCGTTGAGCGGAGGAAGCGGACTGGACATGGGACCCTCGTCCTGATTGCAGCGCTTGCAACCTACAACGGGAGCCGCAAGACCTCCATTCCTTCCGGTCGGCTAGACCAGCCGGCTCTGCTCCACCGCCGCCTCAATGAAGCTGGCGAAGAGCGGGTGCGGGTCGAAGGGGCGCGATTTCAGCTCCGGGTGGTACTGCACGCCGACGAACCAGCGGTGGCCGGGAAGCTCGATGGTCTCCGGCAGCAGGTTGTCCGGCGACATGCCGGCGAAGGAGAGCCCGCTGGCGGCGAGCCGCTCCATGTAGTCGATGTTCACCTCGTAGCGGTGGCGGTGGCGCTCGCTGATCTCGGTGTCGCCGTAGATCGCGGCGATGCGGCTGTCCTTCTTCAGCACCGCCTGATAGGCGCCGAGCCGCATGGTGCCGCCGAGATCGCCCTGTGCCAGCCGCCGCTCCAGCTCGTTGCCCTTCAGCCATTCCGTCATCAGGCCGACGACCGGCTCCTTCGCCGGGCCGAATTCCGTCGAGCCCGCTTCGGGGATGCCGGCAAGATTCCGCGCCGCCTCGATCACCGCCATCTGCATGCCGAAGCAGATGCCGAAATAGGGCACGTTGCGCGTGCGGGCGAAGGTGACGGCGTTGATCTTGCCTTCCGAGCCGCGCTCGCCGAAGCCGCCCGGCACGAGGATGCCGTTCACCGCCTCCAGGTAAGGCGCGGGGTCTTCCTTCTCGAATATCTCGCTCTCGATCCATTCGAGATTGACGCGCACCTTGTTGGCGATGCCGCCATGGTTGAGCGCCTCGCCGAGCGACTTATAGGCGTCCTTCAGGCCGGTATATTTGCCCACGATGGCGATCGTGACCTCGCCCTCGGGATGGCGCAGCACGCGCCCGATCTCGCGCCACGCATCGAGATCGGGTGGCGGCGCATCGGCCTCGCCGAAGGCAGCCAGCACCTCCCGGTCGAGGCCCTCGTCGTGATAGGCGATGGGCACGTCGTAGATGGTGTCCACGTCGAGCGCCGGAATGACGGCGCTTTCGCGCACATTGCAGAAAAGCGCCAATTTGCGCCGGTCGCTGTCGGAGATCGGGCGGTCGCAGCGCACCAGGAGCACGTCGGGCTGGATGCCGATGGAGCGCAGCTCCTTCACCGAATGCTGCGTCGGCTTGGTTTTCAGCTCGCCCGCCGTGGCGATATAGGGCATCAGGGTGAGGTGGATGTAGACCGCGTGGCCGCGCGGCAGCTCGTTGCCGAGCTGGCGGATCGCCTCGAAGAACGGCAGGCCCTCGATGTCGCCGACCGTGCCGCCGATCTCCACCAGCACGAAATCGTAGTCGTCGTTGCCGTCGAGCACGAAGCTCTTGATGGCGTCGGTGACGTGCGGGATGACCTGCACGGTGGCGCCGAGATAGTCGCCGCGGCGCTCCTTGGCGATGATCTCCTGGTAGATACGGCCGGTGGTGACGTTGTCCATCCGGTTGGCCGAGCGGCCGGTGAAGCGCTCGTAATGCCCGAGGTCCAGGTCGGTCTCCGCCCCGTCGTCGGTGACGAACACCTCGCCGTGCTGGTAGGGGCTCATGGTCCCCGGATCGACGTTCAGATAGGGGTCGAGCTTCCGAAGGCGGACCTTGTAGCCGCGCGCCTGGAGAAGCGCGCCAAGGGCCGCCGAAGCGAGACCTTTCCCGAGTGAGGAGACCACGCCGCCGGTAATGAAGATGTACCGCGCCATGGGATTTGAGCCTTAGCGCCGCGGAAGCGATTCGACGAGTCAAAAAAACCGACGCGCCCCCTGGCGCGTGCACCTATTGCGTCGGAGGCGTCTGCGGCGAAGCGCCATTGCTGCCGGCCGGCGCGCTCTCAGGCGACGCGCCGCCTGGAGGCAGTGCCGGCAGCGTCCGAGCCGCTGGAGGGCGTGCCGTCGAAACCTCCCGCCGGCGCGCTGTCGGGGACCGGAAGGCTGGCGCCCTGGTCCGTCGCGGGCGGGTTC
Source organism: uncultured Alphaproteobacteria bacterium (assembly GCA_963801225.1). GTDB lineage: Bacteria > Pseudomonadota > Alphaproteobacteria > Rhizobiales > Afifellaceae > DASWJZ01. The sequence continues at coordinate 84,333 of CAWDED010000001.1, forward strand.
GCGGCGCTTCCATTGCCGCTCTCCGACGAAGACGCCTGTCCCGACGACGGGGCCTGTCCGCTGTTGCTTTCCGGCGACGGGGTCTGCGCCCCGCTGCTGTCCGCGGGCGGCGTCTGCGGGCCGGCGGAGCCGTTGAGCTGCCGCAGCATCTCTTCCGCGCTTCCGCCCGTCGCGGGGACGGAGGCCGGCTCGGCAGGCGTCTCCACCGCCGCGGGGGCGCTTTGACCCGTCAGGCTGTCAAAAATGTCGGAGGGGCTTCCGTTGAAGCGCGACAGCAGCGCCAGGCTGATGGACGTGGCGAAGAAGACCGCGGCCAGGATGCCGGTGGAACGGGTGAGGACGTTGGCCGCGCCGCGCCCGGTCATGAAAGCGCCGGAGCCACCGCCAATGCCGAGCGCCCCGCCCTCGGAGCGCTGCAGGAGCACCAGGCCGACCAGGGCCACCACCACCATGAGGTGGATCACGATGATTACTGTCGTCATAAACCTCTTCCTTGGCCGGCCTTCTACATGAGCGGGCAGGCGCTTTGAAGCCTCACCGCGCGGAAGCCGCTGCCACGATGGCGAGGAAATCCGCGGCTTTCAGGCTGGCGCCGCCGACGAGCCCGCCGTTCACATCTGCTATGGCCAGGATCGCAGCGGCGTTGTCCGGCTTCAGCGAGCCGCCGTAAAGGATACGCACCGCGCCCCCGGCCGCGCCGAAGCGGGCCGTCAACTGGCCCCGGATATGGGCATGTGCGGCTGCAATGTCACCCTCGCCCGGCGTGCGGCCGGTGCCGATCGCCCAGACAGGCTCGTAGGCGATCACGATGTCGCCGGGGTCTCCGCCGGGAACTGAGCCGGCGAGCTGGCGGGTCAGCACCTCGAGCGTCTCGCCGGCGTCGCGCTCCGCCTCCGTCTCGCCGATGCAGACGATGGCGGTGAGCCCGGCGCGGCGCGCGGCTTGCGCCTTGGCGCAAACCATCTCGTCGGTTTCCCCATGGTCGGTGCGGCGCTCCGAATGGCCGACGATGACGGCGCTGGCCCCGGCGTCCTTAAGCATTTCGGCAGAAATGTCGCCGGTATGCGCGCCGGAGGCCTCGGCATGGCAATCCTGCCCGCCGATCAGCAGCGGCGCGCCCAGGACAAGCTGCTTCAGCCGCTCGACCAGCGTCGCCGGGGGGCAGAGCATCACGTCGACCCTCCCCTCGGCCTCCCGTGCGCCGTGGGTGATCTGCAGCGCCTCGTGGAGGCTGGCGGCCACCCCGTTCATCTTCCAGTTTCCGGCGATCAGGTGACGCATGGGGACCGGCGCTCCTTTGGGCCCGGGGAGGCGCCGGGTGCGCCTCGATGCGCTTGGCAGCGCGCGACGGGGGTTCTATGTATGGGTGGCCGGGGCGACGCACCCGGCCTTTTGTTGTCGGCGAGAGGCTTTTTCATGCTCAACCAGCTGCGTCAAGGCGCTCAAGGCTGGATCGCGAAGGCTCTGATGGCCCTGCTCGTGCTGAGCTTCGCGGTCTGGGGCATCGGCGGCTTCCAGGGCTACCACACCGGCCAGCTGGCGAAAGTCGGCGGCGAAGAGATCACGGTGCAGCAATTCGCCTCGCTCTACAATCAGGCCGAACGGGTGGCCCAGCAGAGCGGGCAGCCGGTCAACCCCGACCAGGTGCTCGCCCAGCTCCTGCTCGCGGCAGCACTCGACGACGAGGCCAACCGCTACGGGCTCGGCATCTCCGGCGACCACGTGGCGCAGGAGATCGCCAAGACGCCGGCATTCCAGGACGCCAACGGCAAATTCGACCGCGAGCGCTTCCGGCTCCTCCTCCTCAACGCCAGCATGGACCCAAATGCCTACATCGAGGACGTGCGGCGCGGACTGGTGCGCAACCAGATCACCGGCTCCGTCGGCGCCGGGGTCGAGGTGCCGCAGCCCATGGTGGAGGCGCTCTACCGGCTGAGGAACGAGGAGCGCACCATCTCCTATGTCGTGATCGACAAGACCGCCATCGAGCCGGTCGGCGAGCCCAACGAGGCCGAGCTGCAGGCCTATTACGAGGACAACAAGGCACGCTACCGTGCGCCGGAATATCGTCAGATCGCAATGCTGACGCTGGATCCGGCCGCCATCGCCGACCCTGCCGCCGTCAGCGAAGACGACGTGAAGGCGGAATATGAGAGCCGCAAGGCCGATCTTTCGCAGCCTGAGCGCCGCGACGTCGAGCAGATCACCTTCGACAGCGCCGAGGCCGCAAACGAGGCGCTCGGTGCCATCGACGCCGGTGGCGATTTCGCCGAAGTCGCGAAATCGCACGGCGGCTCGGTGACCGACCTCGGCCTCAAGTCCAAGGCCGAGATCCTCGATCCTGTCGTGGCGGATGCGGCCTTCGCCGCCCAGCCGAACGTGCCCATCGCCGTCACCGAGGGCGCGCTGCAGCCGTCGGTCATCCGCGTGACGAAGATCGAGCCGGGCTCGGTGCCGACACTTGAGGAGCTCGAGCCGCGAATTCGCAAGGATCTCGCCACCCGCGCCGCGCGCGAAAAGATGAGCAACCTCTACGACAAGGTGGAGGACGAGCGGGCCGGCGGCTCCACGCTCCAGGAGACGGCAAAGAAGCTCTCCCTGCCCTATCGCGTCGTCGACTCGGTATCGGAGGCTGGGTCCACGCCGGACGGCGGCAAGATCACCGACATCCCAATGAGAGCGACGTGCTGAAGGAAGCCTTCCTCAGCGATATCGGCATCGAGAACAGCCCCATCCGGGCGGACGACGATTCCTGGGTGTTCTTCGAGGTGACGGACATCACGCCGGCGCGCGACCGCACGCTCGACGAGGTGCGCGACAAGGTCGTGGCCGACTGGACCCAGGCGGAGACCGAGAAGCGCATTGCCGACAAGGCCGAGGCGCTGTTCAAGCGGCTGCAGGACGGCGAGAACGCTTGCCGCGATCGCCGCGGAGATCGGCAAGACCGTGCAGACCACGGAAGGCGTGAAGCGCGGCGATACGCCGCCGGCGGGGCTCACCGGCAACGCCGTCAGCCAAGCGTTTGCCGGCCCCGAAGGGCACGTGGCGGACGCCGACGGCGAGGGCGACAACCGCATCCTCCTCAAGGTCGATCGCGTCGTGGATCCGGCCTTCTTTGCGGAAACCACGGACGCCAAACAGATCACGGCGCAGCTCTCCAACGACGCTGCAGAACGACGTCGTCGCGATCTTCAACCAGCAGCGTCGGCAACAGCCACGCGGTCACCATCAACAACGCCGTGTTCCAGCAGGTGGTCGTCGCAACTGGGCGGCCAGACCCTGCAGCGATGAAGGTCGAGCCGGACTTCGAGGCGCTTCGAGCCGACCTACCGGCGCGGCGAGCCGCAGCTCGTCTGGACGCGGCTGGTCTCCGACCTGGAGACGCCGGTCTCCGCCTTCCTGAAGATCGCCGGCAGCCGCCAAAACGCCTTCCTGCTGGAATCGGTGGAAGGCGGCGCGGTGCGCGGGCGCTATTCCATGCTCGGCTTCGACCCCGACCTCATCTTCCGCGCCGAGGGCGCCAGCAGCGGAGATCGCGCGCTCGCCGGACCTGACGCGCTATCGCGCTCCTGCCCGAGCCGGCGCTCAGCGCGCTGCGAACGCTGATCGAGGAAAGCCGCATCGCGGTGCCGGAAGCGCCTGCCGCCGATGTCGGCCGGCGTGTTCGGCTATCTCGGCTACGACATGGTGCGGCAGATGGAGGAGCTGCCGGAGCCGAACCCCGAAGCGATCGACGTGCCCGACGCCATCCTCATCCGCCCGCGCGTCGTGGCGGTGTTCGATGCGGTGAAGGACGAGCTGACCGTGGTGACGCCGGTGAGGCCCGAGCCGGAGCGTCGCTGCGCGCGCCGCCTACGACCGCGCCGTCAATCGGCTGATCGAGGTGGTCGACGCGCTCGACCGGCCGGTGGAGCACGCGCCGGCTCCGGCCGACATCGACCTGTCGGGCGACGGCGCGCTCCAACACGACGCCGACGGAATACAAGGCGATGGTGAACCGCGCCAAGGACTACATCGCCGCCGGCGACATCTTCCAGGTGGTGCTGTCGCAGCGCTTCGAGGCGCCCTTCCCGCTGCCGGCCTTCTCGCTCTACCGGGCGCTGCGGCGCGTGAACCCCTCGCCCTTCCTCTATTATCCTCGATCTCGACGGCTTCTCCATCGTCGGCTCCAGCCCCGAGGTCCTGGTGCGCGTGCGCGACGGCGAGGTGACGATCCGCCCCATCGCCGGGACGCGGCCGCGCGGCGCCACGCAGGAAGAGGACAAGCGCCTGGGCGAGGAGCTGCTCGCCGACCCGAAGGAGCGCGCCGAGCACCTGATGCTGCTCGACCTCGGCCGTAACGACGCCGGCCGCGTCTCCACGCTCGGCACGGTGAAGGTCACCGACCAGTTCTTCCTCGAGCACTACAGCCACGTCATGCACATCGTATCGAACGTGGTGGGTCGGCTGCGCCCCGACTGCGACCCGCTCGACGCGCTCGCCGCCGGCTTCCCCGCCGGCACGGTCTCCGGCGCGCCCAAGGTGCGGGCGATGGAGATCATCGACGAGCTGGAGAAGGAGAAGCGCGGGCCCTATGCCGGCTGCGTCGGCTATTTCGCCGCCGACGGCGCGATGGATTCCTGCATCATCCTGCGCACCGCCATGGTGAAGGACGGCACGGTCTACGTGCAGGCGGGCGCCGGCATCGTGGCGGATTCCGTGCCGGAATCTGAGCAGCAGGAATGCATCAACAAGGCTGCCGGCGATTTTTCGGGCGGCGGATGAGGCGCGAAGGTTCGCCAACGAGGCGCAGCGGGGGCAGTAGAGATTGCCCGCCTGATGGATCGTGACGGTCGCTATTTCGAGCTCCTTAGCTAAGTAGGTTAGCTAAGGAGCTCTGCCCTGACAGTCAACCGGGTCTCAGGCCGCCGCCTTGCGGTTCTCCGCGAGCTTCGCGTCCACCATCGCCACGATGCCGTCGAGCACGGCGTTTGACGTGCCCTGTTGCTTGCCGATGATCTGCACCAGCTTGTCGACGCGCTCGATGTTGGGGGCGCCGGCGAAGAGCGCCCGCGCCGCCGAGGACGGCCGCGTCAGGCCGTTCGCCGCGGCGGCGTATTTCTCGAACGGCACAAGGTCGTCGCGAGCGGCGCCGAGCTTGACGCAGAGGTCGAAGACCCAGTCGTAGACCGTGCGCGACTCCTCGACGTCCGTGTGCACCGCCTCCTTGGCGGAGCGCGGCCCGTCCTTGGTGACGCAGCGGTAGTTGCCGGCGATCAGCATCGGCCATTTGGCGAGCGGCACGAACAGCGAGTCGTGCACCTTCAGCTTCACCGGCAGCTCGACCTTGGTGCCGTCGCCGGGATCGTAGCGGATCGCCTCGATGTCCGTCTGCAGGCTGCCGCAGCATGGCGGTCGCCGTGTCGCTCTCGAAGCGCGCCGCCTTGAAGTTGGTCGGCAGCGTCACCTGCAGCGTGTTGACCGGCGCGTCTGGCGGGCGGAAGGCCTGCGGGTCGGGGCTGCACAAGGTCACGAGCGGCGGATCGAAGTTCTGCCACACCGTGGGGTCGGTGTAGGCGGGGGTGAGCGCGTCGGCATCGAGGCCCGGAATGCGCTTCAGATAGGGCAGCGGCGGCATGTTCATGATCGACATGCACGGCTTCTTCGACAGCGCCACCTTGTCGAGCAGCTGGCGCACGCCGGCGACGCGGTATTGCGGCTCCTGCATGGCAAGGCCGATGAGATCGTAGTCGGCCGGCTCCACTTCGTCGGCGCCGGCGGCGGAGACCTTGCCGGGCAGCGTCTTGGAATGAAGCTCGACCAGCCCCTCGCGGCCCTTCACCGGCAGACGGACACGGATGCCGTCGGAGTTGATCGGCCTCCGCCTCGGCGCGGAAGGCACACGAGCTTGACGTTGTGACCGCCGAACAGAAGCTTCGAGGCAAGCAGCGACCCGTAGGACGCCCCCATGATCAGGATGTTGTAGGTCGGCACGTTTCCTCTCCAGCTTTTCTTGTCGGGATGATTGCGGGCGGCTCGCCGGCTTGATTGCCATTCTAGCCTTTCACCCCGGCATTTCTCAAATGCACGTTGTCGTGCGCCTCGCAGACGAGGAAAAAGGTCTCCTGGCGCCCCACGCCCTTGATGTCGATCGGCCCGCGCGGCTCGAAGGCGAAATCCTCGTCCAGGGCCTCGCGAAACGCCGCGGAGACCTGGATTCGCCCCGGCTCGCCGCTGCCCTCCAGCCGCGCGGCGAGGTTCACCGGATCGCCCCAGACGTCGTAGCCGAAGCGCTGCGAGCCGATGATCCCGGCCATGACCGGGCCGAGCGCCATGCCGATCCGCAGGCTGAGGCCGCACGCCGAACGCCGTCGCCCACCGCGTCGGCGATCGCCTGCATGTCAAGCGACATCCGCGCGAGCGGCGCGGCGTTGTCCGGCCGCCGTGCGCTCGCTGATAGCGGCGGCCATGTAGGCGTCGCCGATGGTCTTGATCTTCTCCACGCCGTGCTCGGCCGCCAGCCGGTCGAAGCCTGCACGAGGCGATTGAGCATCGCAACGGTTCGCGCCGCGCCGAGCGACCTGGCGATCGGCACGAAGCCGGCCAGATCGGAGAAGAGGATCGCCGCGTCGCCGAAGCTGTCGGAGATCGGCTCGTCGGGACGCGCCTTCAGCCGCTCCGCCACCGGCACCGGCAGCACGCGGTGAAGCAGCGTCTCGGTCTCCGCCTCCGCCTGCTCCGCCGTCCAGAAGGCATAGTAGACGGCGACCGCGATGATGACGGAAATGGTCACCACGGTCGTGATGTAGAGGCTGCAGCAGGAACGCCTGGTCGACGTCGCCGGGGACCCTGCCATGCGCGGAACAGGACCCAGGCGATGACGTGGAGCGCGATCGGCGGCGACGATGATGAGCGACGATATAGCCGAGCCGCCGAGCTCAAGGATGACGAAGGCGAGCGCCGAGGCGGCGACGAAATTGATCTGCATGCCGGAATCCCGCCCGACCTAGCGCGACGATCAGCGAACAGGCCGCCCATGACGACGACGGCCATGAAGAGCGGCGCCCGCCACCTCGTGGACGCGGTGGACGGCCGGCACCATCAGCGCCGCGACCATCATGTCGAGATTGATGATGATGGGGTTGCGGAAGAGCGCGGGGTCCTCCTGCGCATAGGTCAGCGCGAAGAGCGCGCAGGAGATGGCGATCGTGTAGCAGGCGACGTTGACGTTGCGGAGCCGACGGCGCGTCTTCGGCGGGTAGCCGGCGGTGCCGAGCTCGGCCAGCGCGGCAGGCGCGTCCTGAGCGCCTGCGCCAGCCCGCGCTGCTTGGCGGCGCGTCCGCTTCGGCTTGTCCCGGCGCACTTCTTCGAGTCATCCTTCGGCCGGTCGGCCCGCGGGTGCGCCTCGGCGATACCGGAGGATTGCGGCAGTGGGCAGACCGCGCATAAGACGCCGGTCAAGCGGCAGATTGCACGTCTCGGTTCATGGACGGAGCCGCGCCGGACATGCGAAAACGTGCAGCCGTGCCTCAAGCGCCAGCGCCGTCCCCGGAACCGAGTCGTCCGATGAGTGACATCGCCACCAAGCCGCGCACCAAGGCCAAGCCAAAGACCCAGCGACCGCGGCTTCACAAGGTGATCCTGGTGAACGACGACTTCACGCCGCGGGAGTTCGTCGTGAGGGTGCTGAAGGGCATCTTCCGCCTGAGCGAGGATCAGGCCTACCGGGTCATGATCACCGCGCACCAGAAAGGGACGTCTGCGTGGTCGCGGTCTATACGCGCGACATAGCCGAGACCAAGGCGACGGAGGCGACCGACGAAGGCCGCCGCGCCGGCTACCCGCTGCTCTTCACCACCGAGCCGGAGGAATAGCCGCTACACGGTGCCAAGGAAGTCCGGCAAGAACGCTGCGGCGCCGTCCGGAAGGCTGATGCCGAAATCATCGCGGAGCACGGCTTCCAATCTCCGGCGAGCAGTTGCGAGCACGCGGCGCTCCGTCGTTCCGTCCGCCGCGATGGATGCTGAGCGCGTTGTTGAGGAGGCCCCAACGATCTCCACCAACCGGCCGGGCCGCAATCAACTCCCGCGTGAAGCGCGAATCTCGGGATGGGTCGAGGTGAACCAGTTCGCGATCTCCCAGTCGGCCGGCTGGTGCTCCTGCAGCGACATCAGGTAGACGGGCTCCCAGGCTCCGCCGATCTTCGCCTGCAACTGCATCTCCTCCCCGACCTGCACCAGCCGATAGGGCCGTGCGGCGTTTCCTGCACGACCTCCGACGCCAGCCGCAGCGGCGCCGTCAGCGTCAGCCCGCCAAAGTCCGGCGTCGACGATATGGTCGCCTTCCGGAAGCCGGACCCGAAGGACCATGTGCGAGCGCGGGCATTCCGCGCGCCTTCCGGTAGCGCCATTGCACACGAGCTGCGTGCGTGCTCACCGAAAACCCCAGCGCGCGCAGCGCGGCCTGGAGGAGCGTGTTCTGCTCGAAGCAGTAGCCTCCGCGCCCCTGGCGGACGAGCTTTCCGATCAGCGAATCCAGATCGAGCCGGATCGGTCGATTGAGCAGGACGTCGAGATTTTCGAAGGGAATCGCGGCCGGATGCAGGGCGCGCTGAGCCGCCGCAGCGTGCCGAGCGTGGGCGTACTCGGTGCCGGAATAACCAATCCGGCCAGATAGGATTCCGGGTCAAACGCTGCCACGTTCAGGCGTCTCTCGACGAATCTGGGGCGGGATGGATGGCCGCTGTGCGGCGAAAAGTCCATCGCCGCCGGCCGCGCGCCGGGGACAGGCGCTCCCGCCGGCCCGGGCCAATTCCTTGACCCGCCGGGCGCTTGCGGCATAACTGCCGCGGAAAATCGGCAGCCGCGGGCGGGAGATGATCCTCGTCATCGACAACTACGATTCCTTCACCTGGAACCTCGTCCACTACCTGGGCGAGCTGGGGGCGGAGCCCGTCGTGGTGCAGGAACGACAAGATCACGCCCGAGGAGGCGCTGGCGCGCGCAGCCGGAGGCGATCCTGCTCTCCCCCGGCCCCTGCACGCCCAACGAGGCGGGAATCTGCCTCGATCTGATCCGCGCGGCGAACGGCGCGGTGCCGCTCTTCGGCGTCTGCCTCGGCCACCAGGCGATCGGCCAGGCCTATGGCGGCACGGTGGTGCGCGCCCCGACCCTGATGCACGGCAAGCTGTCGAAGATCGTGCACGAGGGCGACGGCGTGCTGCACGGCATCAACGGCCCGTTCGAGGCGACGCGCTACCACTCGCTCACCATCGCGCCGGAATCGATGCCCGACTGCCTGGTCGCCAACGCCCACACCGAGGACGGCGTGATCATGGGCCTGCGCCACAAGACCGCCCCGGTGCACGGCGTGCAGTTCCATCCCGAATCGATCGCTTCGGAGCACGGCCACCGCATCCTCGAAAATTTCCTGCGGCTCGCCCGCGCCTTCAATCAGCGCGCCGGGCGGCAAGCGGCCTGAGGCGCACCGATGGCTGACATGAAGAGCTTCCTGGCGAAGGTGGCGGCGGGCGAGACGCCTGACGCGCGACGACGCGGAGGCCGCCTTCAACGTCATCATGTCGGGCGAGGCGACGCCGACGCAGATCGGCGGCTTCCTCATGGCGCTGCGGGTGCGCGGCGAGTCGGTCGACGAGATCGCCGGCGCCGTCCGCGCCATGCGCGGCAAGATGACGAAGGTCGACGCGCCAGACGGCGCCATCGACATCGTCGGCACCGGCGGCGACGCGTCCGGGCACCTACAACATCTCCACCTGCGCCGCCTTCGTCGTGGCGGGCGCCGGCGTGCCGGTCGCCAAGCACGGCAACCGGGCGCTTTCGTCGAAATCCGGCGCCGCCGACACGCTCGCCGCGCTCGGCGTCAATATCGAGCTGAAGCCGGAGCAGATCGCCACATGCATCCGCGAGGCCGGCATCGGCTTCATGTTCGCGCCGGCCCACCATTCCGCCATGCGCCATGTCGGCCCCTCGCGCGTGGAGCTCGGCACCCGCACCGTGTTCAACCTGCTCGGGCCGCTGTGCAATCCGGCGAGCGTCAAGCGCTACATGCTCGGCGTCTTCGCGCCCGAATGGGTGGAGCCGATCGCCGAGGTGCTCGGCTCGCTCGGCGCGGAGCGCGCCTGGGTCGTGCACGGCACCTTCGGCGACAATGGCGGCATCGACGAGATATCGCTCGACCGGCATCACCTATGTCGCCGAGCTGAAGAACGGTCGCGTGCGCCCGTTCCAGGTCGAGCCCGCCGATTTCGACGTGGAGCCGGTCGAGCCGAAGGCGCTGCTCGGCGGCACGCCGGAGGAAAACGCCCGCGCCCTGCGCGCCGTGCTGGAAGGGCGAGCTCGGCGCCTTCCGCGACGTCGTCGTCATGAATGCCGGTGCCGCGCTGATGGTCGCCGGCAAGGCGGAGCTGACCGAGGACGCGTGCGAAGCTGGCGTCAGAAGCGATCGATTCCGGGCGCGCGCTGGAGGCGCTGGAGCGCCTGGTCGACGTCTCCAACGGATAGCACATGGCCGACATCCTGAAACGTATCGAGGCGTACAAGCGCGAGGAGATCGCCGCTGCCAAGGCGGCTGTGCCGCTCGCCGAGCTGCGGGCGCGGCATCGGCGAGGTGGAGCCGCCGCGCGGCTTCGCGCGAGGCGCTGCGCCGCCGCATCGCCAGCCGGCGAGGCCGGGCTGATCGCCGAGATCAAGAAGGCGAGCCCGTCGAAGGGGCTGATCCGCGCCGACTTCGACCCGCCGGCGCTGGCGCAGCGCCTACGAGGCGGGCGGCGCCGCCTGCCTGTCGGTGCTGACCGACGCGCCCTCGTTCCAGGGCGCGCCGGAATTCCTCACCGCGGCGCGCAGACGCGACCGACGCTGCCGGTGCTGCGCAAGGATTTCATGTTCGACCCCTACCAGGTGTTCGAGGCGCGGAGCTGGGGCGCGGACTGCATCCTCCTCATCATGGCGGCGCATCACCGACGAGGAGGCGAAGGCACTGGAGGAGGTGGCGCTCGCGCTTCGGCATGGACGTGCTGCTCGAGGTGCACGACGAGGCGGAGCTGGAGCGTGCGCTGCGCCTCGCCTCGCCGCTGATCGGCATCAACAACCGCGACCTCAGGACCTTCGAGACCTCGCTCGCCACCTCCGCGCGGCTGGCGCCGCTGGTGCCGTCGGAGCGGCTGCTGGTCGGCGAGAGCGGCATCGCCACGCCGGCCGACGTGGCGGAGCTTGAAGCGATGGGCATCCGCGCCATCCTGGTCGGCGAGAGCCTGATGCGGCAGCCCGACGTGGAGGCCGCGACGCGCGCGCTTCTTGCGCGCGAGGAGGCCGAGGCGGCGGAATGAGCGCCCGCCTGACGCATCTCGATGCCAGACGGCAAGGCCGACATGGTCGACGTGTCGGACAAGGCCGTCACCACCCGCACCGCGACGGCGAGCGGCGCGGTCGTCATGGCGAAGCGAGACGCTCGAGCTGATCCTCGCCGGCAACATGAAGAAGGGCGACGTCATCGCCACCGCCCGCATCGCCGGCATCATGGCGGCCAAGAAGACGCACGACCTGATCCCGCTCTGCCATCCGCTGGCGCTCTCCAAGATCGCCGTCGACATCGAGCCCGACCCGGCGCTGCCGGGCCTGCGCGTCACCGCCTTCGCCAAGCTCGACGGCAAGACCGGCGTGGAGATGGAGGCGCTGACCGCCGTCTCCGTCGCCTGCCTGACGATCTACGACATGGCCAAGGCCGTCGACCGCGGCATGGCGCTGACCGATATCCGCCTGCTGGAGAAGACCGGCGGACGCTCCGGCGATTTGCGCGCGGCGACAAGCATGAGCCTTCTTCCGGTCGACGAGGCGATCGCGCGACTGCTTGCCGGCGTGGAGCCGCTGCCGGCGGAGAGCGTGTCGCTGTCCGCCGCGCTGGGGCGCGTGCTGGCGGAAGGCCTTGCGGCGCGGCTCACGCAGCCCCCCTTCCCCGCCTCCGCCATGGACGGCTATGCCGTGCGCGCCGCCGAGGCGATCGCCGGCGCACGGCTCAAGGTGGTCGGCGTGTCGCGCGCGGGCGAGCGCTTTAACGACGCGCTCAAGCCTGGAGAGGCGGTGCGCATCTTCACCGGCGCACCGGTGCCCGACGGGGCCGATGCGATCCTCATCCAGGAGGACGCCGAGCGCGACGGCGACGCGATCACCGTCGCCGAGGCGGTAGCACCGGGGCGCCACATGCGGCGCGCCGGGCTCGACTTCCGCGCTGGCGACGTTCTGCTCCCCGAGGGCCGCGTGATCGAGGCACGCGCGCTGGCGCTCGCCGCCGCTATGGGGCACGGCACGCTGCCGGTGCGCCGCAAGCCGCGCGTGGCGGTGCTGGCCAACGGCGACGAGCTCGTGCCGCCGGGGATCACGCCGGGGCCGGACCAGATCGTCTCCTCCAACGGCCCCGGGCTCGCGGCCTTCGTGCGCGAGCTGGGCGGCGAGCCGATCGACCTCGGCATCGCGCCCGACGACCGCGACGAGATCGGCGCTTTCGTGGCGCGCGCCTCGGGCGCCGACATCCTGGTGGTGGCCGGAGGCGCCTCGGTCGGCGAGCACGACCTGGTGCAGTCGGCGCTCAGCGACCAGGGCATGACGCTCGACTTCTGGAGGATCGCCATGCGGCCCGGCAAGCCGCTGATGGTCGGGCGGCTCGGCGACATGCGCGTGCTCGGCCTGCCGGGCAATCCGGTCTCGACGCTGGTGTGCAGCCACATCTTCCTGAAGCCGCTGGTGCGCGCCATGCTGGGGCTGCCGACCGCGGCCGACATCGTCTCCGCCAGGCTCGGTGCCGATATGGGCGAGAATGACGTTCGCCAGGACTATGTTCGGGCGCGCATGGCAATCGTCGACGGCGAGCGCGTGGTGACGCCGTTCGGCGTGCAGGATTCCTCCATGCTGGCGACGCTTGCCGCCGCCGACGCGCTCGTCATTCGCCCGGCCCGCGCGCCCGCCATCGCCGCCGGCGAGATCGTTCCGGCGCTGTTGCTCTAGCCTCGCATTGCCCGCAAGCGAAGCTGTCGAGCCCGAGCCAGACTGCCATCTCCGGTAGTGAGAACCGGCCGAAGCCTTTGGACGATGCGCTTCGTGACGATCCGGCTGGGACGTTGCACTCGCATCCATCGTTGTGCCGCCGAATCAGATGAAGATGAGCCGGCGAACGACGGGAGCCGGCCCATAATGCATGGACGAGAGTTCTCACCTTTTATGGACTCCCGTCTCACTCTACGTGCGCGCACTGCGCGCGGATTTGCGCGCCCTCTGGGGGTCAAATCGCGCAATTCAACCGTCCGTTCACCGCAAATTAACACCCCTTGCGGAACACTCGGTGAACATGTAGTGTCCGTTCGTGATTTGTACACAAGATCACGTGGAGCGAGGCGAACCAAAACGATGCTGACGCGAAAGCAACTCGAACTCCTGCTGTTCATCAACGAGCGCCTCAAGGAGAGCGGAATTCCGCCCTCCTTCGACGAGATGAAGGATGCGCTCGACCTGAGGTCCAAGTCCGGCATCCACCGGTTGATCACGGCGCTGGAGGAACGCGGCTTCATAAGGCGGCTGCCGAATCGGGCGCGGGCGCTGGAGGTGATGCGCCTCCCCGACGCGGTCAATCCGAGCTTTGCCGCCATGCGGCGCGGCGGCTTCCGCCCCAACGTCATCGAGGGCCGCCTCGGCAAGGGCCCGAGCGAAAGCGCGCGGCGCGACGAGGCCGCCAACGATTCCGTCGCCATTCCGGTCATGGGCCGCATCGCCGCCGGCGTCCCGATCTCGGCCATCCAGAACCACAGCCATTCCATCTCCATGCCGCCCGACATGCTCGGCAGCGGCGAGTATTTCGCACTTGAGGTGCGCGGGGATTCAATGATCGAGGCCGGCATCCTGGAAGGCGACACGGTCGTCATCAAGAAGCAGGACACGGCCAATACCGGCGACATCGTCGTGGCGCTGATCGACGACGAGGAGGCGACGCTGAAGCGGCTCCGCCGCAAAGGCGCCTCGGTGGCGCTGGAGGCGGCCAACCCCGCCTACGAGACGCGCATCTTCGGGCCGGACCGCGTGCGCATCCAGGGCCGGCTGGCGGGGCTGGTCCGGAAATATTGAGCTCAGTTCTCACCCTGTGACTCTCCATGCGCCTGCCACGGCCGTGGCGAGGCTGAGCGCTCGGTCGTCACGTTGAACTGCGGCGGCTCGCTGCCGGCGTCGACGCGCACGGCATGCGAGCCGAAGCGTGCGAGCCGCTCAGCGTCGATCACCAGCGCCGCGCGGCAGTCGATCGGCGCGGCGAGCGGCGTCACGACGACATCGGCGCGGCGGCAGTCCTCGGCAAAGGCTACCGGGTCGAGCACATGCGCGACACGCAAGCCGCCGCGCCCGCCGAGCAGGCAGCCGAGCGGATCGCAGCGGATGCCCTCGCGCAGGGCAGCGCCGGTCAGCGGATCGATCGGCTCCTTGTCGAAGAACTGCTCGATCGTGTAGGAGCCGGAGCGGCTGCCGGAGACCCTGAGCACGCCGTCGGCGTCGCGCACGGCGACGGCGCGTCCGTCGGCGGCGATCATCATTTCGGGCCGGTCGACCAGGAGCGGGATGAGGGCAAGCCCGAGCGCGATCACCGGCAGGCCGATGAGCCGCCACCGCCTTCGCCACAGGCAGAGCCACAGCCCGCCGGCCACGATCAGGACGAGGGCGAGCGGCGCAATCGGCGGCGCTCTCAGCTCCGCGCCCGGCAGCGCGGCGACCCATCCGGCGATGGCGAGCAGGCAGTCGATGCCCCAGGCCATCACCGCGAGCGGCGGCGCTTCCAGGCCGAACGGCATGGCGGCGAGGCCGAGGAGGCCGAACGGCATGATGACGAGCGAGATGAACGGCGCGGCGAGCAGATTGCCGAGCAGCGAATAGGACGCGACGCGCTCGAAATGGAATGCCGCGAAGGGCGCCGTCGCCAGGCCGGCGACCAGCGTCGTGAGCCCCACGGCGAAGACGGCGCGGAGAGCCCGGCGCATGATGCGCTGGCCGGGAAAAACGCTGTCGTCGGCCAGCCGCCGCACACGCCGGTCGCGCCACGCCTCCCATGCCGCGACCAACGCGGCGACCGCTCCGAACGACATCTGGAAGCCGGGCTCAAGCACGCTTTCCGGCTCGCGCGCGATCACGACGAAGGCGGCGATGGCGAGGTTGCGCATGGAGATGGCCGGACGGTCGAGCAGGATGGCGGAGAACATGACCGCCGCCATCACGTAGGCGCGCACCGTTGCGACGTTGCCGCCGGAGAGCGCCAGGTAGACGGTCGCCATCACGAGCGCGGCGACAGCCGCCCATTTGCGGATGGGCCGCCCGAGCGCCAGGCTTGGGGAGAGAGCCAGCAGCGCGCGCACGAGAAAGAACACGGTGCCGGCGACCAGCATCATGTGCAGGCCGGAGATGGCGAGGATGTGCGCCAGGCCCGAGTCGCGCAGGCTCTCTTTCGTCGCCTCCGAGATGCGGCTGCGCTCGCCGACGAGCAGCGCCGCCGCCACGCCGCCCGCCTCCCCCGGCTCGGCCTCCAGGATGCGCTCGACGATGGCGCCGCGGATGCGGTCGATCGCCAGCTCGAGCGAAAAGCGCGGCGGCGGCTCGACCAGCGTCCAGTCGCCGAACAGGAAGCCGCTGCCGCCGATGCCCTCGAAATAGGCGGCGCGGCGCGGATCGTAGCCGCCGGGCACGACCGGCCCCGGGACCGGCATCAGCCGGCCGCGGAAGGCGATCTCCGCGCCGAGCGGCGGCAACGGCAGTCCGCTCCCCCACGCTGACGCGGACGCGACGCGGCAGCACGTCGATCCAACTGGCGTCGGTCGTCAGCCGGTCGAGCACGATGCGCGGACGCAGCTCGACGCGATCCTCGCGCGCGACCACCCGGCCCTGGAAGCCGGCGGCGAAGGGCCGCTCGAGCTGCGGCCCCTCGAGGCGGTCGACGCGGAGCTTCGCCGCGGTGGCACCGGCGAAGAGGACCGCGAGCACCGCCACCAGCCTGAGGGTCGTCGCCGCGCCGATACGAGGCGCTGGCGATCGCCGCGAGCACGAGCGTCGCGACAACGAGCGCGGAAAGCATCGGCTCGCGCGGCAGCACGAAATAGACCGCCGCGCCGGCGCCGAACGCGACGGCCAGCCATTGGAAGCCGGCGCGCTCGGCAAGCTCGCCCTCCAGCTGCTCAGACAGCGCAGGTCGGATATCTCCGGCGCGCCAGGCGAGCTGCCGGAGCCGCGGCGCGCGAACGAAGGGAAATCGCCGTTCCCCTCCCCGCGGCTTGGACCGTGTCGCGCCCGCTTCCGCCACCTGCGCCCCCGAAACGCTTGCGCCTGACGGCCCATGCTACATCAGGTTGCGCCGAGCGCCAGGGGGCGGGGGGCGAAGCCCGTGCGTGCCGGTATTCCACAGGGTACGCGCCAATTCTCTCCCGAGGCCCGTGCCAGCCCGAGATTATCAAAGAGCTCTGTCACCTCCTCTCTTCTCGAGGAGGGAGCGGGGCGCCTCAGGAGTGCCTCGCAATAAGTAATAGTGGCGCCCCTCAGGCGCCCCGCACGGCGTTTTATGATCTCCGATTTCCACTCTCCGGCATGGGGCCGCCTCGTGCCGGCCGAAGCCAGCGGACTGCACCCCACCCTTAAGGCCGTCTCGACTAGCGGCAGACCGGTCATCCCGGTCGGGCGGACGTATCGGGACCCCCGAGGCTCGGCCGGCCGGAACCGACCGAATCTCACCACGGGCGCCGCCCGCCCTTCCCACATGGTTCCGGTGGCCACACGGTCCCTCCGAAGAAGAGCGGTAGGGGGAGTGTAAGCGGGATTTGAAGGGCGGGGACAACTTGCGGCCGAGCCACCCTCTCCGTTGTCATCCCGGCCGAGCGCAGCGAGCGCCGGGACCCATGAACACAGGGCTTGCGTTTCTTGTGTCAGCGCATCGGCCTGGTCTTCCTGTTCCGTGTTCATGGGTCCCGGATAGCGTCGCCCTTCGGGCGTCGCTTCCGGGATGACAAACGAGAGGGAATCGCGCGCGAGCGGCGGAAGAGCCGGAAGAGGTGCACTCAGCCCTCGCCATTTGTCATTCCGGCCGAGCGCAGCGAGAGCCGGGACCCATGAACACAGGGCTTGCGCTTCCTGTGTCAGCGCATCGGGCTGGTCTTCCTGTTCCGTGTTCATGGGTCCCGGATAGCGTCGCCCTTCGGGCGTCGCTTCCGGGATGACAAACGAGAGCGATTTTGCGTGTGCCATTCGGCCCCTCTCCCGACCCCTCGCTGACGCGAGGGGCCACCCTCTCCCGCGAGGGGAGAGGGCCGGTGCCTGTCGCCTCAGCCGCCCTTGCCCGCTCCCGCCATCGCCTTGGCGAAGGTATCGCGCAGGCCGACGGTGCGGATGAAGACGGCCCTGCCCGGCACCGAATCCGCGTCGCGGCGGAAATAGCCTTGCCGCTCGAACTGCACCGCCTCGTCGAAGTTCGATCCGACCGCGGCGGGCTCGACCATGCAGCCGGTGAGGACCTCCAGCGAGTCCGGATTGATCTCGGCGGCGAAGTTGGCGACGTCCGGCTCGGGGTTGAGGAAGAGCGGATTGACGAGATGCACCTCGGCATGCACCGCGTCGTCGGCCGCCACCCAGTGCAGCGTCGCCTTCACCTTGCGCCCGTCGGGCGGCGTGTTGCCGCCGCGCGTCTCAGGGTCGTAGGTGCAGCGCAGCTCGACCACCTCGCCGCTGGCGTCCTTCACCACCTCGCGGCAGGTGATGAAATAGGCGTAGCGCAGGCGCACCTCGCGGCCCGGCGACAGGCGGAAGAACTTCTTCGGCGGGTCCTCCATGAAGTCGTCGCGCTCGACATAGAGCTCGCGGCCGAAGCGCACCGGCCGCGTTCCCGCCTCCGGATCCTCCGGGTTGTTGACCGCCTCCAGCTCCTCAGTCCGGCCCTCGGGATAGTTCTCGATGACCACCTTGAGCGGACGCAGCACCGCCATGCGACGCACCGCCGTGCGGTTCAGCACGTCGCGGATGGCGTGGTCGAGCATCGCCACCTCGACGCGGCTGTCGGCGCGCGCCACGCCGATCGCCTTGATGAAGTCGCGGATCGCCTCGGCCGGCACGCCGCGGCGGCGAAGCCCGGCGAGCGTCGGCATGCGCGGGTCATCCCAGCCGGTGACGTGGCCGTCGCGCACCAGCGCCGTCAGCACGCGCTTCGAGAGGACCGTGTGCGTGAGGTTGAGCCGCGCGAACTCGTACTGCCGCGGGCGCGAGGGCACCGGCAGGCTCTCGATCAGCCAGTCGTAGAGCGGGCGATGGTCGGCGAACTCAAGCGTGCAGAGCGAATGCGTCACGCCCTCGATGGCGTCGGACTGGCCGTGCGCGAAGTCGTAGCTCGGATAGATGTGCCACTTGGTGCCGGTGCGCGGATGCGGCGCGTTGAGGATGCGATAGAGCACCGGGTCGCGCAGGTTGATGTTGCCCGACGCCATGTCGATCCTGGCGCGCAGCACGCGGGCACCGTTTGGAAACTCGCCGGCCCGCATGCGGCGGAAGAGATCGAGGTTCTCCTCCACGCTGCGGCCGCGGAAGGGGCTGTCCCTGCCCGGCTCGGTCAGCGTGCCGCGATTGGCGCGCATCTCCGCCTGGCTCTGGTCGTCGACATAGGCCTTGCCCGCCTTCACCAGGTGCTCGGCCCATTCGTAGAGCTGCTCGAAATAGTCCGAGGCATGGAAGAGGCGATCGCCCCAATCGAAGCCGAGCCAGCGTACGTCGCGCTCGATCGCCTCGATATATTCCTGCTCCTCCTTCGCCGGGTTGGTGTCGTCGAAGCGCAGCGCGCAGGCGCCGCCGAACTCCTGCGCCACGCCGAAATTCAGGCAGATCGACTTGGCGTGGCCGATATGCAGATAGCCGTTCGGCTCGGGCGGGAAGCGCGTGACCACGTAGTTGTTGCGCCTGGCGGCCAAGTCGGCGCGGATGATGTCGCGAATGAAGTCGTGCCCGGCTTCGCGGGCGATTGCATCGTCTGCGGTCTCAAATTCCGCCATTTATCAAGGGTCCTGCTGCGCGCTCGCCGCCATGGCGGCGGGACGGCCTTACACGAAGGGCGGGCGCCGGTCCAATGCCGCAGGCTAGGTCGGCATGGCGCAGGGGATCACGCGGCGGCCATGACGGCGGTAGATACGGAAATCGTCATCGGCCGTAAGCACCACCGGATCGGCATGCGTTTCGCTCATGCGAACGAGGCAGGCATCTGCGAGGCTCATCGGCACATTGGAATATTTCCGCATGAGCCTGAGCACCGTCTCTTTCTCGCGGCCAAATTCGAAGGCAACCGACAGCGCGCCGCGGTCAAGGAGCGCTATCAGCGCGGGTGAGCCTTGCTGGCCAAGCAGAAAGAACAATTCCGAGAGCACTGCCTCGCATGTCCGCCAAGGCGGCGCCAGGCGTGCCCCCTCCGCCGCCGCCCAAGCGTGATGCCTGTCCCGCCTATCGAGAAGCGAAACCAGGAAACTGCTATCAACGAGGCGATCGGTTGCGGCCATAGCCCCAAGCCTGCAGATAGTGTTTCTTGCGATCGCTCAGATCGGGCGGCCCGCCTTCGACCGACCCGACGAGATCGGCGATCGCCTCGAACGACGCCGCCGGCCGTGCCGAAGCCGCGCCGCCCTCCAGGCGCTCGCGGATGACGTCGGACTTGGAGACACGCCGCCTTCGCGACTCCGCCTCGATGTTCGCCGCGAGTGCTTCCGGCAGGCGCACGGTGAGAGTCTTCATAGGGGCTATGTAATACACGCCTGCCTGGACCGCAATACGAGCAGGTGCAGCGACCTACGACACCGGCGGCTCGAACTCGCAATCGAGCGTCTCCTCGATGCGGACCTTTGACGGATCCTGGGGCGAACGGACGAGCACCCGGGTCTCGCCGGTCCGCCGGTCGATGCTGCCCTCGACGATATTGCCGCGCCGTGCGCCTTCCGACGGGGAGGTGCCGAATGCGATATGCGAAGCGGTGAGAACCACGATCGGCTGGCTGCCGACACCGAAGCCGCTCACCCTCTGCCCAGCGAAATCGATGAGGCCGTTCGCGATGATCGGGCCGCCCGGCGGGGGCTGGCCGGCGGTCATCATGGTTCCGGTGCAGCTCACCCTGAGCCGTTCGGCAGGCGCACTGCTCTCGGAGACGGGGGGCACGGCGAAAGCCGCTGTCCCGATGGAGGCGCATGCTGCAAGTAGGACGAATCGCCCCAGCATGGCGCGAGCCTCCCACGGCTGCGCTCCTGTGACCAGACGCGTCGGAAGACCCGAAGCGCCGCTCGCGGCGGCGACGATTCCCCCAGCAGGCCGCCGGGCGACGGCGCCGCGCTTAAGACAAGCTTCACCAGTAATCGGTAGTCCATGGCCGACATTCGGACCCAAGACGCATGGAGGAGCAGCATGCCGCAGCAAGCTGCAAAACGGGCGATGGACGCAGAGGATGACGGCATGACCCGCTACCAGGCACGCGAGGTCGTCGGCCTCTTCGCCAAGCCGGCCGATCTGCAGGCGGCGATCGACCAGCTGATGCTGGGCGGTATCGACCGCGCCCAGATCAGCGTGCTCGGCAAGCGTACGCATGTGGGCGGCCATCTGTTCGGCAAGGACGAAAAGGACGGCCCGCAAGCCGTAGCGGATGAGGACTCGTTCACCGAGATCGAAGCCGCCACGGTCGGCGTGCCGATCTACCTGCTCGGTGTGGGCGGCATGGCCGTCGTCATCGCGTCGGGCGGCTCGCTGGCGCTGGGCATCGGCGCGCTCATGCTGGGCGGCGCTGCGGGCGGCGGCTTGGGCGGGATGCTTGCACATGCGATCGGCATGAAGCATCGCGAGACAATCGCGGAGCAGGTCAAGCGTGGCGGGATGCTTCTGTGGGTGCAGCCGCGCAACGCCGCGCAGGAGCAGGCGGCCACGGCGGTGCTGGAGCACAATCACGCCACCGACGTGCACGTCCACGAGATCAGCCGCGAATGGGGCATCAAGGATGTGCCGCTCCATGACGTGAATCCCGATCCGATCCTGGAGCACGACGCGGGCTGAGGCTCGCGGCCGGGACTGTGGAGAGACGGGCTACGTCTCCCGCGCGGCCCTTTCGATGGCGCGCACGATCCTGAGATAGGTGCCGCAACGGCAGAGATTGGCGCGCATCTCCTCTACGATCTCGGCGCGCGAAGGGTGCGGATTGCGGGCAAGCAAGGCCGCCGCGCGCATGATCTGCCCGGACTGGCAATAGCCGCATTGCGGCACCTGCTCGGCGATCCAGGCGCGCTGCAGCGGATGCCGCCGGTCGGGCGACAGGCCTTCGATGGTGGTCACCTCCGCGCCGGCGACCGACGCGACAGGCATGCGGCAGGCGAAATGCGCCTCGCCGTCGACATGCACGGTGCAGGCGCCGCATGCTCCAACGCCGCAGCCATATTTGGTGCCGGTGAGGCCGAGCGTGTCGCGCAGCACCCAGAGCAGCGGCTTGTCGTCGGGCGCATCGACCTCCACCGCCTTGCCGTTCACCCTCAGCGCAACCACGTCGTCACCTCTCCCCTCAGCTCGCGTCACGCCTGACGATGCGCTGCGCCTTGAGCGGCAGCGCACGAATGCGCGGACCGCCGGCATCGTAGACGGCGTTGGTGAGCGCCGGAATGACCGGCGCCACCGCCGGCTCGCCAAGCCCGCTCCACACATCGCGGTTCAGCACCCAGTGCACCTCGACCGTCGGCATCTCGTCGAGGCGCAGGAGACGATAGTCGTGGAAATTGCTTTGCACGACCGCGCCGTCGCGGATGTCGATCTCGCCATAGAGCGCCGTGGTGAGCGCGAAGGCGACGGAGCCCTCGACCTGCGCCGCCGCCGCGTCGGGGTTGACGAGGAAGCCGCAATCGCCGGCAAGCACGACGCGGTCGACGCTGAGCCCTCCCTCGCCGTCGAGCGTCACCTCGGCCACGGCAGCGAAGAAGGTGCTGCCCTCCTCGTTGACCGCGATGCCGCGGCCGCGTCCTGCCGCGAGCGGCCGGCCCCAGCCGGACTCTTCCGCGACCTTGTCCAGCACGGCGCGCAGGCGGGCCGCGCGTGTCTTCGCTGGCACCTCGTCGAAGTCGGGAAACACGCTGCCCGGCACGTCATCCGGCACCCGGTCGGGGTCGAGCAAGGCGCGCTGGAACCGGTAGGCGTCCGCGCCGGCCGCCTCGGCCAGCTCATCCATGAAGCTCTGGGTGACGAAGCAGTTCATGGCAAAGCCGACGCCGCGCATCGGCGCGGTCGGAACGGGCGACGCGCGCACGACCAGCTCGGTGCGCATGTTCGGCACGGCGTAGAGCGAGCGAATCCGCGCCATAGGTCGTTTGCACCGGGCTTTCGGAATGCCCCACGATGCGGTGCCACCAGGCCGTGACCTTGCCGTCTGCATCGAGCGCCGCGCGCACGCGCGACAGGCTGGTGGGGCGATAGAAGCCGTGGCGGGTCGTATCCTCGCGCGACCACAGGAGCTTGACCGGCGTCCCCTTCATCGCCTTGGCGATCTCCACGGCCTGGCTGACGAAGTCCGACATCTGCCGGCGCCCCAAACCGCCGCCGAGCAGCGTCACATGAAGCTCGCCGGCACTGACATCCATGCCGGCGGTGTCCGCCGCCCAGTGGAGGGCGCTCTCCGGGACCTGCGTCGGCGCCCACACTTCGAAACGGTCGTCCGTGACCAGCGCCGTGCAATTCATCGGCTCAGGCGTGGCGTGCTCCAGATACGGGACGAAGTAATCCGCCTCCAGGATCCGCGCTGCCGCGGCCAGCGCGGTCTCGACATCGCCGTCGTCGCGCGGCACGGAGTCCGCCTCGGCCGCCAGCCCGGCGCGCATGTCGGCGAGGATCGCGTCGCTGTCGAGCGCTGCCGCGGGGCCGCGATCCCATTCGATCGGCATGGCGTCGAGCGCGGCCTTCGCCTGCCACCAATCCTCCGCCACCACAACGACGCTTCGCCCCTCCTCGATCGCCAGGACATGGCTCACGCCGGGCTGCCGCAGCGCCGCATTGGCGTCGTAGGATGCGACGCGCCCGCCGAAGGTCGGAGACATGGCGATCGCCGCGTGCTTCATGCCGGGAAGCCGCACGTCGATGCCGAAGATGGCGGTGCCGTCGGTCTTGGCCGGGATGTCGAGGCGCGGCAGGCTTTGGCCGATCACCTCCCAGTTCTTCGGCTCCTTCAGGCCGAGCGAGGCCGGGTCGGGCACATCGAGGGCGGCGGCGTCGGCGGCAAGCTCGGCGTAGAGCATTTTGCGGCCGGTGGGCGCGTGGTGGACGGCGCTGTTCTTCCCCTCAAGCTCCGACGCCGGCACGCCGAGGCGCGCCGCCGCCGCGGCGACCAGCATGGCGCGGATCTGCGCGCCGGCCGTGCGCAGCGGCTCTTGCGAAAGCTTCACGCCGAGGCTGCTGACGGTCCGCGTCAAGCCATAGACCTTGCCGCGCCGCAGATGCTCGGCGATCGAGATGTACTCGGTCTTGAGCGCCGACCAGTCGACCTCAAGCTCCTCCGCCAGGAGCTGCGCCATGGACGTCATGGCGCCCTGCCCCATCTCCACCTGCGCGAGGCGGAGGGTCACCGTATTGTCCGGCGCGATCACAACCCAGTTGTAGAGCTCGACGCTGCCCGGCCGAGCGGCTGCCGACGTGCCGAGGTCAAAGGGAAATCCGAAGGCCACCGCGCCGCCGGCGGCGGCTGCGGAGACAAGGAAGGCGCGGCGAGAGAGCGAAAAAGCTGGGCCGCGGTCGCGCATCGCGCAACGCTCCGTGATGTCTGGCGCGTGCTTGCTAAAACGCGAAGCCGGCGAGAGCAAGGCCGGCCCGGGCGGCGGGGCTCGCTAGGCCGCGTTGCGCTTGCTTGCGCCTGGCGCTCGCTCAGCGGATTCCGCAGCGTAATCCGTGCCGAGATTGTCGAGCAGGCGGGCCGTGGTGTCCTCGAAGGAAGCCGGCCTGTAGAGGCCGAAGCCCTGGCCGAAATTGCAGCCGAGCGCCCGGAGCCGCGCCAGCTGGTCCTCGGTCTCGATCCCCTCCGCCGCGATCCTCATACCGAGCTTTCCGGCGATATCGACGAGGGCCGTGACGATGACCTCGCTTGCCGTGTCCTGGGTCAGACGCCGGATAAAAGACTTGTCGATCTTGAGAATGTCGACCGGCATCGTCAGCAGATGCGTGAGCGACGCGTAGCCCGTGCCGAAATCATCGAGCGCGACGCGCACCCCCTGGGCACGCAAGCGCCCGATGGTCTCGGCGGCCACCGGCTCGCTTCCGCCGAGCAGGATGCCTTCGGTGACTTCCAGCGTCAGGCGGCTGAGCGGGATCGCCGCACGCGCAAAGGCAGCCGCAATGCGGTCGGCGAGCTCTCCGCTCTGGAGGTCGGGGGAACTGAAATTGATGCCGACGCGCTCGATGGGAATGCCCATGCTCATCCAGGCGCTCAAGTCGAAGGTCACCTGATTGAGCATCTGGTCGGCAAAGCGGCGCGCGATGCTGGGCTCGCTTATGGCGTCGTGAAAATGGGCGGCGGCCAATATCCTGCCGCTCGGCAAAACGAGGCGCGCAAGCGCTTCAAGGCCTACGAACCGTCCCGTGTCGAGCTGCACGATGGGTTGATAGTGAGCGACGATGCGTCCGTCGCTGAGCGCCGCCCCCACATCTTTGACCTGCTGGACGCGCCTCGTCATAGTGGCCCGCAGGGGCTCTCGGAACTCGACGAAGCCGCCGCGCGCGCGCTCCTTCGACTGGTAGAGCGCCAGGTCGGCGTTCTGGCGCAGCGTGTCGATATCCGTGCCGTCCCTGCCGTAGAGCGCCCCACCGATCGTTACGTGCGGCACGATGGTGCTGCCCTGGAAGACGAACGGCGGCTGCATCGCCTCGAGGACGCGGTCGGAGATGGCCTTGAGGCCTCCGCTCTGATGGCAGTCGTCGAGGATCATCATGAACTCGTCGCCGCCGATCCTGCAGGCCACCCCCGGCGCGGCGACAGCGGCGATGCGCGTGGCGACCTGCTTGATCAGCTCGTCGCCGGCCGCATGACCCAGCGTGTCATTGGTGATCTTGAGATTGTCGATGTCGAGCAGAAGGATCCCGAGGCCGCGCGGCGCGCTGGCAGCCCTTTGCGTCAGCAGGACATCGGCGTTGAAGCGATTCGGCAGGCCGGTCAGAATGTCGAAATAGGCCAGCCGGTGGATTCGCGAGTGGATTTCCGCCTGTTCCATGGCAATGGCGCAGAGATGCACGCACGTGTCGACGGCGCGCCGCTCGACCTCGTTCGGGCCGCGCTTCTCGCGGAAATAAAGCGCGAAGGTGCCGATGACCCGCCCTCCCCGCGTCTTGACGGGGCTGGACCAGCAGGCCTTCAAACCCGTCGGAACGACGAGCCATCGATACTCGTCCCACAACGGGTCGGTCGCGATATCTTCCGTCAGCACCGGCTCGCCGCGGTGGGCGCACGTCCCGCACGAGCCGGCCCGTGGCCCGATGCTCAGTCCCTCAATCGCCCCGGAATAGCTGTCGGGCAGGCTTGGTGACGCCACGGCGTGGATCAGTCCGTCCTCGTCCACGGCCAGGACGGAGCAGACCGCTTCCGGCGCAACCTCCTCAATGCTTTGGCACAGAGTGGCTGCGACCGCCTCCAGGGGCTCGCCATACGCGATCATCTCCAGAACGGCGTTCTGGATTGCCTGGAGCTGCCTACGGTCCGCCGTCGATGCCATCGATTCCATTCGCGCCTGCGAGCAGAAACGTAAATTTCATTCGTAACCGCCGCGTTAGCTGGCTCGCTAAATTGCAATGCATCCGCGAGCGGCTACGAACTGGGTCATCCGGAGTTGCAAGATTGCACCGCTGATCTTCTCTGCTAAGGGTGCGTAAAGAAATCGACGCGCGTTCCCAATGCCTTCTCCCATCGTCACCCGTTTCGCCCCCTCGCCGACCGGCTTCCTGCATATCGGGGGGGCGCGCACCGCTCTGTTCAACTGGCTCTACGCGAAGCACACCGGCGGCACGATGCTGCTTCGCATCGAGGACACCGACCGCGAGCGATCCACGGACGCGGCGGTTGCGGCGATCATCGACGGGCTTTCCTGGCTGGGGCTCGGCTGGGACGGCGAGCCGATCTCGCAGTTCGCCCGCGCCGCGCGGCACCGGGAGGTCGCCGAGGCGCTCGTGGCGCGCGGAAAGGCCTATCGCGCCTACGAGACGCCGGAGGAGCTCGCCGCGATGCGCGAGAAGGCAAAGGCTGAGGGCGGCTTCGCCCGCGTACGCAAGCGCGTGGCGCGACCGCGACCCGGCGGAGGCGCCGCCGGGCGTCGCCGGAGTCGTGCGCATCAAGGCGCCGCGCGACGGCGAGACGATCATCGAGGACCGCGTGCAGGGCCGCGTCGCCTTTCCCAACAAGGACCTCGACGATTTCGTCATCCTGCGCGCCGACGGCACGCCCACCTACATGCACGCCGTCGTCGTCGACGACCACGACATGGGCGTCACGCACGTCATCCGCGGCGACGACCACCTGACCAACGCGGCGCGCCAGACGATCATCTACGAGGCGATGGGCTGGCCGACGCCGGTCTGGGCGCACATCCCGCTGATCCACGGGCCGGACGGCGCCAAGCTCTCCAAGCGCCACGGCGCGCTCGGCGTGGAGGCCTATCGCGCCATGGGCTACCTGCCCGATGCGCTGCGGAACTACCTCGCGCGGCTCGGCTGGTCGCATGGCGACGACGAGATCTTCTCCACCGAGCAGGCGGTCGAATGGTTCGACCTCGACGCCGTCAACAAGGGCGCGGCGCGCTTCGACTTCAACAAGCTGCAGAGCCTCAACGGCCACTACATCCGCGAAACGGACGACGCGGAGCTTCTGGCGCGGCTGGAGGCGATCCTGCCGGAGATCGAGGGGGGCAAAGAGTTCGCGGCGCGCATCGACCACGGGGTGCGCGACCGCCTGCTCGGCCTGATGCCGGCGCTGAAGGAGCGCGCCAAGACGCTCGTCGACCTTTTCCATGCGGCGCAATTCCTCGTGGCGGAGCGGCCGCTCGCCATGGACGAGAAGGCGGCCGCGCTGCTCGATGCCGGAGCGCGGGGACGGCTCGGCCGGCTGGTCGAGGCACTGCGGCACGTGCCTTGGGCGTCGGCCGACCTGGAGCAGGCGGTCCGCCATTTCGCCCATACGGAGGAGGTGAAGCTCGGCCAGGTGGCGCAGCCGCTGCGCGCGGCGCTGACCGGCAGCGCCGCGTCGCCGTCGATCTTCGAGGTCCTGGTGGCGCTCGGCCGCGACGAGAGCCTGGCGCGGCTGAACGATCAGGCCGCCTGACCGCGACTGCTTCCAACTGTCGCGCCGCCACCGACTCCGCTATGGTCCGCTACGCAATAGCGGGGAAAGCCATGCCGACGAAGCGGGACGAGGAGTGGCGGGAGTTCTATACCGAGGTCGGCTTCCGGCACGGCTTCGAGCTGGGGGCCAAGGCGCTCCGCGACGCGGTCAAGTCGCACCTCACCGCCGAGCAGATCGGCGCCATCGACGTGTGGCTCGCCACCGAGGTCGGCGAGTGGAAGCGGGAATATCTGCGCGAGGATGAGCCGCCCGCCCCGCCGGAACTTTGAGGCAGGCCGCGCGCCTGCCCTTCCTTTTCCGCGCACCGCCGCTATATGGCGGCCATGCAGGACACGACCGACATCCAGAACCCGCTCCTCGCCGAATGGCGCACGCCGTTCGGCGTGCCGCCCTTCCCCGACATCGCGCCGGAGCATTTCCGCCCGGCCTTCGACGCAGCGCTCGCGGCGCACGCGGCGGAGATCGCGGCGATCGCCGATGACGAAGGCCGAGCCGAGCTTTGCGAACACGATCGAGGCGCTGGAGCGCGCCGGCGAGA
This sequence comes from uncultured Alphaproteobacteria bacterium, assembly GCA_963801225.1. Lineage (GTDB taxonomy): Bacteria > Pseudomonadota > Alphaproteobacteria > Rhizobiales > Afifellaceae > DASWJZ01. The sequence goes on from CAWDED010000001.1 coordinate 112,231, forward strand.
CGCTGCGGCGCGTGGCGCCGGTGTTCTTCACGCTGGCCGGGGCCGACACCAACGACGCGCTGGAGGCGATCGAGCGGGACGATCGCGCCGCTGCTCGCCAAGCACCGCTCCGCCATCTACCTGAACGACGCGCTTTTCGCGCGCGTCGATGCGCTGAAGGCGCGGGAGGCCGAGCTTGGGCTGACGCCCGGAGCAGGCGCGCCTGCTGGAGCGCACGCACAAGGCCTTCGTGCGCCAGGGCGCGGCGCTGCCGCCGGAAAAGAAGGCGCGGCTGGCGGAGATCGCCGAGCGGCTGGCGGTGCTCGGCACCGCGTTCAGCCAGAACGTGCTCGCCGACGAGCGCTCCTATCAGCTCGTGCTGGAGGACGAGGCGGACCTTGCCGGCCTGCCCGCGTCGCTGATCGAGGCGGCGGCGCGCGCCGCGGCCGATCGCGGCCTGCCGGGCAAGCACGTCATCACGCTGTCGCGCTCCTCGGTGGAGCCGTTCCTGCAATTCTCCAGCCGCCGCGACCTGCGCGAGGCGGCCTTCAAGGCCTGGGTCGCGCGCGGCGAAAACGGCGGCAAGACCGACAACCGCGCCATCATCGCCGAGACGGTGGCGCTGCGCGCCGAGCGCGCGGCGCTGCTCGGCTACGAGAGCTTCGCGGCGTTCCGGCTCGACGACACGATGGCGAAGACGCCGGACGCGGCGCTGGGGCTGCTCAACGCCGTGTGGGAGCCGGCGCGCGCCAGGGCGCTGGCGGACGCCGAGGCGATGCAGGAGATGGTCGCAGAGCGAGGGCGGCAACTTCACGCTCGCGCCGTGGGACTGGCGCTACTACGCGGAGCGGCGGCGCAAGGAGAAATTCGATTTCGACGAGGGGGCGCTGAAGCCCTACCTGCAGCTCGACAAGATGATCGAGGCGGCCTTCGACACCGCGCACCGGCTGTTCGGCCTCACCTTCAACGAGCGCCACGACGTCCCGCTCTATCATCCCGACGTGCGCGCCTGGGAGGTGAGGGACGCGGACGGCCGCCATGTCGGGCTCTTCCTCGGCGACTATTTCGCCAGGCACTCGAAGCGCAGCGGCGCCTGGATGAGCGCGCTCCGGTCGCAGGAGAAGCTGGCCGGCGACATCCGCCCGATCATCGTCAACGTGGCGAACTTCGCCAAAGGCGGCGACGGCGCGCCGACGCTGCTCTCCTTCGACGACGCGCGCACGCTCTTCCACGAGTTCGGCCACGCGCTGCACGGACTGCTTTCCGACGTCACCTACCGCTCGCTCGGCGGCACCAACGTGGCGCGCGACTTCGTCGAGTTTCCCTCGCAGCTCTACGAGCACTGGCTGGAGGAGCCGGAGGTGCTCGGCCGCTTCGCGCTGCATTACCGAGACCGGCGAGCCGATGCCGGAGGAGATGCTTCAGCGCGTGCTCGCGGCGCGCACCTTCAACCAGGGCTTCGCCACGGTGGAGTTCATCGCCTCGGCGCTGGTCGACATGGAGCTGCACCTCCTGCCGCGATACGAGCGGCTTCGACGTGACGGCGTTCGAGGAGACCGCGCTTCAGAAGATCGGCATGCCGGAGGCGATCGTCATGCGGCACCGGCCCACGCACTTCCAGCACGTCTTCTCCGGCGACGCCTATTCGGCGGCCTATTACAGCTATCTCTGGTCGGAGGTGCTCGACGCCGACGGCTTCGCCGCCTTCAAGGAGGCCGGCGACATCTACGACCCGGAGACGGCGCGGAAGCTGCGCGAGAGCGTGCTCTCCGCGGGCGGCTGCTGCGAGCCGGACGAGGCCTATACGCGCTTCCGCGGGCGCATGCCGGAGCCGGAGGCGCTGCTGAAGAAGCGCGGCTTCGTCGAGGCGCCCGCGGCCGGCAGCGAGCTTTAGGCTCGCGATCGCTATCGCCCGGCGAAAAGCGCCATGCTAGACGAGCCGCGCACCGGCCCGGAGCGCCCGCGGCCGACGAACGGAGATTCCCCTTGCCGCTCACAATGCATCAGGCTTGCGTTCCTGCCGTCCTGCAAATGTTGAAAGCCCTTTCCGCCATCCTCGACAAGGCCGCCGCGCACGCCGCGGCCAAGGGCATCGACCCCAAGGAGCTGATCGAAGCGCGGCTTGCGCCCGACATGCTTCCGCTCGTCGCGCAGGTCAGGATCGCATCCGATCACGCTAAGGGCATGGCGGCGCGCCTCTCGGGCCGCGAGAACCCTAAATATCGAGGACAACGAGACGACGTTCGACGAGCTGAAGGAGCGCATCGCCAAGACGGTCGCCTTCGTGAAGAGCGTGCCTGCGTCGGAGATCGACGGCTCGGAGGAGCGCGAGGTGGTGATTCAGCTGCGCAGCGGGCCGCTTACCCTCACGGGGCAGCGCTATCTCATCAACTTCGCGCTGCCGAACTTCTATTTCCATGTCACCACCGCCTACGACATCCTGCGGCACAAGGGGCTGGAGATCGGCAAGCGCGATTTCATGGGCGCGTAGCGCGGGAGAGTCGCGTGGCCCTGCATCTCTATCTCGCCTTCCTCGCCGCCTGCATCGTCATCATCATCGTGCCGGGGCCGTCGGTGACGCTGATCATCGCCAACAGCCTGAGGCACGGGACGCGCGCGGGGCTCCTCAACGTCGCCGGCACGCAGCTCGGCATCGCGCTGATGATCGCGCTGGTCGGCATCGGGCTTGCCTCGCTCATCGCGGCGCTCGGCTGGTGGTTCGACTGGGTGCGGATCGCCGGCGCGGTCTATCTCGTGTGGCTCGGCATCCGGCTCATTCGCTCGCCCGGCGGGCTGGGCGATCCGGGCGCCGCGCCGCGGCCGCGCGGCGGCTTCCTGCTGCAGGGCTTTCTCGTGGCGATCAGCAATCCGAAGACACTGGTGTTCTTCGGAGCGTTCCTGCCGCAGTTCATCGACCCGGCCGGGAGCTATGCCGAGCAGGTGGCGATCATGGGGGCGACGACGGTCGTCGTCGCGGCGATCTCCGACGGGCTTTATGCGATCCTGGTCGGCGGCGCCGGGCGGCGCCTTTCGGGGCGGCTGAGCCGCTGGCTGTCGCGGGTGAGCGGCGGCGTGCTGATCGGCGGCGGGGTGTGGCTGGCGCTGACCCGCAGCCGCTAACCGCGGCAGCGGCGCTGCCGATAAGGCACAAAATTGCGGGACTGTCATTCCGGATGGCGCGCGAGCGTCAGTCCGGAACCCAGGTCCACAGACGGCAATAGTGGCATGACCAATCAGCAGAGATCGGTGGTCATGGTCCCTGGTCTCGGCCTGCGGCAGAACCGGGATGACAACTTCTACCACAAGAGGTGAAGGCTGCTCCGGGGAAGCCCTACGGCTTGCGCAGCTCTTGCAACAGCTCCTTCGTCGGATAGCCGTCGGCCGGCAGGCCGAAGGCGAGCTGCGCCTGCTTGACGCCGGCGCGCGTCAGCTCGCCGAGGCGGCCGTCGGGATCGCCGGCGTCGTAGCCCATCGCATTCAGCCGCTCCTGCAGCTCGCGCATCGCGTCGTGAGCCGAGGATGGGCGGGGCGTTGCCGCGGTCCAGGCGCGGCGCGCCGGCGATCCGCGTGGCGAGATAGGCGGCGGCGAGGATGTAGTTGGAGCTGTTGTTCCACTCCCAGAACACCGGGAAATTCTTGTAGGCGAGGAAGGCCGGGCCGAGCCGGCCCATGGGCAGGATGAGCGCGGCGGGCACTTCGTCGGCGGGCAGCGCGCTGCCGTCGGCGCGGCGCACGCCGGACTTCGACCAGAAGGCGCGCGGGTGAAAGGTGGTCGCGCGCCGCCTCCTGCCACGGCACCGTATCGGCGACGCGCACCTCCTCCAGCCACGGCTCGCCGGCGCGCCAGCCGAGCGACTGGATGTACTTGCCGGCGGAACCCAGCGCATCCGGCACGCTGCCGACGATGTCGCGGCGCCCGTCGCCGTCCTGGTCGACGGCGAAGGTCATGTAGGTGGAGGGCGTGAACTGCACGTGCCCGAAGGCCCCCGCCCACGAGCCCTTGAGCTGCGCCGCGGCGATGTCGCCGTGATCGACGATTTGCAGAGCATTCATCAGCTCGGCGCGGAAGAGGTCCGGGCGGCGGCAGTCGTAGGCGAGCGTGGCCAGCGAGGTGAAGAGCGACGTGTCGCCCATGAAGGCGCCGTAGTCGGTCTCCAGCGCCCAGAACGCCATGATCACCGGGCCGGGCACGCCGTAGTCGTGCTCCACAGCATCCAGGGTCTGCGGCGTAGCGCTTCAGCAGCGCGCGCCCGCGCGACAGCCGGTCGCGCGTGACGACGCGGTCGGCGAAATCGAGAAAGCTCTGCGACAGGCTGGACTGGCGGCGATCCAGCTCAAGCACGCGCTCGTCGAAGCGCGCGCGCTCCAACGCCGCGAGCGCGCGCGGCGATATCCCGGCGCCGGCCGCCTCCTTGCGGAAATCGGAGAGCCAGGCGGCAAAGCCCTGCCCGCCGCGGCAGCTCGTGTCGGCGGCCGCCGTGCCCGGTGTGCCCAGGGCCGCGACCAGCAGCGCCAGGGCGATGCCGCACGCCGCGCGCAGAACGGATGTTCGAACACCCGTCATTCGTAGGTCCGTCGAATCGCCTCGATCTCCGTCCGCAATTGGTCGCGCAGGGTCTGGGGCGCCAGAAGCTCCGCGTCGGGGCCGAGCCAGCGCACCAGCGGCAGCACGACGTTGGGGTTGGTGTCGGGGATGGTCATGATTGTGCGGCCGTCCTTCTCCTCGGCGTAGGTGGCGTGGCGGTAGAACCAGTCGCGGCGGAGCTTGGCCGCGGCGGCAGCGCTCATGGCGATCCGCGTGCGCTGCCGGTCGCTGTCCCAGCTGCGCATCGCCTGCTCCAGCCATTGCCGCCCGAGCAGCGACCGCACGTCGAAATCCTTGCGCGGCCGGAAGGCCATGCCGGTCACCACGACGGAGACGACGCGGTCGGCGCGCCACATGCGGACCTCCTCCGCCGTCAGCGACCAGCCGACCAGATACCAGTGATCGCGGTCCCAAAGCAGCCCCTGCGGCTCGACCTCGTGGACGCGCACGGTTCCGCGATAGACATTGTTGTGGGTGAGCTCGACGCGGCGCTGCGTGAGGATGCCGCGCAGGAAATGGTCTACCGCGGCGCACGGGTCGACCGGCTCGCTCGGCGTCGCGCCGCCGCCGTGGAAGATGTCCGTGGCGGCGCGCTCCACCCCGACGATGCGCGGCCCCCTGGCGAGGATTTCGCGCGCGGCCTTGGGAAGCGCGGCGAGAAGCTTCGCCTCGGCCGCCTCCAGATCGGCGAGGAGCGGCGTGGTCTCCAGCCCGCGCACCAGCGTCAGCGCCACCAGGAGCGCCGTCGTCTCCACGGAGTTCAGCGCGATCGGCGGCGACAGGAAGCCGTCCGACAGGCGAAAGCCGCCCTCCGCCCCGCGCTGCGCCTCCACAGGAATCCCCAGCGCCACCAGCCGGTCGATGTCGCGGTAGATCGTGCGGACGGAGACCTCGAACCGCTCCGCCAGATAGGTGGCCGTCATGCAGCCGCCCGCGGGTGAGCAGGAGCAGGATGGCCAGCGCGCGCTCGATCGAGTTCAAGGGTCCCTCACCGGCAGAATTTGAGCACGGAACAGAGCCGGATCAAACCTGACATCCTGGTGGCAGGTATCGGGTCGCATGCTCACCGCAATGGATCAAAGATGGCACCAGGAGCATGGCAAATGACGCATCTATCGATCGGCGACGGCCGCCGCCAGACCCTTTTGGAGCGCGCAGTGACGGTGGCCCGCGGCGTCGGGCGGCAATGGCGAGCGGCGCGGATTCGCGCCCAGGTGGCCCGCCAGCTCAGCGACTGCGACGACCGGCTGCTGCGCGACATGGGGCTTATGCGCGGCGACTACGACACGATCGAGCCGCTGCAATAGCGGGCGGGCGTTGGCGCCGGCGAGCCTGGAAAAGAGAGAGCCGGCCGCCAGGGCCGGCTCTCTGCGGGTGTCGGTACTGGGCGCCCGCTTATGCAGGCGGCTGCCCCGCCAGCCGCCTGATGCTGTTGCGCCACGCCGCGTTCGGATCGCTCAGCGCGCTTCCCAGCCGGGCGATCGGATTTGTGGCCGACAGCACGATGACCTTCGTGCCGACCGGCACGCGCTCGTAGAGATCGATCACGTCGGCGTTGAGCATGCGAATGCAGCCGGAGGACACCGCGCGGCCGATGGAGTTCTCCTCCGCCGTCCCGTGGATGCGGTAGAGCGTGTCCCTGCCGTCCTGGAAGAGATACATGGCGCGCGCGCCGAGCGGATTCTGCGGGCCGCCATCCATGCCGGAGGCGTAGGTGCGCGCGCGCTCGTCGCGCTCCTGCATCTCCACCGGCGGGTACCATTTCGGCCATTTCTTCTTGGCGCCGATTACCGCTTCCCCGCTCCAGCCGAAGCCCTGGCGCCCTACGCCGATGCCGTAGCGCCGCGCGCGGCCGCCATCCATGACCAGATAGAGATAGCGCTGGCCCGGATCGACCACGATCGTGCCCGGCGCCGCGCCGGTCGGGTCGCGGACGATCTGCCGGCGATATTGCTGCGGGATATTGGAGAGCTTGACCGGCTTGACCGGATAGGGCTCGTTGCTGGCGGGCACGAGCATGTCCGTGCCCTCGCCCGGTGCATAGGCCAGGGGGCCGCCGATCGTCCCCGTGCAGGCGCCGAGGGCCAAGCACGCCGCCCCGGCGAGGAAATGCCGTCTGTCCACCTGATGGTTCTCCCGTTTGGCTCGCCGGCCCTCCGCCAGACGCGGTCGCCCCAGCGCCACCTCAACAGAATACGCTATCGAATGGTTGCAAACAATTCAGGGTGTTAGCGACTGTTGCAAGCAAATCCCGGGCGTTGCAACCGTGCCACTGTGCCATTCCGGACGCCTGCGGCCCGCCGCTCCCGTTCCGATTGTGCCGGGTCTCAGGCGTGCGGCTCGCCCCACACCTCCTCCAGCCGCTGCACGCGGCCGCAGCCGAACTTGTAGAACTTATAGTGCGCCGCGCTCTTCTTGTAGAAATCCTGGTGGTAGTCCTCCGCCGGATAGAAGGCCTGCTGCGGCAGAATCAGGGTCGCGACGGGCATGTTGAGCTGCTTCTCGACCGCCGCCTTGGTCGATTCCGCCAGGGCTTTCTCCTGGCCGTCGGCGACGAAAATGGCGCTGCGGTACTGGCTTCCCTTGTCGCAGAACTGCCCACGCGCATCGAACGGGTCGATATTGTGCCAGAAATTCTGGAGCAGGTCGGCGTAGGTCACCCTGTCGGGATCGAAGGTCACCTGCACGGCCTCGAAGTGCCCGGTTCCCCCGGCCGAGACCTGTTCATAGCTCGGATTGTCCACGTGGCCGCCGGTGTAGCCGGAAATCACGGTGCTGACGCCGGGGACCTTCTCGAACGCCTCCTCCATGCACCAGAAGCAGCCGCCGGCGAAGATGGCCGTCTGAGAAGCCGCGGCGAGCGCGCCGGATGTGCCGAGTCCGATCGTCAGCAAAGCTGCGGCAAATGCCGCGCGTGCCAGAGCCTTCGCGCTCGCGATCCACCTCATGGTCCCGTCTCCCTATTCAGGTCGGCCGGACAATCGGACTCGGGGCGGATTGCGGCAAGTCCCCCAACGGGAACGTGATTCCGCGCGATGGTGACGGCACGAAGCCGAGAGGTGCGCGGTGGGCGCGGCGCTCGACGAAAAGAAGGCGGTGGCCGCGTCTCAGTTATGGTCTTCCGGCAGCGCCGGGAGGGGGTGGAACGCGATGCCCTCCTCGGCGAGGCCGACGGCGTCCTCGCGCGTCGCTTCGCCGTAGATCGCCCGCTTCTCCGTCTCGTCGTAGTGGATGCGGCGGGCCTCTTCGGCGAAGCGGTTGCCGACATTCTCGGCATTTTCGGTGAGGTGCTGGCGGAGCTTGCGGAGCGCGGTGACGATCTCCTGCTTTTCCGGCGCGGGGCTCTCCGCGACATTGGCGGCGAGCCGCACGGGCGCATCGTTGCTCCCGCCGCTCTCCCGGCTCTCGCGGCTGCGCGCCGTGGAGACCGACGGCGCCATCAGCGCGCGGTCGACGGCCGTGGAGCCGCAGATGGGGCAGACGAGGAGGCCGTCGGCCTGCTGCTTCTCGAAAGCGGCGGAACTGGAGAACCACGCCTCGAAGCTGTGGGCGTCGGGGCAGGCGAGCGTGTAGCGGATCATGAGGCCGACCGCATGGGCGTCGGGCGCTCGGCCTCCGGCAGCATGAAGGGCCGCTCGTTCTTGAGCGAGGGGATGCGCTGGCGCGCGTCCACGGAGCGCTGCGGATCGATGTCGGCGAGCACCACCTGCGGCCCCTCCGCCGCCCCTTCCGCCAGCACCTCGCCCCACGGGGCGACGATGATGGAATGGCCGTAGGTCTCGCGGCCGTCGGCGTGCGTGCCGGCCTGCGCGGCGGAGATGACGAAGGCGCCGTTCTCGATGGCGCGCGCCCGCTGCAGCACGTGCCAGTGCGCCTCGCCGGTCTGGCGGGTGAAGGCCGCCGGCGCCGTCAAGGCGGCGACGCCCGCATGCGCCAGGGCGCGATAGAGCTGCGGGAAGCGCACGTCGTAGCAGATGGTGACGCCGAGCCTGAGCCACGGCAGGTCGGCGACGACGGCGCGGTTGCCGGGGTGATAGACCGGCGAATTCACGCCAGCTCTCGCCGTTCGGCAGGTCGACGTCGAAGAGATGGATCTTGTCGTAGCGGGCGATCACGCCGCCGTCGCGGCCGAAGACGAGCGCGCGGTTGGCGATCTTGCCGTCCGGCGCCTTCAGCGCCAGCGAGCCGATATGGAGGATGACGCCGAGCTCCGCCGCGAGCGCCGAGAAGCGCGCCACCGCCGGGTCTTCCTCCTCCGGCCTGATCTTGGCGGCGAGCGAGGCGCGGTCGGCGCTCCACGATGTTGGTCATCTCCGGCGTCTGCACGTAATCCGCGCCGGCGTCCGCGGCCTCGCGCACGAGGCGCTCGACCGTCTCGATGTTCTCCTCCACCTCGTTGGTGGAGCAGAAGCTGGATGCAGGCGGCCTTGAAGGTCATGGAGTCCTCACGCTGCGGCGGCCAGGAGGCCGTCAAGCTCGCCGCGCGCCTCGAGCGCGTGGAGGTCGGTGTAGCCGCCGACATGGCCTCCCGCCGATGAAGATCTGCGGGAAGGTGAAGCGGCCGGAGCGCTCGATCATCTCGTTGCGCCTGTCGGGATCGCCGGTGGCGTCGATCTCGTCGAACGCGATGCCCTTGTCGGTGAGGAGCGCCTTCGCGGCGGTGCAGTAGCCGCAGAACTGACGCGTATAGATGGTGACGTGCGCCATTCCAGCCCGGATCGAATTTGCATCAAGGTCAAACATATAGCCTTTCCCCTCGCATTTGCCAGAGCCTATCGGTTCTGACTGAGGCCAGAACCGGGGCTCTATCCTTTTGTTGGAGCATGATCTTTTCCGAAAACCGGTGCCCGCTTTTCGGGATCATGCTCTGCGGCGGGTTGCCGCCGAGGCGCGCGTGTCAGGCGGCGACGCGGGCGAAGGTGAGGACGTCCACCGAGGCGGCGCCGGCGCGCAGAAGCGCGCGGCTGGCGGCCTTGGCGGTGGCGCCGGAGGTGTAGACGTCGTCGACCAGGAGGAGGCGCGCCTGGGCCACGAGCGGGGCAAGACGCGGCGCCACGCGGAAGGCGCCGCGCACGTTCTCCGCACGCTGCGTTGCGATAACCCGACTTGTTGGCGCGTCGGCTTTAACACGCTGCAGGACAAAGGGATTCGTCGGAACGCCCGAGACCCCCGAAAGCTGGTCCGGCAAGCAGCGCCGCCTGGTTGAAGCGACGGCTCCAGAGCCGCCAGCGGTATAAGCGGTACCGGCACGATCAGCTGTGCGTCGGAAATCAGATCATGGCCCGCACGGCGCATGGTCATGGCCATCACCTGCGCCATGTGCGGGCGGTCGTGATATTTGAGCTGATGCACCAGCCGCCGCGCCACGTCGCCATAGATCGCGGCGGAGCGCGCGCGGCGAAACGGCGGCGGATCGGCGAGCGCCTCGGCCGAGACGATGCCCTCCCCCATCTCGTAGCTGAAGGGCGTGCCGTAGACCGGGCAGAGCGGCGGCGCGATGAAGCGAATCGCCGACCAGCAGCGCGCGCACAGCGCATGCCCGTCCGCCACCGCGCCGGCGCAACCCGGGCAGACCGGCGGCAGCACGAAGTCGGCGGCAAGCCGCGGCAGGTGCCTCAGCCCTGCCCGCGCATCGGGCCGTTTGAGCGCCAGCATGCGCGCATGATATCGCGGCGCGGCGCGCCGGTCATCCATCAGCGTTGGCCATGAAAGCCCCGGCACAGGCGGAAGCGCATCGCATGGTCGCCGAAATCATCGACAAGCCGCTGCTTCGCCGCCGCCTCGAGCGCGCGCATGCCGGCGACGTCGGCCAGGCGTCGTTCCTGGTGGAGCACGCGGTCGCGGAGCTGGCGGAGCGGCTTGCCGGCGTGGAGCGACGCTTTCCGCGTGGCGGTGGCGCAAGGCGGACAGGGCGACGGGCTGGCCGAGGCGCTCGCCGCTTCGGGCAAGGTGGATGCGGTGTTCCGGCTGGAAGCGGTCGCGGCCGCGCTGCGCGGCGCGCGCTTTGCCGGCGCCGTCGCGGACGAGGAGATGCTGCCGATCGGCGCCGGCCGCCATCGACCTCTTCGTCTCGGCGCTGGCGCTGCAATGGACCAACGACCTGCCCGGCGCGCTGCATGCAGGTCCGCCGGGCGCTGAGGCCCGGCGGGCTGCTTCCTCGCCGCCTTGACCGGCGGACAGACGCTGGCGGAGCTGCGCGAGGCGCTGTTCGCGGCGGAGAGCGCAGATCAGCGGCGGCGCCAGCCCGCGCGTCATCCCGACCGCCGACACGCGCGATCTCGGCGCGCTGCTGCAGCGGGCGGGCTTCGCGCTGCCGGTCGCCGACCGCGACGTGCTGACGGTGCGCTACGACACGATCTTTTCGGGCTGTTCCGCGACCTGAAGGCGATGGGCGCCACCAGCGCGCTTGCCGAGCGGACGCGGCGGCCGGCGGCGCGGCAGGCTTTTCGCGCGCGCCGCCGAAATCTACGCGGAGCGCTTCAGCGACGCGGACGGACGCATCCGCGCCAGCTTCGAGATCATCTGGCTGACCGGCTGGGCGCCGCATGAGAGCCAGCAGAAGCCGGCGCGGCGCGGCTCGGGCGAGATCAGCCTCGCCGCCGTTCTCGGACGCGGTAGGCGCCCGTCATGAGGCTGCGAGCTGGCGCGTCAGCCGCCGCTCCGCCGCCGCTGTCGCCGACGCCGCCGCCGCCGAGCGCGCTGGCGATGTTGGTGAGCTTGTCGTAGAGCGCCGGAAAGCGACCCGCCGGCGGCGGATATGCCGATGACGAAGACGGCGATGATGGCGGCAGATCAGGCCGTATTCGATCGCGGTCGCGCCGCTCTCATCGGATCGAAAACGTCTCAGAAGGCAGCGCAGGACCAAGGCTCTCCCCTCGCACAAGCCCCAAGCTCAAAGCAGATCAGCCAGGTGGCTGATCAGCGGTTCGTCGGCAGGCGGCATCGGAAACTCACGCAAGCGATTCGCGCGAACCCACTTGATCTGCTGGGCTTCTCGCGGTTCCGGGCGGCCTTCCCACCGTCTGCAAACAAAGAGTGGCAACAAAAGATGAAATTCTCCGTAATCGTGGCTGGCAAAGGTCAGGGGAGCGAGGCACGGTTCGGTAACCTTTATGGCGAGCTCCTCCCGAAGCTCGCGGATGAGGGCCTCCTCAGGCGTCTCGCCGGGCTCCACCTTGCCGCCGGGGAACTCCCACAGGCCCGCCATCGCCTTGCCCTCCGGCCGCCGGGCAATCAGCACGCGCCCGTCGGGGTCGACCAGCGCGCAAGCGGCGACGAGGAGGAGCTGGGGCATGCGGCTCACCCCGCGGAAGGCTGCCGCCGCGACTTGATGGCGGCGATGCGGTCTGTGTCGGCGGCTTGAAGGTGCCGCCCGCGCTCCAGGATCTCGAGCGTATATTCCTTGTAGGTCAGGCCCAGGTCGGCGGCCTTGCGGGCTCTCCAGACCGCGACCTCCGCTGGGGCGCTCTTCCAGGCCCGGCGGTGCGCGGCCCGCCAATAGAAGTAGTTGCCGACCGGCCCCTCGCCCCATTCGGGAAGCCGGTCGAGCGGGGGTCCGCCGTTGTGGCCGAGGCGCGCGTCCGGATTCAGCCAGGCGGACATTCGTTTCGCTGATGGAGGGTGCAGATCGGCCACGTCATGGACGACTGCTTAGGACGCACGGGGGAGCCCGTCCAGCCGCCACCGGTCGACAGAGTCTCAATGCAAGGTGAGACGCCTGTCCATGGATCGGATTGGTCATCGCCCGTAGCCTTGGCGGGGCTTCGAACGATTCCAATGGGGGCACGATGGACACGGGACAATCCGTCACGAGCCTTCTCAGCGGCCAGCAATGCCGCCACAGGACCGGGCAGACTGCGGTGGGCCATCTCGGACGCACCCTTCGGCGGATCGTTCTGACCACGGCCGTTGCCGCGATTGAGCTGACGGGACCGGCGTTTGCGGAATCGACAACGAATTGGACCGGATCGTCTTCCACCGACTGGTTCACCTCAGGCAACTGGGACAACGGTGTCCCGACCGATGCCGATACCGCCAACATCGAGACGGCAAGCCCGAATGACACGGTCATATCCGATCAAACCACCAACGGAACCGCCACAGTCGACATCCTCGATATCGAGGGGACAGGCTCGCTCACCATCGAAAGCGGCGGCTACCTGAATGTTACGGTTGGTGTCGAAGTCAGCGGCCAGAGCGGCTCCACAGCAATCCTCACCGTCACCGGCTCATCGTCGACGCTCGAACTGGGCGCGAACGGCGTGCTCCTCCTGGGTGAAGGCGGGTATGCCACGCTGATCGTCGCCGATGGCGGCGAGATCACAGGAGACACCGCGGGCCTGACAGTGTCGGATGCGCTGCTGGTCATCGGCGGCCAAACGACCGCCGCGACGCCCGGAACGATCACGCTTCCGGCGATAACCTTCAATTCCGCAGCCGGCGAGATCCTCTTCAACCATACGGCCACGGAAGCGGACGGCTACACGCTCGCCGCCTCAATCACTGCCAACAATGCTTCGATAAACGTGACGAGCGGCTACACCACCCTCTCCGGTGACCTCAGCGGCCTGGCGGGAACCATTACCGTCGATGGCGGCACCCTGGCCGTCAGCAACGACCTGGGCACGTCTGCCGATGGTACGTCCGCGACCACGACGCTCCTCGTCGGCGACACCGGGACGGACGCCGCGTTCGTCGTGCAGGATGGTGGCAACGTCTCGATCACCGAAGATGCGACGATCGGAAACCAGGCGGGATCGTCGGGCACGGTCACGGTGACCGGTAGCGACGGCGACAACGCCTCGACTCTTTCCGTCGACGGTACCCTCTATGTCGGCAACGAGAGCAGCGGAACGTTGGTTGTCGCCGAGGGCGGCGTGGTGGCCGGGACGATCGAGATTGCGAAGTCGAGCGGCTCGACCGGCGTAGTGGCGTTTGGCGCCTTGGCCGGCGACGCTGCGGCCGGATCACCCGGGGCAGTTCCGGCAGCCTTGACGTTCGGCAGCGGCACCAGCAGCATCGTGTTCAACCACACCGCCTCATCGTCCGATCCCTTCGAACTCTCGGGCGCAATCAGCGGCAATGGACCTATCGACGTCGTATCGGGCTACACAGACCTTTCGGGGAGCAGCACCTCCTTCTCCGGCACAGTAGCCGTCGACGGCGGCTCCCTGATCGTCAGCGGGACTCTGAACGCCAGTACATTGACCGTCGACGGTGGGACGACCGATGTCGGATTCAGCGTAGAGGACGAGGGCGTCGCCAGTATTTCCGATTCAATGGTCATCGGCAGCCAGTCCGGCAGTTCCGGCATCGCCGTTGTCAGCGGTTCCGACGCGAGCTCGGGCTCAACGGTGCGCTCGACGCTGAAGGCCAAGTCGTTGACGGTCGGGGATAGAAGCACTGGAACGCTCGTGGTGAGCAACGGCGGCGAAGTCGAGATCAACGGCGGCAGCTCCGCCTTGTCGATTGCCGAGAAGACCGGATCGACCGGCACCTTCGCGGTGGGCGCCGCGTCCGGCGATACGCCGCTAGGAACGGGCATCCTCAAGGCCAGTGAGGTCACCTTCGGCGGCGGAACCGGAACGGTCCTCTTCAATCATGCCGACGACAGCGGCGACTACGCGTTTTCCCTGGAGATATCCGGAGCCGGGACAATCGTGGCCGAAAGCGGCTATACGAGCCTCACGTCAAAACTGACAAGTTTCACCGGCACGACCGAGGTCGAGGGCGGGTCGCTCTCCGTCGACACCACGCTTCCCGGCGATGTGAACGTCACCGGCGGAACGCTTCTGGGCACCGGGACACTGAGCGGCCTTGCAACCATCGAGGACGGCGGAACCATAGCAGCCGGCAACTCGGTCGGCACGCTGAATACGGCCGACGTGACGTTCAATTCCGGCTCGGTCTACGCGGTGGAGATCGACAGCGACGGCAACACCGACCTGATCAAGTCCACCGGCACCGTTACCATCAACGGCGGCGAAGTCGACGTCACTTCGGATGTCTATTATGCCAACCAGACCTTCACCATCATCACTGCCGACACGATCGACGGACAATTCGACGAAGCAACCGGCGCAACGACGTTCATCACCTACACGCTCGACTACACCGGCAGCAGCGGGGCCGAATCCGTTGAGCTGACCCAGTCGGTGAACCAATCCTTCTCGAGCGTCACCGCTCCCACGCCCAACGAGCAGGCGGTCGCCGGCGCCCTCGACTCGCTGCTGACCGCAAACGTGACCCATGAGGTGATCCAGACCCTCCTCGGCTCCATGTCGGAAGAGGAGGCGCTGGCCGGCTTCAACCAGCTGTCGGGCGAGGGCCATGCGTCGCAGAACGGCGCGTTGGTGGAGAACGGCCAGCAGGTCGTCAACAGCCTCTACAGCCGCCTGCACGGGGGGGCCGGCGCGTACGGCGGCAGCAGCAGCATGGCTTTCGCCTATGACGGCCCTGCCCAGGCCCTCGCGACGGCCGGTCCGGACAACAGCCTGTGGGTCGCCCCTTACGGAAACTGGCTGCATACCGATGGGACCGCCAACACCGCCGCCTTCGACAGGTACCGTCGGCGGCATCGTCGCCGGCGTCGATCGCTGGATCAGCGATCACGTTCGCCTCGGCGTGCTCGGCGGGTATGCCCATACGGCCACCTCCAGCGACGACAGCGGCTTCGACGGAAAGACCGACAGCGCGACCATCGGCGCCTATGGAGGCTATAAGGGCGATGCTGCCGCCCTCAACGCGGGGGCGCTCTATACATGGGACTGGATCAACACCACGCGGACGCTCACCGCGCCGTTCGACCAGACCCTCAAGGCCAAATACGGCGCGCGTTCCTGGCAGCTTTTCGGCGAGGCGAGCTACGCGTTCGACACGCCGTGGGTGACGCTCACGCCGTTTGCCGGCGCCTCCTACGTCAACCTCCGCACCGACGCTTTCGACGAGAGCGGCGGCTCCGCGGCGCTGTCGGCCAAAGCCGACACGACGGCGACGACCTTCACCACGCTCGGTCTGCGCTCCTCGGTCACGCTCGGCGGCCGGGCCCGGGCCTACGGCATGGCCGGCTGGCGCCATGCCTTCGGCGACATCGATCCGGCCACCACCTTCACGCTGGACGCGAGCGATCCGTTTACGACGACGGGCGCACCGATTGCCGAAGACGCGCTCGTCACGGAAGCCGGGATCGATCTGCAGGTGTCGGACAGGGTGTCGCTCGACGCGTCCTACCGGGGCCAGTTCGGCGGGGACTCCAGCGCCCACCGCTTCGAGGCGAGGCTCAGCGCGCAGTTCTGAAGGCGGCACGACCTCGCCTATCCGTCCAGTAGTGCCTTTCGCCGGTGTTTGCATTAGGCTCCGCGCATGCATTGCGAGATCGACACGACCCCGTTCGCCGTCACCGGCGAGCGAAAGATGAAGCTTTCCGACCATCCGCATTGCGTCGACGACCTCTACAAGAACAAGGACGATTACAGGGCGCTTCTGAAGGAGTTCCAGGAGGAGATAAACGAGCTTCAGCACAAGATGTACGCCGAGGACCGGCGCAGCGTGCTGCTGGTGTTCCAGGCGATGGACGCGGCCGGCAAGGACGGCACGATCGCCCACATCATGTCCGGCGTGAACGTGCACGGCGTGTCGGTCCACCCCTTCAAACGCCCGAGCGAGGAAGAGCTCGACCACGATTTCCTGTGGCGCACGACGGAGGCGCTTCCCGAGCGCGGGCGCATCGGCATCTTCAACCGGTCCTATTACGAGGAGGTGCTCGTCGTCCGCGTGCACCCGGAGATCCTCACGCAGTCGCAGAGGCTACCGGCCGAGCTGACCGCGGACCTCGATAAGGTCTGGAAGCAGCGCTACGAGTCGATCCGGGATATGGAGAAGCACCTGGCCCATAACGGGACGACGGTGCTGAAGTTCTTCCTGAACCTCAGCCGCGACGAGCAGCGCAAGCGCTTCATCGACCGCATCGACGAGCCGGAGAAGAACTGGAAGCTCTCCGAAGACGACGTGAAGGAGCGGCGATACTGGGACGACTACCAGCGCGCCTATGAGGAGGCGATCAACGCGACGGCGGCGCCGCATGCGCCGTGGCTCATCATCCCGGCCGACGACAAGCGCAACATGCGGCTGATCGTGTCGCAGGTCGTGCTGGAACATCTGCGCGGCATGAACATGCACTACCCGGAAGTGAGCGACGCGCGGCGCGAGGAGCTTCAGCGCATCAAGGAGATGCTGCTGAAGGACTGAGGGAGGCCGGCCGCCGCCTCAGGCCGGCGCTAAGCCACGGGATCGGAAGCGGAGACGCACGATCGCGCACCCGCGAGAAGCGCCTTGCCGAGCGGCGTGCTCTGCGCCTTTCCAAGCGCCAGACCGACGATCATAGGCGTGACGTCGAAAGTGGAGAAAACGCCGCGGTCCCCCGGGAGGATGCCCTCGCCTCGCAGATAGACGACCCCATAGCCGCCGGTGTGGCCGCCTGTGCGGCGATGCGAAACCGGGCCGATCTCACCAAGCGCCGGGTGTCGGATACCCAGCACGTTCCGCTTGAGACGGACGACCAGGTCGGCCTGCCAGTCGCTCACCGCGAACGGATCGTTGGGGCTGGTGTATTCGATCTCGATGTCGAGAGGCCGACCATCCTGGAGATCGGTGCAGGCTCGCAAGATGGCCGCGATCTCGTCCAGGACCTTCAGGTAGTCCCGCCGCTTCACCAGGCCGCCCTTCTCCCTTCCCCGGACATTCAGCCGAATTCGCGCGTCGTGATAGGCGGGGATGGCGAACGCTTTCATCTGCCGCCAGGCGTGCCGATAGCGGGCGGTCGGCATCCAGTCGAGCGGGTGCCGAGCGGGCGGCGCTTGCGGCGGGCGGCTGCCGAAGGCGGAGAAAGGCCAAGCGCGTCGGGGCGGTTCGGTCTTGGGAACCGACAGGTTGGGGGTGATCGCCTTCGACCAGTCAGCAGCGTCGGGCCCTGACGCGTTCGCCCGAAAACCTGTCGTGCCCAGCGAATAGCGGTGCATCAGCTCCGCCATCAGGATCATGGCCGACGTGTCGGATAGGTTCGGCCCCATGCCGTGCTGCGCGAAAGCAACGAGCGTCGCATCGGGACAGGCGTCGATCAGATCGCCGATCAGCCTGTCCACCGCTTCATATACGGCAACAAGCGCGGCCCGCGCGCCGCGCGCCGAGGGGGCGTCGTTGAGCGGATGGTCGCGATCCCAACCGTGCCACATCGTCTCCACGACGCTGTGCAGCTCGGACAAGGCGAGGATCGCCAGATCCCAATCCGGCAAGCGCTCGGTGAGCAGCCAGCGCGCGATCTGCCGGCGCCGCTCGACGGCTTCAACCAGCTCCCGCGCCATGCGCTCGGTCCTATCCGCACTGGACCAGACGATCCCGTAGATATGGGCTTGCGCCGGGTACTTGCCGTAACGATCCTCGATCTCGGACCAAAGCCCCTCCGGCCGCGTCGTTCGCGGCACGCCGGCATCGTGGCTCCCCCAGTTGGCAACGCCGCAGGCGGATCGATCGTCGGCAAGGTTGAAGTGGGGAACATCGAAGACGACGGTTCGCAGACCGAGCCCTGACGTAAAGGGCGGCTCGGTCGTCTCCGGCTGCGCGATCGCGAAGGTTCGCGGGTCGAACCGGATGGCTGACCAGCGTCCGGATCGAGACGGATGAAGGCCGGTGCTGAACTGATGCCAGGCCTGTCCTGTGTAGCGCTCCGGCCCGTGATCCAGTCGAGCTTGCGCGCTCGCTTCCGCCAGGCGAGCGAGATTCGGCATCGCTCCTTTCGATATCAGGGCATCGGCCACGGTGGTCTCGAAGGCATCGAGACCAATCACCAGAACGCGCCCCTTACGCTCTGACGATTCTCTAGCGAGCTGCTGCTGCATTCTCTCGCCAGCCCATCAGCTTGATTGCCCGCCGTCGTGTGCTGGGGGAAATCGGAGCGGCGGTCGCGTCCACGGAGCCATCGTCGACGACGATGGGTTCCAGATTGGCGCAGGTACGATGGAGAATGCTTCGCACCGCACGCAAGACGGTGTCGGCAGGATTGAAAGTGGGAAGGACCACACTTGCCACAGCGGGATCGGAAAGCCCCAGCACGCTACGCACACGAAAAATTCCAGCAATCTTGAGATATTAGCACATCAGACTTCTGAAGAAATCACCGATCGCGGCTGGCACGCGCCATCACGGGGTCGCTTCCTGGGACAGCCGCAGCTGCCACGCGATACGGGCCGGCCGGAGATCGGTCTCAGCTCCGGTAGTCGGCGTTGATGGCGATGTATTCGGCGGTGAGGTCGCAGGTCCACACGGTGGCGCGGCCGGTGGCGAGGCCGAGGTCGACGCGCAGCAGGAGGTCGCTGTTCTTCATGTAGGCCGACACCGCCTCCTCCGAATAGGACGGATCGCGCTCGCCCTGCATGCGCCACGCGGAAGTCGCCGAACCAGATCGCCAGGCGGTCGCGGTCGGCGGGCTCGCCGGCCTTGCCGACCGCCATGACGACGCGGCCCCAGTTGGCGTCCTCGCCGGCGAGCGCCGTCTTCACCAGCGGCGAGTTGGCGATCGAAAGCGCGATGCGCTTGGCCGAGGCATCGGATTCCGCGCCGCTCACCGCGATCTCGACGAACTTCGTCACCCCCTCCCCGTCGCGCACCACCTGCTGCGAAAGGTCGCGCAGGAGATCGGTGAGCGCCGCCTGGAACGCGGCGAGCGCCTCGCCCGCTTGGCCGAGATGCGGCACCCCGCGGCTCGCGGCCTCGCCGGTGGCGAAGACGAGCAGCGTGTCGGAGGTGGAGGTGTCGCCGTCCACGGTGATGGCGTTGAAGGTGCCGCTCACCGCCTCGGCAAGGCAGTCCTGCAGCGCGGCCTGGCCGATCGGCGCGTCGGTGAAGACGAAGGCGAGCATGGTCGCCATGTCGGGCGCGATCATGCCGGCGCCCTTGGCCATGCCGTTCAAGGTCACCTCGCCGCCGCCGATCGTCACGCGCCGTGTCGCCACCTTGGGGAAGGTGTCGGTGGTCATGATGGCGCGCGCCGCGTCGAGGAAGCGGCCGGGCTTCGCTTCCGCCGCCAACCGCCCGAGATTGGCGGCGAACGGCGCCGGGTCGAGCGGCTCGCCGATGACGCCGGTGGAAGCGAGGAAGACCTCCTCCCGGCGGCAGCCCACCGCCTCCGCCGCGGCGGCCGAGGTCGCCTCCACGGCCTGGCGGCCCTTCATGCCGGTGAAGGCATTGGCGTTGCCGGAATTGACCACCAGCGCCCGCGCCTTGCCGCCCCTCAGATGCTCGCGGCACCATTCGACCGGCGCGGAGGCGCAGCGCGACTGCGTGAAGACGCCGGCGACCGTCGCCGCCGGGTCGAAGCGCACGAGGAGCAGGTCGGTCCGCCCCTTGTAGCGGATGCCGGCCTGGGCGGTCGCCAGCGCGACGCCGCCAAGCGCCGGCAGCTCGGGATGGCTCTTCGGCGCGAAGGGCGAGACCTTAGCGGCCATGCGAAGCCGTGCTCTAGTTCCCGGAGCCTTCGGCGGGCTTCGTCTCGTCGGCCGCAGGCGCATCGGCGGCCGGCGCGTCGGTTGCTGGCGCATCGGCGGCAGGCGCATCCTCGCCGACGATCTCCACCGGGTATTTTTGCCGCAGGTCGGCGATGATCGTCTCGAACTTCTGCCTGAGCAGGTAGTTGCGCAGCTGCTCCTTCACCTGGTCGAAGCTGGGCGGCTCGCTCATGCGCTTCTCCTCGACCTTGATGACGTGCCAGCCGAACTGGCTCTGCACCGGCTCCTCGGTGATCTGGCCCGGCTCAAGCGCGAAGGCGGCGTCCTCGAAGGGCTTCACCATCTGGCCGTGGCTGAAGAAGCCGAGATCGCCGCCATTCTGGCCGCTCGGGTCCTTCGACTGCTTCGCCAGCTCCTCGAAGGAGCCGCCGTCGTTGAGCTGCTGGATGATCTTCTCCGCCTCTTCCTTCGTGTCGACGAGGATGTGACGCGCGTGCACCTCCTCCTCCGGCTTGTGCTTGGCGACGACCAGGTCCTGGTAGCCCTTCTGCAGCTCCTCGTCGGTCAGCCCGTTCATGACGGCGTCGCGGACATAGGCGTTGCGCAGCGCCTGCAGCCGCATGAAGGCCAGCTGCGCGTCGAAATCCTCCGTCTTGTCGAGACCGGCGTCTTCGGCCGCCTGCGCCAGGAGCTGCATGTTGATGAAGGCACTGATCACGGCGTCGCGCCTTTGTGCCTCGGGGACGTTGGCCAGCTCGCTCTCGAACGCCTGCCCGGCGTATTCGAGGTCCTGCTCGGTGACGGTTGCATCGCCAACCCGCGCCACCACGGCGTCGGGATCGACGGGAGCGGCCGTCACCTCCTGGCCCTCCCCGGTGCCGGTGGCGGCGTCCTGGGCGCGCACGGCAAGCGTGCCGGCGGCTAGAAACAGGAGGATCGTCGACGCGGCGGCGCCGATCCTGAGAATGGGGGGCATGCGGAACTCCTTGATCCGGGGGCATCGGCGCGGGCAAATCGGCCCAAGCGCCAGCGTTGACAGAGCTTTGGCCCGTTCTTATCTGTCGCAAGTCCCGCAGTCCACTGCCGGGAATCGTTTACGCCTAACCATCGCCGCCTCCTTGGCTATGCATCTGTCGGGCGCGACTGTGAGCGGCGCGTGAGCCGGCTTCCGGCGAGCGCCCTGCCGATCGGGAAGGAAATGCATGCTTAGCTTGGGAAATATCGGCAGTAAGCTGTTCGGATCGGCCAACGATCGGCGCCTGAAGCGCTACGGCCCCATCGTCGACGCAATCAATGCGCTCGAGCCGCAGCTCGCCAGCCTGAGCGACGACGATCTGAAGGCCAAGACGGAGGAATTCCGCCAACAGATCGCCGAGGGGCGCTCGCTCGACGATATTCTGCCGGAGGCCTTCGCCACCGTGCGGGAGGCCGCCAAGCGCACGCTCGGCCAGCGCCATTTCGACGTGCAGCTGGTCGGCGGCATGGTGCTGAACGAGGGCTCCATCGCCGAGATGAAGACCGGCGAAGGCAAGACCCTGGTGGCCACGCTTCCGGTCTATCTGAACGCGCTCTCCGGCCGCGGCGTGCACGTGGTGACCGTCAACGACTATCTCGCCACGCGCGACTCGGAATGGATGGGCCGCGTCTACCGGTTCCTCGGCCTGTCGGTCGGCGTGATCGTGCACGGGCTGTCGCCGCAGCAGCGGCGCGAGGCCTATGCGGCGGACGTGACCTACGGCACCAACAACGAGTTCGGCTTCGACTACCTGCGCGACAACATGGAGTACAGCCTGCAGAACATGGTGCAGCGCGGGCACGCCTACGCCATCGTCGACGAGGTGGATTCCATCCTGGTCGACGAGGCGCGCACGCCGCTCATCATCTCCGGCCCGACCGAGGACCGCTCCGAGCTCTATATCGCCGTCGACAAGCTGATCCCGCTGCTCACGGAGGACGATTTCGAGCTCGACGAGAAGCAGCGCACCGCCTCCTTCACCGAGGACGGCACGGAGAAGATGGAGCAGCTTCTGAAGCAGGCCGATCTTCTGAAGGGCGACTCGCTCTACGACGTGGAGAACGTCGCGGTCGTCCACCACGTGAACAACGCGCTGAAAGCCCACAAGCTCTTCCAGCGCGACAAGGACTACATCGTCAAGAACGGCCAGGTGATCATCATCGACGAGTTCACCGGCCGCATGATGGAGGGCCGGCGCTACTCCGACGGCCTGCACCAGTCGCTGGAGGCGAAGGAGCACGCCAACATCCAGCCGGAGAACCAGACGCTCGCCTCCATCACCTTCCAGAACTATTTCCGCCTCTACGACAAGCTCGCCGGCATGACGGGCACGGCGCTGACCGAGGCCGAGGAGTTCATGGACATCTACAAGCTCGATGTCGTCGAGGTGGCCGACCAACAAGCCGATGATACGCGTCGACGAGCACGATGCGGTCTACCGGACGGTGGAGGAGAAGTACAAGGCGATCATCGAGCTCATCGGCGAGTGCCGCGACAAGGGCCAGCCGGTGCTGGTCGGCACCACGTCGATCGAGAAGTCGGAAATCCTGGCGGAGCGGCTGAAGAAATCCGGCATCAAGGACTTCGAGGTGCTGAACGCGCGCCACCACGAGCGCGAGGCCTTCATCGTGTCGCAGGCCGGGCGGCCGGGCGCCATCACCATCGCCACCAACATGGCCGGCCGCGGCACCGACATCCAGCTCGGCGGCAATCTCGACATGCGGCTCGCCGCGGAGCTGGAGGGCATCGAGGACGAGGACGAGCGCAAGCGCCGCACCGAAAAGATCACCGAGGACGTGCAGAGGCTGAAGCAGCAGGCGCTCGACGCAGGCGGCCTGTGCATCATCGGCACGGAGCGGCACGAAAGCCGGCGCATCGACAACCAGCTGCGCGGCCGCTCGGGCCGCCAGGGCGACCCCGGGCCGCTCGCAGTTCTTCCTGTCGCTGCAGGACGACCTCATGCGCATCTTCGGCTCCGACCGCATGGACGGCATGCTGAAGAAGCTCGGCCTCAAGGAGGACGAGGCGATCGTCCATCCGTGGATCAACAAGGCGCTGGAGCGCGCGCAGGGCAAGGTCGAGGCGCACAACTTCGACATCCGCAAGAACCTCCTGAAGTTCGACGACGTGATGAACGACCAGCGCAAGGTGGTCTTCGAGCAGCGCATCGAGCTGATGCGCGACGAGAATGTCGGCGAGACCGTGCGCGACATGCGCCACGACGTGGCCGACGAGCTGGTCTCGCAGCTTCATCCCCGAGCGCGCCTATGCCGAGCAGTGGGACGTCGACGGCCTGTCGCAGGCGCTGCAGATGCAGCTGGCGCTCGACCTGCCGGTGAAGGACTGGGCGGCGGAGGAAGGCATCGCCGACGAGGAGATCCGCGAGCGCGTGATGGCGGCGAGCGACGAGCTCATGGCGAAGAAGGCGGCGCGCTTCGGGCCGGACCTCATGCGCGCGGTGGAGAAGCAGGTGCTGCTGCAGACGCTCGACCATCTGTGGCGCGAGCATCTCGCCATGCTCGACCATTTGCGCTCGGTGATCGGCTTCCGCGGCTACGGCCAGCGCGATCCGCTGAACGAATACAAGACGGAGGCCTTCGAGCTGTTCCAGGCGATGCTCACCAACCTGCGCCGCACCGTCGCCGGGCAGATGGCGCATGTGGAGGTCCAGCAGCGGCCGCCCGAGCCGCCGCCCCTGCCGCAAGGCATGGAGCACCACGTCAACGCCACCACCGGCGAGGACGAGATGGCGTCGGGGCTGAACGGCGGCAGTGCGCCGGCGCCGCGCGCTTCCGCACGCCCGCAGCGCGACCCGAAGAACCCCTCCACCTGGGGCAAGGTCGGCCGCAACGAGCCCTGCCCCTGCGGCTCGGGCAAGAAATACAAGCAGTGCCACGGGGCCGTGGTGAAGGTCTGACGCGCGGCACGGCGCCGCAAGCGCCCGCGCTTCAGCGGGCGCCTGAATCAGAACGGCCGCGCAAGACGCGGCCGTTTTCGTTTTCGCGTGGCTGCCGCTCTACTGCTGCTTCATCAGGCGCAGCACGAAGCCGGTGAGCCCGCCATTTTCCTGCTCGGCGGCGGCATAGGCGTTGGCGACGCTCGGGTCGGCCGGCGCGCTTTCCACCAGCATGCGCTCCTCAAGCGTCGCCTTGTCGTCTTGCGGCGCGGCGGAAGGCGGCGGCGCGGCGGGCGGCGGTGGCGGCGGGGCCGCGGCCACTTCCCCGCGCAGATCAGGCAAAGGCAGGAAGCCGCTGGCGGAGGCCTGCGAGGAAGAGGCCCGCGCGGGGGCCGCGGCCGGAGCGGTGGCGACTGCCGCTCGCGCGGGCCGCGGCGCAGGCACCGGGACCGGTGCCGGCGCGGATGACGCGACGGAAGGCGCGGGAGCCAGCCGCGGAGCAGGCGCGGGAGCCAAAGTCGGAGGAGACGCAGACGCCACGGCCGGAGCAGGCGCCGGAACCAGCGGCTGCTGCTCGGGCGTCGCCCGCGTCGAGGGCGTAATCGTCACCGAAGCGTTGGCGACCGACATGGGGGCGGCCCGCTGGGCGGATGTGGGCGTGTCGAGCGCCGCCATCAGCAGCTCGGCGCCATCCCCGCCTTCCCGGCGGTCGAGGCGCTCGGCAATCTGCAGCATCTTGGCGTTGTCGCGCGCCTGCTTCTCCGCCACCGCGACGCGGATCGTGTCCGGCATCGCCATGGGCGGGCACGAGCCGGCCGGGTCGAAGCTCCGCCCGTTCTCGGCCACCGAATTGAAGATGTAGCGGTGCTCGCAGACATTCACCTGGGGTGGCTGCCCGGCCACCTCGAAATGGTCGTAGCCCTCCTTCAGCATCAGCCAGAACGGCATGTTCGGGTCGTTGCGGTGACGCGCCATGTTCTCCGGCGTCATGCGGAAGGGAAACGCCTCCACCTGGAAGTCGCGCTGGCCGCCCTGGAAGGCGAGCCGGCCGAGCGTGTAGATCTCCTGGATGTTCTCGTCGGTCATGGAATAGCAGCCGCGCGAGGAGCAGGCGCCGTGCACCATCAGCTCCGAGCCGGTGCGCCCCAGCGAGCGGTCGAACTCGTTCGGATAGCCCATGTTGAAGGAGAGGTAGTAGTTTGAAGTCGGGGTTCATCTGGGCCGGGCGGATCGTATAGAAGCCCTCCGGCGCCTGCCGGTCGCCCTCCTGCTTCTTGGGCCCGAGCACGCCCGACCAGGCGCAGATGTCGTATTCCTTGAGGAACGCGTAGCGGCCGGAAGCCTTCTGCAGCTTCCACACCTCAAGCGCCGATTCCTCCTTGAAGATGCGGATGAGGATGGGAGCGCGCTGCTCCATCCCCTTGCGATCGATCAGCTTGCGCGTGCTCGCATCCAGCGGTCGCATATGCTTGGGAAGCGCGCCGGAATAGTCGGAACAGGCGGCGAGCCCGGCCAGCAGGAGCCCGGCGACCGCCAAGATGCCAACGCGGCAAATCCGAGAAAAGCGAGCCATCCTAAGTCCCGTACACGGAGGCCCCGGCCCCCAACTCCCGGAAACCTGCAGATTCCGGTAGTTACCGAAGCGTTAGCACGATCAAGCCGCCCCTTCCAACCACCTCGGACCGACACGTGCAAAACCTCTCCCACCCGCGGCGGCGCTACTGGACCGAGCGGCCGATGGCGAGGAATTTCTCTCGCCGCTGCTTGAGGATAGCGTCCCGATCGAGGCCCGCAAGGTCCTGAAGCGCGCCGGCAATCACATCGCCGGTCCGGTCGATCACCTTATCGGGATCGCGGTGCGCGCCGCCGAGCGGCTCCTCCACGATTCCGTCGATGATCTTCAGATTGCGGAGATCGGCGGCGGTGATCTTCATCGCGGTCGCCGCATCCCGCGCCCGCGAGGGGTCGCGCCACAGGATAGATGCCGCCCCTTCCGGGGAGATGACGCTATAGATGGCGTGTTCCAGCATGAAGACCTTGCTCGCCGTGGCGATCGCGATGGCGCCACCCGACATGCCCTCGCCTATAATGACGGCAAGATTGGGGACGCCGAGCCTGAGACACGCCTCGGTAGAGCGCGCGATCGCCTCCGCCTGGCCGCGGGCCTCCGCGTCGACGCCGGGATAGGCGCCGGCCGAATCGATCAGCGAGACGATCGGCAGGCCGAAGCGCTCGGCCAGCTCCATGACACGCACCGATTTGCGGTAGCCCTCGGGCCGCGCCATGCCGAAATTATGCTTTAGCCGGCTTTGCGTGTCCTCGCCTTTCTCCTGTGCCAGGATGGCGACCGGATCGCCGCGGAAGCGGCCGAGCCCGGCCAGGATCGCCTGGTCCTCGCCGAACTGGCGGTCTCCGGCCAGAAGCTCGAAATCGGTGATGAGCCGGCGAATGTAATGCTTGGCGTGCGGCCGGTCGGGATGCCGCGCCACCTGGGTCTTCTGCCAGGGCGTGAGCTTGGTGTAGAGGTTGAAGAGCGTCTCGCGCGCCTTGCTTTCCAGCGTGGCGATCTCGTCGGCGACGGAGACGTTCTCCGCGTCGCTCGTCTCCAGCCGACGCAATTCCTGAATCTGGCCCTCCAGGTCGGCAACCGGCTTTTCGAAATCGAGGAAGGTCCGCATCTGTCACCGCATGTCCCCTCCCGTGTGGGAGGGCCAGGGAGAGGCGGCCACACGCGCCGAGGCCGCAATTGCGGCGGAAACTGGCGAGGCCGGCAGTGCAAGTCAAGGCGCGCTGGATCCGCCTATTCCTGCTTAGCCTCCGCCAGCATTTTCTGAAGCTGGGCGGGCCACAATTCCTGCGCCGCGCCAAGCGCATTGCGTTGCTGCAGATTGCGGAGAACCTCGAGAGCTTCGGTGACCGCTGCGATCCGCTGCGGCCCTTCGCTCACCGTGGCGATCTTATAGAGGCCGGCCACGACATCGATTTGCCCCTGCGGGTCCTCCGAATCGAGCGTTGCCACGTGGCGACGAACAGTGAGGCTCTGCTCATAGCTCTGCCGGGCGCCCTCAAGGTCGCCCTGCGCCTGGCGGGCGTCGCCGATCTCATTGTGCGCGAGCGCGACGCCACGCAGCCATCGAACGTTGTCCGGGTCGCCGGAGGAGAGGCGCTCGGTGATGGAGAGGGTCTTCTCAAAGCTCTCCAGCGCCGCCGCCGGATCGGCCTGCATGAGATGCACGGCGCCGATTCTCTCATGCGCCAAGGCGAGATCGCGCTGCCACTCCGTGTTGTCCGGGTTGTTTGCGGCGAGGCGCTCGGCGATGGGAAGGCTCGCCGCATAGCTCTCCAGCGCGCCGGCGAGGTCGCCCTGCGCGCGGCGAATGTCGCCGACATGCAGGTGGCTCACCTCGAGGTCGCGCTGCCACTCGGCATTGCCGGGATCGGTCGCAGCGAGACGTGCGGCTATGGCGAGGCCGGCCTCGTAGCTCTCCAGCGCCCCTGCAAGATCGCCCTGCTCGCTGCGCACATTGCCGATATGGTCATGGCTGACCGCGAGGTCGTGCTGCCACTGGGTGTTGCCAGGGTCGGCTTCGGCGAGCCGCTCGGTGATGGCGAGGCTCGCCTCGTAGCTCTCCCGTGCGCCGGCAAGACTGCCGGCGCTCAAATAGGTGTCGCCGAAGTTGGCGAGCATCGCCGCGCGGCTGTGCTGAACCTCCAGATTGTCCGGCGCGACCCGGGTCAGCTCGTCCATCGCCGCCTCGACGCGAGCGAGGATCTTGCGGATGCTTTCAACCCGCATCCCTTCGATGTTCCGAAGGCCCTGCGCGACGTCGAAAATGATTCCGTCGACGGTGTCCTTGGCCGTCTCGAAATTGCGCTGCGCCTCCTCTTTCGCGGCCTGCTCGGCGGCGGCGCGCTCCTCGGCGAGCTTTTGCTGTTCCGTGGCGCGGGCCTCGCTGCGTTGCGCCAGCGCGCGCTGTGCCTCAGCCTCCTGCTGCTGCTCGACGGCCCGCGCCTCGCTCGCCTCGGCCTGCACGCGGCGCTGCTCGGCCAGCGCCTGCTGTGCCTCGGCTTCCTGCTGCTGCTCGACGGCCCGTGCCTCGCTCGCCTCGGCCTGCACGCGGCGCTGCTCGGCCAGCGCCTGCTGTTCTTCGGCGATCTGCTGCTGCCAATAGGCGAGGCCCGCCAAGCCGATGCCGATGATGGCGGCGGCCAGCGACACAGCCACCGTCAGCCGCTGGCGCCGCCCCTGCCCGCGTCGGCTGGCGAGCAGGAGATCGAGCACCTCGTCGGAGGGCGGCGGCGCGGCGTGCGGCCTGGAGTCGGCCCAGGCCTGGGCATCCTTCAGCGCCACCCCGCGCAGGAGCAGCGCATTGGAACGATCCCGACCGAGCCATTGGCGGGCGCGTTCGGCAAGTCGCGTATGCTCTTTCAGCCAGGCGCGATCGGCGTTGAGAGCGTGAATCAGCGCTGGAAGATGCTGGCCGAGAGCAAAGGCGCCCTCGGCGGGAAGCAGATGAATGCGGCCGAGCGCCTCGGGGAGCGCCTCCGGCGCGACCGCTTCGATCGCCACCGGCACAAGCCGCTTGTTGAGACGTTGAACCTCGCCGAGCTCCCAGTTGCACCAGCGCAATTCGACCGATGCGGAGCTCACCAGCCAGACGACCGTATCCGACGCGCGGATGAAATCGGCGAGCTCCGTCTGCCATTCCTCGCCGTACGGAAGGTCGCGCCGGTCGATGAAGACATTAAAGCCGTTGCTCTCCAGCGAGCCGACGAGGCGGTCCGTGGCCGCCATGTCGGCTCGGGCATAGGAGACGAAAATCCTGAGGCGATTGTCGGGCCGGTCGCGAAAGGTCATGCCGCGCCTCGCCGCGTATGGCCCTCGGGTGCTCGGGAATCGCATGGAGCCTGTGCGTCGCCGGACGCAACAACGACGATACCCATCTCGCGCACACGCCCCTCCCCGGGGTTGCGAGGCCTCGGCTCCTCCACGACTATGCGTGAGTACCGCAGCGCAGACAAGCGGCAGCCCTGTTGCGGCCGGCAGGCAGCCGTCAGTTCTTTGCCAACATGCCTTGCAGGATGGCGGGCCAGGATTGCTGCGCGGGGCTGAGGTTTCCTTCCTTGTCGAGGGCAGCGAGGATGTCGAGCGCCTCGTGCAGGGCCTCGTTCTTGCGCGCGCCTTGGGTCACCGTGGCGAGCTTGTAGAGGGCGATAACGATGTCGCCGCGGAAGGTGACGTCGGAGGGGTCGTCCTCCAGATTGCGGCGGCGGAGCGTAAGGCTTTCCTCGTAGGCAGACGCGGCGGCATCCGCGTCGCCGGCGCGCGTCTCGGTCTCGCCGACCCGCTCCAGCGCCACCGATATGCGTCGGCGCGCTTCGGCGCTGGCGTCGATCTTGGCGAGACGGCGCGCCACCTCGACGTTGTCCTGGTAGGCCTTGAGCGCCTCGGCGACGTTGCCGAGGCCGAGCTGCGTCTCGGCCACGCGGTTGAGGCTGATGGAGACATCGCGCAGCCAGCCCGGGCTCTTCGGGTCGGTCGCGGCGATCTGGCGGGCGATCGCCAGGTCCTGCTGGAAGGCGTCGAGCGCGGCTGCGGCGTCGCCCGCCTGCAGTTCGGCGTCGCCGATGTGGTTGAGGCTGATGGAGACTGCCCTCAGCCAGTCCATGTTGCCGGGATCGAGCGCCGCCAGCGCCTGCCCGATATCGAGGGATTCCCGGAAGGCGGCAAGCGCGCCCTTCACATCACCCTCTGCCAGCCGCGCGTTGCCGGCTCTGTTGAGGCCGGCTGCGAGATCCTGCCTGGCGCCGGCATTGTCGGCGTCGAGCGACGCCAGATGGCGGCGGATGGCCAGCGCTTCCTCGTAGTGCTGCAGCGCGCCCGCCGCATCGCTTTTCGCCAGCAGCACATCGCCGACATGGATGAGCGTGATCGACAGGTCGCGCTGCGTCACCGCGTCGGCGGCGTCGGCCTCCGCCAAATGGCGGGCGATCGTGAGGTCTTCCTTGTAAGCCTGCAGCGCGCCGTCCGCGTCGCCGGCGCTGAGCTTCAACTCGCCGACGCGCGCCAGCGCCACCCCGATGTCGCGCTGCATCGCGGCGTTCTCCGCATCGAAGGCCGCGAGCTTGCGGCTGACCTCGAGCGCTTCCTCATAGGCCGAGAGCGCGCCGGCGGCGTCGCCGACGAAGACCCGCGCATCGCCGACGCGCAAGAGCGAGGCGGAGAGATCGCGCTGATAGACGATGTTCGCCGGATCGCTCTCCGCGACCTTGCGTGCCGACGCCAGCGCTTCTTCGTAGGAGGAGATGCCCTTCGCTCCGTTACCGGCCTGCAGCTGCAGCTCGCCGATCTTGCCGAGCAGCACGGCAAGGTCGCGCCGCCAGGCGATCTCGTCGGGATTGGATGCAAGCGCGCTCCGCAGGACGTCGAGGCTCTCGCGGTAGGCCTGGAGCGCGCCGGCGCTGTCGCCGGCGGCGACCTTCACATTGCCGATGCGCGAGAGGATGACGCCGCGGTCGCGCTCGG
Source organism: uncultured Alphaproteobacteria bacterium (assembly GCA_963801225.1). GTDB lineage: Bacteria > Pseudomonadota > Alphaproteobacteria > Rhizobiales > Afifellaceae > DASWJZ01. The sequence continues at coordinate 142,729 of CAWDED010000001.1, forward strand.
CTGTGGGGTCGTCGGGGCTCGCCTCGACCAGCTTGTCGCGCAGCGCGAGGCTCTCCTCATAGGCGGAAAGCGCCGCGGCGCCATCGCCCTTTTCCGAGGCCATGTCGCCTTCGCGCTCCAGGACGGTCGCCAGGCTCCCCTGCCAGTCGAGATTGTCGGGCTGCTTGGCGAGGGCCTGGCGGGCGAGCTGAAGAGCCTTGTCGTAGGCATCCTGTGCCGCCGTGTTGTCGCCGGCCGTCTCGTAGGTGTCGCCGAACTCCACCTGCATCGAGAAGCGCGTGCGCAGCAGGCTGGCATCGCCGGAGTCGAAGGCGGCGAGGCCGTTCACCGCGTCCTCGACGCGGCCGAGCACGCGGCGGACGGTGCCGAGGCGGATGCCCTCCACGTCGCGCAGGTCCTGCGCAATGTTGAAGACGATGCCGTCGACGGTGTCGCGCGCCGTAGCGAAGTTCCGCTGAGCCTGCTCCTTCGCCGCCTTCTCGGCGATTGCCCGCTCCTCGGCGAGCTGCTGCTGCTCCACCGCGATGCCGCGCTGCCAATAGGCGAGCGCCGCCAGGCCGAGGCCGACGATCGCGATGACGAGCGAGGCGGCAACCGCGGTGCGCTGCCGCCGGCCCTGCGCGCGGCGGCTGGCGAGCAGCAGCTCATGCACCTCGTCGGAGGGCGGCGGCGCGGCGCGCGGCTTGGCGTCGGCCCAGGCCTGCGCGTCCTTCAGCGCCACGCCGCGCAAGAGCAGCGCCGAAGATTTTCCGCGCGCCAGCCATTGCCGGGCGCGGTCGGCCAGCCGCGTGTGCTCCTTCAGCCACGGGCGGTCGGTGTTGAGCGCCTCCACGAGCAGCGGCAGGTGCTTGTCGAAATCGAACGCGCCGTCGACCGGCAGCACATGAATGCGCCCCAGCGCCTCCGGCAGCTCGTCCGGCGGCACGGGCTGGATCGCCACCGGCATCAGCCGCTTGTTGAGACGCTGGACCTCGCCGAGCTCCCAATTGCACCAGCGCGATTTGACCGAGGTCTGGCTGACCAGCCACACCACCGTATCGGAGGCGCGGATGAAGTCGGCCAGCTCCTTCTGCCATTCTTCGCCATAGGGAAGGTCGCGCCGGTCGATGACGACCTCGAACCCCTCGCCTTCCAGGGCGGCGACGAGCCGGTCGGTCGTCTCCATGTCGCGGCGCGCATAGGAGACGAAGAGCTTGAGCCGGTCGCTCTGTCCGTTGCCGCTCATATCCTCACCCGTTCGATCTGGCGCAGACCCGGCCATTTCCCCGGACGTAAACCGTTGGCCCTGCAACGATTACCGGAAGCCGTAGGCGGCCGACAAGCCGCGCAGCCGACGAAGGGCTAAGCTTCTCTCGGATCGGCGAGCGGGTGGTGGTCGTTGACCAGCGCCTTCAGGCGCTCGTCGAGGACGTGCGTGTAGATCTGCGTGGTGGAGATGTCGGCGTGGCCGAGCAGCGTCTGCACGGCGCGCAGGTCGGCGCCGCCGGAGAGGAGGTGCGTGGCGAAGGCGTGGCGCAGCACGTGCGGCGAGAGCTTCGCCGCGTCGAGGCCGGCGCGCGACGCGACGCGCTTCAGGTCGCGGGCGAAGGCCTGGCGCGTCAGATGGCCCTTGGCGCTGTCGGCGGGAAACAGCCACTTGCCGGCGGGCTTTCCCGAGGACGCGCCGCGATAGGCTTCAAGCGCATCCTGCGCCGCGCCGTTGAGCGGCACCAGCCGCTCGCGCCCCCCCTTCCCGACCACCGCGATGAAGGGGCGGCCGCCGCGCCCCGCCGTCGCGGGAAGGCTGACCAGCTCGGAGACGCGCAGGCCGGTGGCATAAAGAAGCTCCAGGAGCGCCAGCAGGCGCAGCGCCGCGATGCGGCGCGCCGGCGTGAGGCCTTCGGCTTCCGCCGCCTCGCGCGCTGCTGCGAGCAGGCGGTCGACCTCCTCCACGCTCATCACCTTGGGCAAAGCGCGGCGCGGCTTCGGCCGCTCGGCCGTGGCGCTCGGGTCGTCGTCGCGCAGGCCCTCGGCCACCAGGAACTTGAAGAACTGCCGGAGCGCGGAAAGCTTTCTCGCCTGCGAGCTGGCGGCCAGGCCGCGGCGCGACAGCGCGCCGAGATAGGCACGCACGGCCTCGGCGGAGGCGTCGCTCAGGCCGCCCGCGGTGTCGCGGAAGCCGTCGAGATCGCGGCGGTAGGCGGCGAGCGTGTTGAAGCTGGCGCCGCGCTCCGCGGCGAGCATCTCCAGGAAGGCTTCCGCGAGCGCGGCATCGCGCGTGGAAGCGGCGCGACCGGGGGTGGCACTCAAGGCTGCAGCCGGTCAGGCGAAATCCGGACCGACATTTCGCGCTGTTTCGGCTCAACCGAGACGACAAGGGCAACCATGCCGCCATAGATGACAGCAGCAATGATCCCTAGAACAACCAGAAGACGAATTAGGCTTGGCATGGCTCCGCATCTTGCCCCGATTCGGGTCTAACCCGTCCGGCTGACCGATAGCAAGGGAAGCAGGAACGCTTGACAGATCAGCGACCGGCAGAGCACCTCGCCGCGCGGAGGATTGACACGTTGTCCACACGCCACGCCGTTGCCGACGACGAGCAGACCGAGCGCGTTCGCGAGCGGCTCGGCAAGCGCTGCGTCGTGCTCATCGGCATGATGGGCGCCGGCAAGACGAGCATCGGCCGGCGGCTCGCCAATCTGCTGCACCTGCCCTTCCTCGACGCCGATACGGAGATCGAGAAGGCGGCCAATCTCACCATACCGGAGATATTCGAGAATTACGGCGAGCCGCATTTCCGCGAAGGCGAGGAGCGCGTGATCGCGCGGCTGCTGGCCACCGGGCCTGCCGTGCGTCGCCACCGGAGGCGGCGCCTTCATGAGCGCGGAGACACGCGAGCGCTGCCGGGCGAGCGGCATCACCGTGTGGCTGAAGGCGGACGTGCCGGTGATGCTGGAGCGCGTGCGCAAGAAGGGCAACCGGCCGATGCTCAACGGCTCCGACCCGGAGGCGAGGATGCGCGAGCTGCTCGGTGTGCGCGAGCCGGTCTACGCGCTCGCCGACATCGAGATCGCCTCGCGCGAAGGGCCGCACCAGACCGTCGTGTCGGAGATGCTCGGCGCGCTCGACGCGCATCTCGGCAAGGACGAATCCAGCAAGGATAAACGGGCATGAGCGACGAGCGCGTCCGCGTCGAGCTTGGCGAGCGGAGCTACGACGTGCTCGTCGGGCCGGGGCTGATGGCGAAGGCCGGGGCGCTGATCGGCGAGCGGCTGCCGGGGCGCAAGCTGGCGGTGGTGACCGACGCCAACGTGGCGGCGCTGCACCTGCCGGCTCTGCGCGCAGCGCTCGGCGCCGCCGGCATTGCGGCGACGGAGATCGTGGTTCCCGCCGGCGAGAGCTCCAAGAGCTTCAGCCGGTTACAGAGCGTCGTTGAGTCGATCCTCGAAGCGCGGCTGGAGCGCGGCGACGCCGTGGTGGCGTTCGGCGGCGGCGTGGTGGGCGATCTCGCCGGCTTCGCCGCCGCGATCGACGCGGCGCGGCATGCACCTCGTGCAGATCCCCACGACGCTGCTGGCGCAGGTCGATTCCTCCGTCGGCGGCAAGACCGGCATCAACGCCCCGCAGGGCAAGAACCTGGTCGGCGCTTTCCATCAGCCCGAGCTGGTGGTGGCCGACACAACGGTGCTCGACACGCTGCCGCCGCGCGAGTTCGCGGCGGGCTATGCCGAGGTGGCGAAATACGGGCTGATCGGCGACGCGGATTTCTTCGACTGGCTCGACAGGAACCGGGCGGACGTCTTTGCCGGCGGGGCGGCGCGCACCCACGCCATCGCCGAGAGCGTCCGCTCCAAGGCGCGCACCGTCGCCGCCGACGAGCGCGAGACCGGCGAGCGCGCCCTCCTCAATCTCGGCCACACGTTCGGCCACGCGCTGGAGGCCGCCTGCCGCTACGACGCCGCGCGGCTGGTGCATGGCGAAGGCGTGGCGATCGGCATGGCGCTGGCGCACGATTTTTCGGTGGCGGAGGGCCTGGCGCCGGCGGACGACGCGGAGCGGGTGCGCGCGCACCTGAAGGCGGTCGGGCTGCCGGCCTCGATCGGCGAGATTCCCGGCCCGCGCCTGTCGGCCGACGAGCTGATGGGGCACATCGCGCAGGACAAGAAGGTGAGCCGCGGGAAGCCTGACCTTCATCCTGACCCGCGGGATCGGCAAGGCGTTCATCGCGGAACGACGTGGCGCCGGAGCGGGTGAAGGCGTTCCTGGAAAGCAAATCGGCTTGAATCCCGGGCCTTGAGCACCGAAATAGGGCTCAGCCGCCGGCATCTCCGGGCGCGGAGGCGTTCACGGCGAGCGCATGAACCGGGCCGGCCAGCTCCTCGGCCAGCACCTTATTCACCATCCGGTGCCGCTCGACGCGGCCTTTTCCGGCAAAAGCCGGCGAAACGAGAGTCACGCGGAAATGCGTCTCCCCTTCCGGCCGCGCACCGGCATGTCCGGCGTGCAGATGGGATTCGTCCACCACCTGGAGGCTCTCGGGATGAAACGCTCCCTGGAGCTTCTGCTTCTATGCGAGATTTGACCGACACGATGCCGCAACCCTTTTCGCGAACAATGACGCGCCTTGAGGAGCCCGCCGCGGGCGGGCATATTGACCCTATGAAGCTCGACTCGGCCTATTTCAACAAAATCCGCATCGACGCGGACGCCAAGAAGCGGCGGCCCGAGCCGTCCGTGCGCGCCTGCGACATGCCGGGCTGCGACGGCGCCGGCACGCATCGCGCGCCGAAGGGCCGCAATGCCGAGGGCGAGTATTTCTGGTTCTGCCTCGATCACGTGCGGCAGTACAACAAATCCTACAATTACTTCTCCGGCATGAACGACGCCGCGGTCCAGGCCTTCCAGAGGGAGGCGATGCTCGGCCACCGGCCGACCTGGCAGATGGGCATGAACGGCAAGCGCCCGGAAGCGACGGCGAAGCGCGACGCCGCACGGGCTACGCGCTGGGCCGGCCAGCGCGGAGGACCCCTTCCGCCTGTTCGGCGAGGGCTTCCAGGCGCGCGGCCCGGAGCCGGAGCGCCGCAAGGTGCGCAACATGGAAGCCAAGTCGCTGAGCACGCTCGGGCTTGACGTGACGGCCAGCGCGGCCGAGGTGAAGGCGCGCTACAAGCTGCTGGTCAAACGCCACCACCCCGACGCCAATGGCGGCGACCGATCGCTCGAGGACCGCCTGCGCGAGATCATTCAGGCCTACTCCTATCTTAAGAGCGTCGGTTTCTGCTAATTGCCCTCCGGTCGCCGCCGAGCGCCGGACGTCCGCCCAAGAGGTTCTCTGAGAGTATGGACGACACGCGCCGAACAATTGCTCGCGTTGCCCGACATGACGGTGTCCGCCCGCCAGGTCTTCGGGATCGATTCCGACCTGGAGGTGCCGGCCTTCTCCGAGCCGAACGAGCACGTGCCCGACCTCGACGAGGACTACCTCTTCGACCGCGAGACGACGCTCGCCATCCTGGCCGGCTTCGCCGCAACCGGCGCGTCATCGTCACCGGCTATCACGGCACCGGCAAGTCGACGCATATCGAGCAGGTGGCGGCGCGGCTCAACTGGCCGTGCGTGCGCGTCAACCTCGACAGCCACATCAGCCGTATCGACCTGGTCGGCAAGGACGCCATCGTCATCAAGGACGACCACCAGGTGACGGAGTTCCGCGACGGCATCCTGCCCTGGGCCTATCAGCACAACGTCGCGCTCTGCTTCGACGAATACGACGCCGGGCGGCCGGACGTGATGTTCGTCATCCAGCGCGTGCTGGAATCGTCCGGCCGGCTGACGCTGCTCGACCAGAGCCGCGTGATCAAGCCGCATCCGGCGTTCAGGCTGTTCGCCACCGCCAACACGATCGGCCTCGGCGACACGTCCGGCCTCTATCACGGCACGCAGCAGATCAACCAGGCGCAGATGGACCGCTGGTCGATCGTCACCACGCTGAACTACCTCCCGCACGACAAGGAGGTGGACATCGTGCTGGCCAAGGCGAAGGAGCTCAGGACGCCGAAGGGCCGCGAGCAGGCGAGCCGCATGGTGCGCGTGGCCGACCTGACGCGCAACGCCTTCATCAACGGCGACATCTCCACCGTCATGAGCCCGCGCACGGTCATCACCTGGGCGGAGAATGCGGAGATATTCGGCGATCTCGGCTTCGCCTTCCGCGTCACCTTCCTCAACAAGTGCGACGAGCTGGAGCGGCCGCTGGTGGCGGAGTTCTATCAGCGCGCCTCGGCCAGGAGCTGCCGGAGAGCGCCGCCAACGTGGTGCTGAGCTAGAGCCTCCGGGAACCGGATGGCGACGAAGAAGCGCGAGGCGCCGACCGAGCCGTTCAAGCGGGCCGTTGCGGGCTGCGTCAGGGCCGTCGCCGGCAAGCGCGACCTCGACGTCAGCTTCGCCGCCGACCGGCCGCTGCTGACCGGCGACAAGATCCGCCTGCCGGAGCCGCCGCGGCGGCTGACGCTGCAGGAGGCCGCCATCACGCGCGGGCTCGGCGACGCCATGGCGCTGCGCCTCGCCTGCCATGACGGCAAGGTGCACCGCCGCTTCTCGCCGACCGGCCGCCAGGCGCGGGCCATCTTCGACGCGGTGGAGCAGGCGCGCTGCGAGGCGCTCGGCTCGCGCCGCATGGACGGCATGCGCTCCAACCTGGAGGCCATGCTGCAGGACCGCTACCACCGCTCCAACTTCGAGGAGATCACCGAGCAGTCGGAAGCGCCGATGGAGGATGCCGTGGCGCTGATGGTGCGCGAGCGGCTGACCGGCGCGGCGCCGCCGAAGAGCGGCGGAAAAGGTGGTCGACCTGTGGCGCGAGACGATCGAGGCGAAGGCCGGGCACGAGCTCGACCGCCTGGAGCTCGAGCGCCGACAACCAGCGGGCCTTCGCCGAGACGGTGCGCGACCTCCTCACCTCGCTCGACATGGGCGACGAGCTCGGCCCCGACATCGAGCGACGAGGACGACGACGAGAACGACGGACGCGGAAGGCGCGCCGGAGCACAGCGAGCAGACGCGCGGCGAGGCCGAGCAGGAGATGCAGGAATCCGCCGAGGAGCAGGAAGCCGAGGCGACCGGCGAGGAGGAAGAGAGCCGGCGAGATCAGCGAGAGCGATGCGACCGCCGAGGACTTCTCCGAGGACGACACGCGACGCCGACCGCGAGCCCTCCGGCGAAGCGCGGCGTCCCGACTTCGGACGGGCGCAACGAGCCGCAGATCGACTACAAGGTCTTCTCCACCAAGCACGACGAGACCGTGCAACGCGGAGGACCTCTGCCCGCCGGAGGAGCTGGAGCGGCTGCGCGCCTTCCTCGACAAGCAGCTCGCCAGCCTGCACGGCGCCGTGGCGCGGCTCGCCAACCGGCTGCAGCGGCGCCTCCTGGCGCAGCAGAACCGCGCCTGGGACTTCGACCTGGAGGAAGGCATCCTCGATCCGGCGCGGCTGTCGCGCGTGATCATCGATCCGTTCGCCCCGCTCTCCTTCAAGCAGGAGCGGGAGACGGCATTCCGCGACACGGTGGTGACGCTGCTCCTCGACAATTCCGGCTCCATGCGCGGCCGCCCGATCACGGTGGCGGCGACCTGCGCCGACATCCTGGCGCGCACGCTGGAGCGCTGCGGCGTCAAGGTGGAGATCCTCGGCTTCACCACGCGCGCCTGGAAGGGCGGCCAGTCGCGCGAGGAATGGCTGCGCGCCGGCAAGCCCCCGCGCCCCGGCCGGCTCAACGACCTGCGCCACATCATCTACAAGTCCGCCGACGCGCCGTGGCGGCGCGTGCGCCGCAACCTCGCGCTGATGATGCGCGAGGGCCTGCTGAAGGAGAACATCGACGGCGAGGCGCTCGACTGGGCGCACAAGCGGCTGATGGCGCGGCCCGAGCAGCGCAAGATCCTCATGGTGATCTCCGACGGCGCGCCGGTCGACGACGCGACGCTCTCCGTCAACAGCGGCAATTATCTGGAGCGGCACCTGCGCTTCATGATCGAGCAGATCGAGCAGCGCTCGCCGGTGGAGCTGATCGCCATCGGCATCGGCCACGACGTGACGCGCTATTACAGCCGCGCCGTCACCATCGTCGACGCGGAGGAGCTGGCCGGCGCCATGACGGAGAAGCTCGCCGAGCTTTTCGACGAGAAGCCGGCCGAGCCGGTGCGAAGGGGCCGCAGAAGGCGCGCGGCTTGAGGCGCGCTTTCCTGCTCGCACCGCTGGCGGGGCTTTTCGCCGTTGCCGCCGCCTGCGCGGAGCCGATCTCCGTCACCACCCAGCCGATCGAGAGCTTCGCGCCGGCCGGCAGCGACTCCGAAGCCAAGCTGCAGTTCCTCGGCGGCATCGTCGTCAACGCCGAGGACAACCGCTTCGGCGGGCTCTCCGGTATCGATCTTCTCGACGACGAGCACGCCATCATGGTGAGCGACCGCGGCTCCGTCGTCCGCGCGCGGCTGGTGCGCGAGAACGGGCGACTGACGGGCCTGGCGGACGTGGAGATCGACCCGCTGTTTCCCGACGGCGCGACGGGGAAAACCTTCGGCGACCTCGAAGACATCGCGCTCGACCCGCGCGACAGGACGAAGGGCACGATCGTGCGCGAGCGGCAGGCGAATGCCATGCTGGACTTCGCTCTCAAGGACGGGCGCATCGCCGATCTCAAGCCGCAGCGCGTCGGAGCGCCCGACAATATCCTGCGCTCCAACACCGGGCTGGAGAGCGTGACCTATGCGCCGGCCGACTCACCGCTCGCCGGCGAGATCGTCACGCTCGCCGAGCGCGCCCGCGCCAGCACCAACGGCATTGGCGGCTGGATAGCCGGTGTCGGGCAGTTCTCCATCGTGCCGCACGACGAGTTCGACATCTCCAGCGCGCGTTTCCTTCCGGACGGCGATCTCCTGCTGCTGGAGCGCCGCTTCAAGATGACGTCCGGCATCGCCATGCGGCTGAGGCGCATCGCCGGCGACACGATCGCCGTCGGCGCGCAGCTCGACGGCCCCATCCTGCTCGATGCCGGCATGGCGAGCCAGATCGACAACATGGAAGGGCTCGCCGTGCACCGGGACGCGGACGGCCGCACGATCCTCACGCTCGTCTCCGACGACAATTTCAACATCCTGCAGCGGACGCTGATCCTGGAGTTTGCGCTGGTCGAGGACTGAGCGCAGCCCGGCCGTTCCCGCGGCAGAAACCAGGAAATCACCAGCGTTTCTCCAGGCGGCCTGCAAGCGCCGCACGCCGGATTTGCGCAAAACATCGCCCTACGATCCCACAGCTCGCAGGAGTTGGACGATGCCCCACGATCCATCCATCCGCCGCCGTCGCGACGGCTCGATCGATTACGATTTCTACGCCGAGCGCGCGCGTGACGAACGCAACGTCGTGATCGGGCGCAAGGTCAGACAGGTGGGAAGACGGATCGAATCCGTGTTTCTCGGCCGCAACCGCACGATGCGCGGTTTGTGATGCCTACGTGGTAGCCGGCCGGATCAGATCCCAGCGGTTGCCGTAGAGGTCTTCGAACACCGCCACCGTGCCGTAGGGCTCTTCACGCGGCTCCTCGACAAACTTCACGCCGCGCGCCGCGAGCAGGCGATGGTGGCGCCAAAAATCGTCGGTCTGCAGGAAGAGGAAGACGCGCCCGCCGGTCTGGTCGCCGATCCGCGCCTCTTGCTGAGGCGTGGTGGCCCGGGCGAGGAGCAGAGCCATCCCGCCGGAAGGCGGCGCGACGAGCACCCAGCGCTTTCCGTTGCCGAGCGGCGTGTCTTCGATCGCCTCGAAGCCGAGCACGCCGGTGTAATATTCCTTGGCCTCGTCGTAATCACGGACCAGGACCGTGATGCAGGCAAGGCGGCAGCGCGGAAGGCTCGCCATCAGCAGCCGAGTCTCGGCGACCGCCTTCGCCACGGCGCGGCCGAGCGCTTCGTGCGCGTCGAGATCGAGGTGGATGCCGTCGAAGGCACTCGTCTTCACAATGTCGCCGGCGTTGAGGAAGGCGGCGCCGTGCTCGCGCGCCACAGCTTCGTAGGCCGGCGCCAGACGCAGCGACTTCTCGTAACCGCCAGCGAACATGTCGACGAAATCCGGGCGCTCGCCATGCTCGGACAGGATGGGCGCGGGACACACGACCAGCATCTTCGGCGCGCCGCCCTCCGGCCCGCACTCCGATTGCCTGACGATCTTCAGAAGCGTCCCCACGCCGCCTGCGATGTCGCCGGGCGAGACGCTGAAGCGCATCTTCAGATCGTTGGTGCCGAGGGCCACGATCACCGCGTCGAGCGGCCGATGCGTCCACAGGCACGGCATGAGATAGGCCGACCCGTCGCGCCAGCGGCCTTCGATCGGGTCTTCGTGGGCGGTGGTGCGGCCGCCGAGGCCCTCTTCGATGACCGTCCAGTCCGCACCAAGCGCGGCGTCTCAGCACGCCGGGCCAGCGCTCGTGCGGCGCGTAGCGGCCGCTCGGCCGTGCCACGGTGGCCGTGCCCCAGGTGTTGGAATTGCCGTAGCAGAGAACGGTCTTCATGATCTGGCATCCAAAACGAAGGTCGAGGCTTCGCACGCCGCACTTTGGATGAAGAACCCCTCAGCGGCTAGATGTAGGCTGGCTCGTCACGGGGCACAGGCATCGGGCAGGACATGGACGCGATCTGGAAACTGAATGCCGGCGAGATCGGCACGCGGGTACGAAACGGTGAGCTGAGCGCGCGCGAGGTCGCCGAGAGCGCGCTGGCGCGCATCGACGCGGTCAACCCCGCCATCAACGCGGTCGTCGACGTGTGCGCGGAGGAGGCGCTCGCCAAGGCCGCCGAGGTCGATGCGGCGCGGGCGGCGGGGCGTGATCCCGGCCCGCTGGCAGGAGTGCCGGTCGTCATCAAGGTCAATGTCGACCAGCGCGGGCACGCCACGACCAACGGGCTGCGCACGCAGAAGAACCTGATCGCCGAGCACGACAGCCCGGTGGTGGCCAATCTCCGGGACGCCGGGGCGGTGATCGTGGGGCGCACGAACACGCCGGCCTTCTCGCTGCGCTGGTTCACCCGCAACAGCCTGCACGGCCACACGCTCAATCCGCACGATCCGACGCGCACGCCGGGCGGGTCGTCGGGCGGCAGCGGCGCGGCCATCGCCGCGGGGCTCGCGGCGATCGGGCACGGCACCGACATCGCCGGCTCGATCCGCTATCCCGCCTATGCCTGCGGGATACATGGCCTGCGCCCAAGCCTCGGCCGCGTGCCGGCGGTCAACCGCTCAGGCCCCGACCGTCACATCGGGGCGCAGCTGATGGCGGTCTCCGGGCCGCTGGCGCGCAGCATCGCCGACCTGCGCCTGGCGTTCGAGGCGATGGCCCGTCCGGCCGCAGGCGATCCTTGGCAGGTGCCGGCGCCGCTGGTGGGCGAGCCGCGACCCAAGACGGTGGCGCTGACCATCGCGCCCGACGGGCTGGCGGTTGAGGCGAGCGTGGCGGGCGCACTGCGCGATGCTGCCGCGCGCCTCGCCGATGCCGGCTGGCAGGTGGAGGACGTGGCGTGCCCGCCCATGCGGCCGGCGGCCGAGGTCAACCTCACGCTCTGGATGTCGGAGCTGCGCCGCTCGCACCTGGCGCCGTTGCGGGCCGAAGACGACCCGGACGCCAACCGTGTCGCCGCGTTCCTGCTTGCACGTGCGCCCGACGGCGGCTTCGACGGGCTCATGGATGCGCTGCAGCAGCGCCTGACGCTGATGCGGGACTGGGATGAGTTCCTCGACCGCTACGCGATCGTCCTCTGCCCGGTCTCGGCCGAGGCGCCGTTTCCCGACCTGCTCGACATTGTGTCGGCGGAGGCCTTCGAGCGCGTAATCAATGCGCAGCTGCCGATGACCGCGCTGCCGGTCCTGGGTGTGCCGGCGATGACCGTCACCACCGGCATCGCAGACGGCATGCCGATCGGCGTGCAACTGGTGGCGGCGCGCTATCGCGAGGATCTGCTGTTCGAGGCGGGCGAAGCGATCGCCTCGCGAGGCGAGGCTATCCTTCCGATCGATCCGGTCGTGCCCGCCTGACGCGCGTTCAGCTCGTCGCGTGGCGCGGCGGCAGGAAGATGCCGATGATGACGCGGTAGGGAATGAGCGCGAAGGCCGCCATCAGGAGCTTGACGGAGAAATCGCCGAGCGCCCAGGAGAGCCAGCGCGGCACGTCGAGCGGATAGAGGCCGAGGAGCGGCGCGCTCGAGGTGGCGAAATCGTCATTGGCGCCGAGCATGACGAAAAGCGGCGCAAAGGCGAGCGAGAAGAAGATGAGCGTATCGACCGCCGAGCTGATGAGGCTGGAGAAGGACGGCGCCATCCACCACACGCGCTCGCGCAGGCGATTGAAGATGAAGATGTCGAGGAGCTGCGCTGCCAGGAAGGCGCTTCCCGAGGCGATTGCGATGCGCGGCGTCGCGAACCACACCGACAGGACCAGTGCCAGCGCAAAGCCGCAATAGACGACGCGGCGCGCAACGCGCGGTCCGAGCAGCCGGTTGGTGGAGTCGGTGACGAGGAACGCCAGCGGATAGCTGAACGCGCCCCACGTCAGAAGGTCGGCGAGATCGAGCCGGCCGAGCCTGAAGGCGAAGGGGTGCTGCACGAGCACGTTGGAGAGCACCACGACGGCCGCCATCGAGGCGACCGCCACGGCGATCCCGAGGATCGTGCTCCGGCTGGTGCTGCTTACGCCCGCCAAGGCGGTCAGGCGGCGGCGGGCTGCTCGGCCTCGCCTTCGGCGAGCTTGGCGAGCACGTCCTTGCGCAGCTTGCGGGCGCGGTCGGAAAGCTCGTCCTCACGCGCCTTCACCAGGAAGGCGTCGAGGCCCCCGCGGTGCTCGACGCTCCGCAGCGCCGCCACGGAGATCCTGAGCCGCACGGTGCGCTGAAGCGCGTCGCTCATCAGCGACACGTTCTTCAGGTTCGGCAGGAACCGCCGCTTCGACTTGTTGTTGGCGTGGCTCACATTGTTGCCGACGAGCACGGCCTTGCCGGTCAGTTCGCAACGGCGCGCCATGATGGATACCTCTTCTGTCCTATGGCCGGCCAAACGGCCCTGCCGCGCTCGAAAACCGCACGGCGGCCTATGCCGACCCGTCAAATCCGGAAGCGCATCCCTATAGGGTCGCACGGTCAGGTGGTCAAGGCGGGAAGCCGCCGCAATCGCCCCAAACGCCGCAGTTTCGACCCAATGCGTTCATAGCCAGTTCAGGCCCCCGCAACCATACCGGCTCCCCATGAAAACCAGCCTTTTCTGCCTGGCATCGCTTGCCGCCGCCCTCCTCCTGGCCTCGGGCGGCGGGGACGCGGCGGCGGCCCGCGCGCTCCGGGTCGATTATTCCGTCAGCATCCGGGGCTTCCCGGTCGGACAGGCGAAGCTGCGGGGAAGCGTCTCCGATGGGCAGTACACCCTCACGCTCGAGGGCCGGGTCTCGGGGCTCGCGCGGCTCTTCTCCGACGTGAAGGCCAAGGCGCACGCGGACGGCACCATCGGCGAAGACCGGCCGCTCGGCCAGGATTACGTGCACGAATGGATCGAGGACGGCGAGACCGAGACCGTCGCCATGCACTATAGCGGGCGCGGCGTCGACCGGATCGACCTCGACCCGCCGATCGAGCGGCCGGAGCGCTTCGTTCCCATGACGGCGAAGCAGAAGGCCGATGCCATCGACATGGTGAGCGCCTTCCTGTGGCTGGCCGCCGCCGGCGCGTCGCCGGCCGCCTGCGACCGCACGCTGCCGCTGATCGACGGCAAGCGCCGCTTCGACATCGATTTCGCCTTCGCCCGCATGGACTCCTTCGTCGTGCGCCGCGACGCGCGCCGCCACCGCGCGGTCGTCTGCTCCATCCGCTACCGGCCGATCGCCGGGCATCGCATCGACAAGAAGGACGACAACGGCTTCCTGCGGGAGGGCGGCGACATGGAAGTGTGGCTGGCCGATGCGGGCGACGGCATCCTGCTGCCCATCAGGGTGCTCCTCCAGAGCAAGCTCGGCCCCGCGGTGCTCGAAGCGACCCGCTTCGAGACGGAGTGAGGTTCCGTGCCGCCCTGGCACAGTCTTCCTAAGCGACGACGATGGGGTCGGGGCAAGAGCGCCCTCCCCTCTGCGCGGCACCGGTCCCAGCCCCACAAGATGTTGTGGGAACAGATGACGAAAGGGCGGAAAGCGCTGATTCGTCGATGCTTTGTTCCGAGATCGGTCCGATCGTGAACGCCGGGAGCAGCGGCGCCAGGGCGAGATTTACGGTTTGATCATTTCCGGCGTCGGAAGGGCGGCCTTGCGGGTTGCATGCAGGGCCGCCTGCACGACATGCGGAAAAATCGATATTCCCCCGAGTCGCTGATTCGCCCCGGCTTTGTTCCAGGCCCGTTCCACCGGTAAACCCTACCGGTTTCTTGGTCGTGTCTCAGTTTGAAAACCAAGCGCTAAACATCGGCCAGTCCCGCCCGTCGTTTCCGACCGACCGTTTCACGGCAGGGAGGGGCCCGGGGTGGAACCGGGCCCCCGCCTCCTATTTGCAGCTCAGATCGAAAGTGTAAGTCGAGTCCATCCCCTTCGGCTCGTATTTGACGGTCCCATGGGCGCCAGCATAGGCGTCGAGCCCGCCAATAATCGTCGAGCCAAGGGACGTGTCCGGCTTGGGTCTCTGCCCCCCGTCCTTGAAATTTGTGAAGCCGTTGGTGATGACATCGATGGCGGTGAACAGGACGCCATCGTCAAAGAGGTAGATGATTTCCATTGACCGCGGCCCAGGCCCCCCGTCCACGTTGCCCTCGTGGATCGTGGCGGTCAGATACGACACCCCGATCTTCTTTCCCTGAGCGTCCAGCACCGTGACGCGACCGAACCGCTTGTCGCCCTCGTTGACGATGCCGTCGCTGTTAACGTCGGCGTAGGCGACCTCTCGCGCGTCGGCATTGGAATAAGCCGTGAACGGCTCACAGGCCGCCCAGGCGCTAGCGTTGGGCACCATGGCAACCAAGGCCAAGGCGGCCATCATAGGCCAAGCGTTACACATCACATTCACCTCCTCATTAGCTCAGTGGCAGCGCGTTATAGCCGACCAGCGAGACATTTCGATTGCTAGCCCATATCAAACCGGCTCGACGCACTGCTCGTTACACAACCCCGGATAGCAAGATGGGGTTGTTGGACACAGCAAGTCGCGTCTGCTGCAGGGCCTGCGGGCGACTTGGCGCCCGTCGCCGGACTGGGCCGAAGGGCAGAGTCTCAGCATCTCCCCCGTCCCGTCGCCGCCTATGTGAGCGGCCAAGGCGCTCGCACGGCGCCTGGCCGGCGGCTTCCTGCCCGCCGACACAGACGAAAGACCGGATTTTTTCACACTTTGGCCGGCAAGGCGTGGTAACCAGCCGCAATCTCCCAGGCATTGGCGTCAGAAGAATTCCGATTCACACATGAACGCACCCGCACGCACCAGGCGCTGGAGCGCCCGGAACGTCACGGCCGTACTCGGACCGACCAACACCGGCAAGACGCATCTGGCGATCGAGCGCATGCTCGGTCACGAGAGCGGCGTCATCGGCCTGCCGCTTCGGCTGCTGGCGCGCGAGGTCTACGCGCGCGTGGCGGCGCGTGCCGGCGAGGACCAGGTGGCGCTGGTGACGGGCGAGGAGAAGATCGTCCCGGCGCATCCGCGCTACTGGGTCTCCACCGTGGAGGCGATGCCGCGCGAGACCGACGCCGCCTTCGTCGCCATCGACGAGGTGCAGATCGCCGCCGACCTGGAGCGCGGGCACGTCTTCACCGACCGCATCCTGAATCTGCGCGGCAGCCAGGAGACGCTGCTTCTCGGCGCCGCCACCATGCGCGGCATCATCGAGCAGCTGCTGCCGGGCGTGCATGTGGTGACGCGCCCGCGCATGTCGGTGCTCTCCTATTCGGGGCAGAAGAAGCTGACGCGGCTGCCGGAGCGCTCGGCGATCGTCGCCTTCTCCGCCGACGAGGTCTACGCGGTGGGCGAGCTGATCCGCCGCCAGCGCGGCGGGGCCGCGGTGGTGCTGGGGGCGCTCAGCCCGCGCACGCGCAACAAGCAGGTGGAGATCTACCAGTCCGGCGACGTCGACTTCCTGGTGGCCACCGACGCCATCGGGATGGGCCTCAACCTCGACCTCGATCACGTCGCCTTCGCCTCCAACCGCAAATATGACGGCTACCAGTTCCGCGAGCTCACCGCCGCCGAGCTCGGCCAGATCGCCGGGCGCGCCGGCCGCCACATGCATGACGGCACCTTCGGGGTGACGGGCCGCGTCGACCCCCTCCCCGACCCGCTGGTGGAGGCGCTGGAGACGCACCGCTTCGAGCCGGTGCGCACCATCCAGTGGCGCAGCGACACGCTCGACTTCTCCTCGCTCGCGGCGCTCAAGGCGAGCCTCGACGAGACGCCGCAGACGGAGGGCCTGACGCGGGCGCAGCCGGCGCAGGACCAGCAGGCGCTGGAGGCGCTGGCGGGCGACGAGGAGGTGGCGGACCGGGTGCGCGGCCCGGCCGAGGTGCGCCGCCTGTGGGACGTGTCGCAGCTTCCCGATTACCGCAAGATATCGCCTGCCCAGCATGCGCAGCTGATCGGCGAGATCTTCCGCTTCGTGAGCGACGGCGGCGTGGTTCCCGACGACTGGATCGCCGAGCGGATCAAGCAGGCCAACCGCACCGACGGCGACATCGACACGCTGTCGGCGCGCATCGCCCATATCCGCACCTGGGCCTTCGTCGCCAACCAGGCCGACTGGCTGGCCGAGCCGTCCGTCTGGCGCGAGGAAACCAAGGCGGTGGAGGACGAGTTGTCCGACGCGCTGCACGAGCGGTTGACCAAGCGCTTCATCGACCGGCGCACCAGCGTGCTCATGCGCCGGCTCAGGGAGAACTCCGTCTTGGATGCAGAAATCACGCCGAGCGGCGACGTGATGGTCGAAGGCCATCAGGTCGGCGTCCTGCAAGGCTTCCGCTTCACGCCCGACCCGCAGGCCGGCGGCGCCGAGGCGCAGACGCTGCGCGGCGCCGCGCAGAAGGCGCTCGCCGCAGCGCTCACCGACCGCGCCGCGCGGCTGGCGCGCGTCGCCCGACAGCGAGATCGTGCTGTCGATCGACGGGCATCTGCGCTGGCAGGGCGAGCCGGTGGCCCGCCTCATCGCGAGCGAAGACACGCTGAAGCCGCGCCTGGTGCTGCTCGCCGACGAGCCCTTGAACGGCGCGCCGCGCGACGCGGTGGAGGCGCGGCTGAACGCCTGGCTCAACAACCACATCGGCACGCTGCTGAAGCCGCTCGTCGACCTCAGCGCCGACCAGGCGCTGTCCGGCATGGCGCGCGGCATCGCCTTCCAGCTGGTGGAGAATCTCGGCGTGCTGGAGCGCCGCGCCGTGCTTTCGGAGGTGCGCGGGCTCGACCAGGACGCCCGCGCCGGCCTGCGCCGCCACGGCGTCCGCTTCGGCGCCTACCACATCTACATCCCGGCGCTGCTGAAGCCGGGGCCGAGCACGCTGGTGGCGCAGCTCTGGGCGCTGAAGAGCCGCGCGCTCGACATGCCGGGCCTTGCCGAGCTTGCGGCGGTCTCCGGATCGGGCCGCACCTCCGCCGTCGCCGACCCGGGCTTCGAGGCGGACCTCTACCGGCGCTTCGGCTTCCGCATCTATGGCGGCCGCGCCATCCGCATCGACATCCTGGAGCGGCTCGCCGATCTCATCCGCCCGGCGCTGGGCTGGAGGCCGGCTGCCGAGAGCGAGAAGCCGGCGGGCGCGTTCGACGAGGGCGGCGGCTTCGTGGTCACGCCCGCCATGACATCGCTGCTCGGCGCCTCGGGCGACGACATGGCGGTGGTGCTCAAGGGTCTCGGCTACCGCTCCGAGAAGCGGCCGAAGCCGGCCGAGCCGGCCGCTGCGGCGCCAAGCCCCGAGGTGGAGGCGCAGTCCGAGGCCGCGCCGCAGGACGCGGCGCCCCCGTCGGAGCCCGGCGAGCCCGTGCCGGAGCCGGCTCCCGTCGAGGAGCCGCCGGTAGTCGAGCCGGAAATCCAGCCGCCGTCCGAGCCGCCGGTCGAGGAGCCTCCCGCGGAGTCCCCCCAGCGGAGCCACCCGCGGAAGAGCCGCCCGTCGAAGAGCCGACGGTCGAGCCGCAGGCGTCGGAGGCGCCGGTCGAGGCGCAGGGCGAGCCGCAGCCGGTTGCCGCCGCCGTCGACGGCGACGCGGTAGCAGAAGAAGCCGCGGCGGAGCCTGCTCCCGAAGCGTCCGCCGAGCCGGAGACGATCGAGGTCTGGCGCCTGGCATCGCAGCAGCCACGGCGTCCCCCGCGCCACCGCCGCGCGGGCGGCGAACAGCAACCCGGCAAGCGCGAGCAGGACGATCAAGGCCCGCGCCGCCGGCCGGAGAAGCCGCGCGGAGCGGAAGGCAAGCGGGGCCCGCGTCCGGGCAAGCGCCGCCCCGACAAGCGTGACGGGCAGCGCGAGGGAGGCGAGCGCCGCCAGTGGCAGGATCGCGCCCAGGATCGGGCCCCTCGGCGCGAGCGCGCCATCGATCCGGACAACCCCTTCGCGGCCCTGCAGGCGCTCAAGAAGGAGCTGGAGGACGGCAGCCGAGAATGAAGCGGCCGGAATCGACGCCGCCTGCTCAGGATTTGGGGGCGCAGCGAATCGATAAATGGCTGTGGCATGCCCGTTTCGTCCGCACCCGCGGCGCCGCGCAGGAACTGGCACGCTCCGGGCATGTCCGCGTCAACCGCGACAAGGTGCGCGACGCCGCCCGGCTGGTGCGTCCCGGCGATGTTCTGACGCTCGGCCTCAGGCACGGCGTGCGGGTCATCCGCATCCTCGGCATTGCCGAGCGCCGCGACAACTTCGCCCTGGCGCAGCTGCTCTACGAGGAGGAAACGCCGTCGCAGCCCCCCTCAGGGCAAGCCCCCACCTCGCGGAATGCCGATTCGGAGGAATAGTTTCCCGTTCGCCGTCGACCTGTGGCGTTCTAAGACTTGAAGGAAGCCGCCAAAGCCATTACGCCGCATCGCGTTAGGCCTTCCCGGAGCGTGCCATGACCTATGTGGTCACCGATAAGTGCATTCGGTGCAAATACATGGACTGCGTTGAAGTCTGCCCCGTCGATTGCTTCTACGAGGGCGATAACATGCTCGTCATCCATCCCGACGAGTGCATCGATTGCGGCGTGTGCGAGCCGGAATGTCCGGTCGACGCGATCCGACCCGACACCGAGCCCGGCCTCGATCAGTGGTTGTCCCTGAACGCGGAATACGCCGATAAATGGCCGAACATCACCATCAAGCGCGATCCGCCGGCCGACGCCGCCGAGCATGACAACGAAGGCGACAAGTTCGAGAAATACTTCTCCGCCGACCCCGGCCAGGGCGATTAGCCTGGCGGTCAGTCGCACGCGGGACTTTGGAAGGCGATCCAGCGGAGGAAAATCCTGCCGAATAGTAAAAGTGCCTATTTATGGCAGTGAGGCCGGCTGTTGCCGCGCCTTGGACCATGCGTTCGGCCAGTAGATTGCGGGCCTACTTCTCGTACGTGCCCTGCGTCCCAAGCAACAATTCCTTGATTTCCAGGCGTTTTTTGCGCTATATAGAGCGCATCCGGAGAGCCCGGCCTTCCGGGTCAATCGAACAAGAGTGGATTGGGGGGCGGACCGCCGCGCTCAGCGGAGCGGCGTGGTCATCCGTAGAAAAAATGGGGTGCTGAAGCGCCGGTTCTTGAAATCGGCGCGGTCGAAACTTGCCATCAGCAGCGCGGTGGAGCGCAGCAGGAGTTTTCTGTATGTCGAAGAAAACGGTCCAGCGTCATGGTTTTCGCACGAGCGAGAGCATCGTGTATCCGGCTCACGGTGTCGGCAAGATCGTCGATATCGAGGAGCAGGAAGTCGCGGGGATGACCCTGGAGCTGTTCGTCATCCACTTCGAAAAGGACAAGATGACGCTCAGGGTTCCTGTAGCGAAGGCCACGACCGTCGGCATGCGCAAGCTCGCCGACGAGGAAATCGTCGGCAAGGCCTTCACGACCGTGCGCGGCCGCGCCCGCGTGAAGCGCACCATGTGGAGCCGCCGCGCGCAGGAATACGAGGCGAAGATCAATTCCGGCGACCTCATCGCCATCTCCGAGGTGGTGCGCGACCTCTACCGCTCGCAGTCGCAGCCCGAGCCCTCCTATTCGGAGCGCCAGCTCTACGAGCAGGCGATCGACCGCATGTCGCGCGAAGTCTCCGTGGTGGAGAAGATCACCGAGGCGGAAGCGATGCTGAAGATCGAGAAGGCCATCGAGGCGAGCCCGAAGCGCAAGCGCGCCACCGCGCAGAGCGAGGAAGCGGCGGAAGACAAGGCGGCGGCTTAGCGCCCCCTCCCCGGCTTCTGAAACGACAAACGCCGCTGTTCGCAGCGGCGTTTTTTGTTTGGCGAGAAGGCTCGCTACCGCCGATCGTCAGGCCGGGATGATCCAGCGCTGGACTTCCTTCAGCTCGTTGAGCTTCGCCTCCGCGGAGAGGCGCTTGGTGTGATCGTCGCCGGCACCGGCGACGTCTTCTTCGAGATTGCGCACCTCCTGCGCGAGCATCTCGGCGTTCAGTTCCTCAAGAGGAATCGCCTGCTCGGCGAGCAGCGTCAGGCCAGCGGGGGTCACGTCGGCGAAGCCGCCGCGCACGAAGAACCGCTGCATGTCGCCCGACAGGCCCTTCACCTCGACCAGCCCGGGCTTCAGCGTGCTCATGACCGGCGCGTGGTGCGCAAGCACGGTGAAATAGCCCTCCGTGCCGGGCACCATCACCGATTCCACCTCCTCCGACAGGAGCAGGCGCTCCGGGCGAGACGAGATCGAACTTGAGAGGGTCGGCCATGTCCGTCCTTCAGCCTATGTCGTTTTGCGCCGGTCGGCGATGAAGCCAAGACCGAGCCCGATGATCCCGCCGACCGCGCCGTAGATCAGGAGGTGCCGCATCTGGCCGCTGGTCAGCGGCCCGCTCCCCTGAGCCGCCCGGTCGCCCTGCACCTCGATCTGCAACGGGCCGATGTTGATCTCGGCCGCCTCGGGCCGCGTGAGATATCCGATCAGCCCGCCGGCCAGCAGGCCGACGACGAACAGAAGCACCGGGGTTTTCATGTCCTGCGCTCCGGCTCGGCAGCCCTCAGGCCGCCTCGGCGAGCTTCTGCGCCTTCTCCACGGCCGCCTCGATGGTGCCGACCATGTAGAAGGCCTGCTCCGGCAGGTGGTCGTATTCGCCGGCGACGAGCCCCTTGAAGCCCTTGATGGTGTCCTCGAGGTCGACGAACACGCCCGGCGAGCCGGTGAACACCTCCGCCACGATGGAACGGCTGCGACAGGAAGCGCTCGACCTTGCGGGCGCGCGCCACCGTCAGCTTGTCCTCTTCCGACAGCTCGTCCATGCCGAGAATGGCGATGATGTCCTGCAGCGACTTGTAGCGCTGCAGCGTCTCCTGCACGCGGCGCGCCACCTCGTAGTGCTCGTCGCCGACGACGCGCGGGTCGAGCATGCGCGAGGTGGAATCGAGCGGGTCGACGGCCGGATAGATGCCCTTCTCCGAGATGGCGCGGTTCAGCACCGTCGTCGCGTCAAGGTGCGCGAAGGAGGTGGCCGGCGCCGGATCGGTCAGGTCGTCGGCCGGCACGTAGATCGCCTGCACCGAGGTGATCGAGCCCTTGTTGGTGGTGGTGATGCGCTCCTGCAGCGCGCCCATGTCGGTGGAGAGCGTCGGCTGGTAGCCCACGGCGCTGGGGATGCGGCCGAGCAGCGCCGACACTTCCGAGCCCGCCTGCGTGAAGCGGAAGATGTTGTCGACGAAGAACAGCACGTCCTGGCCCTGGTCGCGGAAATACTCGGCGACCGTCAGCCCGGTCAGGCCGACGCGCGCGCGGGCGCCCGGCGGCTCGTTCATCTGGCCGAAGACCAGCGCGCACTTGGAGCCTTCCGTCGAGCCGTTGTTCTCGTGCGGGTCCTTGTTCACGCCGGACTCGATCATCTCGTGATAGAGGTCGTTGCCCTCGCGCGTGCGCTCGCCGACGCCGGCGAACACCGAGTAGCCGCCATGCGCCTTGGCGACGTTGTTGATCAGCTCCTGGATGAGCACGGTCTTGCCGACGCCGGCGCCGCCGAACAGGCCGATCTTGCCGCCGCGGGCGTAAGGCGCCAGCAGGTCGACGACCTTGATGCCGGTCACCAGGATCTGCGCCTCGGTCGCCTGGTCGACATAGGCCGGCGCGTCCTGGTGGATGGCGCGCCGCTCGGCGGTCTTCACCGGGCCGGCCTCGTCGACCGCCTCGCCGATGACGTTCATGATGCGGCCGAGCGTCTCCTCGCCGACGGGAACGGAGATCGGCTGGCCGGTGTCCTTCACCGCCTGCCCGCGGACCAGGCCCTCGCTGGTGTCCATGGCGATGGTGCGCACGGTGTTCTCGCCCAGATGCTGGGCCACCTCCAGCACCAGCCGGTTGCCGTGATTGTCGGTCTCCAGCGCGTTCAGGATGGCCGGCAGCTCGCCGTCGAACTGCACGTCGACCACTGCGCCCGTCACCTGCGTCACGCGGCCGTGCGTTGCTTCATTTGCCATAATCGTCCTCGTTTCGTTTATCCGGCAGACGCTAGAGCGCCTCCGCGCCGGAGATGATCTCGATGAGCTCCTTGGTGATCTGGGCCTGGCGCTGACGGTTGTAGCTGAGCGTCAGGCGGTCGATCATGTCGCCGGCATTGCGCGTGGCGTTGTCCATCGCCGACATCTGCGCGCCGTAGAAGGACGCCATGTTCTCCAGCAGCGCCTTGAAGATCTGCACCGCCACGTTGCGCGGCAGGAGCTCGGCCAGGATCTCCTCCTCGTCCGGCTCGTATTCGTAGATGGCGCCGCCGAGCGAGGGCGCCTCGCTCTCCTCCGGCACCTCGGCCGGGATGATGCGCTGCGCCGTCGGCACCTGGCTGATCACCGACTTGAAGCTCGAGTAGTAGAGCGTCGCCACGTCGAACGCGCCCTCCTCGAACATGGAGAGCAGCTTGTCCGCCACCTCCTTCGCCTCGACGAAGGACACCTGCTTCACGTTGCGGAAATTGAAGTGATCGACGATGAGGCTGGCGTAACTGGCGGCGCAGGATGTCGTAGCCCTTGCGGCCGACGATGAGGAGCTTGACGGTCTTGCCCTCGGCCTGCAGGCGGCGCGCGTCGTCGCGCGCCAGGCGGGCGATGGCGCTGTTGAAGGCGCCGGCCAGGCCGCGCTCGCCGGTGCAGACGAGGAGGAGATGCGTCTGCTCGCTGCCGGTGCCGGCGATCAGCGCCGGCGCGCCGGGCTGGCCGGCCGCGGCGGAGGCGATGTTGGCGAGCACCGTCGCTCATGCGCTCCGCGTAGGGGCGCGCCGCCTCGGCCGCCTCCTGCGCGCGACGCAGCTTCGCCGCGGCCACCATCTGCATGGCCTTGGTGATCTTCTGCGTCGCCTTCACCGAGGCGATGCGGTTGCGCAGGTCCTTGAGGCTCGGCACGAGCGGCTGGTCCCTTCGTCAGGCAGGCTTTACGCGAAGTTCTTGGCGTAGGTGTCGAGGACGCCCTTGAGCTTCGCGGTGATCTCGTCGGTCATCTCGCCCTTGTCGCGGATGGCGTCGAGCACGTCCTTGTGCTCGTTGCGCATCAGCGCCAGCAGGTTCGGTCTCGAACTCGCGCACCTTGTCGAGCGCCAGCGCGTCGAGATAGCCCTGCGTGCCGGCGAAGATCACCACCACCTGCTCCTCCGTCTTCAGCGGCGAGAACTGCGGCTGCTTCAGAAGCTCGGTGAGGCGGGCGCCGCGGTTCAGGAGCCGCTGCGTCGCCTGCGTCGAGGTCGGAGCCGAACTGCGCGAAGGCGGCCATCTCGCGATACTGCGCCAGCTCGCCCTTGATGCGGCCGGCGACCTGCTTCATCGCCTTGACCTGCGCGGCGGAGCCGACGCGCGACACCGAGAGGCCGACATTCACCGCCGGGCGGATGCCCTGGTAGAAGAGGTCCGTCTCCAGGAAGATCTGGCCGTCGGTGATGGAGATGACGTTGGTCGGGATGTAGGCCGACACGTCGTTCGCCTGCGTCTCGATGACGGGGAGCGCAGTGAGCGAGCCGGCGCCGTTCTCGTCGTTCATCTTGGCGGCGCGCTCCAGCAGCCGCGAATGCAGGTAGAACACGTCGCCCGGATAGGCCTCGCGGCCGGGCGGACGGCGCAGCAGCAGCGACATCTGGCGATAGGCGACGGCCTGCTTGGAGAGGTCGTCATAGGCGATCATGGCGTGCATGCCGTTGTCGCGGAAATACTCGCCCATGGCGCAGCCGGAGAACGGCGCCAGGAACTGCATCGGCGCCGGCTCGGAGGCGGTGGCCGCGACGATGATGGAGTAGTCGAGCGCGCCGCGCTCCTCCAGCGTCTTGGCGAACTGCACGACGGTGGAGCGCTTCTGCCCGACCGCCACGTAGATGCAGTAGAGCTTCTTCTTCTCGTCGCCGGCGTCGAAGGCCGGCTTCTGGTTCAGGATCGTGTCGAGGATGATCGCCGACTTGCCGGTCTGGCGGTCGCCGATGATCAGCTCGCGCTGGCCGCGGCCGATGGGGATCAGCGCGTCGATCGCCTTCAGGCCGGTCGCCATCGGCTCATGCACCGATTTGCGCGGGATGATGCCGGGCGCCTTCACGTCGACGCGTGCGCTTTTCGGTCGATTCGATCGGCCCCTTGCCGTCGATCGGGTTGCCGAGGCCGTCGACCACGCGGCCGAGCAGGCCCATGCCGACCGGCACCTCCACGATGGCGCCGGTGCGCTTGACGGTGTCGCCTTCCTTGATCTCGCGGTCGGAGCCGAAGATGACGATGCCGACATTGTCGACCTCGAGGTTCAGCGCCATCCCGCGGATGCCGCCCTCGAACTCGACCATCTCGCCGGCCTGCACGTTGTCGAGGCCGTAGACGCGGGCGATGCCGTCGCCGACGGACAGCACCTGCCCGACTTCGGAGATTTCGGCTTCCTTGCCGAAATTCTTGATCTGCTCGCGCAGGATGGAGGAATTTCTGCGGCTCGAATATCCATCAGCCGACCTCTTTGAGATGGGTTTTAACGGTCATGAGTCTGGTGCGGAGCGACGTGTCGATCATGCGCGAGCCGACCTTCACGACGAGCCCGCCGAGAATCGCGGGGTTGACGCTGCGCGCTCAGCGTCACGTCCTTGCCGAGCTTCTCCTTGAGGGCCGCCTTCAGCGCGGCGACCTGCTCGTCGCTGAGCGCCTGGGCCGAGGTGACCTCGGCGGTGACCTCGCCGCGCTCGGCGGCGGCCATGGCGCGGAACGCCTGGATCATGCCGGGCAGCGCGAAGAGCCGCCGGTTGTGCGCGACGAGCCTGAGGAAATTGCCGGTGAGCCCGGTGATGCCCGCCTTGTCGGCGACGGCACCGATCGCCCGCTGCTGCTCCTCCGAGGAGAAGACCGGGCTCTTCACCAGGCGCCGCAAATCCTCGCTCTCGCTCAGCATTGCGGAGAGCTGCTCAAGCTGGCTCTCAACATTGGCGAGGGCCGATTCGTCGCGCGCAAGGTCGAAAAGGGCTGAGGCGTAACGTTCCGCTACGCCAGAAACAGGGCTTGTTCGATCCGCCACGCGCAGTCTCTTCTTTCGAGGCTGGCCCGGTGTTCGGGGTCCAGGACTAAGGGCAAAAGCTCAGCGTGCGCGGTCCAGCGGCCCGGGCCAAGCTCGGCGGTCGCATAGCATGCGGGTTTTGGCGGCGCAACACGGCGCGAAGCGGCAACTCCGCCGCACTGCTCGGCATTCACAACAAGCCGAAGCCTTACCCCTCCGATTTCGAACAAGGTCGGCCTTACGACGCGGCACATGTCACGTCAGTGCGCCTTTCCCGGCTTCACCCGCTCGCGTGACAGGCCCTTCTCTCGAAGCTCCTCCAGGTAGCGCGGCCACCATGTGTCGTGCTCATGCGCCAGTTGCATGAAATAGTCCCAGGAATATATTCCTGTATCGTGCAGATCGTCGAAATGCAGGCGGACAGCGTAATTGCCCACCGGCTCGACCTTGATGATCTCCACCGCCTCTTTGCCGCCCACCACCTGGCGCTGATCGGGGGAATGGCCCTGCACCTCGGCGGAGGGCGAGAACACGCGGAGATATTCGGCCGCGAGCGCGTGCTTCTCGGCATTGTCGAACGTCACGATCAGCGTGCGGCGGTCCTTGGACAGGCGAATTTCGGTCGGCCAGGGTGTGGGCAGTTTCGCCTCCATCGGTGCACTCCGCGCGGTAAATCCCGGGATCGGGCCCTTGGAACCGCGGGCTTTGCCCACTAGATTGTCTCGATAGGGGGGCGGCACAAGCCGGATAACGCCGTTGAGCAGCGCAATGCCCATCATCACCGGGCCGGAGAACGATCCCGGCCGCATGATCGACCCGTTCGGCCGCGCCATCACCTATCTGCGCGTGTCGGTCACCGACCGCTGCGACTTCCGCTGCGTCTATTGCATGGCGGAGGACATGACCTTCCTGCCGAAGCGCGACCTCCTGACGCTGGAGGAGCTCGACCGGCTGTGCACCGCCTTCGTCGAAAAGGGCGTCAGGAAGCTGCGCATCACCGGCGGCGAGCCGCTCGTCCGGCGCAACATCATGAGCCTCTTCGAGGCGCTCGGGCGGCACCTTGAATCGGGCGCGCTGGAGGAGCTGACGCTCACCACCAACGGCTCGCAGCTGGAGCGCTTCGCCGGGCAATTGCGCGACGCCGGCGTCAGGCGCGTCAACGTCTCGCTCGACACGCTCGACCGCGCAGAAATTCAAGGCGATCACCCGCTGGGGCGATCTCGGCAAGGTGATGGCCGGCATCCGCGCGGCGCAGGCGGCGGGGCTCGCCATCAAGCTCAACGCGGTGGCGCTGAAGGGCGTCAACGAGGAAGAGATTCCCGAGATGCTGCGCTTCGCGCATGGCGAGGGCATGGACCTGACGCTGATCGAGACCATGCCGCTCGGCGACATCGACGGCGACCGCACGGACCAGTACCTGCCGCTGTCGCAGGTGCAGGGCCGAGCTCGCCGAGCGCTTCACGCTCGACCGACATCCCCTACAAGACCGGCGGCCCGGCGCGCTACGTGGAAGTGGCGGAGACCGGCGGGCGGCTCGGCTTCATCACGCCGCTCACCCATAATTTCTGCGAGAGCTGCAACCGCGTGCGCGTGACCTGCACCGGCACGCTCTATATGTGCCTCGGGCAGGAGGACGCCGCGGACCTGCGCGCGCCGCTGCGCGCCTCGGAGGGCAACGACCTCCTCGACGCGGCCATCGACGAGGCGATCTCCCGCAAGCCCAAGGGCCACGACTTCATCATCGACCGCCGCACCAGGGCGCCGGCCGTGTCGCGGCATATGAGCGTCACCGGCGGCTGACGGCTTCGCTGCTCCGCGCAGCGGCCGCGCCCGGGATCGTCGAGGCGGCCTGGGTCGCCGGCTTCGACTTCAGCAGCGTCACGAACAGGACGCCGACGGCGACAAGCGCGGCTCCGACAAAGTGGTACCATTCGATCCGCTCGCTGAGGATCAGCCAGGCGAAGATCGCGATGAAGATCGGCTGCGTGTATTGCAGCGTTCCGGCGCGCGAGGCGCCCAAAATCTCGATGCTCCAATTGTAGAGCATGTAGAGGAGCCCGCCGCCGATGGTGCCGCAGTAGAGCAGCGCCAGATAGCCCTTCATCGCAAGATGCGTGTGGTCTCCGCGCCAGACCTCCAGGAGAGCGAAAGGCAGCGACCCCAGGGCGCCGAAGAAGAGCAGGATGACCAGCAGCGGAATGAGCGGAATGCCGAACTTCGCCCGCTTCAAAAGCACCGTGTAGCCTGCAAAAAGCACCGCCGCGCCAAAGGCGACGAGATCGCCCGCTCCAACCTGCAGGCCGATCAAGCGGGCGTAGCTTCCCTGAACGGCGATGACGACGACCCCGCAGAAGGCGATCGCCGACCCGATCCCCTGCCAATAATTCATGCTTTCGCGAAGCACGAAGTGAGCGCCGACCAGCATGAGAATGGGAGCCAGGGAGAACACGATGCCCGCATTGACCGCGCTGGTCAGGTAAAGCGACGTGAACATGACGCCCTGCGTGAGGCCGAGGCCGATGGCGCCGATGAAGGCAGCCTCCAGCCAGCGTTCACGCAGCAGCGCAACCATCTCGCGACGATGGCCGAGGGCGAGCGGAAGCAGAGCCAGTGCGGAAATGAAGGCGCGGGACGAGCACAGAATCCAAGGCGGCATTTCGCCGGAAGCCAGCTTGATCGCGATAAAGACGCTGCCGCCGATCACCCATGTCAGCAGTCCCGCCGCATAGCCTGCGGCTTCCGAGCGCGCCGAGATCCCCTTCTTGGCAACGGCCCCTTCCGCTACCGCCCAGACGTGCAAGGCCATGATTTCCCCGATCCGGCTGCAGCCAGTTATCGGAGGCTAGCTGCCTCGGGTTAACGACGCGTGCGGCACGGCTCACGAATTTTCCACGGCCCGCCGGCTGCCCCGTCAGAGCATGGCTCTCGCGCGAGCTATGCCTTCCGCTTATGGCTGCGACCTGATAGAGCCGGCGTCCACCCGCGCTTTTCAACAGCAATGTCCCCTGCCCCGTCCTTCAGCGAAAATTCGCGCGGCATCCTGTTCATGCTGGGCGCCTCGGCGGGCTTCATCGTCAACGACACCTGCGTGAAGCTGGCCAGCGAGGAGATGTCGATCGGGGAGATCCTCGTGGTCCGCAGCCTGATCGCGCTGCCTGTGGTGGCATTGCTCGGCTTTCAACAGGGCGCGTTCCGCGATCTGCGTCTGCTGGCGGAGCGCTTCATCTGGCTGCGCGCCGTGGGCGAGATCGGGGCTGCCGCTTTCTACCTGACGGCGCTGGCCCACATGGCCATCGCCAATTCCACGGCCATCATACAGATCGTGCCGCTGGCGGCCACCGCGGCAGCGGCCCTGCTGCTCGGCGAGACCGTCGGCATCCGCCGCTGGGCCGCGATCTTAGTCGGTCTGTGCGCCGTGCTCGTGATCATCCGGCCCGGGCATGGAGGGCTTCAACGTCTGGTCCGTGTCGGCGCTGATTGCCGTCGTCTTCGTCGTCGTTCGGGACCTGTCGTCGCGCATGCTGCCGCCGCAGACGCATCCGCTCGCCGTGTCCTGCCTGTCGCTCGCCGCCTCCATCCCGCTTGGCCTCGCCATGCTGCCCTTCTCCTTCTGGGCGCCGATCACCACGCGCGGGATGCTGCTTTGCGCCGGCAGCGCTCTGTCCCTCTCCTTCGCCTACGTGATGATCGTGCAGGCCATGCGCCACGGCGAGGTCGGGGTCGTCTCGGCCTTCCGCTACGCCATCATGCTGATGGCCATCGTCGTTCAGGTCGCCGTCTTCGCCTCGTGGCCGGACACGCTGACCCTGGCCGGCAGCGCCGTGCTCCTCGCCACGGGGCTCTACACCCTCTACCGCGAGCGCAAGGTCAAAGGCGGAGAGGCGACGCTGACCAGCGAGCCGGCCGCCTATCCGCCGCCGCAGTGACCGAGACGATGCGGCCCAACCAGTTCGATCCCGGCCCCGAGCCGCAACCGGTCGCAAGGCGCAAGCCACCGATCTTTGCGCTGGTCGCCATATCGGCTGTCAGCCCTTTCGCCATCAATTCCGTCCTCCCCTCGCTGCCGGCGATCGCGCTGGCATTCGATGCCTCGTACAGCCGTGTGCAGCTTCTGCTGTCGCTTTACCTCGCCGCTATCGCGACGGCGCAGATCTTCGTTGGTCCGCTGTCGGACCGGTTCGGACGGCGGCCGGTGCTGTTCGTCGGGTTCGCGCTCTTCATCGCCTCTTCGCTGCTCGCCTTGGCCGCTCCCAACGTCGAAGCGCTCATCGCCATCCGCGTCGTGCAGGGGGCGACGGGCTGCGTCGGCATCGTGCTCGGCCGCGCCATCGTGCGTGACCTTTTCGAACGGCGGCAGGCGGCCAGCATGCTCGGCTATGTCACGATGGGGCTTGCGGTCGCCCCCATGGTGGCGCCCGTGATCGGTGGGCTGCTGCAGGAAACCCTGGGCTGGGGCTCGATATTCGCATTCACGGCTCTGCTCGGCATCATCGCCATCGTCGTCACCTGGGCCTTCGTGCCGGAAACCAACCTCCATCCAACCTCGCGATTGAGCTTTGCAACCGTCTTCAGGGATTTCGGGCTGCTGGGGCGCAATCTGGATTTCATTCTCTTCACCGCCAGCTTCGGTTTCACCGCGGGCGTCTTCTTCGCCTTTCTCGGTGGCGCGCCCTACATCGCCGAGCACATCCTCGGGCTCTCGCCCGGCGTCTACGGAGCATGGTTCGGCGTCACGCCGGTCGGCTACATGATCGGCAACTACATCTCGGCCCGCTTCACCGACCGGTTCGGCGTCGCCCGCATGATCCTGGGGGGCTCGATCGTGGGACTTGCCGCCGCCTTGCTGTCGCCGGTGCTGTTCCACTTCGGATTTGGCGGCCGCCTGGCACTCTTCCTGCCCATGGTCATCGTCGGCGTCGCCAACGGCATGGTGATGCCGAGCGCCATATCGGGCGCCATCAGCGTGCGGCCCGAGATCGCCGGCGCGGCAGCCGGCCTGTCCGGCGCGGTCCAGATCGGCATTGGCGCCGCGCTGTCCGCCGCCGCCGGCGCGGCCCTGGCAGGCGGGACATCCGCCATGCCGCTGTTCGTGCTGATGAGCATCACGGGCGTCGCGGCACTCCTCGTGGCCATCGCGATCTATCCGCGCAACCGGCCGCAGCCCTGATCCCGCCGCGCCGCCGGGCGGTCGCCCGCACCGATGCAAATCGCGCTCGCAAAACGGCCATCAAAGGCGTGTAATGAGACGATGCGAAGCGGCCCGGAGGTCGAGGGCATGATCCCGAAAAGTGGAAGCCGGTCTGCCGCCTTCGCGAAGCCCGCTTCGGCGGGCGAAGCAAGGCCGGACAGGATCACGCTCCCCAAAAGCGGTGGGCCGGCTTCGGCTCAACAGGAGAGGTAGGACCATGTTCAAGCAACCTGCAGACAACGCTGGTGACGCGCCGCCAGTTCATCGCCGGCACCGGCGCCGCCGGCGCGCTCGTCGCGCTGCATCCGTTCTCCGCCTTCGCCCAGGCGGGCCAGGCGCATCTGCGCCTCATCGAGACGACGGACCTGCACGTCCACGTCTTCCCCTACGATTACTACGCCGACAAGCCGAACGACACGATGGGCACGGCGCGCACGGCGACGCTGATCCGCGGCATCCGCGCCGAGGCGACCAACTCGATCCTGCTCGACAACGGCGACTTCCTGCAGGGCAACCCGATGGGCGACTACATCGCCTATGAGCGCGGCATGCGCGAAGGCGACGTGCACCCGATCATCACGGCGATGAACGTGCTCGGCATCGAATGCTCGACGCTCGGCAATCACGAGTTCAATTACGGCCTCGACTTCATGGACAAGGTGCTGGCCGGCGCCGCGTATCCGATCGTCTGCGCCAACCTCGCCAAGGGCACGCTCGCCGCCTCGCCGCGCGACGACGACGCTCTATCTGAAGCCCTACGTCATCATCGAGAAGACGGTGACCGACGGCGCCGGCGCGACGCATCCGGTGAAGGTCGGGCTGATCGGCTTCGTGCCGCCGCAGATCATGGTGTGGGACGCGCGCCATCTCGACGGCAAGGTGATGACGCGCGACATCGTGGAGGCGGCGAAGGCCTGGGTGCCGGAGATGCGCGAGGCCGGCGCCGACATCGTCGTGGCGCTTTCCCATTCCGGCATCGACGCGAGCGGGCCGTCCGACCGCATGGAGAACGCCTCGCTGCTATCTCGCCGGCGTCGACGGCATCGATGCGGTGCTCACCGGCCACCAGCATCTCGTCTTCCCGGGCAAGGATCACGAGGGCTCGCCGGAGTCGACCCGACCGCCGGCACGCTGATGGGCAAGCCTGCCGTCATGGGCGGCTTCTGGGGCTCGCACATGGGGCTGATCGACCTGCTGCTGGAGCAGGACGGCGACGGCTGGCGCGTCGCCGACTTCACCAGCGAGGCGCGGCCGATCTACAAGCGCGACGAGAACCGCAAGGTCATCCCGCTGGTGGAGAGCCAGCAGGACATCCTGGACGCCGTGCAGGAGGACCACGACGCCACGCTCGCCTATGTGCGGCGCGCCGTGGGCAAGACCTCCGCCCCGCTCTACTCCTACTTCGCGCTGGTCGCCGACGATCCCTCCGTGCAGATCGTGAGCCAGGCACAGATCCTGGTACGTCAGCGATATCATGAAGCAGGAGGCGGAGTACAAGGACCTGCCGATCCTCTCCGCGGCGGCGCCCTTCAAGGCCGGCGGACGCGGCGGGCCGGAGTACTACACGGACGTCCCGGCCGGCGACATCGCCATCAAGAACGTCGCCGACCTCTACCTCTATCCCAACACGCTGCAGGCGGTGCTGATCACCGGGGCGGACGTGCGGGAATGGCTGGAAATGTCCGCCGGCATCTTCAACCAGATCAATCCGGGCGAGGCGGACCAGAAGCTGCTCAACGACGGCTTCCCGAGCTACAATTACGATGTGATCGACGGCGTGACCTACGAGATCGACCTGTCGCAGCCCTCGCGCTACGACAAGGACGGCAATGTCGTCGCACCGGACGCGCACCGCATCGTCAATCTGAAGTTCAACGGCGAAGCCGATTGATCCGGCGCAGAAATTCATCGTCGCGAGCAACAATTACCGGGCCGGCGGCGGCGGCAGCTTCCCCGGCATCGGGCCGGACAAGGTGATCTTCCAGGGCCCCGACACCAACCGCGACATCATCGTGCGCTACATCGTCGACAAGGGCACCATCAATCCCTCCGCCGACGCCAACTGGCGCTTCGCGCCGATGCCCGGCACCACGGTGCTGTTCGAGACCGGGCCGAAGGCGAAGGAGTTCGTCGACCAGGTGACCGCGGTGAAGATCGAGCCGGCCGGCGATGGTGAAGGAGGGTTCTCGCTTTATCGCATCACGCTCTGAGCTCAGACGTCTGGTCCCCCCGCCTAGCCGGCGGCCGACGTCCGAGGGGGCGCCGCACGCGTGCGACGCGCTCCCCCGCGCCTTGTGGCGCCGCCGGGCGCTCCCTATTGTTTCGCCCATGAGCGAGACCCCGCCCCGCATCTTCCCCGGACCCCGACGATCCGCGGCTTTCCAGCGTCGTCAGCGGGATCGACCAGAACGGCGCAGCCGTCGAGACGCGCGTCGTCACCGAGCGGCCGCTGACGCTTTATCTGAACCGCCAGGAGATCGTCACCATGATGACGATCGGCGACTATCCGGACCTTCTGGCGGTCGGCTACCTGAAGAACCAGAACATGCTGCCGGCCGACAATCCGGTGACCGGCGTCGACTATGACGACGAGCTCGGCGTCGCCGTGGTGCGCACCGAGCGGGAGACCAACTACGAGGACAAGCTGAAGAAGAAGGTGCGCACCTCCGGCTGCGCGCAGGGCACGGTGTTCGGCGACATGATGGCCGGCTTCGAGACGATCGAGTTGGCGAAAGACAGCGTGATCCGAACGAGCTGGCTCTATGCGCTCACCAAGGAGATCAACACGACGCCGTCGCTCTATCTGAACGCCGGGGCGATCCACGGCTGCGTGCTGTGCCGGGAGGACCGGCCGCTGGTCTACATGGAGGATGTCGGCCGCCACAATGCCGTGGACAAGATCGCCGGCTGGATGTGGCTGAACGGCGTCTCGCCGCGCGACAAGATTTTCTACACGACCGGCCGCCTCACCTCCGAGATGGTCATCAAGACGGTGATGATGGAGATTCCGATCCTCGTCTCGCGCTCCGGTTTCACCGCCTGGGGCGTGGAGCTGGCCCGCGAGGCAGGGCTGACGCTGATCGGCCGCGCGCGTGGCCGGCGCTTCGTGGCGCTCGCCGGCGCCGAGCGCATCGTCTTCGACGCCGACCCGGCCCACGCCGAGGAGGAAGAGGCCCGCCACGCCCGCAAGGGCGGCAGAACGGATCGCAAACGAGGCCGCGGAGTGAGCTCCGATCGATTGGAGCGGATGCGCGCCAATCCCCGTGCCGACTGGACCATCGCCGACGTGGAGACAGTCTGCACCGAGCATGATGTGCATTGCGAGCCGGCACGCGGAGGCGGTTCCACTACAAGGTTTTCCACCCCCTCATGCGTGATATACTGACGGTTCCAAGGCGTCGGCCTATCAAGCCTGTCTGCATCCGCCGCCTTGTCCGTTTCATCGATCTCGTGCAGGAAGCCCGCCGTGATGGCAAAGCTTGAATATCCCGTTCTGATCGAGCCGCTGAGCGCGGACGACGGCGGCGGCTTTCTGGCAACCGTGCCTGACCTGCCGGGCTGCATGTCCGATGGCGAAACACCCGAGGAAGCTTTGGCCAACGTTCGAGACGCCATCATCGCATGGATAGAGGCCGCTCAGGACATGGGCCGCCCGGTACCCAGCCCTTCGCCACGGATGCATGCTGCCGAGTAGCTCGTGACAGGCTCTCCACCTCAGGTCGGCGTCATCCTGGCCGGCGGACTTGGCAGCCGCATGGGCGGCGGCGACAAGCCGCTGATGACGCTCGGCGGCAAGCCCATGCTCGACCGCGTGATCGAGCGGCTGAAGCCGCAGGTCGACACGCTGGTGCTCAACGCCAACGGCGACCCGGCCCGCTTCGCCCGACTACGGCCTGCCGGTCGTCGCCGACACGGATCGAGGGCTTCGCCGGCCCGCTCGCCGGCCTGCATGCCGGCATGCGCTGGGCCGAAGAAGAACCGGCCGGAAGCGCGCTTCATCATCTCGGCGGCGGCCGACACGCCGTTCTTCCCGGCGGACCTGGTCGCAGCGCCTTGCCGCCTGCGGCGCCGACGCGGAGGACACGATCACGCTCGCCGCCTCGCCGGCCGGCACGCATCCCGTCTTCGGCCGCTGGCCGGTGGCGCTCGCCGACGCGCTGGAGGCGTTTCTGCAAGGCGGCGAAGGCGGCAAGATCCTCGCCTTCGCCGACCGCTACATCCGCCTCAACGTGCCGTTCGACGAGATCGCGCTCTCGGACGGCGAGACGGTCGATCCCTTCTTCAACGTCAACACGCCCGAGGAGGCGGAGCGGGCGGAGGAGATCGCCGCGGCGCTGGAGGGGCGCGCCGCGTGACGACACCCGTCTTCGGCGTCACCGGCTGGAAGAACTCCGGCAAGACGACGCTCGTCACCCGGCTGGTCACCGAGTTCACCCGCCGCGGCCTGACGGTCTCCACCGTCAAGCACGCGCACCACGCCTTCGACATCGACAAGCCGGAGACCGATTCCTTCCGCCACCGCGAGGCCGGCGCGCGCGAGGTGATGATCGTCTCCGGCGCACGCTGGGCGCTGATGCACGAGCTCGCGACGAAGGCGAGCCGCCGCTGGAGGCGGCGCTGAAGCATGTCTCGCC
Source organism: uncultured Alphaproteobacteria bacterium (assembly GCA_963801225.1). Lineage (GTDB taxonomy): Bacteria > Pseudomonadota > Alphaproteobacteria > Rhizobiales > Afifellaceae > DASWJZ01. Next base: position 178,155 of record CAWDED010000001.1, read on the forward strand.
CTGCGACCTCATCCTGATCGAGGGCTACAAGCGCGAGGGCCACCCGAAGATCGAGGTGCGCCGGCGAGGCGACCAGCGACAAGCAGCGTCTCGCCTACGACGACGCCTCGATCCTGGCGGTCGCGGCGGATTTTCCGACCGATCCCGACGGGCGCCCGCAGTTCGATCTCGACGACGTGAACGGCATCGCCGATTTCATCGCGGCGACGCTCGGCCTAAAACGCCAGGATGGCTGACCGCCGCCTCATCGACGACTGCTTCCTGACCGACAGCGAGCGGCTGCGCCACGACGAGGCGCTCGCCATCCTGCGCGCCCGCGTCGGCCGCGTGGTGGAGGCGGAGCGCGTGCCGCTCGCCGATGCGCTCGGCCGCATCCTGGCGGAGACCGTCACGAGCCCGCGCAACGTGCCGGCCGCCGACAACGCCGCCGTCGACGGCTACGCCTATGCCAGCGCCGACTACGACGCGACGGGCGGATACTTTCCGGTGGTGGCGCGGATCGCCGCCGGGCACCCCTCCCCCGTCCCGCACCTGCCCGGAACCGCCGTGCGCATCTTCACCGGCGCCGTCATGCCGGCGGGCGCCGACACCGTCGCCATGCAGGAGGACTGCGAGCCGCACGTGCAGAAGGCGCAGGGCTTCGTTGCGATCCCGCCCGGCCTGAAGCCCGGCGCCAACCGGCGCAAGGCGGGCGAGGACCTGGCCGAGGGCGCGGTCGTGGCCGGAGCCCGGCACGCGGCTCCGCCCGCAGGAGCTCGCCGCCATCGCCTCGACCGGCGCGGCTGAGGTGGCGGTCTTCGAGCGGCTCAGGGTCGCGATCGTCTCGACCGGCGACGAGATCGTGCGCCCCGGCACGCCGCTCAAGGCAGGGGCAGGTCTACGATTCCAACCACGTGCTCCTGAGCGCGCTGCTGGCCGGCGTCGACTGCGTCGGTCACCGATTCCGGCGTCCTGCCGGACGACGCGGACCTGGTGCGCGAACGCGCTCGCCGGGCTTGCCGCGAGCCACGACGCGGTGCTCACCACCGGCGGCGCGTCGCGCGGCGAGGAGGACCACCTGATCGCCAGCCTCGACGCGCTCGGCAAGCGGCATCTGTGGCAGCTCGCCGTCAAGCCGGGCCGGCCGATGAGCTTCGGCCAGATCGGCGACTGCGCCGTGGTGGCGCTGCCGGGCAATCCGGTCGCCGCCTTCGTCTGCTTCCTTCTTTATGTCCGGCCGATGCTGACGCTGATGGCCGGCGGGAGCTGGCCGGAGCCGCAGCGCTTCAGCGTCCCCGCCGATTTCGACATCGCCAAGCGCAAGACCGGGCGGCGGGAGTTTTTGCGCGGCTGGCTCGGCACGGACGACGAACGGCAGCCTCGTCGTGCAAAAATTCCCGCGCGACGGCTCCGGGCTCATCACATCGCTGCGCGAGGCCGACGGGCTGATCGAGATCACCGAGGACATCCCCGCGGTGAAGCGCGGCGAGCCGGTGACCTTCCTGCCGTTCTCGGGGCTGGGGCTGGCCCCTTAGAGCATGATCCCGCAAAGCGGGAACCGGTTTCCCGCCTTCGCGAAGCAGCATCGTGGGTCTCCTCGGCGCTCCAATTCACCGAAGCGAAATCCGTGCCCGCGAAATCTTGATCTTGGTTGCCAAGATATGATCCCGGGCCTCGGAGCTGACGGATTTCCGCCCATCAGGCTTTGATTCGACCGAGAATAGCGGCAGACTGGCCTCACCAGGGCCGGACGCATCGGCCGATGCTCCCGGCGGGCCCGGTTTTTGCATGCCGGGAAATCAACGAAACTTGGCAGGGAGCCAACATGCGTATCCTCACCCGTCTCGCGGCCGCCGCCGCAATCGTCGCCCTTTCCGCCGGCATGGCCGGCGCCAAGGACTGGTCCCACATCCGCATCGGCACGGAGGGGGCCTATCCGCCGTTCAACAATCTGGAGGCGGACGGCTCGCTCGTCGGCTTCGACGTCGATATCGCCAAGGCGCTGTGCGAGCGAGATGAAGGTCGACTGCGAGTTCGTCGTGCAGGACTGGGACGGCATGATCCCGGCGCTGCAGGCGGGCAAGTTCGACGCCATCATCGCGTCCATGTCGATCACCGACGAGCGCAAGCAGGTCATCGACTTCACAGACAAGTACTACAACACGCCGCCGGCCATCGCCGCGCCGGTCGGCTCCGACCTGAGGGGCGTCGCCGCCGACGACCTCAGCGGCAAGAAGCTCGGCGCGCAGTCCTCCACCACGCACTCCAACTATGCGGAGGCGCACTTCCCCGACGCCGACCTGCAGCTCTATCCGACCGCCGACGAGTACAAGCTCGACCTGCAAAGCGGGCGCATCGACGCGGCGATCGACGACGTCGTGGTGCTGTCGGAATGGCTCGACACGCCTGAGGGCGCCTGCTGCCGCATCGTGGGGACGCTCGCCATCGACCCGGTCATCAACGGCATCGGCGCCGGCATCGGCATCCGCAAGGAGGACACCGATCTGAAGGAGATGTTCAACGCCGCCATCAAGGCGATCCGCGAGAACGGGAAGTACAAGGAGATCAACGACAAGTACTTCTCCTTCGACGTCTACGGCAGCTGACCCGGAGATATCCCGCCGGGCCACCGGGCCCGGCGGGGACCTTGAGGCGGGGGCCGGATGGACTCGATCGGCACGCTCCTCTCGTTCGGCGACCAGGGCTGGGCGGACGAGATCGCCCGCGGCACGCTCGTCACCGTCTCCCTGGCGCTGGTGACCCTCCCCTTCGGACTGCTGCTCGGCTTCTTCGTTGCGCTTGCCAAGGATACCGGCGAGCCGTCGCTGAAGCGCGCCGCCGAGATCTACACCACGATCTTCCGCGGGCTGCCGGAGCTCTTGACGCTCTTCATCGTCTATTTCGGCGTGCAAATCCTCATCCAGCGGGTGGCCGGGCTGTTCGTCGACAACGCCTATATCGAGATCAATTCCTTCGTCGCCGGCATGGTGGCGCTCGGGGTGGTCTTTTCCTCCTACTCCAGCGAGGCCCTTCTCTCCGCCTTCAAGGGCATCCCCAAGGGCCAGTATGAAGGCGGCCACGCGGTCGGCCTGTCGGGCTTCCAGACCATGTGGCTGATCATCCTGCCGCAGCTCATCCGCCTGGCGCTTCCGGCGCTCTCCAATCTGTGGCTGATCCTGTTGAAGGACACCGCCTACGTCTCGGTGATCGGGCTTGCCGACATCCTGCGCCAGGCCGGCATCGCGGCGCGCGTGACCAAGCAGGCCTTCCTGTTCTTCGGCGTGGCCTGCCTCATCTACCTGGTGCTGGCCATCGTCTCCTCCTTCGTGCTCGGCTGGATCGAGCGCTGGAGCACGCGCGGCGAGGCGGCGCGGTGACGGAGATCGCCGCCATCGACACGAGCTCCCGCTCTGCTCCGCAGGCGCCGCCGAGACCGTGGACGAAGGCCCGCATCGCCGGCCACGTGCTCATGGGCCTGTGGATCGCCGCGGGCGTCTGGCTCGTGGTGCATCTGGTGCTCGCCTACGACCCCGTCTTCTACGCCCGCTACACGCCGAAATTCATCGACGGCACGATCGTCACGCTGGAGATCGTCAGCCTGTCGCTCGTCATCGGCGCGGCGATCTCGCTGCCGCTCGCCTTCGGGCGCATATCGCACAACCCGCTCGCCTCGGCGCCCTCCTTCGCCTACGTCTATTTCTTCCGCGGCACGCCGCTGATCGCCCAGACCTTCCTCGTCTATTACGGCGCCGGCACGTTCCGCGCCGAGCTCGAGGCGATCGGGCTGTGGTGGTTCTTCCGCGACGCCTTCAACTGCGTGATCTTCACCTTCGCGCTCAACACCTCCGCCTATCAGGCGGAGATCCTCTCCGGCGCCATCCGCAACGTGCCGCGCGGCCAGGTGGAGGCGGCGACGGCGCTCGGGCTGCGCGAGTGGATCATCTTCTACAAGGTGGTGCTGCCGCAGGCGCTCATCGTGGCGCTCAGGCCCTACGGCAACGAGATCGTCCTGATGATCAAGGGCTCGGCCGTCGCCTCCATCGTCACGGTGTTCGACCTGATGGGCGAGACGCGGCGGGCCTATTCGCGCTCCTTCAACTTCGAGACCTACATCTGGGCGGCGATCATCTACCTGGTGATGGTGGAGGTGCTGCGGCGCGTCTGGGACCTCCTGGAGGCACGGCTGACGCGGCATCTCAATCGCGACACCTCCGCCAAAAAACCCGCCGCACCGGGCTGACCCCGAAGCGCCGGCGCGCTAAGACACCACCACATTTCAACGCAAGCGAGGAAACACGCGATGGCAAAGGTCGCCTTCATCGGACTCGGCGTGATGGGCTATCCCATGGCGCGGCACCTGGCGAAAAAGGGCGGGCACGATCTCGTCGTCTACAACCGCACCGCCGAGAAGGCGAAACAGTGGGTATCGGAGCACGGCGGCGCGCATGCCGACACGCCGCGCAAGGCGGCCGAGGGCTGCGATTTCGTCTTCTCCTGCGTCGGCAACGACGACGACCTGCGCTCCGTGACGCTGGGCGAGACGGGCCTCATCGCCGGCATGAAGAAAGGCGCGATCTACATCGACAACACGACGGCGAGCGCCGCGGTGGCGCGCGAGCTCGCCGAGGCCTGCGGCAAGGCCGGCGTCGGCTTCCTCGATGCGCCGGTCTCCGGCGGCCAGGCGGGCGCGGAGAACGGCCAGCTCACCGTCATGGTCGGCGGCGAGCAGGCGACCTTCGACAAGGCCAGGCCGGTCATCGAATGCTATGCCAAGATGGTGGGCCTGATGGGCCCGGCCGGCGCCGGCCAGCTCACCAAGTCGGTCAACCAGATCTGCATCGCCGGGCTGGTGCAGGGCCTGTCGGAAGGCATCCACTTCGCCAAGAAGGCCGGGCTCGACGTGGAGAAGGTGATCGAAGTCATCTCCAAGGGCGCGGCGCAGTCCTGGCAGATGGAGAACCGCTGGAAGACCATGGACGAAGGGCATTTCGACCACGGCTTCGCGGTGAACTGGATGCGCAAGGACCTCGCCATCTGCCTGGAGACGGCGCGCCAGAACGGCGCCCACCTGCCTGTCGCGGCGCTGGTCGACCAGTTCTATTCCGAGGTGCAGGCCATGGGCGGCCAGCGCTGGGACACGTCGAGCCTGATCGCGCGGCTGGAGCGCTAGCCGCGCCACGTGGGGACGCGATGTGGCCAACGCCTATCGTTTGTCATCCCGGTTTGCCGCGCAGCGGCAAGACCGGGACCTATGAACACCCGACGGCGGAGCATTGTGCCATGACCTTACCCTCCGTGGTCATGGGTCCCGGATCGGCGCTTGCGCGCCGTCCGGGATGACCCATCGAGAAGGGGGAGCTTCGGTGGAAGCGGAGGCCATCCTCGCCGAGCTCCGCGCCGCTCGGCTCTGAAGAAAACCGCGCCGGCATGGCGCGCTTCGGCATCAACACCGAGCGCGCCTATGGCGTCTCCATGACGACGATGCGCCCCATCGCCCGCCGTCTGAAGCGCAATCATGCGCTGGCGCAGGCGCTGTGGAAGAGCGGCATGCACGAGGCGCGCATCCTGGCCGCGCTGATCGACGATCCGAAACAGGTGACGCCGGCGCAGATGGACCGCTGGGTGGCGGACTTCAATTCCTGGGACCTCTGCGACCAGGCCTGCATGAAGCTTTTCGCCCGCACGCCCTATGTCGACGACAAGGTGCGCCAATGGGCGAACGACGAGCGCGAGTTCGTGCGCCGCGCCGCCTTCGCGCTGATCGCCGGCTACACGGTCCACGCCAGGAAGGCGCCGGACGCGGAGTTCCTCGCATGGCTTCCGCTGATCGAGCGTCACGCGAGCGACCCGCGCAACTTCGTGAAGAAGGCGGTGAACTGGGCGCTGCGGCAGATCGGCAAGCGCAATCTCGCGCTGCACGCCCCTGCCCTGGCGCTCGCCGAAAAGCTCGCCGCGTCCGACGACAGGACGGCGCGCTGGATCGGCCGCGACGCCGTCAAGGAGCTGACCGACCCGGTGCAGATCGAACGGGTGCGCCAAAGGTCTGCCCGTTCCGCCTGAGCCGGCCGGGAGCGAAAGGCGGCACGCTCATTCCGTGCGTTATGCGCTTGGCGCCGGCGTCCGCCACCAGGCGGGAACACTGCCGCCGTGGCGCTCCACCATCGCCAACAGAACATAGGCGACGTCGCGCTTGTGCCTGAGATCGATCACAGGCACGTAGATCATATGGTCGCTGCGGCTGAAGAGACTGCGCCATGCCCCGAAGCGCAGGAAGTTCCTGCGCGCCTTGATCCGATGCCGAAGCGTCATCCAGACGGCGGGATAGGTCAGGTCGAGCATGTTCACGACCTCCGCATGCGAGACGGCGGACCAGGGGATGGGCTCGTCGGCGACGCGGGGCGAATAGAAGCCTTCGTCGTCGACGCGGAGCGCCGGAGCGCCGCTTGCAACGTCCTTGAAATAGATGATGACACCGCCGAGCGGTATCACGCTCATCGCCATGGCGATTACGGCGGCCAGCAACGACGAGCCGGAGGGCGGCACGGTGAGGAACGCGCTGACAAGGCCAGCGATGCTCCCCAAGGCAAAGAACAACCCGGCCAGAGCGATCACGAGAATGTAGAGGCCAGCAAGCCAGTCGCGTCGCGGCCGCGCTTCGAAAGGAAGCGCCACGCGCATCGGGCGCGCATGCAACGGCCGCTTGAGCGTCCGGTGGCCCGGAATGTCGATGAAGCTCTCCTGTCCGGCGGTTCGGTCGGAAGCGATGACGTCCTCCCCGTTCGGCGCGATCCGACGCGCTATGACGCCCGCTGCTTCGCGGACGGATCGAGTTGCATATAGCCGAGCGGCAGCGCGGTCTCGTTCTTGATGGTCTGCATGGCGAAGGCGGAAGAGACGTCCATGATGTCGACCTTGGAGACGAGCCGCTTGTAGAAAGTGTCGTAGGCCTCGATGTCGGGCACCACCACCTTCAGCAGATAATCGATCTGCCCGCTCATGCGATAGAACTCCACCACCTCGGGAAACTCGTCGATGGCGCGCGAGAAGCGGATCAGCCAGTCGTCATTGTGCTGGTTGGTGGTGATGAACACGAACACCGTCACCTTGGCGTTGACCTTGGCCGGGTTGAGCACCGCCACGCGGCCCTTGATGACGCCCTCCTCCTCCATCTTCTGGATGCGCCGCCAGCAGGGCGTGGTGGACAGGCCGACGCGGCGGCCGATCTCCGCCACCGGCACGGTGGCGTCTTCCTGCAGAAGGGTCAGGATCATGCGGTCGAGGCGGTCCATGTTGCGCGTCCTTGCGAATCCGAATTAGAACAATTTCCTATAATACGTAGCATTTCGGCGTCAAGATTGCATTTGGTAGCGGCCATCGAGCCAATCGCAAAATATTGTTCCCGACTCGAGCCTGCTTGTGGCTCCCGCCCTCATGGCCCCGGCGATTCCCGGATTCTTAACCACCAACGCTCGGGCATTCTTAACGGGGTGCATGTAATGCACTGAAAAAGCGAGTAAAAAAGAAACAGCGTAGGCATGGCGTCGATAGAAGAGGCAGTCTCCGCCTCCCCCACCAAGACAAAGTCTCGCGCCGCAAGCCGGCAGGCGATCACGCGCGCGCTGCTCGGTCATCTGCCGGCGACGAGCGATCCGCGCCGCAACCTCTTCCACTTCGATCAGGAGATGACGGAGGAGTTCGCCAAGAACCGCCTCTCCTCCTACGCGGTGGTGCCGTTCCTGGTGCTCTCGATCGGCGCCGTCATCGGCTGGCTCGGCAATATCTACGCCGCCTTCGGCTGGGTCGTGCTGGTGCTCCTGGTCCACACCTATGCCATGAGCGCGGCGCGCACCTTCCTGCGCGAGGGCGTGTCCAATGTGAGCCTGGCGCTGTGGAAGCGGCGCTTCGTGCTGCGCGACCTCGCCTATGGGCTCACCTGGTCGATCTTCCCGCTCCTCATTCCGCCGAGCTCGGATGCCGACATGGCGGGCGGCGTCGCCATCATCCGGCTCGCCGCCGTCATCGTGGTGCTTGCCGTCGGCGCTCTTCTCTCCGCACCGATCCCGGCCGCGGCGGTCGCCAGCACCTTGCCGATCGCGCTTTGCATGGCGGCGGTGCACATCTTCGATCCGAGCTTCTTCAACATCTCCATCTCCGCATGCACGCTGACGGCGGAGATCCTGTTCCTCTACCTGACCGGCCATCTCTACGAGCAGAACGCCCGCAGCCTCGCCTACCGGGCGGAGAAGGACGCGCTCTTCGCCGAGCTGGAGCAGTCCAAGGCCGTGTCCGACGAAGCGCGCCGCCGCGCCGAGGCGGCCAACATGGCGAAGTCGCAGTTCCTCGCCACCATGAGTCACGAGCTGCGGACGCCGCTCAACGCCATCCTCGGCTTCTCCGACCTGATGCGCGGCGAGATGCTGGGGCCGATCGGCAACGAATCCTACAAGAACTATCTCGACGACATCCATTCGAGCGGCCAGCACCTTCTGAGGATCATCAACGACATCCTCGACCTGTCGCGCATCGAGGCCGGCAAGCGGGCGCTGCGCGAGGAGCTCGCGTTGCTTTCGGAAGTCGCGAGCGAGGCGTGCTCGCTGCTCGACCTGAAGGCCCGGCAGAAGTCGATCACCATCAAGGAGAACTTCGAGGACAAGCTCCCCAAGATCGTCATCGACGAGCAGGCGATGCGGCAGGTGGTGCTCAACCTCGTCTCCAACGCGCTGAAATTCACGCCGGAGAACGGCGAGATCAACGTGAAGGTCGGCCGCACCAAGTCGGGTGGCCAGTACATCTCGGTGCGCGACAACGGGCCGGGCATCCCGGAGAAGGAGATACCGGTGGTGCTCTCCGCCTTCGGCCAGGGGGCGATCTCCATCAAGACCGCCGAACAGGGCACCGGGCTGGGCATCCCCATCGTGCAGGCGCTCGTCCACATGCACGGCGGCAATTTTACGCTGCGCAGCAAGGTGGGCGTCGGCACCGAGGCGATCGCCACGCTGCCGGCCAAGCGCGTCGTCTCCGATTTCCGCCGCGACATGCGCTCCGGCCCCAGCCGCGCCCCGCGCGATCTGGCGATCGCGCTTCGCCGCGCGAGTTGAAGGGCGGCGGCGCTACATAGATGCTAGGGATGCCGCGCGGTTTGCGCCGGAGGATCGGCCGAATGACCTGCCATTCTCCGTGAGGGCATAGAGCTTGGCTCAGAGCCCATTCTGGAGCTTGAGCCCATCGCATATCCTCCCCAAAGCGGACGTTCGCGCAGGCAACGCCGATGTCGCAGTTTGACCCAACCAGACTTTGATCTCTCGTGGGCGGCGCCCGACGGTCTGCAACGCGTTGCCTCCCGGCAGCACGGACGATTTGTGTCAAATGAAGCTCAAAATCCTTGCGTCGCGGCAGCGCGGCTTAACCACGCGCCGAATTGGGCGATACGCTTGACGTATCCTTAATGCCGACAAGAGAAGCATTCAAACTACATCCAATCGGACGGCGGTGAATGCCTTTTTTCGATGCGACGACGAAACGGTTTGCGCTGAGGGTCGGCCTACCGGCGATCCTCATCTTGCTCGCGACCTTTGTGATCGTCGTCGTTTCCCTCCAGAAGATGGCCGGCGACGTCAATCATATTGAGAGCGAGCTGACGGGAAGGTCGGCGACGGCTGCAGTCCAATCCGTTCTGCGGCACCTCGGGGAGACGAACAATGATTATGCCGAATGGGACGATGCTGTTCGCAATCTGTATGGTGCGGTAAACAGGGATTGGGCCGCAGAGAACGTCGCCTCCTCGACGCTGTTCGACACGATCTATCTCATCGACGAAAGCGGCAATGAATTGCTCGCCTACCGGAACGGCGAGCCGGTGTCCACTACACCCGGTGAAGCGTTTGGCCCGTCGCTCACTTCAATGATTGCTGAGCTTCCGAAGGACGGCAAGACATACGATGTGCAGACCGGGGTCGTGAGAGGCGCGTGGGGGCTTGCAGCCGTCGCCGCTGGTCCGGTTGTGCCCGCGTCGAAGAATTTCGAGAACCCGCCGGAACGGTCCCGTTTTTTGGTGATGGGTAAGGCGTTCGACGCCGCCGCAGTCGAACGGGTGAGCGAGGATTTCGTCATCGATGGGCTTCGTCTCGTCGACCCGGTCGCCTCGGAGCCGCTCAAGGTCGACCTTGTCGACCCAAATGGGACGGTCGTCGGAGCGCTCGCTTGGTCCCCGGCTCAGCTCGGCAGTCAGGCCAGCGCGCGGGTCAGCCCCGCGGCTCTGGCGATGCTCCTGCTCGTCGGACTGACGATGGCTTTCCTCATGCTCTTCGCTTTGCGCGGATGGAAGGAGGTGAAGAAGGGCGAGCTCCGATTGGACGCTGCATTGAACAACATGTCGCACGGCCTCGCGATGCTCGATGCAGAGGGCAGGTTGATATTGTGCAATCCTCGCTATGCCGAAATTTTCGGGATGCCGCCCGACCAGATCCAGCCGGGCATGACCGTCGCGGAGCTATTGGCGCTCGTGGATTCACACTCGGGCGTCCAGGATCTGGACCCCGAGCGCACGTTTGCCCAGGTGGGGAAAATCGTCCGCCAAGCCGAGGGAGGAACCTTTGTCCAGAATTTTAGCGACGGCCGGAGCATTGCTGCCACCTATCGGCCGATGCGGGACGGCGGGATCGTCACGACCTTCGAGGACATCACCCAGAAGGTGGAGGCGGAACAGGCCCTTGCCGCCTCCGAGTCAAAACTTCAGGCCGCGCTGATGAACATGGCGCAGGGCCTCTTGATGTACGACCGAGACGGCAAGCTCGTCATTTCCAACAGACGGTATGCGGAATTGTTCAAGATCCCGTGGGAAGAATGGAAAGCGACCTGTTTGGGTACGACGATCCAAGAAGCAATGCAGTTTAACCAGAAATGGTCCAATGTAACGGAGAAAAATCCGACGCAACTCAATGCTGAAATTCGAAGTCTGCTAGAGCGCGGCGAAGGTGGGCAGATTGTGTTCGAGCGCACCGACGGGAGAACATTCTCTTCATTGATCAAGCCAATAGCCAATAGCGGCTTTGTCGTAACGTTCGAGGACATCACTGACCGACGGCGAACCGAAGCGAAGATTTCGCACATGGCGCATCACGACGCGCTCACGGACTTGCTGAACCGCGTCGCGTTCTATGAGCAAATGGAAACGGTCCTCGGCCACTTGCGGCGCTCTGAGACCATGGCGGTTCTGAGTCTCGACCTCGATCATTTCAAGAGCGTCAACGATACGCTCGGACATCCCGTCGGGGACCTCCTGCTGCAGTCGGCGGCCGAACGCATGCGCAGTTGCGTCCGCGGCGAGGATATCGTGGCCCGATTGGGCGGCGACGAGTTCGCTATCGTGCAGGTGCCGTCGGCGCAGCCGTCGAGCATCGCCTCGCTCGCGACACGCCTTATCGACGTCATCGGAGCGCCCTACGATCTCGACGGCCACCAGGTGATCGTGGGAGTGAGCGTCGGCGTCACAGTCGCGCCGAGCGAAGGCACCGAGCCGGACGTTCTCATGAAGAACGCGGATATGGCGCTTTATCGTGCCAAGGCCGACGGCGGGGGCATCTACCGCTTTTTCGAAATCGGGATGGACGCGCGCATGCAGGCGCGCCGCATCCTCGAATTGGACCTTCGCAAAGCGATCGTGAACGGCGAGTTCGAGCTCTTCTATCAGCCGATCGTCGACGTCAAGACCGGAGCAATCACCAGCTGCGAAGCGCTCGTCCGGTGGAATCACCCCGAACGCGGTGTGGTTGCGCCCATGGATTTCATTCCGGTCGCGGAAGAAACCGGCCTCATCGTGTCATTGGGTGAGTGGGTGCTGCGACAGGCCTGTGCCGAAGCGGCACGCTGGCCGAAGCAGGTGACCGTCGCGGTGAACATCTCACCGGCCCAGTTCAAGGGCCGCAACCTGGTGCCGACCGTCATCAGTGCGCTTGCGACATCTGGTCTTTCGGCAGGCCGGCTGGAGCTGGAGATCACCGAATTGGTGCTCATGCAGGAGAATGAAGGAGCGATCGCGGTTCTTCATCAGCTCCGCGACCTCGGGATCAGAATCGCGATGGATGATTTTGGGACCGGCTATTCGTCGCTCGGCTATCTGCGCAGCTTCCCGTTCGACCGGATCAAGATCGATCAGTCCTTCATTCGCGATCTACCCGGGAAGGGGGACAGCCTTGCGATCGTCCGCGCCGTGGTCGGCTTGAGCAGCAGCCTGGGTATCAAGACAACGGCCGAGGGCGTGGAAACAAAGGAACAGCTCGCCAGTTTAACCGCGGAGGGCTGCGGCGAATTCCAGGGCTTCCTATTCAGCCAACCTCGACCGGCCGCGGAAGTCGAGCGCCTCCTGGGGGAAGGCGCTTCGCAGGCAGCCGCCGTGGCTTGACCATCTCGACACACGGATGGGGCTTCGTGTTAACGGCCTACCGGAAAGTTGGGCGACTGCCATGCTTGGCTTGTTGTGCGGGGTAGGAGCCGAAGCCGAAGTAAAGTAACCGCGCCGTCGCCCCGGTCCACGACGCGTAGCGGGTTCGAGAGTGCCGCCGCAGGCGGGCCCAGAGCGGCGCCTGTCCGCTTCTGGCGCTTCTCGGACGTTCTAAGCCACTCGACGATGTCGCAAATACACCCCGAGAGCGGACATGACGGCGATGACGATTAATAAGTAAGCGCCCTACTCCTTGTCCGAAACTCCCGCCTCTTCGAACGTTGCCATGCCGGTATGCGTGGCGACCGCCGCCTTCACGATGCCGGCGGCGAGCGCCGCGCCCGTCCCTTCGCCGAGGCGCATGCCGAGGTCGAGCAGCGGCTTCTTTCCCATACGCTGAAGCACGGAGGCGTGCGCGGCTTCCGCCGAGCAATGGGCGAAGAGGCAGTGGTCGACTGCGTCCGGCCGCGCCGCATGCAGGATCGCCGCGGCGGCCGTGGTGACGAAGCCGTCGACGATGACCGGCACGCGCTCGCTGCGCGCCGCCAGGATGGCGCCGACCATCGAAGCGATCTCGCGCCCGCCGACGCGGCGAAGCACCTCCAGCGGCTCGCAGCCGCTGCCGATGCGTTTCACCGCCGCGGCGACCGCATCCGCCTTGCGCTGCAGCCCCGCGTCGTCGACGCCGGTGCCGCGCCCCACCCAGTCGGCGGCCTCGCCGCCATAGAGCGCGTGATAGACCGCCGCGGCGACCGTCGTGTTGGCGATGCCCATCTCGCCCAGACAGAGCAGATCGACGCCGCCGGCCACCGCCTCCATGCCGTAGGCGATGGTCGCGGCGCAGGCCTTCTCGTCGAACGCATCGGCCTCGACGATGTCCGGCGTCGGCTGGTCGAGCGCCAGCTCGAACACTTTCAGGCCGAGGCCATTGGCGTTGCAGATCTGGTTGATCGCCGCGCCGCCGGCGGCGAAGTTCGCCACCATCTGCCGCGTCACCGCCTGCGGAAAGGCCGAGACGCCGCGTTCGGCGATTCCGTGATTGGCGGCGAAGACGGCGACCAGCGGGCGCGTGACGGCGGGCATCGCCTTGCCCTGCCAGGCCGCCATCCAGATGGCGATCTCCTCCAGCCGCCCGAGGCTGCCCGGCGGCTTGGTCAGCACCGCCTGCCGTGCCGCCGCAGCGGCCGCCGCGGCCTCGTCCGGACCGGAAAGGTTGGCGAGCAGTCGCCTGATATCGTCGAAGGGCAGACCGGTCTCGGCTGGGGGCATTGCATCAATCTCCAAAGGCAGCAATTTCGGCGGGGGCGACTCGCGAGCCCGGCTTCTCGCGAGCGGGCCGGCGGGTTTATAAAGCCTGAGCCGCGACGGCAATGGCCTCAATGCGCCATCCACGGCGAAAGGAGCGCATTCCGTTGGACGATTTTGCCGCCCGCCTCCGCCGCCTCCCTGCCGACACGCTGACGGCGCTCGCCTTCTTCTCCCGCCTGCCGGTGCCGCAAATCTCGCCTGGCTTCGACCTGAAGACGAGCGCGGCGGGATGGCCTGTCGCAGGGCTTGTGCTGGCGCTGGGGCCGGCGCTCGTGCTGCTGGTTGCGCGCGCCGCCGGCTTCCCGTCGCTCATCGCCGCGGCGCTGGCGCTGGCGCTCCTCACCGCGCTGACCGGCGCCATGCACGAGGACGGGCTCGCCGACACCTTCGACGGCTTCGGCGGCGGCGCGACGCGGCTCGACAAGCTCGCCATCATGCACGACAGCCGGCTCGGCGCCTTTGGCGCGCTGGCGCTCATCTTCACCGTCGTCATCAGGCTCGCGGGCCTGTCGGCCGTCGCGCATGCACGCCGGCGCCGGGGCGCTGGCGCTGCTTGGCGTGGCGGTCGCGTCGCGCGCGCTGGCGCTCTGGCACTGGAACGCCACGCCGCCCGCCCGCACCAACGGCATGGCGCACGCCGCCGGCCGGCCGGACCGGCCGGCGCTCGCCGTGGGCCTCGCCGTGGGCGCCGTCGCCGCTTTCGTGCTCCTCGTCGGCTTCGGCATGGCGGCGCTGATTGCGCTCCTCATGGCCGCCGCCGCCACCGGCCTGTTGTCGCAGCTGGTCCGCCAGCAGATCGGCGGCCACACCGGCGACACCATCGGCGCCGCCCAGCAAATCGCCGAAACCCTCCTCTTCGCCGGGCTCGCCATCGGCGCCCCTTCCATCGCCGGCTGAGAATCCCCAAATTATCGGCATGTTCGGCCTCGGCAACGACGCCACGATGCGTCTCCTCTATCTGGTCCTGCTCCTGGTGTTTCTGGTCGGCACCGGGTGGGGCTGGCGCAGAGGGCGCCCGAGGGCCCCCGGCAGCGCCTCCGGCGGTGGCTCACGCTCGGGCGCAGTGTTCTTCCGCCACCTTGCTGTGTGGGTCCTGATCGGGCTGGCGCTGGTCGCGGCCTACGCCTATCGCGCGCCGCTCATACGGCTCGCGCAGCCGGTGCTGCAGGCGCTCGACCCAAGCCGCGTCGTGGAAGTGACGAGCGCCGACGGCACGGCCGAGCTGGCGATCGCGCGCAGCGGCGACGGACACTTCCATATCGATGCCAAGGCCAACGGCACGCCGGTGAACTTCCTGGTCGACACCGGCGCCAGCACGACCGTGCTGACGCTGCGCGACGCGGAACGGGCCGGCATCAACACGGCCGCGCTGCAGTTCGATCGGCCGGTGACGACCGCAAACGGCATCGCCATGTTCGCCAGCGCCACCCTCGACAGCCTCGAGATCGGCCCCTACCGGCTCTCCAACCTGCGCATCGGCGTCATGCCGGAGGACGCGCTCGAGACGAGCCTGCTCGGCATGAACACCATCAACCGCTTCGCCGGCTGGCGCGTGGAAGGTGATCGCATGATGCTGGTGCCGTAGTAGACGCGCGGGTCGGCGACTACAGCAGGCTCCAGAAGAAGCGGATCGACATCACCAGCAGGAAGAGGCCGAAGCTCATTTCGAGCTGCCGCTTGGAAGCGGCGTGCGCGATCCTCACCCCGATGGGGGCCATGAAGAGGCTGAGCGGCATGATGATGGCGACGGCAAGCAGGTTGACGTAGCCGAGCGACAGCGGCGGCAGGTCTGCCGCGCCCCAGCCTGCCAACACGTAGCCGAGCGTGCCGGGTATGGCGATCAGCACGCCGACCCCGGCGGACGTCGCCACCGCCTGATGGATCGAGCGCCCGTAGGCCGTCATGAAGGTGTTGGCCATGACGCCGCCGCCGATCCCCATCAGCGTCGACAAGAGGCCGATGACGAAGCCCGCCGCCCACCGCGCCGGCCCGGTCGGGACATCGCCGGGGAGCCGCCAGGAGTCGCGGTTGAACAGCATGCGTATGGCGATGAGAAGAGCGATCACCGCGAAGATCGCGCGCATCGCGGCGCCGCTCACCAGGGCCGCGATGAACGAGGCGACCACGACACCGGCCGGCACCGCGATCACCCAGCTTTTTAGGATCTCCATGTCGACGGCGCCGCGCGCCCGGTGCGCCTGGAAGGAGCGGATCGAGGTCGGGATGATGAAGGCAAGCGCGCTGCCGACCGCCACGTGCATGGTCACGCTCGACGAAAAGCCGAGCACCTCCAGCGCCTGGTAGAGCACCGGCACGATGATGCCGCCGCCGCCAATGCCGAAAACGCCGGCGAGCAGCCCCGCCACCACCCCCGTGACAGCAAGGGCGACGGCAAGGCTGATCAGCTCGGTGAGGGAGGCGTGCATGGGCTTGCGTCTCTTGTAGCCCGCATGGATGGGAGCGCAATGCGGGAACCAGGATAGCCGGGATTACGCTGGTGCTTCATCCGGGCTACGGAGCAACGTTCAGGCTGCCACCTCGAGTGCGCCGGACCGCGTGACGGCGGCGAGCGCGCGGGCGATCACCTCCGGGCCGGCGCCCGGGCGCGTCCCCTCTTCCGTGAGGATGCGGCGCCAGCGGCGCGCGCCCGGCCGGCCCTGGAAGAGCCCTATCATGTGGCGGGTCACCGCCGACACCCTGCCGCCGGCTGCGCAATGCGCCTCCGCGTAGGGGATCATGCGCTCGGCCGCGGCCTCCGGCTCGACCGGAGCCTCGCCGCTTCCGAGCAGCCCGTCGACATGGGCGAGCAGCCCCGGGTTCTGATAGGCGGCGCGGCCGAGCATGACCCCGTCGGCCTTCTGCAAGATGCGCGACGACGGCGGGCGAGATCGCGGATGCCGCCATTGACGCCGACGAAGACATGCGGGAGCCGCGCCTTCAGCCGATAGACGCGGGCGTAGTCGAGCGGCGGCACGTCGCGGTTTTCCTTGGGCGACAATCCGGAAAGCCAGGCCTTGCGGGCGTGCACCCAGATCGCGTCGGCGCCGGCGGCGAGCACCGAGTCCGCCAGCGCGTCGAGCGCCTCCTCCGGGTCCTGCTCGTCGACGCCGATGCGGCACTTCACCGTCACCGGAACGTCGACCGCCTGCTTCATCGCCGCGACGCACGCGCCGACCAGCGCCGGCTCGCGCATGAGGCAGGCGCCGAACGTGCCGGACTGCACGCGGTCGGACGGGCAGCCGACATTGAGGTTGATCTCGTCATAACCGAACGCCGCACCGATCCGCGCCGCCTCGGCCAGCCGCGCCGGCTCCGACCCGCCGAGCTGCAGCGCCACGGGATGCTCCTCATCGCCAAAGCCGATGAGGCGCTCACGCTCGCCGCGGATCACCGCCTCCGCCGTCACCATCTCCGTATAGAGCAGCGCCCGACGCGTCAGCCCGCGATGGAAGAACCGGCAGTGCCGGTCCGTCCAGTCCATCATAGGCGCCACGGCGATCGTATGTTGTTGATATAATTCCATTTTTTCAGTAGCATCAAATCGTTAGGTCGGGTCGTGTGCACTCGTTTCTACGCCATGACGCGACGCTTTTCGCCCCGGTTCGACGCCTGGGTGCACACGGAGCGCACATGTCGTGGCCACCTTCACGCGGCTCAAGTCTGGTTCCTGGCGAGTCCAGGTGCGGCGTAAGGGGAAATATGTCAACGACACGTTCCGTCGCCGCAAGGACGCGGAGGAATGGGCTCTCGAGATAGAGCGTCGAATTGACCGCGGCGAGCCTGCTCTCCCCTGCGGCGGTCGCGACGCTCATCGCCTTTTCCGACGAGCCCCAGACGCGTCAAAGCGATCCGCGCCTGCGAGACAGGTTCAGTCGCCCGGTGAAGCAGATGCTTCTCATCCGTGATCGAAAGGACCCACGAAGAAAGAGCGGAAACAACCAGCGCATACCGCTGTTGGATGTAAGCGGCTACGACGCGTCGGAAATCATTCGCGAGCAAGGCGAACTGGCAAAGCAGCTCATAGGACGGATATTTCCTTACAACGGTCGCTCCGTCGGTACTGCTTTTCGGCGAGCATGTCGTGCGCTGCGAATTGATGATCTTCATTTCCACGATCTTCGTCATGAAGGCACGAGCCGCTTGTTTGAGGCCGGCTTTTCAATTGAGCAAGTCGCACTGGTTACAGGTCATAGAGATTGGAAGATGCTCCGCCGGTACACGCATTTGCGCGCTCCATGTCGCGAATGGCAACGAGTGTCGCGTCATTCTGGGCTTCCTCGAGCACGTCCTCATCGGGCCGCCAAATTTCCCTGCGCCGAATGCGCGGCACATTCTGCCCCATGAGAACGGAGCGGTTGACCAGCCAATCAGGCTGCGGATAGCTCCCCACGACCGTTGTCGGTAAGATGGGTAGATCCATCTTGTTCCTCCGGCTCTGATCCCGCGTACGAACGACCGGCGTCTTCTATGCTTTGGCGTCAGAGCGCTTCGACGATCGCGCCGCCACAGCTCACCGTATCCGCGCTGCCACCCATATCGCGGGTTCTCAGGTCAGGGCGCTCGAGCACGTTTTCTATGGCATTGACGATGGCCGCGGCTGCCTCTGGATGCCCGAGATGGTCGAGCATCATCGCACCGGCCCAGATCTGCCCGACGGGATTGGCAATTCCCTGCCCGGCAATGTCGGGCGCAGAGCCGTGCACGGGTTCGAACAATGAGGGAAAGCGGCGTTCGGGATTGATGTTGCCCGAAGGTGCGATGCCGATCGTGCCGGTGCAGGCGGGCCCCAAATCGGAGAGAATGTCGCCAAACAGATTCGAGGCGACCACGACATCGAAGACGTCGGGCCGCTGAACGAAATGCGCGCACAGGATGTCGATATGGAATTGATCGACACGCACGCCGGGATAGTCCTTCTGCATCTCGTTCACCCGCTCGTCCCAGAACGGCATGGTGATGGATATCCCGTTGGACTTGGTCGCCGACGTGAGATGGCGGGCCGGCCGCTTTTCCGCCAGCTCGAAGGCGTATCTGAGGATACGGTCGACGCCGATGCGGGTCATGATCGTTTCCTGCACGGCAAATTCGCGATCTGTGCCGGCGAACATGCGGCCGCCCACCGACGAATATTCGCCCTCCGTGTTCTCGCGCACGACGTAGAAATCGATGTCGCCGGGTCTGCGGTTGGCGAGCGGCAAAGGGATGCCCGGCATCAGCCGCACCGGGCGGAGATTGACGTACTGATCGAAATCCCGGCGGAACCTGATCAGAGAGCCCCACAGCGAGATATGATCGGGCACGCGTAGAGGATCACCGACCGCACCGAAGAAGATCGCGTCGTGACCGCCGATCTTCTCCTGCCAATCGTCGGGAAGCATTTGCCCGGTTTTTTCGTAGTAGTCGCAGGAAGCGAAGTCGAAGTCGTCGAACTCGTAGGAGATATCGAACTTGCGGGCCGCCGCTTCCAGGACGCGCACGCCTTCCGGCACCACTTCCTTGCCGATGCCGTCCCCTTCGATCAGCGCAATCCTGAACGCGTTGCCTGCCATGTCCAATCCGATCTCTTCTGAAGCTAGTTCGCCAGGTACACCTCCGGTGAGCGCAGGCGTCGGTTTGCCGTTTCGCATCACAATGGTGCTGTCGGGAAACTCCTGCCGGAAGGCGTATCCCCTGTCCTTCAGGGCGCCGATGAACCCGTCGAGCCGGGTCATTGCGTCGCCGTGTATGTCGTGCAGGGCGATCAGCGGCCAATCGATCTGCGATATCTGCTTCATGGCCGTTTCAGGCCAGCCTTCAGCGTTCCGGAAATCCCCCGGAACGCTGTTCCATATCACGCAGGTATATTTCCCCTCGGCCAGATGATTTGCTGCGACGCCGTTCAGTGCGCCGTCGAGTCGCCCGCTGCCATAGGGCCTGAAGAGCCTGTCGGGATGCGCGAGGCTGCCCAAAGCGGCCTGTGCCTTGTCGATCTCAGCGGCGACGAATTCGGCATCGCCCCTTTCGCGAAACGGATGCGAATGGCTCCATGTGTGGTTGCCGATCCAGTGACCTTCATCCTTCGCCCGCTCCGCCTGGGCGCGATTTTCAGCGAGCTTGCTACCGACCACGAAGAACGTCGCCGCAGTGCCGTGCCGCGCCAGAATGTCGAGCACGCGCGGCGTGACCTCGGGGTCCGGCCCGTTGTCGAAGGACAGGGTGACGGGCTTGAGATCACTCTTCGGCATCGGCGAAGACATCCTTCCTCAGGCTCAAGAGTGAGGGCACGAACATCGTCGCGGCAAGTCCGATGGCGAGCAGCATCAGCGCCAAGCTGATGGGGCGCGTGAAGAACACCGTGGCATCGCCCTGCGAGATCAGCATCGCGCGGCGGAAATGCTCCTCGACCATGGGGCCGAGCACGAAGCCGAGAAGGAATGGCGCTGGCGAGCAACCGAGGCGGACGAAGAGATAGCCCGCGAGCCCGGCCACGGCCAGAACGTAGAGCTCGAGCTCGAGCCCGTTCGCGCTGAACGTGCCTATGCAGCAGAAAGCCAGAATCCCAGGAAAGAGAATGGCGTAGGGGATGCGCAGCAGGCTCACCCAGGCGCCGACCAGCGGCAGGTTGAGCACCACCAGGAACGCATTGCCGATCCACATCGAGGCGATCAGTCCCCAGAACAGCTCCGGTTGGGTGACGATGACCCGCGGCCCCGGCTGGATGCCCTGGACGATCATCGCGCCGATCATCAGCGCCATCACGGCATTGGAGGGAATGCCCAGGGTGAGCATGGGAATGAATGATGTCTGCGCGCCGGCATTGTTGGCGCTCTCCGGACCCGCCACACCCTCGATCGCGCCTTTGCCGAACTCTTCCGGATACTTCGACATGCGTTTTTCGACCGCGTAGGACGCAAACGACGAGATGAATGCGCCGCCACCCGGCAGGACACCGAGAACCGAGCCGATCGCCGTGCCCCGCAGGATGGGCGCAAAGGAGCGTTTGAAATCTTCCTTGGTGGGCATCAGGGAGGAAATCTTGTGGGCTGAGCGCGCCAGTCCCTCATTGCCCTCCAGGTTGCGCAGGATTTCGCCAATGCCGAACACGCCGATGGTCACGGCAATGAAGTCGACGCCGCTGCGGAATTCGTTGATGCCGTAGGTGAAGCGGGTCACCGCGGTGAACACGTCCGTGCCGACGACGCCCAGCATCAGGCCGATGACGGCCATGCCGAGACCCTTGAGCGCCGATCCCTGGGACAAGACGACCACCATGATGATGCCGAGCATCGTCAGGGAGAAATATTCGGGCGAACCGAAACGGAGCGCGATCTGGCTAAGCGCCGGCGAAGCGACCGCGAGCACCATGGTCGCAATCGTGCCCGCGACGAACGAACCGATGGCGGAAATGGATAGCGCCACCCCGGCCCTGCCCTGTCGGGCCATCTGGTATCCGTCGATCGCGGTGACGGCGGAGGACGGCTCTCCGGGCAGATTGACCAGAATCGCCGTGATCGAGCCGCCATACTGCGCACCGTAATAGATGCCGGCCAGCATGATCAGGGACGACAACGGGCTGAGCGTCAGCGTGATCGGCAGCAGCATGGCGATCGTCGCCGAGGGGCCGATGCCGGGCAGGACACCGATCAGCGTGCCCAACGTCACGCCAAGCAGGCACAGCATCAGCGACGTCAGGCTGACGGCGACCGAGAAGCCGAGCATGAGGCCATCGAATAGTTCCATGTTCTGTCTCCCGCCTAGCCGAAGAATTCGGGATTGATTAGCGGATAGGGCACGCCGACCCCGAACTTGAACACCAGCACGCAGAAGACCGTGACCCCGACAATAATAGCCGCACCGCGCATGAGGCCGATCCTGCTGCTGGATAGCACGGCGAGACCGACGCTGATCAGGAGCGCCGGAGCGAGACCGAGACTTCTGACCGTCAGCCCGAATGCGATCGGCGCCGACCCGACCAGAATGACCGCGCGCCAGTTGACCGGCGGCTGTTCTTCTTCATCGCGCTTTGCCCGCAGCAGAACCAAAACCCCCAGGATGGCGAGAATGACGCTCAGGGAGAACGGGAA
Source organism: uncultured Alphaproteobacteria bacterium (assembly GCA_963801225.1). GTDB lineage: Bacteria > Pseudomonadota > Alphaproteobacteria > Rhizobiales > Afifellaceae > DASWJZ01. The sequence continues at coordinate 199,944 of CAWDED010000001.1, forward strand.
GAAACCCGGACCCATTTCCTCCGGCGTTCCCAAATCGAGCTGCAGGAGAGTCGTGGTGCCGTAATAGACGGCAACGGCGAGGAACATGATCCCCGTCATTGCGTCATGCGACTTCCAGTTTACCATGAAACGGTCTCCCTTGGTCGAGCTCAAGCTTTCGCTTTGGCCTTCGTTCCGTAGAGCTCCTCGAGAACCTCTTCGGTGTGCTGGCCGAGGCCCGGCGGATTGCGAAACACGCCGGGCGCGGCGACATCCTTCCAGGGCATGCCGGGAATGGCGGTCACGACGCCCGAATTGGGCGGATATTCGATCTCCATCAACGAGCCGCGTTCCTTGACGTGCGGGAGCTCCACGACCTCGGCGAGGTTCAGAATCGGCTCGGAAGGGATGCCGCGCTTGTCGAGTTCGTTCAGCCAGTAGCCGGCGGTATTGGTTTTGAATATCCCGCGAATCTGCGTCGAGCATGCGTACCCGGTTGAGGTTGCGGTCCACCTGCGTCTGGAACTGCGGATCCTGCCCGAGATGGGCGAATTCGGGGATCGAGATGAACGCCTTCCACGCCTTCTCGTTCGTCACGGCCATGACGAACTCGCGATCCGACGCCATGAAGCTCTCATACGGCGCCATGAGCGGATGCGCGTTGCCGACGCGCGGATAGAGCTTGCCGGTGGCATTGACGGTCACGATCTGCTGGTTGAGCACCATCATCACCGCGTCGAGCATCGCAATGTCGATGTAGCGGCCCTTGCCGGTCTTCTCGCGTTCCATCAGCGAGGCCATCACCGACATGACGGCGGAGAAACCGCCCACGATATCGGCGATCGGGCCGCCGGCCTTGTAGGCCGGGCCGTCCGGCGCACCGGTCGTCGACATCAGCCCGCTGATCGCCTGAACCATGAGATCGATGCCTGGCCGGTGCGACATCGGGCCGGTCTGCCCGTAAGCGCTGATCGATACGTAGATGATATCGGGCTTGGCCTTGCGGACCGTGTCGTAGTCGAGGTTGAACCGCTTCATGGTGCCGGGACGAAAGTTTTCGACGACCACGTCGGACGTCCTTGACCAAATCCATGAATATCTTCTGGCCTTCCTCGGTGTGCAGATCGCATTCGATGGACCGCTTGTTGCGGTTGGAAGACATGTAGGTGGCAAACGGGGGGCCCCAGTAGCGGGACTCGTCGCCCGTCCCCGGCATTTCGAACTTGATGACATCAGCGCCCAGATCGCCGAGCAGCATGGTGCAATAGGGGCCGGCAAGCGCCCGCGATACGTCGACCACGCGAATGCCTTTCAGCGCGCCCTCGAAGCGCGTGTCGTCTGAAGCAGCGGTCTGCTTGTCGGTCATCTAAATCCTGCTCCGGTGTTCGTGGTCGACCGCGCCTATTGCGCGCGAACGATATTGGCGATCGAGCCGATGCCTTCGATGTCGGCTTCCATGACGTCGCCGTCCTTGAGCCAAACCTGAGGCTCGAGTCCGCCGGAGCGCCGCGGGCGCGGAATGGGCGCCAGAAGCGTGACGTCGGAGAGCGGAAGCCCGTCGTTTGAGCCTGCGTCGGTCGCGAGTGTGCGCGCGCGCCCGAGAGCTTTATCGCTGCCGATCAGTTCGAGCATCGAGGCGACGCCGGTCGGAACGATCCGGTCGCCGACGACCACGCCGGTCTGCTCCGCGCCGTCCCGGGTGTAGGTCGCCAGCTTCACGACGCGGGCTCGAAAGCCGGCAGGGTTATCTCGTCGGAGACGGGCTCATAGGTCAGCCTGACCGGCATGCCGATATGCACGCCGTAAGGATCGTCCGTCTTGATGTTGGATGTCATCATCGCACCCTCTTCCAGCTCGACAGCGCCACAACCACCGGGCCTTGCACTTCTTCGAACAGCGATCTTTCGGCGACCGTGAAGGTGTAGACCGTGCCCGCGCCGCTCACCCGTCTCCATTCGAGTTTGCGGGAGGCACATTCGGGACAGACATAGACCGGGTAAAAGGCGAATGTCCCGCAGTCGGCGCATTTTTGAATCTGCATGGCCTCCGCCTTGCACGAGTCCCAGAACGGCTTCGATATCTTCGACGGCTCAGGCAGGTATCTCGTCATTTCGAGTTCCTCAATCGCGGCCGAGAATGGCGATGGAATGGTTGGAAGCGACCGCGCTGACGTTGGTCGCAAGCGCCAGTTCGACGTCCTTGACCTGCCGGTCGCCGCATTCGCCGCGCACCTGCCGCGCGGCTTCGATGATGTGGTTGATGCCGCCCGAGGACCCGAAGGAGAGCAGCCCTCCATGCGTATTCACCGGCAGTTCGCCGCCGAGCTCGATGCGGCCGCTTTCGGCGAATGCTCCGCCCTCGCCCTTGGCGCAATAACCAAGATCCTCGAACTGCAAGAGCACCGTAATCGTGAAGGAATCGTAGAGCTCCGCGACATCGATGTCGGTAGGTTTGACGCCGGCCATGCCGAAGGCGCGTTCGGCGGCGACCGACTGCACCGTGCGCGTCAAGCCGAAGCGCTTTTTGTCTTCAGGCCGCGCCCCGGTTGCGCGCGCCAGGTGCGCCAGATGGTAGTAGGACTGCGCCTGCCCCGTGCCCAGAATACGCACGGGCTTGGCTTTGAGATCCCGCGCTCTTTCAAGTGAGGTGATCAGGATGGCGCCGGCGCCGTCGCAGGGAGGACTGCAGTCGAGCAGGTGCAATGGCGTCGACACCATGCGTGAATTGAGAACGTCATCGACCGTGATTGGATCGCGCTTGAAGGCGGCCGGATTCAGCCCGGCATGTTTGCGAAAGGCGACCGCGATATTGGCGAGCTGCTCGGACGTCGTGCCGAATTCGTGCATGTGGCGCTGAGCCAGCATGGCGTAGACGCCGGGCACGGTGATCCCGAAGGGAACTTCGAACTCGATCGGGTGTGCCCCATATTCGATATAGGCTCTCATCGACGTGCCCTTGGGCACGCCCGAAAGCGTGGTGTCGCCGCGCAGCAGAAGAACGGCCTTGCACAGCCCGCTTTCCACTGCCCATTTCGCGACCTGGACGCCGTTGAGGTAGGAATGCCCGCCAGTGCGCAGCGTGTCGGCGAACAGCTTGCAGTGAATGCCGAGATGCTCGCCGATGATCATGTGGTGGCGGATATTGTCGTTGAGGAACGTGCCGGTGGTCATCAGCCCGTCGATCTCGTGCTTGTCGATCCCGGAATCCTCGATCGCAAGCATGGCGGCATCGATATGCAGCTCGGTCGGGTTCTTGTCGGTCAGGCGGCCGACCGGGGGCTCACCCAAACCTGCAATAACGGCTTCGCTGCCTGGGCTTGGCATTTTGACAAACTCCAAAAATGTGATGAGTGGCCCGCACAGCCGATCGGACTTTTGTCTGATGGGCGGATCAAACCGCCCCATCAGAATGCGTTTAGCGTCAGCGCTTCTCGAGGCCGATCGCGTCGATGAGCTTAGCGTAGCGGTCGCGCTCCGCCGTCATGAACTCGCCGAACTCCTTTGGAGATTCGCTGGCCCAAACCTCAGTACCGGTGGCTTCGAGAGCCGCCACGATCGCCGGATCGTCCAGCGCCTGACTGAGCGCGCCGAACAGCGTGTCGATGTATTCGTCAGGCGTGCCTGCAGGAGCGAAGAGTCCGTACCAGGACGTCACCAGGACATCGCCATAACCCTGCTCCTTCATGGTCGGAAGGTCCGGAAGAAATTTGGAGCGCTGACCGGCCGTAATGCCGAGCAGCGTGAGCTCGCCGGTTTGCAGCCCAGGCTGGAATTGCGACAACGAATAGAACATCACGTCGATCTCGCCACGCATCAGGTCGAGCACGGCGGCCGATCCACCTTCGTAGGGGATGTGCCGCATCTTGATGCCGGCGTCCTGCATCAGCATCTCACCCAGCAGGTGGTTGGAGTTGCCAATGCCGGTCGAAGCATAAGCGAGGCTTTCGTTCCGGGCTTTCTCTACGAACTCGTCGACAGAGGTAATGCCCGACGCCGTCGGCACGGCCATGATCAGGCTCTGCGCGGACACGCGCCCGATCGGAGTGAAGTCGTCCGTTGAATAGGGAAGCTCCGCGTAGAGGTTCGGGTTCGACGAGAAGTCGGCAATTGTCGCCCAAAGGAGATGGTAGCCGTCCGGCTTCTGCTCGGAGGCGCGCGCCATACCGGGAAGGTGCGCCGCGCCTCCGATATTTTCGATCACGAGCGGCTGCCCGAGAATTTCTTCGACCTTGGGAAGCACGATGCGCGCCACGCCATCCGCGGCAGAGCCCGCAGGCAAGGGCACAATCACGTCGATCGGTCGGCTGGGGTAGTCCTGGGCCTGTGCTGTGGCCCCAATTGCCAGCATTGCCGCTGCCGACACCACAATAGTCAGCGAGCTCCTCAATCCACACGGCGACATAATCGTCCTCCCCTTTTGTTTTCCGGTATACGGAATTTTTTCCGTATTTCGATCATGCGGCTGTTTCTGCTGCCAGTCAAGACTTTGCGAATACGGAGTTGCGGTTGAGCGCCGATCGGAGAGAAAGTTGCGGCTCCTCGGACGTCAGCGGAGCGCCGCCCTCGCTTCGTCCTTTTGCAGACACTCTGGGTTCAAGTCCGCAATTTTCTCGACACCTGCGAGGGCCATCGTGCGCTGGAGTTCGGTCTTGAAAATCTCCAGAGCCTTCGCTGCTCCTGCCCACCCGCCTGCGGCCAAGCCATAGAGTGTTCCGCGACCGGTCATCACGGCGTTGGCGCCCAGCGCCAACGCCACGGCGATATGGGCTCCGTGGCGATAGCCACTGTCGATGACAATCGGAAAATCTGCACCCATCCGGTCCCGTATCCGCGGGAGCACCTCGATTGGTGCGATCGTCGGCTCCATTTGCCGGCCACCGTGATTGCTCAGGATGATCCCGTCTGCACCGATGTCTGAAGCGCGCACGGCCTCATCTGTGCGCAGTATCCCTTTGATGAGCAGCTTACGCGGCCACGTCTCACGAATGCGAGCAATATCCTCCCACGCAAGCTTGGGGCGGTTTTCGGCGATCCAACGCCCTGTCTCGAAGACGCTCGGATCGTCGGTGCCGACAAACTCCGTGAGATTGACGAAGTTCGGCGGCCCGCCTTTCAGCAGCACGGAACTCAACCAGTTCGGATGCCGAAGTATTTCGACCTTGCTGCGCCAATTGAGCTGGCCGGGTGAAACGTAGTTGCGTTGGTCCCACACCCGGTTGCCGGGAACCGCACCGTCAATAGTGATGACCAGCGCCTCGCTTCCGGCATCGAGCGCGCGTTGCAGCAGCCGCTCCACAACCTCCCGTCCGCCATAGGCGTAGAGCTGAAACCAGTGCCTCAAACCCGGCACCCCGGCCACCTCGTCCACCGTGTTCATGGACACCGTGCTTTGCGCTATGCCAACGCCGGCTTCGGCAGCCGCGCGCGCTAGCTCCAGATCGCCGTTGCGCCAAAACATGCCGTTGAATCCGGTTGGCGCGATGACCAGAGGCATTGCCAGCGCCTTCCCGAAAAGCGTCGTCGACACGTCCACATGGCCCATGTCGATCGCAAGACGGGGCAGCCAGAGCAACGCGTCTAGAGCCTCTTCATTGCGTCGAAGGGTGCGCTCACTATCCGCCCCGCCGTCGAGATATTCGTACATGAAGTTCGGCAGCTTTCGCCTGGCCAGACATCTCAGGTCGGAGATGGTTCGCGCAGAGGAGATCCCTCGCCGCAACCGCACCCTCCGGGCCGGGTTCAAATTCCTGGTCAACGCAACTGCCTCCCCTGCACACTCCCCCACCCGTCAATCGAACAGGAACCAGGAGGTTTGATTTCACACACACAGCGAGTCTACTATTCCGAATAACGAAAAAAACTCCGACATGCGGAATACTAACTGGAACCCTGATTATGTCGCCTCATCGCACCGCGCTGGACACATCTCCTGGAGCGCATGGCGCTTCCTGCCGACGACTGGCTCGACCGGGTCACGATCGCCGGCACCGATCCGGTCGTACCAAGCCGCTATCGCGCCGGACTCGCCAGCGCGTCCGCTTTGGCGGCGCAGGCCGTAGGCATTGCGGAAATCTGGCGGCGGCGCGGCTATGGAATGCAGGCGATCGACATCGATCTTCGGAAGGCAGCCGTGCCGGGATTGCGAACGCTCGCATACGTCAAGCGTGGGGGCCACGCCTTGCAGCTGCAGCGACCCAAATCCGAAGACAAGGTGTTCTTTCGAACCCGCGACGGGCGGCAGATGTATATTCTGCGCCACGCGTTCTACCACGAACACTTCAGCCGGCTTCTGGCTTGCCTGGATTGCTCATCGGCAACGGAATCGATCGAACGCGCCATAGCCCGTCGCGACGCTGTCGCGCTCGAAGATGAATTGGCAGACGCCAAGGTGATGGGCGCGCTTGCCCGCACGCGTGAGGAATGGCTTGCGCATCCACAAGGTCGACATCTCGCATCGCGCACACCAATTGAGATCGTCCGAATGCGCGACAGCGACGCTGAGCTGTTTTCACCGGCATCGCGACCACTGGAAGGCGTGAAAGTGGTAGATATGGGCCATGTGCTCGCCGGGCCGGTAGTCTCCCGCACACTTGCCGAACAAGGCGCTGAGGTCATCCATGTTTCAGCGCCCCATATCCCCGATCCGACACATGTCATCGTCGACACCGCTTTTGGCAAGCGAACCGCGTTCGTGGATTTGCGGTTGGCGGAGGATCGCGCACAACTCAAGCGCCTCATTTCGGAGGCCGATGTTTTCGTGCATTCGTGGCGCCCCGGAACGCTCGATCAATTCGGCCTCTCGCCCGATGAACTGATCGCTGAGCGTCCCGGTTTGATCTACGCATCGGTCAGTTGCTACGGCTCGGATGGCCCCTGGGCTAACCGCGCCGGCTATGATCCCTTTGGTCAGGTTGTCAGCGGATTGGCCGTTGGCGAAGGCAGTGTCGACGAGCCCGTTCTGGCCTCGACATTCACGCTCAACGATTATCTCGCCGGTTATTGCGCGGCCGCAGGCGTGATAGGCGCTCTCCTTCAGCGCGCGCAAAACGGAGGCAGTTATCAGGTCAAGGTATCCTTGACCGGCTGCTCGATGTGGTTGCAAGACCTCGGCAAGCTTCCGAAAGTGCAATGGCCCGATGGCATCGACGGCGTCAGCACGCTTCCGCAGGTCGACCCCGAGGATCTCACCGTCACTCAAACGCCTTATGGTGACATCGAGCACGCCAGACCGATCGTGCGCTACTCCAAAACCCCACCCTACTGGACCCGCCCACCAATGCCTGCCGGGGCAACACCGCTCAGCTGGGAATGACTCTCTACCTGCCTTGACGAATGAGCTATTAAATCGTGGATGGAACCATGTGCAGCGCAGGGGAGCATAGGTGAACAGGCCGGACGCAGACGATCCCGAATTTATCAAGTCGCTCGCCAAGGGGCTGGCGGTGATCGAAGCGTTCGATGCCGGTGCGCCGAACATGACCCTGAGCCGGATTGCCAAGAAGGTCGGCTTGAGTCCCGGTTCCGCACGCCGCGTGTTGGTAACACTCACGACGCTCGGATATGTCGGCTACAATGAATCCGACCGGAGCTATCATCTTGCCGCGCGCACCCTGCAGCTGGGCTACTCCTATCTGGCCTCCCTGCCAGCGCTCAATTTGTTGCGGCCGAGGCTCGCCGAGCTGTCCGACAAGCTCAACGAATCCTGCTCCATCATGATGCTGGACGGCAAGGAAGTCGTCTGCGTCGCCCGCGCCACGGCCAAACGGCTGCAACGCGACTACATGTCGGTCGGCACGCGCTTCCCTGCTCACGCGTCTTCCACCGGCAAGCTGCTCCTCGGCGCGATGAGCGAAGAGGAATACAATGCCCTCTACGCTGGCACGACTGTCCTGCCGGAAGTTACGCCGTTCACCGTTCGCGATGTCGGCAAACTCAGGAGCCAGACCAAAGCCGCCTACGAAAGAGGATGGATGTTCGTCGATCAGGAGACCGCTCTGGGCATGGCGTCCGTTGCGGTGCCACTCAAGGTCGACGGAAAGATCCGCTATGGATTGTCGACCAGTGCAACGCTCACGCGAGAGAGCTCTACTTTTGTGGAGCATTACCTGCCTGATTTGCTTCAGGCCGCTGATGCCATGGAGAAGCTTCTCACAGCGCGCGCATGACAGCGCGCCCAAAGCGCAAAGTTCAATGCCCCCAGATCCTTCCTCCGTCAGCCATCAAGGTCTGACCTGTTATCCACTTGGCACGGTCGCTGACCAGAAAGAGGGTTAGCTCTGCCACCTGGGTGCCATCGTCGGCCCAGCCCAGCGGCACCAAGTCCTCGATCAGCTTGTCGAAAGCTTCGTCACGCGGCATATCGTCGAGTCGCGACGTGTCGTTGAAGCCGGGGCAGATGGTATTGACCCGAATACTTTCCTTGGCCAACTCCATTGCCATGGTACGGCCAAGGCCGTTTATGGCCAACTTCGAGCTGGCATATGCGCCCAAACGCGGGCCGGCCGTGCGGGTGGCGACGGTAGAGATGTTGACGATATTGCCGCCCTCTCCCTGCTTCAGCATCGCGCGCGCAGCTTCCCTGGACATCAGGAACGTGCCGTAGACGTTGACGTCGTAGACCTTCTTAAACACCTCGAAATCGAGGTCGACGACCGGCACCCGGTCCCTGCCTCGGCCGAACGCCGCGTTGTTGACCAGGATGTCGAGCCTCCCGTAAGCCTTGAGTGTCTTTCGTATCACTTCTGCCGTCGAAGCCTCGTTTGAGATATCCGCGACCAAAGGCAGTGCCGTGCCGCCCGCGCCGCGGATCTCATCGGCGACGCTCTCGATATCCCGCCAACCCGCGGCCTTTTCGTCCTCTGGAAAGCTGTTCGGCGCGCGGCCAGTACCGGTGATTACGACCGACCCACCCGCCGCTGCCAGCGTCGTGGCAATACGCCGGCCGATACTACGCATTCGCCCGGCCCCGGTCACGATTGCGACCTTGCCCGTTAGTTCTCCGTCCACTTGCGACCTCTCCCAAGGCTTCCACTGCAGTAATCCATCTAGCCTGGGCCCCAGCCTAGCAGTTGAGCTGACGAGAAAGCCACACGACGCGCGTCACAGCGGACGAGCGCTACCGCCTTTCCCCCGACACTGTCTGTTTGAATTCATGAACCGCAAGCCCCTCGCCCGGAAGCTGCTTGATGGCATCGCGCACAGGCATGGAGCTCGAGCCAGCATCCCTCTCCAGCTGAAGAGCACCATCCACGCCGTGCTCGACCGCCACGGCTGTCATTCGGCGTGCAATTTTGACCCCCTGATTGGAGTGGGCCCCTTGGTCCGGACAAGATCAGGCGGCGTCTTTGACCGGCGGCCGGGTGTGCTGCTTCTCATACTGTTGAGGGCTGAGGTAGCCAAGCGATGAGTGGAGGCGCTTGGCGTTGTATTTCTCGATGAAGGTCGGGAGCTGCCCGGCGACGTCCTCTGCGGTCTCGAACTCGAGCGGGTAGACGCCTTCGACCTTCAGGGTCTTCATGAGGCTCTCCATCATTGCATTATCGTACGGATTACCGCGCCGTCCCATCGAGCCGACGAGTTTTGCTTGGCGGAGGCAGTCGCGGTACTTCTCGGCGGCGTATTGCGACCCGCGGTCCGTGTGGTGCACGCAACCGGCAGGGGGACTGCGCAGCGCGATTGCCTTGTCGAGAGCTGCCAGCGTCAGCCGTGCATCGATCCGGCGGCTTATGGCGAAGCCAATGATCCGTCGGGACCAGGCATCCATGATGACGGCGACGTAGACGAAGCCGACTGCCACGGCCACGTAGGTCAGGTCGGCGACCCAGAGCTGGTCCGGGCCGTCGACAATCATGTCCCTCGTTCTGTTGAGGAAGATCGGCTGGTCGTGGTCGCTGTCGGTGGTCGCAACGTGGCGGCGTCGGCGCCGGGCGTTCAGTCCGTGCTCGCGCATCAGCCGCTTCAGCTTCTTGTGGTTCACCACCCAACCCTGCTGGCCGAGCGCCGCCTGCATCCGCCGCCAGCCGTAGGCCTCGAACTCGTCCTTGATGGCGTGCATCGCCTCGACGAGCGCGGTGTCATCGACTGCTCGCTTCGGCGCGTCGTAGTAGGTGGAACGCGCCATCCCCATCAGACGGCACCCTTCCGCGACGGAGAGGTTGCGGGGCCTGCTATCACGGACATGGGCGCGCTTGTCGGTCGTGGTCTGAGCCGCTGAGCCCCCTTTAGAAATTCCAGCTCGAGCGCCTGCTTGCCGACCAGGCGCTCAAGCGCGGCGATGCGAGCCTCGTAGACCTGAATCAGATCGGCGGCTTGCGCGTCGTCGTCGAACGCCCCCGCCTCGTACTTGTAGACCCATATCCGGATGAGGTTCCGGGAGATGTCGTGGCGCTTCGCCAAGCCGTGCAGGGTCTCGCCGGCCAGAAATTCCTGCGCCACCTGCCGCTTGAACTCAACGCTGTGGGGTCGGTGTCTTGCCATGGCTTCCATCCTTCGAAAGCCCGGCTCACCAGGTCAATTCATTCCGCTCCAATCGTCCGGACCACGGGGCCCACTCCACGCCAAAGGCCCAAAAGTGTCAGCCATGTCTCCGGAACGGAATGTCACCTATGTCTCGGGCCGCTCACCACACCGCCCGGCGACGCGCTGTCGCTTTCGTCGGTCTCACGCGTGAGACGATCGTCGCCGATCGCGGCCGGCTCCGGGCAGGCAGGCCCCGTGGCGCATGTGAGTAGGCGCGGGGCAGCCGATCATCCTTGACATCGCCGTTCGTCGGATGATAATTATTGACCAGTCAACAATTCTAATTCTGCGTTGGGCATGTCGCAATGCTGATTGCTGCATAAGAACTGCGACGAGACGGCAGACCTGCGGTAGTGGGCGGTTCAACAAGGGGGAAACAGATGATAGTACGTCGGTTACGTTTTGTTGCGCTCGCAACGTGCATCGCTGCAGCTGCCCTTGGTGCGCCGGTCGCCGTGGCTGCGGACTTCCCGACCGACACGGTCCGGGTCATTTCGGCCTTCCCTCCCGGCGGCGGCGTGGACGCCATCGCTCGATACATCACCAAGTCGGTCAGCGAGAAGCTCGGGCAGGCGTTTGTCGTGGAGGACCGGCCAGGCGCCGGCGGTGGCGTGGCTGCCGCGTATGTCAAGACGGCGCCCGCCGATGGCTACACGCTCCTGCACACGATCACGAGCACCGTGGCGGTCGAAACGGCGTTCCAGGAGCTGGAATACTCCAAGGACGATTTCGACTATGTGGCCGGCGTGGTGCAATTCGAGGCGGCGATCGTCGCCCGCGCCGAAGCGCCATGGAAAGACCTCAACGACCTGATCGAAACCGCGAAGAAGGAAGGTCGACAGGTCACATTCGGCGGACAGACACGCCTTGACCGAATGGTCGTCGACCAGATCAATGCAGTGACGGACGAGGCCATCGCTCTGGTTCCGTTCCAGGGCGGCCCGGACATCATCGCCGCGGTGCTGGGCGGACATGTCGACACGGGCTGGAGCGGAACGCTGCACGTGCCGCTGATCGCCGCCGGAAAGATGAAGGCCCTCGCGGTTGTCGGCGACGAGCGTTACGAGAGCTATCCGGACGTCCCGACCCTCGAGGAGCTCGGCTATCCGAACTCCTTCAACCTCATCGACATCTTCGCGGTGCCGAAAGGCACGCCGAAAGAGACCATCGACGTCCTTGCCAAGGCAATTCTGGAAGCCGCCCAGGAGCCCGGTTTCCTGGAGCTGTGCAGCAGATACAACTTCTTCCCGCAGACGCTCGGTCCGGCGGAAACCGCGGCTTTGGTGGACAAGCAGTTCGGTCGCGCAAAGCACGCGCTGGCAGCTATCAACAACTAGTGGTTCAACTCCAACATTTGCATCCCCGGGCCGCATGCTCATCATGCAAATGTTGGAGTCTATGAACCACTAGCAAGTTATTGGTTCTAGTGGAGCTTTGAATTTGACATTGAGAACGGACCTCGACGCAAATGGGACTCAAATGTCAAATTCGCTCCACTAGCGTGAAGACGTTTCCTCCCGCGGCTGCCGGGTCGCGCTAGCGCCCGGCGGCCTGCGGAGAAAGCGCGGGCGGCGGTGCGCGGGCACCACCGCTCGGAAGGCCGCAGACGGCGCTGCAACGTTGGTATCCCCCACGCTCTTGCAGCGCCTGCTCCCCGTTCCGTTAAGACAAGAAGGTTTGCGCCGATGCTTATCGATGGCGAGAGTATGGATGCACAGGACGGCGGGCACTTCGAACGCCACGACCCGGTGACAGGAGAGGTCGCCAGCCGATCGGCGGCGGCCAAGCCGTGCGATGTGGATCTGGCGGTCGAAGCGGCGGCGCGTGCGTTTCCCATCTGGTCGCAGCAAGGACCGGGACAACGCCGGGCGGTCCTCGCAAAGGCCGCCGACATTCTCGAATCGCGCACCGGCGAGTTCGTGGAGACGGGCATCGCCGAGACTGGCGCGACGGCCCCGTGGATCGGCTTCAACGTCGCCTTTGCCGCCTCGATGCTGCGCGAGGCGGCGGCGATGACCACGCAGATCAAGGGCGAGGTCATCCCGTCCGACAAGCCGGGCAACCTGGCGATGGCGATCCGCCAGCCGGTCGGCGTGCTGGTCGGCATGGCACCGTGGAACGCACCGGTCATCCTCGGCACGCGCGCCGTGGCGATGCCGCTCGCCTGCGGCAACACCGTGGTGCTGAAGGCCTCCGAGACCTGCCCGAAGCTGCACAGCATGATCGGCGAATGCCTGCAGGAGGCAGGTCTTCCCTCCGGCGCGCTCAATGTCGTCACGCACGCTACGGAGGATGCTCCGGACGTGGTGCGCCGTCTGATCGAACATCCGAAGGTCAAGCGGATCAACTTCACCGGCTCCACGCGGGTGGGCAAGATCGTCGCCGAGCTGGCGGCCAGGCATCTGAAGCCCGTCCTCCTCGAGCTCGGCGGAAAGGCCCCGCTGGTCGTCCTCGACGACGCAGACGTCGATGCCGCGGTGAACGCCGCCGCCTTCGGCGCGTTCATGAACCAGGGGCAGATCTGCATGTCGACCGAGCGCATCATCGTCGATGAGAAGGTCGCCGACCAGTTCGTCGAGAAGTTTGCGGCGAAAGCGGCCGCCCTGCCCTACGGCAATCCGCGCGACCAAGTGGTCCTCGGCTCGGTCGTGGACATGAAGACGATCGAGCGGGCGCGCGAGCTGATCGCCGACGCGGTCAAGAAAGGTGCGAAGCTGGTAGCAGGCGGCGCCGGCAACTCGACGATCATGCCGGCGACGGTGGTCGACCGCGTGACGCCAGCAATGGACCTTTTCCGCGACGAGAGCTTCGCGCCCGTCGTCTGCGTGGTCCGTGCCCGGGATACGGAGCAGGCCGTCGAGCTGGCCAACGACACGGATTACGGACTGGCGGCTTCCGTTTTCGGCGCGGATGTGCGCCGGGCGCTCGACGTCGCCCGGCGCATCGAGTCCGGCATCTGCCACATCAACGGCCCCACCGTTCACGACGAGGCCCAGATGCCGTTCGGCGGCATGAAGGCATCCGGCTACGGTCGTTTCGGTGGCAGCGCCGGCATCGACGCCTTCACGGAGATGCGCTGGATCACTATCGAGGACCCCGGACAACATTATCCCTTTTAGGTGTCGCCGCGGGATCGCATGCTGCGACCGCTGAGGCGAAGCAGACGGGGCGGGCACGATCTCCGGGTTCCACGTCACGCTTCGCAAGATGCTGCCCGCTTGCCGCAGATGACGCCGAGTCGCCGATGGAGGGAGTGCTGGCCGAGCTGTTCTCACCGTTGACCTTGCGTTCGGTGGAAATCCCGAACCGCATCGCGATGTCGCCGATGTCCATGTATTCGTGCACGGACGGGCTGGCGAACGATTGGCACATCGCCCATCTCGGTAGCCGCGCGAGCGGCGGCGTCGGACTGATCGTCACCGAAGCGACCGCCGTTGCGCCGGAAGGTCGCATCACGCCGGGAGACCTCGGGCTTTGGTCCGACGCGCACGCGGACGCGCTGAGCCGTGTCACGCGTTTCATTTCCGAACGCGGCGCCGTGCCCGGCATCCAGCTCGCGCATGCCGGACGGAAGGGCGGACGCACGATCCCATGGCTCGGCAACGAGCCGATCCCCGTGGAAGAATGGGGACACCTTGCCGCCCCCAGCCCGATCGCCTTTCGCGAAGGATGGCAAGTGCCCGAAGCGATGAGCGAGGACGCCATACATCGCCTCGTCGCCGATTTCGCGGCGGCAACGCGGCGGGCGGTCGATGCCGGCTTCAGGCTGGTGGAGGCCCATATCGCGCACGGCTATCTCCTGCACGAGTTCCTGTCCCCCATCACCAATCGGCGCACCGACGCATACGGCGGAAGCCTGGAGGCGCGCGCGCAGGTTCCGCTGATGGTGGTTCGCGCGATGCGCACCACGCTTCCCGACGCGCTGCCGCTGCTGGTGCGCCTGTCGGTGGTCGACTGGCTCGAAGGCGGGATCACCATCGAAGATACGGTCGAGGTCGTTCGCCTGTTTGCCGAGGCCGGCGTCGATCTGGTCGATTGCTCGAGCGGTGCCATCGCGCTCGGTGAGAGCATTCCGCTCGCACCCGCCTATCACGCGCCTCTGGTCGGCAAGATACGACGCGAGACCTCGGTCAAGACGGGGGTCGTCGGCCTGATCACCCAGCCTCGTCAGGCCGAGGAGCTTCTGACGAACGGAACGGCGGACTTGATCTTTATGGCGCGAGCGCTGCTTCGTGACCCCTACTGGCCTCGCCGCGCGGCGGCGGAGCTCGGAGCGGACAACGAGGTTCCAGTGCCCGTTCAATATCGCCGCGCCATCGTGCGCCCCGGTGTTCTCACCCAGTGGTGAACAGCGATACGGTCGCGACAAATGTCAGCTGTCAGGCCCGGCGTTCCGATCGTCGAGCCCACGTAGGCGTTGCAGAGCCGCGTCCGTCGGGGGCTGGCCTACTTCAGCAGCCTCGAGGCCTCGTAGAGCTTGTCGAGGCACCGGTCGAACACCTCCTTCTCCTCCTCGGTGAGGACGTTCAGGAGATTGGCCTCGCGTGCCCGCGCGATCGGGTTCACCGTCTCGAACAGCTCGGTCCCGGAGCGAGTGATCTGGAGTCGATAGCGCTTGCCGGTTCGTCCCGGGATGCGCTTGATCAGGCCGCGCTTCTCAAGCAACGGCCGGCTTCGGCTCATATGCGCCTTGTCGATCGCGCCCTTGGCGCAAATCTCGCTCGGCGTGCAGGGTCCCTCGATTTGCAGGATGCACAACGTTCGCCAGGACGCCAGGCTGATACCGTAGACCTTCGACAGAAGCCTGGCCGTTCCGGAACTGAGATTTGAAGCGAGCACAGCGATCCGGAACGTGCTGAACTCTTCAATGGATTTGGTCATCGTCCTGGCGCAGTCGCGTACTCGCAGCGAACGATCCGGCTCGGCAGCGGACGACCGATTGTCGTCTGCTTGCGCGGAGCGAGGCTCTGCGCATGCTAACACAGCTCGTTTAAGAGGCACTACCTTGCTCAATCAGACGGGGCGGGTCTCAACGGCGGCTGCGGAACAAGCGGACCTGCCAAATTCCGCCGCGGTTTCTGTTGCGCGCAAACGTCGTTCCCTGCCCTTCTCGGTCGGTCGCCCGTTGGGGCAATCACTCGGGCTTGAGCAGTTGGTTGTATCGACAACCGATTTCGTCGTCAACCGACGGCTCGGTGCAACCGGACGTACGGCGCGGCCTTGATCCCCACGTTGGAGATGTGCTGCAGCGGCTCCGCCCTCGGAGCCTTGGAACTCGAAGGGTCGCGGATTGCACGGCGCATCCTCACCTTCGGCGGTGCCGCCAAGCGATAATCTTACGGACTCTCCCATCAATTCGTCGTCGCCTCTTTCGAAAAGTTGACAATACAACATAAAGAGCCGTAACGATGACGAGCATCGACAGACCGGCGACGACGCCAGACGAGATACTTCGGGAGGGACTAATGACATCCGACGGGATTCCGTTTCCTTTTCTTACTGTGCCCTCGAGGCCGGCGAAGCCGCGGACGCGCGGACTGACCATCTTCGTCGACATCAACCTTTCGGTTCGGGAGGTCGAAGATCTGATGGAGCATCAGGCCGAGATGCTCGACTACGTGAAGTTCGTCGACCATGGCGCGCTGATCGCGCGCTACGACAGCAGCTGGATCCGCAGGAAGGTCGACATCTACCATGCCAATGACGTCAAGGTGTTCATCGGCGGTGTCGTCTACCAGGTCGCGGCGCTGCAGGGCCACGCGCGCGAATACTTCGAAGGGTTGAAGGGACTGGGCTTCGACACCGTCGAGATCTGTGAAGACGCTATGGGCGAGGAATACGTGATCTCCTCTGAGACGCGCGCCGAGCACATCAGGATGGCCTGCGACATCGGCCTGGAGGTGTTCACGGAATTCGGGAAGAAGGAAGCGACGATTCCTGTGAACGCCCAGGAGACCATCGAGCTCATGCAGCGCGATTTCCAGAACGGCGCCGCCAAGGCAACCGTCGAGAACACGGACATAAGGCTGCTGATGAACTCCGACCCGGAGCCGATCCTGGAGATCGTTCGCGGCGTTGGGCTCGACCGGCTGCGCTTCGAGGCCGGACCTCACGGCTGGCCGGAAGTTCCGCTCTGGGTGATCGACACCTTCGGCCCGGAGGCCAACCTGGAGAACCTCTTCGTCCGGCAGCTGAGCGAGATCGACGGCATGCGTCGCCGCATGTCGCGGGAGGACGGATACCGCTTCGTCCAGATCGACGGGGCCCGCGTCGAGAATTTTCCCGAGCCCACTTACTCCCGCACCTGAGGAGAGACGCAATCCATGGCCGCTCCCGTCACGAGTGCTGACTTCGCTTTTCCCAAGATACCGGCGCCGTTGCGGCAGGATAAGCCGCGCGCCAACGGCATCACGAGCATGATCGACTGGGGCATCCCGCTCGGTGCGCAGGCCGACATCCTGCGCTCGACGGGCCACCTCATCGACATGGTGAAGGTCGGTGGATGCATCATGCGCTTCATGCAGCGGTCCATGCTGGTGGAGAAGCTGTCTGCTTATAATGAAGCCGGCATCTCAGCGTCGCCCGGCGGCATTTTCTTCGAGCTGGCCCACGCGCAGGGCAATTACGGCTACTACCTTGAGGAGGCGGCCAGCGTAGGATTCACCTCGCTGGAGGTTTCCGACACGCTCCTCGATCTGTCATTGTCCGACAAAATCGCGGCGCTTCATCAAGCCAAAGCGGCCGGCTTCAAGACCATCTCCGAGGTCGGCAAGAAATCCGACGAGCTGACCGACGAGGAAGTGCTCGACGACATCGCGTCGACCATTGACGCGGCGGACTACGTGATCCTTGAGGCGAACGAGTTCTTCCGGGAAGGCCACATCCGCGAGGGCGTCATCGACGCGCTCGCCAGCCGGTTCCCTTCGGAGAAGCTGCTTTGGGAACTGCCGGTGGCCGTCCTCCCGGGCGCCAGCCGCGCCCTCAAGGAAAAGGTCTCGCATTGGCTGGTCGCGAGGTTCGGGACGAACGTCAACTTGGCAAATATCGAAGCAGAAGAGATCTATTTCTCCGAAGGCGTGCGAAGCGGCATGGGGGGCGATACTGCGCATCCGCGAGGCGCGTATCGTCTCGCGGGCTTCAAATAACATGGGCAGCCGCCCCTACCACCGACCACCTCCGACCGAGCATCGGCCGCCGGCGTCGGCAACAAAGCAGGCACCGCACGTAACGGCGCCCGCCGCGGCTGCCTCCAGGGAGGGGAACAATGAAACGACTGGACACCGCGGTCGGTGTGATCCTGGCGGTGCTCGCCGGGCTTGTCTTCTTCGTCGTCGTCCCGGCCGGAATTCCCGACAGGGTCGTCGGCGGCATGTCCGTGGCGTTTTATCCCAAGCTGCTGCTGGCGCTTATCATCGGGTTCTGCGTGCTTCTCGTGGCGAAGAACCTGCTCGACCACAAGCCCGCCGAGCCTTCCGAGGCCTCTAAGGGCCTGCACTTCGATGCGGCTCTGCTGGCCGCGCTGCCGCTCTGCTACCTCGTTATCCGCTATCTCGGAATCCCGGCATTCGCGTTGCTGATGACCCCGCCCACCATGCTGGTGATGGGGGAGCGACGGTTGGGCCGGATTGCCATCACCGCGATCTGTCTTGCCGTGGTTGCCCGCGTGGTCGTGGTGAACCTGCTGCAGCGCCCGCCGCTGGGCATCTGGTAGCGGAGACGGGACATGGAACTGTCGACCGTCCTTCAATATTTCGCCACGCCCCAGCCGTTCATCGCGATCTTTCTCGGCGTGCTGCTGGGATACTTCGTCGGCGCGATGCCGGGCCTCAGCCGTCCCACGGCGCTGGCCGTCGCTATACCCTTCACCTATACGATGTCGCCGCTTGGGGCGATCGCGCTGCTGCTGGGGGTGTGCAAGGGCAGCGCGGCCGGCGGAGCGATCGCGGCAATTCTGCTCAACGTTCCCGGTGAGCCGGGCTCTGCCGCCACCGCCATCGACGGCTATCCGATGGCCAAGAAGGGCGAGGCTGGAAAGGCTCTTCAGATCGCGCTCTACGCTTCCGTGCTCGGCGATTTCATGGCGACCGCCGCACTGATCGCAATCGCTCAGCCCATGGCCAGCCTGGCGCTGAAGATTGGACCGGTCGAGCTTTGTGCGCTCGTCGTCTTCTCGCTCACCTTCGTCATAGCCCTTTCGGGCAATTCCCTCATCAAGGGGGTGATCGCGACGCTCGCCGGAATGTTCGTGGCGACCATCGGGCTGGACGCCGGCTCGGGCGCATCGCGGCTCACCTTCGGTTCCATCAACCTCCAGGACGGCGTGCCGCTGATCGCGCTTGGCGTCGGAATCATGGCTTGCGCCGAGATGATGATCCAGATGCGCGACGCGTTGATCAGTCCCCGATCGGCGCATGGCGATGAGACCGCGCATTACCAGGACAGCTCGCTGAGCTGGAGCGAGGCCAAATCGCTGACGCCGACGGGGCTCCGCTCGGGCGTCATCGCCATCCTGGTCGGAATCGCTCCGGGCCTCGGCGCGCTGATAGCGGCGTTCATCTGCTATACCGTCGCCAAGCAGAGCTCGAAGCATCCCGAGACGTTCGGGAAGGGCGAGCCGGCCGGCGTCGCGGCCACCGAAACGGCCGACAATGCGGCCACCATCGCCTCCTTCATCCCGCTCTTCGCGCTCGGCATTCCCGGGTCGGTCACCGCCGCGATCCTGATCGGCGCCTTCACCATGCAGGGGCTGGCGCCCGGGCCTCTGCTGTTTCAGAGGGAAGCGCCGCTCGTCTACGCAATCTTCATCGCATTGCTGCTTTCCAGCGTCGCGTTGCTGGTCATCGGTCAATACGGAATGCGGCTCTTCGTCTACTTGGCCAAATCACCGATGAGCCTGATTATCCCGGCTGCGCTGACGACCTGCATGGTCGGCGTCTACGTCGAAGGCTACTCGGAGTTCGCGATTCTCATTGTGCTGATATTCTCAGCGGTCGGCTACACCATGAACCGGCTCAGGTTTTCGTTCGTGCCGTTCATCATGGGCTTCATTCTCGGACCAATGCTGGAGCTGTATTTCCGCCAGACGCTGATCCTCACGCATCGTAATCCGGCGAACCTGATCCATCATCCGATCGCGCTGTTCTTCCTGCTCCTGGCGGCCGTCGGGGTCTGGCGCTTCTCGCGCCCTCGGCGCCCCGCCCGGGCCGCCGGGAAGCCGACGGTGCAGGCCCGGTAAAGCCGGGACGGCTCCACCTCGAAAGGCGGCGCAGTGGCAAGATTGCTCGCGGCGCTCAGCACGACATTTCTCTCGCATTCGGCCATCGTCGTGGCGACGCTCATGATTCCCGTGCTGGCGCCGCAATTGGCCGCGCTCTACGGCATCGACGGAAAGCTGATCGGCCTTTACTCGTCGATGGTCTACCTGGTTTCCTTCGTTTCGGCGCTGGCCTCGGTAGATCTCATCGCCCGGGTCGGGCCGATCAGGGTTATCAGTGGCTCATTGGCGCTCACGGCACTTGGTCTCACCGTCCTCTACGTCCACGCGTGGCAGGCCATCTTCGTCGCAGCGATCTTCTTTGGGCTTTCCTTCGGGCCGTCGAATCCCACGAGCTCGGTGCTGCTTGCGAAAATGAGCCCGCCCCGCCTTCGCGGGCGCGTCTTCTCCATCAAGCAGTGCGCCGTGCCGCTCGGCGGCTTCTTTGTCGCCGCCATTGCCCCGTCGCTGTTTTCATGGGTCGGCGGCAACGGCGTCGTGAGCGCGGCTCTTGCGCTCTGTCTCCTCGTCCTGGCGTTGGTGCTCGTGTTGCGGCCGGTCATTGCTGACGGCGAAGCCGGAGCCACCCGGCTCTGCTCCTTGCGCGAGACGGTAACGGCCATCGCGGTGATCGTCTTCGAAGAAAGATTGCGGAAAGTGGCGCTCATGTCACTGGGTTTCGCCAGCGTGCAGTTCACATTCAGCGCGGTGTCGGTGCTGGTGCTGGTCGATTATGCAGGATTCCACCCGACCGAGGCCGGTGCGGTATTCTCCGCCGTGATGGTTCTGAGCATCGTCTGCCGCATCCTGCTCGGCTGGCTCGGCGATATCCGCGGGGCACGCTTCGTGATGATCGCGATCGCGCTCTTGCTTGCCCTCATCTCGTTTGCCTATCCGTTCCTGCTCGGCCAGATCGGCAAGCCGGCGACGGCCTTCCTCACGATCCTCTACGGTGGAATCTGTTTCGGATGGAACGGCGTGGCGCTGTCCATGCTGGCGGACTACGCACCGCACGAGAAGGTCGGGGCAGCCACCGCGGGAACCATGGCCATGTCACTGGTTGGCGGCGCCGGCGGTCCGGCGCTGTTCACCTTCCTCCTGACGGCGACCGGTACGCCCACGGCCGGCTATCTTGCGCTCGGCGCCTGTGCGCTCGCCTCGCTTATCCTATCGGTCCGCTTGCCGAGATGAGTGCCGCAACTGGCACGCGTGCGGCACTCGGACGCCCCTTCGGCAGACCGCCGTCAAGCTGATGGCTTATCTGTTGACGCGACAACAAATATACGTTTTGGTGCATCGATCGGGCGCTCAGGCGATCGGCGGCACAAGGAAGAAGGCATCCGGGGATCGACGATCTCGTGAGCGGCGAGCCGTAGTGACGCAGTGGGATTTGCCCAGCACTTCTGCGGGCATGACTTCATCTGGCCGCGCCGTTTATCCTTGCAGCCCGACCGCAGCGGGCCGTCGCAAAAACAAGGGAGGAAACAATGCGAGACTTCGGCAAGATCGTCGTTGCCTTGACGACAATTCTAACGGCCACCGGTGCAAGCATCGGGGGCGCGGCAGCCCAGCAGTTTCCCGACAAGCCGGTGCGGGTGGTGTCGGGATTTCCGGCCGGTGGCGGAACGGACGCCATTGCACGCTACATCTCCGGATCGGTCAGCGAGACGCTCAAGCAGAGCGTTCTGGTCGAGAATCGTCCCGGAGCAGGCGGGGGCGTCGCCGCAGCCTACGTCAAGAACATGCCGGCCGACGGCTACACCATTCTCCAGACGATCTCCGGCACTGTCTCGATGGAGCCAGCCTTCGAGAAGCTTGAATACAACGCCGACGACTTCACCTATCTCGCCGCCGTGGTCCAGTTCCAGGAGGCGATCGTCGCGCGGGCCGACGCGCCATGGAATGATCTCGGCGAGCTGCTGAAGTCGGACAAGGCCGGCACCGGTGACATCACCTTCGGCTCGCAGGGACGCGTTGACCGGCTCATCGTCGACGCCATCAACGCCGATCCGAAATACGATATCTCCATCGTGCCGTTTCCGGGTGGGCCCGACATCATCGCCGCTATTCTCGGCGGCCACATCGACATGGGTTGGAGCGGAACGCTGCATGTTCCCCTGATCGAGTCCGGCCAGATGAAGGCGCTCGCGGTGCCTGGCGACACGCGTTACGACCGGTATCCCGATACACCGACATTGACCGAACTCGGCTTTCCGCTTTCGCTCAACATGTACTCGATCTTCGCCGTGCCTGCAGGCACGCCTCAGGACGTTGTCAACGTTCTTTCGGACGCGATCCTGAAGGCCGCCGCTGAGCCTGGCTTCCTGGAGCTGTGCAAGAAGTACAACTTCAACCAGCGCCAGCTCGGGCCGAAAGAAACGGCCGCGATGATCGCGAAGCAGTACGACCAGGTTTCCCGGGCGATCACGCAGGCCCAGTGACGCCCGGCATGAATTCGAGGCCGGTCGGCGGCTCCAAGGTTTGCACTGAGCCGGTCTGCTTGAGGCTGTCCGCGCATCGCATCGGCGAAGGAGCCGTTGATACCCTTCCGGGCCACCGGTGCGCTATCGAAGAGTGGGACCGCCCAGATCTGCATGGGTGGCGAGCTGGTTGTTGGGGAACAGCCGTAGGGTGATCTCGCGGTGCGTCTTGGACTCGATGTAGTCCGGAGGCGGACCAAGGCGTTGTGTTCGGGGAAGCCGCGCTCGACGATGCCGATCCCGAGTTGATCTCTCCGGCGAACGAAGGGGCCGCAAGGAGGACGGCGATGATGTAACTGGGGGCGCGATAGCGCTCCTCGCCAGGGGGCCGCTCTGCGCAGATACATCGCATGCCTCGGAGAGAGGCGATGAAAGCCCTTATGCCTTTGGGATCAATTCCATCTCGACCAGGGTCTCGTTCGCAGCCTTGAAGGCGTCCAGGCCGGCGGGGATGCCGCAATAGACGGTCGCATGCAGCAGCACCTCGCGGATCTCCTCGACCGTCACGCCGTTGTTGACCGCGCCGCGCACATGCAGCCGAACTTCCGCCGCCCGGTTAAGCGCCGTCAGCATGGCCAGATTCAGGAGGCTACGCGTCTTCAGATCCAGCGTGTCGCGGCCCCAGGCATAGCCCCAGCACCACTCGGTCGTGATCCTTTGGAACGCCATCATGAAGTCGTTGGCCGAGGCCATCGACTTGTCGACGTATTCCGGCCCCAGAACCTGCCGGCGCAAGGCAAGACCCCGGTCGAACAGCTCGTTTTCGCGTTCCGGCGCCTGGGTCATTTCGCTCTCCGCATGATTGTTCATTGACATACAAACCGACAATAATGCAATAAACCGGAATCCGCCCGCGCCCAGCTTGCGCCGCAGCCGAAAGGGGATTCGGCATGAGCATCGGCAATGACACATCCATGCGCGTCGAGACGCTGCCCAACCTGCGCGAGCAGGTGGCCGAGCGGATGCGCATGGCCATCGCCACCGGACGCTTCCCGCCGGGCGCCCGGCTGATCGAACGCGAGCTGTGCGAGATGATGGGCGTGTCGCGGACGTCGCTTCGCGAGGCGCTGCGCGAGTTGCAGGCGGCCGGGCTGATCACCACGCAGCACAGCAGAGGGCTGAGCGTCGCGGTGGTGACGCGCGAGGACGCCGAGGCGATCTACCAGGTGCGGGCGGTGCTGGAAGGCCTGGCGGCGCGGCTGTTCACGCGCAACGCGACGACGGAGCAGATGGCCGCGCTGAGGAGGAGCGTCGAGCGGTTGGCGGAGGTCTACGCAAACTTCTCCGCCGACGAGTTCATCACCGCCAAGACCGCGTTCTACGACATCCTGCTCGAAGGGCGGCGGCAACGAGGTCGCCGCGGAGATGCTCAAACGCATCCATACCCGCGTGTCGCAGCTTCGCGTGGTGTCGCTGTCGAACGAGGAGCGGGCGCAGAAGTCGATCGCCGAGCTGCGCGAGTTCATCGACGCCATCGACGTGCGCGATGAGGACCGCGCTTGGCGGCTGTGCGTGCGCCATGTCGAAAACGCGGCCACGGCGGCGCTGAAAGCGCTGGCCCGGTTCGAGGGCGCCCGAGAGAGCTGATCCCCTCACATCGACCTCACCGAGATGCCGCCGTCGACGTGCAGCACCTCGCCGGTGACGAAGCCGGCGTCGGGGCCGATCAGGAACGCGATGCCCATCGCGATCTCCTCCGGCAGGCCCTGGCGGCGGAGCGGCGCCTGCTCGCGGCGCCTGGCGAAGCCTGCCTCGTCGACGATAGTGCGAGCACCCGGCGTCGGCACCGAGCCCGGCGCCACGGCGTTGACGCGCACGCCCTGCGGGCCCAGCTCGACCGCGAGTTGGCGGGTCAGCGAGACGATGCCGCCCTTGATCGTGGAATAGGTCGCGGCGTTGGCGATGCCCAGGTCGGCGGCAGGCGAAGCGAGGTTGACGATCGAGGCCGGAACGGTCGGATCGCGCAGCGCCAAGCAGCGCCTGTATACCCCAGAACACGCCCTTCAGCCCGACGTCGAACATCCGGCCGATGGTCTCGGGCGTAACATGATCCACCGGCTCATAGCGGATCCAGATCGCATCGTTGACCACTGCGGTCGGCGGCCCGAAGCGCGCCTTCAGCGTCTCTGCGGCAGCAAAGACCTGCGCCCTGTCGGCGACGTCGGCCGTCAGGGCAAGCGCCTCGCCGCCCGCCTTTGCGATCGCGGCCGCAGTCGCTTCAGCCGTCGCCGGGTCGATGTCGAGCGCGCCGACCTTCGCGCCGCGCGCCGCCAGCACCTCCGCGGCCGCCTGGCCGATGCCGCGGCCGGCACCGGTGACCGTCACGACCTGTCCTTCCAGAGGATCCGCTCATGTCCTCTCCCCGCTTCCGCGCGGCCCGGGCACGCCGCCGTACATGTGCCAGAGCTGCGCCGCCAGCACCCCGGCATCAACGTTGAGCTCGACGCCGGTGATCGCGCTCGCCTCGTCGGAAAGAAGGAAGGCGACGGCGTTCGCCACCTCCGTGGGCTTCACCAGCCGTCCGAGAGCGGTCTGCC
This sequence comes from uncultured Alphaproteobacteria bacterium, assembly GCA_963801225.1. Lineage (GTDB taxonomy): Bacteria > Pseudomonadota > Alphaproteobacteria > Rhizobiales > Afifellaceae > DASWJZ01. The sequence goes on from CAWDED010000001.1 coordinate 224,710, forward strand.
GGATCATGGTTGCCGGATCGCGCTCGCCGCGCGCATAGCTCGCCTCGACGGCAGGGGTGCGCGTCGGACCCGGAGAGACGGTGTTCACCCGCACGCCGGAGCGGCCCCACGACACCGCGAAGTTGCGCGCCATATTGACGATTCCGGCTTTCGTCGGACCGTAGGCCATCAGCGGTGAGGAATTGTAGGCAGTGATGGAGCCGATGGTGACGATGGAGCCCCTGCCCCGTTCCACCATCGGCGTGCCGAAGGCGGTCAGCGTGCGGAAGGTGCCGGTCAGATTCACCCTCAGGATCGTTTCCCATTCGTCGGCGTCCTGGTCCTGCGGCCGGTGCGGATTCTCCAGATGCGCTGCAACGCAGGCGAGGCCCTTGCAGGGGCCGACCTCGCGCTCCACGAAGGCGGCGGCCTCCAGGATGCTGTCCGCATCGGCAAGATCGATCTCGTGGGCGACGGCTCCGCAACGCGCTGCGACCTCGCGCGCGCCCACGACGTTGCGGTCGAGCACCACCACGCGCCATCCCGCCGCCGCCAGCCGCTCGACGCAGGCCGCGCCGATGCCGCCGGCGCCGCCGGTGATTGCCGCAACGGGAGCGTCGGACGTCATGGTCACAGCACCGAATAGACGGCTTCGATGATCCGCCGCGCGCGCGGGCCGTTGTCACCGCGGGCATGCATCTTGTTGCAGGCATAGGCGAAGCCGATCTTCGCATCCGGGTCGCCCATGCCGATCGAGCCTCCGAAGCCGTGGTGCCCGAAGGCATGCAAGTTCGGCCCCATCCAGACGGAAACGGGCGTGTTCAACAGCACGCCGCGCGCCTGATGATATGGGCGCTCCTGCATCCGTTCGGTCTGGTTGTGCTGCTCGGTCAGCATGTCGCGGATCGTCTCGGGTCGCATCAGGCGAACCCCGTCGATCTCGCCGCCGCGCGCGATGGCGGCATAGACGCGCGCCACCGTGCGGGCGGTGCCGTGGCCGCTGGCGCTGGTCAGTTCCGCCATGCGCCAGGCTTTCGAGTTCAGCGTGACCGGCATCGGTTCGTCCGGGAATTGGGTGAAGCCTTTTGCAATCAGCGCATCGGGGTCGGTATCGCGGCGGGCCAGAAGCGTGCCCTCGATGGTCGGCACCAAAGTAGCGCAGCGGGCAAGATCGGCGTCGGTGAGGTTTCCGTACCGATAGTCGCCGCCAAGCGGGTCGATCACCTCGTCGGCGATAAATTTCGGGAAGCGCTTGCCGGTCACCCGGAGGCAGATCTCGCCCAGTATGTTGCCTTGGGTGTGGATGTGGTAGGCGGCCACAGTGCCCGGCTCCCACAGCGGCGCCTGGCGCTCCAGCGCCGCCGACGACGGCGTCGTTGTCGAAGACCGCGCCGCGCCACAGAGGATCCAGACCACCGGCAACCCGGCAGTGTGGTCGAGGACATGCCGGACCAGCACCCCTTCCTTGCCGTTCTGCGCGAACTCCGGCCAATAGGTCGCAACCGGGGCGTCCGGATCGACCTGGCCGCGGTCGATGAGCATGTTGAAGGCCATGCCTGCTATGCCCTTGGCGACGGACATCATGCAGACGATGGTGTCCTCCTCCCACGGCACCTTGGCCTCGGTGTCGCGGTAGCCGGCCCAGAGATCCACGACCTTCTTGCCGTCAACATAGAGGCAGGTCGCTGAGCCGATCTCTTCTTCCTCGGAATAATTGGCGACGAAAGCATCGCGCACCGGCTCCCAGCCCGGCTCGAGGCGCCCGCGCAGCTGGTTGGTCCGGCCCTTCGCGTCGAAGGCGGTTTCGATCTCGATGCTCATGCAGTGCCTCCAGAGCACGGACCATGCAAGATTGTATGACAGTAAGTCAATATGACAGAACTTATCCGATCGGCGGCAGATCCAGCCGCACCACGTCCGGCAGATCCGAAGCGGGCGCCGGCCACCGGGCCAGCACCTCGGGGTCATGGCCGGGGATCAGGAGGTCCGCGTCGCCGCCCGCCAGCTCCTCGCAGCGCCTGTAGCCGTCCAGCATCTCGCCCAGGTGCAAGACGATGGGAAAAGGCGCACCGCGCAGGCGGTTTTCAGTGAAGTGGAAGGCGTCCGAAGCCAGCACGAGCGGCCCGCGCGCCGTGGCGACGCGCACGGCCTGCAAGCCGGCGGAGTGGCCCCCGATCCGGTGCAGCGTGACGCCCGGGCAAAGCGTGGCGTCGCCGTCGTGGAACCGCACCCGGCCGCAATAGGCCAGGCGGACGGCCTGCGTGACGTCGTCGACGTCGAAGGGAGCGCGGATAGCGGCGTGGGGCATGTAACGCCCGGTCGCATAAGCCATTTCCGCGTCCTGCAGATGGAACGTCGCATTCGGAAATGCGTCGAGCCGGCCGGCATGGTCGTAGTGCAGGTGGGTCAGCACCACGTCGGTGACCTTGTCGGCATCGATCCCCGCACGGGCGAGCAGATCGACCGGGTCGTGCAGAAGCGGCGGCCCCGCCGGGCGGCAGCTTCGGGGCCAAAGCCGGTATCTACGACGATCGGCCCCCGCTGCCGGAGATTGCCCAGATGAAATAGTCCAGCGGCATCGGGCCGTCGTGCAGGTCCATGCCGGGAAAGAAGTTCTCGTGCCGCTCGCGCCCGCCCGGTGGTGGCATAGCGCAACGCCAGCACCTGGTAGTCGGGCATCTCTGGCAAAGCATTTCCTCCCGGTCGGCAGTTCCGCGAAAGCATATTGATTTGTCCGACGGCGCTACTGTATGACAAACATACCGTGGCAACGCAACGGCATGGTGCTCGGCAGGGGAGCGGCAGGGCGGCAGCCCTGCGGTCGGCCGGCCCGGACGAATGAGACAAGGGAGGATAACCGACATGAACATCTGGACCCGGATCCTGATCGCGACTTCGCTCGTCGCCTTCGGCCAGGCGGCCGCGGCGCAGGACTATCCGGAAATGACCCTGAAATACTCGTCGAACATCCCGGAGGTCATCAACACCTCGAAGATCGACACGTATTTCTCGTCCGAATTGGAGAAGCGCTCAGGCGGCAAGATCAAGATCCAGCATTTCTGGGCCAATACGCTGGGCGGCGAGCAGGAGATCGTCGACCTGGTCGGCTCGGGCGCGGTGGACATGGCGCTGATCGTGACCGGCAACCAGTATTCGCGGATGCCCTTCGCGGCGGTCACGAACTCGCTGCCCCATACCTTCTATGACGGGCCGAAGCTGATCAAGCTGACGCGCTATCTGTTCGAGAACAATCCGACGATCCTGGCGGAGTTCGACGCTGCAAACCTCCACCCCATCCTCTACCGCTACCTACCGGATTACCGGCTGTTCTGCGGCTCGAAAGCAGCTCAAGACCATGGAGGACTTCAAGAACCTCAAGACCCGCAGCTACGGTGCCTATGTGCCGGTGATGTTCGAGGCGCTGGGTGCGGTGCCCGTCAACATCCCGCCCAACGACATGATCCAGGCGATGAAAACCGGCGCGCTGGACTGCACCTACATGTTCAATTCGGCCGCGCCGCTGTTCAAGGTCGACCAAGTCGCCAAATATGACACGGACCTGAGCTTCGGCGTGATCAACGCCCACACGCTCTTCATGTCGAAGACCAAGTGGGCCGCGCTGCCGGACAACGTCAAGCAGCTGATCAACGAGGTGGCGGCGGACGCCGAGGCATATGGCAACGACCTGATCGCCGCGGACGAGGCCAAGGCGGTCGACGTGCTGAAGGCCGGAGGTATGGATATCGTCCACTTTGAGCAGCCCGACGCCTTCAACGCCGCGATCCCCGATATGCTGGACGTCTGGGTCAAGAACATGGACGCCGCCGGCAAGGGCAAGGAAGCCCAGGAGATGGCCGACTACATCCGCGCCAACCGCTGAGCGATGCGCTAGAAACTGCGGGCGGGGGAAATTCCTCCGCTCGCGTCATGTACCGAGGGAGAGGCCCTTGCGCCTGCTTCGCTTCGCCGACCGGCTGGTGCGCCAGCTTTCGCATCTCGGCTTCCTGGTCGGCGCGGCGCTGCTTCTGGTGCTGGGGCTTATCGGCTTCGTTGACGTCATCACGCTCAACCTGCTCCACATTCCGGTGCCGGGGCTGCTGGAGATGTCGGGGACGCTTCTGGCGATCATCGTCTTCCTCGGGCTGGCCGAGGCGCAGGCGCGCGACGCCAACATCTCGATCGATCTTTTCACGCAGCGGATGGGACCGTTGGGCCAGCGGCTGTGTCAGCTTCTATCGCTTGCAGTTGGCACCGCGCTGATGGTGGCGATCGCCTGGCGCACAGCCTACCTCGCCCTGACCGCCTGGACCTATCACGAAATCGCTTTGGGTGCCCTGGCCTTTCCGACCACGCCGGGCAAGGCGGTCGCCTTCTTCGGCGCCAGCATCGCCGCGGCCGAGTTCGCCCGGCAGCTCGTCCATGCGCTGGCCGCGCCACTCGACCGGCCGACGACGTGAGATGACCGATCCGCTGGTCATCGGTTTCGTCGCGGTTGCCGCGATGCTGTTCCTTGCGGCGCTGAGGGTGCCTGTGGGGATCGCCATGGCATCGGTGGCGACGGTGGGGCTGTGGCTGACCGGCGGCCCGGCCTTTGCCGTCAACACGCTGACGAACCTGCCCTTCGCCACGGCCTCCGACTACAGCTTCGTCGTCATCCCGATGTTCATCCTGATGGGAGCGATCGCTTCGTCGACCGGGATCACGCGCGAGCTGTTCGGGTTCTCCAACCTGCTCCTGTCCTCGGCGCGCGGCGCGCTGCTGCAAGCCACTATCCTGGCCTCGGCAGGGTTCGCCGCGATATCGGGCTCGACGCTGGTAAATGCGGCGCTGTTCACCCGCGTGGCGCTGCCTGAGATGATGCGGCTGGGCTACTCGCGGTCGATCTCGGCCGGCTGCATCGCGGCCGCGGGGACCATCGCGGCGCTGATCCCGCCCTCCATCAGCTTCGTCATCTACGGGCTGCTGACCAGCGAGTCGGTGGCCGAGCTGCTGATCGCCGGCATCGTGCCAGGCATTCTGACGGCGGTCGCCTACATGATCGGCGTCTCGGTCATCGTGCGGATACGTCCCGGACTGGTGCCGGAGCCGACGCCGCGCGCGTCGCTGCGCGAGATCGGAGCCAGTCTGAAGTCGCTGTGGGCCACGGTCGTGCTGGCGGGGCTGGTGATCGGCGGCATCTATGGCGGGTTCACCACCCCGTCCGGGGCAGGTGCCTTCGGCGCCATCGGGGCAATTCTGATCGCGCTCGGCCGGCGCAAGCTGACGCGGGCCGACTTCGAGGAATCGCTCCGCAGCACCGCGGCGATCACCGCCGCCCTGTTCATCGTCATTATCGGCGGCCTTCTCCTGACCCGGTTCCTGCTGGTCGCAGGCACCGTCACCGCCGCCACCGACGTGCTCACGGGGCTTAACCTGACCCCGGTCCACTTCCTGATCGTGCTGGTGGTGATGTTCGTCGTCCTCGGCATGTTCATGGACCCGCTGGCGATGCAGGTGATGACGCTGCCCTTCGTCTATCCGATCATCAAAGCCCTCGGCTTCGACGGGATCTGGTTCGGCGTGATCATGGTCAAGCTGGTTGAAATCGCGGTGCTGACGCCGCCGGTGGGGATGAACCTCTTCGCAGTCGTCGGCTCGTCCGAGGGGCGGATCACGCTGAAGGACGCCTATCGCGGCATCGCCCCCTTTATCGTCATCGAGGCGCTGGTGCTGGTCCTGCTGATCGCCTTTCCAGCCATCGCCACCTGGCTGCCGCAACGCATGTATGCCCATTGAGGAGGAGATCGGATGACTGGTGATGCCGGAAAGCCGAGGGTCGGTTTCATCGGATTGGGCGCGATGGGATCAGAGATGGTCAAGCGCCTGGCCGGCGCAGGCTTTTCGCTGGCGGTGCACGACGTCGACCGCGAGCGCACGGCAGGGATCGCCGCCGCCCTTGGCGCTACCGATGCCCGGACCCCGGCCGAGCTGGCAGCGGAGGCTGGGATCATCGTGACCATGCTGCCCACCAGCGCGGTGGTGGCCGAAGTGCTGGCCGGGGCGCTGCCGTCGCTGAAGCCGGGCACGCTGGTGATCGAGATGTCGAGCGGCGTGCCGGCGCAAACGCGCGAGATCGCCGACCTCGTAGCGAAGCATCGCGGCAGCCTGGTGGACGCGCCCGTCTCGGGTGGCGTGCCGCGTGCCCGGACCGGCGAGCTGGCGATCATGTTCGGCGGCGGTGACGCCGAGTTCGCCAGTGCCGAGCCGGTGCTTGCGGCGATGGGCAAAGCGATACTAAGGACCGGAGACGTCGGCTCGGCCCACGCGATGAAGGCGCTCAACAACCTTGTCAGCGCCGGCGGCTTCCTGATCGGCATCGAGGCACTCCTGATCGGTAGCCGCTACGGCCTCGATCCCGGCATGATGGTCGACGTGCTGAACGCGTCGACGGGCATGAACAACTCGACGCAGAAGAAGTTCAAGCAGTTCGTCCTGTCACGCAAGTTCGACGCGGGCTTCGGTCTCGACCTGATGGCCAAGGACCTCGGGATCGCGATGAGCGTGGCCGAGGAGACCGACACGGTCGCTCCTTTCGCCGCGCTTTGCCGCGAGCTTTGGGCAGGCGCGCAGAAGCATCTCGGGCCCGGACAGGACCATACCGCGATGGCGCGGTTCTCCGAGATGCTGGCGGGCAGCCTGCTCCGGACGGAGGATTAGGTGGCGGTGTTCTCGCTGACTGGCCAGCGCGTGCTGGTCTTGGGCGGGTCGTCCGGGATCGGTTTTGGCGCCGCCCGCCTCGCAGTCGAGCTGGGGGCGGAGGTGACCATCGCCTCGCGCAATGTCACGCGGCTCATGGCGGCGCGGGCCTCGCTCGGGGCGGTCAAGACCGCTACGATCGACCTGACAATCCATCCCGAGCGTGGCTCGGTTCTTCGCGGGGCATGCGCCATTCGATCATGTCGTCGTCACAGCCGCCGAGCTTGAAGCCGGGCCCCTGCGAGGCGTCCCCCTCGAGCGGCACCGTGCGGCCATGGAAAGCAAGTTCTGGTCCGCCGCCCATGTCGCGCGCGAGGCGCGCATGCTCCCCGGCGGCTCGCTGACTCTGGTGTCCGGCATGCTCAGCCTACGGCCGTCAGCCGAGGCCACGATCCTGACCGCCATCAACGCCGCGCTCGAAGCGCTGGCCAAGGCGCTGGCGCTGGAACTGGCGCCGGTCCGGGTCAACTGCGTGTCGCCGGGGCGCATCGACACCGAATGGTGGAACCGCCTCCCTCCGGACGCGCGGCAGGCGCTCCTCGACCGCACCGCCAGCGATTGCCGCTGAAGCGGATCGGCAAGCCCGAGGACATCGCCTTGCAGATCGTCTCATGCATGCTGCAACCGGTTCATGACCGGAGCGGTGATCCATGCCGACGGCGGCGGCAGCATCGCATAGAGACCGTGCTCGTCAGTTGTTGATCCAGCGGCTTGCCAGCCGTGTTCGGCGAGGCCCCGCACTGTCGAGAAATGCACGCGGCATCTTCGAAATGAGTCATAAAGGCGGAGGCTCAGAAGCAACCCGAGGCTTGAATGGGCATTTCCGAATGCGAACAGCGCCAGCATGGCGCGCGCTGTTCGGGTAGAGCGTGTTGATGACACGGATTTTGCAGAGCAGTTTTTCGAGAGCGTGAGACGTGTTTCGATCTATGGCTGATCGAGCGGCGGTCTGGGTCGATTTTCTGAGCACGAGGGCGGTCAGTAGCCGCACAGGTAAAGACGTGCGGCGTCGAAAGCCTGGACGGACCTTCGTCTCACATAGAGCATGGCTCAGCCGATATCCCGCACATACTTGAGGCCACCATTGGTTGGCCCGCAACAAATGCCTTTCGGATATGAAGCCGTCGTCTAGGGCGTATTCTCATTAAACTGACGCTGCCGTCAGTTCGCTGCCACGGCCCGTTTCAGGCGTGTTCCGGACATCGCTAGCTCGTGCCGGCACGGCAGCATCGCGCCAGAACCGGACCACTTGCGAACATCCGGTGTATGCGAGCATACCGGTCTTCTCGCGGTTGGATCCTCTTTAGGTGGTTAAATTCGCAGTTTAGGCTCCAAGCCGGTAGGCGAGCTGCGCCCGAGTGAGCCCGATAAGGCGCGCCGCGGCCGACAGGTTCCCCTCGGTCCGGGCGACGGCTGCTTGATAAATCTGATGCTCGAGTTCGGCCATGTGGAAGCCTCCGGCCGAGAACGCCTGGTCAAGCCAGTGCTGAAAACTGGGGGTCTCGGCGGTTGGCTCGCCGAGCGTTGACTGCAAACCATCGATCTGCGCTTCGATCTCAGCACCGCTCATGGGTTTGTCCTCACGCCGGTGCGATGCCAGCGCAGCGCCAAGCACCGAGCGCATCTGGTGAATGTTGCCGGGCCAATCAGCCTGCTCAATCGCCGATGTCGCGGTCTCGTCGAGTTCGGGCGCCGAAAGCCCCATTCGCGCGCGCAGGACCGACAGAAGGATGCGTGCAATGGCAAGGCGATCGCGTGCAGGCCTCTCGGCCAACGAAGGCATGCGAACGGTGAGTGCCGACAGTGCATACCGGAGGCTGGGGTGCAGCGCCGACGCTTTCGACCGGCCGTCTGGCGGTATCGCGGCCAGCGCAAGCACCCTGGGTCCGCCGACGAGCATTCCCTCCTCCAGGGCCCGTGCGAGCGGCTCATGCATTTCCGGTGGGATCAGTTGCACGCCGTCGATGAGAAGGACCTCGGCTGTGGGACCTCGTCTTCCACTTCGCGTGGAGAGTTGGGAGATCTCCGCGCACGTTTCGAGAGTCACCTGGGCCCCACCCAGTTGTCGAAGCCCGGTGCTCGAGCGGCCCGAGGCCCGATGAAGATAGTGCGCCGCCCGGTTCCGCCCGGTTCCAACAGCACCTTCGACGAGCACAGGCAAGGACATGGGAGCGAAGCGATCGAGCCGCTCGCGGACCGGCGCGAGGAGGACCAGGATCCAGTTGCGACAAGGCAGTTCCGGCTGTGCGAGCGGTCAAAGCCCGTCGCGGTTTAGCCTGTCCCTCCTCCAATGAGGCTGCAATGCGCTCCTGAAACAGAATGACCTCGGGGTCTCCCGGCCCCAGACTTCCGCCGGCCTTCCAACGACCCGACAGTGGTCGTGTCCGTTGGCGCTGCATTGGATCTCTTGTGACACGATCAACGTGTCGAAGAATTCGCTGGCGTAGCCGGAGGCGTAGCCCAGCTGGGTCCAGCAGACCGGTTCCGTGGTCCGCCGGTGTTGGCGGCAAAACTCCTCGGCTTCGACGCTGTCGTGCCACAGAAACTCGCCGGCGAAACGCTTCTTTCGAAAGTCGAACTCATTGTAAATCGTCTCTACGCGCACGGTGCCGCTGAAGGTATGCAGCCGGGTTCCCGCGGTGAACGCGTCGCCGATGTCGAGGCTCGGCCAGCGTGTGCGAATGAACCGCGCATCCGCTCGACCGGACATGAATCCCAGGCGGATCAGAAAGATACGCGTCTCGTGCGGGCCAAGGATATCGATCAGCTCGCGACGTAGCGCGCTGCCAACAGCCGCGCGCTGCATCATGACCCGTTCGCCGTTGAGACGGATCGTCCCGTCAACCGGGTTAAAGACCAGACTGGACAGCAGTTCGCGAACGGTCGGTTTACCACCCAAGTCCAAAAGCTTGGATCTCTCGGAGGGTGCTCTCAACTCCCAGTCTCCGAACCTCGAGTTCCGCGAGGGTTCGTCGAATTGATGAAATCGTCAAGTGCATTCGTGATTTCATCAAACTGAGTAGGTGACCTCTTGAGCACGCGTCTGGAAGGGAAACCGGAAATTCCCATATCGTCAATGGCTTGCATGGCAAGGCGACGAGGCTGGACGGCGGCCGGCACCTTCGTTTGACAAGCAAGCGGTCCCAGCCGTTACTAGCTCCGATGCTGAGAATTCCAGAAGGAAGCGGATCGTCGTTCCGGGGACGGCCTCCAAGACCGCCGCAGCTCCCAGCACCGCGACCTCGCGGGTAGTACCGCAGCCCTTCCGGAACGTTCGATCAACCGTGGGAGGAAAGATGGCGAGCCTGGACGAGATGTTCGATGTGCGCGGGAAGTCGGTGATCGTCACCGGCGGTGCAAGCGGAATCGGCCGGGCCTATGCGGAAGTCATGGCGGACAACGGAGCCCGCGTCTGCGTCTTCGACATCGACGAAGCCGGCCTCAAGACCGCGGTCTGCGAGATGCAAGCGAGCGGCGCCGACGTCTGGGGTCAGGCGCTGGATGTCTCCGATCGCGCCGGGATGGCGGCGGCGTTCGACACCGTGACGGAGCGGCACGGACGGATCGACGTCGTCTTCGCCAATGCCGGCATCGACGGCGGCCCGGGCTTCATGTCAACCGAGGGGCAGCGCATACCGGAAGGCGCGATAGACGCTCTCGACGATGACCACTGGGATCGGGTGATCGAGGTCAATCTCACATCCGTCTACACCACGGTGAAGCACGCCGCCCGTCACATGAAACGAAGCGGCGGCGGCCGGATCATCGTAACGTCCTCAATTGCCGCCCAGATCAACGAAGCTATCGTGGGCACGCCGTACATGCCCGCCAAGGCGGGCGTCGATCATTTCATCCGGCAAATGGCGATGGAGCTCGGCTCCTACGGCATCCTTGATCAACTGCATCTCTCCTGGGCCCTTCATGACCAATATCGCCGGCGGACGGCTGAAGATCCCGGCCGACCGGAGGGCATTCGAGGGGCAATCGCTGATCGGCCGGATCGGCGATCCCGATGACATCAAGGGACTTGCCCTCTACCTGGCCTCACCGTGCTCCTCGTACGTGACCGGGAGCCAGATCGTGATCGACGGAGGGTCGATGCATCGTATCAAGTAGGCCTCATTGAACGCCGGGCTGTCGTAGACGGCGACAACAATCAACAAGTAAGGGAGGAAACGAAACCATGACGAATATCAGCAAGGGTACCGCGACCCGCAAGAGAGCGGCCGGAGGCCCGTCGCGCCGGACGGTGATCAAGGGACTCAGTGCCGGCGTCGCGGTTTCGGCCATTGCCATGCCGTGGGTGGCGCGCGCCGCCGGTACCATCAAGGTCGGCGTCGTGGCGCCCCAGACCGGTCCACTGGCTCCTTTCGGGGCAACCGACGCCTGGACGATCGAACAGGTGCGGACGCTTCTCGCTGATGGGCTCGATACGTCCACCGGAAAATACAACGTCGAGATCCTGGTTCGCGACGGGCAATCCGACCCCAACCGCGCCGCGGAAGTCGCCGGCGACCTGATCCTGAACGAGGGCGTGCACATCATCATGCCCACTTCGACCACTGACATGGTCAGCAACACCATGGACCAGGCCGAACTCAACCAGTGCCCATGCATCTCAAGCGGCGCACCTTGGCAGGCGGTCATCTTCCCGCGCGGCGGCGCCGAGAAACCCTTCGACTGGACCTACCACTTCTTCTGGGGCCTGAACGAGGCGCTGAACACGTTCGTCGGCCTCTGGAACACCATCGAGACCAACCGCAAGGTCGGCATGCTCTTTCCGCAGAATGCCGACGGCGAGACCTGGGGCAACAACGAGTATGGACTGCCGGTGCCCACCAAGGCGGCCGGTTTCGAGGTCGTCGTGCCAGGCTACTTCCAGCCGCGCACCAACGACTACTCAGCGCAGATCACCGCGTTCAAGTCAGGCGAATGCGATATCGTCGGCGGCATCACTTATGTCGACGACCTCAAGACCTTCGTGAACCAGTGCGCCCAGCAGAGCTACAAGCCGAAGGCAATCACTGTCGCTGCGGCACTGCTCTTCGCCTCGGGCGTCGAGGCGATGGGCGATCTCGGCGACGGCATGTCCTCCGAAGTCTGGTGGACCCCTGCCTTCCCCTTCAAGTCCACGCTGACCGGCGAAGTGAGCCGCGACATCGCCGACAAGTGGGAGGCCGACCAGAACAAGCAGTGGGAACAGCCGCTCGGCTACCAGCACGCCAACTGGGAAGTCATGCTCGACATCCTGAAGCGTTCCAGTGACCCGCTCGACCGCACGGCCAATCGCGACTCGATGGCTGCCACGAAGATCAACACGCTCATCGGTCCGGTGGACTTCTCCAGCGGTCCGCATAAGAACGTCTCCACTACGCCGATCTTCGGCGGTCAGTGGGTGAAGGGCGACAAGTGGAAGTATGACCTCAAGATCGTCGATAACACCGTCAACAACTTGTTCGAGCCCGAACAGGAAATGAAGCTGCTGCCCTGGGCGGGCTAGGCTGAAAGGCACAGGGCGGGCCCCGATGGACGGAAACGTGCTGCTCGAGGCGCGGGGACTGAGCAAGTCCTTCGGGGCCGTCCGGGTTCTTCACGAGGTCAGTTTCGACGTGATGCCCGGTGATGTGCTGGGCATCCTCGGACCAAACGGTGCGGGCAAGACGACACTGTTCAATCTGATCAGCGGCGACTTGAAGAATGACGGCGGGGACCTGGTTTTCGATGGTCACTCGTTGCGACGCGAGCCGCCGTACCAGCGCTGCAAGATGGGGATTGGGCGCACCTATCAGATACCCCGCCCCTACGACGGCATGACGACCTTCGAAAATCTGCTCGTTGCCGCAACCTTCGGGGGAGGGCGTTCGGAGTCCGAAAGCTATGGACCGTGCGCGCAGATCCTGCGGGACTGCGAGCTGTCGGGCAAGGCGAACAGAATGGCCGGGGCGCTGACGCCATTGGACCGCAAGCGGCTGGAGCTGGCGCGCGCGCTGGCTTCGGACCCAAAGCTTCTGCTGCTCGACGAGATCGCCGGAGGGTTGACCGACGAAGAGGGCGAAGAGCTCGTCGCACTCATCCGTCGCATTCGGGAGCGCGGCATCACGATCGTCTGGATCGAACATGTCGTGCATGCACTGCTCGCCGTCGCGGACCGTTTGATGGTTCTGAACTTCGGCGAGAAGATCGCAGAGGGGCTGCCGCAAGCCGTGATCAAGGATCCCGAAGTCAAGAGAGTCTATATGGGGATCGAGGCATGAGCACGCCCCTCTTGTCCACCCACGGATTGGAAGCGCGCTACGGCGACTTCCAAGCACTCTACGGCGTAAACTTCGATATCGGCCCGGGAGAGATCGTCGCCCTGATCGGGGCCAACGGGGCCGGCAAGTCGACGCTGCTGAAATCCATTATGGGCATTCTGCGGGTCGCTCCCGGAATGGTGCGGCTGGACGAGCGCCCTGTCGGCGGGTCGCCGCCACATCGCATGGTGTCGCAGGGGGTGGCTATCGTCCCCGAGGGGCGTCGGCTTTTCACAGGCATGTCCGTCGAAGACAATCTCCGCGTCGCGATCGACAATGCCGCAACAGCTACGGCCGGCGGCTGGAGTCTAGAGCGGGTGTTCGACCTCTTTCCCATGCTGAAAGAGAAACGCCGAGTCCCGGTCCAGTCGCTTTCGGGCGGGCAGCAGCAGATGGTTGCCATCGGGCGGGCGCTCTTGAACCAACCGCGCGTGCTGCTTTGCGACGAGATCAGCCTGGGGCTGGCACCGAAGGTCGTAAAGGAGATCTACCAGTCGATCCCCTCGATTTCCGAGACCGGGACGGCAATCGTCCTCGTCGAGCAGGATGTAAGCCTCGCCCAGTCGACGTCCCACCGTCTCTACTGCATGCTCGAGGGGCGCATGACTCTAACCGGCAGATCGGCCGACATCACCCGCGAAGCCATCGGCGAAGCGTATTTCGGCGGCGCCCATGCTGTGGCTTGACGGACTGGTGCAGGGGGTTCTCCTGGGCGGGCTCTATGCCCAGTACGCCCTCGGCATGGCGCTAATGTTCGGAGTCATGCGGATCGTCAACATCACCCATGGCGACCTGACGATCCTGCTCGCCCTGATCGGCATCAGCCTGGCGGCCACCTTTCATCTCGGGCCATGGACGGTGCTGGCGCTGCTGGTCGTCGTCGGCGGCCTCATCGGCTGGGTCTTGCAACGAACCATCCTCAACCGCGTGGTCGGGGCCGATCCTCTGCCGTCGCTAATCGCGACCTTCGGCCTTTCCGTCGCACTGCAGAACCTGATGCTGCAGATCTGGTCCGCGGATACGCGATCGCTGAGCGGTGGCGGAATCGAACAAGCATCTTTTCAGCTCGGGCCACTGTTCGTCGGCGTGCTGCCGGTCATTGTCCTAGTCACGGCGACGCTGCTAACCGGCGGACTTGATACTCTCCTGCGGTATTCCCGCTTCGGACGGGCCATTCGCGCATCCGCCTCCGATGTCGACGCGGCGGCAATGACCGGCGTGAACCCCAAGAGCGTCTATGCCGGTGCCACGGCGATCGCCGTCGCGATCCTGGGTTTTGCGGCGGTTTTCCAGTCCATGCGCGCGACCGTTGCGCCGGCCGACGGACCGTTCCAGCTGATCTACGCCTTCGAGGCGGTCATCATCGGCGGCATGGGCTCAATTTGGGGGGCTTTCATCGGCGCCATGGTGCTCGGGATCAGCCAATCGCTCGCTTTCCGTTTCAATCCGGGCCTCGGAATCCTGGTCGGCCACATCGTGTTCCTGATCGTGCTTGCTATTCGCCCACAGGGGATCCTGGGAAGGGAATGACACGATGAGCGACGCCGTACAGACCCTGCCCGCTTCGGTGCGCGTGCGTCGGCAGACCACGTCGGGTCTGATTGCCATGGTGCTCGGAGTAGGCGTTCTGATCGCCATCGCGACCATGCCGTGGTGGGCTAGCCAGGGACGCATCCGCGATGTCGTTGAACTGTGCTGCTACATCGCGGTCGCGCAGATGTGGAACCTGATGGCGGGCTACGGGGGTCTCGTATCAGTGGGCCAGCAGGCCTTCATCGGAGTCGCGGCCTACATGATGTTCGTGTTGGCCCAGCTTTGGGGGGTCAATCCGTTCATAGCGGTACCGCTCTGCCTAATCGCACCGGCGCTGCTCGCCATACCGACCTACGGCCTCCTGCATCGGCTCGAGGGTCCCTATTTCGCGATCGGCACATGGGTTGTGGCGGAAGTCATGCGGTTGGCCACGTCGGTCTTCGGCTACGTGAATGCGGGTGCGGGCATGAGCCTACGCGTCATGACCGAGTATTCGCCTTATGAGCGGGCCGTCGGCGTCTCCTTTCTCTGCGCCTTGATGCTGCTCGTCACGATCGGCGGAAGTTATTGGCTGTTGCGATCGCGCTACGGGCTCGCGCTGACTGCGATGCGGGACAATCCAGTGGCGGCTGCGAGCCAGGGGGTGAATGTTGGCAGGCTTCGATTCTGGATCTGGCTTGCCGCGGCCGTCGGGACCGGACTTCGCCGGCGCGATCTATTTTATGGCGCAGCTGCGCATCACACCGCCCTCGGCCTACGACCCGAACTGGGCCATCGTCGCGATCTTCATAGTCATGATCGGCGGACTCGGGTCCATCGAGGGGGTACTGATCGGTGCGCTCATCTATTTCTTCGCCGAGCAGTGGTTTGGCGAGTATGGAGCGACCTATCTCGTAGTGTTCGGCCTCCTTACTGTCATCATGGCGCTCTTCGTGCGGGGCGGCATCTGGGGGCTGATCTGCAAGGTGGTCGACGCGCCCCTGTTTCCGACCCGACGCACGCTTCTGGATGACGGCAAATGAAGGCCGCAATCTTCGATGGCGTCGGCCGGCCGTTGCGCATTGGCGATCTAAGTGTTCCCGAACCGGCCGCGGACGAAGTTCTGCTGCATGTGGCTGCGTGCGGCATCTGCGGCTCGGACCTGCATATGACCAAGGATCCGGTAACGTTCGGCGTCGGGCAAGGCACCGTGCTTGGGCATGAATTCGCCGGCGACGTAACCATGGTCGGAGCCGATGTTGCTGATTTTCAGGTTGGCGACCGCGTCGCGGTAGCTCCCATGTGGGGATGCGGCTCCTGCGAGAGCTGCAGCAAGGGGGAGCCCGCGTGGTGCTCCCGGATGCGGCTAATCGGTGGGGGCTATGCCGAGTTCGCGGCCGTCGCCGCGCGGCAGTGTCGTCGCTTGCCCGATGATCTTCCCATCGATGAGGGTGCGCTCGCCGAGCCGGTTTCTGTCGCTCTGCACGCAATCGTTCGTTCGGGCATGAAGCCCGGAGACAAGGTGCTGGTCCTCGGCGCCGGCCCGATCGGCCTCTTGGTGGCTTTCTGGGCGAGACGCATGGGCGCGGGAGCGGTCATTGTTGCCGACATCACGCGCCATCAGGAGGCGCGTGCGGCCGCCTTCGGCGCAACGGGCTTCGCCATATCCGGGCCTTCGCTCGAAGCCGAGCTTCAGAGATATGATCGGTGGCAAGCCCGATGTCGTCTTCGAATGCGTCGGCAAGAAAGGACTGATCGACTTTGCGTGCCAGTTTGGTTCGAATTCACGGCACGGTCGTAAGCGTCGGGCTTTGCGTCGAGTGGCGACGAGTGGGACCCGTTCGCCGCATCTCGAAGGAAATCCAGGTCATCTTCGCCGGCATTCTTCACGATGGCGGAGTTCGCGACCGCAATCGATGCGCTCGGCCCTGGCCGTTTCCGGCCGCAGGCTTCTGATCACCGACAGAATTAGTTTCGACCAGATCCCCGGACATCGTTCGAGGCGCTCCGACGGCGGACCACACAATGCAAGGTTCTGATCGAGGCGGCGGCAGGCTAGTTGCCAGGAGGAAAGCCAATGGACTTCGAAACGCTGACATTCGACGTCGATGGCGTCCGCACGGTCGTCAAGGCAATCGGCAAAGGTCCCGCCGTGCTTGCGCTGCACGGCGCCGCCACGCTCGAAGGTTACGAATGGGCCGGCGGCCTGGCCAACAGGTTCCGCGTCTATCTGCCTTTCCACCCCGGCTTCGGCGAAAGCGATGCCGCCCCGCATGTCGTTGGCATGCAGGACATGATCGTCCACAACCTGCGCCTCCTGTCGGCGCTCCGGCTCGACAAGCCGCACCTCGTCGGCCATTCCATGGGGGGATGGATGGCGGCGGAGATGGCAATCTTCGCCGGCGACCTCTTCGGTCGGCTAGTGCTGAATGCGCCCGCGGGCCTGAACCATCCCGATCACCCCGCCACCGACCTTTCCAGCGATCGGCCCACAGGACTTGCCGGGCTATCTCGCGCATCGCGTCGACGTAGCGCTGCGCTATTTCCCGGGAGGCTCAGACGCGCCCGCGCCGGACGAATTTGTCGCCGCACGCGAGAAGGAGGGCGCCGCGCTCACCAACATCCTCAAGGTTCATGGCTTTGGTCATCCGAACCTCGGCCGCTGGTTGAGCCGCATACCGAACGAAACGCTCATCGTATGGGGTGACAAGGACAGGTTGCTGCCGCGCGGCCAGGCGGACGTGTGGGCCAAACTTATTCCGAACGCGCGCGTCCATATCGTTCGCGACGTCGGCCACTTCGCAATGCAGGAAGACCCGGAGACCGTGACGGTGATCGGCGATTTTCTCGCGGGACGCGGACATTCCAAGGAGGGAAAGACCATGAACATCGCCCCCGCAGCACCGACGCAATACTGGGGCACGAAGACCGATTTCGCGTCCCTGTTGGAGCATGTCCGCAAGATCGGTCCGATCCTGGAGGAGAATGCCGAGGAGAACGACAGAACTTGGCCGGTTGAACGAGGCTACGTTCGCGGCGCTCAAGCCGTTGCGAATGTCGCACATCTTCGCCGGCGAGGAGATCGGCGGGGCGCAGATGTCGCCGACACACGCGCTCGAGCTGATCGAGGCCATCACCTATCACAGCGGTTCGGCCGGCTGGATATCGATGGTGCATGCCTGTATCGGGGCGATGTCGGCGGCATTCCTGCCGGACAGCGCAATCGCCCGCCTCTATGCGCCGGGCACGGAGAACAGCTTCTCCGGGCAGGGCACGCCTACCGGCATGCTGAAGAAGGTCGACGGTGGCTATCTCCTGAACGGTAAGTGGTCGTACGCGAGCGGCATCTATCACGCGACGTTCACCCACAGCGCGTGTCTTCTCGACGACGGAACCGGACAGCCGGCCAAAGACGACAAAGGCGACGTGATCGTCCTTTGCGCACATGGCCCGGTCGAGCAATTTCGACCTGCTGGGCAATTGGGATGTCCTCGGCCTCAACGCGACAGGCAGCATCGACTACAGCGCAAAGGACGTATTCATTCCCGACGACATGGTGTTCCCCATCCTGACGGCAGAGCCCCAACGTCAGGAGGAGTTCTTCAGCCTTGGCGTCGTCGGCTTGGCGGCCATCGGCCACTCCGGATGGGCGATTGGCGAGTCGCGCCGCATTCTGGACGAGATCGCCAAATTCGCGCGCGGCAAGACCGGACGCTCGGGTTTGCTCGGTGAAAGCGACAAGTTCTGGTTCGACTTCGGTCGTGCTGAGGCGCGGGTGCGAGCGGCGCGCGCTTTCCTGTTCGAGGTCTGGCGCGACGTGGAAGCCTCGATCGAAGCCGGCAACCGGGTTTCGACGCGGGAGATCAGCCTCATTCATCTCGCCAAGTCCGAGGTGCATGAGGCCGGTGTCGACGCCTGCCATTTCGTCTATCGCGCTGCCGGCGGCGCTTCCCTGCGAAGGGGAACCATGCAGCGGATTTATCGAGAGATGCTGACGGCCGCCAACCACTTCACGATCAATCCCAATATCGTGGGCGCCGCTGGCCGCGACATCGGTGGCGTATGGAGCGATCGCGTATGGCGGTTCTACGATCTGATCGAGAAAAAGTAACGGTGCGTGCTCGCTGATTTCGGTCAGCGTCAAGCCTCCGATGTCGCTTTCGACCCTCTACGACTGCTTACAGCACACGAGGTGCACACGTTTGGCCACCTTCTCAAAGCTCCCCTCCGGCAAGTGGCGCGCGCAGGGGCGGCGCAGGGGCCGCTACCTCGGTGAAACCTTTTCTTGCGCAGAGATGCCGAGCTGTGGGCGCGGCGGGTCGAGCATTGTCGACATCGGTGAGAAACGGGAATTCCACACCGAACTCCGACCGGAGTTCCTGGAGAACGATGCACGGTCTGGCGATGACGACGAAGTCACCGCCGAGGGCACGGGCGCGGGGATAGGCATCTGCGAGCGCGGCCGTGCTCAGCCGGTAGTAGGGGCACCAGAATCCGCGCGGGAACTGCACGGCGAGGGGCCGCGCCGGAGGAGGTCCTCGAGGCTCAAGATGGCGCGGTTATGGTCAGGCAATGCGAATGGCGGCATGGGGTCTCTGACCTGCGGCGCATTCGCACCCGCATCTGCAGACTCAAACGCGCGACCAAACGGTCGACGGCCGCCGCGAATCCGGGACTCCCCACCCGCACTTCGTCAGCGACGAGCGACAGACGATCGTTCAGTGACGCATCCATGTGGCGCGAGCGACATAGAGCGCCTCTTCCAGCGCAGAAATAGGCGAAACCCGCGGCATTCTACCTCCGGAGCGATCACGGGTGCGAAGAAGGCCCGGCACGCCCAGAATACTAGCGGGCGGATCGCGCGCGGAAGTGGCATTGGCCGGCGTCCGGACCCGCCGGATTGCCGACGAGGCCCGGGCTGAGCACGGTGGCGTAAATTAACGAATGCTTGCTCGTGGCCGGGCGAAGCAAATATTATCTCGCTGCGAGAGCCCCGGAAAATCCGAGCCCGAGGACCCTCTGCTGCCCAGCCGCGGCATGGCGGTGGTCGCCTTTGGAGTGCGTTCTGATGGAGATGCAGCAGGTCCGGTATTTCCTGGCGCTGGCGGAGACGCTCAACTTCACGCGGGCTGCCGAGGAGTGCAACGTCAGCCAACCCTCGCTCACTCGCGCCATAAAGCTGCTGGAAGAGGAGCTCGGCGGGGAGTTGCTTCGGCGAGAACGTCGGCAGTCGCATCTCACCGATCTCGGACAACGCATGCTGCCGCTCTTGCGTCAATGCTACGAGAGCGCACTGTCGGCCAAGAGCCTCGCCCGCGAATTGAAATCCAACACGGTCGCCTCGCTTTCGATTGCGGTCTCGAACACAGTCAATCTGAAGCTCTTGATGCCCCAGCTCGACGAGTTGAAGCGCGTCTATCCCGGCATCCAACTCCGGATAAAGCGCGGGTCGGCGCAGGATATCGTAGACATCATGAAGGAAGGCGGCGCGGAGCTCGCGGTCGCAGGACCGCTGCGCGATGCATGGGATCGGCTCGACCATTGGCCGGTCCACAAGGAAGATTATGATCTGATCGTGTGCCAGGAACACGCGCTCGCGAGGCGCAACGAGATTGAAGCCGGGAGCCTGGCCGGCGAGCGGTTCCTCGTCCGCGTTGGATGCGAGATGACGGCGGAAGTCACCCGTCAACTGAACGAGCACGGCGTCCAGTTATCCAATTCCCACGAGGTGGAGACCGATCAGGATCTGGTCGTGCTTCTGGAATCGAACTTCGGCGTTGCGTTCGGACCGCCGAGCGCGCCTCTCACCGAGCGGCTGCTGCGGCTTCGCGTGAACGGACTGGATATTCGCCGCGACGTGACCGTCTACGGCGTCGCCGGGCGCCAGCGGTCGGCGGCGGCCGGTGCACTGCTCAATCTCCTGCGCGCCGCCGATTGGGCGCAGCCTGATTCGGTGCATTGAGACTTAGCGCCCGGCGCCTGTGGGCCGCGCGGTGGCATCAGCACGCCTCGCGCAGCGCACCGAGCATCTCCTCGATCGCCATACGGCGGCGGTAGTCGGGATCAATATAGCGCGCCTTGATCAACCCATCCGCGCCGACCACGAAAGTCGCCGGAATTGGAAGCGTCCACGCGTCATTGCCCTGATAAAGGGCTAGGTCCCATCCCGCTTTGGCGATCAGCTCATGCATTTCGTCGCCGACCCAGATCGTCAGGTTGATCGACATCGCATAGCCGTTGTCGATGTCGGTCAAGATCGGGAACGAAGCGTTGGCCTCCGTCTTGAGCAGCATGGTGAAATTGGCGCGATCGGGCGTGATCGCAACGACTTGCGCGCCACCCGCCGCAGCAAGCGCATGCGCCCGGGCAAGAGCGACCGTGTTGATGCGGCAATAGGGGCACCAGTGTCCGCGGTGGAACGCGATGGCGACCGGTCCCCTTTCGAGCAAGTCATGCAGGGCGACCATGCGCCCGTTCTCGTCCGGAAGGCTGAAGTCAGGCATGGGCTCGCCCGGCAGAGGCGCTTTGCTGCCGGCGCCGGCCTTCTTAAGGCGCGTGACAAGCCGGTCGACGGCGTCTGCAAACGGCGGGCTCAGCGACCTGACCGCATTGGCGATGTGCACCAGTTGCTCGCCAAGCGAAACGTCCATTTGCTTCGCTTGCTGAAGCGATTTCTCCAACTCGGAGACAAGCGATCCGGTCATCATGCCGCCGGCCTTCGCTCGGACGCGCGCGTTGCGTTCGACGCAAAACGCCGGCCGCGGCGCGCCGGGGAATGCTCAGAGGATACCGGCGACCGGTGATGCAGGAATGTCCGCATTTCGGGGTGAGGCCTTCCAAGGTGCGCTCGCGCAGCCGGGCGCCTGCTGCAGCGTACCACGCGACCACCAATTCCAGTCCAATAGCAAAAAGCTATGGTTTGGGTGCAACGGCGGCGAGCCCCGCCGCGACGACGCTTCGGCATTTGTGTGTCCGTGATCGGTCGTTCCGAGTAGCAGCTTAAGCAATAGCATCGGGCTATTGGATCGATCGGGCATCGATATTTCATCGGGCGCCGCGTCCAGGGCTTAATCGGAGCGCGCCAACGAGGCGCTGGACCAATTGAAGGAACCACCACCATGACCAAGACCGTTTCTATCACGGGTGCGGCGCTCGCTGGCGCCCTTGCCGCCGCCGTCGCCGCAGTCGGCGTGCCCGCCAAGTCCGCGGAGACCCCCGCCGCAGACAAGGAGAAATGCTTCGGCATCGCGCTCGCCACGCAGAACGACTGTGCCGCCGGACCGGGCACGACGTGCGCCGGCACCAACAAGGTCGACTTCAACGGCCATGCCTGGAAGCTTGTCCCCGCCGGCACCTGCGTCACCATGGAAACTCCGTTCGGCCCCGGTTCGCTCGAGCCGGTCGAGCGCCCGAGCTGACCCGCGCCGAGCGCCGGCGGGGGCACGAAAGCAAGCGCCCCGCCGGCCCGGATGCACGACCTAGGGAGGTCCCAATGCTCCGCCCCATCTCCGTTCCGGAATACCAAACCAAGCACGTCATCCCCTTGCGCGCCGGCCTTGGCCTGAAGCACGAACATGGGCTCGATATCTTCAAGGGCGCGCGCGACATCGCGTTCTTCGAAGTGCACGCCGAGAACTACATGGGCGCCGGCGGACCGTCGCTCGCCTTCCTCTCTGCGATTCGCGACCGTTTTCCCTTGTCGCTGCACGGGGTGGGGCTGTCGATCGGCGGAGCCGTACCGCTCGACCGGGAACACCTGGCGCGCCTTGAGCACCTCGTGACGGTCTATCGGCCGGGGCTGTTCTCGGAGCATCTGGCATGGTCGAGTCACGGCGATGCCTACCTCAATGACCTCCTCCCGCTCCCCTACAACGAAACCACGCTCAACCGCGTCTGCACCCATGTCGACCAGGTGCAGCGGGTCCTCGGCGTGCGCATGCTGCTTGAAAACCCGTCCACCTACATCGCCTTCGAAGACTCGGAGATGAGCGAGATCGAGTTCCTGGCGGAAGTGGTCGGCCGGACCGGATGTGGCCTGCTGCTCGACGTCAACAACGTTCACGTTTCGGCCGTGAACAACCGCTTCGATCCCTACGCCTACCTCGATCGTTTCCCGGTCTGCGCAGTCGGCGAGGTACATCTGGGCGGCTTCGCCGCGGACCGCGACGAAGACGGCTCGGTCCTCCTGATCGACGCGCACGGAGCGTCGGTCGCCGATGCCGTGTGGGACCTCTACCGCCACGTCATCGCGCGAAGCGGACCGGTCCCGACACTCATCGAATGGGACAATGATGTGCCTTCGTTCGCGGTCCTTCGAGCCGAAGCGGCGCGCGCCAACGCCATCTTGGACGGAACCGACGGCATCCGCCTGCGGCACGCTGCCTGAGTCAGGCATGGATATGCGCGAATCCGAGTTCGCCGCCGCGCTTCTTGAGGCTGATCGAACGCCGCCGCGCGGGCTCGTCGTCCCGTCCGGGGCAAGCGTCGCGCGGCGCTTCGGCGTCTACCGCAATAACGTCGTCGCCGGGCTGGTGAGCGCCCTGGAAAGCCGCTTCCCCGTGGTCGCTACGCTCGTCGGTCAGGCCTTCTTCAGATCCATGGCGCAGGCCTTCGCCGTGGCGAACCCGCCGGTGTCTCCTCTCCTTTTCCTCTACGGCGAAGCCTTCCCTGCCTTCATCGAAGGCTTCGCCCCGGCGGGCAGCGTCCCGTATCTCGCCGACGTTGCCCGCCTTGAGATGGCGCGCGGCCGCGCCTACCACGCCGCCGATGTGAAGCCGATGCCGGCGGATGCATTCGCATCGCTGGCGCCGGCCATGCTCGAGACGACGACGTTGAAGCTGCACCCGTCCGTTGAGCTGCTCGCCTCGCGGTTTCCGGTTCTGTCGATCTGGCAGGCGCACCAGGGACGTGAGCTGCGGCCCAGTCTCCGTACGTGGGAGCCTCAGGCAGTTCTTATCGTCCGGCCGGAGCTCGAAGTCGTTGAACACCGCCTCACCGCCGGCGGTTTCGCATTCGTTTCCGCGCTGGCCGCGGGCGCGAGCTTCACGCGGGCAGCAGCCATTGCGGCGGGCGAAGCGCCCGGCTTCGATCCGATGCAAAACCTGGCATTGCTGATCGGGGCGCGCGTGGGAATCGGACTACGGGCGGCACGCTCGTTGGAAGCGCAGCGCCCCCCGTCTTCTTCGCTTCAGCGCTGAGTGCTTCCGATCGGTCCGATTGTGCCATCGCTGCGCGATGCGTGGGAGAACACCTGCGAAACGATCGCAGCAGACGCCATGTCGGCGACGGGGACCCTGTACAGAACAGAGCCCGCCTCCCCGGCCGGCTGCTCGATCGTGAGCCAACGGCCGCCGCGTGTCGCCGTGGCGAGCGCGGTGCAATCGGGCGCGCACGCGCGCACCGCGATGGGAAGGCGGTCGCCCTTCACAACGACCGGCGCCCGTTCCATCTGAAACGCCGGGAATGAGGCCGTCGCCGCAACGGCGGCTGCCACCACGATCAGGGCCTTCGCGACCATTGTCCCCTCCCCGCCGCTGGCTTCGCGTCAGCGCACGAAGGCGGGCACGTCCGCGCTCTTCCGCCAGACCAGGTGGTCAAGCGAAAGGACGCCGGGACCGCGCGCGATGACAACGAGGAGGGCTGAGGCCCACAGAATGTGCTCCGGCCACCCGCTCGGATAGACGAAGAGCTGGATGACGGCCGTCATGCCCAGCAGTGCAAGCGCCGAAAGACGTGACGCGAACCCGACGACGAGCAGGATCGGAAACACATGCTCGGCCGTCGTGGCGAGATAGGCCGCGAGATCCGGCGGCAGCAGAGGCACCTTGTACTCTTCCTGGAACAGGTAAAAGGTGGTGTCCTTGATGTGGAAGAAGCCGTCTACCTTGGTCTGGCCCGAAGTCCAGAACACGTTCGCCACGCCAAGGCGGGCGGCGAGCGAAACGAAGCTCTGCGGAATACGCTCCGCAAGGGAGCGGCCGGCTTCGGCAAGGGCAATCGGCGACATGTTCGCCTCCTGAGGTTTCGAAGCGCCGCCACGATTGGCCGGCGTGAGGCCAAGTCACCACGCCCGCCTACGACTTTGAAATGCCGGTTGCGGATCGATCCGATAGCGCATCGCTATTGGCTATTTCGGCTGCCTTCACCGCATGATCCGGGCGCTTTCAGGAGGGCGTCCCTTGCGCATTGGAATCCGTCTCGCACTGTCGATCTTCGCGCTCGCCGCAATTGCCGTCAGCGCCGGCGCGGTGCATGCGCTTTGGTCGCGAACAGCCGAAGCGAACAGCCGTTCGCTGGTTGATACGATCAACGCACAGATCGTCTCCGCGGTGGAGAAGGAGGTCGAGCAGATCGCCGCACAGGCTCGCGCGGCGCACGGCGCCATCCGCACGCTCTTCTACCAGAACGTCCTCGACAGCCGCGAAGCGGACAAGCGCGAGTTTGTCTTCCTCTCGGAGCTGCAGTCACAGAGCTCACTCTCGCGGATCGTTTTCGGCTGGCCCGACGGCAACTTCTTCTCAGCACGCAAGCTCGGTGACCAGGAGATCGAGATGTCGGAGGTCGCCTCCCAGAACGGTACGCGCCAACGGCGGATCGACCGCTACAAGGTGGTGGTCGGCGACATCCAGTTCGAGGAGCGCTCCTTCGAGCCGTCCGATTTCTCCGCGACCAAGCAGCGCTGGTACACGACGGGGCTCAGGCTGACGGTCCCGCACTGGACGCATGTCACCGAGCATCCGGACGGCACGCATCCCGCGCTCGCCTACACCGGCCCGGTCCAGGTCTACGTCTCCAAGATCGGCGTGCTCGCCATCATGATCGAGTATGAGCGGCTGTCGCGGTTCCTTTCGGGCCTGTCGGTCGGTAGGACCGGATCTGCCTTTATCCTCAGCGCCAAAGAGGGGGTTGTCGCTGTTCCCGACGCCGACGCCGACGAGACCAGGCGTGCCGACCTGTCCCACCAACCGCTCCTGTCGGTCGCGCAGGACGCTTTCGCCCATGCTTCGCCGGAGGTCATGGCCGGCATCGGAAAGTCGAGCGCCATGCGCCACGTCGCGGGTGGTGATGCCTACTCGGTGACGCTGACGCCCCTCGCCTTCTCTGACTGGGTTCTGGCCACGGTCATCCCCGAAGCGGAGTTCCTCGGTTCGATCGAAGCCACGACCCGCCGACTCGCCATCGGCCTCAGTGCGGCGCTTGTCGCCTTTGCCGCGCTCTCTGTCTGGCTCGGGCAGCGGCTGATCGCAGCCCCGCTTGCCACCGTCGCCAACGAGCTCAGACACGTGGAGCGCTTCGAGCTGGCGGAAGTGCAGCGGCATGCGTCGCGACTTACCGAGATCAATGCCCTTTCGGACGCAATTGCCCGCATGGCCACTGGACTCCAGGCTTTCGGAAAATACCTGCCGACCGATCTCGTCAAGACACTCGTTGCCGAGGGGATCGAGGCCAGGCCAGGCGGCAGTCATCGGGAGATTTCGGTGCTCTTTGCCGACATCTCCGGGTTCACTGGTCTCTCCGAGCGCCTCCGCGATCAGATCGTCCCGCTGCTCGGCAGCTATCTCGATCTTTTGTCGCGCACGATCAGCGCGAGCGAAGGCACTGTCGACAAGTTCATCGGCGACGCTGTCATGGCGTTGTGGGGCGCACCGACCGACAATCCGGACCACGCCTACGCCGCCTGCCGGGCCGCGCTCGCCTGCGAGGTAGCGCTGAGGGAATCGCGCCTCTCGGACGATTACGGGCGCCCTTTGCGAATGCGCATAGGCCTGAACTCCGGAATCGCGCTGGTGGGCAATATCGGATCGGACACCCGCCTGAACTACACCGCCATCGGCGACACGGTGAACATCGCCAGCAGGCTCGAGAGCGTAAACAAGATATACGGCACGATCATCATCATCGGAGAAGCGACGCGAGTTGCCGCGGGAAAGCGGATCGTTGCGCGTGAACTCGATCGCATCACGGTCTACGGCCGGACGGAGGGAACCGCGATCTTCGAGCTCGTGGCCCTCGCTGATGACGGACCCGCGCCCGCCTGGGTCGCTGTCTACGACGAGGGGCTCGCACGGTATCGCAATCGTGATTTCCGAGGCGCCATCGAGCGCTTCAGGAGCGCTATCGATCTGCGCGGACAGGACAAGCCTTCCAGCATCCTGATCGAGCGTTGCGATGAATTCCTGAACAAGGCGCCGGACCCCGAATGGACGGGAACGACCGTGCTCGAAATGAAGTAGCGCGCGGGCGCGATGCACGCACCGCATCGACCTCATACGCAGCTGATATTTCCTCACGAACGACCCATCGGCGAATGATACCTCACAAACCCGGTGGAGGAACTTAATGGCACAGTCGAGCGAACATCCCTGGCTTCCGCATGTCGTGATCGTCGGCGCAGGCTTTGGCGGGCTCACTGCTGCGAAGGCGCTGGCCGGCGGGCCGTTCAACGTGACCGTCGTCGATCGGCGCAACTATCACCTGTTCCAGCCGCTGCTTTATCAGGTGGCGACCGCTGGGCTTTCTCCCGCCGATATCGCAGCACCGATCCGAGGGATCGTGCGCGGTCACGAGCATGCGCGTGCAGCTTGCCAGAGTGCTCGACATCGACACGCGCGCGCAGCCGTCGTCACCGACCGGTGCGCCATCCCCTACGACTACTTGGTCTTGGCGACGGGCGCGCGGCATGCCTATTTCGGACACGACAGTGGGAGCCTGTAGCGCCCGGCCTAAAGAAGATCGATGACGCGACCGAGTTGCGGCGCCGCATCCTGATCGCCTTCGAGCGCGCCGAGACCGAGCGTTCCGCGGAGGAGCGCAGGCGCCTCCTGACCTTCGTTGTGGTCGGCGGGGGCGCGACCGGCGTGGAGATGGCCGGCGCCATCGCCGAGCTTGCCAAGAAGGCGCTGGCGGCGGACTTCCGCAACATCGATCCCGCGAGACCACCGTCGTGCTGGTCGAGGCGGGACCGCGCGTCCTGCCACGTTCGACGAGCGCCTGTCGGAATATGCCCGCCGGGCGCTGGAGACCCTCGGCGTCACCGTTCTCCTGAACAGCGCTGTCACCGACTGCGGACCGGAAGGCGTGGTCGTTGCCGACAACGGATCGAGAGCCGCACGATCATCTGGGCGGCGGGCGTCCGCGCCTCGCCGGCCGGTAAGTGGCTCGACGCCGAGACCGACCGGGCGGGCCGCGTGATCGTCGAACCCCGACCTGTCGGTCCCTGGCCAGCCGAACATCTTCGTCATCGGCGACACGGCGCACGTCGTCGACCAAGAAGGCAAGCCGCTGCCGGGCGTCGCGATGGTCGCAAAGCAGCAGGGCCAGTATGTCGCGAGGCTGCTGAAGAAGCGCCTGCGTGACGAGACGCTTGCGCCGTTCCGCTATCGCGATTCCGGCTCCATGGCGACCATCGGGCGCAGCCGCGCCATCGCGGAGATCATGGGGCTCAGGCTGACCGGCTTTCCGGCCTGGCTGCTCTGGTCGCTGGTGCACATCTACTTCCTCATCGGCTTCCGCAGCCGCCTGGTCGTCGCGCTGAGCTGGATGTGGAGCTACGTGACGTTCGAGCGCGGCAGCGGCTCATCACCGGTTCCGACGACACCGCACCCAAACTCGCCCGGCCAGCCGTTGAGCCTGAGCCGCTTTCTATGCGGGACGCGGCCTGAGGCTACCATAGCCGCCCCCTATCGAAACGGCAGCTACCCGATATTTCCACCCGGCTGCGGAAGCTGTGAAGGTCTCGTCATCAACTCCCCGTCCGGGGCTTCTTATGAAGGACTCCACCATGAACGTGAATGTCGCACTTCAGATGTCGACCGGCGCGAGGGCACTGGAAGGCAAGGTAGCCGTCATCACCGGATCCACCAGCGGCATCGGTCTCGGCATTGCCCGGGCGCTCGCAGCTGCCGGAGCGACGATTGTGCTCAACGGCTTCGGCCCAAGCGGACGAGATCGACGCCACAGCCGCCGACATCAGGAAGAGCTTCGGCATCGACGTCGCTTACTCTGCCGCCGACATGTCGGACCCGACTTCGATCAAGGAGATGATTGCGACCGCACTCGCGAGCTGGAAGCGGATCGATATCCTCGTGAACAACGCCGGCATCCAACACGTCGCGCCGCTGGAATCGTTCCCGACCGACAAGTGGGACAAGGTGATTGCGATCGACCTGTCGTCGGCCTTCCACACTACCCGCCTCGTTCTCTCTGCCATGCGCCGGAGAGAAATGGGGCCGCATCATCAACATCTCGTCGGCGCACGGGCTGATCGCCTCGCCGTTCAAGGCGGCCTACGTCGCCGCGAAGCATGGCATGATCGGCCTCACCAAGGTGACTGCGCTGGAGACCGCCGAGGACGGCATCACCTGCAACGCAATCTGCCCGGGCTACGTCTGGACGCCTTGGTGGAGGCGCAGATCGCCGACCAGGCGAAGGCGCACGACATCGACCGCGAGGCGGTGATCCGCGACGTGCTCCTCAAGAAGCAGCCGAACAAGCGCTTCGCCACGATCGAGGAGATCGGCGCTACTGGCCGTCTTCCTCGCCAGCGAGGGCGCGGCCTCGATCACCGGGCACGACGCTGACCGTCGACGGCGGCTGGACCGCTCACTGAGCGGCGAATCAGATGGAGGAAACGATGAACATTCATGCCGAAGTCACGGCTGACCCCGGCGCCGGCTGCTGCGGCCGGAACCAAGACGGTCAACCTTGCCCTGCAGGGCGGCGGCGCGCACGGCGCTTTCGCCTGGGGCGTGCTCGACCGGCTGCTGGAGGACGAGCGGATCGCGTTCGAGGGGATCAGCGCCACCAGCGCCGGCGCCGCGAACGCGACGGTGCTTGCCTACGGGCTTACCGTCGGCGGGCGCGAGGGCGCCAAGCGGGCGCTGAAGACGTTCTGGCGGCGAATCGCCCGCACGGCGTGTTCTCGCCGCTGCAGCCCTCGCCCTGGGACCGGCTCACGCACAATCACGGGCTGGAGAATTCGCCGGCCTATCTGGCGTTCGACATCCTGAGCCGCGTCTTCTCGCCCTATCAGCTCAATCCGCTCAACATCAATCCGCTGAAGTCCGTGCTCGAAGAGGTCGTCGACTTCGAGCAGCCTGCAGCGCGAATGCGCGGTGAAGCTGTTTCTCTCGGCGACCAATGTCCGGACCTGCAAGGTGAAGGTGTTCACCGGCGAGGAGATCTGCGCCGACGCCGTGCTGGCCTCCGACCTGCCTGCCTTTCATCTACCAGGCGGTGGAGATCGACGGCGAGCACTATTGGGACGGCGGCTACATGGGCAACCCCGCCATCTTCCCGCTCATCTATCACTGCGACAGCGCCGACGTCGTGATCGTGCACATCAATCCGACCGAGCGGCCGGACGTACCGACGACCGCGCGCGACATCATGAACCGCATCAACGAGATCAGCTTCAACTCATCGCTGATGCGCGAGATGCGCGCGATCTCCTTCGTCACCAAGCTGATCGAGGACGGCAAGCTCACGGACGGCGAGGTGAAGCGCATGATGCTTCACTCGATCGAGGCCGACGACGTGATGCGCGGACCTCGGCGTCGCCTCCAAGCTGAACGCCGACTGGGAGTTCCTCATGCATCTGCACGAGATCGGCCGCGAGCGCGCCGAGGCATGGCTCGATGCGAATTTCGAGAGGCTCGGCAAGGAATCGAGCGTCGACATCCGCGCCAAGTATCTCTGAGCGCTCGCGCGTCCTCCCGCCTCACCTGCTCGCGCCGCGGCCCGACGTCACGTCCGGGCCTCTTTTTTTCTGCATGCGCGCTGTGCGCCCCGCAATAGCGCCGGTCTATCAAATCCGGTCGCACTCGGTATTTCCGTTCGCCGCCGCCGTTTCCCGATGCTCGCTCCCATGCCGGACATGACGTCGCGGCACGAACATCAGGAGACTTGAGCATGTTGAAGAGGAACATGAGCATTCGCGCTCGTCGCCGCCGGCCTGCTGGCCGGCGTCGCTTTCGCTGGATCCGCCTTTGCCGGCGAGTGCCCGGCGGACCAGGTTGCGGCCGGCGCCCGCACGTCCGGCGAGACCATGCCGAACGGCGTGACCGACACCGTGATCGGCGCCATCGACATGTCCTCCAAGGGAGGCGACTTCGCCGGCTACATGCTGCGCATGCGCCGGCTCGTCATCGAACCGGGCGGCGTCGTGCCCTGGCACATGCACGACCAGCGCGCCGCCAACATCCTGATCCTCGAAGGCCAGATCGAGGAATACCGGAGCACCTGCAAGGTTCCCATCGTCCACAAGGCCGGCGACGTCACGTCGGAGTTCGGCGCCGATCTCGCCCACTGGTGGATGAACAAGAGCGACGCCCCGGTCGTCATCATCTCCGCCGATCTTCTGCCGCCCCAGGTCGAGCCTGCCGAGGCCATGTAGACGGCCGCTCGGCCGGAAGGCGTGGCGCCGCCGCCCCCCGCCCCATCGCGGGCGCCGCGCCTTCCAGCTCTCCGACATGCAATCGAGCAGAAGCCGACGAGCCGACAATGCCCAGCCACATCTCATACGGCCCGCCTCTCGCCGCTCCTTCGTGATCGGCGCTGGTCGCCTTCCTGACCCTCGTCGACCTCTTCGCGGCGCAGGCGATCCTGCCGTCGCTCGCGCGCGCCTATGGCGTCACCCCGGCGGCGATGGGCTTCGCCGTCAACGCCAGCACCATCGGCATGGCGGCGGGCGGGCTCGCGCGTCGCCTTCTTCAGCCGCAGGATCGACCGCCGCTCGGCGTGCTCTTGAGCCTCGCGCTGCTCTCGATCCCGACGTCGCTGCTGGCGATCGCGCCGGACCTGACGACTTCACCGCGCTCCGCGTCGCGCAGGGGCTCTTCATGTCGACGGCTTTCGCGCTGACGCTCGCCTATCTCGGCGAGCGCTGCAGCGCCGCGGACGCCGCCGCGGCATCGGCCGCCTACATCACCGGCAACGTCGCCAGCAATCTCTTCGGGCGGCTGATGGCCGCTGCGGTCGCCGACCATCTCGGCCTTGCCGCGAGCTTCCTGCATGCTCGCCGCGCTGAACGTCGCCGGCGCGGTCATCGTCTACTTCTGGCTGGCGCGCACGCCGCAGATGGCCGCCATGGCAGCCGACGCGAGCGCCAATCCCGCTTGCCGCGCTCGCCATGCACCTCCGCGACGCCGGCGCTCCGCGCCGGCTTCGCGATCGGCTTCTGCCATCCTCTTCGCCTTCATCGGCACGTTCACCTACGTGAACTTCGTGCTGGTGCGACGCGCCGCTGTCGCTCGGCCTGATGGCGCTCGGCTTCGTCTATTTCGTCTTCGTGCCGTCGATCGCTGACGACGCCGATCGCCGGCCGCGTCGCCGCGCGCTTCGGCACGCTGGCGACCTTCCGCGGCTGCGCTCGCCGTCGCCGGCGATCGGGCTGCCGCTGCTGCTCCTGCCGAATCTCGCGGCGGTGCTGGTCGGCCTGGCGCTGGTCGGCGTCGGCACCTTCTTCGCCCAGGCCGCGGCGACCGGTTTCGTCAGCCGCGCCGCGCAAGCGACCGGGCTCCGCGAGCGGCATCTATCTCGCCTCCTATTTCCTCGGCGGTCTCGTCGGCAGCGCCGTGCTCGGCCAGATCTTCGACCGCTTCGGCTGGGCGGCCTGCGTCGTCGGCATCGCCGTCTCGCTCGCTCTGGCGGCTTCGCTTGCCGGATACCTTCGCCAGAGAGCCCACGATAGACGTCGCGCCTGGTCTGGCCGTCAGCCGCTAGAGCCAGTCCCCAAATTCCATTCCGGTTGGGGCGCGGCCATCCGCGCCGACATGCAGCCCTAGAAGAAATCCCGCCCGGCGCGGGCGACTCCCATGCCCTTCGTTTGTTTCAACTCCGGGGAAAGGGATAGGTCCTGGGCCGGGCGCGGTTTCCGGAAAGACCGGTCTTGGGTTCTGCAAGCTTGTACAGCCGACGCGCACGGAAATCCAATAGCGCGCGCGCATCGAGTAGGAGAAGACCGGCATTTCAAATCGCGTCGGCACTTCTTCATCGTCGATCACCTGAAGTCCC
This sequence comes from uncultured Alphaproteobacteria bacterium, assembly GCA_963801225.1. Taxonomy (GTDB): domain Bacteria; phylum Pseudomonadota; class Alphaproteobacteria; order Rhizobiales; family Afifellaceae; genus DASWJZ01. Next base: position 257,241 of record CAWDED010000001.1, read on the forward strand.
GCGTGATGGTCTCGCGGGTCACCGAAGGAGCGATCAAATGTTCAATCAGATTGCACGGTTCGCGACGATCGCGGCTGCTGCCGTCGTGTTCACTCTGTCCGCAGTCTGGCTTACCAACGCCGGAGAGCAGGACGGCGTCGTCCAGGTAAAGAGCGACTACCCGATGCAGGAGACGATCGACCGCCTCAAGCAGGATATCGCCGACAAGGGCATCATGTTCTTCGACGAAATCGACCAGTCGCGGCTTGCGGCCGATGCCGGCATCGACCTGCATCCCTCCACATTGCTGATCTTCGGCAATCCGCCGCTTGGGACGCAGTTCATGACGTCGAACCCGGTTTCGGGCCTTGACTGGCCCGTGCGTCTCCTCGTCTACGAGGACGCCAATGGGACCGTCTGGGCAGCCTATACGAATTTCGCCTGGATCGCACGTCGCCATCACATCGCCGATCGCAAAGAGCAGTTCGCGATGGCATCGATGGTTATCGCCTCGATCACTTCGGCCATCACGGCGGATTGAGCGAGACGCCTCGGGCGGCAATTCAGGAAGCGGAGCCGCGGGTCATATGCCCGCGGCGCGAACTGATAGAGACGGGTGGTGCTAGTCCAGCTCATCGAGCGCCGAGAGAATAGCACTCGTGGGCATGCGCCTGCGGAAGTCGGGATCGACCTGGCAGGCGACGATGCGGGCGCTTTCCGCCACGACATATGTTGCCGGGATAGGCACGAACCAGGCGCCGTTGCCCTGAAATGCGGAAAGGTCAGTGCCGACACCGAGCAGCAGATCGCGGATTGCCGGCCCCAGCGCAACCATCAAGTTCGTGCTCAGGGCAAGGCCGTTATCGACGTCGGTCAGGATTGGGAACTGCAGGCCATAATCGGCGATGAGCCGGCGCGTCTCCACTTCCTTTTCCGGCATGATGGAGACCAGCGACGCGCCGCGCGCAACGAGCTCGGGGACGATCTCATTCAGCCCCAGCAGTTCCAGCCGACAGAACGAACACCAGTGCCCGCGATTGAAGCTGACGACGAGCGGGCCGGTGGCGAGGAATTCATCCAGCCTTCGCAGGCAGCCGCCGGAATCCGGGAGTGAGAATGACGGCATGATATCGCCAACCCCGGGCGCATCGCTGCCCGCGCCGACGCTCACAAGCCGCCCGACCAGATTGGCGTAGGCGTCGGCTATCACCGGCCGCGTGGACTGAAGCCGCACCCAGTAGGCCTCCAGCTTGTCGGCAAGCGGTGAGTCCAGGCATCGGACATCGTCGAAATCACTCATCGTTTAGGGCCCCGACAATTATGTGGTCGGCGAAATTAGCCGGCTGCGCCGTTTCGAGGATTTCACCCAGCCTTGCCCGCGTTCGTCAAGGCACCTTACGTCGGCTGAACTCTGTCGAACCGTTTGTATCAGGCCCACAGCATCGACATCAGAGCATGGGATTGGGTTCGCTTCAGGCCAACTCTTGACCTGGGCTGACGGATGTCCGTTCCCGATGGCGAACTCAGAGCACACGTCTTGTGGTCCTGCCTGTCGGCCGCCTTACCTCGTGCGACGACGCGCGGATGTTCGGTATTGCAATGATCGACCACAATCCAGCCCCCGGCTGGTCTCGAGGTCGTGCACTGCCTGCGCTACCAGATCGCGAGTGAACGCCTTTCGAGTCAGTCAGCTCGAACTGAGCGACTTCATTTTTCCAGTAGCATCAAATTGTTAGGTCGGGTCGTGTGCACTCGTTTCTACACCATGACGCGACGCTTTTCGCCCCGGTTCGACGCCTGGGTGCACACGGCGCGCACACGTCGTGGCCACCTTCGCGCGGCTCAAGTCTGGTTCCTGGCGAGTCCAGGTGCGGCGTAAGGGCAAATATGTCAACGACCCGGCGGCGCAAGGATGCCGAGGAAGAGGAGCGCCGGCACGGGCGGCAGGTGCCGATTTCGGATACATCAGAACGATCCTCTCGGAAGCGCCGGCAGCGCCAGGCGATGAGCACCCGAGCGAAATGGGGCAACCATGGCCATCAGACACGAGCTGATCTGCAGCTCGCACACAATCAGCGGCGTCCTGCCGGGCGGGCCGGTGCCGTCACGCCATCGTTTCGAGGACCGCATCGCGGCCTGCGCGTCGGCCGGGTACACGGGCATGTGCCTGCACTTCAAGGATTATCGCGCGTTGCGCTCCGCCGGTTATGGCGACGAACGATTGCGCGAAATCCTGCTGGACCGAGGAATGGAGGATATCTCGCTCGAATTTCTCGGCGATTGGTTCCTGGAGGGCGAAGCCGGCGAACAGGCGCGTCTTGACGAGGCAACGGCCTATGACGCGGCCCGCGCGTATGGCGCGCAGTCGCTCAACGTCGGATCCGACTTTCAGGAGCGCCGGATCCCGCATCGCACGATGCGTGCACGTTTTCGCGCCTTGTGCAACCGGGCGGGCGAGCATGGACTGAAGGTAGCGCTGGAGATCGTGCCGTGGAGCGACGTCCGCGACGTCGACACCGCTCTCTCCATGATCGACGGCATCGGCAACGCCGGCCTCGTGATCGATTCCTGGCACATCTTCCGCGGCGGCATCGCATTGGCGGAGCTGGAGCGGATTCCCGGGGACCGGATCCTGTCGATCCAGGTGAACGACGCCGACGCGCGGGTGCGGGGCACGCTCGCGGAGGACACGATGCACCGCAAGCCGTGCGGCGAGGGCGTGTTCGATCTGGAGGGCTTCATTGCCAGCCTCGAGCGCACAGGCGCTTCGGTCCCGCTCAGCGTCGAAATCATTTCGCCCGAATTCGCCGCACTCGATCTGACACGGGCGTGCGAGCTGTCGTGGGCAGGCGCCCGCCAACTCATCGATCGCCTTGGCTCGGGTTAGCTCCCACCGTCATCCAAGGCGGGGCTGGCCGATTCAGCCGAGCAGAAGCCGAAGCGTCGGCTAGCTCGCGACGGGATAGTCCGTGTAGCCCTCGGGCCCAGGCGTGTAGAGCCGGCTCCTGTCGTAGTCGGCAAGCGCGACCCCGTTGCGCAGCCGCGCCACAAGATCCGGATTGGCGATGAATGAGCGCCCGAACGAGACTGCATCGGCAACCCCCGTGCAGATCGCCTCCGCCGCGGATTTGCCTGTCAGCTCATTGTTGAGGATGAGCTTCCCGCGCCATCTCGCCCTGACCAGCTCAAAATTGTCCAGCCATGGGAAATTGCGGCGCACGAGGTGCAGATAGGCGAGCCCCAGCCGCGACGCCGCGTCGAGGAGAAGCCCATAGGTTTCTGCCGGGTTCGCGTCATGAATGTCGTTGTAATCGAAGCCGGGGCAGACGCGCAGCCCGACGCGATCGAACCCGATCGCGTCTCCCATCGCCTCCAGCACCTCCACGCCGAAGCGGATGCGGTTTTCCGCGCTCCCTCCGTAGCGATCGGTCCGGCGATTGGTGTTTGAGGAGAGAAACTGCATCGGCAGATAGCCGCTCGACGAATGCAGCTCCACGGCGTCGAATCCGGCGGCCCGTGCGTTGACGGCAGCCTGCCGATACTCCGCCACCACCATGGGAACTTCTTCGGTCATCAGCGCCCGCGGCTCTTCGATATCGACCAGGCCGTGCTCGTCGGTGAAGATTTTCGCATTCGCGCGGATCGCCGAGGGAGCGACGATCTCTGAATCGTCGTCCTTGTTGATGCGGGAAGCGACGCGACCACAATGCATGAGCTGAATCGCGATGAGCCCCCCTTCCCCGTGCACGGCATCGGTCACACGCTGCCAGCCGGCGACCTGATCGGCCGAATAGACGCCCGGCGTGCGGCAATATCCCTTGCCCGCGGGACTTGGCTGGACGCCTTCGGTCACGATCAAGCCGGCGGAAGCCCTCTGGCGATAATATTCGGCGTGAAGGTCGGTCGGCGTATCGCCGGCGCCGGCCCGGCTGCGGGTCATCGGCGACATGACGATCTTGTTGCGAAGATGCAACGCGCCAAGCCGGACCGGCTCGAACAGTCCATCCATCAAGACTTCCCCTCCGGGCGCGTTGACTCAGGATGCCTGCGCGCCTCGCGTTCGAATATTGAGATCGCCCAGATCGGCGCCCGGCGACGTCCTCACGAGTATCCGCGTCAAACGGCGATAGACGAACTGCCATCCGTCCGAGCCCTTGCGATAGCGCTCGTGGTAATGCCCGTAACCATGGAGCCAGTGGTCTTCGGAGCTCTGCTTCCAGAACAGCATATCCTCCATGGCCCAGACGCCTTCGGCAGTGTTTTCGGAGGTGATGGAGATCTCAGGCGTGTGGGCATGATGGACCGAGCTGACGCCATCGAGCACCTGCGCCAGGCGCTCGACATTCACCTTCGCGCCGACCGCAGGCTCGCCGCCATAGGTGTCTGAAACATGGTCGGAAGCGTGCATCGCCTCATAGTCGGCCCACCGTTTCTCGTCCATCGCTCGAATTCTGCGGGCCTTGAGATTCTTGATCGCCTCAATGGCAATAAGACGTTGCAGGTCAGTCATTCCATCGTTCCCATGCTCCGATGAGCTCATCGCGCCGCGTCGCCTAGCACCCTCCCGGCAGGGTTGCATCGTCCGAATGAGCTATTGACTTGAGGCGACGGCGGGCGGCGGCCCAGTCGATCGCCCCACCCATTTGAACGATGTGCACCGATACGTGTCGTGCAAATACCCATCCTAAAGGTGGCAAGAGAGCAGAATGCTCCGGTACCGGAGGAGCTGGAATGAGTGCGCAAGAGTCCGCGACGCCGGTGGGCTGGCCCGCCGAGACCGACGCGATGCTGAAGCTTCTCGACGAGAATTTTCCGCCGGTCCACCAAATGAGCGGCGCCGAAGCGCGTGCCGCCGTCGCGGCGCGGGCCCGTCCGATCGATAACGAGAACGACGTCCGCTCGGCCACGGACCGCCTTATCGACGGCTCGCTTCGCGTACGCATCTATCGCCCCTGGGACAATTCGACGGGCCCGCTTCCGGTCATATTGTTCCTGCATGGCGGCGGCTTCGTATTCTGCAGCATCGAAACCCATGACGGCTTCTGTCGCCGCGTGTCGCGGGGAACACGAAGCGTCGTGGTTTCGGTCGACTATCGACTCGCTCCAGAACACCCCGCGCCGGCAGCGGCCGAGGACGCCTATTCAGCGCTTGTCTGGATTGCGGCGCATGCCGAAGAATTGGGGGTCGATCCGAAAGGCATCATCATCGCCGGCGACAGCGCCGGCGCCAATCTCGCGGCCGTGTGCTGCCTGATGACCCGCGATCGCGGCGGTCCGGCTCCGGCCGGCCAGGTTCTGCTTTATCCAGTCATCGCTCCGGACTTCGATACGGACAGCTATTCCCGCTATGCCATCGGTCATTTCAACACGCTGGCGAACATGCAGTGGTATTGGCGGAATTATCTTGGCGGCGGGGCGCTGCCCGAGCCTGCCGAATATGCCGCTCCCATACGGGCCGCTTCGCTCGCCGGCCTCCCCCCGGCAATCGTCGTGACGGCCGGCCGCGACCCCTTGTGCAGCGAGGGCAGGCAATATGCGAGGGCGTTACGCGCCGCAGCTGTGGCGGTGCGGCATCGACACTATCCAGAGCAGTTCCACGGCTTCATCACCATCGCCAACTTCGCGCCTGCGCAGGCGGCGCTGGCGCTTTTGTGGCGCGACATGGACACGCTCTTCGGTTCACGACGCGGGGCGCAGACATGACTGGAATCGATGGGACTCGTGGAGACGAGTGCAACGGGGTGGATTACGACGTCGTTGTCGTCGGCGCCGGCTTTGCCGGGCTCTATGCGGTCTATGCCGCTCGACGGCTAGGCCACTCCGTCATCGGCTTCGAGGCAGGCGCGGATGTTGGCGGCACATGGTACTGGAACCGCTACCCCGGCGCCCGATGCGACGTTGAAAGCATCGACTATTCCTATTCGTTCGACCGCGACTTGCAGCGCGACTGGCGCTGGTCCGAGCGATACGCCACGCAGCCCGAGATCCTCGCCTATGCCAACCATGTCGCCGACCGTTTCCGTCTTCGGAAGCATTTCCGTTTCAACGACCGCGTCGTCTCGGCGACATTCGACGAAGCAACGGCGAGCTGGGCCGTGGAACCAGCCAGCGGCGATCGGGTGCATGCCCGGTGGATCGTCTTCGCCGGAGGAAGTCTTTCCACGCCAATTCGGCCCGACATTCCAGGCATCGGCGATTTTCAGGGCGACATCCTGTTCACCGCGAAGTGGCCCGATCAGGATGTGAGCTTCGAGGGTAAACGTGTCGGCATCATCGGAACTGGCTCTTCCGGCATTCAGAGCATCCCGATCATCGCCCGGACCGCAGAGCGGCTCACCGTCTTCCAGCGCTCGCCGAATTTCAGCGTCCCAGCGTTCAACAGGCCGCTCCCGGACGCAGAATGGACGGAGATCCAGGCGGGCTATCCGGAGCGGCGGCAAAAATCCTTCGAAAGCGGCGGCGGCTCGCCGCATGTGACGCATCCGACCGAAATCTGGGAGGTGAGCGAGGAAGAGCGCGAAGCGCTGTTCGAAAACGGATGGAAAAGAGGTGGCGTCCTCTTCTCCAAAATCTTTCCCAATCAGCTGACCGATGAGCGCGTCAATGCCCTTGCGCGCGCCTTCGCGGAGCAGAAGATGCGGGAGAGCATCCGCGATCCGCAGGTAGCCGACGACCTTGTGCCAACCGATCATCCGATCGGAACGAAGCGAATTTGCACCGACAGCGGCTATTTCGAGACCTACAACCGTGACAATGTGGAGCTCGTGAACCTGCGGCGGGAGCCCATCGAAGCGATAACGAAGGACGGAGTTAGCACCGCCAGGCGGACTTACGATCTGGACATCCTCATCTTCGCGACCGGGTTCGACGCGATGACCGGAACGATTACGCGCGTCGATATTCGCGGTCCGCTCGATGCCCGTTTTGCCGACGCCTGGGCCGACGGCCCCTTGACCCTGCTCGGCCTGATGGTCCCCGGATTTCCAAACCTCTTCATCATCAGCGGACCCGGATCGCCCTCAGTTCTGACCAACATGGTTCTCGGGGCCGAACAACAGATCGACTGGGTCATCGAACTGGTCCGATCGGCCGATCAAGATGGCTTTTGCCAGATCGAAGCCAGACGCGACGCCGCCGAAGCCTGGACCGCCCATGTCGATTCGCTTGCCAGCCGGACGCTCTTCCCGAAGGCCAAGTCCTGGTACATGGGTGCGAATATCGATGGCAAGAAACGCACGTTTATGCCGTATATTGGCGGTTTCGCTGCGTATATCGGCGAATGCGAGCGCATTCGCGACGCCGGCTACAGCGGGTTCGTATTCGGTTTGTGACGCCGAAAGCCCCGACCTGCCCGACGATGCAACGCCAGCCTATGTGATGACACGCAATCGCTGCGTCTGGCGTAGTCCGTTCAGCCGATGTCTTTTTTGCTGATATTGCAAGGATGCCTGTCGGAGCCTGCGGAGCTATTGGCCAGAGGGTCCGGCAGGGGCTGACGCGGTCTGGGTTGGAGATGCCATGCTGAGCGAGATAGTGATCATTACGGTGCGCGGGATCGCCATCGGATCGATCTTCGCAATGATCGCGATGAGCTTCAACATCGTGTACGGGGCGACGCGGATCCTGAACTTTGCACAGGGCAACATGCTGGTCCTGGGAGGGTTCGCGGCGTTCTTCCTGGCCGATGGCGCCGGGCTCGGCTGGTGGCTGTCGATGCTCGTCGTAAGCGGGATACTGATCGCGGTAGTGGTTGCCTTCCAAGGCTGGATCACGCTTCTGCCGCTGCGCTCCTCTGTTGAGCAGGATTCGTGGATCATCTCCACCGTTGCCGTCTCGGTGATCATGGGGGCGGCGCTTCTGATCACGCAGGGGCCGTTCGCTTACACTGTGCAGGGCATTGCGCCGTCCTTCCGCATTCTCGGAGTGCGCACGCCGGGTGCCTATGCGCTTTCGATCGCCTGCATGATCTTCTGGTTCTTCGCGATGCGGCTGTTCCTGAGGCGAACTTTCATCGGACTTGCCATCAGCGCGCTGTCGCAGGACTTCGACGCGGCGCGGGCAGCCGGCCTCCCGGTCCGGCGACTGCAGATCGTCGCCTTCGCGATCTCCGGGATGATGGTGGGCACGGCGGGGTTTCTGGTGGCACCGGTGATATCGGTCAGCTCTGACGCCGGCCTGCGCTATGTGCTCAATGGCTTCGTCGCGACAGTGGTGGGCGGTATCGGCTCCAATCTCGGGACGCTTATTGGCGGACCTTTGGTGGGCGTGGTGACGATGCTGACGGCCTACCGCATCGGCGGCGCCTATCAGGACCTTGCCTCGCTTTTCGTTCTCGTGGCGATCCTGATGCTTCGACCGCAGGGGTTGTTTGGCCGCGTGTCGGCCAGGCAGGTCTAGTCGGTCAGGCAAAGGGCGGAAATGACGATGACAGCAGCGCAGACGGCCGAAGGGCGCGGCAGCGCGCCCTCGAAGGCCGCGGCCGGGGCCAGGCCACGCTTCAATTCCGATCTGCCGCAGGTGTGGATCGGCATGGGACTGATCGCCATCACCGGCTTCGGGCCTTCGCTTCTGGGCAACGCCTATTGGGTCCACACCTTCCAGCTGGTCAACATCTATATCGCCGTGTCGATCTTCCAGAACTTCCTGTTCGTGGATGCGGGGCAGAAGTCCTTCGGCCAGGGCGTTATCCTAGGCTTGGCCGCCTATGTGACGGCGATCTTCTTCGGCCTGCACGACTACGCCTTCCTGGCCGCGGCGGCGATCGGCATTCTGGCAGCCTTCCTGGGCGGGCTGCTGTTCGCGCTACCGGCGCTGCGCGTGCAATACTTCCATCTCGGCTTCGTCACGCTGTCGGCGGCCATCGTCTTCCCGCAGCTTCTGATGTCGCTCGACAAGTGGACCAACGGCATCAACGGCATCCCGGTCTCCATGCCGGGCTTGAACGAGGAGATGTCTTTCGGGCTGTCGCCGCTCACCGTTATCATCGCGCTCTATCCGATGGTCGCGCTTCTCGTCCACTACGCGCTGCGCCGCTCCAGGCTCGGACGCCAAATGCGGATCGCCGCGCTCAGCCCGGAGGCCGCACGCACGCTCGGCATCAAGCCCGGCGTCATGCGTTTCATCGCTTTCATCATCGCTGCCATCGGCACCGGCATCAGCGGCGTCCTCTATCTACCGGCCGTCGCCTTCGTGAGCCCGCAGGGGTTCAACGTCGAGCTCTCCTTCGTCTTCTTCTTCGCCGTGGTTGTCGGCGGGCGCGGCCAGATGCTCGGCCCGATCATCGGAATCTGGATCGTCTTCGTTCTGCCCAACATAGCGCTCGACTCAATTCATCGAGTACCGACTCCTCATCTACGGTCTCTTGACGCTGCTGACTGTCATGCTCTTCCCCGACGGCATCGTCGGCACGCTGGAGCACTGGCGCAAGACGCGCGGCGTCACCGGCCGCGGCGAACAGGCCTTCCGCATGGACGCTTTCCTGGAGGACCTGAAGGGTGAAGGCGAGGGTCAGCCCGCCGAAGAGATCGCCGTGGAGGTGCGCGGCGGCACCAAGAGGTTCGGTGCCGTGGTTGCCGTCGACGGGGTCGACCTGAAGGTGCGCAAAGGCGAGGTCCATGGGCTGATCGGCGCCAACGGCTCCGGCAAGACCAGCCTCCTCAATGTGCTCTCCGGCCTGTCGCGGCTCAATTCCGGCTCCTTCCTCATCAACGGACGCAACGCCACGCGCATGGCCGCCGACCGCATCGCCAATATGGGTCTCGGACGGACCTTCCAGACGCCGCGCATCTTCCCGCAATTCTCGCTTTGGGAGAACATCAAGATCGGCATGGATGCGCGCAACGGCGATGCCAGCCCCGACATCGCCAGGCTCGCCAGCGCGCTGGAAGCCGAGTTCGGCCAGGACAGCGCCGAGCTGCTGTCGCACGGCCAGCGCCGTCTGGCTGAGGTCATGCGCACCATGCTCAAAGAGGCGACCATCGTCCTATTCGATGAACCGGCCGCCGGCCTTTCGCAGAGCGAGCGGGCCAACTTCGCCACGCTGGTGCGCTTCCTGTCGCGCAGGATGGGCAAGACCGTCATCCTGGTGGAGCACGATCTCGACCTCGTCTGGGACGTGGCCGACACCATCACGGTCATGGAAGAGGGCCGCATCGCAGCCTCCGGCGACCCGCAGAGCATGGCCAGAAATCCCGCCGTGCAGCACATGTTCGTGGGGGGCCGCCTTGCTTGAGGTGAAGAACCTGTTCGCAGGCTACGGCATCGTCCCGGTGATCGAGGGTGTTTCCCTCACGGCAAAAGCCGGCGAGATCCTTCTCATCGGCGGTGAGAACGGCGCTGGAAAATCGACTCTGCTGCGCGCCATCGCGGGCTTCAACAAGCCCAGCCGCGGCGAGGTCCTGCTCGATGGTCTACCCCTGCAGGGCAAGGCACCGGAAGCCATCGCCAAGGCCGGCCTGCGCCTCGTCCTCGACGGCCACCGTGTCTTTCCGGAGCTCAGCGTCTACGACAATCTGCGCATGGGCGCAGCGGCAAGGCCCGGCGACCGCGCCGGGTTCAACGCGGCCATAGAGGAGATCTACTCCGTCTTTCCCATCCTGAGGGAGCGCCGCCGGCAATATGCCCGCGACCTCTCAGGCGGACAGCAACAGATGCTCGCGCTTGGACAGGCTTTCGTAGCTCAGCCAAAGGTCCTGCTCTGCGATGAGCCCTCCATGGGCCTCGCTCAGGCCCTGCTGCCGCCAATCCTCGCCTTCCTGCGCAAATGGGCCGAGACCGGCACCGCCGTCGTCATCGTCGAGCAGCACCTCAAGGTCACCGCTCCGTACGCAGACCGCGCCATCATCATCGAACGCGGAACCGTCAAATTCTCGTGCAATGCGAACGAGCTTGAGAACAAGCTCAGCGCAGAGGATGTCGCAGAGGCGCTCGCTTGAGCCAGGCACGCCCGCACGAAACCGACCCCAGTCCTAAACCACAGCACCGGCACGAGGGTCCGCTCGGCGTGATCACCTATCAGGGGCGGGTGGGCAAAGACTGGATCGATGCCAACGACCACATGAATGTCTCCTGGTACGATCGGGTTTTCGATGCCGCGGAGAAACGCTTCTTCGAGGTGTTCGGCATCGATGACCACTACATCCAGCGCACAGGGTTGAGCTTCTTCCGGCTGGAACGGCTTGTGCGCTACGAGCGCGAGCTCCAGCTTGACGATCGACTCGAAGCCCGCAGCCACGTCGTGTGGACCGATTTCCGGCGCGTGCACCATTTCCACGAGCTGCGGAACGTCGGCGAGAATTTCCGGGCGGCCTGGGTCGATGCAGTCTCGATCCATGTCGATCTGAGCCTGCGGAAATCGGTCCCCATTTCGCTCCCCGAGGTGAAGACGCCTCTCGAACAGCATTTCAGAGACCATTCTGCGCTGCGGTTGCCGGAGGGGGTGCCGTCGCGCAAGGAGGGGCGTCGGTTACGAGCATGAACACGCCCGAGTTCGACTATATTGTCGTGGGGGCCGGTGCAGCCGGTTGCGTTGTCGCTGCAAGATTGGCGGAAGACCGATCCGTCACCGTGGCGCTCTTTGAGGCCGGGGGGCCCGACAAAGCCCTGCAATTGCGTGTTCCGGCTGCGAACGTCGCAACCGGCAGCGATCCGCGGTTCAATTGGTCTTTTCAAAGCGAGCCGGTGGCGGCCTTGGGGGACCGACCGCTCTATTGGGCACAGGGCCGTATCCTCGGCGGCTCGAGCTCCATCAACGGCATGATGTACGTTCGCGGCGACCGGGCCGACTATGACCGTTGGGCGGCGCAGGGATGCGACGGATGGAGCTATCCCGACGTCCTCCCCTATTTCCGCAAAGCTGAGACCAACGAACGCGGCGCCAGCGAGCTGCATGGTGGGGAGGGCCCGCTCAAGGTGAGCGCCGGCCGAGCAACCGCGCCGATATGCGACATGTTCCTGGAGGCCGCGGCCGCGATGGGCTTCCCGACAACGGGTGACCTTGCCGAAGACCTCCCCGAGGCATTCGGTCATGTCGACATGACGATTGGCGGCGGCGTGCGCTCCAGCACCTCCGCAGCCTATCTGAGGCCGGCAGAAGCCCACGGCAATGTTGCGGTCCTCACGAACGCCACGGTAACGCGCATCGTGATCGAAGCGGGCGTGGCGCGCGGCGTCGAATTCGAGCGCGATGGCGAACGCAAGCGGGCGATGGCTGCCCGCGCTGTCATCGTAAGCGGCGGCGCGGTGAACTCGCCGCAGCTGCTCATGCTGTCGGGGATCGGCGACGCCGATCATCTGCGGACGCTCGGTATCGGCGTCGAGGCCGACAGGCCAGAAGTCGGCAGGAACCTGCAGAACCATCCGATGTACAAGCTGATGTACACGACCACGGCGCCGGTCACCGCCTACAGCTCCGTTCAGCCGCTCGGAATGCTCAAGGCCGGTCTCCAGTACGTGTTCGGGCGCCGCGGTGTTCTGAGCCGCGGGCTGTTTCCGACGTCAGGCTTCTTTCATGCAGACGAGGGTGACTTCACAACAAAGATCCAGGTCTGCATGGCCCCTGCCCTTGTCATTCGGCGCAAGCCTGGGGTGCTCGGCGTCCTGCCCAGCGAGCATGGGTTTACGCTGCTGCTTAATCACGGCTCGCCCCATAGTCGCGGCGACGTGCGGCTGAAGTCGGCCGACCCGCTGGCGCATCCGGCCATCCGTCCGAACTACTTCTCCGATCCGCGCGACATCGGCATCCTGGCCCGCGGCACGCGCCGGGTTCACGAGATCGTGCGCGCCTCGCCGCTGGGGCGGATCCTCGGACGTGAGCTGCAGCCGGAGCGGCCAACCATCACGCTGGCGGAAATCGAGGAGGATATCCGCCGCACGACGGTGACCCACTACCACCCGGTCGGCACCTGCCGGATGGGCTCGGATGCGGATTCGGTGGTCGATCCGCAACTTCGCGTGCGCGGCGTCGAACGCCTACATGTCGCCGACGCCTCCGTCATGCCGGTGCTCGTCAACGGCAACACCTATGCCGCGACCATCATGGTCGCGGAAAAGGCCGCGGACCTCATCCGCGCGGCCGCCTAAACCCACAATTCGAGGGAAGTCCATGGAGAAACGGTTCCTCGGCCATTCCGGCCTCGAAGTCTCGGTCGTCGGTCTCGGCTGCAACAATTTCGGAGGTATGATCAAATCGCTCGACCTCGACGGGTCGAGGAAGGTGGTCAACGCCGCGCTCGATGCGGGGATCACGCTGTTCGACACATCCGATTCCTACGGCGTGGACGGAGGCTCGGAGAAAACCCTGGGCGAGGTCCTGGGCGAGCGGCGCAAGGACATCGTGCTCGCGACCAAATTTTCCTCGCCGCTCAATCGCGAGAAGAGCAGCCGCTACAATGCCTCGCGCGGCTACATCATGACGGCGGTCGAGGACAGTCTCCGCCGTCTCAGGACCGATTACATCGATCTCTACCAGTACCACTTCCCCGATCCGAACACGCCGATCGAAGAGACGATGCGGGCACTGGACGATCTCGTGCGCCAAGGCAAGGTGCGCTACCTGGGCTGCTCCAACCTGGCCGCCTGGCAACTCGTCGACGCGAGCTGGACGTCGCGGCATCTCGGCCTCGAAAGGCTGCTCTCGACGCAAACGGAGTACAACCTCCTGGCCCGCGACGCCGAAAGATCGCTTTTCCCCGCAATGCGATCGGCCAATATGACGCTGCTGCCCTATTTCCCGCTGGCAAGCGGTCTGCTGACAGGCAAATACCGCAAAGGCCAGTCCCATCCGCCGGATACACGCCTGAGCATGCCTTACTTCAAGGGCGGCGTGACCGACGAGCGGCTCGAGGTCGTGGAGAGGCTGATCGTTTTCAGCGAGTTGCGCGGCCGCACGATCCTGGAGCTTGCTCTCTCCTGGCTGCTGGCCCGCCCCATCGTGTCCAGCGTTATCGCCGGGGCGACCAAGCCGGAACAGGTGAGCGCCAACGCGACGGCCGCCAACTGGGCACTGTCGGCGGAAGATTTGGCCGAGATCGACACGATTCTCTCGACCAGCGGCTGAGCTGATCGACGACCTGCCCTGCCCTGTGGCAACGTCGGCGCTAGTCCCTTCGGACGATTGCCGATCGGATATGCCGCCATAAATTGCTGCGACTGCGAAAGGGCATCAATGAGCGACCTCGTCGAACCGAGAAACGCCGACATCACCTACGAGACGGACGAGCCGGTGCTTTACGAGGCCGAGGGGCCGATTGCATGGATCACCCTCAACCGTCCGGCCTACAACAACGCGCAGAACTCCCAGATGACCTACGCGCTCGACGACGCGTTCAAGAAAGCCGTCGACGACGATGCCGTGCGGGTCATCATCCTGAAGGGCTCGGGCAAGCACTTTTCGGCTGGCCATGACATCGGCTCGCCCGGGCGCGATGTCGACAAGAGCTTCGAGCGCCGCCTGATGTGGCCCGACCACGTCAACAAGCCGGCCGCCGAAATGCTCTATACGCGCGAGCACGAGGTCTATCTGGGCATGTGCCGGCGCTGGCGCGATGTGCCCAAGCCCACGATCGCGCTCGTCCAGGGCGCCTGCGTAGCCGGCGGCCTGATGCTTGCCTGGGTGTGCGATTTCATCATCGCCAGCGACGACGCCTTCTTCCAGGACCCGGTCATTCGCATGGGCATTCCCGGCGTCGAATATTTCGCGCATGGCTTCGAGCTGCCGACGCGAGTAGCGAAGGAGTTCCTATTGCTGGGCGAGCGCATGAGCGCCGAGCGAGCGCACCATTTCGGCATGGTCAACCAGCTCGTTGCCCGCGCCGAACTTGACGAGGCGGGGCGCACGATGGCGACCAAGCTCGCCGGCTTTCCGCGGCTTGGCCTGTGGCTCGGCAAGCAGGCGATTAACCACGTCGAGGATCTTCGCGGCAAGCGCGCCGCCATGGACGCCGCACTACCACATGCACCACTTCGCGCACGCGCAGAACGACCTCACGACAGGCGACCGGCTGGGCGGGCTCGACGCCAAGAGCATGGCAGCGGCCAACAAGAAGCAGGCCGGGTCGGACTGAGCGGCCCGGCGCCAAGGCGCAGTCGAGAACGGAACCTCAAATTCGTGGACCTGCACTACACCGACGAACAAGATCGCTTCCGCCAGGAGGTCCGTTCCTGGATGGAGGCGCACGTCCCGAGCGAGCCGCTTCCCTCTTTCGACTCGAGCCGGGAAGGCTTCGAGGCGCACCGTGCCTGGGAGCGTACGCTGAGCAAAGGCCGCTGGGGAATGGTCACGTGGCCCGAGCAATATGGGGGCCGCGGGCCTCGACCTCATCCAATGGCTGATCTTCGAAGAGGAATACTACCGTGCCGACGCGCCGCTGCGCGTCAATCAGAACGGCATCTTCCTGCTCGGCCCGACCCTGATGGAATACGGCACGGAAGAGCAGAAGGTGCGCTTCCTGACCGCCATGGCGTCCGGCGATGAGATATGGGCGCAGGCATGGTCGGAGCCGCAGGCCGGCAGCGATCTGGCAGCCGTCAAATCGACCGCGACGCTTGCACGGCGGCGAATATATCCTGAAAGGCCACAAGATCTGGTCCTCGCGCGCCGTCTTCGCCGACTGGGCGTTTGGCCTGTTTCGCACCGATCCCGGCTCCGAGCGTCACAAGGGACTCTCCCTGATCTTTTTCCCGCTCGATGCCGAAGGTGTGCGTGTGCAGGCGATCCCCCAGATCGACGGTGAGACCGGCTTTGCCGAGATATTCCTGGAGGACGTCCGGGTGCCGGCGTTCAACCGGCTGGGCGCCGAAGGCGACGGCTGGGGGATCTGCATGGCGACCGCTGGATTCGAGCGCGGTCTGATGCTGCGCTCGCCGGCACGCTTCCAGGTGGCGGCCCGCCGCCTTGTCGAGCTCTACAGCGCGCATGAGGAGGACGTGGAGCCCACGGTCCGCGCCGCCGTCATGCAGAGCTGGATGGATGCGGAAGCCTATGCGCTGTCGGTCTACAGCACGGCTTCACGGCTGGCAGCAGGCGGAAAAATCGGCGCGGAGGCGAGCACCAACAAGATTTTCTGGTCGGAGATGGATATCGCGCTCCACAAGGCCGCGCTGTCGATACTGGGCGCTCGTGCCGAGCTCCTGCGGTCGGCGCCAGCAGCGGGTGACACAGGCCGATGGCTCGACGGCTATTTCTTCTCCCTCGCCGGGCCGATCTATGCCGGCTCGAACGAGATACAGCGTAACATCATCGCCGAACGCATGCTCGGTCTGCCGCGAGCATAAGAGATGGACTTCCGCTTCACTGAAGAACAGGAGATGACGGCGGGCGTCTTGCGCGACCTGCTCTCCGACCTTTGCCGGCCGGCCGACCTCCGCCGCCTGATGGCTTCCGGTGCGCCGCGCGACGAAGAGCGCTGGGCCAGGATCGTCGAGATGGGACTTGCGGGAGCCCTTGTGGACGAAGCGGCAGGCGGCCTGGGTCTCAAGCCGGTCGACTTCGTCCAGGCCGCGGAGGCCTGCGGCTATGCCTGCCTGCCTGAGCCGCTGGTGGAGAACACGGGCGTCGCGCTGCCGCTCCTGGCGGATGCGGCGCCGCGCCACGAGACGCTGGCGCGGGCGCTGGCAGGAGAGATCACCATCGCCATCGGGCATCCGATCCACCCCTTCGTGGCGGAAGCCGACACCGCCGGCGGCATCCTTGTCGCGCGCGACGGCGAGCTGCATCTCATCGATCCAACGGAAGCGCGCCTCGCCGCGCAGCCCAGCGCCGATCCGTTCCGACGCCTTTTCACGGTCGAGTTCGAGCCTCACGCGCGAACCCGCCTAGCCTCCGCGAACGAGGCAGGCGCGATGATCGACGCCGCCCTCGATCGGGGCGCCCTCTTTGCGGCGGCGCAACTCGTCGGCATCGCACAGCGCTGCGTTGACCTGGCGGTCGACTACGCAAAGGGACGCTACCAGTTCGGCAAGCCGATTGGGTCCTACCAGGCCGTGAAGCACCATCTCGCCACGGCCCAGGTCAAGATCGAGTTTGCAAGGCCCGTGCTCTATGCGGCCGCCGCGGCATTGCCGCACGCCGACATCTATTCGCGCGCTCGTGTCTCCCACGCCAAGCTGGCCGCCTCAGGGGCGGCAGATCTGGCAGCCCGCACGGCCGTGCAGGTGCATGGGGCGATGGGGTATTCCTGGGAGGTCGACGTCCATTTCTTCCTGAAGCGCGCGATCGCTCTCGATGCGTGGTGGGGCCTCCCCGCCTTCCACCGCCGGCGCGTCGCGGAACGCGTGCTCGGCGGCCGGCTCGGGCCGGAACATACTTTTGCGAAGGAAGCACAAGATGCCTGAGG
Source organism: uncultured Alphaproteobacteria bacterium (assembly GCA_963801225.1). GTDB lineage: Bacteria > Pseudomonadota > Alphaproteobacteria > Rhizobiales > Afifellaceae > DASWJZ01. The sequence continues at coordinate 274,553 of CAWDED010000001.1, forward strand.
CATATATCGTCGACGCCATGCGCACGCCCGTCGGACGCAAGAAGGGCTCCCTGGCGGCGATGCATTCTGCCGATCTCGGGGCCGTGCCGATCAAAGCCCTCATGGAGCGGACCGGCATCGACCCCAATGCGGTGGATGATGTCATCTACGGCTGCACTGACACGATCGGCAGCCAGGCGGGCGACATTGCCCGCACCTGCTGGCTGGTCGCCGGATTGCCGGAGCACGTTCCGGGCGTGACCGTCGACCGCCAATGCGGGTCGGCGCAGCAGGCGGTGCATTTCGCAGCGCTCGGAGTGATGAGCGGCATGCAGGATCTTGTAGTCGCCGGCGGCGTGCAGAACATGAACGCCATTCCGATCTCGGCGGCGATGATCCTCGGCCAGCAGTTCGGCTTTCCGACCCCATTCGCCACATCGCCGGGCTGGCTTGCACGCTACGGCGATCAGGAGGTCAACCAGTTCCGTTCCGCGGAAATGATTGCCGACAAATGGCAGTGCTCGCGTGAAGACATGGAGCGCTTTGCGATGACGAGCCATCACCGCGCGATCGAGGCCAGCGAATTCGGGGCGCTTCGCACCCGAGATCGCACCCGTTGGAGACTTCACCACGGACGAAACGCCGCGCCGCGACACCAGCCTGGAGAAGATGGCCGAGCTGAAGCCGTTGACGGAGGGTGGGAAGGTCACGGCCGGCGTGGCCAGCCAGAATTCCGACGCGGCGGCAGCGCTGCTGATCGCCTCCGAACGGGCGGTGAAGGATCACCGACTGAAGCCGCGCGCGCGTATCCATCATATGACGGTGCGCGCCGCCGACCCGGTCTGGATGCTGACCGCGCCCATCCCCGCGACCCGCCACGCTCTTGAGAAGAGCGGGCTCGACGATCGACGACATCGACCTTTTCGAATGCAATGAGGCCTTCGCCTCCGTACCGCTTGCCTGGATGAAGGATATCGGCATCCCGTACGAGAAGGTGAACGTGAACGGCGGCGCCATCGCGCTTGGACATCCGATCGGCGCGACTGGGGCACGTATCATGACGACGATGCTCAACGAGCTGGAGCGGCGCAAGGGACGCTACGCGCTGCAGACGATGTGCGAAGGCGGCGGGCAAGCCAACGTCACGATCATCGAAAGGCTCTAGGATGCCGGTCTACGCCTTCGAAGGGATCGTTCCCGTCGTTCATCCGACGACCTACCTGCATCCTACCGCGGTGCTGATTGGCGATGTCATGATCGGTCCGCGCTGTTACATCGGCCCGCATGCCTCGCTCCGCGGCGATTTCGGACGCATCACGGTGGAAGGCGATTCAAGCATCCAGGACAGCTGCACGCTGCATTCAGGATCAGGCAGCGACTGTATCGTGCAGCGCGGCGCCACGATCGGCCACGGCGCAATCCTGCACGGCTGCACCATCGGGGTGAACGCGCTTGTGGGCATGAACAGCGTCGTCCTCGACGGTGCAGTCATCGGCGAGGACTGCCTGGTCGGCGGCGCTGAGTCTTGTCAGGAACGACGCGATCATGCCGGATCGGCAGCTGATCGCGGGCAACCCCGCACGTGCCGTCAAGGAGCTTCCCGATTCCGCAATCCTCTGGCGGAACAACGGCGACGGCGAATACCAGCACCTCGCCGGCCGGTCGCTGGCTTCACTGGTCGAATGCGAGCCGCTTTCGGAGCCTGAGCCGGACAGACCACGCAATGTCGGCGATGCCCGTGCGGTTCGCCTTTCGGCCAACGCGAGCTAGGCGGAGAGATCAATGGACGGCATCTGTCAGAATCGGGTTGTGATCGTCACCGGAGCCGGACGCGGGCTCGGACGAGCCTATGCGCTTGGCCTTGCTCGCGAGGGCGCCAAGGTGGTCGTCAACGATCTTGGCGTCGGCACGCATGGTGACGCCACCGACGACACGCCGGCGCAGCAGGTGGTCGATGAGATCAAGGCCCTGGGCGGCGACGCGGTCGCCAGCTGCGACGACGTGGCCGACTACGAGGCCGGTGGACGCATTGTCGGCGCGGCACTCGGCACGTTCGGCGACCTGCATGCCGTGGTGAATAATGCCGGCTTCGTGCGCGACCGGATGTTCGTGTCGTGCACGCCGGAGGAATGGGACGCCGTCCTTCGCGTGCACCTGCGTGGCCATTTCTGCGTAAGCCGGCATGCGGTCGACTATTGGCGATCACGCCAGAAGGCCGGCCACAAAGTCGACGCACGCATCGTCAACACATCCTCAGGCGCCGGCCTGCAGGGAAGCCTCGGCCAGAGCGCATATTCCGCAGCGAAGGCCGGTATCGCGGCGCTCACGCTGGTGCAGGCCGCAGAGCTTGCGAGATACGGCATCACCGCCAACGGCCTCGCGCCGAACGCGCGCACCCGCATGACGGAGACCGCCTTCGCCGAAGCCATGAAGCCGCAGCCGGGCGCCTTCGATATCTTCGCCCCGGAGAACACGGCGCCGCTCGTTGCCTGGCTTTGCAGCGAGCGCTCCGCAGCTGTCACCGGGCAGATCTTCGAACTGCTCGGGGGGATGATCCGGGTGTGCCTGGGATGGACGGACGGTCCCGAGTTCGACAAGGGTGCGCGTTGGGAAGCCGACGAGATCGGCGCGAAGATCGACGAGCTTCTCGCCAGGCGCCCTCCCGCAAAGGCCGTTTACGGGGCAGCCTGACTTAACAAAGGGAGTTGGGGCACGCCGATCGCAGGCGGCGGATTGCCGTCGGTTCGGACGCAAGGCCATGGGGCGCCCAGCGCCTGCCCCGCCCTATTCAAGCGGGACAGGCGCCGTCGGTCAGGCGTCTTGGGAGGCCTGATGACGCAACTGGTCCTTGACGACCTTGCCTTGCGGGCTGGTCGGCAAGGAATCTCTGAACTCGACGTGGCGCGGAACCTTGAAATTGGCGATGCTCCTGCGCGCCCAATCGATCAGCTCCTCCTCGGTTGCCGTTGTGCCCGGGCGCAGGACCACGAACGCTTTTCCGACCTCACCGAGCCGCTCGTCGGGAACACCGATGACGGCGATCTGTCCGACGGACGGATGAGCGCTCATCAAACGCTCGATTTCCGCCGGATAGCAGTTGAAGCCGCCGGTGATGTACATGTCCTTGACCCGGTCCTCGATGCGAAGATTGCCGTCCGCATCGAAATATCCGATGTCTCCAGTGTGCAGCCAGCCGTCCTTGTCGATGGTCCTGACGGTTGCTTCAGGGTCCATGAAGTAGCCGCGCATGGTGATATAGCCCCGGATCACGACCTCGCCCGGCTCCCCGTCGGGCAGAAAGCTCCCTACTGCATCCATGATGCGGACTTCCGTGTCGGGAAATGGCTTGCCCGACGTATTCGCGATGACCTCATCGCCATCGTCCGCGCGGCACATGGTGCCGTAGCCCCCGCATTCGGTGAGACCATAGCCATTGACGACACCCGCAAATCCCAGGTCGGAGCGCATGCGGCGGATGAGCGTCGACGGCACGACGGAGCCGCCGGTGATTCCGAGGCGCAGACTGCTCGTGTCGAACTTGGCCAGATCGGGATGTTGAAGCATGCCATGGAAGATGGCGGGCGGACCGGGAATGACGCTGACCTTGTCGCGCTCCACGCGACGCAGGATCTCATCGGGATCGTAGGTCAGATGCGGCAGCAATACTGCGCCGCGCATCAACGACACAATAGCCCCGGAGCGATAACCGAATGCGTGAAAGAACGGCGGGATGACGAGAATGCGATCGCCGCGACGGATGCCGACACGGGTCGCCCACGCGTCGATCGCGCGCAGACATTGGCGGTGACCATACATCACGCCCTTGGGATACCCCGTCGTCCCCGAGGTGAAGAGCATGTCGCAAAGGTCATCGGGACCGATCGAAGCGACCCGCCTGTCGAGCTCGTCGTCGCTCACCTCGTCTGCGCGGGCGACAAAATCGTCCCAAGCCATCTCGCCTTCGTGCGCACCGTCAAACACGACAATGGCGCGCAGCGGCTCGCGGGCTTCGGCGCCCAGCATGTCCGGGTAATATTGCCCGAGGAAATCGCCCACCGACACCGCCATGGAGGCGCCGCTGCGGCGGACCAGCTCGGTCACCTCCGTGCTCTTGAAGCGCGTGGAGCAAGGAATGAGAATTCCGCCGGCCGTGACGAGCCCAAGCGCCGCGGCGAGCCATTTCCAGCAGTTCGGGCCCCAAATCATCACCTTGTCGCCCTTGGCGATGCCCGAGGCCATGAACGCCTTGGCCACCCTGCGGCGCACAGCGTCGAACTCGACGAAGGTCATCGAGACGCCTCCGTCCTCGATCGCGACATCGTCGCCATAGGCTTCAGCCGCCCGGCTGCAGAGATCCGGTATCGTCGTGAAGGTCCAGGTCGAGCTGTCGGGCGTCATGTCGTACCTGTCATGGCGGCATTGCCGAGACGAAAGCTGCTGCGCCAGCCTCCTGCCCGCGATAGGTTGGCGCACGGCGGCTTGCATCGTCCGAAGGGACGAGTTGCACGGCGCGCATCCTCTTTACCGGACAATGACCGCACCCCGACAATTCCGCCGCCCGATCGCGAAACCAGTCGGCCACATTCATAACGGAGTGATCATTGACCAGCAGCATCCAATCCTACCTGCCGCCCATGGACGGACTGGTCGTGATCGTCACCGGCGGCACCAAGGGCATCGGACGCCATATCGCGCAGGCCTTCCTGGAGGCTGGCGCAGCGGTGGCGGTCTGCGCTCGCACCGAGCCTGAGGCATTGCCGGAAGCCAGCGGCAGGCACGCGTCGTTCCACAAATGCGACGTGCGGGACGCGGCGTCCTGCCGCGCCTTCGTGGACGCCGTCGGCGAAGCACGCGGACGCATCGACGTGCTGGTGAACAACGCCGGCGGCTCGCCTCCCGCGGATGCGGCTACGGTGTCGCCGCGATTTTCGGAATCCATCATCGCCCTCAACCTGACAGCTCCCCTCCATCTCTCCCAGGCCGTTCACCGCTGGATGGACGCGCAGCCGGAAGGCGGCTCGATCATCAACATAGCAAGCGTGGCCGGGCAGCGCGCGGCTCCAGGCACGGCCGCGTACGGCGCCGCCAAAGCGGGCCTTCTCAATCTTACCGAAACTCTCGCTCAAGAATGGGGACCGAAGATCCGGGTCAACGCCATCGTCGCCGGCTTGATGGAGACCGAGCAGACCGATTTGAGCTACGGGTCGGTGGGTGCCCAAGAAGAGCTGTCGGCCGCGCTGCCGTTGAAGCGCATGGGACGCGGTCCCGACATAGCAGCGGCGGCGCTCTACCTGGCCTCGCCCATGGCCGCCTTCGTCAGCGGCGCGACCCTCCAAGTCCACGGCGGAGGCGAGCCGCCGCTGTTTCTCGACATCATCAGGCGCCATTCAACGACCTGACCAAACCCGTCGGATTCGGCGCGTGCAAAGGCCCGGACGTCTAGTCTGAATGGATGATGCTTTCCCGCGCTTCGGCAGATTTAGTCTGGGGCATCATTGTGGAGGAACACTATGAACGCGAAATCCCTCGTCGGCCGGCTGTCGATGCTCGCCTCGGTCTCGGCTGCCGCCGTGGTGTTGACGACTGCGGGAGCATCCGCTCAGGAAACGGTCAAGATTGGGGGAGTTGCCTCCATCACAGGTAGCGGTGCGTCTGTCGGGGCCAGTTCTGTGACGGGCTGGAAGCTTGCCATCGACGAGATCAATGCCGCCGGCGGCATTCTGGGCAAGAAGGTCGAGCTGGTTCTCGGCGACACGACCACCGACCCCACTCATGCCGTGAGCGAAGTGCGCCGCCTCATCGAAAACGAAAACGTCCAGCTTCTGATCGGCCCGGTGACGAGCCAGGAGACCATTCCAGTTACCGCTGTGACGACTGAAAAGAAGATTCCCGAGGTCTCAACCGCCGCGTCGACCCAACTCACGCCGGAATTCGCGCCCTACCATTTCTCGACCTCGCCGACGGGCGTGAACCAGATGCGCGCCAATATCGACTTCGCAATCGACAAGCTGAAGCTCTCTAAGATCGGCCTGATCTCCGATAATGGCGGCATGTCCAAGGCCGCCGTCGGCGAAATCGTCGACTATATGAAGAGCCGCGGCGTCGAGCCTGTCATCGTGCAGGAATTTCCGTTCCACGCCGAAGACATCACGCCCCAGCTGTTGTCCATGCGCAGCGCGGGGGCCGAGGCAATTCTGCTGATCAACTCGATCGGCGACGATTCCCGCAAGCTCCTTGAAAACCGCGAGGATATTGGCTGGGAAGCGCCGGTGCTGGCCAACATGACCATGACGAACTACGCCGTCGGCAACGAAAAGATACTCGGCGCCGACGCGTTCAAGGACGTCTATTCCACGCAGTTCGAAGGCATGACCTATTGCCCGGGTGACCCGGTCGGCCAGTCGCCGTACTCCAAGTTCAAGACCATGGCCACGGAGAAGGTCCCGGATGTCGATCGGATGGGCGGCGCCAGCTCCCTGAACCCCTTCTACATCGAGCCGCTCATCCTGGCCGCTGCCGTCAACGGCGCCGGCACCTTGGACGGCCCGACCGTTGCGAAGTGGATCGAAGAGAATGCCGATCAGATCAAGGTCCAGATTGGCAAGCTTGCCGCGAGCAGCACGAACCACTTCCTGCCCTCGCCCGACGGGGTCAAGGTCGTGACGAAGCCCTATGAGCTTCGCGAAGACGGCCTGACCCAGCGCGCCGATTGCGCGATGTAGACGCAAACCATCTCTGAACCCGGGCCCCGCCATTCGGCGGGGCTTTTTTTTGCGGCATCGCGGTCGCTTCCCGCTTCGCTCCCGAATTAACGCGGCACGGAATTCTTTGACGTATCCGCAGACTATTTGACATCATGTGTAATAAATGACATCGTGACGGCAACAAAAGAAGATATTAGGGGAGATGGGCGTGCTGGCTTCGACTCGCCCCAGCTCTGTTCAAGAAAAAGTCAACAACCGCAAAGGCTTGAGCTCGCAGTCGCGAGGCTCGGGGAGGACCGCTATGACGTTTCATTCAAAATCCGTCGTCGACTTCGGACAGCTCCTCAATGGCCTCATGACGAGTCTGACCAACGGATCCCCCATCCCTGTTGCCTTGGAGGTAGTGAGGGGGCATTTCGCGGCCCGGGTTGTGCTCCTCAGTATCTCGTATCGCGGCGGCGGCAGGGCCTTCTTCGCGAACCGCGGGCACAAGGCGTTGGCGGAGGACTCGGAGGCCTACGACGGCTCGACGGCGCTTCGCGCGCTGATGGAGCAGTACCAGCACATTGCGGCAAGCGAGTGCGGCGACACCGGCAATGCGGAGGATTATTCGCTCTGGGTCTTTCGCGATCGCGACGCTCCGCGGTTCGACAATGAGGAGACCGCGCTGGCCGGAGTGCTGGTCGCACAGATCGCGCGCGCGCTCGACCTCGCCTCGCGCATCGAAAGCGGCGCGACCGAAAACGCGCTCTACTCGGAGACGCTGGACCGGCTCAATGTGGGCGTCATCACCATCGATGCAGATGGCAGGACGGCGAGCATATCCGCTGTCGCGGAACGCTTCCTCAGCGCGCACGAGGGCTTGCAGATACGAGCCGGCAAGCTTCGGGCTGTCGCAACATCGGAGGACCAGGACCTGCAGGCTGCACTGCGCGCGGCATTCGACAGTGCCGCCAGCGGCGAGAGCGGGGCATCGCGGGGACTGTCGCTCACCAAGCGCTCGGGAGCGCGCACCCTCGGGATCCTCGTGCGCCCCGTGACCGCGTGCTCTGCCGGCTGCCGCCCGCTCGTCGCGGTCTATGTGCGCGACTGCGACGCGGTCCCCGAGGTGGAGAGCGAGTTCGTGCGTCAGATCTTCGACCTGACGCCCGCGGAAGCCGCGGTGACGGGTCGGCTGACGGCGGGCCTTTCGCTCGAGGCGGCCGCGGCCTCTCTCGCCATCAGCCGCAACACGGCGCGTGCGCATCTGCGCTCGATCTTCTCAAAGAGCGGCATTACGCGCCAAACCGAGCTGGTGCGCCTCGTTCTGAACAGCGCCGTCATTCTTGGAGAGCGGCCGCAACAAGCCGCTTAGCTCCGCGCTCCGCGAATACGGGCTGCGTCAGCGGACGCGGTTGCCGTGGACTTCCGCGTTGCGGCGCATGGTCTCGATGAATTCCTCGAGCGGCGCCGGCGGGGCGACCGGGCTGTCGCTGGGTCCGCTGCGCTCCCAATACTCCTTCCAGGAGGGAAAGAGAGCGTGGAAGGAGCCCTCGTAGGGCTCCCGTCCGGGCCAACGCATCTTGCGTAACCCGATCGGCGGCCGATTGAGGTCGGTGGCGTACCAGTAGAGGGGCTGGCGCCGCAGGAAATACCAGCGCCCGTCCACACGCCGGTATCGGTCGTGGTACATCATCTGCATGATGACCCATTCCGCGCCGGTCTCATGCTCGTTCTTGGAATAGACGATTCCAACGGCCTCGTCGGGAGCGGCGAACTCGATGATGGTCGTGCCGACATGATGCGACGTGCCGTCGAATTGCGTGCGCATCGTCTCATCCAGCCAATCGCGGAGAGCCTCGCGCCCGGCCTGCCCTCTGCCGACCTTGACGTCGGGCACGAAGAGGCCAGCCATCGCGTCCATGTCACGCATATCCAATGCCAGCGCGTATTTCGAGATAAGCTGACGAATCTCGTCGCGAGACTCGATCCGGTCGAGTCTTCGAAGTATCTCTGCCTGCACCTCACCCATCGCTGCGTTCTCGCGGAAGCTCAGAAATAGTAGCGTCCGAGGATGTCGGCCACGCAGGCCGGCTTCGCCGATCCCTCGATTTCCATTGTCACGCGGACCGTCGTCTGGACGGCGTTGCCTTCAAGAACGTCCGCTCCGACCAGTTCCGCGACCGCACGCAGGCGCGAGCCAACCGGCACCGGCGCGGGAAAGCGCAGCCGGTCGGCGCCGTAGTTGATCCCCATCTTCATGCCTTCGGCCCGAAACAGCTCGGGCAGGAACATGTTGATCAGCGAAAAGGTCAGGTAGCCATGCGCAACGGTCTTGCCGAACGGGCCGTGCCTGGCCCGCTCGGGATCGACATGAATCCACTGAAAGTCGCCGGTCGCATCGGCAAACTTGTCGATTCGCTCCTGGTCGATCGTCAGCCAGGGGCCTTCGCCAAGCTTCATTCCGACTGCGGCAGCCACCTGCTGCGGCGAGGAGAAGACCAGTCCCACCGTCATGCCCTCTGGCTGGAGACCGACACCGTCTCGCCGACCATGTAGCCGGCATAGTCGCTGGCGAGGAACATCATCACGTTGGCGACTTCCCAGACCTCGGCCGCGCGCCCGAAGGCCTCCTGCGCGGCGAGCGCCTCAAGCTCGCCTGGGCCGGCGGCCTTCTTCAGGAACTCGTGCATGGCGATCGACGGCGAAACCGCATTGATGCGGATGCCATACTCCGCAGCTTCAACGGCGCTGCAGCGTGTGAAGGCCATGACGCCGGCCTTGGCGGCGGCGTAGTGAGCCTGGCCCTTCTGCGCTCGCCATCCGAGCACCGACGCATTGTTGACGATGACCCCGCGCCTGCGGGGAATCATCTTCTTGAGGACCGCACGCGTCATGCGCATCGTCCCGTTGAGCGTGACGTCAAGCACCAGGCTCCATTCCTCGTCCGTCATCTCGACGACGTGCTTGAACCCGCCCATGCCGGCGTTGTTGACGAGGATGTCGATGCCCTGCAGTGCATCCTCCGCGGCGTCGACGAGCGCCTGGACCTCGCTCTCCTTGGTGACGTTGCAAATCCGGGCGTGAACCGCCGCATCGCTTCGCAGGGCGCGCAGCCTTTCCGCTGCCTCCTCAAGGCGCCGCTCATGGATATCGGAAATCATGATCGACCTGCAGCCTTCCTCGATCGCGCGTCGGGCGGCTGCAAAGCCGATACCGGCCCCCGCCGCCGCCGTGATAAGCATAGAGCGTCCGGTGAGCAGGCCGTGGCCTTCGACATAGGCCGGCGCTTGCGCGACGTCGTTCATACTCATTTCAATCCTGCTGCCTTGATTTCGTATCGTCGAAGTCGGCTTCGCGCTTGCCTACGAAGGCGTCGCGCGCCTCCTGTGATTCCTGCGTCAGATAGGCCTGTGCGGTGAAACCCTGCTCCCACCTGTACTTATGCTCGAGATCGCCGTCCTCGATGCCGTTCAGCGCCTCTTTGGCAAGCCGGATCATGATGGTGCTCTTCGATGCTATCTTGGCGGCGAGCGCCATGGCGGCACCGTGCAATTCCTCGCGCGGGACAACCTGCTCCACCGCGCCGAGACGATGCGCTTCGGCCGCATCGATAGGCTCGCCGGTAAAATACATCTGGCGAACCTTCTGCACCGGAAACAGCCGCTGGAGATGCGCACCGGCGCCGAGCGCGCCGCGATCGACTTCGGGAACGCCGAAGGTCGCGTCGGGCGAGCACAGGATAATATCTGCCGACCCGCAAATCCCGATGCCGCCGCCAAGGATGTAGCCGTGTGCCGCCACGATGACCGGCTTGAGCCCGCGATGGATGGCGCGAAAGGTCTCCCAGTTGCCTGCATTCACCTCCGGAATGCGCTCGGGATGCTTCTGCAGCTCCTTGATGTCGACGCCGGCGCAGAACCCCCTGCCCTCGGCACGGATGACGATGACGCGCACGTCGGCGTCGGCCTGAAGCCTGTCGATTTCCTGTGAGAAGCTTCGCCAGCCGATGCTGTCCATCGCGTTGACGGGCGGGTTCTCGATGACGAGCTCGGCGATGCCGTTTTCCGTCCGGCTCCAGAATTGCTTGCTCATGGGCCTCCCTCCTCAGCCGGCTCAAGCCAGGGCCGCGAGCGCCGACAGCCTGGCGTTCGCCTCGCCGACGATCCGTGCGATCAGCTCTTCGCAACTCTCCAGCCGGTCGATCACCGCCGCCGCCTGCCCGCTCGGCAGCAGCCCGTTATCCGGGTCGCCCTTGACCACCCCGCGCTGAACGAGCGTGGGCAGGTTCGGCGCCATGACAGTCTGGGCAAAGCTGTTCTCGCCGCTCATCAGCACATTGTATGCGAGCTTGGCCATGCCGGCCGGCCCCAAGCTGGACTGCCTGCCCCACTGGCGGGCGTACTTGACGCTCATCGCCAGCCTGGCAGGCAGCGACATCTGCTCAAGCCGCCGGATTTCGGCGTTCTCGATGAAGCGCTGCGGCAGCCCGTCCACGGCCTTGGTGACACGGATCACCGTCGGGTCCTTCGTGGTGAGATAGCGGTCGAGCGCCGAGCGCGGCACGGGGGATTCACTTGTCAGCAGGAAGCGGGTGCCCATTGCGATGCCGACCGCACCGTAGGCCAGCGCGGCGACGAGGCCGCGGCCATCGAACATGCCGCCGGCGGCGACGACCGGCACCTTCACCGCATCGAGGACCTGCGGCAGAAGGATCGTGGTGGGCACGGCGCCCGTATGGCCGCCGCCCTCCCCGCCCTGGACCGTAACGATGTCGGCGCCGAGTTCCACCGCCTTGACGGCGTGCTTCACCGCGCCGACCGTCGGCATGCAGATCACGCCGGCATCCTTCAGGCGTCGGATGGTCTTGGAATCCGGCCCGCGACCATAGCTCACGGCGCGAACCTTATGCTTGATGACGGTGGCGATGACCTCCTCGGCATTCGGCTGGAACATGTGGAAGTTGACCCCGAACGGCCGGTCGGTCAGCGATTTGATGGCGAGGATCTGCTTCTCCACGTCGCCGGACTCGGCAGTCGCGCCCGCGAAGAATCCGAAGCCACCGGCATTGCAGGTCGCCGCCGTCAGGCGTGCATCAGCCACCCAGCCCATCGCCGTCTGCACGACCGGGTAGCGGCAGCCCAGCACGTCGCAGAGGATGGTGTGGAGGTCGCGCGACATCGTCTTCCCGTCGTTAGGACAATGGGTTGCAGACGCGTAGGTGCGCCTCTAGTTGCACCGCAGCATCGTCTGAATGAACTAACCTCCTCAGTAGAAGACGCGGCCGCCGTTGACCATGAGAGTCTGGCCGGTGATGAAGCGCGCCTTCTCGCTCGACAGGAAGACGACCGCGTTGGCGATATCTTCCGGCTCGCATATCTCGCCGAGCGGGATCGAGTTGCGTGCGCGCTCGTAGGCGTCGCGCGGGATGCGCTGCATGGCCCTGGTGTTGGTCGGGCCGGGGCAGACGGCGTTGACGTTGATCTTGAAGGGACCGAGCTCGCGCGCAAGCGCGCGCGTAAAGCCGAGCACGCCGGATTTGGCCGAGGCATAGTCGACGGTGCCGATGTCACCGTTTATGGCAGAATCCGAGGAGATCGAGACGATCTTGCCGCTCCTTCGCTCGCGCATCTCCACGACGACCTGCCGCGAGCACATCAGCGTGGTCATCAAGGAGACGTCGATCACGAATTGCAGGGTTTCCGGCTTCGCCAGATAGAACTCGGAATAATTCTCCCGCGCCGTCTGCCCGATGTTGTTGAGCAGCATGTCGACCGGGCCGAGATCCTTGCGCACTTTCGTGAAGGCGGCCGTCACTTCCTCCAGCTTCGTCATGTCCCCCACCACCGGGACCGCGCGCATGCCCTCGGCCTTTACGAGCTCCACCGTTTCGGCAAGGGGATCGGCTTCCCGGTCGAAGACGGCAACATCGGCCCCCTCCTTCGCATAGGCGACCGCGGCGGCGCGGCCGATACCGTTGCCTGCACCGGTGACGACGGCAATCCTGCCTGCGAATGGCTTGTCGGAACTCATGAACGTCTCCTCTTCGTGTGGTATGCAGGCTTGATCAATCGGGATGACGCGCGAGACGCTTCAGCAAAATGTAGGAAGCATCGTCGGCACCCGCCCTCCCCGGCGGGCTCCCTGCGGCGAAATCCTCGTAGGCGTGCGGATCGACGGGCCGCTTGTCGGCCCAGTCGAGGAGGACCGAGCGCGACAGGAAGCGCCATTCGCCGTCCCTGCGCTGATAGCGGTCGAGGCTCCGGCTGCCGGTTATGATCTCATAGGCGTCGGGTCCACGCGTTCGATGGTAGTTGATCTTGTGGACCTCGCCCTCCGCCTCGTCGCCGTCGATCTCAAAGCTCATGTTGACGACGTAATGGGCCGTCAGCTCGTAGGCGAAGATCGCCTTCTTGACGAACTCAACATAGCCATCGGCTCCGCCTTCGAACATTTCGCCATGCTTTTCGATAGCGTCGTCATGATAGAGGCTGCGCAGCAGCGCGAAATCGCGCCGGTCCGAAGCCCGCGAATAGGTGGTCACGAGCCGGCGCAGGCTGTCGCGAGCGATGATTTCGTCGATTGTGGCATCGCGGATGCCCATGTCAGCGCCTCACGAAAGGTCGCCGCGCGGCTCGCGCGGCATGCCAAGCCCCTGCTCGGCAATCAGGTTGAGCTGGATTTCGTTGGTGCCGCCGTAGATCGTATCGGCTCGGCTGAAGAGGAAAAGCTGTTGCAACCGCGTGCGCCGAGAATCGTCGGATATGACATTGGCGCTCGGGCCCAGCACGTCCATTGCGAGCTTGCCGAGATCACGATGCCAGTTCGACCAGTGATATTTGTAGCCCAGCCTCTCGCGAAGCGCCTCCGGCCCGGTGTCTTCCGACAGGACGCGCATGGCGAGGTAACGCATGGCGCGCAGCCCCGTCCACGCCTTGGCGATGCGCAGGCGTATCGCGGGCGATTGCGCGGCACCGTTCTGACGGGCGATCTCGCAAACGAGGTCGAGCTCCTGCGCGAACGCCATCTGCTGGCCCAGGGTCGAGATGCCGCGCTCGAAGCCGAGAAGCGCCGTGGCGATCTTCCAGCCGTCGCCCGGCTGGCCCACGACGTGCTCTGCTTTCGCCCGCGCGCCATCGAAGAAGACGGAATTGAACTCCGCGCCGCCGCCGATCTGACGGATCGGTTTGATCTCGACGCCGTCCTGATCGATGGGCAGGAGCAGGAAGATGAGGCCTTGGCGCCCAGCCGACCCCTCCTCGCAGCGCGCGAGCACGAAAATCCAGTCTGAAAGATGGGCGAGAGAGGTCCAGACCTTCTCGCCATGCACCAGCCAGTCACCGGTCTCCGGATCCTGATGCGCGCGGGTGCGGATGTTGGCGAGATCCGAGCCGGCGGCGGGCTCCGAATAGCCCTGGCACCAGAATTCGGTGCCCGCCAGAATGCGCGGCAGGAAGCGCTGCTTTTGCTCTTGCGTGCCGAACGCGATCAGCGTCGGTCCGATCAGCCCCTCGCCGATGTGGCCCATGCGGCCCGGGCCGCCCGCCATGCCGTATTCCTCCTGGAACACGACCTGTTCGGCCACCGAAAGGCCGCGACCGCCCCATTCCGCCGGCCAGCCCGGACAGGTCCAGCGCCCGGACGCAAGCTCCCTCTCCCATTCCTTGCGCAGCTCGGGCAGCGCGTCTCCGTCGCCGGCATGGCCGCGGAAGCGCAACGCCTCGAAGCGGCCGGCGAGATGCTCGGCCATCCAGGCCCTGACCTCGGCGCGCAGGTCAGCCGACCCATTGTCGCTCATCAGGTCGCTCCCTCGGAGAGGACGTGCCTCGCGATGGTCTCCAGATGCCCTTCCGGGCTTCCCAACAGGCACGAGGACGCCTGCGCCCGCTTGAAATAGAGATGCGGATCATATTCCCAGGTGAAACCGACACCCCCGTGGAGCTGGATGGATTCCTCGGCGGCCCTAAACAGAAGGTCGGATGCGAGCGCGCGGGCGCCGGACGCTTCGAGAAGCTTTTCCTCGGCGCCGGCCTGGGAGAAATTCGCCGCTGCGCCGTAGATCAGCGCCCTCGCCTCAGCGAGGTCGACCTCAAGGCGGGCGCAACGATGCTTGACAGCCTGGAAGGAGGCGATGGCACGGCCGAACTGCACACGCTCGGAGATGTAGGCGAGCGTCAAATCCATGACCCCGCGGGCGGCTCCAACCTGTTCTGCCGCCAGCCCAAGATTAGCAGTGGCGATGGCGGCCTTGGTCATGCCGGAGGAAAAAGCGCTGGCATCGATGCGGGCGCTGGCCGGCAGGCGCAAGCCGCGCATCGTCAATTCCCCGAGCTGGCGGGTCGCGTCCAGCGTCTCCAGCCTGCGAATCTCGTGGCCGGCGCCCCATTCGAGCGCGAAGAGTGCCAGACCGCCATCGAAGAGCGCCGGAACGAGCACCAGTTCGGCTGCCTCCAGGTCGACGACATGCGCGACGTGTCCATCAAGCACATATCCGCCGTCGACCAACGTCGCCTTGACCTGCACCCAGGCAAGCGGGTCGACCGCATCGAGCCTTCCCCAGGCAACGCGCCGCCGCCTGGCCGGCGGCAATGCGGGGCAGGAGCCGGGCCTTCGCGTCGCCGCTTGCAACCGCCATCAGCAATGGCGCGGCAACGCAGGCCGTCGACCATAGCGGGATCGCCGCCAGCCTCTCGCCTGCCGACTCCATCAGGAGCACGAGCTCGGTCAGGCCCAGCCCGAGACCCTCATATTCCTCGGGGATCGCCATGGCGCACCAGCCAAGCTCGCCGGCGATCGTCGCCCAGAGCGGCGCGTCGAAGCCATTCCCGGCGTCGACGGTACGTCGCACGCCTTCCGACGATGACCTGTCGGCCAGCAGACGCGTCGCCTCCTTCCGGATGAGCCGCTGATCGTCCGTGAGCACCAGATCCATTGTCCTCGCCACGTCTCGACAGTCAGAGGGATTGCCGGAAGCGTCGGCCGCCATGCCCCGCCGATGCCATCGTGCGCGCCTGCCGGCATCGTCCGAACGAGGGAGGGAAGACGACCATGAGCCGGTGAATACCATATCCGTGCTTTGGCGGGCGAAGCGCCATCCCCACGCCGTTCAGGTGGGCCTCCATGGCCGAGGTGACCTCCCTGCACCGCCCGCATTACCGGCACATCATGCAAATGAACGATGGAGAACTGCCGCAGTTGGTGGACATTGGCGGTTGCAGGCGCGGGAGGAGGGTCGACATTGGGCGCAAACCAAACAATCGAGCAGCGGGTGGCCGGCCTCGAGGCGCGTCTGCGTCTCGCGGAGGACGAGCTGGCGATCCGCCGGCTGCTCGCCAGCTACGGCCCGGCCGTGGACAGCCGCTCCGGGGCGGCTACGAGGGACCTGTGGACGGCCGACGGGCGCTACGATTTCGGTGGCGAACCGCTTGAAGGCGCCGCGAAGATCAGCGGCCTCGTCGATCTGGATACGCACGTTGGGTACGTCGAGCGCGGCTGCGCGCATATTGTCGGCATGCCTCTGGTGACCCTTGACGGCGATCGTGCGACGGCGACTGGCTATTCACGCGTCTATCTGCGTGACGGCGATGCCTGGAAGGTCGAACGGACAAGCGCCAATCGTTGGGAGCTGGTGAGGACCGACACGGGCTGGAAAATCAGGAATCGGGTAAACCGCCTGATGGACGGATCGGCAGAAGGGCGCGAACTGCTGGCCAGCGGACTGGCTGAGCGTGCGCCTGCCGAGGAATGCCGATGAGCCCGCTATCGCAAAAGGCCGTGGTTATCACGGGGGCGGGCGCCGGGCTTGGCGCCGCTTACGCGAAGCATGCTGCTGCTCTTGGGGCCAAGGTCGTGGTCAACGACATCGATCCGGAGGCGGCGCAGGCGACCGTCGCGGCGATCGAGGCTGCCGGCGGCGACGCCATCGCGGAGCCCGGCGACGTCTCAGCCTGGGCGTTCGCCGAGAATATGGTGCAATCCTGCATGAAAGCCCACGGCACCCTTACAGGCTTCGTCAACAATGCCGGAATTTGCGTCCGGCCAGAATGGAGGAAGCGACCGAGGGCGACATCCGACGGATGATGGAGATCAACTATATCGGCACCGCAGCCCTGCGCACGGCCGCGGCGCGCCAGCTGAGGGCGATCGGCAAAGGCGGCTCCATCGTCAATGTCGCATCGGGCTCGCATGCAGGCGACATTGCGCTCGGCGGATACGGTGCGACGAAAGGCGCTGTGGCGTCGCTCACTTACAGCTGGGCCATGGAGCTTCGTGGGACGGGCATCCGGATGAACGCCGTGTCCCCGCTGGCCGATACGGCGATGGCCGCACAGAACGCTCATCTCATGTCGCTTCAGGCCGAAAGCCGGGATGTCCACTATGCGTCGATGCCGCCGGCCGAAGTCAACGCCCCGGTGATTTCGTTTCTGCTTTCGGACGCATCCGCCGGCATCCATGGGCAGATCGTTCGCATCGCCGGCCGGCAGCTCTCCTTCGTGACACATCCCATGATCGCCGATCCGGTCCTCGAGGACGATTGGACCTATGAGAAGGTCCTCAATGCGTTTTCGCAAACATTGGCTGCTCGCCAGCAAAAACTGGGGCTCGCATTCGCAGGAAACGGCAAATGATCCTGACTATTGCAGGCAGATCGGGGACTTGTTGCGGCCTCGCCATTGGCGTGGAAATTGCTTTGTTATAAGTCCCGTTCCACTGCAGGCGGTGATTCATGCCGGTGAAGACACTCTCAGTCGAAGGACAGAAAGTGAAGCGCTCGAGTCTTGATGGGGACAGCACGGAGCTGGCGACCGAGGAGGGCCGCCAGGGCGCTCGCTCATTGGCCGACACTCGCAACGGCACAAATCCGCCGCAAGGAGCTCGTCCGCGAGCAGCTGATCGACATTGCAGCTCAGCTCTTCGACAGCAAAGGCTATGCGCAGACGAGCATCAACGACATTGCGCGTGAGTTCGGGCTGGGCCGGTCGGCCGTCTACCACTACTTCCGCAACAAGGAAGAGATTCTGGCCGCGCTGGTCGAAGCCGAGGCGCTGACCCCGTCGCATCAGCTTCAGGAACTGATCGAGCAGCCCGGCCTGACGCCAACCGAGCGGCTGCGCCGCGCGATCATCGACGGCATCAAGCGCCGTCTGAGCTCCGGCTCTCGCTTCATCCTTCTCTCGCGTCTCGAGGCGCAGATCCCGGAAGAGCTTGGCCCGCTCTACAATAAGGGCCGCCGCGACATCTATGACTTCTACGTGCGCTGCATCTCCGATGGCATGGCAAGCGGTGAATTCCGCGAGGTGGACCCGAAAATCGCCGCCTTCGCCGTTATCGGCATGGCGAACTGGACGTCGCGCTGGTATTCGCCGAGCGGATCGCGAACACCGGAGGAAATCGGCGAGATCATCGCAGATCTCGCTTTGCACGGACTTACTGCCCGCGACAGCGCCGTGCACGACGATGCGGGGATCCGCAGCGCCCTTGAGCAGATGCGACGCCAGATAGACTGGCTCGAACGGAAGCTAAAGTAGCCCCCCACTTCGCTCCGACGCCGCAGACCGCTCCACGGCACCGGACGCCCTCGTCTTGCCGATGACGACGTCAATCGAACACGACCTTGGCGTCGGCCAGGAAGTCTCCGTAGGTGTCGTAGCGGACGAGCGGGTCTCCGCCCGACCAGGATTTCAGCCGCGCGGCCACCGCTTCGCGTGCCCTGCGCCATCGCCGCGGCACGATCTCCAGCATGGGGCCGACCAGGGCTGGGGACCTGTAATAGATAATCGGCTGTTCCTGCTCCGGTATCGGAATCACCAGATCGCGCTCGTAACCGGCAGCCTCGACGCGGCGGCAGGTCTCGTCGTAATCGTGCACCCAGTAGCCGAGATGCTGCAGTCCTTCGCGCCCGGCCGCCAGAAATTCCAGATAGGGCGACGGCGCATCGTTTACCTGCTGGATCAGCTCCAGCTGCACGTCGCCGATGAAGCCGAAAGCGAGACGAATCTCGACATGGACCTCCGCGCCTCGGAACAGGGAAGGGTTTGGCGGACGCCCGGTGCCGTTCTCGAGGAACAGAAACGGCCCGATTCCAAGCACCTCCACCCAGTGACGCACGGCAGCGTCAAGATCGCGAACCACAAAGCCGAGTTGCGTGGCAGGTCCGAGCAAGGGCTGCAGGCCGATTTTGATATCTCCTGCCTCGCCGACCGTCATTGCAGAATTTCGAACAGGCCCGCGGCTCCCATGCCGCCGCCGACGCACATCGTAACAACGCCGAGCTTCGCGTTGCGGCGACGCCCTTCCAGGAGAATATGCGCCGTCGTGCGTGCGCCGGTCATGCCGAAAGGATGCCCGACGGCAATGGCTCCTCCGTCGACGTTGAGCGTCTCGGGATCAATCCCCAGCGTGTCACGGCAATAGATAGCCTGACTGGCGAACGCCTCGTTGAGCTCCCACAAGTCGATGTCGTCGACCTGCAATCCATGCTGCTTGAGCAGCTTGGGGACGGAGTAGATCGGCCCGATGCCCATTTCCTCCGGTGGGCAGCCCGCCACCGTCATGCCGCGATAGAGGCCAAGCGGCTTCAGGCCCCGCCGTATGGCCTCGGTCCCTTCCATCAAAACCAGCGCAGCCGCTCCGTCGGATAGCTGGGATGCATTGCCGGCCGTGATGTATTCCCCCGCCTTGATAACCTCGCCGTCAGCAAAGACGGGCTTGAGCTTGGCGAGCCCCTCAAGCGTTGTATCGGCGCGAAATCCCTCGTCGTGCTCCAGCGTAACGTCCTGGAAGCTCGTCTCCTTCGTCTCCTTGTCGACGACAACCTTACGGGACGGCATCGGCGCCATCTCCTCATCGAAACGCCCGGCCTGATGCGCGGCGGCGGTGCGCAATTGGCTCGTCAGAGCAAACTCGTCCTGCGACTCGCGGCTGATGTTGTATTTTCGCGCGACGATCTCGGCCGTCTCGATCATGGTCATGTACATGTGCGGCCAATGCCTGAGGACGGCCTCCGACTGATTGCGATAGGCGTTCTTGTGCTTGTTCTGCGTCAGGCTGATCAATTCCACGCCTCCCGCCACCACCGTCTGCATGCCGTCGACGATGATCTGCTTGGCCGCAATCGAGACGGCCATGAGACCGGAGGAACACATGCGGTCGACCGACATGCCGGGCACCGATTCGGGAAGTCCGGCGGCGGCGGCCGTCAGGCGTCCGATGTTGTAGCCTTGTGTGCCCTGCTGCGCCGAACAGCCTATGACGACATCCTCCACCGACGCCGGATCGATGCCCGCGCGGACAATCGCTTCTCGGGTCACATGCCCCGAAAGCGCCGGGGCCTCAGTGTCGTTGAAAGCGCCCCGATAGGCCTTACCGATTGGCGTACGGGCAACGGATACGATCACGGCATCACGCAAGCGAAATCTCCGAAATAGCGAGGAGGCGCCGGACGCGACAGCGTCCCCAACAGTCAAAACATACCGTAGGGTGTGGTGAAGCCGGCGACATCGTCTGAAGGGACTATCGAGGTCCCCGCGCTCAGGAGATGAGGATGCCGCTGTCGACGCCGATCATCTGGCCCGTGGTGCGGCGGAACTCGTCCGACGCAAGGAAGATCGCCGCATTCGCGACGTCCTGCGGCTCGCTCATGCCGAGCAGATAGGCCTGGCGCTGCGCCTCCAGATGAGGCTCGCTGGCGAAGAACTTCAACACCCGCTCTGTCGCCACCGCGCCAGGTACAGGACGTTCACCCGCACCTTGTCCGCAGCGTACTCCACCGCCATCGCGCGTGTCAGCGCAATCACGCCGCCCTTGGACGCGGAATAGGCATCGCGATTGGGCACACCCATGGCGCCCATGATCGACCCGGTATTGATGACCGAGCCGCCTCCGCCTCGAACCAAATGAGGAATGCCGTAGTGGCAGCATAGCCACGTGCCGAAAAGGTCGAGCTCCAGGGTCTTCCAGAAAACCTCGGCCGGGGTTTTCGTGACCGGCCCGTCGTCGGCCGACGAACCGCCCGCATTGTTGTAGAGGATGTCGAGCCGGCCAAAGGTCGCCACGGTCTCGTTCAGGGCCCGCTCGACGCTCTCTTCCACCGTGACATCGGTGGGGACAAAGCTCGCCTGCCCTCCCTCTGCACGGATTTCGTCAGCGATCCGCTGGCCCTCGGCATGCCGCCGTCCGGCGATGGCGACGCGTGCGCCTTCGCGGGCGAAAAAGCGACAGGCCACCTCGCCGATCCCACCGGTGCCGCCGGTGATGAACGCGACCTTGTCCTTCAGCCGATCTCCCACGGCCTCCTCCTACTCGGAACCCTTGCGGGGCGTATAGCCATCGGCTGCGATAATCGGGAGGTGCGTCCAATTGCCGTCGGCCATGCGCATCCAGGCGCCGGCCGCCAACGCGCCCCCGTCCACAACGATCGTCGACCCGCTCACCCAGCCCGAAAGCCGCTCCGACGCGAGGTACAGTGCAGCACCGGCGGAATCGGCTCCCTCGCCGAAGCGGCCAATGGGGAACCAGCGTTTGAGATATTCCCGGTTCTCCGGCGGCACCCTGCTCGTCGCCACGATCTGGGCGGTGTTGGTGGTCTCCGGCGCGACCGCGTTCACGCGGATGCCGTGTTGGCCGAGCTCAACGGCGAGGCTCTGAGTGAACCCGGTGATCGCCGATTTGAAGGCCGCGTATGCAACAGTGAGCGGGATGCCACGGAAGGCCTCGACGGTGGACACGTTGATGATGCTGCCGCCTTCGCCACTCCGGCGGACCAATGGGATGGCGGCCTTCGTGACGTGGAACATGTGAAGCAGATTCACCTCGTAGAGCGCCTGCCACTGGTCCTCGTCAAAATCAACGAATTCGGTTTTGAAGCCGAGATAATCGCCGACATTGTTGACGAGCACGTCGAGCCGGCCGAAGCGGCTGGCGACAGCATCCATCAGGCGGCTGGCTTCAGCGGCCTTGCGCACGTCTGCCTCGACTACGAGGCACTCGCATCCGGCATGTTCCAAGGCGCCGCGCACATCGGCGGCCCGCTCAGCGTCGATCTCCGCGACGGCAACGCGCATGCCGGCTTGGGCGAAGAGATCGACGGTGGCCCGGCCGATACCGGCTCCACCACCGGTGATCAGGGCGACCTTGCCTTCCAGACCGAGGATGGACCGTTCATCAAAAGCGCTCATCCTGAGCTCCCCGGCTGGGGGTTGGAGGCCTCGGAGGGGTGCTTGCGCCCGGTCCGATAGGCCGCGTCGCCGACCAGCACGAGCGTACAGGCTCGCCAGCAGCCAGCCGTCGTCGGAGCGGCCGAACACATCCTCATATCGGATCGTCATCTCGTAGCAATATTCGCCGCCCTCTTCCGTCCCGTGATTGTAGTGGCGGGCATAGGTGTAGGTCTGCGCGGTGGCCCGGTCGCCGTCGAAGACCGGCACCATGGCGACCACCCCGTGATGCGTGCGCTCATAAAGACGCTTCATCATCGGCGGTACCGTCGCAAGCTGCTCACGGCCGACAAACCGACCGCGCGGCGCCTCCAGCACGCCATCGGGGGTGAACTGGGCGGCGAAGAGCGCGCCATCGCCCCGATCGACGGCCACAGCGTAACGGTCGGCGACCATGCGCAGCTCGAAGGCGGCGAGCAGCTCCTCCTGGCGCTTCATTGCGGAGCGCCCACCGTTGCGACGACCTCGCGCACGGCGCGCTCGACATCGTTGCGCGTGTAGCCGAGAAGTGCCGTCTCGGCCGGATCAGGCTCGTAGGCAAGCACCTTCCCCCGGCCCGGCACGATGAAGGCGTCGGGAAGCAGCGGATGCTCCTCATCCCGCTCCTCCACGCGGCGCGAGCTCCCCACGGCGTCGAATATGAGCTGGAAGAACTCTCGGAATCGAAGGTTCTGGTCACCGACC
Source organism: uncultured Alphaproteobacteria bacterium (assembly GCA_963801225.1). GTDB lineage: Bacteria > Pseudomonadota > Alphaproteobacteria > Rhizobiales > Afifellaceae > DASWJZ01. The sequence goes on from CAWDED010000001.1 coordinate 297,114, forward strand.
AGATAGGCGCGGCCAAACTCGGCATTTTGAAGAGCGCCGGCGATCGCCTCGCTCAGCGACTTGACCGACATATAATTCGTGCCGCCCGCCGGGGCGTAGTCGGGAATATCGGGTCTATCGCCCCGCGCCCAGGCTACGAGAGTCTCGTAGCGCTTTGCCGGCAAACCAGGAAGCGCGCCGACAATCGAAGGCGGGTTGAGTGTCGAGACATTGAAATGATCGTCGGCAAGCGCCCTCGCCCCCTCGTCCGCCAGCTTGCGCGCACGGACATAGGCATTGGTCTCGGCCAGATGCGGCATGACGTGATGGTAGTAGCTGCCGAGCTGGACCACGCGGCCGACCCCCGCCTGCTTCGCCCGCCTGACGAAATCCGGAACACCCTCGATCTGCATGACGCGCCAGAACTCGCCCTCGTCGGCATCCCTCGGCAAATGACGGATGTCATTGCCGGCCGCGAAGACGACGGCGTCGAAGCCCTCCAGCTCGCGCGGAGAGAACTCGCCCCGCGAATAATCGCCGATCAGGGTGGGAAAGAGGGCCATGGGCGTTCCTGCACGCGCCGGGTTGCGCGAACCGAGGACGACCTCATGGCCGGACTGGGAGAGCATTTGGGCGGCGTGCCCGCCGATCATGCCTGTTCCGCCGACAATCAGTACCCTTCATCAGGCCTCCTCCCAAGCCGGCATCGCGGCCCATCGACGACTTTTGCAGCGGGCGGGCCGCCGGCACATCGTCTGCTTTGATTACGCAGCTCATTCGCTTACCTCATACAGACGATGCCGACGCGGGTCGGCGATGCTCGTTTCGCCTGAATCTGCGGCTTTGCGGGAGGAATCGTGTCCGGGCGTTTGGAGGGGAAATCGGTTCTCATTACCGGCGCGGCAGGGGCCATGGGCGCGCGACGGCACATCGGTTGGCGCAGGAAGGGGCGCGGCTAGCGCTTGCGGATCGCGCCGAAGCTCCGACGGGCGCGCTGGCGGACGAGATCGCGAAGGCCTGCGGACCGCGCCCCGTCGTCTGTTCCTACGATGCCGCATCGGCCAAATCGAGCGCCGCGCTGGTGGACAAGGCGTACAAGGCGATGGGCCGGCTTGACGCGATCTGCAACATCGCCGGCGTCTACACCAAGGCTCGTTCGACGGATGTTTCCGACGAGGAGTGGAACAGGATCATGCAGATCAACTTGGCGAGCGTCTTCACCATCTCGCGGCAGGCGATCCGCATCTGGCCGAAACCGGCGGGTGCATCGTCAACACCTCCTCCCTGGCGGCGCTTGAGGGTCTCGCCTATTCGACCGCCTATGCCGTCTCCAAGGCCGGCATCATCGCGCTGACCAAGTCGCTGGCGGCCGAGTACGCCACAGCCGGAATCCGCTTCAACGCGATCTGCCCAGGCGGAATCCGCTCGTCCATGAGCAGCGTACCGGCCGTGCCGGACGCCGATCCCGATCTCGCGTTCAGGCGCTCCAAGCTGCGTGGCTTCGAGGGCGGGCTCGGCGAGCCGAGGGATGTGGCGGCGGCTTTCGCCTACCTCCTCTCGGAGGACGCGCGCTTCGTCTCAGGCACGGTACTTGTCGTTGATGGCGCTCAGTTTCTTCTTTAGGTGCCCTCGGCCGCCGCAGTCGATCCAAGGCGCCGTCCGGACGCCCTGAGGAAGCTCTGATGGAATATCTCTCGCAGGTCATCGCACGGACCGTATCGCTTGTTCCCGAGCGGGCATTCATCGTGACGGAGTCGGAAACGCTCACCTACACGGCGTTCGCCTCCCGCACGGCGAAACTCGCCAACGCTCTGCGCCGACGCGGCATCGGCAAGGGGGATCGGGTCGGCCTCTATCTGCCGAGCACGCCCCTTATGGCGGTGGCATTCTGGGCGTGCCAGAGATTGGGTGCCATCCCCGCTCCGCTCAGCGCGATGTTCCGCCACGCAGAGCTGCGCAAGATCATCGCGCACACCGAGATGAAGGGGCTTATCGCCGACGCCAGCACGTGGCCATATTTTGCTGAAATCCGAGACGAATTCGCCGCTCTGGAACATTGCCTGGTGGCGGGCGTGGACGGCGCTCCGGACAGCCTTTCGGTCGCCATGGCGGAAGAATCAGGAACATTCGAGGATGTCGTGTGCGACCTTCGCGACATCGCCTGCCTGTTCTTCACCTCCGGCACCACCGGATCCCCGAAAGGGACGGCACAGACGCACTTCAGCATCGTCTCGACGCTGCGCGACATGATGGTCTCGCACCGCAATTGCTTCGGCAGCGAAATCTACGTCTGCGCAGTGCCGTTGTTCACGAATTTCGGACTGAACGTAACCCTCAACCTGTGCCTTTATTGCGGCGGCACGATCGTGCTGCACGAACAATCGGAATTCCGAGCGCGTGCTCGCCGACATAGCGAAACATCAAGCCACCTACTTCGGCGGGACGCCGACCATGCTAGTCTACATCAGTCAACGCATTGCGATCAGCAGAGGCACGACCTTCGTTCGCTTCGCGTCTGCACGACGGGCGGCTCACCCGGTACCGCAATCCGTCATCCAACGGTTCGAGGAGCTGAGCGGCGCGCGCGTCACCCAGGTCTACGGCTCGACGGAGACGTGCGGCCGGAGTAATGGTTCCGCCATGGGGGTGCGCAAGCGGAGGCTCGGCCGGTCTGCCCGTGGGCAGCTCGCGCGATCAAGGTGCTGGACAACCAGGGACGCGAGGTGCCGACCGGAGAGATGGGCAGATCATCATCGGGGGCGATTGTGTCGCCGGCAGGCTACTGGCATCAAGAGAAAGCAACGGCGGAGGCATTCCCGAGACGGCTGGCGCTCGGCGACCTCGGCTAGCGTGGACGAGGATGGCTATCTCTTCATCGTCAACCACAAGAAGGACGTCATCATCGCCGGCGGCCACAACATCTATCCTCTCGAGGAATCGAGACGCTGCTCTACCAGCACCCGGCGGTCGCGATGTGCGCCGTGGTGGGCGTGCCGGACCAGAGCAAGAGCAGATCCCTGTTGCCGTCGTGGTGTGCGCTCGCCGCCGCCGGGTGTCGGCGAGGCAGCTCGACGCCTTCCACACGAACATCGGGCCGCCTACAAGGTTCCGCGGTCGATCGAATTCATCGACGATATGCCGGTGAAGCCGCCAAGATCCGCAAGCGCGACCTGATCGCGGCGCTGAAGGAGGGCTCGCTCAGCGAGTACCGCCGGCAAATAGGAGCAATCTCAGGCTTGGGACGGGCGAGCCTTGTCGACGTCGCCGGCCGCGCCGTAGGTGCTCCAGCCGCCGTCGACGGGGAGGATTGCCCCCGGTCATGTAGCTCGCCCAGTCGGACAGCAGGAAGGCGGCCGCGCGCGCCATCTCTTCCGGCTCGGCGAGCCGGCCGAGCGGCGTGCGCCGCTCGATGACGGCAGGATCGATATCTTGCGCTCCAGCAAAGAACGGACCATCGGCGTGCGGGGTATAGGCGGGCGCGATGCAGTTGGACGCGGACGCCAGCGGCCCCCACTCACAGGCAAGCGTCTTGGTCGAGGTGGATGATGCCGGCCTTGGCCACGCCATACGCGGAGCGACCGGGAAAGGCGCCGAGTCCGACGATGGAGGACACGTTCGGCGATCGAGCCGGAGCGGCGCTCCACCGTGTGGCGGCCGGCCGCCCGGCAGACAGGGATCGGTGCCCCGCGGGGTCCGCTCATCGACCACACGCTGCCAACGCTCCGGATCCTGCACGTGAACCGGCACGAGGTCGTCGCCGATCCCTGCGGAGTTGAAGACCAGATCGATCCAGAATCTGAGCCGAGAATTGCTACTCGCGCTTGGCCAGGAGGTGGAAATAGCAAAAGATGGGCAGGAGGCGCTGGAAAAGTATAAGGGGGCGATGGCCAGCGGGAAGCGCTTTGACATTGTCATCCTGGATCTCACGATCCGGGGTGGGATGGGCGGCGCTGAAACTCTGCAGAGGCTAATGGAAATCGATCGTTTCCCTGCGGTGAAGGCCGTGGTTTCAAGCGGATATTCTGATGATGCATTAATCGCAGGCTACCAACAGGAGGGATTCAAGGCGTTTCTGAAGAAGCCCTACGGTATCAGTGCATTGCGCGACACACTTTTCTCGCTGATGGCCGGAGGTCAACGAACCCCGTAATTCCGGGGATCGCCATGATAAGTAAAGTCAATTGGAAAACGGAGGTTTACCGTCCCAGACAGAGGCTTTTTCGTGACGTTTGCTGTAATTACTTGCAGTAGAGTGGAGTTTTGGCGACGCAATCAAACCTGGTACCCCACGAATACCTGAAGAGGCGATATGAAAAAAATCATTTATCTGCTGGTTGTCCTGGTTGTCCTGGCTGGCCTGGGCGGTTGCGCATCGATGCAGGTGCCGCCCACGCTGACGATGGATAAGGCCACTCTGGAAGCGCGGCGCTGGAACATCGCCGTTCTGGACCTGAACTACGAATTCGAAGAGCCTGGCGTGATTGGGGCCACCAAATACCAAAGCGCCGGGAAAGACGGCGGCAAGGTGGTGGCGGGGGTTCTGGCCGCCAACCTGGCGAAACTGCCGAAGGTCACCGTAGTCGATCGGGAAAATCTCAATCAGGTCCTGGCCGAGGCCGTCCTGCAGCAAACCGGGGTAATCGGCGGGAGTTTAACGGTTGTGTTATGTGCCCTGTACTTCGTTCAGTTCAGGTCTTGCTGATTACCCCGGTTTGCTGCCAGGACGGCCTCGGCCAGGACCTGATTGAGATTTTCCCGATCGACTACGGTGACCTTCGGCAGTTTCGCCAGGTTGGCGGCCAGAACCCCCGCCACCACCTTGCCGCCGTCTTTCCCGGCGCTTTGGTATTTGGTGGCCCCAATCACGCCAGGCTCTTCGAATTCGTAGTTCAGGTCCAGAACGGCGATGTTCCAGCGCCGCGCTTCCAGAGTGGCCTTATCCATCGTCAGCGTGGGCGGCACCTGCATCGATGCGCAACCGCCCAGGCCAGCCAGGACAACCAGGACAACCAGCAGATAAATGATTTTTTTCATATCGCCTCTTCAGGTAATTCCGGGGGTACCAGGTTTGATTGCGTCGCCAAAACTCCACTCTACTGCAAGTAATTACAGCAAACGTCACGAAAAAGCCTCTGTCTGGGACGGGGAAACCTCCGTTTTCCAATTGACTTTACTTATCATGGCGATCCCCGGAATTACGGGGTTCGTTGAGGCCTTCCGGCCATCAGCGAGAAAAGTGTGTCGCGCAATGCACTGATACCGTAGGGCTTCTTCAGAAACGCCTTGAATCCCTCCTGTTGGTAGCCTGCGATTAATGCATCATCAGAATATCCGCTTGAAACCACGGCCTTCACCGCAGGATCTAGTTCCATTGGCCTTTGCAGAGTTTCAGCGCCGCCGAGTTCCACCCAGGATCGTGAGATCCAGGATGACAATGTCAAAGCGCTTCCCGCTGGCCATCGCCCCCTTATACTTTTCCAGCGCCTCCTGCCCATCTTTTGCTATTTCCACCTCCTGGCCAAGCGCGAGTAGCAATTCTCGGCTCAGATTCTCGATAGAGTTGGTCTTCAACTCCGCAGGGATCGGCGACGACCTCGTGCCGGTTCACGTGCAGGATCCGGAGCGTTGGCAGCGTGTGGTCGATGTGAATCTGCGGGGCACCTATCTCGTCTGCCGGGCGGCCGGCCGCCACATGGTGGAGCGCCGCTCCGGCTCGATCGTCAACGTGTCCTCCATCGTCGAACTCGGCGCCTTTCCCGGTCGCTCCGCGTATGGCGTGGCCAAGGCCGGCATCATCCACCTCACGAAGACGCTTGCCTGTGAGTGGGGGCCGCTCGGCGTCCGCGTCCCGAACTGCATCGCGCCCGCCTATACCCGCACGCCGATGGTCCGTTCTTTGCTGGAGGGCACGATCTCGATCCTGCCGTCATCGAGCGGCGCACGCCGCTCTGGCGCGCGAGCCGGAAGAGATGGCGCGCGCGGCCGCCTTCCTGCTGTCCGACTGGGCGAGCTACATGACCGGGGCAATCCTCCCCGTCGACGGCGGCTGGAGCACCTACGGCGCGGCCGGCGACGTCGACAAGGGGCAGCGCCCGTCCAAGCCTGAAATCGCTGTTCGTTTGCAGCGGTCCTTGACCTGATCGAGCGTGCCCTCCTTCAACGCCGCGATCAGGTCGCGCTTGCGGATCTTGGCGGCCTCCACCGGCATGTCGTCGATGAAGTCGACCGCCGCGGAACCTTGTAGGCGGCCAGATGTTCGCGGCAAAAGGCGTCGATTGAGTCGGAGACGGTGGCGTCGTCGCGAACACGATCAACGGCGACAGGAATCTCGCCTTGCTCGTCGGGGATGCCCACGACGGCGCACATGGCGACCGCCGGGTGGGGGTAGAGCACGACTCGATCTCGAGAGGATAGATATTGTGGCCGCCGGCGATGATGACGTCCTTCTTGCGGTCGACGATGAACAGATAGCCGTCCTCGTCCACGATAGCCAAGATCGCCGAGCGCCAGCCCATCGGGGGTGAAGCCTCCGCCGTGGCTTTTCGTCCTGCCAGTAGCCGGCGGCGACGCAATCGCCGCCGATGATGATCTCGCCGATTTCGCCGGTCGGCATCGCGTGCCCTCATCGTCCACGATCTGATGCGCGAATGCCCACCGGCAGACCAGCCGAGCCGGCTTGCGCATACCCGTGGTGGGCTCCATCACGTTCTGCCCGCAGGTCTCGGTCGAGCCGTAGACCTGCGGTCACCGCGCGCCACCAGCCTCCTCGAACCGCTCGATCACGGGCGCGGCACCGGAGAACCGCCGGTCGTGCAGACGCGAAGCGAGGAAGGTCGTGCCTCTCCGGGTCGAATCCGTTGACGATGTAGACGTACATGGTCGGCGTGCCGCCGAAAGAGGTCGCGCCGTTTCGCTATGTCGGCGAGCACGCGCTCGGAATCCCATCGTTCGTGCAAGCACGATGGTCCGCCGCAAAGAGGCAAAGATTCAGCGTTAGTCAGGCCGAAATTGGTGAAGAGCGGACCGCGACAGATAGATCTCGCTGGCCGAAGCGATTGTGGTGCGAGACCATCATGTCGCGCAGCGTCGAGAGATGGTGAAGTGCGCTGTGCCGTCCCTTTCGGGGATCCGGTGGTGCCGGAGGTGAAGAACAGGCAGGCAATGTCGCGAGGTCGCACGCGCATCCTCGAATGTTCCTGATTCTTCCGGCCATGGCAACCGAAAGGCTGTCGGGAGCGCCGTCCCCGCCCGCCACAAGCAATGTTCCAGAGCAGCGAATTCGTCTCGGATTTCGGCAAAATATGGCCACGGTGCTGGCGTCGGCGATGAGCCCCTTCATCTCGGCGTGCGCGATGATCTGCGCAGCTCTGCGTGGCGGAACATCGCGCTGAGCGGAGCGGGGATGGCACCCAATCTCTGGCACGCCCAGAATGCCACCGCCATAAGGGGCGTGCTCGGCAGATAGAGGCCGACCCGATCCCCCTTGCCGATGCCGCGTCGGCGCAGCAGCGTTGGCGAGGCGCCGTGCGGGAGGCGAACGTCGCGTAGGTGAGCGTTTCGACTTCCGTCACGATGAATGCCCGCTCGGGAACAAGCGAGAGGTCCGTGCGATGACCTGCGAGAGATATTCCATCAGAGTTCCTCAGGGCGTCCGGACGGCGCCTTGGATCGACTGCGGCGGCCGAGGGCACCTGAAGAAGAAACTGGGCGCCATCAACGACAAGTACCGTGCCTGAGACGAAGCGCGCGTCCTCCGAAGGAGGTAGGCGAAAGCCGCCGCCACATCCCTCGGCTCGCCGAGCCCGCCCTCGAAGCCATGCAGCTTGGAGCGCCGGAACGCGAGATCGGGATCGGCGTCCGGCACGGCCGGTATGCAGCTCATGGACGAGCGGATTCCGCCTGGGCAGATCGCGTTGAAGCGAATTCCGGTCGTGGCGTATTCGGCCGCCAGCGACTTGGTCAGCGCGATGATGCCGGCTTTGGAGACGGCATAGGCGGTCGATAGGCGAGACCTTAGCGCCGCCAGGGAGGATGTGTTGACGATGCACCCGCCGGTTTCGGCCAGATGCGGGATCGCCTGCCGCGAGATGGTGAAGACGCTCGCCAAGTTGATTCTGCATGATCCTGTTCCACTCCTCGTCGGAACATCCGTCGAACGAGCCTTGGTGTAGACGCCGGCGATGTTGCAGATCGCGTCGAGCCGGCCCATCGCCTTGTACGCCTCGTCGACCAGCGCGGCGCTCGATCGGCTGATGCGGCATCATCAGGAACAGACGACGGGGCGCGTCCGCGGCCTTCGCGATCTCGTCCGCCAGCCGCCCGTCGGCTTCGGCACGGTCCGCAAGCGCTAGTCGCGCCCCTTCCTGGCGCAACCGATGTGCCGTCGCGCGCCCGATGGCCCCTGCCGCGCCGGTAATGAGAACCGATTTCCCTTCAAAACGCCTGGACACGATTCCTCCCGCAACAGCCCAGATTCCGGCGAAACCAGCATCGCCGACCCGCGTCGGCATCGTCTGTATGAGGTAAGCGAATCGCTGCGTAATCCAAGCAGACGATGTGCCGGCGGCCCGCCCGCGCAAAGTCGTCGATGGGCCGCGATGCCGGCATGGAGGAGGCCGATGAAGGGTACTGATTGTCGGCGGAACAGGCATGATTGGCGGGCACGCCGCCCAAATGCTCTCCCAGTCCGGCCATGAGGTCGTGCTCGGTCGCGCGCAACCCGGCGCGTGCAGGAACGCCCATGGCCCTCTTCCCACCTGATCGGCGATTATTCGCGGGGCGAGTTCTCTAGCGCGAGCTGGAGGGCTTCGACGCCGTCGTCTTCGCGGCCGGCAATGACATCCGTCATTTGCCGAGGGATCCGACGAGGGCGAGTTCTGGCGCGTCATGCAGATCGAGGGTGTTCCGGATTTCGTCAGGCGGGCGAAGCAGGCGGGGGTCGGCCGGTGGTCCAGCTCGGCAGCTACTACCATCACGTCATGCCGCATCTGGCCGAGACCAATGCCTATGTCCGTGCGCGCAAGCTCGCGGACGAAGGCGCGAGAGCGCTGGCCGATTCTGATTTCAATGTATCGACACTCAACCCGCCTTCGATTGTCGGCGCGCTTCCTGGTTACCGGCAAAGCGCTACGAGAACGCTCGTAGCCTGGGCGCGCGGCGATCGGCCCGATATTCCCGATTTCGCTCCGGCGGGCGGCACGAATATATGTCGGTCAAATCGCTGAGCGAGGCGATCTCCGGCGCGCTTAAAAATGCCGAATCTGGCCGCGCCTATCTGGTCGGTGACCAGAACCTTCGAATTGCAAGATACTTCCAGATCATATTCGACGCCGTGGGGAGCTCGCGGCGCATCGAGGAGCGGGATGAGGAACATCCGCTATTTCCCGACGCCTTCATCGTGCCGGGCCAGGGGAAGGTCTTGCCTACGATCCTGATCCAGCCGA
>CAWDED010000002.1:0-39255 GCA_963801225.1 uncultured Alphaproteobacteria bacterium
AGGCGGCAGCGAAAAAAGGGCTCTGGCAAAATGCTGCATCCTACACGAAGCTGGTCAACCTGAATCCGCGCGGTTGACCAGGGTCTCAGGTCGCGGGCGAATGCCCGGCTGAAAGAACATCTTTCCTGCGGATCATCGCGAGCACGATCATCAGGAGGACCGCTGCGGCGAACATGATCGTTGCCGCCGCAGCGATCACGAGGTCGAAGAGGTCGCCCGTGCGCATATACATCTGCACGGGGAGCGTCCGCTGATTTGGGCCGGCTACGAAGAGCGCCACCACGACATCGTCGAGCGACACGGCGAAAGCGAAGATGGCGCCGGAGAGGATGCCGGGCAGGATCAGCGGGAATGTCACCCGCCTGAACGCCAGAATTGGGCCTGCGCCCAGGCTGGAGGCAGCCTTGAGCAGATCTCCTTCGAAGCGCGCCAAAGCTGACGATACGGTCACCACGACGATGGGCGCAGCCAGCGCCGTGTGCGCCAGGATGAGGCCCGTATAGGTGTAATCGAGGCCGAACCGCACCGACGCCAGGTACATGCTGACGGCGCCGATGACGCTCGGGATGACCATCGGAGTCATCAGAACCACCATGATCAGCATCTTGCCGCGGAAACGGGCGCGCCAGAGTCCGAGCGCGGCGCAAACGCCGAGCACCGTCGCCGCGAGACTGAGCTGACGGCGATCAGCATGGAGTTCAGAAATGCCCTGCTCCACTCGCGCGAGGCGAAGAGCTCCTGGAACCACCGGAGACTGACGTGCTCGATTGGATAGTGAAGCAACGCAACACTGTTCACCGACATCGGCAGAAAGGCGATGATCGGTCCGACCAGGAAGACGCAGAAGAGGAGCACGAAGACGCGCAGCGAGACGCGGCTGGCCCGTTGCGAGATCGTCGCGTAGCGATGGTCGCTCATCACGCCTCGACGCTCAGGCTGGCCGACTTCGTCAGCTTCACGAAAAACCAATAGAGTATGTAGACCGACACGAGCAGGACGAGCGACAGTGCTGCCGCAAGCCCCCAGTTCAGCGTCTTGTTCACGTAAGTTCGCGATCAGCACCGGCAAGCCTTGTTCCCTGGGGCCGCCGAGGATCGCGGGCACGACGAAGACGCCGAGACAATCGGATGAACGAGCAGCGCGCCGGCCGCGACGCCCGGCGCGACTTGGGGCAGGTAGACGCGATAGAAGGCGAGCCATGGCGGCGCGCCCAGCGAAGCCGCAGCGCGCATCTGCGACGCCGACACGGTCTTCATCACGCCGTAGAGCGGAAGCACGAGGGTAGGGCACGAAGATGTGCAACAGCGCGATATAGACGCCCGTCCTGTTGTAGAGGAGGTCCACAGGGCTCTGTGTGATGCCGAAGCTTAACAGGCCGTGGTTGATGACGCCGCCGCGGCCAAGCAGGATCACCCAGGCAAGGATGCGCACCATCATCGCGGTCATGAACGGCAGAAGGATCATGAACATCATGATCGCCGCGACGCGCCGGCTCGTCGTCGCCATGAAGTAGGCGAAAGGGAAACCGAACAGAATCGCGAGCAGCGTCACGCCGAGCGCGATCTCGAACGTCCGCTGCGTCGCCGCCAGGAAGGCGCTCTGCGACTCCGGAGCGCGCTCAATCGACCCGTCGACGCCGTGCTTCAGGTCGAGCGCCGAAAGCAGGTAGAAATCGGTCAGCGGGCCTCCTGCCCGCTTGATCGCCGCCCAGGTCTCGGTCTCTCCCCATTTGGGTGAAATCTTGAGCAGTGCCGTTCGGGCGTCCGGCGAGGACTTGATGGCCGCCGCGATCTGCCGCCGCGAACCCATCAGCAGCGCCCTGAAGCCGGGCTCGGAATAATTGAGGCGCGTGGCTGCGTCGACGACGTCGGCGCCCGTGGTGGCGTTCGTCAGGTCGCCGGCCAGCGCCTGAAAGGCTTCGTCGGGAACCGGATCGGGCGGAGTCCAGTCCTTCAGAACCGCAACGGTCAGCGGGAGCGACCGCGCCACGTCCTCGTCGACAAGGCTGAGGCTCAGCAGCCTCGCCACCGGAGCGATGAAGATGAGCAGCAAAAACACCAGAAGCGGCGCGATGAGCGCCGCCGCCCAAACCTGCTCAGATCGCACAAGCCTTGCCATCTTTCCCGAAAGGCTTTCGTGCAACTCCAAACCGCGCCCGTCAATCGTGATCGACGGGCGCGCAGACCCTGACAAACTACTCGGACGCAGCCCAGGTATCGAAGCGCTGCGAGATGGCATCGTAATTGTTCAGCCAGAACTCCGCGTTCACCGGCAGCGCCACCGCGAGATATTCGGGATTGTCGGTCAGGAATGGCTTCAGGTCCGCATCCACGAACTCCATCGCCTTGGGATTCGGGGTCGAGATCGCCAGACCGTTCGTCACCGCCGCCTGGGCCTGCGCCGAAGAAGCGTAGTTCATGAACTTGTAGGCATTGTCGACGTTCTTGCTGTCGGCCGCGAGCGACCAGTAGTTCACGTGGGTGATCACGTCGTTGCGCACCAGGCCGAAATTGGTACCCTGCGTCTTGTTAAAGAACCGGATGCCGTTGTCGTAGGTGGCCGACATCACGACCTCGCCGGAGACCAGCATCTGCCGGGACTGACCGGGGTTCTGCCACCACACGATCTCGGACTTGATCTCGTCCAATTTCTTGAACGCCCGATCGACGCCTTCTGGCGTGGACAGCACGTCATAGACCTGATCGCGCGGAGCCCCGTCGGCCAGAAGCGCGATCTCGAGCGCATCGATCGGCGTCTTGTTCATACCGCGGCGGCCGGGCCACTTCTTCAGGTCCCACAGGTCAGCCCAGGACTTCGGCTCTTCAGCGATCTTGTCTTTGTTGAACGCGAGAACCGTGCCGTAGAAAATGAAGGGAACGGCGCATTCGAAACGGTCGTCGAGGAAGTCGAAGCCTTCGAGATTCGGAATCTTCGACTTGTCGATCTTGGCAAAGAAGCCCTCGTCGCATCCGAGAAGCGCCTCGGAATCCTCGACCGTCACCGAATCCCACACGCCGCTTCCGCCCTCGATCTTGGCGCGGACGGCTCCAATCCCCCATTCGCGATTGTCGGCGAGCACGTCGAGCCCGGTTTCTTTCCGGAAAGGCTCAACGACACCGGTCTTCAGGACCTCGGCGAGCGAACTCGTGAAGAGCGCCACGGTCAGATCGGCGCCGTGCGCGAGCGTGGAGGCGCCAAGCGTCGCGGCGATCGTAAGTGCTGCCAGTCCGGATGAGGCTCTAGGTCCTGCCATGGCGTTTCTCCAGTTCGCTGTTGAAACGGATTGTCAGGAAAAGGCGCGGCTGTGCACTCTGTCTGTCCAATCCGGGATACATACCGATTTTATATAATTGGATAGCTTTCATGTTCTGTCAACATCACTGTTTTTGGCAGTCTGTCCAAAGAAGAGGCATCGCGCCGGCCGGCTCAGGCGCAACGCAGGGCCCGGCCACCGAAATAGGTCTGGCGGACGATGGTGTCCGCGATCGCCTCCGGCTCGATCGCGAAAAGGTCGCGGTCGAGCAGAATGAAATCGGCGGACTTGCCAAGGCTCAGGGAACCTGTCTCGCGCTCGAAGCCCATATGCCTGGCGACGTTGATCGTGCAGAGCGGCAATGCCTCGGCCAGGGTCAGGGCCTGCTTCGGCCGGAAAACCCCGGGCGTTTCGCGTCGCGGGTCCGAGCGGGTCACCAGCCCGGCGAGCCCCAGCCATGGATTGGCCGTGGGCGCGATCGGCCAGTCCGTGCCCAGCATGGAGAGCGCGCCGGATCGAACCACGTCCCCTATCGGCCACGCCTTCGCGCCGCGACCGTCCGCGAGCACCAGATCGTTGGCGTGCAGTATCGGGTTCGGGAACCAGAGGGCGGGGCAGAAGTCGGCGGCAACATTCAACCGCGCGAGCCGCGGTATCTCCTCCTCGGCAATGTAGCTGAGGTGCGCGATCGAATGCTGCGGGCCTGGCCCGTTGGCCTCCCGCACCGCCTCGAACGCGTCGAGCGTTTCGCGGATCGCCCGGTCGCCGACGGCGTGGACCTTGACCTGGATCCCGTCGGCGTCGAGCGGCCGCATCAGATCGTAGAGATCGGCCGCGCTGTGGAACGGCGGAGGGCTTTCTAGGCTGCCGCCCGCCGGATTCCTGTACGGGTCGTGAAAGGAGGCCGTGCGCGCGCCGGGGACGCCATCCATGAAGAACTTGACGAAGTCGACGGCGACGTGCGCCGATCGGTAGGCGTTCCGGCGCGCGATGACCGCCGCGCCCACGCCTTCGCGCTCCGGCGTAATCAAGGTGTTGGTGGCGATGCACGCCGCGATCCAGACGTTTAGGTCGTCATCCCGATCAAGGCTTCTGTAGGCGTCGAGCGTCACTTCGGACGTCGCGGCCTGCACAAAGCCCGTGACTCCGAAGCCATGATAGATGGCCGCCGCGCGGCGCGCGATGGTCCTGCGCTGTTCATCGGAAGGCAACGGTATCGCCTTGTCGATCAGCTCGCAGGCCGTCTCGAAGAAAAGGCCCGACAAGCCGCCATCGGCGTGCTTGCCGACCAGGGCGGCGGATTTACCCACCGAATCCGGTGTCACCCCCGCCATCCGCATGGCGGCCGAGTTCGCGAACACAGCGTGGTGGCTGCTGTCACGAAGGACGGTGGGTCGATCGCCCGTCGCTTCGTCAAAGACGGCGAGGGCCGGCTTCTGCGAGAGAACGTCGATCAGCTTGCCGACGCTCCAGCCCGCTCCCTTCACCCATTGGCCGCGCTCGACCTTCCGGGCCACGCTCCCCGCGGCATCAATCAGCGCGCCAAGATCCGCGGCGGGCGAGATCGGCACCTCATAAAGGTCCGCCCGCGCGCCCTCGAAGGCGTGCGCGTGACAGTCGATGAGCCCCGGAAGCACGGTCTTTCCGTCTGCGTCGACGACTTCCGTTCCGCTGCCAAGGAGCGGCTCGACATCTTGGTTAGAGCCGATGGCGACCAGTCTGCCGCCGCGAACGGCGAACGCCGAAGCCCAGGGCCGGGTCTCGTCCATGGTGCAGGCCTTGGCGTTTCGCACCACGAGATCAGCCGCCACACGCTCGTCTCCCATCGCGTAGTCTTCCCGTCGTGAACCCACAGGCGTTCAGTAACGGCGGCCGGCGTTCGGAGACAAGCCCCCGCCCGAAGTGCTGCGGCATCGTAAAGGCCTTCCCCTGACGGCGACGATGGAAGCCCCAGAGCACGCCGGCGACTTTCTACCTTCCAGAACGGGCTGAGTTCCTGGGTGAGGGCCCCTGACCCGGGGAGCCATGGCGGCCGCCGCACAAGGCGGTCTCGGTTGACTTTCGGAGCTGACGTGGCGACGCGACCATCAAGCCACTACGACGTCCGGTAGTCCAGGATCGGCCGACCCAAGGCTACGCACGTTTCTCGAGAAGGTGGAACGTGTTTCCGCAGGGGTCGCGGACGGCGATCAGTTCGCCGTGATCGCCCATATCGCGCCGCGCCACGATCTCGGCACCGTGGGCTGCGAGCGAAGCAACCGGCCCTCGGCCTCGCTGGCCTGAAACACGATTACCGGACCGGTGCGGCTGGCGCCGCCTTCCTCTGGGGAAGCCAGAGCGATTGCCGTGCCGTTCCCGGCGTCGGCGTCTGTGTTTGGCCCATCCGGATCCAATTGTGATGTACGCTCGTGCGTTCTGCGGCAAGGAAGCATGTGCCAAAGCGCTTGGCACCGGTGTTGATGAAGGAATCGACTGGCGAGAGATCGAAGTGCTTCAGGCCAAGCGCATCAGCGTAAGCGTCTCTGGCGCTGTTCGCCGACGATTGGCTGCACTCCCGCCGTTGGGATACGACCCCAGCTTCGCGATCAGCTGCGGTGGCGGTCGGCGGATTGCTGAGGCTTGTGTTGTCCTCTCCGCAGAACCACTAAGCAGACCCGCTTGACACGCCCTTCAAAGGGGATTTGGAGCGCGACCCGACGGCTTTGTTTTCACGACGTGCGCAAGATGGGACGACGACGATGTGCCCTCGCGGCAGGAACGTACGCCGGCGAGGACGCGACAACCTGTCCAGAAGCGCGCCTCCGGCTGCTTCCGTCATGCTTCCGTGGAACCAATCAGGTGTTCGGGAATTGCCGCTGACCCATTGTGCCCTTCCTGAGAGATGGGTAACACAGCATTCCGGAGACATGGGTGACACTTTTGGGCCTTTGCGGGGAGAGCAAAGGTGCCCTGGAAGGAGTGTCACATCATGGACGAGCGGGTGAAGTTCATCGCCCGGCTGCTCGACGGGGAGACGATGTCGGGGCTCTGCGAGGAGTTCGGCATCTCGCGCAAGACGGGCTACAAGATCCGTGAGCGCTACCGCGACTGCGGGGTGGAGGGGCTGACCGACCGCTCGCGTCGGCCCTATCGGCACGCCAACCAGCTGCCCTTCCAGATCGAGACGCTGATCGTCAGACTGAAGCGGGACAGGCCCGCCTGGGGCGCGCCGAAGATCAGGGAGCGATTGGCGCGGCTCTATCCGGAGGTGCAGCGCCCGGCGATCTCAACGGTGCATGCGGTGCTCGACCGCCACGGGCTGGTGAAGCGCCGCAAGCGGCGGCGCAACCGGGCCACCGGAACGCCGCTGTCGTCCTCCAGCGAGCCCAATGCGCTGTGGTGCGCCGACTACAAGGGCGAGTTCATGCTCGCCGACCGGCGCTACTGCTACCCGCTCACCGTCACCGACTACGCCAGCCGCTACCTGATCGCCTGCGAGGCGCTCGCCAGCACCAAGGAAGCTACCGCCTTCCCGGTTTTTGAGAGCGCCTTCAAACAGTTCGGGCTGCCCCGGGCCATCCGCACCGACAATGGCGTCCCGTTCGCCAGCCCCAATGCGCTCTTCAACCTGTCGAAGCTCTCCGTCTGGTGGCTGAGGCTCGGCATCGAGATCGAGCGGATCAAGCCGGGCAACCCGCAGCAGAACGGCCGCCACGAGCGCATGCACCTGACCCTGAAGCTGGAGACCACCAGGCCGGCGGCGGAGACAATGCTCAGGCAGCAGGCAAAGTTCGACGACTTCGTCGCCTGCTACAACACCGAGCGCCCGCACCAGGCACTGAACATGGCTTGCCCGGCCGAGCACTACGCGCCCTCGACCCGCCCCTATCGGGGCCTGCCGGAGCTCGACTACCCGTTCCACGACAAGGAAGTCACCGTCACCACGTGCGGCCGCATCTGCCTCAAGCGCAGGAAGATCAACCTCAGCCAGGTCTTCGCCGGCCAAAAGGTGGGAATTCGCCAAGTCGACGACCGCCTATGGCTCGTCAGCTTCATGCACTACGATCTCGGCTACTTCGACGACGAGACCTGCAGGCTGGAGCCAATCGCCAACCCCTTCGGAGCAAAGGTGTTACCCATGTCTCCGGAATAAACCGTCACCTATGTGTCCGGAATGGACCCTGAAAAGATTGGCGCACCCGACAGGATTCGAACCTGTGACCTCTGCCTTCGGAGGGCAGCACTCTATCCAGCTGAGCTACGGGTGCTTTGCCGGCCTGATCGGCCATCTGAGCTTGCGGCATAGCGCAAAGCGTCCGGTGCCGCAATGCGGGGGAGCCCGCGCAGGACGCGTGGAGGGCGTGGCGGGCTGGCGCCGCGCCCGCTATGGATGGTCCATGATCCGGGTGACCGACGACATCGCAATTTCCGAGAGTGAGATTTCGGAGAGCTTCGTGCGCGCCTCCGGCCCGGGCGGGCAGAACGTCAACAAGGTGGCGACCGCGGTGCAGCTGCGCTTCGATGCGCGCCACTCGCCCTCGCTGCCGGAAGGCGTGCGCCTGCGGCTCGAAAAGCTGGCGGGCTCGCGGCTCACCAAGGACGGCGTGGTGGTCATCTTCGCCGACCGCTTTCGCACGCAGGAACGCAACCGCGAGGATGCGCTTCAGCGGCTCCTCGCGCTCATACTTCGTGCCGCGGCAACGCCCAGGCCACGCCGCGCCACCAAGCCGACCGCCGCCGCCAGGGAGGAACGGCTGAAGGACAAGAGCCGCCGCGGGACGCTGAAAAAGATGCGGCGAGGACCGGCGCCGGAGAACTGAGCGCCGCGGAAGAGCGCTTTGCTCCCCGCAAGGGCCTGAGACAGGCCGGGAATGTGCGCGATTTTAACGAACCAAAAGCAAGTTTGTGCATAGTTTCGCGCCGGGGCGGCTGTCGTTCTGTATCGAGTGGCTGGAGGTGAAATGGCTGCGCTGGCCGGAGAAGCTGGCATCCTGTCGGCTTTGGCCGCGGGGAGCGCCCTTTTGGCGTTCGCCCTCATTATGCTCCTGCACCGAATCATCACCCGCGGCAGACGTCGCGCAACATCCTTCACCCGCCTCCCGGCCACACGGCGCGGCATGCTGGGCCTGCCGAAAGCTGACGACGGGCGCGACAACGCGGCGGCCGTCGAAACGACCGACGGATCGGTCCGCCCTGAGCGGGCGGCGCCGGCAGACGAGGGAACCGAGCGGCGGCTCGATGCCGCCGAGACGCACCGCCTGCTGGAGGTCGCCGCCTTGTGCGGCCGGGTGGACCTCGACGTTCAGAAAGTGCTCTCGCAGCTCGCCGAGCTGCTCACCAAGGCGTTCTCGCCTGCCGGCTCCTGGACCTGCCGCATCCAGGTCGCCGACGCCGTCAGCTGGTCGCCGGGCTATGCGAATCCGGCGGTGGAGTTTGAGGCCCCGCTCTCTGTGGCCGGCAAACAGGTCGGAGCGATCAAGCTTGGGGCGACCGCCGAGCCCCGGCCGGACGAGCTGGACCCGGCCGGGCGAGCGCTGCTCGACGCGGCCGCCGTTCTGGTCGGCCAGATGCTCGAGCGCCGGGCCGATCGGTTCGAGGCGCAGAAGCTGCGCGCCGAGCTGCAGCAGAAGTCGATCACCTTCCGGCAGGCGGCGCGACTGACGAAGACGGGCGCCTGGGAGTACGAAGCGCGGACGGGGCTGTTCAAATGGTCGGACGAGACGCAGCGTATCGCCGCCATCGACACCGACCGCGCGGGCCGCGAGCGCGAGCGTCTGATCGCCAAGGCGCTGCTGCCGCAGATCGAGCGCGCGCTCGATACCCGCAGAGCGCTTGACCATGAGATCTCTTTCATACTCCCCAACGGCATTCCGCTTTCGCTGCGCGTGTTCGGGGAAGTCGAGCCGGCAGGACGGGAGCCGCAGAGAATCGTCGGCATCATCCGCGACGTCACCGAAGAAAAGGAGGCGCTCAGCCGCCTGACCCAGATCGCCAATCACGACGCACTGACCGAGCTTCCCAATCGCCGCTACTTCCAGGAGGAAATCGAAGGGGCCGTGCACGCCCGAGGGGGCAAGGGCGCGCTGCTCGTCATCGACATCGATCGCTTCAAGGACCTGAACGATACGGGCGGCCACGATGTCGGCGACATGCTGCTCAGGGATTTCGGGCGGCGCCTGCAGGAGGCGGCGCACACGGCCTTCACCGCCCGCCTCGGCGGCGACGAGTTCGCCGTGCTCCTGCCGGTCGGCGAGCGTCTGCAGGCGGAGCACGTGGCGCGGACGCTGCTCGCGGAGGTGACCGGGCCCCTCGTCGTGTTCGGCAGATCGGCGACGGTGCAGGTCTCGGCCGGCCTTGCCGTCTATCCGGAGGACGGACGCACCGCGACCGAGATCATGAAGAGCGCCGACCTGGCGCTGTTCGAGGCGAAGACGCGCGGCCGCAACATGCTCGTGACCTACACGCCGGACATCCGCAAGGCGAGCGAGGATCGCGTCACGGTCTGCGCCGAGGTGCGCGACGCGCTACCCGACAAGCCGTTCGTACCGTTCTACCAGCCGAAGATCGCGCTCGGCACGGGCGAGATCGCCGGGTTCGAGGCGCTGATGCGCTGGGACCATCCGAGCGGCATTCGCACGCCGGGCAGGTTTGCCGCAGCACTGGAGGACCCGGAGCTGTCGCGCGCCATGGGCGCCATCATGCTCGACCGGATCATCGCCGACATGGCGCGCTGGCAGGCGAAGGATCTGGCTTTCGGGCGGATCGCCTTCAACGCCTCTTCGTCGGAGTTCAACGGCTTCGACCTTGCCGGCCATCTGACATGGCGGCTGAAGGCCATCGGGGTCGAGCCCTCCCACCTCGGCGTGGAGGTGACGGAGGCGGTGATCCTCGACGGCGAAGCCGAGTCCATCATCGCTACGCTGGAAAAGCTGCGCCGGGTCGGTATCGAGATCGCGCTCGACGATTTCGGCACCGGCTTCGCATCGCTCACCCATCTGCAGGACTTTCCGGTCGACATCATCAAGATCGACCAATCCTTCGTCCGCCGCCTCACGACAGATGCCGGCAGCCGGGCGATCACCACGGCCGTAATCAGCCTCGGCCGCAGCCTCGGAAAGACCGTCGTGGCGGAGGGCGTGGAAACCACCGAGCAAGCGGTGCTCCTGCGCGCGGCCAGCTGCGACCAGGTGCAGGGCTTCTATTTCGGCAAGCCGATGCCGGGCGACGAGGTGCCGAAATTCATCACGAACTGGCGCGGAGCGGACCAGATCAGGGCACTGGAGCGCAGCGCGGCTTAAGCCGCAACTTCGGCCGACTCTCGTTCCGTCCCAGCCGGGGGCACGAGCGCCGCAGCCCTGTCACAAGCGCGGGAGCGTAAAACCGCCGCTGTGCGGCCGTCGGTCGCCTTCACGCTGAGGCATTCTCCGAGGCAGAGACGCGGCTTGGCCGGGAAAGCGCGTCAGCACTTATGAAGATAAGACGACGGCGAAAAGCGGAAGGACTCTCGACAAGAAGAATTGCCTTTAGCGACTCCAGCCCTCCGGCGAAGAACGGCTCCCGGAGGAAGCGGCTCGGTGCTTCCGTCCAAGCCGGCACGTCGAGTTGGCCCGCTTGCGCCAGATGCTCGGCCAGCGCCGCAAGATAGGCGTCCTCAATGCGCCCGATCGCCACTGGCTCTTCGGACAAAGCCTCCTGCCGCTCGTCCCGTGTCATGGCTTGCCAGGAATCGAGAAACTCCCGGACGGCGATGTCGAAATGCTGCGCCTCGTCCGAGACGCGCTCGGCAATTTCGGCGATGCTCAAGGGGCGGAACGACGAACGTCTCATCTGTCACCTGAGCCGAATATCTCCTCCAGGCCGAACCGAGTCTTCGGCGGCAATGCGTCGGAAGGATAGTAGCGCTCAATCAGCCCGATTGCATCTTGCAACGTTTTCAGCTCAAGTTCTTCAGAAAGATGCCGAATGTCGCTGATGTCGCCGCCTCCCAGGGCGTCGCCGACTCTCATCGCCAGGCACTTCATCGCAAATAGATAGGCCGGCGAGGCGATAAGGACCCGGAGACCCGGCGAGCCTCCGGCCGGATAGGTGCCGAACAGAGACTTTGCCTCCGGGTCGGCATCCGAGCGACTAAGAAATCCTTTGACGCTGTCGTTCAGCCAGTCCTCTCGCCATCCGAACTCGGCAGCGACGGCTTCGACCGCCTGTCGAACGAACACGCGCTCTTTCTCAAAGACAGCGTCTACATCCCTCGTCGCGGGCCGATGTTTAAGAGTTAGGATCAGGGCCGACCCGCCGTAGACCGATATTTCGACGATCTTGCCGGCCGCGGCGGCCATTTGTCCAATACGCTCAAATGCCGCCTCGAGCGCAGCGCGATCGAACGGCCGAGCTTCGCTCTCAGCCATCGCGGCAACAGGACGCGGCGCGGCCCATCGCTACACGTCGAGGTTGGCGACGGAGAGCGCATTCTCCTGGATGAACGCGCGCCGCGGCTCCACCTCGTCGCCCATCAGCTTGGTGAAGATGTCGTCGGCCTCGTCGACCTCGCGGATCTTCACCTGCAGAAGCGAGCGCGCGTTGGGATCGAGCGTCGTCTCCCAGAGCTGGTCCGGGTTCATCTCGCCGAGCCCCTTGTAGCGCTGCAGCGAGAGCCCCTTGCGGCCGGCCGAGAACACCGCCTCCAGCAGATCGCGCGGCCCGTAGATGGGCGTCTCGGCGTCCTTGCGGCGGAGCATCGCCGGCTCAAGGTAGATGTCCTGCAGATGCGCGGCGTGCTGGTCGAGGCGGCGCGCGTCGGCGGAATGGAGGAGCGCAGCGTCAATGACCTGCACCTCGGTGACACCGCGCACGGTGCGCTCGAAGACCAGGCCGCTCTCCTGGTCGAAAGTGCCAGTCCAGCCGCGCTCCGTCTCCTCCGACAGGATGTCGAGCCGGCGGGCGATATAGGCGGCCGCCTCCTTCCCGCGCCCGTCATTGGAGAGAAGCTCCGGGTTGAGCGCGCCGGCGATCGCCGCCTGCTCGACGACGCCGCGATTGTAGCGCGAATGCAGACCGTCGAGGACCTGGCGCACCTGCAGCGCCTCGTCCACGATGGCGCGCAGATCGGCACCGGCGCGCGTCTCTCCGCGGGCAAGCGTCAGCACCGCCTCCTCAAGGCCGCCGTCGATCAGGAACTTCTCCATGGCGCGCTCGTCCTTGAGATATTGCTCGGACTTGCCGCGCGTCACCTTGTAGAGCGGCGGCTGGGCGATGAAGAGATGCCCGCGCTCGACCAGCTCCGGCATCTGGCGGAAGAAGAACGTGAGGAGCAGGGTGCGGATATGGGCGCCGTCGACGTCGGCGTCCGTCATGATGATGATCTTGTGGTAGCGGAGCTTGTCGGGGTCGAACTCCTCCTTGCCGACGCCGGTGCCGAGCGCAGTGATGAGCGTGCCGATCTGATCCGACGAGATCATCTTGTCGAAGCGCGCGCGTTCCACGTTGAGGATCTTACCGCGCAGCGGCAGCACCGCCTGGAAGGCGCGATTGCGGCCCTGCTTGGCCGAGCCGCCGGCGGAATCGCCCTCCACCAGGAAGACTTCCGAGCGCGCCGGGTCGCGCTCCTGGCAGTCGGCGAGCTTGCCCGGCAGCGAGGCCATGTCGAGCGCGCCCTTGCGGCGCGTCAGCTCGCGCGCCTTGCGCGCCGCCTCGCGCGCGGCCGCCGCCTCGACCACTTTGCCGACGATCACCTTCGCCTCGGCGGGATGCTCCTCGAACCAGGCGCCGAGCGCCTCGTTGACGATGCTCTCCACCACCGGGCGCACCTCGGAGGAGACGAGCTTGTCCTTGGTCTGCGAGGAGAATTTCGGGTCGGGAACCTTCACGGAAAGCACGCAGGTCAGCCCCTCGCGGCAGTCCTCGCCGGTGAGCTGCACCTTCTCGCGCTTGGTCGATGCCGGAGGATTCCGCGTAGCCCGTCACCTGGCGCGTCAGCGCGCCGCGCAGGCCCGCCAGATGCGTGCCGCCGTCGCGCTGCGGGATGTTGTTGGTGAAGCAGAGCACATTCTCGTGGTACGAATCGTTCCACCACAGCGCCGCCTCCACCACGACATTGTCGCGCTCGCCCTGCAGCGCGATGGGCGCGGGGATGAGCGGCTTCTTGGCGCGGTCGAGGAACTGCACGAAGGCTTCAAGGCCGCCTTCGTAGTGCATCTCCTCGCTCTTCTCGTCAGGCCCGCGCTTGTCGGAGAGCAGGATGCGCACGCCGGAATTGAGGAAGGCAAGCTCGCGCAGACGGTGCTCCAGCGTGCCGTAGTCGTAGTCGGTCATGGTGAAGGTCTTGGGCGAGGCGAGGAAGCGCACTTCGGTGCCCGTGCGCCCTTCCGCGATCGCCTGTCACCTTGAGCTCTCCGTCGGGCACGCCGTCGGTGAACGACATTTCGTGCAGCTTGCCGGCGCGCCGGATCCTGAGCTTCAGCCATGACGAAAGCGCGTTGACGACGGAGACGCCGACGCCGTGCAGGCCGCCGGACACCTTGTAGGAGTTCTGGTCGAATTTTCCGCCGGCATGCAGCTGGGTCATGATGACCTCGGCGGCGGAGACGCCCTCGCCCTTGTGCATGCCGGTGGGGATGCCGCGGCCGTTGTCGGTGACACCCACCGAGCCGTCGGGATAGAGCGTGACCTCGACGCGGTCGGCGTAGCCGGCCAGCGCCTCATCGATGGCGTTGTCGACCACCTCGTAGACCATGTGGTGCAGGCCGGAGCCGTCGTCGGTGTCGCCGATATACATGCCCGGGCGCTTGCGCACGGCGTCGAGGCCTTTCAGGACCTTGATCGACTCCGCACCATATTCGGGCTCGGGCGCAGCGCCACCGGCGGCGCCTTGTGGCGAATCCATCATTTCGAATCAACGATTTCGTGGCGGTTGGGGTAGCTTATAGATGGTGATTCCAGGCATGGAAATGAAGCCCGAGCGGTTTCCGCAGCGGCTTTTTTTCGCGATAAAAATCGCTTATTTATCAGCGACTTGCGACAGCCACCGCGGCGCCCGCCAATAACGCCCCAGAACCGCGGTTCACCCACCGCATCGCCCGCGGCTCTGGAAACAGACGCCGGGCCCGCGAAGCGAGCAGGACATAGCTCCCGTCGACGCAGATGAGGATGACGAAAGTGAGCGCGACCAGCTCAGCATAGCCGAGCGCGGAGAGGCCGCAAGGTCGATCAGATTGGGCAGCAGCGCAATGTAGAAGACCATCGTTTTCGGGTTGCCGAGCGTCAGGGAGAGCGCCGCGAAGAACAGCTTGAGCGGGTGCTCCGCCTTCGGTGCCGCGGCCGTGCGTCCCTCCGCCGGCGCCGACCAGAACCGCCACGCGAGATAGACCAGGTAGGCGGCGCCGGCATATTTCAGGACAAGGAAGGCCAGCGCGAACGTCTTGGCGAGGAAGGCAAGGCCGAGGATGGTCGCGGTGAGCCAGACGACATCGCCCACGCGAGAGCCCCAGCATGAAGGCTGCAGCCCCTGCCGTGCCGCGCACCAGAACGCGCGCGACAAGCGCCGTGATCGCCGGGCCGGGAGAGGCGGCGGCGACGGTCAACGCCAAGGCGAATACGATCAGCCCGCTGGGCTCCATGTCGTCCTCCAAACGCCCCTATTCTACCCGATCAATGGCACCGTTCGCCACATGATAGCGCGACGCATCGGGCGGCAGGTCGGCGAAAAGCGCGCTGTCTGTTCCGGTCATGAAGGTCTGGCACCCGAGCGAGGCGAGCCGATCGAACAGGGCGACGCGGCGCCCGGGGTCAAGATGCGCGGCGACCTCGTCGAGGAGCAGGATAGGCGTCATGCCGCTCGCCTCGGCGACGATCTCCGCGTGGGCCAGCACCAGCCCGATCAGGAGGGCCTTCTGCTCGCCCGTGGAGGATCGCGCGGCGGGCATGTCTTTGGCGGCGAACACGACCTCCAGGTCGCTGCGATGCGGGCCATGGAGCGTGCGGCCGGCGGCGCGATCGGCGGCACGCGATCCGGCCAGCGCCTGCCGGTATGAAAGCTCCGCTTCCGAAGCGCTGCGGCCGGCAAGCGCCCGATCGAAATCGCCTACAAGGGCGATGCGTCCGGCCGGGAACGCGCCGGCATTTTCGGCGTCACGCGCCATGCGGGCGGAGAGCAGCGCCACCGTCTCGGCGCGCGCCAGCGCCACGGCGACCGCATGGGCGGCAAGCTCCGTCTCCACCGCGCTGAGCCAGGCCGGATCGCCGTTCTCCTCCAGGATGCGGTTGCGCTGCGTCAGGAGCCGCTCGAAATCGCGCGCCCGCCTGGCGTGGCCGGCATCGATGGTGAGCACCAGGCGGTCGAGGAAGCGGCGGCGGTCGCCGGCCGAGCCGGTGAACAGCCCGTCCATCGCCGGCGTCAGCCAGAGCACGCGGAGATAATCGAGAAGCACGTCGGCGGAGGGCGCCGGCGCGCCGTTGATGCGGACCTTGCGCGTCCGCGCCTCGCCGGGCGCGCCCATGAGGCCGGTGCCGATCCGCGTCTCTTCGCCGGCCCGCGCCAACCGCGCGGCGATGGTCCAGCCGGCCTCGGAGCCGTTGCGCACGATCTCCTCGAAGCTCGCGCGCCGGAGCCCGCGCCCCGGCGACAGCAGCGATATCGCCTCGAGCAGATTGGTCTTGCCGGCGCCGTTCGGGCCGGTGAGCACGACGAGCGTCCGGCCGAACGAGAGATCGAGCACGGCGTAGTTGCGCAGGTCCCTCAGCGTCAGCGCCGTCAGCGCCACGGAATCCGGGACCGGGGCAGGCGCCGAGGCTCCTGTCATCCCGGTGATCGAGTCACACCCGCATGGGCATGAGCACGTAGATGGCGTCGGCCTCGCCGGAGCCCTGGATCAGGGTCGGCGAGCCCGGGTCGGCGAGGTGGAACACCGCCTCGTCGCTCGTCAGCTGACCGGCGATATCGAGCAGGTATTTCGAGTTGAAGCCGATATCGAGCGGCTCCGCCTCGTAGCCGACGGGAAGCTCGTCGGTGGCGCTGCCGGAATCCGGATTGTTGACGGCAAGCACCATCTTGTCGTCGGCGAGCGTCAGCTTCACCGCCCGCCCGCGGTCCGACGAGATGGTCGAGACGCGGTCGACGGCGCGCTCGAATTCCGCCTTGTCGAGCGTCAGCACCTTGTCGTTGCCCTTGGGGATCACCCGCTCATAGTCGGGGAAAGTGCCGTCGATCAGCTTGGAGGTGAGCACGATATCGCCGATCGCGAGGCGGATCTTCGTGTCGGAAAGGCTGATCGCCACATCCGTCCGCCGGATCCTCCAGGAGCTTCTGGATCTCGCCGACGGTCTTGCGCGGCACGATGATGCCGGGCATGCCGATGCTCCCTTCCGGCGCCGGCACTTCGGCCTTGGCAAGGCGGTGGCCGTCGGTCGCCACGGCGCGAAGCCGCGCCTCCGCCCCCTCGCCCATCACGTGGAAGTAGATGCCGTTGAGGTAGTAGCGCGTCTCCTCGGTGGAGATGGCGAACTGCGTGCGGTCGATCAGGCGCTTCAGCACCTCCGCGGGGAGCGCGAAGGCGACGGGAAGCTCGCCGGCGTTCAGGTCGGGGAAGTCGGAATCGGGCAGCATCTGCAGCGCAAAGCGCGCGCGGCCGGCCTTCAGCGACATGGTCTGGCCCGATTCCGTGTCGAGCGCGATCTCGGCGCCGTCGGGCAGCTTGCGCACGATATCGTAGAGCATGTGGGCGGGCACCGTGCAGGCGCCCGGCTGCTCGACCGCCGCCGCCGCCTTGTCGACGATCTCCACGTCGAGGTCGGTCGCCTTCAGCGACAGCTGCGTTGCCGTCGGCGCGCAGCAGCACATTCGCCAGGATCGGAATCGTATTGCGCCGCTCGACGACGCGATGGACATGGTTGAGGGCCTTCAGAAGGTTCGCCCGTTCAATTCGCACCCGCATGATTTTCAATCCGTGGAGGCCGGCCGAATCTGCCGCAGCCGGCTCTTTTTCAGAGTTCGCGAACTTGGCCCGACAGTCCGGGAAAGACAAGAGCCGGAAGACGCGGCGGCCGCCGCCAGGGAGGAGATGGCGGCCGCACCTTCCGGCCCTCGTTTCTGAGGCGGGGCGGCCCGCTTTGGGGCCGCGGCCGTCAATCCTGGATCATGCGCCTCAGAAGCTCGATTTCCTGCGCCAGGGCCTCGTCGCCGGCCGCCAGCTCCTCGACTTTGCGCACGGCGTGCAGCACCGTCGTATGGTCACGCCCCCCGAAACGCTTGCCGATCTCGGGGAAGGAACGCGGCGTCATGGTCTTGGCCAGATACATGGCGATCTGGCGCGGGCGCACGATGGCGCGCGTGCGGCGCGCCGACAGAAGGTCGTGCTTCGACACGTTGTAGTGGCCGGCAACGACCTTCTGAATGTCCTCGATACGGATACGCCGCGGCTCGCGGACCCCGACGAGGTCGGCGATCGCCAATTCCGCGACCTCCAGCGTCATCGCCGCGTCGGAGAACTCCGCGCGGCAGACGAGCCGGTTGAGCGCGCCATCGAGATCGCGGCCATTGGAGGTGACCGCCTGCGCCACGTAGTCGAGCACCGTGTCGGGGACGTAGAGCCCCGGATTGCGCTCGCACACCGCCCGCAGCTTGCTCTCCAGGATACGCCGGCGCATCGCAAGATCGGGCGTGCTAATGCCGACGACGACGCCGCCTTTCAGACGCGAGCGCACGCGCTCGTCGACGCCGTCGAGCTCCGCCGGCGGGCGGTCGGCAGCGACCACCACCTGCTTGCCGCTGTCGAGCAGCGCATTCAGCATGTGGCAGAACTCCTGCTGCACCGTCTTGCCGGTCAGGAACTGCATGTCGTCGATCAGCAGAATGTCGATCGAGCGCAGCCGCTCCTTGAAGTCGAGCGCCGAGCGCTCGCGCAGCGCGGAGACGAATTGCACGGTGAAGCGCTCAACCGTGAGGTAGAGGGCGCGGCGGTTGCGGGTCGCGCGCCTGCGTTTCGTGCGCGATCGCCTGCAGGAGATGCGACTTCCCCAGGCCCACCCCCGCATGAATATAGAGCGGATTGTAGGCCGGGGCGCTTCCCTCCGGCGCACCCGCAACGGCGCGTGCCGCACGGCAAGCCACGTCGTTCGACCGGCCCTCGCAGAAGGTCGCGAAGGTCAGCCGCGGATCGAGCGGTGAGCCGGCGAAGCGCTCGCTCGCGGCATCCGAAGCGGGAGGCATCGGCGCAGGCCTGCCTGGTGCCGGAGCAGGCGCGTCATGCACGACCCGCAACGCGCTGCGCCTCAGCACGTCGACCCGCCGCACCTCGCTGTCCTCCTGCTTCCAGAAATTGAGCAATCGCTCGCCGTAGTGAGACTTGATCCACCCTTTCAGGAAGATGGTCGGGACCGACAGGCGAACGACGCCTGCACTCAGTCCCTCCAGATCGACCCGGGCGAACCAGGAGCTGAAGACATCCTCTCCCAGTTCAGCGCGTAACCGGCTTCGCACACGATCCCACATGCCGGCGGCGTCTTGTTGGCCGGCGACGGATGCTTTTGATTCTTTCCGCGCCGCGTCCCGTTCTCTTGCCGCTCCTGCAGACATTCAAGGCCTCCAAATCAAATCCGCATGTTGTTTTATTCGTCACGCTTGAACGCACTGCACGTTACCCAACGCTATCACGATTGAACCCAGGGCAGGCCCGCCGACCTTCCACCCGTTGAGCGAGCCCCTGTGGCCTTCGCCGTTCCGGTCGCCCTCAAAGCCGCCGACGACGTTGGAGCACCGCTAGTAGCCGGCGTCGGTCATCGCAGCCGCGGCGGAGGCACTGCGCCCGCCCGAGCGGCAGATGAAGAAGATCGGTGCATCACGATCCACGCCCCTGTCCTCAAAGGCCTCGCCCAGCATCTCCACGAACGCGGGATTGACTTGTCCCGTCGGAAATTGCTGCCACTCCAGACGAAGGAGAGGAGCGCCCGTCGCCGACAGGTCGGGCAGGCCGACATAGGCCCACTCCGCCGTTGTGCGGACATCCACCAGCGCGGCACCGGGCTCGCTTTTCAATGCCTCCCAAGCCTCCTCGGGCGTCACATCCGCATAGTATCGTCGTTGCATCAGACGCAAAGTCTCCCCGCAGGCCGAACCGTGGTCAGCCCAACGTACACGGTGCAAAAAATGAAATGGCACCTCTCCAGGAACGAAGAGAGCATGCCTGGACCTCTCCTCGCGGAGAGAGACGCGTGACCCGCAACGCCACTATCGAGGGGACGGCACCTTCGCCCGCGATGACCGCGAGCCGAACTCGCCCCCTGCTTTCTTACTTCGAACCGTTGCCGGTCGCCCCGTCCGCATGAACCATAGCAAAGGGGGCGGGGCACTCAATCAGTCAAGACGCGAGGCGACGGCGCCCGCCAATCGCGTAACGCGAATCGCGCTGGTAGCGTTTTCGCAAACCTCAAGGACTCCAATTCCTTGAGCACCGAGTGCGCCCTTTAGACCGCGCCCAACTTTTTTTTCCGGCCTTCGCTTGACTCCCTCCGGCCATGCCGCCGACTCCGGGTCCCGTCAGAACCGACGCCTTCAAGCAATTGATCTCCCGATGAAATTTGGAGCGCCGTAAAGCACTCCGACTCATCGTCGCGGATATGCGGGAGAGCCGGCGGCGCGAGCCGTCAAGCGAGCACGACAAAAGGTCCCGCGGGGACCGCAGGACCTTTACGCAATCAACCGGTAGACTGCGCCCTTGCGGGCAGCGCCATCAGCGACCTAGGAGGTCGCAAGCGCCTCGACGCGGTGGTCCAGGCGCGATACCTTGCGCGACGCGGTGTTGCGCGGGACGATGCCCTTGGTCGCGGCCTTCATGATGACCGGCTGCGCCGTCTTCAACGCCTCTCGCGCCGCGCTCTTGTCGCCGGAGGCGATCGCCTCCTCGACCTTGCGGATCGAGCCACGCATGCGC
The DNA here is from genome assembly GCA_963801225.1 of uncultured Alphaproteobacteria bacterium. Taxonomy (GTDB): domain Bacteria; phylum Pseudomonadota; class Alphaproteobacteria; order Rhizobiales; family Afifellaceae; genus DASWJZ01. The sequence continues at coordinate 20,152 of CAWDED010000002.1, forward strand.
GAGCGCATGACCTTGTTAACGTCAGTGCGCCGCTCGATCTTGCGCGCCGCCTTCTTGGCCGAAGGTGTGTTGGCCATATCGTTCCGTTCCTAACTCGCTGGCTTGCCGGCGCGTCGGTCAAGCAGCGACCGCTTTCCGGCAAACGACAACCGCGGCCAACGGGCCGCGGAACAATTGGCGCTTCCTATAGGTTGCGGACCGCCGATCGTCAAGCCAAGCGAAGGGCCGACGCGGCCCCGGTCAGCGCTGGCAGACCGGGCAGTAGAAGGTGGAGCGGCCCGACTGCACGATGCGGCGGATGGTGCCGTGGCAGCCGTCGCGCGGACAGGGCTCGCCCTCGCGGTCGTAGACGGCGAAGCGATGCTGGAAGAGGCCGAGCGTGCCGTCGGCGCGCACGTAGTCGCGCAGCGACGAGCCGCCGGCCTCGATGGCGGCGGCGATCACGGCGCGCACCGCCTCGACAAGCCGCTCCAGGCGCTCGGTCGGCTGGCCGTCCGACGCGCACCAGAGAGCCGGCGGCGCGGCGCGGCGACAGCCGGGCGCGCCACAGCGCCTCGCAGGCATAGATGTTGCCCAGGCCCGGCAATGACCTTCTGGTCGCTCAGGATGGCCTTCAGCGGCGCGGCGCGGCCGGCGAAGCGCGGGGCCAGCGCCGCGGCGGAAAGCGCGTTGCCGGTCGGCTCGATGCCGAGCTCGGCGAGGAGCGGATGCGTCTCCAGCTCGTCGCGGCGCAGGAGCAGCATGAAGCCGAAGCGGCGGGCGTCGTTATAGACGACGCGGAGGCCGCCCTTGAGGTGGAACACGACGTGGTCATGCGCCGCGTCCTTGCTGCGCGCATAGTACAAGGCGTCCGCGCCGGCCGGCTCCAGCGCCCTCCACGCGGAACGAGCCGGACATGCCGAGATGCATGAGAAGCACCAGGTCGGTGTCGAGCTCCGCCAGGAGATATTTGCCGCGGCGGCGCAGCGCCTCGACCCGCCGCCCCTTCAGGCGGGCGGCAAAGCGCGGCGGGAAGGGAAAGCGGAGATCGGGCCGCCTGAGCTCCACCCGCTCGATGACGGCGCCTTCCAGCACCGGCTGCGAGGCCGCGCCGGACCGTCTCGACCTCGGGCAGCTCGGGCATCGCTTCCCACCTTTTCCATGATTTCCGGCCTTGATGGCGCGGTAAGGCCCATTCCGTTATGGTCGCGCCGACTTCAATACCGCAAGAGCCGGCGCAACTGATGAGTGAAAGCGTATCCTTCGGCTTCCGCCGCGTTGAGCCCGACGCCAAGCAGGCGATGGTCGACGACGTGTTCGCGAGCGTGGCGCGGCGCTACGACCTGATGAACGACCTCATGTCGGGAGGCCTGCACCGGGTGTGGAAGAGCGCCATGGTGAGCGCCCTCAACCCGCCGAAGAAAGGCGCGCCGTGGCGGCTGCTCGACATGGCGGGCGGCACCGGCGACATCGCCTTCCGCGTGGCGGAGCGCGCGCAAGGCCACGCCGACATCACCGTCGCCGACATCAACGCGTCGATGCTGGCGGTCGGCCGCGAGCGGGCGGAGAAGCGCGGCTTCACCGGCATCGCGTTCCGCGAGGCCAATGCCGAGACGCTGCCTTTCGAGGACGAACAGTTTCGACGCCTATACGATCGCTTTCGGCATCCGCAACGTGCCGCGCATCGAAACCGCCCTCAAGGAAGCCTGGCGCGTGCTGAAATTCGGCGGGCGCTTCCTTTGCCTGGAATTCTCCGCCGTCGATACGCCGATGCTCGACCGGCTCTACGAGATCTATTCCTTCCGGGCCATCCCGGCGCTCGGACGCGCAGTGGCGGGCGACGAGGAATCCTACCGCTATCTGGTGGAGTCGATCCGCACCTTTCCCAACCAGGAGCGGTTTGCCGACATGATCCGCACCGCCGGATTCGGGCGCGTCAGCTACCGGAACTTTTCCGGCGGCATCGCGGCGCTGCATTCCGGCTGGAAGATCTAGAGGCATGATCCCGAAAAGTGGAGCCCGGATTTTGGGTAAGATCATGCGCGACAGAAACGAGAGCCTCCATTTCGATTGGAATCGGAATGGGAATGGCTCGAGTGAGGTAGCGGTGCGCAATTTCGTGCGGCTGGGCCGCGCCGGGCTGGTGCTCGCCCGCGCCGGCTTCTTCGGCTTCTTCGAGATCGACGACCTGCCCATCCGGGCGCAGGGCCCGATCCGGCTGGCGCGGCTCCTGGAGGAGCGCGGCCTCACGCCGGTCGAGCGCGGGCGCCGCCTGACGGAGGCCATGAGCCGCCTCGGCCCCTCCTACATCAAGCTGGGGCAGTTCCTTGCGACGCGGCCCGATGTGGTCGGTCCCGAGCTTGCCGATGCGCTGAGCACGATGAAGGACGACCTGCCGCCCTTCCCCACCCCCGAGGCGCGGGCGATCGTCGAGGCGTCCATCGGCGCGGCCGATCGAGGCGGTATTCGAGAGCTTCTCCGAGCCCGTCGCCGCCGCGTCGATCGCGCAGGTGCACAAGGCAGTCCTGAAGCGCGCGGAGGGCGAACAGGTCGTCGCGGTGAAGGTGCTGCGGCCGGGCATCCGGCAGCGCTTCGCGCGCGACCTGAAGACGTTCTACGCCGCGGCGCGCTTCGCCGAGCAGAACGCGCCGGAGGCGCGGCGGCTGAGGCCTCTCGCCGTGGTCGACATCCTGCAGCGCAGCGTGTCACTCGAGATGGACCTCAGGCTGGAGGCCGCCGCCTATTCGGAGATGGCGGAGAACATCGCATCGGAGCCCGACTTCCGCCTGCCGGCCGTCAACTGGGAGCTGACCGGCCGCGACGTGCTCGTCACGGAATGGGTGGAAGGCACACGGCTGTGGGATCGCGAGGCGATCGTCGCCGCAGGGCCACGACCCGGAGCGGATTGCCAAGGCCGTGGTGCAGAGCTTCCTCCGCCACGCGCTGCGCGACGGGTTCTTCCATGCCGACATGCACGAGGGGAACCTCTTCGTCGACAGCGATGGCCGGCTGGTGGCGGTCGATCTCGGCATCATGGGGCGCATCGGGCCGAAGGAGCGGCGCTTCCTCGCCGAGATCCTCTACGGCTTCATCCGCCGCGACTATCACCGCATCGCCGAGGTGCATATCGAGGCGGGCTACGTGCCGCGCATGCATGCGGCGGAGGATTTCGCGCAGGCGCTCCGCGCCATCGGCGAGCCGATCCACGGCCACCGGGCGAGCGAGATCTCCATGGCCAAGCTGCTCGGGCTGCTCTTCGAGGTGACCGATCTTTTCGACATGCAGACGCGGCCGGAGCTGGTGCTCCTGCAAAAGACCATGGTGGTGGTGGAGGGCGTGGCGCGCCGGCTCGACCCGGAATTCGACATGTGGACGACCGCGGAGCCGGTGGTCAGCAAGTGGATCGAGCGTAATCTCGGCCCTGCCGGCCGGCTGGAGGAGGCGGCCGCGAACCTGCGCGAGCTCGGCCGCTTCGCGCAGCACCTTCCCGAGACGCTGGCGCGGGTCGACGGCGCCGTGGACCGGCTCGCGGCCATGACCGCCGGCGGCCTGAAGCTCGACGACGAGACGGTGAACCGGCTGGCCGAGGCGCAGCATGCACGAAGCCTACTGGTCGCGCTGGGCGATCCGCATCGGCGTGGCGGCGCTGGTGGTCATCGCCGCGTTGGCGGTTTTCTAACGCCCCCTATGCTATAGCGACGGCCATGTCCCTTAACGGCAAGCGCATTCTTATCGTCATCGGCGGCGGCATCGCCGCCTACAAGGTGCTGGAGCTGATCCGCCGCCTGAAGGACGAAGGCGCCGGCGTGCGCGCGGTGATGAGCGGCTCGGCTGAGCATTTCGTCACGCCGCTCTCCGTCGCCGCCATCACCGGCGAGAAGGTGTCGAGCAGACCTCTTCGACAGCGAGGAAGAGCACGACATCGGCCACATCCGCCTGTCGCGCGAGGCCGATCTCATCGTCGTCGCGCCGGCGACGGCGGACCTCCTGGCCAAGATGGCGCACGGCCTGGCCGACGATCTCGCCTCCGCGGTGCTGCTGGCGACCGACAAGCCGGTGCTCGTCGCGCCGGCGATGAACCCGCGCATGTGGTCGAACGCGGCGACGCGGCGGAACGTCGCGCAGCTCGAGGCCGACGGCATCCATTTCGTCGGGCCGGAGCGCGGCGAGATGGCCGAGCCCGGCGAAGCGGGCGTCGGCCGCATGGCGGAGCCGGCGGCGATCCTGAAGACGATCGCAGCGCTCGTTTCCTCGTCCACGTCGTCGTCGGCGGCGGCGCCCGACGGGCCGCTTGCGGGTCTGCGGGCCGTGGTGACCTCCGGCCCGACGCAGGAGCCGATCGACCCGGTGCGCTACATCGCCAACCGCTCGTCGGGGCGGCAGGGGCACGCGATCGCCGCAGCGCTGGCGCGCGCCGGCGCGGACGTCACGCTGGTGAGCGGCCCGGTCGAGATCGCCCCGCCGGACGGCGTCAACGTCGTTCCCGTGCAGACCGCGCGCCAGATGCAAAAGGCCGTCGAGGCGGCGCTGCCCGCCGAGATCGCGCGTGATGGCGGCGGCCGTCGCCGACTGGCATGTTGAGGAAGGCGCGCAGAAGATCAAGAAGACGGAGGCGGGCCCGCCTGCCCTCAAGCTCGTCGAGAATCCCGACATTCTGGCGGGCCTCGCCAAGAGCCGGAAGCGGCCGCGCTTCTGCTGGTCGGCTTTGCGGCGGAGACGGAGAACCTCGATCGCCAACGCCAAGGCGAAGCTGGCGCGCAAGGGCTGCGACTGGATCGTGGCGAACGACGTGTCCGCGGCGACCGGGATCATGGGCGGCACGCGCAACCGCGTTCACCTGGTCTCGTCCGCCGGGCGTGGAGGACTGGCCGGACATGTCGAAGGCGGAGGTGGCGGAGCGGCTGGTCGCGCGCATCGCCAAGCATTTCGGGGACGCACCGGTGGCCGCGGCAAAGAAGAAGACGCGGCGGGCCGCGGCGCGCAAAACCCGCCGCTGACACCGCTTCGGCGCCGTATCGCTGCACCGCTTACGGCCACACCATTCTGATTTGCGCGGTGATTGCTCTTGGCTGACAATGCGACGCCATGCAGGCACCCTTCAGGCCAGCGATCCCAGGCAAAAGGCCCGCGCCCGACGACGAGGCGGCGACCGTGCAGGTCTTTGCTGCGGGGAGCCTGAAATCGGTGTTCGGCGATATGGCGCGCGCCATGCCGGAGGACGGCGTCCCGGCGGCGCAGTTCACGTTCGGCGCGTCGGGCCTGCTGAAGGATCGGATCGCCGGCGGTGACGCCTGCGACGTCTTCGCCTCGGCCAACATGGCGCATCCGCGCGCCCTCACCTCCTCCGATGCCGTCACGGTGTTCGCCCGCAACAGATTGTGCGCCCTGACGCGCGCCGACCTCGGGGTCACACCCGACAACCTCGTCGCGCGCATGCTGGACCCCGGCATCCGGCTCGGCACCTCGACACCCGTCGCCGATCCCTCGGGCGACTATGCGTTGGACGTCTTCGTCAAGGCCGAGGAGATCGAGCGCGGCAGCCTGGAGCCGCTGCTCGACAAGGCGTTGCCGCTGACCGGCGGCGCGCTAAGTCAGCGGCCGCTCAACGGCCGCTCCATCTATTCGGAGATCATGGCGCGGGGTGACGCCGACATCTTCCTCACCTATGTCACAAATGCGCAGACGGTCGTGCAGGATGTGCCGGGAACGGCAATCGTGGAGCTTCCACCGGAGCTTGCCGTGGCCGCGGACTATGGGCTTGCCGTGCTCTCCGACCGCCCGGCTGCCAGCGCGATTGCCGAGTGGATCCTGTCGTCGGCAGGACAGGCCATCCTGGTCCGCCATGGCTTTCAAAGTGCCCAGCACGAAAACGAGGAGGACGGAACATGAAGCTCAGCGCTCGCAACACCCTGAAAGGCAAGGTCACCTCCGTGCAGAAGGGGCAGACCACCGCACATGTGAAGATCGAGCTGGCGAGCGGCGTCTCCGTCACCGCGTCGATCACAAACGAAGCGGTGGACGACCTGGGGCTCAAGGTCGGCGACGAGGCCGCCGCCGTCATCAAGGCCAGCGATGTGATGGTGGCGAAGTAGGCCGCTCCGCATCTACGTGCCGGTCGGTGGGCTTGCCCCCTCTGAGGATCGAACCAATCGCAGCTGACGGCACATAGCTTGCGCCACCCCCATCCGGCGGCTAACCCCGCGGCGAAACAAACAGGGGCGACAGGCGTGGCGGAGGCATTCGAATTCGAGCTGAAGGTGCTCGACAAGCGGCTTCACGAGTGGGGGCTGCCGACCTTTCATTCCGACATGGCGGCGGGGATCGATCTGCGGGCCTGCATCGACGCGCCGCTGACGATCGAGCCGCAGGCGCCGGCGGTGATGGTGCCGTCCGGCATGGCCATTCTCATGAACCGGGCAGACATTGTCGCCTTCGTGCTGGCGCGGAGCGGGCTCGGCGCCAAGCTCGGCGTCATCCTCGGCCAGTCGGTCGGGACGATCGACCCGGACTATGCCGGCGAATGGCTGATCCCGCTGGTCAACCGCAATGCCGCCGGCACGCCACCCGTCGTTATCAATCCGGGCGACCGCATCGCGCAGGCGGTGTTTCTGCCGCTCATCCGCCCGACCTTCCGCGTTGTAGAAGAATTTTCCACAAACACCGGGCGCGGCGCCGGTGGCTTTGGCTCGACAGGGTAGGATACGAAACACCCGTCTGCCTCGCATCTCTACGCGTTCTCCATTAGGTTCCGGGCAACCGAGGGAGACCGCCATGAACGACGCCACCAAGAGCAGCGCCGCAACCCACAAGCCCGGCCGCGGCCGTATTTACGATTCCATCACCGAGACGATCGGCGACACGCCCATCGTGCGGCTCGACAAGATCGCCAAGGCGGAGGGCGTCAGCGCCAAGCTGCTCGCCAAGCTGGAGTTCTTCAATCCGATCGCCAGCGTGAAGGACCGCATCGGCGTCGCCATGATCGAGGCGATGGAGAAGGACGGCCGCATCAAGCCGGGCGAGACGACGCTGGTGGAGCCGACCTCGGGCAATACCGGCATCGCGCTCGCCTTCGCCGCCGCCGCCAAGGGCTACCGGCTGATCCTCGTCATGCCGGAGACGATGAGCGATCGAGCGGCGCAAGATGCTGCGCCTGCTCGGCGCCGAGCTGGTGCTGACGGAGGGCGCCAAGGGCATGAAGGGCGCCATCGCCAAGGCGGAGGAGATCGCCGCGATCGACGCCGGGCGCCGTCATCCCGCAGCAGTTCGAGAACCCGGCCAACCCGGAGATCCACCGCCGCACCACGGCGGAGGAGATCTGGAACGACACCGGCGGCGAGCGTCGACGTGATCGTGTCGGGCATCGGCACCGGCGGCACCATCACCGGCGTCGGCCAGGTGCTGAAGCCGCGCAAGCCGGGCCTGCACATCGTCGCGGTGGAGCCGGCGGACAGCCCGATCCTTTCCGGCGGCGAGCCCGGCCCGCACAAGATCCAGGGGATCGGCGCCGGCTTCGTGCCCGGCGTGCTCGACACCAAGGTCTACGACGAGGTGGTGACGGTCACCAACGAGGAGGCCTTCACCTATGCGCGGCTGGCGGCGCGGCTGGAGGGCGTCCCGGTCGGCATCTCGTCGGGCGGCGCCATCGCGGCGGCCGTGAAGGTCGGCAAGCGGCCGGAGATGGCGGGCAAGAACATCGTCATCATCATCCCGTCGTTCGCCGAGCGGTATCTTTCGACGGCGCTGTTCGAGGGGCTGGAGTAGGCGGATGTCTCAAACGAGCCTGGCGGCGATGCCGAGCGCCTTGGCGGCGCGCGCCATCCGCTTGTCGAGTGTGACAAGCACCGCGCCCTCGCTCGGCGGCGACGGCGAGGTGCAGCGCATCAGGAGCGCGGAGATTGAGGGCGTGCCGGTCGGCGAAGCCGGCAGCGCTGCGGAAATGGGCACTCTCGATGGTCAAGAGCACGAGCGAATTCCGCGATCATGAGACGCGAAGGCATCGAGCGCCGCCCGACGGGTTTCGGCATCGATGCTGCCGATGCGCAACTTCAGTGAAAGCGCCGAGGAGAATTCGGCGATCGTCCACTCGCTGATCGCGAGCTCGCCTGACTCCGCCGCCTGTCAGAGCGCGCTCCGCGCGCCGCGTGTGCGCCTCGTCGACAAAAGCCGCGACAAATACGGACGTATCGACGTAGTCCAAGGCTCAGTACCGGTTGTCGTCGCGCATCCGGCGGACGAAATCGCCGGCAGATTCTTCCTGCTTCGGCGACTTCTTGCTGACCGAGCGCAGCAGCTCGACGTCGATCGGCTTGCGCGGCTTCTGGATGGGCGTGATCTGCGCCACCGGCTTGCCGCGCTTGGTGATCTGAACGGTCTCGCCCTCCGCGGCGCGGGCCACCAGCTCGCTCAGCCGCGCTTTCGCCTCCGCCAGGCTGACGCTCTCGTCCACGGCTCTGCTCCTGCCAAATATGACCAGATTATCTGGTCATATATCACCCGGCCTGCTGCCCGACAAGCTTCCGGCCTCAAGCCGCCGCCTTCGTCTTCTCCTTGAACCTGCAGATGTCGGCGATCACGCATTCGGGGCATTTGGGCTTGCGCGCGACGCAGACGTAGCGGCCGTGCAGGATCAGCCAGTGGTGGGCGTGCAGCTTGTAGACGTCGGGCACGACGCTGCTCCAGGATCGCCTCCACCTCCGCCGGGTCCTTGCCGGGCGCCAGGCCGGTGCGGTTGCCGACGCGGAAGATGTGCGTGTCGACGGCGATCGTCGGCTGCCGAAGGCGATGTTGAGCACCACGTTGGCGGTCTTGCGGCCGACGCCCGGCAGGCGCTCCAGCGCCTCGCGGTCGCGCGGCACCTCGCCGCCGTGCTCCTCGACCAGGATGCTTCGACAGCGCGATGACGTTCTTCGCCTTCGCATTGAAGAGGCCGATGGTCTTGATGTAGCCGATCAGCCCTTTCTCGCCGAGCTTCAGCATCTTCTGCGGCGTATCGACCTTGGCGAAGAGCGGCCGCGTCGCCTTGTTGACGCCGACGTCGGTCGCCTGCGCCGACAGGACCACGGCGACGAGCAGCGTGTAGGGATTGACGTATTCCAGCTCGCCCTTCGGCTCCGGGAGCTTCGCCGCGAGCCGCGCGAACAGCGTCTCGATCTCGGCGCGCGTCAGCCGCGAGCGCGCGGCCTTCGCGCTTTCCGCCGAGACGTCTTGACGCCGGCCCACGCGCCACGCTGCTAGCGGGCCATGCGCAGCGCCTCGCGGCGCGCCAGGCTTTCCGCCGGCCACAAGGGCCTTCATGTCGTAATAGACATCGAACGCCGGCACGCCCTCCGGCAGGACCACCCAGGGGAGCTTGGAGCGGGTGTAGATGTGCACGTCGGGCGGAAGCGTCGCCGGATCGTCCAGCGTGCCGACGCGCACGAAGCACATGACGCCGCGGCGGCCGTAATCGCTCCACACGGCGATCTTGCATTCCGGGCAGCGGTAGACGTCATGCGGGCGGCCGCTGTCGGTCGGCATGGAGACCGGCTCCGGCGCGCCGGAGAGAAGCTCGACGCGATCGGTCTCGATCAGCGCGTTGAGCACGAAGGCGCTGCCGGTCTGCCGCTGGCAGTCCTTGCAGTGGCAGCAATGCACAAACATCGGCGCGCTCGTCAGCCGATAGCGCACCGCGCCGCAGGAGCAGCCGCCCTCCAAAGGTGCGTCCATTTTGATCCTCTCGCCTTATCCCCGATGCCTCGAAATGATTGTATATTGGCGGCGATGAATTCGGCCAACTTCAACGACGTGATTTTCTCCGCGACGCTGGTGCCGCACCGCTCGCTCGGCCGGCGCGGCTTCCTGGCGCTGATGGGCGTGATCGGCGGCGCTCTGGTTCCTCACCGGCGTCTATTTCTGGTCGGTCGGCGCCTGGCCGATCTTCGGCTTCTTCGGGCTCGATTTCCTCGTCCTCTGGCTCGCTTTCAAGCTCAATTACCGCTCCGCGCGCGCCTACGAGGAGGTGAAGGTCAGCCGCACGGAGCTCGTCATCCGCAAGGTGGCGCCGAGCGGAGCGCATGCAGGAAATCCGCTTCAATCCGGCCTGGGCGCGGCTCGAGGTCGAGAAAATCGAGGGCGAGGGGGTGAGGCGGATCGTCGTGCGCGCCCGCGAGCAGCGCGTGGCGGTCGGCGCCTTCCTCAATCCGGACGACCGCGAGAGCTTTGCCAGGGCTTTCGGCGCGGCGCTGGCGGAGGCGCGGGGCTGACGGCTCCGGCGCAAGAATCGGGTGGCTCCGGCGGGCCTAGCGCGCCTATCTGAGGCTCGAAAGGAATCTGAGCCATGGCATTCGAAGCGCAAATGACCGCGGAACGACCCGTCACCCGTTCATCGGGCTCCGTCGGCGACTACGACGTGGTGCGTGAGGTCATCGAGTTCCTCACCGAGAACTGGCGCGACCAGCCCTCGCTGGAGGCGATCGCCGCGCGCGTCCGCATGGAGCCGACGCGGCTGCAGAAGGTGTTCACGCGCTGGGCCGGCCTTTCGCCGAAGGGCTTCCTGCAGGCGGTGACGCTCGACCATGCCCGCGCGCTGCTGGAGCAATCGGCGACCGTGCTCGACACCACCTATGAGGTCGGGCTCTCCGGCCCGGGCCGGCTGCACGACCTCTTCGTCACCCACGAGGCGGTGACGCCCGGCATCTACCGGGCGCGCGGCGAGGGGCTCGTCATCCGCTACGGCTTCCATCCCTCGCCGTTCGGCACGGCGCTCATCATGGCGACGGAATACGGCCTCGCCGGCCTCGCCTTTGCCGACGACGGCGGGCGAGACGGCGGCGCTGGCCGACATGATGCGGCGCTGGCCGAAGGCCGCCTATGTCGAGGACAGGGCGGCGACGGCTCCGTTCGCACGCCGCGTCTTCGATCCGCGGCGCTGGAGCCCGGAGGCGCCGCTGCGCATCGTGCTGATCGGGACGGATTTCGAGATCCGCGTGTGGGAGACGCTGCTCAAGGTGCCGCTCGGCTGCGCCACGACCTATTCCGACGTGGCGCGCCACATCGACCGGCCGAAGGCGGCGCGCGCGGTCGGCGCGGCGGTCGGACAAAAACCCGATCTCCTTCGTCGTTCCCTGTCATCGCGTGCTCGGGCGCTCCGGCAGCCTGACCGGATATCACTGGGGTTTGACGCGGAAACGCGCCATCCTGGGCTGGGAGGCGGGGATCGCCGGCGGGACGGCTTGACGTCAGGGGCCTCGCGGACCATTTTCGATGTTTAGAAACGTTCCAGAACCTGCCGCCCTTGAAGCGCAGAGGGATCGAACATGTTCATCCAGACAGAAGACACGCCCAATCCGGCCACGCTGAAGTTCATTCCGGGACGCGTCGTCCTGCCGGAAGGCACGCGCGACTTCCGCAGCGCGGAGGATTCGGAGACGTCGCCGCTCGCCAGCCGCATCTTTACGGTCGATGGCGTGTCGGGCGTCTTTCTAGGCCACGATTTCATTACCGTGACCAAGGACGATGCCGAGTGGCCGCATATCAAGCCGGCCGTGCTCGGCGCCATCATGGAGCACTATCTCTCCGGAATGCCGGCATTGCTCGACGATCGACGAGGATCTCGACGACGACAATTTTGACGCCGCCGATTCGGAGACCGTCGCCGTCATCAAGGAGCTGATCGAGACGCGCGTGCGCCCGGCCGTCGCCAATGACGGCGGCGACATCACCTTCCAGGGCTTCCGCGACGGCGTGGTATTCCTCCACATGCGCGGCGCCTGCTCCGGATGCCCGTCCTCCACGGCGACGCTGAAGCAGGGCATCGAGAACCTGCTCCGCCATTTCGTGCCGGACGTCACCGAGGTCCGCCCGGTCTGACCACCCCGTCGGGACAGCGCTAGCGTTCCACCCCGGGTGCACCGGACAACCGGTAGGCGATACTGCTTGTAGGGCAACCTCAGGACTATCGTCCCCTCCTCCGCCCCGCTTCGCTGCTTGGAGCGTGCCCGGCTCGACAGCGCCGGAGGGCTTGGGTAAGCGATCCGCATGTTGCTGCTCGCCATCGATACGGCCGGCCCGAACTGCGCCGTGGCGCTTGCCCGTGCGGCGGGCGGCGGGGCGCAAATCCTCGCCCGCGCCGAGGAGCGCATCGGCCGCGGACATGCGGAGCGGCTGACGCCGATGGTGGCGGAAATGCTCGCCGAGGCGGGGGTCGGCTACGGCGATCTTGGCCGCGTCGCGGTGACGGTGGGGCCGGGCTCCTTCACCGGCGTGCGCGTCGGCATCGCGTTTGCGCGCGGCCTCGGCGCTGGCGCTCGACATCCCCGTCGTGGGAGTGGGAACCCTGGAGGCTCTCGTGCACCCCCTGATGCGGGCCGGCGCCGGAACGGCGGCTGCGGTGCTCGACGCCAAGCGCCACGAGGTCTATGCGCTCGTCAAAGCGTTGGATTCGGGAGCGGAACTGATGGAGGCGCAGGCGCTCGGCGTGAACGATCTGGCGGCCCGGCTCAGCGAGGCTCCGCGACCCGTCGTGCTGGTCGGCTCCGCCGCCCGCCTCGTCGCAAATGCCATCCCGGCTTTGGCGCCAGAAATCGCCGACGAGCGCGATACGCCCGACATCGCCGACGTCGCGGCACTTGCCCTCGACGCAGAGAGCACCGGCCCCGCCGAGCCGCTTTATGCACGCGGCGCCGACGCCAAGCCTCAGCTCGACAAGGCGGTGGCGCGGCTATGAGCGCCTGGGGGCGACCCGCGATCTCCGTGCGGCCGGCGGAGGTCGCCGATTGCGACGTGCTGTCGGACATCCATTCCGATGCCTTCAGGCGTGGATGGAGCGACGCGGAATTCGAATCGATGCTGGTGCAGCCGGGCGTGCACGCGCTTCTGGCGCTCTACCGCGGCAGGGTCGGCCGGCAGGCGCCGGCGGGGTTCATCCTCTACCGGCTCGTCGCCGACGAGGCGGAGATCCTTTCCGTGGCGGTGAGGCAGGACTTGCGCCGCCGCGGCATCGGCCGGCGCCTCATCGAGGAGACGCTCCGCCATGTCTACCGGGAAGGCGCGCGCAGCATCCATCTGGAGGTGGAGGATTCAAACCTCGCGGCGATCGCGCTCTACCGGGGGGTCGAATTTCGCGAAAGCGGCCGGCGGAAGGGCTATTATGCGCAGGGGCGCGAGACGCCGGCCGGTGCGCTTGTTATGCTCCGGCAGCTCCGCTGAGCGGCCGAGCCCGGGAGAGCCAGGTGACCGACGAAACGCAACTCGATCTTGAGGCGGCTTGCGTCGACAAGGGGATGCGGATGACCGAGCAGCGCCGCATCATAGCGCGCGTGCTGCAGGCCGCCGACGACCACCCGGACGTGGAGGAGCTCTACCGCCGCGCCTCCGCCGTCGATCCCAACATCTCCATCTCCACGGTCTATCGCACCGTGAAGCTGTTCGAGGATGCCGGCATCATCGAGCGGCACGAATTCCGCGACGGGCGCGCGCGCTACGAGACGCTGCCGGAGGAGCACCACGACCACCTCATCGATCTCGCGGTCCGGCAAGGTGATCGAGTTCCGCAGCGAGGAGATCGAGCGCATCCAGGAACAGATCGCCCGCAAGCTCGGGTATCAGCTTGTCGACCACCGGCTGGAGCTCTACGCCGTGCCGCTCGACAAGGAGCGCTGATCCGCGCCGTCCAGATGCTCGCGCAAATCCGCTTCGTCGGGACGGTGGCGCTCGCAGCGCTCGCGCTTGCGGTCCTCCTCCCCTTCCACCTCCTCGCCATGGCGGCGAGCGGCCGCTCGTCCATGAAGGTGGCGCAGCTCTGGCAGCGCTTCGCCTGCTTCCTCATCGGCATCCGCGTCACGGTGACCGGCGCGCCGGTGGGCGACCGGCCGCTGCTTCTCCTGTCGAACCACAATTCCTGGATCGACATCCCGGTGCTGGCGAGCGTGGCGCCGGTCTCCTTCGTCGCCAAGAGCGAGGTGGCGGGCTGGCCTGTGGTGAGCTTCCTGGCGAAGGCGCAGCGCACCGTGTTCGTCGAACGCAACAATCGCCGCGCCACCGGGGCGCAGGCCGACGAGATGGCCGGACGGCTCTCCAAGGGCGATATCATCGTGCTGTTCGCCGAGGGCACGTCGAGCGACGGCAACAAGGTGCTGCCGTTCCGCTCGGCGCTGGTGGGGGCGGCGCAGCGGGCGATCGGGACGGCGAGGAGGGGGGCGGGGCGGCGACGGTGCAGCCGGTCGCCATCGCCTACCGCCGCATGCTGGGCCTGCCGCTCGGCCGCCAGCACCGACCTCTGGTTGCATGGTATGGCGGGACGGATCTGCTGCCGCACCTGAAACGCGTGCTGTCTGAAGGCGGTATCGACGTGCATGTGGTGTTCGGCCCGGCGCAGCAAGATCACGCCGAAGCGACAACCGGAAAGAGGTGACGCAGGAGGCGGGCGAGCTGGTGCGCAAGCTGGTGGCGGCGCTGAACGCCGGGCGAAGCCCCAGCGAAGTGCTTGAGCCGAAAGACGAAACGGCTGCCCGTCAGAGCCTTCAATGAAGCTCTATCTCCTTGTGGAGCATGATCTTTTCCGAAAACCGGCATCCACTTTTCGGGATCATGCTCTAGCCGCTTGGCACGGTTTCCGCTAATGGGAGAATTGCGGGGCATGAGGACCGGAAGGGCGCAGCGCAGCGAATGAGCGGAGCGCGAAAAGTCTACGTAAAAACATACGGTTGCCAGATGAACGTCTACGACTCGGAGCGTATGGCGGATATTCTGGCGGCCGAGGGATACAGCGCCGCGGAGGGTCCGGAGGACGCCGACCTCGTTCTGCTAAATACCTGCCATATCAGGGAAAAAGCCGCCGAGAAGGTCTACTCGGAGATCGGCCGGCTGCGCCTCATGAAGGACGCCGCGCGGGCCGCCGGCCGCGACATGAAGATCGCCATCGCAGGCTGTGTCGCGCAGGCGGAGGGCGAGGAGATTCTGAAGCGGGCGCAGGCGGTTGACCTGGTGGTCGGGCCGCAGAGCTATCACCGCCTGCCGCAACTCCTGAGCGGCGGAAAACGCGCGGTGGAGACCGAGTTTCCGGCCGAATCGAAGTTCGACCACATGCCGGATGCGGAATCTGCGCACTAGGGATCTGCTGGGCGCTCGGCTGCAGCAACCGGCTGGAGCGGCGCGTCCCGTCAGCGCCTTCCTCACCGTGCAGGAGGGCTGCGACAAGTTCTGCACCTTCTGCGTGGTGCCCTACACGCGCGGCGCGGAGTTTTCGCGCCCGGCGCAGCGCATCGTCGAGGAGGCGGAAAAACTCGCCGAGCGCGGCGTGAAGGACGTCATGCTGCTCGGGCAGAACGTGAACGCCTATCACGGTGAGGGACCCGACGGCGGCGACGTGGCCGCTGGCGCGGCTGCTGGAACGGCTGTCACACATCGATGGTATCGCGCGGCTGCGCTACACCACGAGCCACCCGCGCGACATGAGCGACGATCTGATCGCGGCGCATCGCGACCTGCCGAAGCTGATGCCCTATCTGCACCTGCCGGTGCAGGCGGGCTCCGACCGCGTGCTGAAGGCGATGAACCGCAGGCACGACCGCGCGTTCTATCTGGCGCTCGTGGAGAAGCTGCGCGACCGCGCGGCCCGATCTGGCGCTGTCGGGCGATTTCATCGTCGGCTTCCCCGGCGAGACGGAGGCGGACTTCGAGGACACGATGCGGCTCATCGAAGAGGTGCGCTACGCCAGCGCCTTCTCGTTCAAATATTCGCCGCGCCCCGGCACGCCGGCCGCCGAGATGGAGCAGGTGGCCGACGACGCGAAGGCGGAGCGGCTGGCGCGGCTGCAGGCGCTCGTCAACGCGCAGAGCCAGGCGTTCAACGCCGGCATGACGGGGCTCGACCATCGACGTGCTGTTGGAGAAGCCCGGCAAGCATCCCGGCCAGCTGGTGGGCAAGTCGCCGTGGCTGCAGGCGGTGCAGGTCGATGCGCCGAGGGAGATGATCGGGCGAGGTGGTTTCGGTGATTGTGGAGCGGATCGGTTCGCATAGCCTGTTCGGCCGGCTCGCCGGCGCGCGCGAGAGGGCGATCGCTTGAGGCGGGGCCGGATGGCACGGCCCGCCCTCTCCCCGCAACCCGGATGTTTCCGGGTTGCTCCTCAAAGGTGCCGAAGTCGGGAACACCCGACTTCGGGTGGGAGAGGGTGGCCCTTCGCGTCAGCGAAGGGTCGGGAGAGGGGGAGCGCTCAGCGCACTTCGGATGTCCTCGACCATGCGGCCGAGCGCGACATCAGCATCGAAGCGCAGAATGCGAAAGCCTCTTTCCTTCAGCGCCGCGTCCCGCTTGGCGTCGTGCATCCGGTTCTCGGCCTGCTGATGCAGAGGGCCGTCCACCTCGACAATCAATCGCGCTTCAAAGCAGACAAAATCGACGACGTAGGGACCGATCGGCACCTGCCGCCGGAACTTCCAGTCATCGAGACGCTTCCCCCGGATCTCGTGCCACAGCCGCGCTTCGAGCGCCGTCTGCTCGCGGCGGAGCTTCTTGGCGAAGTCTCGTTGCTCTTCGGGAACGCAATACTTCGGCATGCTGGATACTCCCCCTCTCCCGCCCCTCGCGCAAGCGCGAGGGGCACCCTCCCCCACCAGGGGGGAGGGCGGACGCATCCCTGATGGCGCGCGTCCCGAGCGTGGTGCGACCCAATGCGCGCGAGCCGCGGGGCCCCGCGGCGAGCGGCGAGAGCATCGACCTGGTGTTCGACAACAACCGGCTCGCCTCGGCGCTGTGCGGCGAGTTCGACCAGAACCTGGCGCTGATCGAGCAGCGGCTCGACGTGGATGCGCGGGCGCGCGGCAACATGGTGACGCTGTCCGGCGCGCCGAGCGCGCTCGGCGATGGCGCGGCGCGCGCTGGAATCGCTCTACGACCGGCTGATCGAAGGCCACGACATCGATCAGGGCGACGTGGAGGGCGCCATCCGCATGGCGGAGGCGGAGGACGCGCAGCTGCCCTGCCGACGCTGGCGGAGTCCGGCCGCGTGCAGCTCGCCCGCATCGCCACGCGCAAGAAATCCGTGGTGGCGCGCACGCCCATGCAGGACGCCTATATCCGCGCCATGGACCGCAACGAGCTGGTCTTCGGCGTCGGCCCCGCCGGCACCGGAAAAACCTATCTCGCGGTCGCCTTCGCCTGCGCCATGCTGGAGCGCGGCGAGGTGGAACGCATCATCCTGTCGCGCCCGGCGGTGGAGGCCGGCGAGCGGCTCGGCTTCCTGCCCGGCGACATGCGCGAGAAGGTCGACCCGTATCTCCGCCCGCTCTACGACGCGCTCTACGACATGATGCCGGGCGACCGCGTGGAGCGCGGGCTCACCTCCGGCATCATCGAGGTGGCGCCGCTCGCTTTCATGCGCGGGCGGACGCTGACCCGCGCGGCGATCATCCTGGACGAGGCGCAGAACGCCACGCACCATGCAGATGAAGATGTTTCTGACGCGGCTCGGCGAGGAAGCAAAGATGATCGTCACCGGCGACCCGACGCAGATCGACCTGCCGCACGGCATGATGTCGGGGCTGAACGAGGCGACGCGGATTTTGGATGGGGTGGAGGGGATTTCGGTGGTGCGGTTCACCGGGGCGGATGTGGTGCGGCATCCGCTGGTGCAGCGGATTGTGGAGGCGTACGAGCGGGACGAGAGGGAAGAGACGAGGGTTTAGAAAGGGGACGAGCCGGGCTCCTCGTTAAGCAGCGGGCCTTGGTGGCCAAACCAATCTGAGAGTATGTTTACACACTCAAAAATAAAGGCGACGAGCCCCGTAAGGTAGATCAAGAAAACAATAGCAACTTTCCACACGGAGTTTGGCGGGGCCTGAGCGATCGGTAACGCTGTAACACTGAGCGAAAGGAATGCAATGGCCCAACCAAGGCCAGGGAACGACGCTTTCTTTAGCTCCGAAAGCCGCAGGCTACTCCATACTCGGCCCTGATTGTTGGCTTCAGTTCATTCAGTAAGCGGCCTGCCTCCGTCAAGGATTTCGAAGCCAAGCCGCCGCGAAGTCTCTTCCGGCAGGCCCCTCAGGTAACTGCTTCTGAGCAGCTGCGTTCAATACTGAAGCTTCTGCAGCTTAGCGGTAAGTACGTGAGCCATGTGCAGACCTCCTAGTACCACATGAATTCGCACAGCCTCCTCTGGTTCCCAATCTGGTTCACCATGCTGTGCTCTCAACTCCTCCTCTAGATAGTGAACAGCCTGAATTGAAGAACGTCATCAATGAGCAGCTCTCTGAAGATAGGAACCCTGCCTTTTGGTCTCGCCTTTTGGTAGGTGGGATTTCAGCGTCGCAGCTGAAAAAGCCTCGATGAAACCAACGCGTGCCCTGGGTGCCCCTCAATTCCACAGCAGACATGAGCCAGATTCCCGCATCTTCGTAAGTGTTTTGAGCAGTCGGTGCGCACAGATGGTGGCTTCGTGCAATGCTGCGACGGCGGCCTTCTTTCGAACGGATCCCAGGCCCTCGAACGGCGACGTGCCAAGCGGATACCATGCGCCGTCCCAGCATGCGGGTATATAGAAATCGAATCACCGACCTCACTCTAAGAAGATGAGAGTTTCTATGCCTGAGATTTTCAACTGAAACTCTACGAAAGCCCCTCTAGAGAGCTTCGAAACCCTTGGGTGTTGGAAGAATGAAAACACGGGTGAAAACGCAGTCATCTATTTTGTCCAACAGGGCACTGTGTACCTTCACTGTGCTCCCTCTGCTGGCTTATCGTCAGTCCTATTACGTTTATTCCGAATACAATCGCGATGATTTGAACAAGCGGGTTCAGTGCTCCATGAAAAATGCCTTCGTTCGGATGCGGCTCAAGTGAAAAGAGAATGATAAGCGATGACGCCGTAGCAACGATAACTGCCCACGGAGTGAAGAAGTGGATGTTGTCAAACACTTGACCATGAGGACGCCAATTCTTCTGGGCGCGCGCCATCATCGCCTCCTCCAATGCCGACGCCGCCACCGTAGATCAACGATCTCGAAAATTAGCTTCGCGTCGTTGATCGGCCCCGGCCAAACTACGGCGTCTCGCCTTCCCCTCTCCGACTCGCTCCCCCTAAGGGGGAGGGAGTGGGCCGTGCTTGTGGCTCGGGGCTCAAAATGCGTGTGCGACCATCTCGCCGCCA
>CAWDED010000003.1:0-33959 GCA_963801225.1 uncultured Alphaproteobacteria bacterium
TCTGTCATTCGGGGCGCAATTTTGACCCCCTGATGGAGTGGGCCCCTTGGTCCGGACAGGATCAGGCGGCGTCTTTGACCGGTGGCCGGGCGTGCTGCTTCTCATATTGTTCGGGGCTAAGGTAGCCAAGCGATGAGTGAAGGCGCTTGGCGTTGTATTTCTCGATGAAGGCCGGGAGCTGCTCGGCGACATCGTCGGCGGTCTCGAACTCGAGCGGGTAGACGCCTTCAACCTTCAGCGTCTTCATCAGGCTCTCCATCAGGGCATTGTCGTAGGGGTTGCCGCGCCGGCCCATCGAGCCGACGAGCTTCGCCTCGCCAAGGCAGTCGCGGTACTTCTCGGCGGCGTATTGCGACCCGCGGTCCGTGTGGTGCACGCAACCGGCAGGGGGACTGCGCAGCGCGATTGCCTTGTCGAGAGCTGCCAGCGTCAGCCGTGCATCGATCCGGCGGCTTATGGCGAAGCCAATGATCCGTCGGGACCAGGCATCCATGATGACGGCGACGTAGACGAAGCCGACTGCCACGGCCACGTAGGTCAGGTCGGCGACCCAGAGCTGGTCCGGGCCGTCGACAACCATGTCCCTCGTTCTGTTGGGGAAGATCGGCTGATCGTGGTCGCTGTCGGTGGTCGCAACGTGGCGGCGTCGGCGCCGGGCGTTCAGTCCGTGCTCGCGCATCAGCCGCTTCAGCTTCTTGTGGTTCACCACCCAACCCTGCTGGCCGAGCGCCGCCTGCATCCGCCGCCAGCCGTAGGCCTCGAACTCGTCCTTGATGGCGTGCATCGCCTCGACGAGCGCGGTGTCATCGACTGCTCGCTTCGGCGCGTCGTAGTAGGTGGAACGCGCCATCCCCATCAGACGGCACCCTTCCGCGACGGAGAGGTTGCGGGGCCTGCTATCACGGACATGGGCGCGCTTGTCGGTCGTGGTCTGAGCCGCTGAGCCCCCTTTAGAAATTCCAGCTCGAGCGCCTGCTTGCCGACCAGGCGCTCAAGCGCGGCGATGCGAGCCTCGTAGACCTGAATCAGATCGGCGGCTTGCGCGTCGTCGTCGAACGCCCCCGCCTCGTACTTGTAGACCCATATCCGGATGAGGTTCCGGGAGATGTCGTGGCGCTTCGCCAAGCGGTGCAGGGTCTCGCCGGCCAGAAATTCCTGCGCCACCTGCCGCTTGAACTCAACGCTGTGGGATCGGTGTCTTGCCATGGCTTCCATCCTTCGAAAGCCCGGCTCACCAGGTCAATTCATTCCGCTCCAACCGTCCGGACCAAGGGGCCCACTCATCAAGGGATCGGGGTGCAATTTTGACCCGCTGAAGTCTGTCCTGATGGGCTGCCCGCTTTGGTTCAAAGCGGTCGGTGAGGGAATGCTGACGGTGGAGACGATCGGGCGGATTCGGCGCGAGCATTCGCGCGCAGCTTACGCTGATCGGGATCTTCGAGGAGTTGCGCGGGCGCGGTTATGACGGCGGTTACGATGCCGTGCGGCGCTACGCCCGGCGCTGGGCCAAGGAGCGTGGCGAGACGACGGCCGCGGCCTAGGCACCGCCCGGATTGGCCTCGGCCATCTCACGCGCGATCTGAACCGCCACGTCATAGCTTTCCACGTCGATCACATAGAAGCCGAGCAACTGCTCCTTCGTTTCTGCGAAGGTCCGTCCATGACGATGTTCTCGGTCTTGCGCAGCGTCGTCGCGGCGCTCGTCGGCATCAGACGGACAATGGGCTCGAAGCTCTTGGCCCATTTCCGGTTGACGGCCTTCAGGCATTCGATCACCTCCGCATCCTGCTCTTCGGTCCAGGAGGAGGTGATTTCCTCGTCGTGGTAGCAAAGGATCGTGTAGAGCATTTTTCGGCATCTCCGGTTCTAGGACGATGGGATGGCTCACGACTCGACAACGGGCGTGAAATTTAGTGTTGCCGCCGCCTCGGCCGGGACGGTGAGCGATCGTGCGGCGGTCAAACATGACTGCGCCGACGAACGGCTCCTTCACTCCGTCGCCGCGCGCTAATGCGTGTAACGCTGCAACGGGCCTATGACGCCGACACGCGCCGGTGCACATTGTCCAGGCTCTCCGCGAACAACCTGAATATGTCGTGGTTACCAACTCATTGAGAACCTGCTCATTTATTCCTCCGCGTGTCGCATACTCCTTCGCCAAATCCATGAACGTCGACGCGGGCGCGGCTTCCGGGGCATGGGCGAGCGCCTTGAAAAGAGTGGCGATGTAATCGCGAGCTGTGTCGCTGGAGACATCATGCCTCTCCAGCCAGTCATCGATCGTGTCGAGATATCTGAAGTAGGTGGCATAGGTCGCGGTAACGACGCTAAGGGCATCGAATTCATGTGCACTTTCCACCTCGATTGCCTTGCCTAGCTTGCCAAAAAAGGCGGCAATGTCGGGGTCAGGCGGAAAGATGATCGTTGCCCCCAATTTGAACGCAATCATTGGCATGGGAAGCGCTTTGGTCACACGTTCCGCTGGCGCGACCAGAGAAACGATCTCCTCTCGTGAAATCGTCGCGATAAGACTGACGACGTGGTGGTCGTTGCGGAACCGCAGAACCTGGAGCACCTCACGCGCAACCTGCGGCCTGACCGCGAGCATCACCATTTCGGAGCCATCAAGGACCGGACTGATTGTCCGATGCGACCTGCACGTCGGCAAAGCGCGCAGCAAGTTCCGTGGAAATCTCTGCGTTGCGAGGCGAAAGAAGGACGCGCCGGGCATTGTTTCCAGAAGATTTAAGCCCTGTAACATCGCGGCAGTAAGCGCGCCGGTTCCGACAAATCCCAGCGTCATCTCATATCCTCGATTATCGTTCTCATAATGCGTTCGCCTCCGGGGTCGCTCCAACCAACTGCTTGATCTCGATCTACTTCACACCATCACCGCACCACCGGCGACGTCGAGCACGATCCCCGTCACCCACGACGATCGGCTTGAAGCCAGATAGAGAGCCGCTTCACCAATGTCCTCGGGCTTCCCGAGACGTTGAATCGGATGTTGCCGCCGAAACGCTTCCTGCTTCTCGGCAGGAATGCGCTCCGGCGTCGGTAAGGATGGTCTCGGGCGCGATGCAGTTGGCGACGATCCCAAATGGACCGACCTGCGCCGCGAGATCCTGAGTGAATATCTGAACGCCGGCCTTGGCAGCAGCATAGGGCACCGGCGCGACCGGATAAGGCTTGCGGGCGGCTGCTGACGACAGGGTGATGATGTTCCCCGAGCCGCGCGCCTTCATACCCGGAAGAAATGCCCGGACTGTCAGGAATGTCGCGGTGAGGTTCCCCTCGATCGACGCCCGCCACTCATCCGGATCGATCTCCTCGACCAGGGCGGGCCGTGCAAAGCTGCCGCCGGCATTGGCCACGAGGATATCTGGCGTACCGAACTCCGCCTCGACCTTTGCCCGCATCGCGTCGATATCGTCGATGTTGGTCAGATCGGCTGTCGGCGCCATTTGCTGGCTGCTGTTCACGCTCGCCACAGATGCTCTGCACGCGCTCGGCGGCGTCGCTGCCAGAATGTTGGCCTCCTCGTAAAACGACATGCCGTGCATCATCTCGGGCCGCATCTGCGCCAGAGCAACTTTCGTTCATGAGGCCCTTACCCTTCCCACCATTTGAGCACCCGCAGCGCACGGAGCGTCACCCATCGCGAGGGCTTGCCGGGGCCGTCGTCGACCTCGAACCACACTCGTCCCTTCGGGCTCCAGTCCAGTGGCCAGGTACCGTTCTCCAGTCGCCTGGAACGAACGTGGTCGACCGCCTCGCCAAGCCGCTGATCGGGATCGGCACCGGTCAGCATCGTGGCGGAACGGAAATAGTCGAGCGCACGCAAGACATCGTAGCGCCAGCGGTTTGGATGCACGAATCGCAAAAACCGCTCGTCCGCCGGCTCGCCAGTGCTGAGACGGCGAAAGAGGCGGCGCGCCAAAAGATACTCCTCGCCGGACTTCCGCGCTTGTCGGGAAAGAGGCGTGCCGCCGGTGCCTCTCTCGAATTCCAGGAGTCCTTCCAGTACAGTTGATCGTGCTGTGAAACGACGAGCGGACCGAGCCGTTGGCCCGCTCGCAATTCCAGCCACCGTCGCCCTGACGCTCGCCAACCAGCCTTTCGACAATGGGCGAGACGTCGACCCCGAAATAAGCGCCATCGGCCACGGTCCGGCCGTTGATGCACTCCTCGACTTCGCCCTCCCAGTAGGGCTGGCCGTCGTGATCCCATCGCGCGTTGGTGCCGATCAGTTCGACTGTCCGGCTAGCGCGCTCCGAAGCGGGATCGAGGCCGAACTCCCTAAGCTGCGACAGGGAAAAGCACGTAGCCGTCCACGGCTGGCCGACCTCCTCCCACTCACGACGCGTGAAATCGTTGGGAAGGAACGAACCGCCGGCCCATTGGCCGTCCGCGTCCTGGTGGGAGAGCAGCCTTGCTCCCCAGCCCTCGACCTCCACCCTGGCCCGCTCCGCCTTCCATGCCGATTCCGGCGCGTCGGCAAGGTCGCGCATCACCTGCCAACGGATCGCTGGGTCGGAGTCGAGAAGCCATTCGATCGTCGAGTTGGTGCTGGTCATGTGCGAGCCTCTCTGGCGATCCGAACCGACGGTTGCCTCGTTCATCGTGCCATCGGCCTGGAAGCGCAATGTGAAGCCCAGCGTCGCCGGCTTCCCTTGCCAAGCGTTGTCCCAGGAACGCAGCTTAGCCTGTTGACTATATGGCAGTTTATTTAGCGTCGATTCGCCAGGCACCCATCTCCGCAACGCCGCTCTTCGTCGGCCGCGCCGTCGAACTCCATCCGGGGCGGCGGAGCTGCCCCGGATGAACGCAAAGTCATCGTCAATCGACCGAGTAAAGATGCTCCGCTTTCCAAAGGCCCGGATAGTCCAGCACGATGCCGAACGCGTCGACCTGCAGTTCAGCCTCATAGCCATGCTGCGGCGAGGTGTAGGCGTAAGCGTTCTGCGAAACGCGTTCGTAGGTCTGCGCCAATGGTTTCACGGTCCAGTCGGACGTATCCAGCCATACCGCCGTGGTCTCCGTCTTCTCGCCAATCCCGAGATCTAATCGACGGATCGCATTGGTATTGGTCGCCGGCGTGAAACCCAGATCGACGTCGAGGAGACCGCCCGCGAGATCAATGGGACGGTCATTTGCCATCCAGATGCCATCCGGACGCCTCGAAAGCTGGAGGTGCCAATCACGGTCGCCGATCCAGCCACGGACTTCGGCCTCCCGCGTTCTCCAGTCGCTTTCGCAAAGCAGGCGATATGAGAGATTGGCAACTGCATTCTCGTCGTCGCCGAAGACCGCCGTGCCTTCGATCGCCCAGCCCTGTGCAACAGCATGGATGCGACAGGCATCCATGCCCATTTGATCCAGCCTCTTCCAGAGAACCTGCCGGCTTTCCATCTTCCGATCTTCCAGGTCGTATCGACCCGTTCCTCTGTCGGCATCGCAGTTGATCACGGCCGCGATGCCTTTTCCGATATCGTTCGCCTATACCTCCACGTGCCGTTTGAAGCTGTCGAGAATGGCCTGCCAGCCGGCGCGCTGCTGTTCGATCGAATTTTCGGTCTCCGGATCGAATGTCACACCGACCCGCACGCCGCCTTCCTCCGGAATGAATTCCACCTTGGCATGGCGATCACCGAAATCGTATTCGATCAGGCTGTGCGGCTCGACCTTGGTGTAGGTTCCGGCAAAGTCGAATCCCATGCTGCCGTCCCTGGCCTCCATCCGCGAGGAAAAGGCGCCGCCTTCACGCAGATCGACCGTCGCAGACGGCGTGTGCCAGTCATCGGACGGAGAGTTCCAGCGCATGATCTCTTCGGGTGTGGTGTAAGCGTCCCAGACCCGTTCGACAGATGCCGCAATGGTCGCCTGGACGATGATTGGTTGAGCTGTCATTGGATGCGTTCCTTCAATTGAATTGCGGGCAATGGAGACTGAGGCGCCGCGCTACTGGCTGATCTCGGGCTCGACGAGCTTTGCCAGCTTTCGCAGGCTCTCCTGCCAGCCGAGATAGCAGGCCTCGAGCGGGATCACGTCAGGAACGCCTTCCTGCTCGATGGAGATATCCGTGCCGACGGAGACTGCCTTTAGCGTCACCGTGACCCTCATCTCGCCGGGCAGATTGGGATCGTCGAACCGGTCTGTGTAGACGAGCCGCGCGCCGGGAACGAGTTCCTTGTATTCGCCGCCGAAGGAATGGCTGTTGCCGGTCGTGAAGTTGCGGAACGACATTCTGTGCTTGCCGCCGACCTTGCCCTCCAATTCATGGACGGTGCAGAGAAAGCCGTAGGGCGGAAGCCAACTGGCGACGGCATCCGGCTCAAGAAACGCCCGATAAACCTTCTCCGGCTTGGAGGCGATGACACGGTGCAGGCGGACAGTGTTCGGCATGACGGTTTTCCTTCATTTCCACGGCCAGTGCGGCCGTCTCGTTCCACTGAGTTGAACGGCGCGGCGCGACTGCCTTCCTCGCTGTTCTGTCTTGAAGACGATTGATCGAACTGAAATTCGACATGGGCACGAAAATATTTAGGCGAAGTCTCGCAACGGGCATGCAATCACACCAAATGCAGCGGCGAGTCCGGCGGTCACCAACGCCTCCGGTGCACCCCAGGTCCCCGGCTCATGCCGCGCGCGCAGCGGCCCCAGACCGAGGTTAGAGGGCGCATTGATGATGATCGTCTGCCGCGCCCCTCATCCGGGCTTTGCGACCTCGGCCAGGTAGGCGTCCGTCAGTTCTTTGATGACTGAGCGCTTCGGCGGCTTGTGCTCCGAGATGCAGGCTGCGCAGCTCGGCCATGAAAGCCTCCCACATCTTCGGTCCGCCCTCTTCCAGAAGCTGAGCGCGGATCGACAGCTCCCGCGTCGCCGGTGTGAAGCGTCGACCCCAGGCGCCCATCTGGGCGAGAAGCGGCACCAGTTGGATCGCCGGCTCCGTCAGGCTGTAGATGGTCTTCTGCCTGTGCGCGGGGTCCGGGCTGGTCGCGAGCAAGCCCGCATCGACCAGCCTTCTCAGCCGGCCCGCCAGGATGTTCGAGGCGATGCCTTCTTCGGAATGATTGAGCAGATCGCGGTAGTGCCGGCGGTTCCCGAAGATGATGTCGCGGATGACGATCAGGCTCCAGCGATCGCCCAGCGTCTCGAGCGTCAGATTGATGGGGCACCCAGACCGGATTGGCTTGTCCATGCGAGTCTCCGAAAAACCGCTTGCAATATACATACGGTCTTGTTAAGCGACAACTGCTTGCAAAATGCGTACAGAAGGGAAACGGCCATGAGCAAGGTGATCGTTACCGGATTCTCGCTCTCCATCGACGGCTTCGGCGCCGGACCGGACCAGAGCCGCGAAGAGCCTCTCGGCAAGGGTGGCGAGGAGCTGCATGAATGGCAGTTCGGCACTCGGGCTTTCAAAGAAATGCAAGGAAAGGCCGGCGGCTCGGAGGGCGTCGACAATGACTTCGCGTCCCGCTTCGGCCGCGGCGTCGGCGCCTTCATCATGGGCCGCAACATGTTCGGCCCGATCCGCGGCGACTGGCCGGACGAGGATTGGAAAGGCTGGTGGGGCGACGACCCGCCCTATCACGCGCCGACCTTCGTTCTCACCCACCATCCGCGCTCCGCAATCGAGATGGAGGGTGGCACGACGTTCCATTTCGTCACCGAGGGGATCGAGACCGCGCTCGAACGGGCCAAGGCTGCAGCGAGCGGCAAGAACGTGGCGATCGGCGGCGGCGTCTCGACCGTCCGGCAATATCTTCAAGCCGGGCTGATCGACGAGGTTCATTTCGCTATCGCGCCAAGAGTCCTCGGCCGCGGCGAGGCGATGTTTTCAGGTATCGACCTCCCGGCTCTCGGCTATCGCGTCATCGAACATGCCGCGACAGAAGCCGCGACCCACGTCGTGCTCGCAAAGTAGGAAACAGGAGCTCGCATCATGCCAAGGTTCATCACCATCGGATATGGCGATCGGGCGGGGTACGACCGCACGCCGCAACCGGTCATAGACGCTGCTCACGCACAGGACGCGAAACTGGTTTCGGAAGGCGCGCTGGTCGGGATCGCCGGCACGCCGGTGCAGGTACGCAATCCCGATGCCACCGGTCTCGAAACGCGCGAGGGCCCGTTCATGTCGTCCGACCTGCCAGTCGCCGGCTTCGCGGTGATCGAGGCTGCCGATCTGGCCGAAGCCATTCAGAAAGTCTCGCAGGTACCATGCGCCGTCGCGCACGGCGTGGTCGAGGTCTGGCCGCTGGATGGGCCGCGCTGATCGGGCAACCACTCGCATGACGGGAGCGATGAGCCCACCGGCGGAGAACGAGGTCAGACGAATGTCAAACACGTCGACGAAAGCCCGGGACCGGGCCGCCGCCCGGCAAGTGCTCTTCATCCAAGGCGCTGGCGAGGGCACGCATTCCGAATGGGACAATCACCTTGTCGCCAGCCTCGGGCGAGAGTTGGGGTCCAGCCAAGTCGTCCGCTATCCTCGCATGCCGAACGAAGGCGACCCGGAGTTCACAGTCTGGAGCGAAGCCATCGCACAGCAGATCGCTCTATTGAGCGAAGGCGCCATCCTCGTCGGTCATTCGATCGGCGGAACGGTCCTCGTTCACACGGTCGCCAGGCAGCCTCGACTGTTGAGCCGAATCACCGCCATTTGCCTGATTGCAGCGCCGTTCATAGGCAATGGCGGCTGGCCAAGCGACGACATTGTTCCCGGCCCTGACTGGGCCGCGCCGCTGTCGGAGATGACCGTCTATCTCTATCAGGGCGACGCCGACGAGACCACGCCTATTACGCATCTCGATCTCTACGCAAAGGCAATCCCGCAAGCGGAGGTGCGCGCGCTGGCGGACCGCGATCACCAGCTCGGCAACGACCTGCGTGAGGTAGCGCGCGATATCCGTCATCTGAGCGAGCTCACCCGGCAGCGATGAAAGCCCCGCGGCGCCTCGGGAACCCAATCGTAGGTGGTCAGAATCAGGTCGGCCATGACTTCGCTTCCTCGTATTGCAGATCTCTCTGATGTGGGGGCGCCAACGCCTCACGGTCTGATGGGTTCGCGGCGGTCATTCGCCAGGACGGTGTTCAGAACGCGACTCAGTTCCGCCGTGGATGCGGACGGTCCCTCCGTTGCCCGCCAGGCAACGAAACCATCCGGCCGGACCAGAAGCGCACCGTCCCGCCCTACCCCCACCCGCGCTTGCCATGCACCGTTCGGCGAAACGACTTTGAGCGGCGCCCTGGGATCGGCAAGCTCGCGCGAAGCCGCGGCCCAGCCCGGATCTCCTGTGAGCAACAGCGGCCGCTCGCGGCGCTGATGGCGGAGTATCATCGGCCGCACTCTGAGATGACCGCTCTTTCGCCGGCTGAACTCAACGCGCTGACCGATGCGACGGAGCAAGTAAAGCGAGGAGCAGGTGATCGGCATCCTCTACAAGTGGCGCAGCAAGTTCGGCGGTATGGAGATGTCTGACGCCCGCAAGCTGAAGGCTCTGGAGGAGGAGAAACCGGAAGCTGAAGAAGCTCCTGGCGGAGTCTATTCTGGACGTGTCGACGCTGCGCGAGATGCTCGGAAAAAACTTCTGACGCCCGGGTCGAGGAGGAGAGCCGTGACCTGGGCGATCGAGGAGAGGAGCTACTCGCAGCGGCGCAGGAAGATCAGCTCGCTTTCAACTTGAAACTTCGTCGACGATTGCTGCGTTGACCGCTGGCGTCGCTCAGGCGGTGATCGAACTTTCGGTTGGTCAATCGATACGCACCCAGGCGCTGACGGGAAATGCCCCCATGCCCTGAACCCGCAAAGGAGCAGCGGAGAAGTAAATGCCGTCTATGGGCAGCGCTCCGAGGTTTGTGAGGTTCTCGACGATGGGTATTCCCGCCGCGAGCAGGATGGTGTGGCCGGGCCGACTTGCGTCGTATCTCCATGCCATATTGATCTGCCCTCATTGATCATCGCCTGCTCCGACCGCTCAAACGCATCGAGATAGTCAGGCAAACAACTCAAAGTTTAGAACTTCAAGCACCGATCCAGGTCGGCAAC
The DNA here is from genome assembly GCA_963801225.1 of uncultured Alphaproteobacteria bacterium. Lineage (GTDB taxonomy): Bacteria > Pseudomonadota > Alphaproteobacteria > Rhizobiales > Afifellaceae > DASWJZ01. The sequence continues at coordinate 10,055 of CAWDED010000003.1, forward strand.
GCGGATAGGCGTGGATTTATGGGAGCTCTCCCTTTTCGTTCGCTGGCCAATTTCCATTTCGCGCGCTGACGGTCGGTGCCGCTGGCCTTTTCGAGGCCAGCTTCTCGATCGAACATGTCTCGTGCGAAGCGCGCTCCGGTGACATTGACGAGATAAAGTCCGCCGGGATGCGGCTCCAGCTCCGCTTCCGTTCCCATCCACCGCAGGATCTTCTCCGGGTCGGTCGGAAGAGCGAACACCGCCGCGGGCGGCGCCGGGATGTGAGTCTCGCGGCGGACGACAAGATCATCTGGCATCGGTGTTCCCCGCTTTGGCGTCCGTTTCGCGGTTTCGGAGAGCGGCCTCACCTGCGTCCGATACCTTGACCCACTTCGGATCGGGCGCCGCGCCGGGAACGTAGGCGTCGTGCCAGTTCCACCACTTGTACGGCGGCTCTTGCGGGTAGCCCTCCGGCGAGTCCTCCCAGGTCTCCTGTCGCCCGAGCGCCGTCATGTCGAGGTAGCTCCAGACGGTGCCGATGGCCTCGTCGCCGCGGCTGTTGATGAAGTAGGTGCGGAACACGCGGTCGCCGTCGCGGATGAACGCGTTGTGGCCGTGCCATTCATCCACCCCGAAATCGGCGTCGAAGCTGTCGGTGATCGTGTACCAGGGCATGTCCCAGCCCATCCGCGCCTTCAGGCGCGCGATGTCGGCCTGCGGCGCACGCGAGGCGAACACGAGCGTGGTGTCGCGTGCGTTGAGATGGGCAAGGTGGGAGACCTGGTCGGCCACCAAGGAGCAGCCGACGCAGGCATGCTCCGGCCAGCCATGCACGCCGGGCTCGAAGAAGGCGCGGTAGACGATGAGCTGGCGGCGACCTTCGAACAGATCGAGCAGGCTCGCTTTGCCATTCGGGCCGTCGAACGCGTAAGTCTTCTCGACGGCCATCCACGGCATTCGCCGCCGCTCGGCGGCGAGCGCATCGCGGGCGCGGGTCAGGCCTTCTCCTTGACCAGCAACTGTTCGCGCGCAGCCTCCCATTCCTTCGGCGATACGATCGGGGGTGCCTTCATTGCGATGCTCTCCTCTTAAGTCCGTCTCCAACGGTCGCTGGACAGATTGAACGCCGATACCCACGACAGGTTCGCCGAGAAACTGTTCGCGCCACACACCGTGGTGGGACTCGACCTAACGATCGGTCGCGAGCGGCCAGGAGCTCTACGATTCACGCTCGTTCCATCTCGTTCCGTTACGGGTGCGAGTTGTGAGATCAATCTAGAACCGGATGTTGATCGGTGTGAGTGACAAGTGTGACGGGATTCCGATAGGCCCGCTAATCCCGGCCGCGGCGACCGTCCGTTATCTTCGGTGCTGCCGCGGGGCACGATACCGGAGCAGCGCGATGCCCCCGCTAAGCGAACGGTTTTCGATCGATTCCAGCTCGACCTTCACATCGCTGGGGAACAGGCGGATGCCGCGTCCGAGCACGACCGGGTAGACCATCAAGGCGAACTCATCGATGAGGCCGGCGGCGATCAAAGCGTGGCAGAGCGAGGCGCTGCCGTAGATCAGGATGTTGTCGTCGACTGATGCTTTGAGCTCTCGCACCGATGCGACCAGGTCTCCACCAAGCAATGAGGTGTTGTTCCATTCCGGCTTGGCGACCTTACGAGAGGCGAGATATTTCGGGAGCGCGTTCATGCGATCCGCCATGTCCGACTTCACCGTCGGCCACACCGCCGCGAAGGCGTCGTAGGTGCGCCGGCCGAGCAGTACAGCCGCAGCGTCGTCGAGTTCTTTGTCTTTGAACGTGTCACCTTCCGGACCGCGCGAGAAGGGGCCGGTCCAGTTGCCGAGCCCAGAGCCCTCCATGCCGACCGGGTCTTCGATAACCCCGTCGAGCGAGATGTACTGGGTCGCGATGATCTTGCCCATCCTGTTTCTCCAGCTGGTTTCACGAACGACCGGTGGACTGGCGACCGTGGTTCGAATTTGCAGGCCGAACCCGTCATCTGTGCTGATGAAACCCAGCCACTAAAGGGGAATCGACCGGCGTAAATTCATTCAGCCACACGAGTAAACGTCACATGCGTGACTCCACTGGGCGAGGAGATGGCCTCAATCTTGTAGCCCTTCTCGAGGCCCTCCAGTCCGTCCCAGAGGCGTACGCCTCGTCCGAGCAGGATCGGGACCACCACAATGTGCATGTGGTCAACAAGTCCGGCAGCAAGGAAGTCGCGGACTATGGTGGCGCCACCGCCGATGCGTACGTCCTGACCGCCCGCGGCCTCGCGCGCGGTTTCGAGCGCCTCGGCAGGCGAGGCGTCGATGAAGTGGAACGTCGTGCCGCCCTCCATCTCGATCGACGGGTGCCGGTGATGAGTGAGGACGAATACCGGTGTGTGGAACGGCGGGTTGGGGCCCCACGCCCCCTTCCACTCCGGGTCCTCGTGCCATCCGGGGTGGCCGAACTTCCTGGCGCCCATGATCTCGGCGCCGATCCCGCGATCGTATTGCTGCGACAAAGGCGTCGTCAACGCCGCCGTTGCCGCCGGGCTGGCCCCACCAACGGGTGGCGAACATCCATTCGTGCAGCCTGTCGCCAGCGTGACCGAAATGTGCGTCGGCGGCTTTGACCTTCACCGGTGCCGAAGCCGTCGAGAGAGATGGCGAAGTTGTGGACGCGTGCGAGTGACATGACTCATGCTCCGTCAGTTGGTGCACACGGCCGGGCAGCCTTCTTCGTCGCCCGGTAATGCTACGACGAATGGGGGCTTCGGGAATCGACATCGGGCCCAAGAATTATCGGGCGTGATCAACGCGGATATTCGAGCTGCATCGCAACGACGTTGGTGGTGCGCTCGCCGTAGCGCTCCGTGATGGCCTGAAGTGTCTGGTTCAGAGCGTCGGCGGGACGCTGATCAGGGAAAGCCGAGACGCGACTTTCCCCTGGCCAGTCGGCATCGCCGCGATCCGGCAGAACGAGGACGCCGTTTGCCGTGACGACCGCGGACGCCGAAGGGGCGAATGTGAAGGCGCTGGACCGGTAGGTCCGCGACCAGGCATCGGCCACCAGCGCGAGCGAGACCTCATCCATGCCCGGCTCCAGCCGGATTCCCTGTTCCTCGTGCATCCAGAAGGCCAGGCGGTTGAACATTACGGTCGTCGCGAAGGGGCGGGTGAACTTGAACGCAGCACTCGCGTGCCGCGCATTAAAGGTTTCGAGGCCGAGATCGCGCGCGACCGATTCCGCCTTCGCCCGGCCGGCGATCGCTTCGATCAGCGTCAGCATCATCGGCATGGACGCGGTGATGCCGGTGGTCGTCACGACGTTCCCGTCGGAAACCATCCGCCGGTCCGCGACATATCGAATTGTCGGACTGCGCTTGAGCATCTCGCGCAGGTAATACCAGTGCGTCGTCGCCCGGCGGCCGTCGAGCAGGCCCGAGGCCCCCACGACCTTGGCGCCGGCGCAAACGCCGATGATCGTCGCGCCCTTCCGTGACTGATCCTGCAGCCAAGCCAGCACCGCCGGGTCATCATCGCGACTCATGGCGGGCACGATGACGTAATCCGCCCCTTCGGGATGCGCTGCGTCGAAGTCCGCGATGGTCGCGTCGGGCTCCACCTTGAGCGCGGGAAAGAGCTGCACCCGCCCAGGGGCGGTCGCCAGCATCAGTACATCGGCAACGTCGGCGCGTCTGAGGATGCCGGTCGGCACCAGATAGTCGGTCGTCTCGGTGGCATCGTTAATTCCGATAACCGCAACCAGCGGACGCTCGCTTCCGTCTGGTCTGAGCGACGCGAGCATGGCGTCGGTCTCCTCACGCGGCACCGGCAGCGCTTCGGCAATCGCCGTTGCGGAAGGCAGGCTCAAAATCCACCCGACGAAGCCAACCAGACTAAGGAGGACGACAGCGACACCGCCCCAAATGACGATGGATCTCGACATGCTTGCACCTCTCCAGTGGGAGGAACGGACACGACGCAAGGCGGCTGGTCGCGTCATCGGCGCGTCTACCCAATGACGCGCAATCTAGGTGCAGCGGCAGATGGCAGAAATGACAAAGACACAGTAATTTCTGCCAACCTCATCGACCCTGAAAGCCCGCCTAGACAGCCTTTGATTGCGCGCGTGTTGGCGTGGCCGGGAGATCACCGCCGTCGATTGCTCGAAATTCGGGCGAAGCGAGGCATGGCAGGATAAGGAAACATATGACATTTTCTGCCAATGCATCAGATCACCTTCATCGTCTATCCAGGCTTCGAGCTGCTCGACACGGCAGGGCCGGCGTCGGTCTTCAACGGCGCAAATCGCGCGCTAGGCCAACGGGGAAGGTCGGTCTTCTACGACGTCGGCCTCGTCTCGGCGGACGGCGGCCTGGTCAGAAGCAGCAATGGCATCGCCGTAGAGACCAGGCCGATTACGGCGCTCAAGCCACGAAAAGCGCAAACCGTGCTGGTCGCCGGCGCAGAACGCGAGCAGCTCCTGCCGGCCGTGGCGGATCCGGTTCTCCGGGCGGCGCTTCCGAGATTGGTCGCCAAGGCCGAACGCTACGGTTCTGTCTGCAGCGGCGGCTTCCTGCTCGCCGCGCTCGGCCTGCTCGACGGCCATCGCATCGCGACCCACTGGGATTCCTGCAAGCCGCTTACCGAGACCTTTCCAGCCATCACGGTCGATCCGGATGCGCTCTACGTGGTCGAGGGGCGGCTATGGACATCGGCCGGCGTGACCACTGGCATCGACATGGCGCTGGCCATGATCGCCAACGACCTCGATGCGACGATCGCCGGAGAGGTGGCCAAGCGGCTGATCCTCTATGCCCGGCGCCCAGGCTACCAGTCTCAGTTCAGCCCGGTCCTGCAGGCGCAGGTCAAGGGCGAAAGCCCCTTCGGTGATCTGATCGGATGGATACAGGCCAATCTCGATGCGCCGCTCGACGTCCCCTCGCTGGCGGACCGCGCCGGCCTTACCGAGCGCACGTTCCACCGCAGGTTCGTCGCGACCACGGGGCTGACCCCTGCCCGTTTCGTGGAGACCGCCCGGCTCGACGCGGCGCGCATGCTGCTCTCGCGCGGCCTACCGCTCAAATCGGTCGCCGCACAGGTCGGGCTGTTCCCGGCTGCACGTCTTTCGGAAGCCTTCGAGCGCCGCTTCGGCGTGGCTCCGCAGACTGTTTCGCGACATGCATGCAGAGCTTTGAGCGCCTTACCCTACGCGGGGCTGCCCCCCTTACCCGCTGATCTCGGGCTCCACGAGCTTCGCCAGCTTTCTCAACGATTCCTGCCATCACTGAGTCTAACGTGCTCTGAGGGAAGCAACAGGCAGCGACCGATCGTCCTTGTTGACGCACCACCCAATCTCGGCCTGTGATCGTTGCGTCCGGGTCATGTACCTGGCACGAGGCATGCGCCCGAAGCCTCGGCGCGGGCCGGCTGGATGAGGCACTCGCACCGTCGCGGAAGGTCAGACTGCTGCGGGCCGGCATATGAAACCGAGGCACAGCCGAGCATCGGGCTTCGTAACGGCCAAAGCATAAGAGCGTTCAATCTCCTCCCCGCCGATGCGGTTTCGGCGACAGTCGGCGGCGAGTTTCCCATCGTGGTCGGTGGGAACTGCTCGATCCTGCTCGGCGGTGGTTCAGATCGGCGAGCGCGAAGGGCGGGATGCGGATTTCGAGCGCCGCTTTTGTGTCACCCCGAAACTGTTCCGCGACATTCACGCCGAGCTTTGAACGATAAGGCGAAAAGGGCTCTTTAGATTATCGGTGAGGCGATTGCCTGTGTCGCGACGCATGGGAGTGGGATATGCCGGAATTGGTGGTGGGGCTGATAGACGTTTTTGCAGAGACGCCGCTGGCGGGAAATCCGCTCGCCGTTGTTGAGGGAGCAGAAGTCCTCACCGAAGAGCAGATGCGGCGGATTGCTGGTGAGTTCAATCAAGCCGAGACGACATTCATTCTTCCCAGCGATCGCGCCGACCGGCGGCTACGGTCTTTCACCGCCAACGGTTCGGAGGTGTTCGGATCCGGGCACAACGCGCTGGGGGCGTGGCTCTGGCTGGCGGAACAAGACAGACTGGGCGCGTGGAATGGGGCGCGCACCTTCCTGCAGGAAATGGGTTCCCTCATTTCACCGATCGAACTCGAGCGTATTGATGGAAGATTCCATGGCCGGCTCAAGCAGGCACCCGTGCGCCTTCTGCCGCCTCCCGCCGACATGAGCGCAATCGCAAGCGCCCTTGGCCTCAGAGCGGCGGATCTTGTCGATTCTCCACCGGCGCGCCCCGCGAGCACTGGGGCGGTTCATCTTCTGGTCCGATTGCGCAATCGCGAGGTTGTCGACAGCGTACGGCCTCAGCACGAGCGCTTGGCGGCACTCCTCAACCAGGCCGGTGCGGAGGGGTGCTACGTTTACGCGATCGATGAACCACCCATCGAGGCGGCTTATGCGCGCGCCTTCAGTCCGACAGTCGGTCTTTGGGAGGATTCGGCGACGGGTACAGCCGCTGGCCCCTTGGCGGCCTACCTTGCGCAAACAGGACTCCTGCGCGGCGAGGTTCTCATTGTCGAGCAGGGCGTGGCGATGGGGCGGCGAAGCATGCTGAAGTTTTCGCTTGAACCAGATCCCGTGTTGAGCGGGGCAGGCGTCATTACGCTGCAGGGCGTGCTTCGGATCTAAATCGCAAGCGCACACCGGGTTATGAGGCCGACGATACAGCTTTCATGGTGGGACCATGGTAGGATCATGGTAGCGCCGGTGATCGTAGTTGCAGCCGGATCGATGCCCGGGCTGCCCGGCAAATCGACGGCTGGCATGATGGCCTGGTCGAGGACATCGACGTCGAAATGCAGCCAGAACAGCCAACCGGTTCAATTCAGCGCACCGAGGGTGCGCTCCATGACGCTCGTAACGCCGATCTCCCTTGCGGTGAACACGTCGATGCGCGTGATGGCGGTCTCGTTGATGTCCGGCCAGGCGAAATCCACATCGCGCCCTTCGCGCTCGCCGATCTGAACCACCTGTTCGTCCGGCACGAGCGGCGCGGGCGCGTCCGGCCAGGCGGTCAGGAGCGCTTCGCCGCGCCCGGTCGCCAGCGCCAGGTCCATACCGGCGACCGCGCCGAGCATCCGCAGCAGATGTCTGGACTTGACCGAGCGGATGTCCGGGGACCTCAATCATATACTGGTGTCGAGGGAGATCTGGGAATTGGCCCCGCCGCGAAGCCCGGCCCCCCGGCGGCGGATGGCTCTCACCTTCCCGCTATTTCCGCCGCCGCAGCGTGTCCGAGTCCTTCGTGCAGTCCGGTGGCCCATTGGTTTCGCCGGAGACCGCCGGTGAAGCTCTGGTGCAGTTCGTATTGGCCGATGCCGGCACCGTAGCTCCCGGATACCTGTTGACCGGGGACGGGTTCAAAATTTCGCGATCAGGCCGCGTTCCTCTGTCAGCGACAGCTTGGTTCGGATCACCTGCCGCATAAGAGCGCGGCTTTTTCATCGCCGGCAATCAATTGGAACGCGTTCTGTCTCCTTCCACAAAGTGCGCCACCTGATCGTCATAGACTTTCTTGAAGGCCGGACGGGCGCAGGCGCGTTCCTTGTAGGCCCGGATGTTTGGGTAAGCCGGCACATCGGCTCGCCGCGTCTGGCGCATCACGTCTGCCATCAGGATGTCGGCGACCGTGAAGCGTCCCGCGGCGATCCATTCACGGTCCCGCAAAACAGCATCAAGGTGGGCAAGCCGACTGTCGAGCCAGCTGGTAAGCCCGTTGTCCGACCCCTCCGACCAGCTCAGGACCATCCAGGGCACGCTCACCATTTCAATGGAATTAAGGGCCGCGATCGTCCACTGCAGGGTATCCGCTTCGCCTGCCGGATCCCGAGGCATGAGTATCTCGCTCTTTTTAGCGAGGTAGAGAAGGCAGGCGCCGCTCTCGAAGACCTTTATGCCGTTGTCTTCCAGAAATGGCACCTGGCCGAAGGGCTGCCTGGCAAAGTGATCAGGACCCCGATTTTCAAACGGTGTTGTCTTGACCACATAATCGAGCGCCGCCTCCTCGCAGGCCCATCTCAACCTCAGATCGCGCACGAAGCCTCGGGGGCCATTTTCGCCGCCGGGTACAAAGTCATATGTCCAGATAGTGAGCATGCGGTTCTCGGAAGTTGTCTGCTAATGACGACTTGACAGGTAGCCCGTGTGCAGCCGTTCGGCCAGCTGAAGGCGGCGCCTCGTTCCATGCAATGTGGACGACAAGGATATGGCTCATCGCAAATCTATTGGAACACTGCCGCGACGATAGCCTCGGGCGCTTCGAGAGCGCCCATAAGAATAGGGCTAGAATTGCAGTCATCGAGCAACGAAATTCCGTGTGTTCGATGCAAGTTAGACCAAACTAAATTCTTCCGCATTGGATGGACAGGTATTTCGTCCTCGCCCCACGAGCACAAAGAAACGATATACCGTTCGAAGAAGTCCTATTTTCAGGGACTTGATCGGCGGGCATAATGTTCATATGTTATCCGCCAAGGTTCATCGTCAGATGATCTTTCCTCGCCGATCCAATGGAAGCTGTCGGCAGTAATCTCGGTGAACCGCCACCGCGCTTTCAGACCGCGCAAGTCTTCGCCGATCTGGACAATATCCCCACCCTGAGCTCGTCCAATCTGGCGCGAATAATCTTGGTTGAGCGGATCGGCCCAAATGATGTGCCAGTCCTTCGTGCCCGGATCATAAATACGCCAAGTCGTGCCATACATGGTGGATGGCGCTGGTCGTTTGGGCCTGATCCAGACATCCTGGATCGCACGACCTTCCAACACCCAGCCGAAATGAACTTCGCCAGTCGATTTCTCAACCGTGCCGTCTTCTAACGTGTGGACCGTGTCCAAGTCCCAACTCCCGATCAGCCAACTGTACAGTTCCATGTCTTTCGCCAGCTCAGCCGCTGGACTTTCCGAGCTAAGCGCGCTGAGAAACGGAGTCATTGTAGGTTTCATGAGGCTTTTTTCCTCTTCTTGAACGATGTTATGGCGATAGACGTAAACTTGGAAATAGCCGAAGCGCTGGGTCATCGGCTTTGCACCTTACTCCCGCGTCATGGCGACAGAAACGCACCGTCTTTGTGGGTTGCGGGCGGCCTCTTGCACGCCTCTTCGCATCGCGGCGAGCAGAACCAGGGGCTACGGTGCGAGCTCTTGAGTATGCCGAATACGGGGCCGTGCATCTTACAGACAGGGTCAATCCACGCTGGATCGTCACCAGTTCAAGAAGGCGCGTTGGGGCAATCTGCCACGCCAGGCCGTAGCGATCCTTAAGCCAGCCGCAGGGCGCCTCAGTGCCGCCCTAGTCCCGGGCCGGGACCCGGAAATCAGATCGCCTTGGGCAAATCCCGGCCGCTTCAATATTCGTCGTGCAACCGGACCCAGTTCATGGTGCCGTCGCCCTCGTTGCGGCCCTTGGGCGCGAGGTCGAGCCAGTTGAACGCGCCCATCAGCAGTTCGGTGCCGCGGTGATAGGTCGAGTAGGTGTGGAAGATGTCGCCATTCTCGTCCTTCACGAAGATGCTGACGCCGAACATGTCCGAGGCCTTTTCGATCACCGTCTTGCCGTAATTGTAGAGCGCGCGGCCGGCGGCGCGATCCTCCGGTCGTGAACGACACGCCGAAATCGTAGTTGAAATCGCCGTCTCCGGAGGAGACCCAGGGGAAGGTCCAGCCCATCCGCTCCTTCACCTCCTCGATCCGCTCGATCGGCGCGCGCGAGACCGCGGCGAAGGCCAGGTCGGCCTGCTCGAAATGCTGCCGCGCCGCGTCGACATGGTCCATCGTGTAGGAGCAGCCTGGGCAGATATGATCCGAGCCCGGCGTCAGCATGAAGTGATAGATGGCGAGCTGGCTGCGGCCGCCGAACAGGTCGACCAAGCGCTGCATTCGCCCTCCGGGCCCTCGAAGACATAGGTCTTCTCGATCTTGACCCAGGGCAGTTGCCGGCGCTCGGCGCGCAGCGCGTCGAGCTCGTGGGTCATGGCGAGCTCCTTGGCGAGAAGCGCCTTGCGGGCGGCGAGCCATTCTTCGCGTGAAACGATGGCGTGTTGCATGGTCAGTCTCCTTCGGTCTGGGTGCTGGTTGCGCGGCGCGCGGGAGGCCGGAAGCGAGCTTCAGCCAGGGCGACAGGTGGAAAAGGCTCATCAGCAGGTACATCCAGGCCATGCCGCCGATCGGCAGCATGTCCGGCCCCGAGGAGCAGATCATGATCGGCTGCGCGTCATTCGCCGAAAGCCAGGCCATCAGCGCGAAGGTCGGAGAGGCGGCAAGACCAAGCCAGCCGGCCGCGCTCGCGCGGCTGCTCCGTATCCGTGCGCACGTTGTCTTGCTGAGGTGAGCGTTGTCATTTTCGAGCTTCCGATTGAATTGTCGCCGTTTCCTGCCGGCTGCAGGCCTGAGCGAGGATATACGGTGGGACGGGAGGAGGGTGTGAGTAACAAGTGTGACGGGATTTGAATGGACTCGCTGATCACGGCTGCGGCGCGTGCGCTCGCGGCGGGCGATCCGCTCGCCGCGCTGAAGCGGGTCGCGCTGCGCGACGACGCGCCGGCGCTGGCCTTGCGCGGCATCGCGATGGCGCAGCTCGGCGATCTGGCGCGCGCCAAGGAGCTGCTGCGAAGCGCCGCGCGCGCCTTCGGCCCGAAGGAGCCGAAGGCCCGCGCGCGATGCATCGTCGCCGAAGCCGAGATCGCGCTGGTCTCGCGCGATCTGGGCCGGCCCATGCAGAGGCTCGACGCCGCGCGGGCGACGCTCGAGGCGCATGGCGACCGGACGAATGCGGCGCATGCCGGCTATCTCGAGGCGCGGCGGCTTCTTCTGATCGGCCGGCTCGACGAGGCCGAGCGGATGCTCGAAGGGCTCGATGTCGAGCGCTGCCGCCGGCGTCGCGGGCCGGCTACGAGCTGGTGGCCGCCGGCATAGCGATGCGCCGCATCCGGGCGAAGCCGGCACGGCCGCGCTCGATCGGGCCGCGCGCAACGCGCGCGGCATCGGGAATCCCCGCATTGACGGCCGAGGTCGATCGGGCGTCGCAGCGCGCTCGTGCGCCGGCGGCGCGGCTGATCACGCACGACGGGGACACGGCTGCTCCGGCTCGACGACGTCGAGGCGCTGTTTGCCTCGGACACACTCGTTGTCGATGCCTGCCGCAACGTCGTGCGCGCCGGCACGACCATCGATTTCGCTCGCCAGCCGCCCGGTGCTGTTCGCGCTCGCCCGCGCGCTTGCCGAGGCCTGGCCGGAAGATGTGTCGCGGGAAGACGCTGCTCGCGCGCGCCTTCCGGGCGCGGGATGCCGACGAATCGCATCGCGCGCGGCTGCGCGTCGAGATCGGGCGGCTCCGCGAAGCGATCAAGCCGCTGGCCGGACTGAACGCGACGAAGCGGGGCTTTGCGCTGGAGCCGCACCGGAGCGCAGTACGGTCGCGGTGCTGGCGCCGCCCGTCGAGAGACGAGCATGCCGAAGTGCTGGCGCTGCTCGCGGACGGCGAAGCATGGTCGAGCTCCGCGCTGGCGCTGGCGCTCGGCGTCAGTCCGCGCACGGTCCAGCGGGCGCTTGAGGCGCTGGCGGAAGATGGCAAGGTGGAATCGTTCGGCCGCGGGCGGGCCTGTCGCTGGATAGCGCCGAACGTGCCGGGATTCCCGACAAGCTTGTTACTCCCCGCGCCCGCTGTCGAACGGCTAGGATGAACGACATGAAACACGCAGCCGCCGAAATCCTCCGCGAATATGGCCCCTTTCCCGGAGTCGACGGCGTCCACGGGGTCAGCTTCGACGGCAATCGGGTCTGGTTCGCCTCCGGCGACCGGCTGAATGCCCTCGATCCGGAAAGCGGAGAGATGCTGGGCGCCCTCGATGTCGCCGCGCGATGCCGGGACGGCATTCGACGGCAAGCACCTGTTCCAGATCGCGGAAGCGGTGATCCGGAAGATCGATCCGAAGACCGGCGAGGTGCTGGGCACGATCCCGGCGCCCGGCAATGGCAGGGGATTCGGGCCTTGCCTGGGCCGAAGGGTCGCTCTGGGTCGGCCAGCATCGCGGCCGCAAGATCCACCAGGTCGATCCCGGAGACCGGAGAGGTGCTGCGCACCATCGAATCCGATCGTTTCGTCACCGGCGTCACCTGGGTCGACGGCGAGCTGTGGCACGGCACCTGGCAGGACGAGCAGAGCGACGTTCGGCGCATCGATCCTGAGACGGGAGAGGTGCTGGAGCGCCTTGAAATGCCGGCCGGAACCGGCGTCTCGGGACTCGAATCCGACGGCGGCGACCGGTTCTTCTGCGGCGGCGGAAACAGCGGAAAGGTCAGAGCCATCCGCCGACCGAGACGCGTCAATGCGTCCTTGTGACGGTGTATCCTTGGCGCTCCACGCAACATCCGAATGGGTTTACGGTCGGAAGTCATTCTAAGGCGCTCGCGGGTTGCCTCCGCGGATCTGAGCGAACGCTGAGAGATGCGGTGGCGAAACTCGTGCGGAGCGGCCGTTCGGGGGTTTGAGTCGGCGGAGCGCTACCGCCTTTCCCCACACCGCACGGACGTGCGCTATCGCCTTCGATCTTACGCTTAAGACGACCCCCCATCCGCAGCTGTCTCAGCCCGGTTGAGTTCGAAAGGAAGGCCGGACGGAACAGCTGGAGCGCTCTCCCGTGCTAAGCGACGCCGCCTTCTTCGTGCGTCTGGGTGCTTCGGTCGGGCGACGAGAAAGCGATGACCGCCACGAGCGGCTCGTCACCCAGGCACTTTGCCCAGTGCCGAACGCCTCGGGGGATGCGGATCGCCTGGCCGGCGCTGAGGCGATAGAGTTCGCCGTCGAGCAGGTGGTCGCAACTGCCCGACAGCACGTAAAGCGTCTCCTCGCAGTTGGGATGCGAATGGAGCGGGTTGCGCTGGCCCGGCTTGATAGTGACGAGACCCACAGTCATCTCGGCACCGGCCATGGCCTTACCGCTCACGAGCCAAGTGATCTCGCCCCAATCGAGCCCGATTGTGTCTCCGTTCGTGGCATCGGAAATGAACTGGCTGGATTCCATTCTCTATAGGTCCTGGCTGATTGACACGGTGGTTCCGGCAGGCGTGCTCCGAAAGAGCTCGAAGAGCTTCATGATCTCGATCACTTCGTCGAGCGTGCCCTTCTCGAGCGGCGTTCCGGCGAGAACGTGCTCGCAGAAGTGGATGATCTCTGGCGCGTAGCCGAGATAGAAGAGGTTGTTGTTGTAGAGCTGGCCGAGCGAGTGCTCCGGCTCGAAAAGGAGCGGGGCCGCATCATCCGGCTGGATGAAAGAGGCGGCGCGACCATAGCTTGGAAGGTCAGCGCGCCGGTAGTAGCGCAGGTGCACGCCGTTCTCGATGACGGCGTTGGCCCCCTCGCCTATCGCCTCCACGCGTTCAAACGTGCTTGCGCCCGACTGCCCGGCTGCAAAGTGGAGTGTGCCGACCGCGCCCGAGACGAAGCGCATGTTGGCGACGACCGCGCCTGTTACCGGCGTCCATTCATAGCTCACACGCTCGATCGGCCCGGCGAGAAAGTTGATGATCGCGCCAGGGTGATAGATGTGGTCGAGAAACTCGCGCATCTTCACCAGATCGGCGCGGTCCCCCGGTGGCGGCAGGGCCTGCGGATAGCGGACGTTGAGGGAGGAGAGTCGCCCGAATGCCTGGTCGTCGATGATGTCCTTCAGTTTCTCGATCGTGGGGAAGAATATCTTCTTCAGCCCTGTCATCACATAACGTCCGGCCCGGCGGCTTGCGTCGTTCAGCGCCCGCGCTTCCGCAACGCTCGCGACTGTCGGCTTCTCCATCCATACATGCGCTCCGGCTGCGAGCACATCCATCGCGATGTCGGTTGCCTGCACGCGGCCGTCAGGATGATAGGAAGTGACGATGAAGACAGCGTCGGGCGCCTCCTTCTCCAGCATCTCGCGATAGTCGGCATAAGCGCGCTCGGCGCCGAAGAGATGCGCATAATCGCGGGCGCGTGCCTCGGTGTGGTCCGCGATCGCCACGAGGTCGACCGGGGCGTAGCGGAAGGCGGGATAGATGTTGCGGTAGGAGTGCCCGCCGGCGCCGATGAAGCAGGCGCGCAGGCGCCGCTCGTATTCGAAATTGTAGCGGACTTCGCGGACGACGTGGTGAGGCATGGTCGCGTTCAGCCTTTCAGGGCGCCCTGCGTCAGTCCCTGCGTGAAGTGGCGCTGGGTCAGAATGTAGAGCAGGATGATCGGAAGGAACGAGATCACGGTCCCGGAAAAGACGAGCCGATGATCCGTCTGGTAGGTGCCGGCGAAGCGCACCAGGCCGAGCGGCAGCGTCTGCACCTCCGGCGAGATCAGGATCACCAGCGGCAGGAAGAAATCGTTCCAGGTCGAAAGCGCAGAAATGATGACCAGCGCGAAGATGGCCGGTGTAGAGATCGGCAGGAAGATGCGGGTGAGAATCTGGAAGTGCCCGCAGCCGTCGATCTTTGCAGCCTCGACCAACTCGTCCGGCACCCCACGGAAGAAGCTTCGCATCAGGAAGATGCCGAAGGGAATAAGGTTGCTCACCTGTGCAAGCGTCAGGCCGGCCAGGCTGTTGATCAGCTTCAGGCCAGACAGTACCTCGTAAAGCGGGATGATGATCGCTTGGATCGGTACTGTCAGACCGAGCACTATGCCGTAGAAGACCCACTCTTTCCCGCCGAAGCGGATCTTCGCGAGCGCATAGCCGGCGGGCGCGCACACTCCGAGCGTCAGCGCGATCACGCCGGCGACATTGACGAGGCTGTTGCCGATCAGGTCGCCGAAGCCGCCGACGTGCCAGGCATCCAGGTAATTCCGCCACATCAATTGCGCCGGTAGCGCAAACGGGTTTGCGCCGGATATCTCGGCCTCGCTCTTGAGGCTTGAGAGGATCAGCCAGAGGAAGGGGCCGAGGATGATCAGGAGTGGCAGCGACAACGCGGCCGCCAGCGCCCCCTCGCGGCGGGCGGCGTTCATGGCATCCGCTCCCGCCAGCGGTTGAAGACGATCGTGATGGCGATCGCCATCAGGCTCAGCACCACGCAAAGCACGGCCGCTCGTCCATGCTGCTGCGCCTGGAAGGCGAGCCGGTAAATGTAGGTCGTGATGAGCTCGCTTTGATAATAGGGCCCGCCCTGCGTCATGACCCAAACCGTCGCGAAGCCCTTAAGGCCGTTGATGAGGGCGAGCGAGACGACAAAGGTCATCACTTCGCGAAGCCCGGGCAGGGTCACGTGCACGAGCTTCTGGAACGGCGAGGCGCCATCGACCTCGGCGGCATCGTAGAGCGTCGGGTCGATGTTCTGGAGCCCGGCTAGGAAGAGCAGCATGTAGAGCCCGAAGCCCTGCCAGCTGCTCGCGACGTTGACGGAGAAGAGCACCAACAGCGGCTCCGACAGCCAGCCCCGCGCCAGGAACCCCAAGCCGAGTGTGTGAAGGCTATTGTTGAGGAAGCCGAAGAACGGGTCGTAGATCGTCGCCCAGATGACACCGACGACCGCCAGCGATACGACATGCGGCAGGAAGAAGGCGGTCCGGAAGAAGACCTGCGTTGTTCTGAGGCGCGCGATCAGAAGCGCCAGCGCGAAACCGAGCCCGCCTGCCAGGAGAAGGTGATAGACGAGCCAGAGGACGGTCTGCCGCAGCGCCTGCCAGAAGATCGGATCGTTCCAGATCGCCGCATAGTTCGCGCCGCCGACAAAGGCCGCGCCCGTGTTGAAGCCGCCTGAATCGGTGAAGCTCAGCCACAGCGTCCGGCCCATCGGGATGAGCGTGAAAGTGGCGTAGAGCGCGATCGCCGGCAAAAGGAAGGGGAAAGCGCGCCGGAGACCGTCGGTCGCGTCCATTGCGCCCCCTCGCCCTGCTCTCGTTGCGACATGGGCGGCCGGGCCGCCCATGTCCGTTGCCGTGCTCGATGCAAGCTCTGTTGTACTCACTGCGAGAGCATGACGTCTACGAAGCGACGCGGATCATTCCGCCTTTTCCATCTCGGCCTGGATCTGCGCCATGCCGTCGGCCGCGGTGATCTGATCGCCGATCCATCCCTGGATCACTTGGTAGTACGGGTTCACGACATTGCCGGGGATGTAGACGCTCGGATTGTAGCCGACGCCCTTGGCGGCCGCGGCGAAGATGTCCTTCAGGATCGGCAGCGGCGGCTCAACGCCCTGCAGCTCGCGCGGGTAGATCATCGAGCTTGAGGGATGCTGGGCACGCTTCTTCATCACGTCGTCTGAGAGGATGTACGCGATCCATTTCGCGGCGAGCGCCGGCTGCTTCGAATTGACCGGGATCAGCCAGCTCCAGCCAACGCCGCCGGTCGTGATCGACTCGGACGGGTCGAGGTCGGTCGGCATGGTGGCGAAGCCGGCATTGTCGAGGTCATAGTCCGCCTTGCGAGCGATGCCGGTGAACCACGGCCCGGCGACGAAGATCGCCGCCCGCTTCGAGAGCCACAGGCGCGATGCGCCGTCGAGGTCGAGACCGGCCATCTCCTTCTGGATATAGCCCTTGTGCACAAGGTCGGTCAGCCGCGTTGCGGCTTCCACGATCGTCGGATCGGTCCACGGGCGCTTGCCGGAAACGACCTCCGCCATGGCGTTCTCGTCCTGCCGTCACCTGGAGCAAGTTGCCGACGAAATGTCCGGCGCTGCCGGTGTTGCGCGGGCCAATGGCGATCGGCTGAATGCCCGCCTTTTGGATCTCGTCAAGGAGCGCGAGGAATTCCTGGTAGGTCGCCGGGATCGTCCAGCCGTGCTCGGCGAACATGTCCTTGTGGTACCAGATGCCGAGCGCATCGAGCCCGTCCGGCACCTCGTAGATCTCGCCGCCAAACTGCCGCTTCAGCTCCGCGTAGAGCCAAGGATAGAGCAGCTTGTCCCAGCCGTCGTTGTCGTAGTGTGACGTGAGTGGCGCGACAAGCTTCGCCTTGGCGACGACGCTGATGCGGCCGATGCCGGAATTGGTCAGCACGACATCCGGGCCGGCGTCGGACTGGATTGCCGCCTGAACGGCGCCGTTGGTGATGGTGCCGGTCGGCGGGATGAACTCCACCGTCACGCCCGGGATTGTTCGCTTCGAAGCCGGCTTTGATGTCGTTCCAGAGCTCGAGCGTGACGGGGTCGGAAATCTGCTCCGGCCCCCACATCCTGAGCGTCTCGGCGGAGGCCGCACCCGAGCCGGCCGCAATGGCCAGGGCCGCGGCAAGCGCAAGCCCGGTCCCACGTCTGTTCTTCATGTCGTATTCCTCCCTCTTCTCTTTTTGGTGCGAGCCGAACTCCGCCCGCTCTTTAGGACTGCAGGCGCCGCTTCCTTCCCCGCGCCGAACGCGGCGCCGATGGCGTTTCCATTGTTGCCAGGCGCTCGATAACCGCGCGCTGGACATCGGTGATGTGCTCGATCATCAGGCGCTCCGCGGCGGCGGCGTCGCGCTGGCGCAGTGCGCCCAGGATGGCGTCACGCTCGCGCGCGGCCCGCTCGGCAAGCTCCGGGCTCTGGTTGGCGAAGACGCGGCAGATCTGAATCTGCAGCGACAGGCGCTGCAGCGCGTCGACCAAGGCGTGATTGTCGGAGAGCGCGGCGATCGTGTCGTGGAACGTGCGATCGTGCTCGGCGTAGCCGGCCATGTCGCCGTCCCGCAGCGCGGTGACGCCGGCATCCAGCATCTCCTCGAGCTTGGCGATGTCGCGGTTGGAGATGTTGGCGACGGCAAGGCGGATCGCGAGACCCTCGAGCGTCTTGCGCAGCTCGTAGAGGTCGTTGACCTCCTTCGGCGTGAACCTGCGGACATTGAAGCCGCGGTAGGGGCGGATCTCGATCAGCCCCTCTTTCGCCAGCGTCCCGATCGCCTCGCGGAACGGCGTGCGGCTAACCGAGAGCCGCTCGACCAGTGCGCGCTCATCCAGCGACGCGCCCGCCGGCAATTCGCCGGACACGATCATCCGCACGATCTCGTCGTGGATACGCTCGCGAAGCGTCAGGTGGCGAAGCTCGGTCATGCGCTCTTTCAATCGCGATCTCGACATGCAATATACAAATTAGAAAAAGAATATGCAATATGCACATCGAGCATGCGGCCGCATTCAATGAACGGCCCGGCTGTCAGGGAGGAGACGACATGACCGTCTATGTCGTTGGGACAATGGACACCAAGGCAGCGGAGCTCGCCTACGCCAGGGCGGAGGCCGAAGCAGCCGGCGCGCTGGTCCGGCTCGTCGACGTCGGCACGCGCTCGAAGCAGTCCGCCGCGGACGTGAGCGCGGAAGAGGTGGCCGGCCACCATCCCGACGGAGCGGCAGCCGTGCTTGGCAACGACGATCGCGGCAAGGCGCTGGCGGCAATGTCGGTGGCGCTCACGCACTATCTTGCGACGCGTGAGGACATCGGCTGCGTGCTCGGCCTCGGCGGCTCGGGCAACACCGCGCTCGTCACCGCCGCCATGCGGGCCCTGCCGGTCGGCACGCCGAAGCTGATGGTCTCCACCGTCGCCTCCGGCAACGTCGCGCCCTATGTCGGACCGAACGATCTCGGCATGGTCTATTCGGTCGTCGACGTGGCGGGCCTCAACGCCATCAGCCGCCAGGTCATCGGCAACGCTGCTCATGCCGCCGCAGGCATGGACTGCTTTCGCGTTTCCGCCTCGACCTCCGACCGGCTGGGGCTCGGCATGACGATGTTCGGAGTGACGACGCCGTGCGTCACCGCCGTCCGAGAGATGCTCGACGGCGATTACGAGTGCTACGTCTTTCACGCTACGGGCGTCGGCGGGCAGTCGATGGAGAAGCTCGCCGATTCCGGCCTACTCGCCGGCATGATCGACGCCACCACGACGGAGGTGGCCGATCATCTGGTGGGCGGAGTGTTTGCCTGCAACGATGACCGGTTCGGCGCGGTCGCGCGCACTAGGCTCCCCTATGTCGGCTCCGTCGGCGCTCTTGACATGGTCAACTTCGGCGCCAGGGAGACGGTGCCGAGCGCGTTCCGAGATCGCAAGCTGCACGTCCACAACGCGCAGGTGACGCTGATGCGCACCACGCCTGAGGAGAATCGCGCCGCTGGCACCTGGATCGCCGAGCGGCTCAACCGTTGCGACGGGGACATTCGCCTTCTTCTGCCGCTCGGCGGCGTCTCCGCCATCGATGCGCCCGGCCAACCCTTCCACGACCCGGGGGCGGACGCCGCCCTGTTCGAGGCGATCCGCTCGACCCTGAAACAGACCCACAGGAGGCAGTTGATCGAACTGCCGCTTCACATCAACGACCCGGCCTTCGCGGCCGCCTTGGCGGAGAGCTTCCGAGGCATCGTGCGCTGACGGGAGGCTGAGATGCCTCGCTTCGAACGCAGTAGCGTTGTTGCCAAGCTCCGCGCCATGGCAGAGTGCGGCGAGCCGATCGTCGGCGGTGGCGCAGCCACCGGTCTTTCGGCAAAATGCGAAGAGGCCGGTGGTATCGATCTCATCGTGATCTACAATTCCGGCCGTTACCGCATGGCCGGGCGCGGCTCGCTCGCCGGCCTACTTGCGGTGATCCGGATCGTTCCCGTGGGGACGATGGGCAAGGCGATCTCGTTGGCAGGCTAGATCCTGGGGCAAACTCTCCCAAGGTCGCTCAACAGATTGAGACGCCTCGCTCTACCGACCCCATCATGCGGCGGCCCGGCGCCGACCGCGAAGAGAAGCGAGTGACCCGCGGGGGCGACATGGTCCGGAAAAAAAGAAGCAGGAGAAGCTTGACCTCACCAACCCCAATCAGAGAAGCCTGCTAGGCTCGGCCCCAACGCCCACGCTGCAATCCACAACGCCTTCGCCCACCAACGTCACCTGCTACGCCGCTCCCACTTCAAGGTGCTTCGCGCGGCTTCATTCGGCACCTGGACGGAGGTCTCCGCAGCCGCATAGTCGTGCCTACCCTCATGGCCTGCCACCACCCGCTGGAGTTAATGTGACAATGCCCCTCGACTCTTTGCTGCGGAATTCTTGAAAACCGGGAGAATACTCCGATGGGTGCTACGCACGAAAAGTTCGCCAATCTTGAGGTCGGATTCGACATTCCGGCCGTGCCTGGGATGCGCGAGGCCGACATCCAGACGCCCTGCCTGATCCTCGATCTCGACGCCTTGGAGCGTAACATCAAGAAGATGGGCGACTATGCAAAGGCACATGGTATGCGTCATCGCGTACACGCGAAGATGCACAAGTCGGTCGACGTGGCGCAGCTTCAAGAGCGACTCGGCGGCGCTGTCGGCGTCTGCTGCCAAAAGGTCAGCGAGGCAGAGGTGTTTGCGCGCGGCGGCATCAAGGACATCTTGGTCTCCAACCAGGTCCGCGATCCCTTGAAAATCGATCGGCTCGCGCAGATCCCAAAGCTCGGCTCCCGTACCCTCGTCTCAATCGACGACATCGCCAACGTCGCCGAACTATCGGCAGCCGCGCAGAAGCACGACACGACACTCGAGTGCCTCATCGAGATCGATTGCGGCGCCGGCCGCTGCGGCGTGACTTCAACCTCGGAGGTCGTCGCCATCGCCAAGGCGATCAACGCAGCGTCTCACCTCAAGTTCACCGGTATCCAGGCCTACCAGGGCGATATGCAACACCTCGAAAAATATGAGGACCGCAAGACCAAGCTCGATACCGCCATAGCCATGGTCAAGGATGCCGTCGAAGGGCTCAAAGCTACCGGTCTGGCGCCGGAGCTGGTCTCGGGTGGCGGGACTGGCTCCTACTATTTCGAGAGTGCCTCGGGCGTCTACAACGAGCTCCAGTGTGGTTCCTACGCTTTCATGGACGCCGACTACGGCGCCGTTCTCGACAAGGAAGGCAATCGCATTGACCAAGGCGAGTGGGAGAATGCGCTGTTCATTCTCACCTCGGTGATGAGCCACGTCAAAATTGACAAGGCAATCTGCGATGCCGGCCTAAAGGCACAGTCGGTCGACTCAGGCCTTCCATTCGTCTACGGGCGCCGCGACGTGAAATATGTTAAGTGTTCGGATGAACATGGAGTGATCGAGGATCCGGAAAACGCGTTGAAAGTAGGCGAGAAGCTGCGCCTCGTGCCCGGACACTGCGATCCCACCTGCAACCTGCACGACTGGTATGTCGGCGTTCGTAACGGCAAGGTAGAGCACCTGTGGCCAGTCTCGGCCCGCGGTAAGTCGTACTGACAACTACAGCCCAGCGGGCACGGCACGCCAAGGCCGAAGCGCATGGAGCAGGAAGGCGCCGTCAGCCAAGCCAACCCTGCAGGGAAGCAGGAAATCCTGGTCGGCGCCCGGCGATGACGACACAGAAGTAGAGCTGAGCCGGTGAGTTCCTGAGCGCGTCTGAGGTCGCTCAGAGGAATAGAGCGCGCGTCGAAGTGGTAGCCGTCCACGTCACGTCGGCTAAGCGCTCGAACTCGGACACCAGTCCGAACGCCAGCACCTGCTGGGCGCGCTCCGAAAGGCGGGCCTGCCGGACTGATGATGTCTGATAAGCCGATGCTGAGGAATGCTCAGCCGAACGCTGAGGTTTGCTGAATTGTGCGGTTTTGCGCCCAGAAGCGGACATCACGACGGGAGAAGATGACCTCCCTGTGGGTCCATGGTGCCTCAAACGTTGTGACACGCAACCAGGCGACCGCCGGTGAACAGCCGGAGCGGCGGAGGTTCGGCGGCGCATCGGTCTGACGCCAACGGGCATCGTAGAGCATAGGCGCAACCCGTCGACCGTTCGAACTGGCTTGGCGGCTCGCCAAGTTCGGTGCCGCCGGTAATGCGCAGGCTGGGGTCTGGCTTCGGCATGGCTGCCATCAGCGCCTGCGTATAGGGGTGTACGGCGCGGTCGAGAATCGCGTCAACTTCGGCGAGTTCCACGATGCGGCCCATGTACATTACCGCCACCCGATCGCTGATCTGACCGATCACGCCGAGGTCGTGCGAGATGAACAGCATCGACAATCGCAAATTTTCCCTGAGGTCCATCAACAGGTTCAACACTTGGGCCTGGATCGAAACATCGAGCGCAGACACCGGCTCGTCGGCGATGATGATCGCCGGCACCGGCAGGATTGCGCGCGCGATTCCGACGCGCTGGCGCTGCCCGCCGCTCAGGTCGTGTGGAAAGCGTCGGGCGAAGGACGGGTCGAGCCCAACGGCAGTGAGCGTCTCGGCGACCCGCTCGGCGCGCTCGGCACGGCTGGCAAAGGCACCGTTGATATCGCCCGCCTCGGCCACGGAATCACCGACCGAGCGGTGCGGATTGAGGGAGGCGTAGGGGTCCTGGAAGACCATGCGGATGCTGAGGCGCATCGTGCGGAGCGCCTGGCCGCGCGCTTTGAGGACATCGGCGCCGTTGAAGATGACCTCCCCTGCATCCGCCTTGGTCAGGCGGACGATGGAGCGCCCGACGGTCGTCTTGCCGCAGCCCGAACTCGCCGACGATGCCGAGCACCTCGCCCTCGGCGAGCGACAGAGAGACGCCGTCGACCGCCTGCACCCGCATCTTGCGGCCGGACCGCTTCACATTGAAGCCGGTGTGCAGGTCCCGCACCTCAAGGATCGGGCGATCGCTCATGCCGCGCCCCCGATGACGGGGAATTTGCAGAGCGCCTCGTGACCCTCGGCGATGGTCGCGCGCACCAGCGGATCGGCGCGACAGATATCCCGCACATCCGGGCAGCGGGGTGCGAAGGCGCAGCCGGACGGTATGCTGCCGGGTTGAGGCGCCTGGCCCGGGATGGTCGTCAGGCGATGGGTCCTGCGTCCGGGCGCCGGCATGCACGCCATCAGCCCGCGCGTGTAGGGGTGGGCCGGGTCACCGAACAAAGTCTCGACCGAGGCGGTTTCGACGAGGCGCCCGGCGTACATGACCGCGACGCGGTCGACGAGCTGCGCCACGACGCCGAGGTCGTGGGTGATGAAAAGCATCGCCATATCGAGCCGATCGCATAGCTCGCGCAGCAAGCCGAGAATCTGGAACTGCACCGTAACGTCGAGCGCGGTGGTCGGCTCGTCGGCAATGAGAATATGCGGGCGGCATGCGAGGGCGATCGCGATCATCACCCGCTGACGCATCCCGCCCGACAGCTGGTGCGGATAGGCACCCATCTGCAACGCCGCGTCGGGTATGCGGACCATCTCGAGAAGCTCGCGCGCGCGCTCACGGGCGGCGGAGCCGGAGAGCCCGTCGTGGACGCGCACGGCTTCTGCGATCTGCTCGTCGATCCGGACGACCGGATTGAGCGAGGTCATCGGCTCCTGGAAGATCATCGCGATGTTGCCGTGGCCGGCTTCGACGCGTTGCCAGGGCGCCAAATTCGTGACGTCGACGCCATCGAGCTCGATGCGGCCCGCGCGCACCCGCGGCCCGGGATCGGGCAAAAGGCCCATTATGGCCAGCGACGTCATGCTCTTTCCGCACCCGGATTCGCCGACCAGCCCGAGCACCTCGCCCTTGCCGATGCTGAACGACACGCCGGAGACGATTTCGACAGGGCTCGAATCCGGACCGACAGCGACGGTGAGATCCTTGACGCCGAGCACCGCTCACCTCCTCCGCCGGCTGGCGAACATTTCCTGGAACCGGGGATCGAGGCGATCGCGCAGAGCGTCGCCGACGAGGTTTAGGGAGAACGCTGTGAGCACGATCATCAGACCGGGGAAAAAGAGCAGCCATGGCGCACGCGTGATGAACGTGCGCGACTCGGCCAGCATATTGCCCCAGCTTGGAATATCCGGGGGCGCGCCGAGCCCGAGGAAATCCAGCGAGGCCGCGCTGAGCTGCGCGAAGGCGAACACGAAGCTCGCCTGCACGAGAAGCGGCGAGATGAGGTTCGGCAGGATGTGCTTGACGACGAGCCACGCCGTGCCGGAGCCCATGCTGCGCGCCGCCTCGACATAGGTCTCGGTG
>CAWDED010000004.1:0-311748 GCA_963801225.1 uncultured Alphaproteobacteria bacterium
GCCTTCACCGCCTTTGAGCGGCTGTTCGCCGAGCGCGGCCTGCCGGCCGCCATCCGCTCCGACTGAGCCTGCCCTCGGGCTTGCCGGAGGCAAGACCCGGGGGGCGTCCCCTTCGCCAGCCCCAACGGCCTCTACAACCTGTCGAAGCTCGCCGTGTGGTGGCTCAGGCTCGGCATCGCCATCGAGAGGATCAAGCCGGGCTGCCCGCAGCAAAACGGCCGCCACGAGCGCATGCACCTGACCCTCAAGAAGGAGGCCACACAGCCGGCCGGCATGAACATCCTGCAGCAGCAGGACCGATTAGACGCCTTCCTGCGAGGAGTTACAACACCGAGCGCCCGCACGAGGCGCTCGACATGGCATGCCCGGCCGAGCACTACGCGCCATCTTCAAGAGTGTCCGGCCCGGACACATAGGTGACGGTTTATTCCGGAGACATGGGTAACACCTTTGTTCCCAGTGAGCCGTGAGAGCTCACACCGGTCTGTCGCCCTTCTGAACCTTGAGCGTGCGGTTGTCGACGCCGGGGAGCATCTTCGCCGGGTCGCGGGTGACGACGACATCGATTACTGTGGGCGAAGATGTGTTCTCCAAGCCTTCTGCGATCGCGGCGGAAAGCTCATCGGGGTCTTCGACGCGGATGCCGTGGCAGCCCATGGCCCTTGCCACCGCCGCATAGTCCATCTCCGTCAGGTCGGAGGATTGGTAGCTGCCTTCTCCGTAGACGGAATGCTGCAGGGCCTTCACGTAGCCGGATGCCGCATTGTTGAAGACGACGGCAACGAAGTTCGCGTCGAGACGCCGGGCGGTCTCCATCTCGCCCAGCGACATGTTGAAGCCGCCGTCGCCCGTCAAGGAGACGACGCGCCGGGTCTCACCCGCGCCGATCTGCGCTCCGATGCCGCCGGGGACGCCGTAGCCGATCGAGGCGAAGCCCCGGTCCGCCACGAAATGCCGCCCGGCCTTCTTGGTGTCGAACAGCAACCCGCCCCAATGTGCGGCAAAGCCGCCGTCGGCGACCAGGATCGCGTCGTCCGGCATCACCTTGTTGAGTTCGCCCATCAGCCGGCCGACATTGATGGGACGCTCTTTCAATTCCAGGCGGTCGGCGGCGCCCTTGCGCCAGGCCGCCATTCGCGTGCTGATCTCGGCCAAGTAGTCGGCGCGCGCCTCGACGCGCTTGCGGCCGTCGCCGAGCGCGGCGGCGAGGTCTTCAAGCGCCAGCCGCGCGTCCCCGGCAAGGGCGATCTCGGTTCGCGTCGTGCGGCCGATCTCCTCCGGCGAGATGTCGACATGGATGACGGACTTTTCCGGACCGACGAGCTGGAAGCGCCTGGTCGCGATCTCGCCGAGCTTGCAGCCCACGACAAGGATGCAGTCGGAGGCTTCGACCAGCTCGTTTGCGATGCGCGAGTAGCGCCCGAACAGGCCTGCCGAGAGGGGATGGGTGCAGGCGATGGCGCCCTTGCCGGACATGGTGTGGGCCACCGGGATGCCCTGGCCTTCGGCCAGCGCAAGCAGTGCGTCGTAGGCCTCGGAGATGTGGACGCCACCGCCGGCAAGGATGAGTGGCCGGTCGGCCTCTGCAAGCAGTGCAGCCGCACGCGCTAGGTCTGCGCCGTCGGGCCGGAAGCGGCGCGCCTGCGCCCTCATCGTTCCGGGGTCGGCCCAGAAATCTGCCGCGTCGAACTCGTGCTCTGCATGCGCAATGTCCTCCGGTACGTCGATCAGGACCGGCCCGGGACGGCCGGATGTGGCGACGGCGAAGGCGCGGCGGACGGCCTCGGGGATGCGGCTGACCACCTCGATGCGGATCACCTCTTTCACCACCGGCTTCAGCACCTCGAGCTGACGCGCCTCCTGCGTCATGTTCTTCCACGAATGCTCGCGGTTGGTATCGCCGGTGATGGCGATGAGTGAAATGCCGGCGTTGAAGGACTCCGCCAGCGCCGTGGTGAGGTTGGTGGCACCCGGCCCGAGCGTCGCGTCGACAATTCCGGGCCGGTTGGTCACGCGCGCATAAGCGTCGGCGGCGAACGCGCCGCAGCGCTCGTCGTTGATGAGCGCGTGCCTCAGCCCCAGGACGCGGCAGGCCTCGTAGAACGGTAGGAGCTGGAAGCCGCCCATGCCGAACAAGGGGCCGACCTCGTAGAGCTTCAGCATCTCTCCAAGCGCGTGGCCGCCGGTCATCGGCCGGGTCGCGTTGCGTTGTTCGTCGGAACTGACTGTCATTACAGAATATCCTGATAGACGGGATAGTATCCTATTCAGTGAGATGCTATGAGAATGTCGATCTTGTCAACTCGGGTCAGGCGGCCGATGAGCAAAGCCGGGACGGATGAAGCGAAGGGGCCGCTCGGCGATTCCATGCAGAGCTTGGAACGGGCGGCGGTCGTGTTGCGGGCCGTTGCGGCCGCGGGCCCTCGGGGCGCGCGCCTCGCGGACGTTTCCGATGCAAGCGGCCTCAGCCGCTCAACGGCACATCGTTTCCTGCTGGCGCTCGCCGCGGCCGGTTTCCTGGAACAGGATCCCGGCGCCGGCGCGTTTTATCTGGGGCTGGAGCTTTGCACTTTGGGCGCTGCCGCCGCGAACCGCTACGAGCTCCGCGACGTGGCCCGGCCGGTCATGCACCGCCTCGCCGAGAAGAGCGGCGACACGGTCTACCTGTCGCTGTTGAAGGGCTGCGAGGCGATCTGCGCCGAACGCATCGAAGGCGACTTTCCGATCAAGACGCTGACCCTCGACGTGGGCGCCCGACGACCCCTTGGCGTGGGCGCCGGATCGCTGGCCCTCCTTGCTTTCCAAAGCGATGAGGATGTCGAGAGGTTTATCAAGGCTGGCGCCAAGATGCGTCGACCCTTTCCGGGTTTCGGCAGCCAACGGCTGATGGAACTCGTGGTGGAGACGCAAAGACAGGGATACGCCTTCAACGACCAGATGATCGTACCGGGCATGAGCGCGATCGGTGTTCCGGTTCTCGGGCGCGGCGGTACTGCGGTTGCCGCGTTGAGCATTGCAGCCATCAGCAGTCGCTTTGGCAACCGGCCGCTTGTGCAAATGCTGAACGATGAGGCCCGCGTGCTCGAAGACCATCTCTCCCGCATCATGGGCCCCCTCACGGTGGAAGGGTTGCTGGCGTTTGGCCGTCATCGCACGGTGCCCGTTTCAGTGTCGGGTCAGCCATGAGGCCGCTCGTCTGCAACTCCATCACACATGTTCCATTGGATGCGAAGGGTCAGGCGGTGCTCGCCGCGTCGCACGGCGGACTTTTTTCCGCCGCCCAGGCGCTTCGGGCTGGACTGGGTGCGGTCATCCTTCACGATGCCGGCTTTGGACGGGACCAGGCGGGGGTCAGCGGGGTGCGCATGCTCGATGCGTGGGATGTTCCCGCAGCGACCGTCTCGCATCGCTCCGCGCGCATTGGTAACGGTGCCGATTGCGCTCAGCGCGGAACCCTTTCGTTCGTGAACGGGCCGGCGGCGCGCTTGGGGCTTCACCAGGATCAGCCGGTGAAGGATGCCCTCGCGCTCTTGCAGACACTGGAATCCGCTCCCCCCGGTGCTTCTCTCGAGGTGGTGGAAGCGCGCCGCCTCCTGCGCGACATTGCCGGCGTGGTTCTTGCGGACTCCAATTCGCTCGTCACGGAGGCCGACGCCGACGCCATTTTTGTTACCGGCTCGCATGGCGGCTTGTTGGGAGGCCGGCTGGAGACCGCGATCAAGTCGCCTGTCTTCGCGGCCATTTACAACGACGCCGACGGCGGGATCGACGATGCGGGCTGGTCGCGGCTGCCCGCGCTGCAGGCGCGCGGGATCGCTGCTGTCACGGTCAGCGCGTGGAGCGCACGCATCGGCGACGCGTGCTCGACGTTTGAGGAGGGTTATGTGACCCACAGCAACGAGCGGGCAGGGGCTCTTGGGGCGGAACCGGGACTGCCGCTGCGCCAGCTCGTTTTGCGACTCGTCGAAGCGCGCGACGGTCGTCGTGTCAGATCCCCTGAGACGTGACGCGCATTCCGCTGCCGCCCCCGACATTCAGTGCCGGACCCAGCTCCCTCTCCAGCCTTGCCGCCTCGCGCTACAGCGCCGCCACGATATTGCTTCGGCGGCTGCGTCTCCATCCGGCGCGATCTATCGTCCGGCGCAGGTCTTGCCGCCGTCCACCGGCAGGCAAACCCCGGTGACATAGCGCGCCTCGTCCGAAGCCAGGAACAAGGCGGCGAACGCGACGTCCCAGGCATCCCCCATCCGGCCCATCGGACTGGCAGCTGCCCTGGCTTCCCGCATGTCCTCGACGCTTCGGAACTGCCCGGCGATCTGCCGGTAGATCAGTGGCGTGTCCATGACGCCCGGGAGCACGGCGTTGGCGCGTATTCCCTCCGCAGCGTAGCGAACCGCGACGGCGCGGGTGAATTGGTTGAGTGCGGCTTTTGCCGCGCCGTAGGCAGGGTAGGGGTAGTTGTTGACCTGTACCGACGCGGTGGACGAAATGTTGACGATCGCGCCGCGACGTTCGCGCCGCATGATCGGCAGGACATACTTGCAGGCCAGGAATGCGCCGGTGAGGTTGACGTTGAGGCAGCCCTGCCAGTCCTCGAGTGAAAGCTCGATCGTGTCGCCGAGCGACGCCAGCCCGACATTGTTGACGAGAACGTCGACGCGGCCGAAGCGTTGAACCGTTCGCGCGACGACGCCCTCAACCTCTTCGCGCCTGGTCACGTCGGCCGTCTCGGCGTCGGCCGAGCCTCCCTCTCCACGGATGATGCTCGTGGTCTCCGCGGCGGCGTCGGCATTGACGTCGACCGCAATCACACGGGCTCCCGCCCGCGCGAAGAGAACGGCGATAGCTTTGCCGTTCCCCCAGCCCTTGCCGCTCGATCCCGCGCCAAAGACGAGAGCAACCGTGTTGTCGAGCCGAAATGCGTTCACTGCGGGGATTTCCGCTTGCTGCTTCTTGCCGGCGGCTCGCTTCCGAGCGCTGCCGCGCGTTCCAACTCTCTTGCCTCCGACTTCAGCAGCGCCACCAACTCTGCGATGCGTCGCGGCTGCATGCGGTCGGCGATCGCCGACATGGAGAGGGCCGCGAACGGTCGGCCGACCGCGTCGTAGACCGGCATGCCGATGGCGAACATGCCCGGCAGGATCAAGCCTTCGACGAACGAATGTCCCTGTTCGCGCGTGCGCTTGACAAGCCGCATGAGCACGTCGCGGTCGATCGCCGAAAAGGTCTTCAGCCATTCCTCGTTCTTTCGCACCACTTGATCCACCTCGTCTTCGGGGAGGAAGGCGAGCATGGCGAGGCTGCCGGACCCCACGCCAAGTGGCCGCCGATGGCCGACGTCGAGTGACAGTGTGCGGATGGGGAATGCACCGATGGCGCGACCGACACACACGGCGGCGACCCCTTCGCGCACGGAGGCGTAGACGGTATCCTCCGTGGCTTCCGCAATTCGATCGATGAAGGGCTGGGCCAGGGATGCGAAGTCCTGCTGGTGCGCCTTGTGCCCGATTGCGGCGAGACCGGCGCCAAGCCGGTAGCGGCGCGTCGCCGGGTCCTGAAAGACGAAGCCTGCATCGATGAGCGCGGCGAGCAGACGGTGCGTCGTCGCTTTGCCGAGCTCGCTTTGTCGCGCGATCTCACTCAGCATACCACCATCGGGGCCGGTGCCGGACAGGGCCTGAAGCAAGCGAGCCGCGCGTGCGATCGACTTGACGCCAACCTCCTCGGCACCGCTGTCTGGCTGTGACGCTGTGTTCCGTATCATGAAACAGAAATTTCCATTTCTACGTTGACATCGTTCGAGCG
Source organism: uncultured Alphaproteobacteria bacterium (assembly GCA_963801225.1). Classification (GTDB taxonomy): domain Bacteria; phylum Pseudomonadota; class Alphaproteobacteria; order Rhizobiales; family Afifellaceae; genus DASWJZ01. Next base: position 5,806 of record CAWDED010000004.1, read on the forward strand.
GCTAACATAAGTTCCATATATTAGCAATAAGAGTTTCGTAATACGGAACAATGGAGGAGAAGATGCTTTCCAGAAGAGCTTTCGGCAAGCTGTCTCTGTCGACCGCCGCGCTGGCCGCGTTGCCGCCTGCGGCGCGTGCCCAGTCTGACGTCACCATCCCGATCGCCACGTGGGGAAGCCCGACCCACATCAACATCGTGGAATTCCTGGGGCCGCTCGAAAAATGCCTGGAGGAGAAAGCCGGCGGGCGCATCACGGTGCAGCACTTTCCCTCCGGGCAGATCGCCAATGACGCCGATATGCCGGAAGCGATTCCGCTCGGAAAGGTGAAGGTCGGCTGGGTCACCCTGGCGCGCTGGTCCGGCCTCGTCTCCGACGTGAAGATCGGCGACGCGCCGACCGGACTGACCATGGCCCAGTTCGCCGAGGCTCTCGACGGCGGCATCACGGCGGCGCTCGACAAAGAGTTTCAGGAGAAGGGCGCGAAGATACTCGCCGTCACCGACCTCGGACCGGTGGTGATCGTCTCCAACAAGCCGGTTAAGGTTCCCGCGGACCTCAAGGGCGTGAAGATCAGAGTCTTCTCCGCCGGCACCGCGGAGCTGTTCACCGCGCTTGGGGCAGCGCCCGTGGAGATTCCCTTCGGCGATGTCTATGCTTCGCTGCAGCGGGGCGTCATCGACGCTGCTTTGATCGGATTCCAGGGCGTCGAATCGCAGCGCATGTACGAGATTTCCAAATACCTGCTGATTCCCGCCTCCTTCGCAGGCACGGGCCTGCAGGCCTACGTGGCGAACCTCGAATGGTGGCAGGGGCTGGCTGCGGAGGATCGCGACATCATCGGCGGATGCATGCACACCGCCGAAACCCATTGCCGCGACGCAATCGTCGAGGACCGGGAGAAGCTCGCGGACGCCTATCGAGCAAAGGGCATGGAGGTGACGAACCTTGAAAGTGGCACGCCGGAGCTTGCTGCCTGGGCGGAGGCCACGGCCCCCGTGCTGGCCGAAGCCGAGAAGAATCTGAGCGCGGACGTCGTGGAGCCCGTGCAAAAAATCCTTCACGGCTGAAATCTTGTCCGCGTGGCGAAGCATGAGATGGGTCGGCAGTCTGGTCAGGTGGGGAGCATGGCTCGGCGCGCTGTCGATTGCCGCGATTGCCGCCTTGGTAGACTACGACGTCGCCGCGCGGGCGCTCGGTTACCCGCTTCTGTGGTCGCTGGAGGTGACCGGCTATCTCATGATCGGGGCCTCGGTGCTCGCCGCCGGCGAGACGTTGAAGGACAACGGGCATTTCCAGATGCGCCTGGTCGTGGAAATGATGCGGCCGCGCATGCAGGCCATGATCGACGTCGTCGCCAACCTCGTCGCTGTGCTCTTCATGGCCGGTGTTTCCTACGGATGCCTGACGATGATGATGCATGCGCACCGGCTCGGCATGCACTCTTCGACCATGCTGCGAGTGCCGCTCGTCTATCCCCAGGCCGTTCTCCTTGCGGGCCTCGTCCTGCTGGTCCTGGCCTTTTGCCAGCGCCTCGTGGGGAGCGTCCGCGCGTTGCGCGGCTGATTATCGGCAAAGATGCTGCTTGCCGCCGTCCTCGCGCTGTTCCTTCTGCTCGTCGTCCTGGGCTTTCCGGTCTTTCTGGCGATGGGCATCGCGGGCATGGCGGGAACGGCCTTTCTTGGCGATCCGGGGCGCGTCTTCACGGACACGGCGTTCACGCTCTACCGCGTTCTCTCGAACTTCGATCTCGTGGCCGTCCCGCTCTACATCCTGGTCGGCACGCTGATGCAGAAGGCGCGATTGAGCGAGGCTCTTTTCGCCTTCGCGCATGCCTGGTTCGGCGGCCTGCGCGGCGGTGTCGGCATTGCCACGGTTGCGGCATGCGCCATGTTCTCAGCCGTTAGCGGCTCAAGCGTTGCAACCGCTGCGACGATCGGCGTCGTGGCATTGCCGGCGCTGGAGGCGCGGGGATATCGCGCCGCGTATGCCGGTGCCACGGTCGCCGGCGGCGGCACGCTCGGCATCCTCATTCCGCCATCGATCGCCATGATCGTTCTCGGAATCATCACCGAGCAGTCGATCGGCGCGCTGTTCATTTCGGGCGTCGTGCCCGGCCTGTTGCTGGCCTCGGCGTTCGCGATCTACACGCACCTCACCTCCGGCGTTGCCGGCGACGAGCGGCGGATGACGCTTAACGAGAAGATGCGGCTCTCGTTGCGGGCGAGCGGAGCGGTGCTTCTGCCGGTATTCATCTTTGCCGCGATCTATGCAGGACTCGCCACTCCGACCGAGGTGGCTGCGTTGGCGGTCGCCTACGTGCTTGTTCTCGGCACACTGTCCCGGTCGCTTGACGCGTCATCGGTGTGGGAAGCGCTTGTCGCTGCAGCGCGGACGACTGTGATGATCTTTCTCCTCGTCGGGTTCGGGACGGTTCTCACGGAGTTCTTCACGCTCACGCAGGCGCCGCAGCGCGTGATGAGCCTCGTCGCCGAATCCGGGCTGCCGCATTGGCTCGTCGTGACGCTGATCATCGCCGTGCTGATGGTCCTCGGGATGTTTCTGGAATCCCTCTCGATGCTGCTCGTCACAGTACCGATCCTGTTTCCGCTCATGGTGGGCTACGGTATCGACCCCTTGGCCTTCGGCGTCTTCATGGTGCTTGCCGTTGAAACAGCACTGATCACGCCGCCCGTCGGGATCAACCTTTTCACGGTCTGCACAATCGGCAAGGTCGACTTCCTCGGGCTGTCGCGCGCCGTGCTCCCCTACATTCTGCTCCTGATCGCCATGATGTATCTCGTCATCTATATGCCGGCGATTGCGACATGGCTCCCGCGAACCATGGGCTGAAGGGGAACTCGCTTTGACAAAGAGATGGACGCGGCGACCCGAGGGCTCCAACTGGGGCGATTTCGGCCCTGACGACCAACTGGGCAGCCTGAACCTCATCACGCCGTCGGCGGTGCGCGCCGCCGTCGCCGAGGTGGAGCATGGCATTTCGTTCTGCCTCAGCCTTCCGCTCGACTATCCCGGAGGACGGGTCCTGGCGCCGCATCGCTTCCCACCGCAACTGCATTCCATAGAGCGCAAGGGCAAGCGCTACTTCAACTACGGCTTTCGCCAAGAAGGCGGCGAGTATCGCGATGTCGGCTGTGACGACAGCGTCACCTTGAGCACGCAATATTCGACGCAGTGGGACAGCTTCGCCCATATCGGCCATGAGTTCGACATCGACGGCGATGGGGTCGACGAGCTCTGCTTCTACAACGGCTACGTCGCTGGACGGGACATTCTGCCGCCGGAGGAACGCGGCGACGATCTTGCCATGCCGCTCGGCATCGACGCGTTTGCGGCAACACCCATACAGGGGCGGGGGGTCCTGCTCGATCTCGACCGTCATTTCGGCCGGGAAATGCGCGACATCGGGATGCGCGAGATCGCAGAGGTGATCGAACACGACCAGGTCGTGCTGCGCCCGGGCGATATCCTGTGCCTCCATACCGGTTTCGCGGACGAGCTCCTCAAGATGAAGCGTAGGCCCGATCCGCACGGGGTTCACAAGATCTGCTGCGCCCTCAACGGAGGAGACGAGGAACTGCTCAACTGGATCTCGCGCAGCGAGATCGCAGCGATCGCCGCCGACAACTACGCCGTGGAGCGCGTCGGGACGAGCGGCGCGAAGCACAATGCTTTCGTCCCGTTGCACTACCACTGCCTGTTCAAGCGCGGCATTCCGCTCGGTGAGCTCTGGTACCTGACCGAGCTCGCCGGGTGGCTTCGCGGGCATGGCCGCACGACCTTCCTCCTCACAGCACCTCCGCTGCGGCTACCGGGTGCCGTCGGCTCACCGGTGACGCCGGTGGCGACGGTCTAGGCATGACGCATCTCGAAACGTCCGTTCTCGTGAAGGCCCGCGCCGAGGCGGGTGCTGTCGAATGCGTCACGCGAACATTGCCGGAGCTTGGATCGGAGGACGTTTTGGTCGAGGTCCGCTGCGCTGGCATATGCGGCACTGATCTGCACATCATTGAGTGGAACGACTGGGCGGCGAATACCTACCGGCCACCGTTTGCTCTCGGCCACGAATTCGCGGGGCGTGTGTGCGCCGTCGGGCCAGCCGTGAGAAATGTCGAAGTTGGCGATCGCGTCGTCGCCGAGACGCACCTCTCCTGCGGCGCGTGCCGACAATGCCGCATCGGGCTCGGCCATCTCTGCGCAAAGCTGAAGGTGTTCAGCCGGCTTGATCGCGGCGCTTTTGCCGAACGAACCATCGTACCGGCGGCGCTTCTGAGGCGCGTGCCCGATGGCGTTCCCGATCGGGTTGCCTGTGTCATGGAACCCTTGGGTATAGCCGTACGGGCAGTCGCCGACTTCATGGCGGCTGGCGATACGGCTTTCGTGTCCGGTTGTGGTCCCATCGGTCTTTTCACGATCGCGGTCGCAAGGGCGCTGGGCGCAACGTCGATTGTCGCATCTGACCCGGTTCGTGAAAGGCGTGATCTGGCCACCGAACTCGGGGCAGACACCGTGATCGATCCGACCACCGAGCCCGTGGCCGATCACGTTCTCCGGGCGACAAGAAGCGAAGGAGCAAGCCTGTCCGTGGAGACCTCCGGCGCCGGCATCGCCATATGCGAAGCGCTTGCCGCCACTGCGAAAGCAGGAACGCTTGTCCTGGTGGGATTGCCCGACGCCGAGGTGTCGTTGAACCTGACACGCGACGTGATCCTTCGCGAAGTCAGGATCGCCGGACTTTACGGCCGCCGGCTCGATGAGACCTGGGTGCAGGTGGAGGACCTGCTGTCGTCAGGAAGGCTCGACATTGAACCTATTGTGACGGGAACATACCGGCTGAGCGATTTCGAGAGCGCCTTTGCGGCGGCGCGGTCCGGACGGACGGGAAAGCTGATCTTCGATCTTGCGAATTTCATGTGACCCTGCGCACGACCGCCGACCGCCTCATCTTTTCACCTTGGCTGGTCCGACGCCGACGGCGATCCGGAGAGGCGTGCATCGATTCATGCGCTGCAGTACGGGCTGCCGCAGCAGGCGCCACGCGAAAGCTAGCAGCAGTCCGGAAAGGATTGTTGCTGAGATCGGAGCCTCAATCAGATTCCGCCGCAATATGAAAGCCGCCGGTCGACCCATATTCCGCCGTTCAACCATCGATCGGGCTTGCCCGTAAGCCGTTGCTGGCAGGCACTTGTTGATCCATGCCAAATCGCAAGATCGGTCGAGCGCGACATATCCGGAAAGGCTTAGCTGGTGTCGCCACGGAGGAAGTGACGAAGAGACGATGAAGGCGGCACTTGAGAACTACCATGCCCGAATGCAGCGGGTGCTGCAGCACATAGACCAGCATCTGGACGACGATCTGAGCTTGGAAGTGTTGAGCGGCGTCGCGGCGTTCTCGAAATACCATTTCCACCGGCAGTTCACGGCGACTTTCGGGCTGTCCGTGCATCGCTATGTCCAGCTTGCCCGCATGAAGCGCGCTTCATACCGGCTGGCCTACAGGGACGACGAAAGCGTCACGGACATAGCGATGGACGCCGGTTACGACGCACCGGATGCCTTCGCCCGCGCCTTTCGGCAACGCTTTGGGCAATCGCCTTCGTCGTTTCGGAAATCTCCCGATTGGGAGCCGTGGCTTGCGGCCCTCGGGCCTCTCGACAATGCCAGGAGCAAGCGCATGCACAAGACCTTTACCCCAGACGACGTGACGATCCGCGATGTGGCACCGACGCCGGTGGCGATCATGGAGCATCGGGGCGACCCGGCGACGCTCGGCGACACCATCCAGCGGTTCATCGCTTGGCGCAAGACCGCTGGATTGCCGCCCAGGACAAGTCCGACCTTCAACGTCTGGCGCTCCGAGAGGCGGCCCGCATCCCCCGCCGACTATAGCGTGGACCTGTGTGTCGGGACTGACCGGCCGATTGAGGCGGACGACGAGCCGATGAAGGCTGGCGTGATCCCCGGCGGACGCTGTGCGGTGCTGCGCGTTGTGGGCGACACCGACAATCTGGAGCCTGCCGCGCTCTACCTTTACCGCGATTGGCTGCCCGCCAGCGGCGAAGAGCCGCGAGACTTCCCGATCTACTGCCAACGCCTCGCCTTCTTCCCGGAGGTGCCGGAGCATGAGACGGTCGCGGAGCTGTTCCTACCGCTAAAATAGTATCGCTGGACGGCGGCTTGTCCGTTGTGATCGCCAGAAGCGGACAGGCCGTTGTCCACCCCATCTCGGTCATTCCGCATTTATGAGCTCACCGCCCCGTCGCAGAGATCGTGGCCGCAGCGAGGGGCGCCCGCCGTTTGCGGAACTCAATCATTTCGCCCCTCGCTTCCGGGACTTCTTCTCAATTGTCTTCACATAGGCCTCGAGCCGATCCAGGCGCACTTCCCAAACCGCGCGCTGCTCGGCCAGCCAATGTTCAGCATCGGTCATGGCGGCCGGCTTCAACCGGCAGGTGCGAACGCGCCCGCTCTTCTGAGATTCAACGAGGCCGACGGCCTCCAGCACCCGGACGTGCTTCATCAGACTGGGCAGCGCCATGTCGAATGGTTGGGCGAGTTCCCTGATCGAGGCGTCTCCCTCGCCCAGACGCTCAAGGACCGCCCTCCTGGTTGGGTCCGCAAGAGCGCGGAACACAAGGTCGAGACGCGATGAAAAGTTATCCATGTGGATAACTATACATGCGCGCCGAAGGCTGTCAACAATAGTTATCCGTCTGGATTACTAATTGTGCGGAGGGAGGTGCCACCTGTGAACGGCGTACGCTAGCGAATTGCCGAACGCTCGGTTTTTTGGCTCAGCGCGGGATGCGGCGGAAAGAACAGCGCCGGGGACGTCGGCGTTGGAGGGTGATGCTCTCCTCTCCTTCGGGAGAAGTCCGGGACAAGCTCAAAAGTGATGCCTGCCGTCCGCAGAGCGGAAACGTCCGCGCCAAAAGAGCACCCCGTCGACGCGGTGCCGTGCAGCACTGCGACGTGGCGGCCGCGGCCCGCCTCTCTCAGAATGAGCGCACTCGTTCCCAGCGCGGTTTTCCTGATTGGCACGCGCTTGGCCTCACGGCGCGCCATCTCCAGAACCGGCTGGCCAACCGAATCGTCGAACACGATGGTGTCGGCCGACTGCAGAACGCGCACCGCGCCGATCGTCAGGAGCTCCGGGTCGCCGGGGTCGGCCTGGATAAAAGTGACGCGGCCCTCCGGTCGCAGGTCGCGCGCGATGCACTCGGCAAGCTTGCGCGTCGCGGAAGCGGCGTTCTCGTGCCCCCGGGCGAACGCCAGCCGCGCAAAGGCCTCCCAAAACCGGCGCCGCAGGAGGGGGCTTTGCAAACGCGCGGAGACTTCCACGCGGAAGGCCTTCGCGGCGGCTGCCCAGCCGGCGAGCGAACGCGGAAGAAGAGCTTCGATGCGGGTGCGGATCGCCTGACCCAGAATGGGTGCGGCTCCGTCGGTCGAAATTCCCACGACTATGGGCGAGCGGTTGACGATCGAGCCGAAGAAGACGTCGCAGAAGGCCGGCTTGTCGATGACGTTGCAGATCACGCCGGCGGCGCGGCAGGCGGAATGGAATGCGGCTGCCTCGGCATCATCGTCGGCGTCGCAGAGAGCAATCGCCATGCCGTCAAGATCGCCCGCTTGCCATGAGCGTCGCTCAATCAGGATCGCGCCGTCGGCGGCGCCGCGCGCGGCGAGCGTGGTCATCTCCGCGTCGGGACGGGGTGTGAGCACCGTCACGCGCGCTCCGGCCGCTGCCAGGAGCTCTGCCTTCCACGCCGCCGCGTTGCTGCCGCCCGCGACCAGCGCCCGGCGGCCGCTCAGGTCGTGGAAGAGCGGCAGCTTGGCGAGCGCGCCAATCCGCCGTGGGCCGTCCTCAGCCGGCCTTCCGGAGTCGCTCGTCATCGACGATCCTCATGATCTCCGCGCGGCACGAGCCGCAATTGGTCCCGGCCGCAAGCATTTCGCCGACCTCGGCGACGGTCGTGCAATGTCCGCTCCGGGCAGCGCCTGCGATGGTGTTGAAGCCGACCTGGAAACAGGAGCAGACGATGGCGCCGGGGTCCTCGATATCGACCGCGCATCGGCCGGCGAGGATGCGCAGTCGCGCTGCGGCGTCGGCATAGGTCTGCGCGAGACACGACGCGGCGAATGTGCGCGCCACATGGACCGGCTCGGTCGCGACAAAGAGAACACCGCAAATTCGATCCCCGTCGAACGCGGCGACACGATGCTGCCCCGTATGCCGATCCTCGTAGGACAAGAGCTCGGTGGCCTCGGGACCGCGCGAGAACAGCCGCGCCGCGAGGTCGCGCAAATCGAGGGGCGCGCGACCGGCAAGCTCCAGCCGCCATCCGCCCTCCGCGCGTGCGATCGCCCAATAGTCGGCCGCGATTTCCGCCGGGCGCAGCGCAATAGCGGCGAAGCCGTACCAGTCCGCATGGAAAGGGCGCATCTCAACGTGTGAGGATTTCGACGCGGGCTGCCCGGAGATCGGGTCGGTCTCCGGCGCGACGAGTGTCCCGACACGGGCGGAGGAGGCGAACTGATCCGTCCAGTGCATCGGCACGAAGACGGAGCCTTGCCGCTGCTCGTCAGTGACGCGGGCGCGGGCGATGATGCGTCCGCCCGCATTCCGAAGCTCAACCAGGCTTGCGGCCGCGATGCCGAGGCGTTTCGCGTCCGCCGGATGGATTTCGGCGAAGGGCTCGGCGGTGTGGGCGGAAAGGCGCGGCGAGCGTCCTGTGCGCGTCAGCGTGTGCCAGTGATCGCGGGCGCGGCCGGTGTTCAGCGTTAGCGTGTTGGCGACGGATCGCGCCGGCGCCGGGGTCGGCACGAAACGGGCGCGGCCGTCCGACGTGAAGAACCGGCCGTCGGTGAAGAAGCGTCTGTCGCGTCGCGCTTCGCCGGCGGGGAGGGGCCATTGCACCGGCTGAAGCGCATCGTAGGCGGTGAGGTCGAGATCAACGAGGCCGCCGATATCGAAGTCCCGCTCGCCGGCATTCGCGATAGCGGAGAGCCGCGCATGCTCGACGAAGATGTCGCGTTCGCTTCGGTAAGGGAACGCGTCGCCAAACCCCAAACGCCGCGCGACCTCGGTCATCTGCCACCAGTCGGGCCGCGCCTCGCCTGGCGCGGCGAGAAAGGCGCGCTGGCGCGAGATGCGTCGCTCCGAATTGGTGACCGTTCCCGACTTTTCGCCCCAGGCGGCGGAGGGGAGCAGAACGTCGGCGAAGCGGGCCGTATCGGTGTCGGCAATCACGTCGGAGACGACGACGAACGGGCATTTGATAAGCGCGGCCTGCACGCGGTCGGCGTCCGGCAGGCTGTCGGCCGGGTTGGTCGCCATGATCCACAGCGCCTTGATGCGCCCGTTGTCGACGGCGTCGAAGAGCTCCACTGCTTTTAGTCCGGGGCGCTCTGCCAGGCGGCGCGTGCGCCAAAACTTCGCCACCAGCGCACGGTGACCCGCATCTTCGATGTCGAGGTGCGCCGCGAGCTGATTGGCGAGCCCTCCGACCTCGCGGCCGCCCATCGCGTTGGGCTGGCCGGTGAGCGAGAACGGGCCCATGCCCGGCCGGCCGAGGCGCCCACAGACCAGGTGGCAGTTGATGATGGCGTTGACCTTGTCGGTACCCGATGCCGACTGGTTTACCCCCTGGGAATAGAGGGTGAGCGTGCGCTCTGTGCCGGCGACAAGCGAGAAGAAGCGCTCCACGTCGGCTGCCTGAAGCCCGGTCGCCGCGGCGACCGTGGCGGGGTCGCCATCGTCCGCAGCGGCGAGCGCCGTCGCAAGCCCGCTTGTGTGTCGCGCGATGAATTTCCGATCGGCGGCGCTGCTTTTGGCGAGATGCGCGAAGAGCGCATTGAAGAGCGTCACGTCGGCGTCTGGTGCGATAGGAAGATGCAGGTCGGCCTGCGCAGCCGTCGCGGTGCGACGCGGGTCGATGACGACGATTTTCGTGCCACGTCTCTCCCGCGCGGCAAGAAGGCGCTGGAAGAGGATCGGGTGGCACCACGCCATGTTCGAGCCGACCAGCACCGCAAGGTCGGTTTCGTCCAGGTCGGCATAGATTCCGGGCACGGTATCGGTGCCGAAGGCGCGCTTGTGCCCGGCGACGGAGGAGGCCATGCACAGGCGGGAATTGGTGTCGATATTGGCCGAACCGATGAAGCCTTTCATCAGCTTGTTGGCGACGTAGTAGTCCTCCGTGAGGCACTGGCCCGAGATATAGAAGGCGACGGAATCCGGTCCGTGCTCGCGAATGGCGGCGGCGAAGCGGGTGGCGACGCGGTCGAGCGCCGCGTCCCAGCTCGTCACCGCTCCCGTCGATGATCGGGTGCAGAAGCCGTCCATCGTGTGACAGCGTCTCGGCGAGCGCGGCGCCTTTCGAGCAGAGCTTCCCGAAATTGGCGGGATGCTCAGGGTCGCCTTTGATCTCGACGGAGCCCTCGGCCGCGCGCGTCGCAAGAATGCCGCAGCCGACCCCGCAGTAGGGGCACGTGGTCCTGACGGCCGGAGCGTCCGCCATCGCCGCCCCTCACGCGGCCTGGGCGTCGAGCGCGTCGCGCGCGATCAGCAGTCGCCCGTCGGTGACTTGCACCGGGATCGTCTTCACGGATCCCTCGTCGGCGCCCATCGCCTCGCCGGTCTCCAGGGCGATCACCCAGTTGTGCAGCGGGCAGGTGACCGACGCCGCCATGCACGATGCCCTGACTGAGCGGGCCACCTTTGTGCGGACAATGGTCCTCGAGCGCGAACACGTCGTCGCGCAGCGTGCGGAACACCGCGATCCGGCCCGCCGGCGTGTGGACGCAGCGCGCACCCTGCTGCGGGATGTCGCTGAGCGCTCCGATGTCGATCCAACGCATCGTGCGCACCGGCTACTCAGCCGCTTCCGCAAAGCCGATCTCGGCCAGCGGCGTGAATTCGTGCTTGTCCTTGCCGGAGGCCCGCTCCGACCACGGGTCCACCTGCGCGAACTTCTGCGAGAAGGCGAAGCGTTCGAAGTAGGCGCGGCGGCTGAACGCCGTCCTCGACGATTTGGCGGCGGATCTCGTCAAGCCCGACGCGTTTCGCCCATTTGTAGATGCGTTCCAGATAGTGGCCTTGCTCGCGATACATCTGGACGAGCGCGACGATGTGCTCGAGCGCCTCGTCCTCGGTCTTGACGAGGCCGAGCACCTCCGTGCCCTTGATGTCGAGGCCGGCTGCGCCCGCGAAGTGGATCTCGTAGCCGGAATCGACGCAGACCACGCCGACGTCCTTGCAGGTCGCCTCGGCGCAATTGCGCGGGCATCCAGAGACGGCCATCTTCACCTTGGCCGGAGTCCAAGAGCCCCACATGAATTTCTCCATGCGCACGCCGAGCCCGGTGGAGTCCTGCGTGCCGAAGCGGCACCAATCGGTGCCGACGCAGGTCTTCACGGTGCGGACGCCCTTGGCGTAGGCGTGGCCGGAAACGAAGCCGGCCTTGCCGAGGTCGCTCCACACACCGGGGAGGTCCTCCTTGCGGATGCCGAGCATGTCGATGCGCTGGCCGCCGGTGACCTTCACCGTGGGAATGTCGAATTTTTCGACCACGTCGGCGATGGCGCGCAGCTCGGCAGCGCTGGTGACGCCGCCCCACATGCGCGGCACCACGGAATAGGTGCCGTCTTTCTGGATGTTGGCGTGGACGCGCTCGTTGACGAAGCGCGACTGGTAGTCGTCGGCGTAGACGTCCGGCCAGTCGCAGACGAGGTAATAGTTGAGCGCCGGCCTGCACTTGGCGCAGCCGTTGGACGAGCGCCATTCCAGCGCCTGCATCACCTCGTAGACGGAGGTGAGACGCTTCGCCTTGATCAGGCGGCGCACATCGGCGTGGCCGAGATGCGTGCAGGCGCAGATCGGCTGCACCGCCGCCGGGTTATAGGCGTCGCCCAGCGCCAGGCGCAGCAGCTGCTCGACCAGCCCGGTGCAGCTTCCGCAGGAAGCGGAGGCCTTGGTATGGGCGCGCACGTCGTCGACCGACGCAAGCCCCTTTTCGGTGATGGCGCCGGTGATCTTCTCCTTGCACACGCCGTTGCAGCCGCAGATCTCTGCATCACCCGGCAAGGCTGCAACGGCCGCCGTAGGGTCCAGCGGCGACCCTCCCTGGTAGGCCTGGCCGAAGATGAGCGTCTCGCGCATCTCCGAGATGTCGCTGTCCACGCTTCATAAGATCGAAGAACCACGCGCCGTCGGCGGTTTCGCCGTAGAGCACTACGCCGACGATCTTGTCCTCGCTTAGGACAAGGCGCTTGTAGATTCCGGCCGCGGCATCGCGCAGCACGATCTCTTCGCGGTCCTCGCCGTCGCCGAAATCGCCGGCGGAGAAGAGGTTGATTCCGGTGACCTTGAGCCTGGTCGCCGTCGACTGGCCCATGAAGACCGGGCCGGTGCCGCCGGCCAGATGCCGCGCCGCCACCTCGGCCATCTGGTAGAGCGGCGCCACCAGGCCGTAGCAGGTGCCTTCGATCTCCGCACACTCGCCGAGCGCCAGGATGTCGGGATCGCTCGTCTGCAGCTCGCTCATTCACCACGATGCCGCGCTTCGACGTCGAGGCCGGCCGCCTTGGCGAGCTCGGCGTTGGGGCGGATGCCGGCGGCCATCACGACGAGGTCGGCGGGGATCTCCGTGCCGTCCTCCAGGAGGACGCCCCGCGCGTGGCCTTCGCCGAGGATCGCCTTGGTGTTGGCCTTGGTGACGACGCGGATGCCGCGGCGTTCCAATTCCTGTCGCAGAAGATGGCCGGCGGGCGGGTCGAGCTGCCGTTCCATCAGCGTCGGCATGAGGTGCAGGACCGTCACCTGCATGCCGCGCTCCAGAAGCCCGGCCGCGGCCTCGAGTCCCAGCAGGCCGCCGCCGATGACGGCCGCATTGCCGCCCGACTGCGCCGCCAGGATCATGGCCTCAACGTCGTCAAGGTCGCGATAGGTGAGCACGCCGGGGAGATCGTTGCCGGGAACCGGAAGCACGAAAGGCAGCGAGCCGGTAGCGATCACCAGCTTGTCGTAGGCGACGACGTCGCCATGCTCGGAGCGCACGGTGTGGGCCTCGCGGTCGATCTCGACGACCTTGTGGCCCTTGTAGAGCATGATGCGCCGGTCGATGTACCAGCCGTCGCCGTGGATGACGATGTCGTCAAAGGTCTTCTCGCCGGAGAGCACCGGCGACAGCATGATGCGGTCGTAGTTCACGCGCGGCTCGGCATTGAAGATCGTGACGTCGTAGGCTTCGGGCGCCGTCTCGAAGAGATGCTCCAGCATCCGCCCGGGCGCCATGCCGTTGCCGATGACGACGAGCTTCTTCTTCATCACGCCGCCTCCGCTTCATCGATTCGTGCTCCGGCTTTGCGTCGTCCGTCTTCGGCTCGGGCTCCGCGCCGCCTTCGTATTCCTCCAGGAAGGTCAGCAATTCCTCGCGGTAGCGGTAGTAGTCGGGGTGCTGCAGAAGCGCCTTGCGCGAGCGCGGTCGCGGCAGGTCGACCTGCATGATCTTGCCGATGCGGGCGCGCGGTCCGTTGGTCATCATGATCACGCGGTCGGCGAGCAGGATCGCCTCATCGACGTCATGGGTGACGCAGACTGCCGTCACCTGCGTGCGCCGCCACACCTCCATCAAGACGTCCTGCAGCTCCCAGCGCGTGAGGCTGTCGAGCATGCCGAACGGCTCGTCGAGGAGGAGGAGCTTGGGAGAGAGCGCGAAGGCGCGGGCGATGCCGACGCGCTGCTTCATGCCGCCGGAGAGCTCAGTGGCACGCTTGTCCATGGCGTCACCAAGCCCGACGCGGGAGAGATAGTATTCCACCACCTCAGCCCGCTCTCGCGCCGAGGCGCGCGGGATAGACCTGGTCGACACCGAGCGCCACATTGTCGCGCGCAGAAGCCCAGGGGAGCAGCGACGGCGCCTGGAACACGACGGCGCGGTCCGGTCCGGCGTCGTCGATCTCGCGCCCGTCGAGCACGACGCCGCCGCTGGAGATCGGCGTCAGGCCGGCGATCATCGACAGCACCGTCGACTTGCCGCAGCCGGAATGCCCGATGAGCGAGACGAATTCGCCCTTCTTCATGAGGAGATTGATGTCCTCGACGACCGTGAGCGGGCCTTTCGGCGTGGGATAGACCTTCTTCAGCGCGAAAAGCTCCAGGTAGCGATCCTCGATCGGCGAGGCCGACGCCTCGGCCCAGGCCTTGGGCGGCTTCCCCGGCTTTTGCGTGATCGGCACAACATTGGGGAGCGCCCGGTCCGCTTCCACGGCGGTCTCGCGCGCGGCCGTCATGGCGCGGCTCAGATGTTCGGTGATTGCGGCGCGGAGCCGCTTGAATGTCTCGTCGTGATTGAGCGCGGCGCGGCTCCGTGGACGCGGCAAGGTCACCTCGAAGGCTGGGCCGAGCACCGCATTCGGGCCAGGCTCCAGCGGAATGATGCGGTCGGCGAGCAGGATCGCCTCGTCGACGTCATTGGTGATGAGGATGACGGTGCGCCGCTCCTCGTCCCAGATGCGGACGATCTCCTCCTGCAGCTTGGCGCGGGTCAGCGCGTCGAGCGCGGAGAGCGGCTCGTCGAGGAGCAGGATCTCCGGGCTCATGGCGAGCGCTCGGGCGACCGCAACACGCTGGCGCATGCCGCCGGAAAGCTCCGCCGGGCGGCGGTCGGCGGCAGAGGTGAGGCCGACCATGTCGATGTAGCGATCAACACGCGCCGCGCGCTCAGCCTTCGTTTCCTTCGTGAAGACCGCATCGACGGAAAGCGCCACATTGCCGCGCACCGTCAGCCACGGCATCAGCGAGTAGGACTGGAATACCAGCCCACGGTCCGGGCCCGGCCCCTTGATCGGTGTGCCCTTCAGCAGCACTTCGCCGCGAATCGGGCACAACCAGTCCGGCGATGGCGCCGATCAGAGTGGTCTTGCCGGACCCGGAGAAGCCGACGATGGCGACGAATTCGCCCTCCGCGACCTTGAGGTCGATGCCGCCGAGAACCCGCGTGCATGCGCGCCGGAGCCGTAGCTCTTGGTTACGCCGTTGAGTTCCAGAAAAGCCATCGCCGGTCGCCTCAGCGCGTCGGAGGAGAAGGTGAAGGCGGCCTGCAGCGCATACATCAGCCGGTCGAGCAGGAAGCCGATCAGGCCGATGGTGATGACCGCCACCATGATGCGCGACAGTGACGAGGAGGAGCCGTTCTGGAACTCGTCCCAGACGAATTTCCCAAGGCCCGGATTCTGCGCCAGCATTTCCGCCGCGATCAGCACCATCCAGCCGACGCCGAGCGACAGGCGCAGCCCGGTGAAGATGAGCGGCAGCGCCGCCGGCAGCACGATCTTGACGATCTTCTTGCGGGTCGAAAGCCGCAGCACGCGGCCGACATTGATGAGGTCCTTGTCAATGGAGGCGACACCGTGGGCGGTGTTGATCAGCGTCGGCCAGAGCGAGCAGAGCATCACGGTGATCGCCGAGACGACGAGCGATTTCGGCAGCGCGTCGGAGGCGTTCACATAGACCGCCGAGATGATCATGGTGACGATCGGCAGCCAGGCGAGCGGTGACACCGGCTTGAAGATCTGAATAAGCGGATTGAGCGCGCCGTTGATGCTCGGCGACAACCCGCAGGCGATGCCGAGCGGCACGGCGACCAGCGTGGCAATGGCGAAGCCGAGCGCCACCGTGATCAGGCTTGTGACGATCTGGTCGAGATAGGTCGGCTTGCCCGTGTAGCTCCGCCATTTCACGCGGTCGGCTTTGCCCTCGGCGGTCAGCTTGGCATTACGTGCTTCCTGCCGTTCGTAGAAGGCCTCCTTCTTCTCGCGCTCCGCCACGTGGTCGGCATAAAGCTCGCCGGCCGCCTCCATCACCTGGCGCGGGCCGGGCACCGTGCCGAGCGAGGTCTGCACCATCGGCGCCAGCGTGCCCCACAGGACGAGGAACGCGGCGATGCCGATCAGTGGAATGACCAGCGCCGTCCACAACGCCTTCAACTGCGCGCGCGGGTCGTCGCCCATCGCCAGCCGCATAAGCGGCACGGTCCATCCGAGGCCGATTGCAGTTAGCGGCCGGGCAATGCGATCCACCCGCTGCGCCCGCTTCTCGCGCCTGGCTTCGCGCCGTTCCATCGCGCTCGCGCCTTGATCCAGGTAGTCGCTCGCTGAGCTCATTTGGTCACTCCGGGTGGTCGCTCGCCGTCGAAGACGAAAGGGGTAGGGCAGGCCGTACGATCGGCCCGCCCGTTCACGGGTCAGCCGCCGACGATGTCGTTGCCTTCGACGGTCTGCTCGCCCTTCAGCCCGATCGGGAATTTCTCCAGATAGGCGTTGGGCGTGCGGCCATCGAAGGTGACGCCGTCGATGAACTCGGTCTGCGGCTCGCGATATCCGTCGGTGTCCCAGGGGAAGTCGGCCTTGTCGACATAGCCTTCCTCGACCAGCATTCTGGCGGCTTCCAGATAGATGTCCGGCCGGTAGACCGACTTCGCCACTTCGTCGTACCAGCTGTCCGGCTTGGCCTCGGCGATCTGTCCCCAGCGGCGCATCTGCGTCAGGTACCAGACAGCATCGGAGTAGTAGGGATAGGTCGCGAAGTAGCGGAAGAAGACGTTGAAGTCGGGAACGTCGCGCTTGTCGCCCTTCTCGTATTCGAAGGTGCCGGTCATGGAGTTGGCGATGACCTCCGCGTCGGCGCCGACATAGTCGGGGCGCGACAGGATCTCCACCGCCTCCATGCGGTTGGCGTTGTCGTTCTCGTCGAGCCACTTGGCGGCGCGGATCAGCGCCTTGGTGATGGCGAGCGTGGTGTTCGGGTATTTTTCGGCGAACTCCGCGGTGATGCCGAAGACCTTCTCCGGATTGTTCTTCCAGATCTCGTAGTCGGTGATCACCGGCACGCCGATGCCCTTGAAGACCGCCTGCTGGTTCCACGGCTCACCGACGCAATAGCCGAGGATGGTGCCGGCCTCGAGCGTCGCCGGCATCTGCGGCGGCGGCGTCACGGAGAGAAGCGCATCGCGCCTTGATCTGCCCGGAGATGTCGCTCGGAGAGTAGAAGCCCGGATTGATGCCGCCGGCGGCGAGCCAGTAGCGCAGCTCGTAATTATGCGTGGAGACGGGAAAGACCATGCCCATGTTGAAGGGCTTGCCTTCCGCCTTGAACTTGTCGACCACGGGCTTGAGGTAGTCCGCCTTGATCGGGTGGACCGGCTTGCCGTCCGCGCCGACCGGGATGTTCGGCTTCATCATCTCCCAGACCTCGTTGGAGACCGTGATGCCGTTGCCGTTCAGGTCCATGGAGAACGGCGTGATGATGTGCGCCTTGGTGCCGAAGCCGATGGTGGCGGCGAGCGGCTGGCCGGCCAGCATGTGCGCGCCGTCGAGCTCGCCGGTGATGACGCGGTCGAGCAGCACCTTCCAGTTGGCCTGCGGCTCGAGCGTGACGTAGAGCCCTTCGTCCTCGAAGTAGCCCTTCTCGTAGGCGATGGCGAGCGGCGCCATGTCGGTGAGCTTGATGAAGCCGAAGGTGAGCTCGTCCTTCTCCACATCGAGCATATCGGCTGTCGCGCTTGAGATGCCGAGCGCGGTCGTGAGCAAAGCGGCGGCAACGAGTCGCGACGCGTCTCGCCTTCCGTTTCTGAATCCCAGCATTCGCCTTCTCCTTCGTGTGTGACGGGCGCAAGAACGCCGCCAAGCCGTTGCCGCACGGATCACATGCGGGTGTTCGGCAGCGTCGCCTTCGCGCCCTTCGTCGGGCGCATGGCCGGATGGCCTCAGTGGGTTCGGATTGGGTCGGACGCGCACCGCCGTCATTGGCGGGGCCGTCCCGTCGGAATGATCGGCCACGGCGCCGGATCACCGCTCAACGCTATGGGCGAGCTAGAACAGGGGCAAGTCCAAAGATTGTGCAGCGCCGCGGAAAGATTGTGCAGGGCAGCGACGATGCTCGATTAGCGCGGTATGGTGAAGGAGCGGATATAGTCCTCGACCGCGTCGGGATCGAACAGCATGCCATCAAAGAAGCCGTCCGGGCCGAGCGTCAGCTTGCCCTGGCGCGAGGCCACCGGCGTCTCGATCGCCAGCGCACCTTCGACCTTCGCACCGGCGTTCGGCAGGTCGGCTTCGGTGCCCTCGAGCGCCGCGCGATAAAGGTCTGGCCGATAGACGCCCCACGCACGCTGCGCAGCGTCAGGGTCAAAGTCAACCTGCCCCCAGCGCACCATTTGCGAGTAGAACCACAGCGCATGGCTGCGCCACGGGAAGTTCGCAGCGTGATCGGAGAAGACAAGGAAATCGGGCACGTGCACCGGCGCGCCACCGCGCTCGCAAACGATACGGCACGAGAGCGAGCGCGCGATCACCTCCGGCGCGACGCCGACGTAGCCAGGCTGGGCGAGGAGTGCCGCGGCTGCCTCCAGGTTCTCCCGGTCGGAGAGCCAGGCGCCCGCCCGCCACAGCGCACGCACCAGCGCGGCGACGCGCTGCGGGTGGCGCGTGGCGAACGCCTCCTGCATGCCGAGCACCTTCTCCGGGCTCTGCCGCCACAGTGCCGATTTGGTGGTGACGATCGTGCCGACGCCGCTGTCGACCGCAATAGAGTTCCACGGCTCGCCGACGCAGAAACCGTCGATGCGTCCGCGCGCCAGCGCGTCCACCATGAAGGGCGGCGGCAGGACGGTGATCCGCACGTCGGCGTCCGGGTCGATGCCGGAGGCGGCGAGCCAGTAGCGGAGCTCGTAATTGTGCCCGGAGAAGGGATAGACGGCGGCGAACGTGAGGGGGGCTCGTTTGCAGCGCGCCGCGCCTCCACGATCGCGGCAAGTGCCTTGCCCATCGTCGCCGGTCCGTCGCCGATGTCGACGCCCGCAAGCTGGACCATGCTCTGGTAGAGCGCCTCCGAAAGCGTGACCGCATTGCCGCCGAGCCCGAGCGCGATCGGCGCGACCATGGCCTGCTCGATCTGCGCGATTCCGAGAGTCGTGGCGATCGGCATGGGCCCGAGCATCTGTGCCCCGTCGAAATGGCCGAGCATCACGCGGTCGCGGATGTTCGCCCAGGAGGTCTCGCGCACCAGCCGGAGCTTGAAGCCTTCCGCTTCGGCGAAGCCTTTTTCCGCTGCCACGACCAGCGGCGCGCAGTCGACGAGCGGGATGAAGCCGAGCGTCAGCTCCTCGGTGCTCGCCCCACCGTTCGCTCCAGTCTTGCTGTGATCGATCAGCGGCATAGACATCAGCCCAGCAGCTTGGCCGCGGTGACGACGCTCTGCGCGACGTCCGCCAGGCGGCGGCTCTCGTTCATCGCCGCCTTGCGCATCAGCGCGTAGGCCTCCTCCTCGGAGAGATTGCGGCTCTTCATCAGAATGCCCTTTGCCTTGTCGATCATCTTGCGGTCCTCCAGCGCCTGCTTGGCTCGGTCCAGCTCCTCGCGCAGCCTGTTGAAGCTGTTGAAGCGCGAGATCGTCATGTCCAGGATCGGCTTCACCCGCTCCTTGCGCAGCCCGTTGACGATGTAGGCCGAGACGCCCGCGTCGATCGCAGCTTCGGTCGATGCGGTGTCGGACTGATCGACGAACATCGCCACTGGTCGCCGCACGATGCGCGACACCTGGAACATCTGCTCCAGTACGTCGCGATTGGGGTTTTCCAGATCGATGAAGATGACGGATGGGTCGGCGTCGACGACCCTGCGCAGAAGGTTCTGCATGTCGGAGATGCGGATCACGTCATCGTAGCCGGCCTCGCGAAATCCCTCCTCGAGTATGGAGGCGCGAATGGTGTTCTCATCGATGATGAGGATGCGAAGAGGCTCAGCCGACATGCCTCAATGTTGCGCATGCACAAAAATGTTGCAACGCAATAACGTCGATGACCGCCGGTGATCTTCAGTCCGATGGCGACGACAGGGCACTCCGGTCGGGGGAGGCCCATTCCGGCCATATGGGTGACGGCTTGTTCCGGAGCTCGGTGACGCCTTGCTCTTAAGCAAGGAGCCGGCGCTCGGCCGGCTCCCCCATTCCGGCGATTGCGCCGACCTACAGACGGCAATCCTGCCGGTCGCCGTCATCGCCGAGACAGGTGTCGGTCCGCATGCCGCAGGAGCGGTAGGGGTCCTCGCAGCGCGTCACGTACGAGTTGTCGGCGGCAGCGCTTGCCGCGGCTCCCACCAGCGCGCCTGCCGCGAAGCCGAAGATCGCGGCCGCCGGGTTGTCGTAGCTCGGCATTCAAGCCTGCCTTCACGTCAGATGCTCGGTCCGGCGCATCGCCTGTTCGCCCGGCAGAATCTCGAAGCCGAGCTCCAGCGCCAGTTTCAGTATCTTCTCCAGAGCGGAGACGCGGTCGGGGTCGACGCCGGTAACATGGGCATGACTGATGATGGTGACGAGGCCGTTGGCGCGCGCGACGTTGCGCATGACGTTCGGCTGGGCAGGTCCGCGAGGACTTCGTGAACCCAGCCGTGCAAACCGATTTCGTGACCGCCGCGCAAGATCAATTCTATGACATCCCCGTAGTGGAGGGCGCTCCAGCCTTCGACGAAAAAGGTTGCGCGCAAGTCGTACGTCGCAGGCAAGCGCAGGATGGCCGGGAAGCCGACTGTGGGCTCGTTCGTTGCCATGCAACCCGAAACGAATGCTTAACCCAGATCGGTGAGCCGCGGCATGGAGCGGAGCGCGTCTCCGGAAGGCGCGGCAGCGTCTCGTGAGACACGCAGAAATGGTCAATCGGCAAGAAGCATGCGCAAGGGAGAATTGCGCAAAGCCCTCGGTCGCGCGTGACATGCCGGCCCGGACGCTTCGCCCCCGTCACGCATCAATTGCTTGTCTCGACGGCATCCCGTGCTTTAATGCGGGGGACCCTCGGGGGACCCATGGCATCTCGCTTGTATCTCGTCGCTGTTGCAGCGGGTCTGGCGGTGGCAACGCTGCAGATGCCCGCGCGCGCGCAGACTGCTGTCGCCGCGCCGGAGGGGCTGGTGGAGCTGTCGGAAGCGCCGGAGCCCGCGCCGCCCGAATGGGTCGTGACCTGCTCGCCCGCCGCCGACGGGACGAAAGGCACCTGTCAGATGACGCAGGTCCTCTTCGCGGAGGGGACCGGGCAGCCGCTCATCTCCGCCACCATTCGTCCGCAGGCGGAAGACAAGCGGATGGGCATGCTCCTGTCGCTGCCGCACGGGCTTTATTTTCCGCCCGGCCTCACCATCGCGATCGACCAGGGGCGGGCCACCAACGTCGCCATCCAGACGAGCGACCAGAAGGGCGCCTATGCCGCGCTGCCGCTCACCGACGAGCTGCTGATGGCGATGAAGCTCGGCAAGCATCTGAACATCGCCATGCGCTTCGCCGACGGGCGGGACATGGTGGTGCCTTTGACGCTCGACGGTTTCAGCGCGGCGCTGGACAAGCTGACCAGCCTTCTCTGATCAAGGCTATTTGTCGGGTGTGATCAGCCGCCGCCTGATGGGGAAGAGCTGCAGGTCGAAGCGCTGCGCGACCAGGCTCCACAGCCCGCCCGGCGCCACCAGCATAACGACGATCGCCAGCAGCCCCAGCAGCATCAGGTACCAGGTGCCGAAGCTCGCCAGATAGTCCTGCAGGAAATAGAGCACCACCACGCCGATGATCGGCCCTTCGATGGTGCCGATGCCGCCGATCACCACGATGAAGATGACATAGGCCGTCCAGTCGAGCACCGAGAAGGCGGCATCGGGCGAGATGCGCGCCTTCTGCAGGTAGATGAGCGCGCCGGCAATGCCGGTGCCGATTGCCGCGCACACATAGACGAAGAGCTTGGTGCGGCCGGTCTCCACGCCGACGCTGGCCGCCGCAAGCTCGGAGTCGCGGATGGCCGAAAGCGCCAGCCCGCGGCGCGAGCGCAGCAGCGCATAGACCAGCGCCAGCGTCCCTGCGACGAGCGCCAGCGCCGCCCAGTAGAGCACGATGTCGCGTGCCGCCGAGCTGCGGACGTGGAGCAGGCCCTTGACGAGCTCGACGCCGGCCATGGAGCGGCTCGCCTCCACCGGCAGCGAGGCGCCGGTGCCGCCGCCGAGAGTCTTTGCCTGAGCCAGCAGCAGCCGGTAGACCTCCGCCACCACCCAGGTTCCGATGGCGAAATAGGCGCCCTGCAGGCGGAAGACGATGGCCGCGGTCGGCACGGCGAGGAGGCCGGCAGCGAGGCCGGCGATAAGCGCTCCGATCAGCGGCTCGACGCCCAGGAACACGATGGAGCCGAAGAGCGCATAGGCGCCGAGGCCGACATAGGCCTGCTGTCCCACCGAGACCAGCCCGGCATAGCCGGCGAGCAGGTTCCAGTACTGCGCCAGCGCCAGCATGGTGAAGACGAAGAACATGTCCTGGATGAGCGAGCGGCTGCCGTAGAAGGGGAGGGTGGCCAGCACCACGACGAGGATGAGGCCGGCGACGATCGCCGCGCGCGCGGTCGCCGTCGCGGTGACGACGGTGAAGCGTCTGCGTGTGCCTTCGGCAGGTTGCGCTTCCACAGCCATGCCTCAATCCACCGCGCGGGGAAAAAGGCCGCGCGGCTTCAGCACCAGCACGACGAGGAAGGCAACATGGCCGGCGAGGATCTGCCATTCCGGATTGATCTTGGCGCCGACCGTCTGCGCCACGCCGAGCACGATGCCGCCGGCGAGCGTGCCCCACAGGCTGCCGAGCCCGCCGATGATCACCGCCTCGAAGGCATAGATCAGCCGTGCCGGCCCGATGGTCGGATCGAAATTGGAGCGCGCCCCGAGATAGAACGCCGCCACGGCGGCGACCGCCAGCGCCAGCCCCATGGCGATGGCGTAGATGCGCTGATTGTCGATCCCCATGAGCTGCGCCGTCTCCGGGTCGTCGGAGGTGGCGCGGAAGGCGCGGCCGAGCCGCGTGCGGTAGAAGAGCTGGTTGAGCAGGAAGATCACGGCGACCGCCGAGACGAGGCTGAGGAGCGGCATGACGCCGACGGCGATGCCGCCGCCGAGCGAAAGCGACTGCGCCTCGATGGGCCCGAGCTTGAGCCGCTGCGTGTCGGCGGAGAAGGCCTCCAGCAGCCCGTTCTGGGTGATGATCGACAGGCCGAAGGTGACGAGCAGCGGCGGCAGGATGTCCCGCCCGAGCGTGCGGTTGAGAAGCAGCGCCTGCAGGGCGTAGCCGATGGCGAACATCACCGGCACGATGAGCACGAAGGCCGCAAGCGGTTCGATGCCGAGCGCCGTGGTCAGCGCCAGGATGAGGAAGGCGGCCAGCACGATCAGGTCGCCATGCGCGAGGTTCACCAGCCGCATGATGCCGAAGATGAGCGACAGCCCCGCAGCGTAGAGCGCGTAGAGCCCGCCGAGCAGGACGCCCTGCAGGATCGTGTCGACCCAGTTCAGCATGGCTCAGACCGAACGAGCGTCCCCTCTCGTTTGTCATCCCGGATGGCGCGTAGGCGCCAGATGACAAACGATAGTGTGTCGCAGATGTCCGCCTCGGTCATCTCTCACAGCCCGAAATAGGCGTTGTGGATCTGCTCGCGGGTGAGCGCGTCCGGCGCGCCGGTCAGCGTCATGCGGCCTTCCTGGAAGCAATAGACGCGGTCGGCGACCTGCATGGCCTGCACCACGTCCTGCTCCACGATGACGAGGCTGGTCCCCTGAGCCTTGATGTCGGGCAGCGCTCGGTAGATGTCGCGGATGACGATCGGCGCCAGGCCGAGGCTGATCTCGTCGCACAGCAGCACGCGCGGGTTGGACATGAGCGCCCGGCCGATCGCCACCATCTGCTGCTGGCCGCCCGACAGCGCGTTGCCCGGCGCGCGCCGCCGCTCCGCGATGTTGGGAAAGAGCGCGTAGACGCGCTTAAGCGTCCAATAGCCGCCACCTGTCCTGGCATGGGCGCCGACCAGCAGGTTCTCCTCCACGCTGAGCGAGGGGAAGAGCCGGCGGCCCTCCGGCACGGTGGCGATGCCGAGGCGGACGATGTCGGCGGCGCGCATGGCGCCGACAGGCCGGCCTTCGAAATGGATATCGTCCGGCGCGCTCGGCAGCACGCCGGACACGGCGCGCAGAAACGTCGTCTTGCCGGCACCGTTGGCGCCGATGATGGCCACCGTCTCGCCCTCGAAGAGATCGAAGTCGATGCCGAACAGCGCCTGGAAGTCGCCGTACCGGGCGACAAGGCCGCGCGTGCGAAGCAGCGGCTCGCCCGATTTCTTTTCGCCACCGCCGCCGGTCATACCTCGATGCCCATGTAGATCTCGCGCACCTTCGGCGAGTCCATGATGGCCTTCGGCTCGCCGATCGCGATGACCTCGCCGAAGTCGAGCACCAGCAGCCGCCCGACGACGGCGATCAGGGCATGCACGATGTGCTCGATCCACACGATGGTGGTTCCGCTGGCGCGGATATCCTTGATGGTCTGGACGAGCGCGGCGCATTCGGCCTCTGTCAGTCCGCCGGCGATCTCGTCGAGGAGCAGCAGGCGCGGTTCGGTGGCGAGCGCGCGGGCAAGCTCCAGCTGCTTGCGCTGCAGAAGCGTCAGCGACCCGGCGCGGCGGTTGGCCAGTGCCAGGAGCCCGGTGCGCTCGAGAATCGCCGCGGCATCGTCCGCCGCGTCGCGCTCGCGCTTCCGCCTGGCCGCCGTCGCGGCGACGAGGAGGTTCTCGAACACGGTGAGGTTCTCGAAGGGCTGCGGGATCTGGAACGAGCGGCCGATGCCGGCGCGGCAGCGCGCCTGCGGCGAAGCTCTCGTCACGTCGCGCCCGTCGAGCCTGATGCGGCCCGCATCGACGCTCTGCACGCCGGTGATGAGGTTGAACAGCGTCGACTTGCCGGCGCCGTTCGGCCCGATGATGCCGAGCGCCTCGCCCTCGGCGACCTCGAGGCTGACGTTCTGCACGGCTTTCAGCGAGCCGAAGGATTTGGAGATGGCTTCGACGGAAAGGAGCACCGTGCCCTCGGCCGGAGCCGGCAGCATCGCCGGCTCCCCTGTGCGATCGTATCGAGTCTAGCTGATCGGCTCCATGCTGCCGCCGGTCGGGATCTCCGGCGCCGTCTGGTTGTCGACGATGACGATGTCGTATTTGCCGTCGCCGACCAGCCGCCACTGGCCACCGACCAGCGGGGTCTTGGCAATGTTCTTCTGCGCGAAAGGCGGCAGGCCCGCGCCGTTCCACTGGATGTGCCCGGCGATCGTGTCGAGGTTGGTGCCGGTAATAGCCGTCACGACGCTCTCCGGGTCGTCGACATCTTCGGTACGGCCGAGCACGTCGACGGCCACCTCGAACAGGGAATGGATATAGCCGATCGGCTGCGTCCATTGCTGGCCGGTCGCCGCGGTGAAGGCGTCCGCCAGCTCGCGCGACGTCTGCCCGGTCAGCGACGAGCTGAACGGATGGTTCGGCGACCACCACACTTCCGAGGAGAGATTGTTGCCTTGGTTGCCGAGCGCCTCCACCGATGAGGGGAAGAGAATCGCCTTGCCGACCGAGCAGGCCTTCGGCTTGAAGCCCTGCTGCAGCGCCTGGTTCCAGAAGGTGGTGAAGTCGGGCGGCAGCATGACGCCGGTGATGATCTCGCAGCTTGCGGTCTTGAAGGCGGTGATCTGCGCGGAAAAGTCGTCAGTGAGGTTCTGGTAGCGGCCCGGGTCGGTCAGCGCGTAGCCCTTCTCGCTCAGCGCCGGAGGAAAGCCGACATGGGGGTCGCCCCAGGCATTGCCGTCGGCGTCGTTGGGAAACAGCCCGCCCACCGACTTGTTGCTGTCGAGCTGCCCCCACATGTTGGTGAAGACGGCGATGACGTCCTCCAGCCCCCAGAAGAAGTGGTAGGTCCAGTTGAAGGGCTTCCAGGTGCTCGGGTCGCCCGGATTGGCCTGCCGTCCGATGAAGTAGGGCTGCCAGGGGCAGTTGTTGGAGACGCAGGGAACCTCTTCGATCTCGCACTGGGTGGAGACGGGGTTCACTGTCTCCGGCGTGTTGGCGACGAGCATCAGGTCGATCTCGTCCTCCACGATCAGCTGCTTGGCGACCTCCGCGGCGCGGTTGGGATCGGACTGGCTGTCCTTGACGATGACCTCAACGGGATGGCTCGCGCCGCCCACCATGACGTTGCCGCCGGTCGCATCCTGGAACGCCTGCAGCGTGAAATTGTCTGCCGCGGCGAAGGGGGCGAGCGGTCCGGTCTGCGGGCTCACGAAGCCGATCTTGATGGTGCGGGCCTGCGCCCTGACGGCCGGCGCGAAAAGCGGCGACGCGGCGACGAGCGCACCCGCGGCCGCACTCGTCTTCACGAAGGTGCGGCGGTCAATTCTGCTGCCTCGGATCATCTTCATGGCGCCCTCCCAAGCGTCTCTCTGTGACGACTTTGTCGCGCGCATGGGATGGAGCGGCTGGACCGGTCGCGTCTGCGCCGACCGAATCCTCCCCAATGGTCGCGACCTTGACGCAACGCGTTGCGTTGTTCGATAATCGAACAGTCGTTCGTATATCGGCAATCTTCGGGCAGAGTTCTCGCGGTGTCAACGGAGACTTCACGCACAGGAGCGACGCGCAAGCGTCCCGGCGAGGCGCTGTCGCGGGGCGTGCGGCCAAAGGGCGAGGACGGCTCCGCCGGCGTCGACCGCGAGTTCATGACGACGCTCGCCAAGGGCCTCACGGTGCTGCACGCCTTCTCCCAGAAGCGCGCCTCCATGACGCTGTCGCAGGCCGCCGCGGAAGCCGACCTGACGCGCGCCACGGCGCGGCGCATCCTGCGCACGCTGGTGGCGCTCGGCTACGTCGATCAGGAGGGGCGGCAGTTCTCGCTGACGCCGCGCGTGCTGGAGCTCGGCTTCGGCTATCTCTCCGCACAGAGCTGGATCGACCGCGCCGCGCCGATCCTGAAGGAGCTCTCCGCCGAGGTGCAGGAATCCTGCTCCGCCGCCATCCTGCAGGGCACCGACATCGTCTATGTGGCGCGCGTGCCGACCAGCCGCATCATGTCGGTGGCGGTCAGCGTCGGCTCGCGCCTGCCGGCGTTCCACACCTCGCTCGGCCGCGTACAGCTCGGCTACATCGAGGACGCGGAGGTCTGGCGGCGGCTGAAGTCGTTCCGCATCGAGCCCTATACGACGCATACCATCACCGACCCGCAGGCGCTCCTGGAGCGCGTGAAATCGGATCGCGCGCAGGGCTTCTCCATCGTCGACGAGGAGCTGGAGCGCGGCCTGAGGTCGATCGCCGTGCCGGTGGTGGGCCGCTCCGGCGATGCAGTCGCCGGCCTCAACATCTCCACCAATTCCACCCGCATCACCCGCAACCACATGCGCGACCACTTCCTGCCGCGGCTGCGACAAGCTGCGGCCGAGATCGCGCGCTCCGTGGCTTAATCGTATCGATTTTTCTCCGACGTCCCTGGCTTGGCGAGCTGCACGATGAGGAGCAGCAGCGCCGCGACATAGAGCGCGTTGTTGAGGAGGAGCCCGAGGAAAAGCATCACATCGAACTCTTCCGCGCCGCCCGGCCCAAAGACGTTGGCGAAGAGGTGATAGCCGAACCCGAGAAAGGGGAGCGGCAGCAGGCCCCAAAGCCCGCTCCAGTCGCGATCGTGCAGGCGCCGGGAAACAGCGGCCGCGAGCAGCACGACGGCAACGGCCAGGATGACCGCGAGAGGGATTGCGATCCGCGCCAGGTCGGGCATCAGCTCAGGATGGAAGCCGTCGATGGTGACGGAGATCTGGCCGGGACCCTGGCTCACCGTCGCCTCGTCGGGATGGTCCGCCGCGTAGCGCAGCATGCGATCGAAGCTGGCTTTGAGCTCCGGCACCATGACCGCTAGCGAGGCGACGAACAACGGAACGACGACGCACGCCGCGTAGGGCCAGAAAAGCGCCCGGCTCTCGCGTCCGCGAAAATGCGCGAGCCGTTCAAGGTTGTAGGAGAGCGATGCAAGCATGGGTGCTCCGGCGAGTATCGACTCTCGCGTTATAGAGCAGTGTGAACCTCATGGTGGAGGCGCTTGTCATCGCCAAAGCGAGTTCGTATCGTCAGTTCGGAAATCGCACACGAGTTCGATAATCGAACAAACGATAGAGATGCGTCTTCAGGGAGGGAAAGCGCCATGGCAGAGATGGCCCTGCATGCGAGCGACGACGAAAAGACCGCCTTCGCCAAAAAGCCGGAGACGATAGCCGACGTCGCTTCGAAGCGGCCGATGACCGGCCAGGAATATCTCGACTCGCTGCGCGACGACCGCGCCGTCTACATCTACGGCGAGCGGGTCAAGAACATCACCGAGCACCCCGCCTTCCGCAACACCTCGCGCATGATCGCGCGCTTCTACGACGCGCTGCACGATCCCGCCCGCAAGGACAAGCTGACGCTGCCGACGGAGACCGGCAATGGCGGCTTCACGCATGCCTTCTTCCGTGCGCCGAAGACGCTGGAGGAATCCATCGCCGGGCGCGACGCCATCGCCGAGTGGGCGCGCATCGGCTACGGCTTCATCGGCCGCGCGCCGGACTACAAGGCGGCCTTCCTCGGCACGCTCGGCGCCAACTCCGAGTTTTACGAGCCCTACCAGGACAATGCGCTGCGCTGGTACAAGTTCGCGCAGGAGCGCGTGCCCTTCGTCAACCACGCCATCATCCATCCCCCGGTCGACCGCGACCGTCCGCCCAACGAGGTGGCCGACGTCTGCGTGCACGTGGAGAAGGAGACCGACGCCGGCATCGTCGTGTCGGGCGCCAAGGTGGTGGCCACCGGCTCAGCGCTCACCAACTACACCTTCGTGGCGCATCATGGCCTGACACCGCTGCAGGACAAGAGCTTCGCCGCCGTCTTCATGATCCCGACCGACGCGCCGGGCGTGAAGCTCGTCTGCCGCACCTCCTACGAGATGGCGGCGACCGCCATGGGCAGCCCCTACGACTATCCCCTGTCGAGCCGGCTCGACGAGAACGACGCCGTCTTCATCCTCGACAAGGTGCTGGTCCCCTGGGAGAACGTCTTCGTCTACGCCGACGTGGAAAAGGCCAACAACTTCTTCCCGCGCACCGGCTTCCTGCCGCGCGCGCTGCTGCACGGCTGCACGCGGCTCGCCGTGAAGCTCGACTTCGTGGCCGGGCTGATGCTGAAGGCGGTCGAGGCCGGCGGCACCAAGAGCTTCCGCGGCGTGGAGGCGAAGGTCGGCGAGGTGATCGGCTGGCGCAACCTGTTCTGGGGCCTCTCCGACGCCATGTGCCGCGACCCGCAGCCGTGGATCGGCGATTACCTGCTCCCCAACCAGCAGCCCGGCGCCGCCTATCAGATCTTCTGCACCTTCGCCTATTCGAAGGTGAAATATCTGATCGAGGAGACGGTGGCCTCCGGCCTCATCTATCTCAACAGCTCCAAGCTCGATTTCGAGAACGATGAGCTTCGGCCTTATCTCGACCGCTATCTCCGCGGCTCCTACGGCTACAAGGCGCAGGAGCGCGTGAAGCTCCTCAAGCTCCTGTGGGACACGATCGGCACGGAGTTCGGCGGCCGTTCGGAGCTCTACGAGATCAACTGGTCGGGCTCGACGGAGGAGATCCGCCGCTACTGCCTGTTCGGCGCCATGGCCTCCGGCGCCGCGGAGAAGATGGTCGGCTTCGCCGAGCAGTGCATGGCCGAATACGACATCGACGGCTGGCGCGTGCCCGACATGCAGGATCCCGGCGAGCTCAGCTACCACATGCTGCGCAAGGGCCAGTGAGGATCGGACGGGGTCGCGCGGTTTGAGGACGGTCGAGCCCTTTGTCTACGAAGGCCTCCCGCTTCGCGTGATCTTCGGGCCGGGCCGCTTGGCGGAGGCGCCAGAGGCGGTGCGCGGACTCGGCTGCAAGCGTGCTCTGGTGCTGACCACGCGCGGCCGCCGGCCGGCCGGCGAGCGTCTTGCGGAAGCGCTGGGCGGTCACGCCGCCGGCATCTTCGCCGACGCCACCATGCATACGCCGGTCGATGTCACCGAGCGGGCGCTGAAGGCGTTCGCCGAGCTTGGCGCCGATTGCACCGTGGCGCTCGGCGGCGGCTCGGCCACGGGGCTCGGCAAGGCGCTGGCGCTCCGGACCGACGCGCCGCAAATCGTCATCCCCACCACCTATTCCGGCTCGGAGGTGACGCCCAATCTCGGGCAGACGAAGGACGGCGTGAAGACCAACACGCGCGACCGCAGGATATTGCCCGAGATCGTCATCTACGACGTGGAGCTGACGCTGTCGCTGCCGCCGAGCGTCTCCGCCGCCAGCGGCATGAACGCCATCGCGCATGCCGTGGAGGCGCTCTATGCGCAGAACCGCAACCCGGTGACCGTGCTGATGGCGGAAGAGGGGCTTGCGGCTCTCGCCGCGGCGCTGCCGGCGATCATGGCCGCGCCGCGCGACCTTGCCGCGCGCACCCGCGCCCAATACGGCGCCTGGCTCTGCGGCATGTGCCTCGGCTCCAGCGCCATGGCGCTGCACCACAAGCTCTGCCATGTGCTCGGCGGCACCTTCGACCTGCCGCATGCCGAGACGCATGCGATCCTCCTGCCGCATGCCACCGCCTACAATGCCGAGGCGGCGCCCGACGCGATGGCGCGGATTGCGCGCGCCCTCGAACGCGGACGATGCAGCGGCCGGGCTCTTCGCGCTGGGGCGGAGGCTCGGCATCCCGGCGGGGCTGAAGGATATCGGCATGCCCGCCGACGGCATCGACCGGGCCGTGGAGCTTGCGGTGAGGGACCCCTACTGGAACCCGCGGCCCCTCGAGCCGGAGGGCATTCGTGCGCTCCTCGCGCGCGCCTTTGAGGGCGCCCCGCCCGCATAGGAACTGGCGACGACGGCCAGAAATACGCCACATCCGGCCGGCTGCCGGCGCGGGTGGCCTTGACGCGATCCGGCGTGCCCAATAGCCCAATACCCGCAAGAGAATTGGGAGGCCGGCCCGGGTATGGGAGGTGCAAGCGAGCCGCCGATGCGGCCTGTCAAGTTCGGGCCGACCGCCGTTGAGGTGACGCAGAGTGAGGGCGGCGCCCTCTACGTGCGCTCGCCCGTGCCGATCGGCCCCTGGCCCGCGCGCCTGACCGACAAGTTCGACGAATGGACCGAGCGCGTGCCGGACCGCGTCTTCATCGCCGACCGCGACCCGGAGGGTGGCGCCTGGCGCAAGCGCACCTATGCGGAGACGCGCGAGACGGCACGCGCCATCGCCCAGGCGATCCTCAATCACGGCCTGTCGCTTGAGCGCCCGCTCGCGATCCTCTCGGGCAACGATTTGGAGCACGGCCTGCTCGCGCTCGCCGCGCTCTATGCCGGCATCCCCTACGCACCGGTCACGCCGGCCTACTCGCTGATCTCGCAGGATTTCGGCAAGCTGAAGCACGTTTTCGGACTGGTGGAGCCGGGGCTCGTCTATGTGGCCGACCCGGCGCCCTTCAAGAAGGCGCTGGAAGCGATCACGCGGCCGGGCATGGTGGTGGTGGCGGGGCGCAACGCCGCGGCGTGGGAGGGCGCCATCCCCTTCGACCAGTTCGCTGCGCCGCCGACCGGGGACGTGGCCGCCGCCACGGAAGCGATCACGCCGGACACGATCGTAAAGTTCCTCTTCACCTCCGGCTCGACCGGCGTGCCGAAGGCGGTGATCAATACCATGCGCATGTGGTGCGCCGACCAGGTGATGCTCAACACGTCGCTCGCCTTCCTGCAGGACGAGCCGCCGGTCATGGTCGACTGGCTGCCGTGGAACCATACCGCCGGCGGCAACCACAATTACGGCCTCACCATCGTCAACGGCGGCACGCTCTATATCGACGATGGCGCGCCGACGCCGGCCGGCATCGGCAAGACCGTGCGCAATCTCATGGATGTCGCCCCGACGCTCTATTTCAATGTGCCCAAGGGCTACGAGATGCTCTGCGACCATTTCGAGCGGAACGAGGCGCTGCGGCGGAATTTCTACAGCCGCGTGAAAGCCATCCAGTACGCCGGCGCCGGCATGAGCCAGCATACCTGGGACCGCCTGCGCGACCTCGGCGTGGAGGCATGCGGCGAGCGCGTCCGCCTGATCACCGGCTATGGCTCGACGGAGACCGGGCCGTTCGCGCTCGGGCCCAACCACGTGATCGACCGGCCGGGGCAGGTCGGCATTCCCGCCGTCGGGCTCGACCTCAAGCTGGTGCCGCATGGCGGCAAGATGGAGGTGCGCCTGCGTGGGCCAAACATCACGCCGGGCTATTGGCGCATGCCTGAGAAGACCAAGGAGGCCTTCGACGAGGAAGGCTTCTACAAGATGGGCGACGCGCTGAAATTCGTCGACGAGAGCGATCCCGAGCAGGGCTTCATGTTCGACGGGCGCGTGACGGAGGACTTCAAGCTGTCGACCGGAACCTGGGTCGACCTGGCGGGCGTGCGGGCGAAGCTCGTGGGCAGGCTCGCTCCTTACATTCGCGACGTGGTGCTGGCGGGCCTCAACCGCGACTACATCGCCGCGCTGCTGGTGCCCGATGTCGGGGCATGCCGCGCGCTCTGCCCGGACCTTGCGTCCGACGCCGACGATGCGGCCGTGGTGACGCATCCGGCCGTCCGCGCCTATGTGCAGCAGGCGCTTGCCGAGCTTGCCGCCGCGGCGACCGGCAGCTCCAACCGCGTGGAGCGCGCGGCAATCCTCGTCGACCCGCCGACCATGGACACGCACGAAATGACCGAGAAAGGCTCGCTCAACCAGTCGGCCGTGCTCTCCCGCCGGGAGTCGGTCGTCGAGGCGCTTTACACCGATCCGCCGCCGTCGCATGTGATCGTCGCGCGCGAGACGGCGGCCGGATGATCGCCGCCGGCGAACGCACTCGAGACTCTGAGGCTGTGTGAAGGATCAATCGTGGACATAACAGGCATTGCGGCGATCGTGACCGGGGGAAGCTCCGGGCTCGGCGCGGCGACCGCGCGGACGCTGGCTGCGGCCGGCGCCAAGGTCGCCGTGCTCGATCTCAACCACGACAAGGGCAGGGAGGTCGCCGCGGAGATCGGCGGCGTCTTCGCCGATTGCGATGTGGCCGACGAGCGTGCGGCGATCGACGCCCTTGCGGAAGCGCGCGAGCGGCACGGGCCGGCGCGCATCCTGGTCAACTGCGCTGGCATCGGCGCGGCGGCCCGTATCGTCGGCCGCGAGGGCCCGGCCCCGCTCGATGGCTTCGAGAAGATCATCCGCGTCAATCTCGTCGGCACGTTCAACATGATGCGGCTTGCCGCGAGCGAGATGTCGACCCTGGAGCCGCTGGAGACCGGCGAGCGCGGCGTCATCGTCTCCACCGCATCGGTCGCCGCCTTCGAGGGGCAGATCGGCCAGGCCGCCTATGCCGCCTCCAAGGGCGGCATCGTCTCGCTGACGCTGCCGGCGGCGCGCGAGCTGTCGCGCTTTGGCATCCGCGTGCTTGCCATTGCGCCCGGCCTGTTCCTGACGCCGCTGCTCGGTCAGCTTCCCGCCGACGTGCAGCAGAGCCTCGGCCAGTCAATTCCCTTTCCGGCCCGGCTCGGCGATCCCGACGAGTTCGGCAGCCTCGTCCTTTCCATGATCGGCAACCCCTATCTCAACGGCGAGGTCGTGCGTCTCGACGGCGCGCTGCGCATGCCGCCGCGGTAGGGCGATGCTGGTGAACCGCCGCCAGATCGAGATCGAATGGGGCGATTGCGACCCGGCGGGAATCATCTTCTATCCGCGCTATTTCGAGTATTTCGATGCCTGCACGGCGCGGCTCTTCGAATTGGCGCTGGGGATGAAGCAGGCTGCCTGGAGCGAGCATTATGGCGTGATCGGCGTTCCGATGGTCGACACGCGTGCCACGTTCAAGATACCCACGCGTTTCGGCGACGTCCTGACGGTCGAGACCCGCGCCACGGAAATCCGCCGCTCCAGCCTCGATATCGAGCACCGTATCCTGACCGCCGAAGGCGCGCTCGCGGTGGAGGGCTTCGAGACGCGCGTCTGGACAGCCCGCGACCCGGACGACCCGTCGCGCATCCGCAGCGTCCCCATCCCGCAGGAGGTCATCGACAAGCTTTCGGGGTAGGCTCCGCGTTCGCTTCGTCCGGTATTCAAATGGAAACCCTCATCACGAAGGCGCTTGCGCAGGTCGTGCGCACCGGAGCGCTGACGGTCCGCTTCGCCTCCGGCCGTACCCGGACGTTCGGAGATGGGGGAGGGAGCTCGATTGCCATCCGCTTCACCGACAAGGGAGCGGAGCGCCTCCTGGTACTCGACCCGGTGCTGAAGCTTGGCGAGCTCTTCATGGACGGCCGCCTCATCGTCGAAACGGGGTCGGTCTACGACCTCGTCTCGCTGTTGAAGCGCAACGGCCTCGGGCGTCTGAAGGCGCCGCATGTTGCGATGACCGCGTTGTGGCGCATGGCGCGGGCGCACTTTACCGGCGCGTTGTCGCCGCGGGGCGCGCAGCGGAGCGTGGCGCATCACTACGATCTCGACGCCGGCCTCTTCGATCTCTTTCTCGACGCGGACCGGCAATATTCCTGCGCCTATTTCGAGACACCCGATCAGAGCCTGGACGACGCGCAGCGCGCCAAGAAGCGACATATCGCAGCGAAGCTTCTGTTGCAGCCCGGACAGCACGTGCTCGACATCGGCAGCGGCTGGGGCGGGCTGGCGCTTGATCTCGCCGAGAGTGGAAGGTGTGCGCGTCACCGGCGTGACCCTGTCGGAGCGGCAGCTGGCGACCGCGCGTCGGCGCGCCGTTGAACGTGGCCTCGCCGACAGCGTCGACTTCCGCCTCGAGGACTATCGAGCGCTCGAGGGGACCTTCGATCGCATCGTCTCGGTCGGCATGTTCGAGCATGTCGGCGTCAAGGGCTATCCCGGATTCTTCGCCAAGGCAGCGGCCCTTCTGAGACGCGAGAACGGCGTCATGCTGCTGCATTCGATCGGGCGCACCCGGCCGCGCTACCTGAACCAGCCCTTCGTGGAGCGGTACATCTTTCCCGGGCGGCTATATTCCGGCCTTGTCCGAGGTGCTTCCGGCGGTCGAGCGGGCCGGCCTCCTGGTGAAGGATCTCGAGATTCTGCCCATGCACTATGCCTGGACACTACGGGCATGGCGCGAGCGGTTCATGGCCAATCGAGGCAAGGCGGCGGAAATCTACGACGAGCGCTTCTGCCGTATGTGGGAGTTCTATCTCGCCACGTCCGAAGCGGCGTTCCGGCACGACCGTCTGTTCGTGTTTCAGCTGCAGCTGGCGCGCCATCAGGATGCCGTTCCGTTCCGGCGCGACTATATCGCGGAAGCGGAGGACGCGCTCTTCAGGGGACGTTAGAAGACGAGCGTTGCGGCCCCCCGCGTAGGTCGTCTCGCCTGTGAACCATCCGTAAACCAGTTCGACAATCGTCCAGGGGCAATCGAACCAGTCGGCAGCCTCATTGTTAACCCGCATCTGCCAAATGGTGGGAGGCGGAACGATCCTCCGCATCTAAGCGCGGCCCCGTGGCGATTGCTGCTCGAGGGCGGCGCACGAACCAGACCAATCGTGCCGTCAGCGCGGACTGGCGGTAGCCCGGGAGCGTGCTGCATGCTGATCGGCGATATCCTCATCGCCCAGAACCTGGTGACGCCAGGATGACGTGCAGGCGGCGCTGGAGCGGCAGCGTGCGCAGGGCGGCATCCTCGGCGATCATCTGATCGCCATGGGCAAGCTCGATGCGGCCGACCTGGAGCGCGTGATGCACAGCTCGCCGCCTTCGCCGCGCAACATCGAGGAGACCGGACTCGGCTTGCCGGAGCTGCTGAACCTCGTCGCCAAGGCGATGTACGGCGGCGCCGAGATGCCCTCGGTGATTGGCGGCATCCTCAAGCTGCCGCAGCGCGTGATCCAGCTGATCCTGGAGCAGATGAAGGAGCGCAAGATGCTCGACGTGCTCGGCTCGTCGGGCGCAGTCGGTGGCGTCGGAGCTGCGCTACGCGCTGACTGAGAAGGGGCGGCAATGGGCCGCCGACGCGCTGTCGGCAGAACCAGTATCTCGGCCCGGCGCCGGTCCCGCTCGCCGACCTTCGTGGAGCGGATTCAGCGCCAGCGCATCACCAACGAGCGGGTCGACCAGGCGGCGATCGAGAAGGCCTTCGGAGACCTGATCATCTCCGAGGAGTTCATTCACCGGATCGGGCCGGCGGTCAATTCGGGCCGCTCCATCCTGCTCTACGGCCCGCCCGGCAACGGCAAGACCTCGGTCGCCGAGCGCATCGGCTCGATCTTCAACGACACGATCTACATCCCCTACTGCTTCGAGGTCGAAGGCCAGATCATCAAGGTCTTCGATCCCGGCATCCACAAGCGCATCGAGAGGAAGACCGACGGCGCGGCGACGCTGCGCCGGCAGGACTTCGACCAGCGCTGGGTGCCCTGCCGCCGCCCGTTCATCGTCACCGGCGGCGAGCTGACGCTCGAGATGCTCGACCTCAGCTTCAACGCGCTGGCGAAGTTCTACGAGGCGCCGCTGCACATCAAGGCGCTCGGCGGCATCTTCACCATCGACGATTTCGGCCGCCAGCTCGTCAGCCCGGAGGCGCTGCTCAACCGCTGGATCGTGCCGCTGGAAAGCCGCGTCGAATATCTCAAGCTGCATACCGGCAAGAGCTTCTCGCTGCCGTTCGACGAGCTCGTCGTGTTCTCCACCAACCTGGCGCCGCGCGACCTGATGGACCCGGCGTTCCTGCGCCGCATCCCCTACAAGCTGGAGATCGGCGGCCCGACGCGAGGAGGAGTTCCGCAAGATCTTCAAGGTCGTCGGCGCGGGCCTTCGAGATGGAAGCATCCGACGAGATCATCAACATCGTGATCCGGCACCTGCGCGTGGAGAACGACTTCCCGCTCGCCAGCTACCAGCCGAAATTCCTCATCGACCAGGTCCGCTCGGCCTGCAAGTTCGAGGGGATCGCGCCGGAGTTCCGCAAAGAGCTCGTTGTCACGGCGCTCGGCAATCTCTTCACCAAGGACACGCCGGGCTACCGGGGCGGGGAGCATCCGTCCGCACCGCCCGAGAGCCAGCGCGCGGCGGCGTAGGCATTAGGTCAGCCGCGCCAGCAGCGCCCTCAGCTGATCCCTCTTCGCCTCGCCGCCGAGCTTGGCGGCAAGCCGCTCTTCATGCTTCTGCACCAGCCGGTCGGCGCGCAATACGGTCTCTTCTCCCGTCTCCGTCAGATAAAGAGCGTGCGAGCGGCGGTCGCTCTCAGCCTTGTGGCGCGTGGCGAGGTCGCGGCGCTCCAGCTCGTCCATCAGCGCCACGAAGTTGGCGCGCTTGATAGCCAGCGCCGCCGCGATCTCCGACTGCTTGCGGCCTGGATTGTCACGGATGGCGACGAGCGCGGAATATTGCGCGGGCCTGAGAATCTCACGCCCGAGAGGGTTGCGATGAAGTCCTGGAAAAGGGCGAGCTGCGCCAGGCGCGCCAGATAGCCGATGCGGCGTTCCAGCGCGGTGAGATCGACGCGCGGCGCCTCGCACGTCTCCGCGCCGGGAGCTTGCGGCTCGGCCAGGGCACTCGTCGTCCTCTTCATCCCCTCACCGGTCCGAAACGCCGCGCCCGGCGGCCCGGGCCGCAGTCGTGTTCATCGATCGCATCCCCCCGCAGGACCGGGTTCCGTTTCGCCGGTGCTCCTGCGACGATTATGATAACCTATTGTTTCTTGCCATAACAATCGGCGGGCTCCATTCATCAACCCGCGGGCTATGGCCGCGCTGCCGCGATTGCTCTAGACCGGCGTCGGGCGCCCGTTCGGACGCCTCCATCGTGTAGCCCCCGAGTCCAAGCACCGCCTGATGAGTGACGTCGTAGACGAAGTCGATCCGCGCCTTTTCCGCCGCGTCATGAGCCGGTTCGCGACCGGCGTGACGGTGATCACCGCCGAGGACGGCAAGCATGTGCGCGGCATGACCGCCAATGCCTTCATGTCGGGCTCGCTGGAGCCGCCGCTTCTCGTCGTCTCGGTGGCGAAGCGCGCCCACATGCATGCCTGTCTGCTGTCCGTGAAGCGCTTCGGCGTGAACATCCTGGCGGAGCTGCAGGAAGAGATCAGCGAGCATTTCGCCGGCAAGCCGAATCCGAAGCTCTCCGTGGAATTCACGCAGCAGGACGGCGCGCCGCTTCTTGCCGATGCCTGCGCCCGCATGGCGGCGGAAGTGATGGTGCGGCACGATTGCGGCGACCACACCATCTTCATCGGCCGCATCCTCCACATGGAGGCCGACGACCGCGCACCGCTCCTCTACTACGCCGGCCGCTACCGCGGCCTCGACAGCGACGCCCATATCGACCACCGCATCAGCGTGCTGGAATTCTGGTAGGGCGAAGCGCCACACCGCTTGGGCGGTCGCCCCCCTCATGCCGCCTTGGCGCTTGCCTGGTCGGCCGTCAGCGCGTTCTCGCGTGTGCCGGAGACGATGATCTCCAGCACCTCCTGTTCGGTCGTGTCCTTGATGTAGCGGTCGCCGACATTCTCGCCGCGCTTCAGCACCATGACGCGGTCGCCGACCGCAAAGATGTCCTGCAGCCGGTGCGAGATGATGATCTGCGCGACGCCGTGCTTCTTCAGCTCCAGCATGGTCTCCAAGAGCCGCTCGGTCGCCATCACCGAGAGGTTGGCCGTCGGCTCGTCGAGGATGACGACGCGCGGATCGAAGGAGATGGCGCGGGCGATCGCCACCGATTGCTGCCGCCCGCCCGACAGGCTCTCCACCTTCTGGTAGACCGAGTTGACGTTGACCTTGAGGCGCTTCAGCACCTCGTCGGCCTCGGCGTACATGCTGCTTGCGGTTGACGAACAGCCATTTGCGCGGCCAGCGGCCGAGGAAGATGTTCTGGCCGACGTCCATGTTCCCGCACAGCGCAAAGTCCTGGTAGATCATCTCGATGCCACGCTGGCGGCTTTCGTGCGGGCTCCTGAAATGCGCCGCCTGCCCCGCCACCAGCACCTCGCCGCTGTCGCGGTGATAAGCGCCGGTCAGGATCTTCATCAGCGTCGACTTGCCGGCGGAATTGTCGCCGACCAGCCCGAGAACCTCTCCGGCGTAGAGCCTCAGGTCCACGTCGGCGAGCGCCTGCACGGCGCCGAACGCCTTGTTGATGTGCTGCATCTCGACGATGGGCTTCGATGTTTCTGCTTCAGACATGAACGGATTCCCGTGTCTCTCGTCTTCGACTCCTCAGTGCTTCGCGCAGGCGCCCGAAAATATTCGCCTGCCGCACCCAGATGTCGATCAGCACCGCGACGATAAGGATGATTCCGACGAAGGCGTTCACCCAATGCTGCGGCAGCACGATGGATGCGCCGCTCGCGGTTATGATATTGAGCTGCAACAGCGCCCGCACCAGCGTGATCACCGCCGCGCCGGCGAGCGAGCCGATGATGGTGCCGTAGCCGCCGAATATCGAGCCGCCGCCGATGATGACCGATGCGATGGCGTCAAGCTCGCGGAACTGTCCGGCAACCGGATTGAAGCTGCGGAAGTAGGCGGCGTTGATGACGCCGGCCATGGCGGCGGTGAAGCCGCACAGCACGAGCGCGATGAAGCGCACGCGGTTGGTGCTGATGCCGGCATAGTCGGCGGCGCGCCGGTTGCCGCCGGTCGCCAGCACCTGCTGGCCAAAGGTCATGGTGCCGAGCACGATGCCGGCGATGGTCGCGACGAGCACCATCCAAAGCGTCTGCACGCTCACCACGTCGGTGATGAATTGCCAGGCGCCGGCGACCGGCATGTCGAAATAGGCGAAGATGTCGCGCAGCTTGCGGCCGATGAGGTTGAAGCCCTCGGGGAAGCCGGTGAGCTGCTGGCCGGCGACGAACCACGCCGCCAGCCCGCGCGCGATGTAGAACATGCCGAGCGTTGAGATGAAGGCGGGAAGGCCGAAGCCGACCGTGACGAGCGCGTTCATCACACCCGCCATGGTGCCGGCGAGCAGGCCGACGGCAATCGCGCTCGCCGGGTCGAGGCCGAGCACCTTGAGGCAATAGGCGGCCAAGCTTCCGGCAAGCGCCAGCACTGCGCCGACCGAGAGGTCGATGTCGCCGCAGGCGATGACGTAAGTGAGCCCGATGGTGAGGATCGCCAGCTCGGTGTAGTTCAGAAGGATGGCGAAGGTGTTGGGCAGGTGCCACCAATAGTCCGGCCTCAGATAGAGCCCGACGAGCCACAGGATCACGGTGAGGATGATGGCGAGCGCGTCGCGTCGCGCCAGGAACTTTCCAAAGCCACGGGCGTGCATTGCCTTGTCGGAGGCCATGGTGCCCTTGGTCTGCGCGCCTTCCAGCGCAATCCCGCCGACATCGGCCGGCGGGGGTTGCGGCTGCCCGCGCAACCAGGCCCAGATGCGCTGCGGCACGCGGCGGCGGATGATGTAGGGCTCGATCAGCACGGCGATCAACAGAAGCAGGCCGATGAAGGTCGGCACGGCGCCGGCCGGCAGCGTCGAGACCGCCTTCACCTGCACCTCCTGCCCGTTGATCTCGACGGTCCGCGTGATCGGCACGCCTTCGCGCAGCACCTTGTTGATCAGCGCCACCAGGATGGCGCCGAGATAGCTGCCGACGACACGGCCGCGTCCGCCGAGGATCGACGCGCCGCCGATGATGACGGAAGCGATGACGAGAAGCTCCGTCAACAAGCCGGCCTGCGAGGTGATGCCCTTGTCCTGCGCCACCGTCATCAGCCCGGCAATCGTGGCGCAGAGCGAGGACAGGATATAGGCGCGGATGCGCACCCACTTCGTGGGGATGCCGGCATAGATCGCCGCCTGCTCGTTGCCGCCGGTGGCGAGCGTCTCGTAGCCCCAGCGTGTCTTGGCGAGCACGATGGCGCCGATCGCCACGATCACCAGCGCTATCGGGATCTGGTTGTTGAAGCCCCAGGAATTGGTCTCACCGAGCTGGAAGAACCAGTGATAGTCGCGCGCCTTGATGGGATAGAGGATCGATCGGCCGCCCGTCAGGCCGAGGACAACGCCGCGCCCGATCAGGAGCATGGTGAGGGTGGCAATGAAGGCGGGCACCCGGAGCACGGTCACCAGCAGGCCGTTCGCGATCCCGATGATCGTCCCCAGCACCAGGCAGACGAGGATCGCCGGCATGACGCCCATGTCGAAATGGTTCGGGTCGAACACATGCGAGAACGCGACGCCGATGACGCCGAGCGTCGAACCGACCGAAAGGTCGAGGTCCTTGTTGGCAATGACGAACGTCATCCCCACAGCCATGACGCCGAAGCGGGCGGAGTCACGCAGGAGTGCCTGGAATGCGTCAGTGGTGCCGAAGAAGGCCGGATTAAGCAGCGCGCCGCCGACATAGAGGATCACGATGAGGGCGAGCAGCCCCACCTCCCAGCTGCCGACAAGCTGCGAGGGCAGGCGCAAGAGACGAGGTGCGGAGCCTTGCATCGAATCGCCTGGTCCCGGCGCAAGAAAAACGCGAGAGGGCAGAGCCCTCTCGCAACAAGACAGAAATTGCCGGTCGGCGTCTAGTTCTCGAAGCGCTTGCCGACGTTGCCGACGCTGTCCTTCGTCACGAGCTGCGCGCGCGTGTCGAGGTTGGCCGCCGAGATGCCGCGGTCAATCTGCAGATAGAGCTGCATGACCGGCCAGAATCCCTGCAGGAACGGCTGCTGGCCAAGCGCGCCGGTAAGGTCTCCGGACTTGAGCGCTTCCTGCTGCGCCGGGCCGAGGTCGAAGCCGTAGGCGCAGATATTTCCGGTCATCCCGGTCTGGGCGACCGCCTTGGCGAGCGCCGGCGTGAAGACGTTGTTGCCGGCGAAGGCGCCGACCACGTCGCCGCGCAATTCCATGAGCGACACGATGGCGTTCACCGGATCGTTGGGATCGGCGTCGACACCGACGTTCTCCGGGCCCGCGTCGACCTTGAAGGCATCGAGCTTGCCGGCCTTCTGCAGCGACGCGACGATCGCGTTGAACGCGGAGCTGACGCGGTTGTTCACCTCGACGTTGCCCATGGCGGTCGAGTTCGGCAACAGGATCGTCCCGCCCTCGACACCCCGATCCATCAGGCATTGCACCAGTGCCTCGCCGGCGATAGCGGCGGCAGATGCGTCCTGTCCGGTGTGGCTGATGGCGTTGCGGTGATAGATGTTGGGGTCGAACGAGTTGGTCGTGGCGACCGGAATGCCCTTCGATTCCGCCGCCTTGACGATATCGTCATAGGCGCCGACCTGCGGCGTGGTCATGATGAGGCCGTCGAGCGTCGGGTCCTGGATGATCTGGTTCAGGATCTCGATCTCGCGGGCCGGATCGTCCGAAGGCGACTCGGAGCCGAGCAGCAGGATCTTCGCGCCGATCATGTTGGCGGCAACCGTGGCGCCGACATAGACCGGGTCGAAGAAGCCATTGCCGGCCGTGTGGGTCACGATCGCGAAGGTCAACACGCCGTCGTTGGAATGGAAGTTCTTGGTGCCCGGCGCCTCTTTCGCGGCGTCTTCCCACGAATACCCGCCGACCGCACCTTCCACGCCGCCTGACTGGGCAAACGCTCCCGTTACTCCAAGCGACAATGCCGCCGCGGCAGCCGCAAGCGGGACAAAATACTTCATGCTTACCTCCCTCTGATCGGAGAGGGTGCGCAACGTGACCCCTTGTGGTTGTCCCGACGCCCCTCCCTTAAATCATACTTTTTCGCAAAGCGACCGGCTCGTAAATAGTGAAAATGCCCTGGGCCCGCAAAAACCCACATTCGGCGGCACTGGGCGCGACGAAATCGGACGGGCGGTCGCATTTACGCAGCCTTAGCGCACGCTTCGCTAGAAAGGCGCGAAAGGCGGAAATCCGTGCGCAAAGAGCTTTCCATCCTTCACGTGATCCGCGCGCCCGTGGGCGGCGCGTTCCGCCACGTGAGCGATCTCGCGCAGTCGCAGGCGGGCGCCGGCCATTCGGTCGGGCTGGTCTGCGATGCGGAGGCGCTCGACGCGCTTCAGCAGGAGCGGCTCGAGCGCGCTCGCCGCGGCGCTGCCGCTCGGCGTGGCGCGGATTGCGATGACGCGCTCCATCGGCCCCGCAGATTTCGCCGCCACGCTCCGCCTCCTGCGCCACATGGCCCATGTGCGGCCCGATGTCGTCCATGCCCATGGCGCCAAAGGCGGCGTCTACGGGCGCATCGCCGCCGCCATCCAGAGCCGCCGCCACGGCCCGGTGGCGGCCTTCTATGCCCCGCATGGCGGCAGCCTGCACTACGATCCGCGCTCCCTCGAGGGGCGCATCTACTTCACCGCGGAGCGCGCGCTGGAGCGGCTGACCGACGGCATCATCCACGTCTCGGCCTTTGAGGCGGAGACCTACCGCCGCAAGGTCGGCGTGCCGCGCTGCGCCGTCCACGTAGTGCGGAACGGCCTGAGGCCGGAGGAGTTCGAGGCGATCGAGCACGCGTCGGCGCCCCGCTGACTTCCTCTTCATCGGCGAGCTGCGTGACCTGAAGGGCATCGACCTCTTCATCGAGGCGCTGGCGCTGCTGGAAGGGGAGGGGCTTTCGCCGCGCGGCGTCATTGTCGGCCCCGGCACGCCGGAGGCGCAGAAGCACTACCGCGAGATGGCAAACGCACGGGTGAAGAGCCGCGTCGCCTTCCACGCGCCCATGCCGGCGCGGAGCGCCTTCGCGCTGGCGCGCACCGTCGTGCTGCCG
Source organism: uncultured Alphaproteobacteria bacterium (assembly GCA_963801225.1). Taxonomy (GTDB): domain Bacteria; phylum Pseudomonadota; class Alphaproteobacteria; order Rhizobiales; family Afifellaceae; genus DASWJZ01. Next base: position 49,438 of record CAWDED010000004.1, read on the forward strand.
TCGCGCGCGGAGTCCATGCCCTATGTCGTGCTGGAGGCCGATCGCCTGCGGCATGCCGCTGATCGCCACCAATGTCGGCGGCATCCCGGAGATCTTCTCCGGCGAGGCTGAGCGGCTGGTGGAGCCCGGCAGCGCCGCCGCGCTCGCCGCCGCCATGCGGGCGGCGCTCACGGAGCCTGAGCGGCTTCAGGCGGAGGCTATGCTGCGGCGCGAGCGCGTGAGGCAAAAATTTTCTCTCGCCGACCTCGGTCGGCGCATCGAGGATATCTACCGGGACGCGCTGGAAGCGCGCTATAGCCTCATGCGCGCGCATCCGGTCGCCGAGGCCGATCTGCCGCGCTGAGCCGCGGGCGCCGGCCGCCATCCTGTGGCCGCAGTCACTTCGTTTGTAGAGCCGGATCGCATAACGTCGGTGCCCATGTCCGATCGCCTGTCCCATCTCGAGCGGCTCGAAGCCGAGAGCATGCACATCATGCGCGAGGTTGCGGCGGAAGCCCGCAACCCGGTGATGCTCTATTCGATCGGCAAGGATTCCTCGGTGATGCTGCATCTGGCGAAGAAGGCCTTCTTCCCGGCCCCTCCGCCCTTTCCGCTGATGCACATCGACACGACCTGGAAGTTCCGCGACATGATCGCGTTCCGCGACCAGGCCGCGGCGGAAGCCGGCATGCAGCTCATCGTGCACACCAACCGGGAAGGGCTGGCGGCCGGCATCAACCCGTTCGACCACGGCGCCAACTATACGCACGTGATGAAGACGGAGGCGCTGAAGCAGGCGCTCGGCCTCCACCGCTTCGACGCGGCTTTCGGCGGCGCGCGCCGCGACGAGGAGAAGAGCCGCGCCAAGGAGCGTATCTTCTCGTTCCGCTCCGCCAGCCACGCCTGGGACCCGCGCAACCAGCGCCCCGAGCTCTGGCGGCTCTACAACACCCGCGTCAATGACGGGGAGTCGATGCGCGTCTTCCCGCTGTCGAACTGGACCGAGCTCGACATCTGGGCCTACATCCTCAAGGAAGGACATCCCGATCGTGCCGCTCTATTTCGCGGCGGAGCGGCCGGTGGTGAGCGCGACGGCCAGTGGATCATGGTCGACGACGAGCGCCTGCCGCTTTCGCCGGGCGAAGACGCCGCAGACGCGGCTGGTGCGCTTCCGCACGCTCGGCTGCTATCCGCTCACTGGCGCCATCGAATCGAACGCCACGTCGCTTGAGGCGATCGTGGCGGAGATGATGGCGGCCCGCACGTCGGAGCGCGGCGGCCGGCTGATCGACAAGGAGGCGTCCGCCTCCATGGAGAAGCAAGAAGCGCGAGGGCTATTTCTGATGAACCGCGAAGCCTTCTCGCTGGAAGCGGTCGCCGCGGCGGCCAGCGCCGATACGCTGCGCTCCTCACCTGCGGCAGCGTCGACGACGGCAAGTCGACGCTGATCGGGCGGCTCCTCTACGATTCGCAGCTCCTCATGGAGGATCAGGTCGCCGAGCTTGAGGCCGATTCCAAGAAGCACGGGACGGCCGGCGACGAGATCGACTTCGCGCTCCTGGTCGACGGCCTGGAGGCGGAGCGCGAGCAGGGCATCACCATCGACGTCGCCTATCGCTTCTTCTCCACGCCGCGGCGCCGCTTCATCGTCGCCGACACGCCGGGCCACCCGCAATATACCCGCAACATGGCGACCGGCGCCTCCACCGCCGACCTCGCCATCCTGCTGGTGGATGCCAGCGAAGGGCCTGCTGACGCAGACGCGCCGGCATGCCGTCATCGTCTCGCTGCTCGGCATCCGCGAGGTGGTGCTGGCGGTGAACAAGATGGACCTGGTCGGCTTCGACGCGGAGACTTTCGACGAGATCGCCGCGGAGTTCGAGGCCTTCGCCGGCGGAGCTTCTCTTTCGAGCGCATCACCGCCATCCCCATCTCGGCGCGCGGCGGCGACAACGTCTCGCGGCGCAGCGACCGTATGCCGTTTTATTCCGGCCCGACGCTGCTGGAGCATCTGGAGGCGGCGGAGCCGCCGGCCGATCCGGCGGAGGGACCGCTCAGGCTGCCCGTGCAATGGGTCTGCCGTCCCGACCAGAGCTTTCGCGGCTTTGCCGGCGCCATCGTCTCCGGCCGCGTCGCCGTCGGCGACGAGGTGGTGGTCGCCGCTTCCGGCCGCGCCAGCCGTATCGCCCGCATCCTCGTCGGCGCGGAGGAGCGCGACAATGCGGCGGCCGGCCAGTCGGTGATGGTGACGCTGGCCGACGAGATCGACCTCAGCCGCGGCGACATCATCGCGGCGAAGGCGGCCCGCCCGTCAGCTCTCCGACCAGTTCGCCGCCGATCTCGTGTGGATGGACTCCGAGGACCTGCTGCCGGGCCGCCAGTATCTGCTGAAGAGCATGACCCGCACCGTGCCGGCGCAGGTGACCGACCTCAAGTACCGCCTCGATGTCGACACGCTGGAGCACAGCGGCCGCCAAGGTGCTGGAGCTGAACGAGATCGGCGTGGTCAACATCTCCACCGCCGATCCGATCGCCTTCGACCCCTATCAAGAGAACCGCGAGGCGGGCGGCTTCATCCTCATCGACCGCTTCACCAACCACACGGTCGCCGCGGGCATGATCCGCTTTGCGCTGCGGCGCGCCTCCAACATCCACTGGCAGGCGCTCGACGTGGACCGCGACGCGCGCGCCCGGCTGAAGCATCAGCGCCCGACCGTGCTGTGGTTCACCGGGCTCTCCGGCTCCGGCAAGTCTACGGTGGCGAACCTGGTGGAGAAGCGGCTTTTTTCGCGCGGCCGGCACACGGTCATCCTCGACGGCGACAATGTCCGCCACGGCCTCAACCGCGACCTCGGCTTCACCGACGCCGACCGGGTGGAGAACATCCGCCGCGTGGCGGAGACCGCCAAGCTGATGGCGGATGCCGGGCTGATCGTGCTCGTCTCCTTCATCTCGCCCTTCCGCTCCGAGCGCGACATGGCGCGCGGCCTCATGCCGGAGGGCGAGTTCGTGGAGATTTTCGTCGACACGCCGATCGACATCTGCCGCCAGCGCGATCCCAAGGGCCTCTATGCGCGCGCCGACGCGGGCCAGCTGAAGAATTTTACCGGCGTCGACTCGCCCTACGAGGCGCCGGACAAGCCGGACCTGGTGCTGCGGTACCGCAACCGCCGGACCGGAGGCATTGGCCGAAGAGGTGATCGCCTATCTCGAGGCGCGGGGCCGGCTCGTCGCCGACTGACCGCGCCGCTTCAGCCGTTGGAGCCAGTTTCTCCGGACCGAGCGTCTCAGGATCGGCCTGGTCCACCTCGCCTATGGCGTCGTCGTCGCGCCCCTCGTAATCGATGCTCGCTCAGGATGTGGCGGATGAGCGCCAGGTGGGCGCGGCGCTTGTCGTTCGAGCGCACCACGATCCACGGCGCGTGCTTGCTATGCGTCGCCGCCATCATGCGGTCGCGCGCCTCGGTGAAATCATCCCATTTATGCATCGCCGCAAGGTCGACGTCGGAGATCTTCCAGGACTTGAGCGGATTGTGCCGGCGGTCGTGAAAGCGCTTGATCTGCATCTCGCGCCCGATCGAGAGCCAGAACTTGAAGAGATGCAGGCCTTCGCGCGTCAGCATGCGCTCGAAGCGCGGCGCTTCGGCTCAGGAAAAGCTCGGTCTCCTCCGCGCTGCAAAATCCCATGACCGGCTCAACCACGCCGCGATTGTACCAGGAGCGGTCGAACAGGACCATTTCGCCGGCGGCCGGCAGCTCCTCCACGTAGCGCTGAAAATACCACTGGCTGCGCTGGCGGTCCGACGGCGCCGCGAGCGCCACGATGCGCGCGTGCCGCGGATTGAGGAACTTGCGCACCGACCTTGATGGAGCCGCCCTTGCCGGCGGCGTCGCGGCCCTCGAAGAGAAGGACGGCGCGCGCGCCCGTCGCCTGCTGCCACGCAAGCAGCTTCACCAGCTCGACGTACAGGACGTCCAGCTGGCGATCATAGGCCTTCTGCTTGAGCGGCTCCTCGTAGGGATAGCCGTCGGAGCCGAGCGCTTTGTCTGCAATCCACGCCGGAAGGATCGGATCGTCGAGATCGAAGTCGGAGAAATCTTGCGGCTTGTCGCCCATGCTGCAGCTTTCGCTCGACCTGCTCCGCCGTCCTCGAGCCGATCGGCGGTGCCTGACCACAGATCGTGACGGCTCGAGTGCCGGGGTCAAGCGGAATCGCAGCCCTGTGCAAACCCGCCCGCCGGGCTCTAACCCCGTGTGAAGCGCACCGAGACGCTGCCCAGCCCTTCGATGTCGTGGGCAAGCTCGCGGTCGCTCTCCTCGAGGAAGATCGGCGGCGTGATCGACCCGGCGATGATGAAATCGCCGGCGCGCAGGCGCTCGCCGCAGCCCTCCAGAACGTCTGCGACATGGCGCACGATCGCCACCAGCCGGCCGGTATTGGCTTCCAGCTCCGCCTGCGCGGCATATTCCTCGCCGTTGCGAATGACGCGCGTGCGAAGCCCCGCCACCGATCCGCCCCGGCGCGAGCCGTCCACCGGCCCGACGATCACGCGCCGCTGGTAGATGTTGCCTTCGAGGATGGTCGCAATCGTGTCGGGGGCCGGGTCGAGGTCGGCCAGCTCGATCGCCGTGCTGAGCCCGGCGATCGCCGCCTCGGCCGCGGCTTCGTCGCCACCGCCGGGGAGGTCCTGGCCGATATGGACGGCGACCTCCGGCTCCGCCACCGGCTTCGTCCACCCCGCGAGCGAGACCGTGCTGCCCGGCTCCACGCGCCCGCTCGCCATCAGGAAGCCGATGAGCGGCGCGGAGATGTCGAGCTTCTCCATCGCCGCCTTGGCGCCGAAGCCGACCTTCCATCCGATCGGCGTCTCGCCCGCTGCGATGCGCTCGCGGCGCTTGGCGAGAAGATCAGCCATGCCGTCGGCAATGCGCGGATCGTCGAGGGGCTTGCTCATGGTTTCTCCGCTTCGCTTGTCACAGCATCCTGCCGGGCCACCACCCTAGTGCCCGACCTCATATCCGGCGGCCTCCAGCGACCCGCGCCGCTCCATCCCCAGATGAGCAGCGCCTCTTCGTCGCCGGTGTTGCGGAAGCCGTGCCAGTGCCCGCGCGGCGTGAAGACGACGTCGCCCTTCTTCGCCGGCTCCTCGCCCTCGTCGGTGAAGATGATGCCGCTCCCGACATGACCACGAGGAACTCGTCGCAATGGAAGTGGCGGTGCTTCTCGTGGCTGGCGCCGGGCTTCATCACCGTCCAGCCGAAGGTCAGCTTGTCGGAGCCGCAGCGCTCCTCGTTGATGAGGAAGCGCACCTGCATGTCGATCCAGCCGTCCTCGCGCGTCAGTCCTTCGACCAGCGGCACGTCATCGACGCGCGTGCGGTAGGGCTTCGGTTGCTCGCTCACGTTCGTTCCTCCGGTGAGCGATGCGGCGATAGACGTCATAGACGGTGACGAAGTCGCGGTGATCGATGCCAAGGCCGCGGCAGGCGTTGAGCATCTCGTTGGCGGCGGCGCCGAGCGGCGCGGGAACGCCGTCCTTGCGCGCCAGGTCGAGCGCCAGGAGCATGTCCTTCTGCTGCAGCGTCACGTTGGCAAGCGGCTTGTCGGGCATGTTGCCTTCCAGGATGAAGGGGCCGCGATAGCCCATGACGGGCGAGGCGACGACGCTGTTCAGCATCGCCTCCACGGCGATCTCGCGTTTCGACGCCGCCCTTCTCCGCCAGCGCCACCGACTCGCCGAAGGCGACCATCTCGACGACGAGGCAGAGGTTGATGGCGACCTTCATGCGCACCGCCTTGCCGCGGCCGCCGATGTAGAGCGCCTTGCGGCCGATATCGAGCAAGCACCGGCTCGATGCGCTTGAAGGCGGCCTCGTCGCCGCCCACCATGAAGGAGGCGTTGCCGGCCTCCACCACCGGCGGGCTGCCGGAGAGCGGGCGTCGAGCATCGTGCGCCCGGCCTTCTCGAAGGTCTCGGAGACGGCAATGCTGACATCGGGCGCGATGGTGCTCATGTCGATGAAGATGCCGGCGGGCTTCAGCCCGTGGATGACGCCGTCATCGCCCAGCGCCACCGCCTCGACCGCCTTGCCGTCGGTGACGATGCAGAACACGATCTCGGAGGCTCGGCGACGGCGCGCGGGCTGTCGGCCCAGAGCATGCCCTCCGCGATCAGCGGCTCCGCCTTCGCCTTCGTCGCGGTTCCAGCCGGTCACGGTGTGGCCGGCGGCGAGCAGACGGCGGGCGATGGGCGTGCCCATGTCGCCGAGACCGATAATGCCGAGCTGCATGGATTTCGCTCCCTCCCGTGGTTTCCCGCCTCTTAGCGCGCGACCGCGGCCAAGCGCAAACGCAAACGTTTGCATTTGCGAGAAAGCTGGCCTTTTGGCGCCAGCCGCGTTAGTTTGATTCCAAATGGCATTGCTTGACGGGCAGGCTCGTCTTGCACATGCTGTGCAAACGTTTGCTTTCAAGTAGACGACAAAAAGGGAGGACCAGAATGGCTGTCATGACAAGAACCGGCCTTGCGGTCGTTGCGAGCGTCGCGCTGCTCGCCTCGGCCGCCTATGCGCAGGACCCGATCAAGATCGGCTCCTCGCTGCCGCTGACGGGCAACTTCTCCGTCACCGGCGAGAAGCACCGTCAGGGGTTCCAGCTCTGCGTGGACATGATCAACGAGAAGGGCGGGCTGCTCGGACGGCCGATCGACCTGATCGTCAGCGACAATCGCTCTGACACGGAAACGACGATCAGCCAGTACGAGCGCCTGATCAACGTCGACAAAGTCGACCTCGTCTTCGGAACCTTCTCCTCGAAGCTGAACTTCCCGGCCTCGGCGATCGTCGACAAGTACAACATGGTCTTTCCGATCCCTTCGGGCGGGGCGCTGCGCATCTGGACCCAGGGCTTCAAGCATCAGTTCTATTTCCAGCAGAATGCCGGGGAGCTGATCGGCTCATCCCTGGTCAAGATGATTGATGGGCTCATTCCCGAGGATCAGCGGCCGAAGACCGCGGCGGTCGTCCACTCCGACGACTTCTTCGCCAATGCCATCGCCGCCGGCCTGCTGGGCAGCAAGGTGGAGAATCCTGGTGGCCAGGTTATCGCCGACCTGGCGCCGGGCTATCTGGCGGATGGCGGCATCGATGTGGTGCTGAACGAGCATTGGCCGGAGGAAGGCTTCTCCGACTGGCTGAACCTCGCCAACTCCATCAAGCGCTCCAACGCCGAGCTGGTGGTCGGGCTGACTGCCTCGGCGGAGGAGGCGGTGCAGCTGGTGCGCGCGCTGAAGACGGTGAAGGCCGAGCCGAAGCTGATCTGGCTCAGCCAGGGCACGCAGACGGAGTTTCATGAAGGCCTCGGCGATGCCGCCAACGGCGTGACCATGTACACGTCCTGGCACGCCTCTGCCCCGTGGGTCGGCCTGATCGCCGGCGGGGAGATCACCAATCAGCAGTTCCAGGACGCCTTCAAGGCGAAGTTCGGCGAGACGGCCGACGAGGACGCGGCGATCCCGTTCGCGCTCTGCGAAGGCATGGACCAGGCGGTGCGCGCCGTCGGATCGACCGACAACCAGGCGATCGCCGACTGGATGCATGCGCGCACCAAGGCTGATCCGGTGAAGACGGTGCTTGGCCCCTTCTATTGGGACGACCGTGGCCTGCCGCCCGACCGCTCGTCGCTGATCGCGCAATGGCAGGACGGCCAGCTGAACTTCGTCTATCCGACCGACGAGTTCGCGACCGTGTCGAAGCTCATCTATCCGAATCCTGAGTAGGCCGAGCGACCTCGAGCGACACGAAGGAGCAGGGCCCGCGGGCCCTGTTTCTCTTTGTGGGCCGCTACAGGCCCAGGAACAACCGGCCGACGTCGGGGTCCGCCAGCAGCGCGTCGCCCTTGCCGGCCATGGCGAGCTCGCCGGATACCAGCACGTAGCCGACATCGGCGAAGTCGAGACCCTTCCTGGCGTTCTGCTCCACCATGACGATGGTCTTGCCCTCGCTGCGGCGCAGGTCTTCCAGAATCTCGAACACGCTGTCGATGTAGCGCGGCTCCAGCCCGATGGACGGCTCGTCGACCAGCAGCACGGCGGGGTCCATGATGAGCGCCCGCGAGATCTCCAGAAGCCGCCGCTCGCCGCCGGAGAGCACGCGCGCCGGCCGGTGGCGGCGCTCGGCCAGCCGCGGATATTTGTCGAAGACGCGCTCCGCCGCCTGATGCGCCTCCCGCGTATGCGGCTTCAGGAAGCCGCCCATCCACAGGTTCTCCTCCACCGTCATGTCGGGGAAGACCGAGTTGTCCTGCAGGATGTAGGCGATGCCGGCGGAGCGCAGCCGGTCGCTGGAATTGAGCCGCGTGACGTCGCGCCCGCCGACGGTGATGGTGCCCGACATGATGCGGGTGAAGCCGAAGATCGAGTGCAGCACGGTCGACTTGCCGGCGCCGTTGGGGCCGATGAGGCAGAGCGACTGGCCGGTCCCGATGCGCAGCGAGAAGCCGTGCAGGATCTCCATCTTGCCGTAGCCGGCGCGAAGGTTGTCGATGCGGAGCAGCGGCTCGCCCTCCGTCAGCGCGTCGAGATCGGCGACGGTCGGCGCATCGCGCGCCAGGCGCTCCGCTTCGCGCGCGACCGCGTCCACCGACATGACGGCAGGCGGCGACGGCGCGGGCGTTCCGCCGTGCCCCTTGTCGCCGCCTGCGCGCGGGTCCGCCATCAGTGGGCTCCCAGATAGGCGTCGACGACGAGCGAGTTGTTCTGGATGTCCGCCGGCGCGCCTTCCGCCAGAAGCTCGCCATGCGCCAGGCAGTAGATGTGCTCGGCGATATCCATGATCACCCGCATGTTGTGCTCGATCACCAGAAGCGTCACGCCGAACTCGGCATTCGCCCGCTTCAGCCGGTCGATGAGGCCGTTGACGAGCGTCGGGTTGATGCCGGCGGTCGGCTCGTCGAGGAGCAGCATCTTCGGCTCGTTCATCAGCGCCATGGCGAATTCCAGCAGCTTCTGCTGGCCGAAGGAGAGGTCGCCGGCAAGCAGGTTCCGCTTCTCGTAAAGGCCGACGAACTTCAGAAGCTCGTCCACCTGATGGGAGGACTCCGCGTGACGGTTGGCGAACAGGTTGAAGAAGCCCCTGCCGCGCTCCGAGATCGAGATCAGCACGTTCTCCACGCAGGTCATCTGGCCGTAGATGCGCGTCTGCTGAAAGGTTCGCAGGAGCCCGAGGCGCGCAATGTCGGCGATCGGCAGCTTCGATATCTCCCGGCCGCCGAAGCGGATCGTGCCGGCATCGATCGGATGCGCGCCGACGATGGAGTTGAAGAGCGTCGTCTTGCCCGAGCCGTTCGGGCCGATCAGCCCGACGATGGCGCCGTCGGGGACGGAGATCGAGATGTCCTGATTGGCGACCACACCGCCATAGGACTTCGACACGTGGCTGACCTCGAGAAGCGCCATCAGCCTGCCTGCCTCTCGAGCGTGGGGGCTTTTCGCCGCTTGAACCAACCCATGATCCCCTGCGGGAAGAAGACCACGATGACGACGATCAGCAGCCCCAGCGCCACGCGCTGCCAGCCGAGCAGATAGGTCCAGAACACCTCCTTGAAGACCTGGAACACGATGGCGCCGACGATCGGCCCCATCAGCGTCCCCTTGCCGCCGAGCACCGCCATCAGGATCATCCACACCCCGACGGTCGCGCTCGGGAAGGCGACGTTGGGCGCGTCGATGAAGCGCTTCAAATTGCCGTAGATGCCGCCGGAGATGCCGAGGAAGAAGGCCGCTATCATCCAGGCCGTGACCTTGATGCGCGTTGTGAAAAGACCCATGGCCTCGGCCTTGTCCTCGTCGTCGCGGATGGCGTTGATCGCCAGGCCGAAGCGGGTGCCGTAGAGCCAGCTCAGGAAGATGAAGACGATGATCAGCAGCACCAGCGCCAGGTAATAGTAGAGCCGGCCGATGTCGCTGAAAGGCGCCGTCGGCACCACCATGCCCGAGCCGGCGCCGATCCATGTCCAGGCATTGGCGATCTGCGCGGCGGCGAAGCCGAGGCCGAGCGTGCACACGGCGAAATACTGGCCGCGCATGCGCAGCACGAAGGAGCCCACCGCTATGGCCGCCAGCGCGGCCAGCAGGCCGCCGAGCGGCAGGCCGATCGCCAGGCCGCCGAAATATTGCGACGGGTCGAAGGTGAAGACCGTGCCGCCGCCGCCGCGGGCGGCGTTGTAGGTGCCGACGTCGTAGACGAGGCCGACCTGGGTCAGCGTGCAGGCATACATGCCGATGCCGAGGAACAGCACGTTGCCGAAGGAGTTGTAGCCCATCTGGCCGCCGACCAGGTCCCAGGTCAGCGCAAAGACGATGAACAGCCACAGCTCGGTGAGCTGCGACTGGTATTGCGGAATGAATTGCGGCGCGATCGCCGCCGCCGCCACGAACAGCGCATAGAGCAGCAGCTTGACGGGAGCGTTCGTCATTTCAGGTAGCGCCGCTTGCGGGTGAGCTGCCAGCTGCGCCACACCAGCACGACGACCAGCAGCATGAAGGTGAAGGCAAGCTGCAGCTGCGCGCCGAGCAGGAAGCCGGCGAGGTTCTCCGCCGCCCCGAGGCCCAGCGCCGCCGCGATGACGCCGGCCAGGTTGCCGAGGCCGGCGATGACCACGATCATGAAGGCGCGGATCGTATAGGGCAGCCCGATATAGGGGTGGATGGAGTAGGCCATCACCACCAGCGAGCCGGCGGCGCCGCAGATGGCGGCGTTGAGGGCGAAGGTCGTCGCGTAGACCCGGTCGGTGTCGATGCCCAGCACGCGCGCCGCGCGCGGATTCTGCGCGGTGGCGCGGATGGCCTGGCCCATGCGCGAGCGCTTGAGGAACAGCACCAGGATGACGGCGACAAGCGCCCGCCAGCGCCACGCCGATCACCTTGATCTGGGAGACGGCGACAATGCCGTCCATGAAGAACCAGGTGCCGAGGCCTGCATGCGCCACCTGCACGTCGCCCCCGAAGACCGTGTTCATCAGCTGCTGCAGCAGGATGGCGATGCCGTAGGTGGCTAGGATCGAGGTGAAGAGGTCGCGGTCGACGATGCGAAAGATGACCAGCCGGTAGAGCGCCCATCCGACGATGTAGAGCGCCAGCGCCGAGACGGGCACGCCGAACAGCGGGTGGATGCCGTGCTCGGCCAGCAGGTACGTCACGTAGCCGCCGAGGATGACGAAATCGCCCTGGGCGATATTGATGATCTTGACGACGCCCCAGACAAGCGCGAGCCCATAGGCCGCGAGCGCGAAGATCGCGCCGATCAGGAACCCGTTCACGATCAGGTCAACGGCGACGGGCGGCGCCTGATAGAGGATCAAGAAGTTGTCTAGCATGCGTCTTCCGGTCTGACCGGGCGAGGCGCCGGCATTCCAAGCAACACATGACGGGCCGGCGCCGATCGACGACGCCGGCCTGTGTCACGAACGACGCATGTCAGTTCGACATCGGCCTTGGAATGACCGCTTCCGTCTCGGCAAACTTGCTCGGCGCCACGACCTTGAACCCGCCGTCCAGCACTTGGTAGATGCGCCATCGGCTTGGCGGTGTTCTTGCCGGTGTCGTCGAACTTGATGTTGCCGTAGAACGTCTGCATGTCCGTCGCGGCGATCGCGTCGCGCACCGCCTCCTTGTCGAGCGTGCCGGCACGCTCGAAGGCATTGGCGAAGACCTCGACCGCCGCCGCCGACTCCGCCGCCTGGTAGGGCGGCGCGTAGCCGTAGGTGGCCTCGAACAGCTTGGCGAAGTCGCCGGCCGTGCCGAAGAGATCGTCCTTGTAGCCCATCGTCGGGGCCCACTGCGTCCCGCAGAGCGTATAGGCGGCGGCCTTCGGGTCGGTGGCGATGACATTGGCCGAATCGCAGTGTGTCATGGCCAGCACCGGCACGTGGATCTGCTGCTCGCCGATCTGGCGGATCGCCGTCGACGGCGCCCTTGGCGTGGCCGGAAACCACCAGCACGTCGGGCTTCAGCGCCTTCACCTTGGTGAGGATGGTGGTCATGTCGTTGAGCTCAGCCGGCAGCTGCTCGTCGATGACGATCTTCATGCCGTGCGCCTTGGCCGCGTCGAGGACGCCGTCGCGCACGTCCTGGCTGAAGGGATCGTTCTCGAATGCGAGCGCGACGCGTGATCTGGTCGGCGGGCTTGCCGAGCTTGTCGGCGTTCTCGGCGACCAGGTCGATGGCGCTCGAGAGGTACTGCTCCGAGGTCGACAGGACCGCGAAGATATAACGCCACCCATTGGTGAACAGCGAGCGCGACGCGCCGTTGCCCTCCACCATGGGCACCTTGTTCTCTTCCGTGACCGGCGCCACCGCCTTGGTCGGGCCGGAGCCGTACGGGCCAAGCATGAATTGAACGCCGTCCTGCTTGATCAGGCGCTCGGCAAGCTCCGCGCCGCGGGCGGGCGTCGGATTCGTCGTCATAATATTTGATCTCCAGCGTGTAGGTCTTGTCGCCGACCTTCACACCGCCCGCCTCGTTGATCTTCTTCACCGCGAGGTCGTAGCCGCGCTGCGTATGCTCGCCGTCCGTCGTGTAGTTCCCGGTCAGAGACACCGCCGCGCCGAGCGTGATGACGTCTTGCGCCCCGGCGCTACCCGCCCAGGCGAGCCCGGCGCCCAGGACGGCCGTGACCCAAAGTCGGTTCTTCTGCATTCCTTGTCCTCCCAACGTCTGACCTGCCATGACCGGTTGAACCCGGCATTGGTGGTCTGCCAGACGCGACAATATCCTCCGCGGATGCCGGTTGCACCCGGCCTTGTTTCACTTCGTGCCGGTTGGGGGTGAATTCCCTTTCGGCCGGAGCTGGTACGCAGAATACCAGCTTTCCGCGTGGACATGAACCCTCTCGACACGACCGTTGGTCGGCGACACGACAGGCGCGCGAACGTCCGCGGCCGCGCCGTCTTCCGACGCAGCCATCGGCTCAGGAAGGGTCTGTCTATCGCCGCCCGCCCATGCGGACTCAGGCGGAGGGGCTCAACGGTTGAAGTCGCGGTAGCGCTGCTCGCAGGTATAGCCGAGGGGGCAGGCCGACGTGTCGAGCGTGGGAGCATAGGCGCTCCGCGTGATTTCGCCGGGGAGGCAGAAGCCGTTGTGGACAACGAAACGATCGTAGGTATGCGGGCCGGTGGAAAGCACCACCGCGCCATAGCTGGCGACGGTCGCCGCTGCCTCGGCGCAGGTCATGCTCAAGGTCGACGGGCGTGCCTCGGCGATGGACGTTCCTGCCACAAGCGCAGCCAGGACGAGCGGGATGGATTTGCGCATGGGGATCTCCACGAGTTCGTCGTTCTTCGTCAGCCGCGCTCTCTAGCACGGCGGGCAAACGTCGATGTTTCGTGATCGCCCGGATTTGATTGCGTCGGCCTGCCGGTTTGTTTCTTCGGCTCGCGGTCGGCGCTCTGCTCAGCCCGCCTTGCGGGCGCGCATTGCGAGGAATTCGCCCATCCGCTCCATCGCCTTGCGGATGTTCTCCTCGGAGTTGGCGTAGGAGACGCGGATATAGCCCTCGCCGTGCACGCCGAAATCCGGCCCGCCGATCAGCGCCACGCCGGTCTCGTCGAGAAGCGCGTTGGCGAGCGGCTTGGCCTTCCAGCCGGTCCTGGAGACGTTGGGGAAGGCGTAGAAGGCGCCCTTCGGCGTGATGCAGGAGACGTCGGGGAGGGTGTTCAGAAGCTCCGTCACCACCTTCCGTCTGCGGTCGAAGGCGGCGACCATGTTCTCCACCTCCTCCTGCGGGCCGTCGATGGCCGCGACGCCGGCGAACTGCGCCGGCGCGTTCACGCAGGACCAGCAATTGACGGCGAGCTTCCGCACATTGTCGAACAACTCCTCCGGCCAGATGGACCAGCCGAGCCGCCAGCCGGTCATCGCCCAGGTCTTGGAGAAGCCGTTGAGCACGATCAGCCGATCCCGAATCTCCGGGTAGGTGAGCAGCGATACGTGCTCCTCGCCGTCATAGGTCATGCAGTCGTAGATCTCGTCGGAGAGGACGGCGACGTCGGGCCACGCCTCCAGCCCCTTCACCAGCTTGTCGATCTCCGCGCGCGGCGTAACGCCGCCCGTCGGATTGGCCGGTGAGTTGACGATGAGCAGGCTCGTCTGAGGCGTGATGAGCGACAGCGTCTCCTCGGCGGAGAAGGCGAAGCCGTTCGCCTCGCGGATCGGCACCGGAACGGGCCGCGCGCCGGTGAACTCGATCATCGAGCGGTAGATGGGGAAGCCCGGGTCCGGGTAGAGGATGTCGCGGCCGGGCTCGCCGAACATGAGGATGGCGGCGAACATCGTCACCTTGCCGCCCGGCACGATCAGCACCGTCTCCGGCGACACCTCGACCCCGGCGGTGGCAAGCGTGCGGCGCGCCACCGCTTCGCGGAGCTCCGGGATGCCGACGGCCGGCGTGTAGCCGTGGTGCCCGTCGCGCAGCGCCTTCACCGCCGCCTCGACGATGTGCTCCGGCGTGCGGAAGTCCGGCTGACCGATGCCGAGATTGACGATGTCGCGGCCCTGGCTCGCGAGCTGGTTGGCGCGGGCGAGCACGGCGAAGGCGTTCTCCTCCCCGATGCGGTCGAAACCGGCGATGGTTTTGAAGGTCATTTCGGGCGTTTCCTGTCGGGCGGCTCGAAGCCGGGATTTCCCGGCGTCTTACAGGGTCGGCCGGCCTATTGCATAGCCGGCCCTTGCGCAGCGGCAAAAAATCATACTTTTATGCCCTTTGCGGCGCTATTGCCGTTAATGCAGGCAGTTGCGCGAGCGCATCTGCGCTCGTGGGCAGCAGGGGAAGACAATGTCGTTCGACGCCAAGCACGGCACGCAAGTGAAGCTCAGGTCCCAGATCTGGTTCGACAATCCCGACGATCCGGACATGACCGCGCTCTATATCGAGCGCTACATGAACTGGGGCCTGACCCGCGAGGAGCTGCAGTCGGGCAAGCCGCTGATCGGCATCGCCCAATCCGGCTCCGATCTCTCGCCCTGCAACCGGCACCACATCATCCTGGCGCAACGGGTGCGCGAAGGCATCCGCGAGGCGGGGGGCATCGCCTTCGAGTTCCCCGTCCATCCGATCCAGGAGACGGGCAAGCGCCCGACGGCGTCGCTCGACCGCAACCTCGCCTATCTCGGGCTGGTGGAGACTTTGTTCGGCTATCCGATCGACGGCGTCGTGCTGACCACCGGCTGCGACAAGACCACGCCGTCGCAGCTCATGGCCGCCGCCACGGTCAACATCCCGGCGATCGCGCTGTCCGTCGGTCCGATGCTGAACGGCTGGCACAAGGGCCGGCGCACCGGCTCCGGCACCATCAAATGGGAGGCCAAGAAGCTGCGGGCATCCGGCGAGATCGCATGGCCGGAATATTTCGAGCTGGTCGCCTCCTCGGCGCCGTCGCCCGGCTTCTGCAACACCATGGGCACGGCGACGACCATGAACTCGCTGGCCGAGGCGCTCGGCATGATGCTGCCGGGCTGCGCGGCGATTCCGGCGCCGCACACGGACCGCGGGCGGATCGCCTATCTGACGGGCAAGCGGATCGTGGAGATGGTGAAGGAGGACCTGAAGCCCTCCCAGATCATGACGCGCCAGGCCTTCGAGAACGCCATCGTGGTCAATTCCGCCATCGGCGGCTCGACGAACGCGCCGATCCACCTCAACGCCATCGCCGCGCATCTCGGCATCGCGCTCACCAACGACGACTGGGAGAAGATCGGCTACCACGATCCCGCTGCTCGCCGACATGCAGCCGGCCGGGCGCTTCCTCGGCGAGGACTATCATCCGCGCCGGCGGCGTGCCGGCGGTGGTGGCGGAGCTGATCGCGGGCGGCATGCTGCCCGCATCCCGGACGCGATCACCGTCAACGGCAAGACGATGGGCGAGAACTGCGCGGGCGAGCGCAGCTGGGACCGCGAGGTGATCCGCGCCTACGACAATCCGATCCTCAAGGAGGCGGGCTTCCTCAACCTCAAGGGCAGCCTGTTCGATTCCGCCATCATGAAGACCAGCGTGATCTCCGAGGAGTTCCGCAAGCGCTACCTCTCCAATCCGGACGATCCGGACGCGTTCGAGGGGAAGGCCATCGTGTTCGACGGGCGCGAGGACTACCACGCCCGCATCAACGATCCCTCGCTCGGCATCGATGCGAACACGATCCTCGTCATCCGCGGCGCCGGGCCGATCGGCTATCCGGGTGGCGCGGAGGTGGTGAACATGCAGCCGCCCGACGCGCTCTTGAAGCAGGGGATCATCGAGCTTCCCTGCATCGGCGACGGGCGCCAGTCCGGCACCTCCGGCTCGCCCTCCATCCTCAACGCCTCGCCGGAGGCGGCGGCCGGCGGCGGCCTGGCGCTCGTGCGGACCGGCGACCGGCTGCGCGTCGACCTGAAGAAGCGCACCGCCGACATCCTCATCTCCGACGAGGAGCTGGCGGCCCGCAAGGCCGCGCTGAAGGAGAAGATGCTGAACGGCGGGCTCGCCTACGTGCCGCACAGCCAGACGCCGTGGCAGGAGATCCAGCGCGGCATCGTCGACCAGTTCGACCACGGCATGGTGCTGAAGCCGGCGGTGAAGTACCGCGACGTCGCGCACCACGAATATCCGCGCGACAACCACTGAGCACTGCGCAGTCGACAATCTTGAAGGCCTGCGGCCGAAGGAATAAGCTAGCTCAGCTAGCTTATTGGAGTTCTGGATGCGCCACGTCGGGGCCTTTGAAGCCAAGAACACCCTGGGAAGCCTCCTCGACCTCGTCGAAAAGGGCGAAGAGATCGTCATCACGCGGCGCGGAAAGCCGGTGGCGCGGCTGGTGCCGAATGCGGAACGAGCATGAAGCGGCCGCCAGCAGCGCCGCTCACGACATCAAGCGAGATGAGGAAGGGCGTGACCCTTGGCGGCATCAAGATCAAGGATCTGATCAACGAGGGACGGCCTTGAGCCTCGTCATCGATGCCTCGATCGTTCTTGTCGTGGTATTTCGAAGATGAGCCGGACGTCGGCTGGCGCACGACGTCCTCGATCAGGTTCGTCAAGGACGGGTGCGCTCGTCCCACGCGCTGTGGCATTTCGAGATCGCGAATGCGCTTCAGATGGCGGTCAGACGCAAGCGCGTCGACGTCGGATTTCCGCGACCGTGCCCTTGCCAACCTAGGCGACTGACAATCGACGGTCGACGCGGAGAGCCACGCGCACACTTGGTCGACCGAGCATGCAGCTGGCCGACCGGCACGGACTTACCGTCTACGATGCCGCCTATCTGGAGCTTGCGGAGCGGCGACGGCTCGCGCTCGCGACGCTCGATCGTGCATTGATCAGGCGGCTGCCGCCGAGGGAGTGCCGGTCGTCGGCATTTGAGGGATGGCAAGACGATATCTGCTGCCACACGTTTCCGCGCGCTGCACCAGCGCGCCGGCCTTTTCGTCATGCCCAACCCCTGGGACGCGGGCTCGGCGAAGCTTCTGTCCGATTTCGGCTTCGAGGCGATCGCCACCTCCTCCGCCGCGCTCGCCTGGACGCTGGCGAAGCCCGACGCGTCGGGCGCGGTGACGCGCGACATCGCCATCGAGCATGCGCGCATCCTGGCCGAAGCCAGCGGGCTTCCGGTCAACGGCGACTTCGAGAGCGGCTACGGAGAAACGCCGGCGGAGGTGGCCGAGA
Source organism: uncultured Alphaproteobacteria bacterium (assembly GCA_963801225.1). Classification (GTDB taxonomy): domain Bacteria; phylum Pseudomonadota; class Alphaproteobacteria; order Rhizobiales; family Afifellaceae; genus DASWJZ01. The sequence continues at coordinate 67,110 of CAWDED010000004.1, forward strand.
CGATCCGCCGGGCGATCGACGCGGGCGTCGCCGGCTGCTCGATGGAAGACCAGGACCAGGCGAACGGTGGCCTCTACGATGCGGCGGAGGCGCTCCGCCGTTTCTCCGCCGCCAAGGAGGCGGTGCTGAAGTCCGGATCGGATTTCGTGCTGACCGGCCGCTGCGAGGTGTTCTTCCAGCGCCACCCCGATCCGCTCGGCGAAGCGGTGCGGCGGCTGCAAACCTACGAGGCGGCCGGCGCCGACGTGGTCTACGCGCCCGGCATCACGACGGAGGAGGAGGTCCGCACCATCGTCGAGGCGGTGAAAGTGCCGGTCAACGTCATCGGCGGCCTCGGCGGCGTGTCGAACGACATCGCGGCGCTGGAGCGGCTCGGCGTGAAGCGCATCTCCATCGGCTCGGGCCTCGCCAAGGTGGCGCTCGGCGCCTTCCTCAAGTCCGTCGATGCGCTCGCCAAGCGGCGCTTCGACTATGAGGGCGCGGCCAAGTCGAGCACGCTCAACGGCGCGTTCGCTTCCTCCGGCGGCGACGAGCATGACTGAGCGCGACCTTTCCGACTGGGCCCTGCGGCCGCTGCCGGACGCTCCTGCGCTGGAAGGGCGCTGGTGCCGGCTGGAGCGCCTCGACCCGGCCCGCCATGGCGACAGCCTCCGCGAGGCGTCGATGGCGCCCGGTGCCGATGAGCGCTTCCGCTATCTGTTCGAGCCGCCGCCTGCCGACCGCGCCGAATTCGACGCCTGGCTCGGACAAGGCCGCGAGCACCGAGGATCCGCGCTTCTACGCCGTCATCGATCGCGCCAGCGGCCGGGCGGAGGGCCGCCAGGCGCTGATGCGCATCACGCCGGAGCACGGCGTCATCGAGATCGGCAGCATCCTGTGGGGGCCGGCGATTGCGCGCACCCGCGTCGCCACCGAGGCGCTCTACCTCTTCGGCGCCTACGCCTTCGAGACGCTCGGCTACCGCCGCTTCGAGTGGAAATGCGACGCGGCGAATGCGCCGTCGCGGCGGGCGGCGCTTCGTTTCGGCTTCACCTTCGAAGGCATTTTCCGCCAGCATATGGTGGTGAAGGGCCGGAACCGCGACACCGCCTGGTTTGCCATCACGGACGCGGAATGGCCGAAAATCGCCGCCGGCATGCAAGCCTGGCTGACCCCGGCCAATTTCGACGCGGCCGGGCAACAGAGACAATCGCTCAGGGACGTGATAGCCGCTCTGGCATGAATGCGGCGCACCGACATTCGGCACCGGATCGTGACCACGATCACGCCGGCCACGACCACGATCACGACCACACGCCCGAGGTCTCGGCCGGGAACAGGCAGCGTGTTCTGATCGCGGCGCGCATGACCTGCGGCTTCATGGTCGCCGAAGCGGTGGGCGGGCTGTTCACCGGCTCGCTGGCGCTGCATCGCCGATGCCGGGCACATGCTGACCGATTCCGTCGCGCTGGTGCTCGCTTATGTGGCCTATCGGATGAGCGACCGTCCGGGCACCAGCCGCATGACCTACGGCTTCGATCGCCTGAAGATCCTGGTCGCCTACACCAACGGGCTGACGGTGCTCGCCATCGCGCTCTGGATCATGGCGGAGGCGGCCGGCCGCTACATGACGCCGGAGCGGGTGCTCGGCGGCCCGATGCTGGTCATCGCCGCCATCGGGCTCGTGATGAACGTCGTCGTCTTCGTCGTGCTGCACGGCGGCGACCGCGAGTTGCTCAATCTCCGCGGCGCCATCCTGCATGTGCTGGGCGACCTGCTCGGCTCCGTCGCGGCCATCGCCGCCGCGCTCATCATCCTGGCGACCGGCTGGTTCCCCGCCGACCCGCTGCTCTCCGTCCTCGTGGCGCTGCTGCTGGTGCGCAGCGCCTGGACCCTGATGCGCGAATCCGGGCTGATCCTGCTGGAAGGCGCGCCGCCGCATGTGGAGCGCAACGCCATCGCCGACGATATCGCCGCCCATGCAAGGGGCGTCTCCAACATCCATCACATGCATGTCTGGAGCCTCGATGGCCGGCAGCTGATGGCGACGCTGCATGCGCGGCTCGACGAGAGCGCCGACGCCGAGCGCACCATCGGCGCCATCAAAAAACGACTTCAGCGAAGCGCACGGCATCGATCACGCGACCGTTGAGGTGGAGAAATCGGAAGGCTGTGCGGACGAAATGGGGGAGAGGAGACGGCATGGGACGGCTTGAAGGTAGGCGGGCTTTTCTGACCGCGGCAGGGCAGGGGATCGGCCGCGCCGCCGCGGAGGCCTTCGTGCGCGAAGGCGCGGAGGTGATCGCGACGGATATGGACCGCGCCAAGCTCGACGGGCTGCAGGGCGCCGCGCGGCTTGAGGCGCTCGATGCGCGCGACACGGACGCGGTCAACGCGCTCGCCGCGTCGGTCGGCGAGATCGACGTGCTCTTCAACTGCGCCGGCTACGTGCACCACGGCACGGTGCTCGACTGTTCCGAGGAGGCCTGGGACTTCTCCTTCGACCTCAACGTCAAGTCGATGCACCGCACGATCCGCGCCTTCCTTCCCGGCATGCTGGAACGGGCCAAGACGCGCGGCAGGCCGGGCTCCATCGTCAACATGTCCTCGGCCGCTTCTTCGATCCACGCCGCGCCCAACCGCTATGCCTATGGCGCGACGAAGGCAGCGGTCATCGGGCTCACCATGTCCGTCGCGATCGACTTCATCAAGCAGGGTGTCAGGTGCAATGCCATCTGCCCCGGCACGGTGCATTCGCCCTCCTGGGAGGAGCGCGTGGAGGCGCTCGGCAAGGACGTCGGCAGCTACGAGAAGGCGCTGGAGATGTTCGTGTCGCGCCAGCCCATGGGGCGCGTCGGCACGGCGGAGGAGGTCGCCGCGCTCGCCGTCTATCTCGCCAGCGACGAGAGCGCCTTCACCACCGGCACGACCGCCATCATCGACGGCGGATGGTCGCTCTAGGCATGTCCTGGCTGAAGCAGCACGAGCCCCTGATCGCCGCGGCAATCATCCTGGTCGCGGTCACGGCCGGCTGGTTCCTCATGCCGCGGCTGATGCTTCTGGTGAGCGACGGGGGGCCGGTCGCCGGCGCGGCCGCTGCCATCGCCTTCATCCTGGCCTTCTTCGCCGTGCTGTGGCTGAGAGCGCGTCACCAGAGACGCAAAGAGGGGAACTGACGATGCATATTCTCGTCACCGGCGCCGCCGGCATGATCGGGCGCAAGATCGTCGAGCGGCTGTTGAGCGACGGGTCATGTCGGCAGGCGCGCCCTCACCAAGCTCACGCTCGCCGACGTCGTGCCGTCCGATGCGAAGCCCACGGAGAACACCTCCATCCGTCCCATCGTCGGCGACCTCTCCGACCGCAGCGTGGTCGGCCGGCTGGTGGCGGAAAAGCCCGACATGGTCATCCACCTCGCGGCCATCGTCTCGGGCGAGGCGGAGGCCGACTTCGAGAAGGGCTATGCCGTCAATTTCGACGGGACGCGCCATCTCTTCGAGGCCATCAGGCTGCAGCATTACGAGCCGCGCGTCATCTTCGCGTCGTCGATCGCCGTCTTCGGCGCGCCGTTCCCCGAGCCGATTCCCGACGATTTCCACCTGACGCCGCTCACCAGCTACGGCACGCAGAAGGCGGTGGGCGAGCTGCTCCTCAACGACTACACGCGCCGCGGCTTTTTCGACGGCATCGGGCTCAGGCTGCCGACCATCTGCGTGCGCCCCGGCAAGCCCAACAAGGCCGCGTCCGGCTTCTTCTCCAACATCATCCGCGAGCCGCTGAAGGGCGAGGAGGCGGTGCTGCCGGTGCCCGACACGATCAGGCACTGGCACGCGAGCCCGCGCTCCGCCGTCGGCTTCTTCCTGCATGCGGCGGAGATGGACCTGAGCGTGGTCGGCCCGCGCCGCTGCCTCACCATGCCGGGCGTGGCGGCGACCATCGGCGAGCAGATCGAGGCGCTCGGCAAGGTCGCCGGCGACAAGGCGGTGAAGCTCATCCGCCGCGCGCCCGACCCGGTCATCGCCGGCATCGTCTCGAACTGGCCGATGGCCTTCGACGCGAAGCGCGCCCGCGACCTCGGCTTCACGGCCGACGAGAGCTTCGAGGCGATCGTCCGCACCCATATCGAAGACGAGCACGGCGGCCGCGCTCCGATCATGGACTAGCATGGCGGAGAAGGACGCTTCGTCGGGCGGCGGAGCGGCGGAGCGAAAACGCAAGCCGCGCCGCAAGGTCTCGCGGCTGCGCCGTTACGCCCGGCGTGCCGCGGTGATCGTGCTCGTCCTCTTCGCGCTGCCCTACGCCATCCTGCCCTTCTACATCTCCGGCAATCCGCGGGTCAGCGCGGTGATGGTGTGGAAGCTCTTCGGCGGCGTGCCGATGACGCACCACTGGGTCGATCTCGACCGCATCTCGCCCAACCTGGTGCGCGCCGTGCTCACCTCCGAGGATGCCCGCTTCTGCTCGCATCACGGCGTCGACTGGACCGAGGTCAGGAACGCGCTGGAGGACGAGGACAATCGCTTCCGCGGCGCCAGCACCATCACCATGCAGACGGTGAAGAACCTCTTCCTGTGGACGGGGCGGAGCTGGCTGCGCAAGGGGCTGGAGGTGCCGCTGGCGCTTTACGCCGACCTGCATCCTCTCCAAGCGGCGGATCATGGAGATCTACCTCAACATCGTGGAGTGGGACTCCGGCATTTACGGGGCCCAGGCGGCCGCACGGCACTATTTCGGGGTGGACGCCTCGCGGCTGACGGCACAGCAGGCGGCGCTCCTCGCCGCCGTCCTGCCGTCGCCCGACGCCCGCGATGCCGCCAATCCCGGCCCCGTGACCTCGCGCATCGCCCGGCGCATCGCCGCGCGCGCGGCCCGGTCCGGCCCCTATGTCGCCTGCGTGCTCCAATCGTAGGGGGTGCTGGCCAAACGGGCGGGAACCCTCTATATGCGCGCCCCAAGGTCCGCCTCCATGGGCGGCGGACGATCCGGCCCCGCCGGCCCTGCCAATTCCCTCTGGAGCAAGTGAATGCCAGTCCCTAAGCGAAAAACCTCGCGCATGAAGCGCGGCTTCCGCCGCTCGCACGACGCGCTGGATAAGCCCACCTACGTGGAGGACAAGGAGTCCGGAGAGCTCCGCCGTCCGCACCACATCGACCTGAAAAGCGGCAAATATCGCGGCCGCGAGGTGCTGGCGCCGAAGGAATAGCGCCGTTCCGCCTGAATTTGGCGCCTGAATTTGGCGAAGGGCCGGCCCGCGCGCCGGCCTTTTCGTTGCGCTTGCGCCTTGCGGGGTGCTTAGCTCGCTTTCCGTATATGGAGGCACCCGTGCGCCAAATCCCGCTGCTCGTCCTCCCCTTCATTGCCTACAACGTGCTGGCCTTCGTGGTCTTCTCCGACACGAGCGTCGATTTCCGCGAAGCGGAACTGGTGAGCGTACGAATGATGTCGGGCGCGACCTTCACGCTCTCGATCAGTGCGATGCTCATCCTTGTTGCGGTCGTGCTGCTCGCGTTCGAGGTCGTCAAAGCCGCGCGCATCGGAAGAGGGGCGATCACCGACCACGTGCTCGCCACCGCGCTCTTTGCGGCCTTTCTGGTGGAATTCCTGCTCGTGCCGCAGGCCGCGACGGGCACCTTCTTCGTCCTGATGGCTATAGCGCTTGTCGATCTCGTCTGCGGATTCTCGGTATCGATCCGCACCGCCAGTCGCGATGTCAGCTTCGGCGGCTAACAGCTTCATCCGCCTCGTCATGTTTTGGTGACATGGCCGCCCAGGGTCGGCATACTCTCCCATCAAATCGTCAAAGAGCGGTTTTGTCAGGGAGGTCCATCAAATGAACTCTTCGAGATTGGCAGCGCTTGCGGTCTCCGCGGCGATCGGCGTTTCGGCAAATATCGCAGCGGCCGAGGACGTCACACTTACCGCTTCGCATCAGTTTCCGGGCGGCAAGGGCGATGTGCGCGACGAGATGGTGCAGCTCATCGCTCGAGAGGTCGCGAACGCCAATGTCGGGCTCACGATCCAGGTCCATCCCGGCGCTTCGCTGTTCAAGCCGCGCGAGCAGTGGAATGCCATGGTCACCGGCCAGCTCGACATTTCCGCCTTCCCGCTCGACTACGCCAGCGGCAAGGTACGCGAATTCGGCGCCACGCTGATGCCGGGTCTGGTGCGAAACCACGACAAGGCCGAGCGGCTGAGCGACTCGCCCTTCATGGATACCATTCGCTCCAAGATCGAGGAGGCGGGCGTCATCGTGCTTTCCGATGCCTGGCTTGCCGGTGCCGTGGGCTCGAAGGGCGAGTGCATCCGTATGCCTGCCGACATCGACGGGCTGAAGGTTCGCTCCGCTGGGGCGACTTTCGCGGCCATGTGGCAGCAGGCCGGCGCCAGCATCGTCTCCATCCCGTCGAGCGAGGTCTATACGGCGCTGCAGACCGGCGTTGCCGACGCGACCGATACCAGTGCCGGCAGCTTCGTCTCCTTCCGTCTGTATGAGCAGCTGAAATGCCTGACGGCTCCCGGCGACAACGCGCTGTGGTTCATGTACGAGCCGGTGCTGATGTCGAAGCAGAGCTTCGACAAGCTGACGCCGGAGCAGCAGCAGGCGCTGATGGATGCCGGTCAGAAGGCCGAGGAATACTTCTCGCAGGAATCCAGGGGCCTCGATCAGAAGCTGGTCGATACCTACAAGGAAAACGGCGTCGAGGTCGTCACGATGACCGAGGACGAATTCAACGCCTGGCTCGATGTGGCGCGGGAAAGCTCCTACAAGCAGTTCGCGGATGAGGTCCCCGGCGGCCAGGAGCTGATCGACTCCGCCTTGGCGGTCAAATAGCCGTATCCTTCGCATTCCGGCCGGCCTTCGCGCCGGCCGGAGATGTTCGCGATTCGAGTGTGAAGCCCCACCAGGGGCGGGGGCACCTAGCGGCATGGGCTTCTTCGTCCGGGCGGTCACGTTCCTTTCTCAGCTTTGCGGCATCGTAGCGGGCGTGCTCATCGCAGCCGCGGTGTTCGTCGTCTGTCACATGGTCTTCGTGCGCTACGTGCTCGGCGCCGCGACGATCTGGCAGACCGACTTCGTCACCTACAGCCTCATTGCCGCAACGTTCGTTGGAAGCCCATACGTCCTGCTGAAGCGCGGCCACGTGAATGTGGATGTCGTGCCCATTTTTCTGAAGCCGCGTGCGCGTTATTGGTCTGGCGCTCATGGCCTCTGTCATGGCGCTTGCCTTCTGCCTCACGCTGGCGGTGCTCGGCTTCCATTTCTTCAAGCAGGCCTGGGACGGCAACTGGGTCTCCGACACGATGTGGCGGGCGCGGCTGTGGATCCCCTACGGCTCCATGCCGGTCGGGCTCGGGATCCTTTCGCTGCAATATGTTGCGGACATCCTTAGCCTTCTGACGGGCCGTGTGCCGCCTTTTGGCATCGACAATGCCGAAGAGGCCGCATGAGCCCGCTCGCCGAAGGCCTCTTGATTCTGGTCATCACCATCGCGGTGCTCTCGTCCGGCATACCGGTGGCGTTTGGCCTGGGCTTCGTGGCGGTCGGGTTCCTGATCTTCTTTCGTGGGCTCGGCTCGCTGCAGGTCGTCGCCGAGACCTTCTTCGCCTCGCTCGATGATTTTACGCTGGTCTCCATCCCCATGTTCATCATGATGGGGGCGGCGATCGGCTCTTCTCCTGCGAGCAAGGACCTTTACGAAGCGCTTGACCGTTGGCTCTACCGGCTTCCCGGCGGGCTGGTGATCTCCAATCTGGGCGCCTGCGCCATCTTCTCCGCACTTTCCGGCTCTTCGCCCGCCACCTGCGCCGCGATCGGCAAGATGGGCATCCCGGAGATGCGCAAGCGCGGCTATCCGAAGGAGATCGCCGCCGGCTCGATCGCCGCCGGGGGCACGCTCGGCATCCTCATCCCGCCGTCGATCACCTTCATCCTCTACGGCATCGCCACGGAGACCTCGATCGGCCGGCTGTTCCTGGCCGGCGTGCTGCCGGGGCTGATGCTGACCGGCCTCTTCATTCTGTGGACCCTTTACGCCATGTGGCGGCGGGGCTTTCGCTCCCACGATCCGGAATTCCGCTACAGCTGGAAGGAAAAGATCAGCGGATTGCCGCGCGTCGCGCCCTTCATCCTCATCGTCGTCGGCGTGATCTACGTGCTCTATGGCGGCGTTGCCACGCCATCGGAGGCCGCCGGCGTCGGGGCTGCGCTCTGCGTCGTGCTGGCGGTCGTGATCTATCGCATGTGGCGACCGGGGCAGTGGGTTCGCATCCTCAGCGAAACGACGCGCGAGGCTGTGATGATCCTCATGATCATCGCCGCGTCCGTCCTGTTCGGCTACATGCTTTCCTCGCTCTACCTCACCCAGACGCTGGCACAGACGATTGCCGCAGCCGACGTGAACCGCTGGGTGATGATGCTTTTCATCAACCTGTTTCTGCTGGTCGCGGGCTTTTTCATCCCGCCCGCCGCGGTCATCCTGATGACGGCGCCGATCCTGCTTCCGATCATCACGGCGGTGGGCTTCGACCCGGTGTGGTTCGGCGTGGTTCTCACCATCAACATGGAGATCGGGCTGATCACGCCGCCCGTGGGGCTGAACCTCTACGTCATCAACGGCATCGCCCCGGACATCACCCTGCAAGAGATCCTGCGCGGCAGCCTGCCCTACATGCTGTGCATGGTGGTGGGGATCGTCATCCTGTGCGTCTTTCCCGGCATCGCCACATGGCTGCCGGACGTCACGATGGGGCCGATACGCTGATTGGCCGCGCCGCGCGAGGCGCGGCGGCCGGCTATTTGCGCCCGGCGATCGTCTCCAGCGTCTTCTGCATCTCGGCGAGCTGACGGCGGAGCGAATTCGAGCTCCTTGTCGTTCGCCTCCGATTTCGCGCCGCCCGCTGCGGCCCCGCCGGAATTGGCGCCGCCGCCCGGCGTCCCGCCGCCGGCGGCAAACGGCATCCACATGCGCATCGCCTCGGAGAACATCTCCATGTTGCGCCGCGTCTGCTCCTCCATCATGCCCAGCGCGTTGCCGGAAAAGGCGCGCGTCATCTGCTCGCGCAGCTTGTCCTGGTTGTGCGTGAAGGAGGCGAGCGAGGATTCCAGGTAGGTCGGCAGGAGCGTCTGCATCTGGTCGCCGTAGAAGCGGATCAGCTGGCGCAGGAAGGCGATCCCCATGAGCGGCTGGCCGCCGCGGCCTTCCTGCTCGAAGATGATCTGGCCGAGCACCGCGCGGGTGATGTCATCGCCGGTCTTGGCGTCGGTGACGACGAAATCCTCGCCCTCCTTCACCATCCGCGCCAAGTCCTCGAGCGTCACATAGGTCGACGTACCCGTGTGATAGAGACGGCGATTGGCGTATTTCTTGATGATTGTTGGCTGTTCGCCTGCCATTTTGGCACCTCGCGTCCGTTTCCCCCCGTCGGACATTGCCATGAAGATAAGGAGGAACGGGCACTTAGGTCCAGCTATTTCGCAACTGCGGTAAAGTTGCGGCGATTTTGCTGCACCGGCGTTGACAGGGATCAACGCAACCCGATTTAACCATGACGAAATGATGCCGCCCGCGCGCCCTGCGCCGGCGGCGAAGGTTGAGGAGGTTTCCCGTGACAGACATCGTGATCGCCAGCGCCGCACGCACGCCGGTCGGCTCCTTCAACGGCGCTTTCGCCACCGTGCCGGCGCACGAGCTCGGCTCGGTCGCCATCAAGGGCGCGCTGGAGCGCGCAGGCGTTGCGCCCGACGAGGTGACGGAGGTCATCATGGGCCAGATCCTCACCGCCGCGCAGGGGCAGAACCCGGCGCGTCAGGCGGCGATGGCGGCGGGCGTGCCGAAGGAGAAGACCGCCTGGGGGCTCAACCAGCTCTGCGGCTCCGGCCTGCGCGCCGTGGCGATCGGCATGCAGCAGATCGCCACCGGCGACGCCGACATCATCGTGGCCGGCGGGCAGGAATCCATGTCCGTCGCCCCGCATGCCGCTTATCTCCGCCAGGGCGTGAAGATGGGCGACTACGCCATGATCGACACGATGATCAAGGACGGGCTCATGGACGTCTTCAACGGCTACCATATGGGCGTCACTGCCGAGAACGTCGCCAAGCAGTGGCAGATCACCCGCCAGCAGCAGGACGAGTTCGCCGTCGCCTCGCAGAACAAGGCCGAGGCCGCGCAGAAGGCCGGGCGCTTCAAGGACGAGATCGTGGCGGTAACGCTGAAGAGCCGCAAGGGCGACGTCGTCGTCGATCAGGACGAATATATCCGTGCCGGCGTCACGCTGGATTCCATCGCCAAGCTGCGGCCGGCCTTCGACAAGGAGGGATCGGTCACCGCGGCCAACGCCTCGGGCATCAATGACGGCGCCGCCGCCGTGGTGCTGATGACGGCGAAGGACGCGGAGAAGCGCGGCATCGAGCCGCTGGCGCGCATCGTCTCCTGGGCGACCGCCGGCGTCGATCCCTCGATCATGGGCACCGGCCCGATCCCGGCCTCGCGCAAGGCGCTGGAGAAGGCCGGCTGGTCGAAGGACGACCTCGACCTGGTGGAAGCCAACGAGGCCTTCGCCGCCCAGGCCTGCGCGGTCAACAAGGACCTCGGCTGGGACACCGAGATCGTCAACGTCAACGGCGGCGCCATCGCCATCGGCCATCCGATCGGCGCATCGGGCGCGCGCGTGCTTGAACACGCTGCTCTTCGAGATGAAGCGCCGCGACGCCAAGAAGGGCCTTGCGACGCTGTGCATCGGCGGCGGCATGGGCATCGCTATGTGCGTTGCACGAGACTGAGGTGGCTGCTTAACTCCATGACAAGAGCCGCCGGTCAAGGCGGCTGAAGAGGGAGGAACGCATGGGCAGAGTCGCGCTGGTCACCGGCGGGACGCGCGGTATTGGCGCGGGCATCGCCAAGGGCCTGAAAGAGGCCGGGCACAAAGTGGCGGCGACCTTCGCCGGCAACAAGGAGAAGGCCGAGGCGTTCAAGGCCGCGACCGGCATCCCGGTGCATCAGTGGGATGTCTCCGATGCCGCCGCCTGCTCCGAGGGCGTGGCGGCGGTCGAGGCCGAGCTCGGGCCGATCGATATCCTGGTCAACAATGCCGGCATCACCCGCGACGGCATGTTCCACAAGATGGACTACGACGCCTGGTCGCTGGTGCTGCGCACCAATCTCGACTCCATGTTCACCATGACGCGGCCGCTGATCGACGGCATGCGCACGCGCGGGTTCGGCCGCATCGTCAACATCGCCTCCATCAACGGCCAGAAGGGGCAGATGGGGCAGGCCAACTACGCCGCCGCCAAGGCCGGCATCATGGGCTTCACCAAGTCCCTGGCGCTGGAGAACGCCCGCAAGGGGGTCACGGTCAACTGCATCTGCCCGGGCTATATCGACACCGACATGGTCCACGGAGTGCCGGAGAAAGTGCTGGAGAGCATCATTTCGCAGATCCCGGTCGGCCGCCTCGGGACGGCCGACGAGATCGCCGCCCTCGTGGCCTATCTTGCCTCGGATGCCTCCGCCTTCATGACCGGCGCGGTTCTCACCATCAACGGTGGGCAGTATATGGCTAATGGCTGATTCGCCATTCCGCTGCGCTGCTGCCTCGCCCTGCACGTGCCGCGGGGTATCATACGTACTCGCCTGGCGTGATGGGATCGGGACGTGTCGGATATCGAGCTTGGACCGGGAAGGGATTCGCTGAGCCGCCTGAAGCCCCTGTGGACGGTGCTCCACGACGCGACCTTCGGTCTCTTCCGTCATGACGGGGTGATGGTGGCGAGCGCCATCTCCTACTCGCTCATCTTCGCGCTGTTTCCCTTTACGATCTTCGTTGTGGCGCTCGGCGCCATGCTGGGCGGCGCCGACCTCGCCGCCTATGTGCGCAGCGAAGCGATCGCGCTTTTCCCCGAGCAGGTCGTCAAGATGATCGAGCCGGAGCTGGAGCGCGTGCTGGTCTTCACCGGCCGCGCGCAGCCGCTGACCATCGGTCTTCTCGTCACGCTCGTCTCCATCACGGGCTCCGTGGAGGCGGTTCGCGACGGCCTCAACCGCGCCTATGGCTGCGCCGAGGATCGGCACGTGCTGCGGCGCTACCTGTCGAGCCTGCTCTTCGTGTTCGTCGGCATGGCCTTCCTGTTGACCGTGGCGGCGCTCGGCATCGTCGTCCCCATCGCCCTCAACATGCTCCACCGCTACTTCCCGGAAACCACAATCGAGCTTCGCTTTCTCGAGACGGGGCGCGAGGCGCTGCTCGTCCTCGTCACCGCCGCCATGCTGTTCGCTTTCCATCTCTTCCTGCCGGCGCGGCGCCGGCGCGTGTCGAGCGTGGTGGGCGGCGTGCTTCTGACGCTCGTCGCCTGGTGGCTGTCGGCCAAGGGGTTCGGTCTCTATATCGGCGAGATCGCCAACTACTCCGCCACTTATGCCGGCCTCGCCGGCATCGTGGTGCTGATGTTCTTCCTCTACATCCAGTCGATCATCTTCCTCTACGGCGCCGAGGTGAACCGCTCCATCGCCGATTATCGCGGCTCCGCGCTCTGCCGCTCGGAGAAGGAGCCATAACGGCCGACGCGCGACGCGAAGCGGAGGCGCCGGCGCGCCGCGCGGCCTCGGCCTCCGCGACGCTCATCGGCTTTACCGCCATTCTCATGTGGTCGCTGCTGGCGCTCTTCACCGCGGCGAGCGGCAAGGTGCCGCCGTTCCAGCTGGCTGCCTTGAGCTTCACCGTCGGCAGCGCCGTCGGGATTGTCTGGATCGCCGCCGGCAACCGCTGGCGCGATCTCGTCCAGCCCTGGCCGGTCTGGGCGCTCGGCGTTGTCGGTCTCTTCGGCTACCACGCGCTCTACTTCACGGCGCTCCGCAACGCGCCGCCGGTGGAGGCCGGCCTCATCGCCTATCTCTGGCCGCTGCTGATCGTGGTGTTCTCGGCGCTCCTGCCGGGCGAGCGCCTGCGCTGGTTCCATGCGGCCGGGGCGCTGCTCGGCCTCCTCGGCACGGTCCTGATCGTCACCAAGAGCGGCGGTGTCGCCTTCGACGCGCGCTACACGATCGGCTATGTCGCGGCGCTCGGCTGCGCACTCACCTGGTCGACCTACTCGGTCCTGTCGCGCCGCTTTCGCGACGTGCCGACCGCGATCGTCGCCGGCTATTGCGTCGCGACCGCGATTCTCTCCGCGCTCGCCCACATGCTTTTCGAGACGAGCGTGTGGCCCGCGACGAGCGGCGAATGGCTGGCCGTGCTCGGCCTCGGCCTCATGCCGGTGGGTGCGGCCTTCTATGTCTGGGACCACGGCGTGAAGCGCGGCGACATCCAGCTTCTCGGCGCGTCGAGCTACGTTGCGCCGCTCCTCTCCACGCTCATCCTCATCCTCGCCGGCTTCGGCGTCTTCACGCTGAAGATCGCGCTCGCCGCGCTGCTGATCACCGGCGGTGCGGTGCTGGCGTCGAAGGAGATGCTGCGGCGGAGACGCCCGGCACAAAACCGATAGAGTGATGCTGGGAGCGGGTCACGCCGGCTCCCAGCCCTTCGCCGCCATCTCGAAGCCCGAGAACTCAAAGCCGGGCGCCACCGTGCATCCCACCAGCGTCCAGTCGCCGAGGCTCTCCGCCGACTGCCACGCGCCCGCCGGCACCACGGCCTGCGGCCGCTCGCCGCTCGCGAGGTCGGTGCCGAGCGTCACCGTCTCGCGCACCCCGCCCTGCGGCGCGATCCCGAGAGAAAGCGGCGCGCCGGCATGGAAGTGCCACACCTCCGCCGCATCGACGCGATGCCAGTGGGATCGCTCCCCGCGCTTCAGCAGGTAGTAGATGGCCGTGGAGTGTGCGCGGCCTCCCGTGCCCGCCGCATCGCGGAACGTCTCGCGGAAATGCCCGCCCTCGGGATGCGGCTGAAGGCCGAGCAGGCCGATCGTCCGCGCGTCGGCATCAGAGCCCTACCATTCCGATGATCAGAATGGCGGCTCTGTTCTTTTGTTGGAGGATGATCTCGTCCGAAACCGGTCCACTTTTCGGGATCATGCTCAGAACCTGTCCTTGCGCGTGCGGACCTCGGCAAAGACCTTCGCCGGGCTGGCGCCCTCCATGCCCACCGCCTTCATCAGCGCCGGCACATCGGCGCGCAGGAACGGGTTGGTGGCCTTCTCCTGCGCGATGGTGGTCGGCAGCGTCGGCTTGTCCTCGGCGCGCAGCTTCTCCACTTCCGCCACGCGCGTCTTCAGCGCCGCATTGCCGGGCTCGACGGTGAGCGCGAACTTGCCGTTGGCGAGCGTGTATTCGTGCCCGCAATAAAGCGCCGTGTCGTCGGGGAGCGCCCGCACCGTCTTGATGGAATCCCACATCATGGCGTGATCGCCCTCGATCACGCGCCCGCAGCCGAGCGAGAAGATGAGATCGGCGGCAAAGACCAGCTTGTTGTCGGGAAAGTAGTAGGTGATGTGGTCGAGCGTGTGGCCGGGCGTGTCGAACACCTGCACCTCCTCGCCGCACCACGACACCGTGTCGCCGCCCTTGACCGTGCGGTCGTACATGCCGGTCTCCGCCGCGCTTACCTCCGGTCCGATCACCTCGCACTCATAGGCGGCCTGCAGCGCCGGGATCCCCTCGATGTGGTCGAAATGCTTGTGGGTGACGAAGATATGGCTGAGGATCCAGCCCTTCGCCTTCAACGTCTCGATGATCGGGTCGGCATCCGGCGCGTCGATCGCCACGGTGGCGCCGCTTTCCGGGTCGTGCACCAGCACGGCGAAATTGTCGGAACGGGCAGGGAACTGGGCCACCTCGAATTTTGACATCCATTTTCCTCCGTGGATCGTCTGTCCACGCAATCTTAGCGGTTTCGGCCCCTTGATAAAGGCCGGCGCGGTCGGGAGCTCGCTTCTCGACCCGGCCGGACGCTCGGTGGATAATGCGCCCATGTATCTCGACGTCGTCGACATCCGCGATTTCTACGCCTCGCCGGTCGGGCGCATGGTGGCGCGGCAGCTCGGCCCGGTGGTCGGCTCGCTCATCCGCATCGATTCGGAGACGCGCGTGCTCGGCTTCGGCTTCGCCACGCCCTATCTCGACCGCATCGAGGGCGCGGAGCGGCGCTTCGCCTTCATGCCGGCGGGGCAGGGGGTCATCGACTGGCCGGCCACCAACGGATCGGCGACGGCGCTGGTGGAGGAGGATTCGCTGCCGCTTCCCGATTCCAGCGTCGATCTCGCCCTCCTCGTGCATGCGCTGGAGATGTCGCCGCGCCCGCATGCGCTGATGGCGGAGCTCAGGCGCGTGCTGACCGGCGGCGGGCGCATCGTCATCGTGGCGCCCAACCGCCAGGGCCCGTGGGCGCGCTCCGACATCTCGCCCTTCGGCTTCGGCCGCCCCTATTCGCGCTCGCAGATCAGGAGCCTCTTCGCCGAGGCCGGCTTCGAGGCGGAGACATGGACCACGGCGCTCCACATGCCGCCGACCGGACGCCGCCCGCTGCTCGGCGCGGCGCGCTATTTCGATCAGATCGGGCGACGCATCTGGCCGGCCTTCGCCGGCGTCATCGTGGTCTCGGCGGTGAAGCGCACGGTGCAGGTCATCGGCACGCGCGCCAAGCTCCGGCTCGCCCCGGCACTCCGCCCGGCACTCGGCCGCCCGGCAGGCGCCCTCGGGCGCGACGAGCACGGATAGTGACATACACGTAGCCCGCATGGAGCGCAGCGGAATGCGGGACCGCGTTGCGATGCGCGCCGCCGGTCCCGGATTGCGCGGCCTCGCCGCATCATCCGGGCTACGGGCCGAGACATCCTTCCCGGCCGCTAACCCCACAGCTCCTTCGTGGCGATCCTTGCGCCTTCCGCCAGCGCCTGCAGCTTGGCCCACTGGATCGACGGGTGCACGCGCTTCAGATGCGGGCTCTGCGCGAAGCCGCAATCGGTGCCGGCCATGATGTTCTCGCGGCCGACGATCTTGCCGAGCCGCACCAGCCGCTCCGCCACCAGCTCCGGGTGCTCCACGACGTTGGTGGAATGGCTGACGACGCCCGGGATGAGCTTGCGGCCCTCCGGCAGCTTCGCGGTCTCCCACACCTTCCATTCGTGCGCGTGGCGCGGGTTGCCCATCTCGATGCAATAGGCGCCGGCCTTCACCGAGGTGAGCAGGTCGACGATGTCGGCGAGCCCTATGTCCGTGGTGTGCGGCGTGTTGAAGCTGCCCCAGCACAGATGATAGCGGATGCGCTCCTCCGGCAGGCCTTCGAGCGCATGATTGAGCGCGTCGACGCGCACCTTCGCCCATTTGCGATAGCCCGCCACGTCCCCGAAGAAGGCGACGTCGTACATGTAGGGCAGGAACGCGTCGTCGACCTGCACCATCAGCCCGGCTTCGACGATGGCGCGGTATTCCTCGCGCATCGCTTCGGCGAGCGCGAAGAGCGCTTCCTCCTCGCTCTTGTAATAAACGTTGCGGAAGCGCGGCACGGCACTCGCCGGCGCCACCACGGGCAGGAAGCCGTCGACCACGTCCACGTCCTTGAGGGCAGCCTTGAAGATGTCGATGTCGCGGGCAAGCGCGGCCTGGCCCTTATAGGCGATCGGGGCGACCGCGACGGCGGTCCCGCGCCTCGGCAGCTTCTGCGTGGGAAAATACTCCGCGTAGAACTCCGCGAAGCGCTTCTGGTCTTCGCCCGCTCCGGTCGGCGCGCCGACATCCTGCTCCTCGATGCCCTCCAGCCGGTCGAGCACGTAGAACGACCAGCTCCGGAGCTTGCCGTATTCGCCGTCCGAGACGATGTCGATGCCGACCCGCTGCTGATGCTTCACCACGTCGGCGACGGCTGAGCGGAGCGTCGCCTCGTAGGCCGCGGCATCGATCTGCCTCGCCGGCCTCCAGCTTCTCGATATCGGCAAGCAGCTCCGGCGGCCGCACGAGACTGCCGACATGCGTGGCCAATATCCTGTTCTCGCCCGCCATCGGCGCCTCCCGTGCTCTCGTTACCGCCTGAGCAGAAAAATCGCCTGGTCCGCCAGGATGTTCCACAGCGGCAGGCGCACTGCGCGGTTCATCATGCGGCCGTTGCCGTAGAGCGCCACCGCCTTCTCCACATGCGCGCCGACCTCCTCCACCAGGGCCAGGAAGTCGCGCACCGTGCAGAAATGGATGTTGGGCGTGTCGTACCAGCTGTGGGGCAGGTCCTCGGTGATCGGCATGCGGCCCTTGACGAGCAGCTGGCCGCGCACGCGCCAGTTGCCGAAATTGGGGATCGAGACGACCACCTTGTTCCCGATGCGCAGGAGCTGCTCCAGCACCAGGCGGGGATTGTAGGTCGCCTGCAGCGTCTGGCTGAGGATGACGAAGTCGAAGGCTTCGTCCGGGATAGGTGGCGAGATCGTGGTCGGCGTCGCCCTGGATGACGGAGAGGCCGCGCGCCACCGCCTCGTTCACGCCCTTCTGCGACAGCTCGATGCCGCGCCCGTCCACCTCTTTCTCCACTTCCAGGCGGTGCAGCAGCGCGCCGTCGCCGCATCCCACGTCGAGCACGCGCGCGCCCGGCGTCACGAAGCCGGTGATGATCTTGAGGTCGGTCCGCTCCGGGTGCGCCGCTTGCACCTGGCGCTGCATCTCGGTGGTCACGCAATCCCCCTGCGGTGCGCCGCGGCGGAAAGGAAGCCGGTGACGGTGGCGAACATCTCCGGCTCGTCGAGCAGGAAGGAATCGTGCCCGCGGTCGGTCTCGATCTCGACGAAGGAGACGTTGGCGGCCGCGGCGTTGAGCGCCCGCACGATCGTGCGGTTCTCCGAGGTCGGGAACAGCCAGTCGGAGGTGAAGGAGACGACGCAGAAGCGGGTCTTGATGCCGCGGAAGGCATTGGCGAGCACGCCGCCATGGTCCTGCGCGAGATCGAAATAGTCCATCGCCCGCGTCATGTAGAGATAGGAGTTGGCGTCGAAGCGGTCGACGAAGGTCATGCCCTGGTGGCGCAGATAGGACTCCACCTGGAAGTCGGCGTCGAAGCCGAAGGCGAGCTTGGTGCGGTCCTGCAGCTGGCGCCCGAACTTGCGGTGCAGCGCCTCGTCGGAGAGGTAGGTGATGTGCGCCGCCATGCGCGCCACGGCGAGGCCCTTGCGCGGGCTCTTGCCCATCTCGCCATATTTGCCGCCGCACCAGTCGGGGTCGGCCATGACCGCCTGCCGCCCGACCTCGTGGAAGGCGATGTTCTGCGAGGAGTGCCGCACCGCGCAGGCGATCGGCACGGCCGCGAACACGCGCTCGGGATAGCTCGCCGTCCATTGCAGCACCTGCATGCCGCCCATCGAGCCGCCGAGCGCGCAAAGCAGCGTGTTCGATGCCGAGCCGGTCGAGCAGCATGGCCTGCGCACGCACCATGTCGCGGATGGTGATGACGGGAAGGTCGAGTCCGTAGGGCTTGCCGGTCGCCGGGTCGGTCGACGCCGGCCCGGTCGTCCCCAGGCAGCCGCCGAGCACGTTGGCGCAGATGACGAAATACTTGTCGGTGTCGATGGGGCGGCCCGGCCCGACCATCAGCGACCACCAGCCGGGCTTGCCGGTCACCGGGTTGGGGCTCGCCACGTGCTGGTCGCCGGTCAGCGCATGGCACACCAGCACGGCGTTGGACTTGTCGGCGTTCAGCTCGCCATAGGTCATGTAGGCGATCTGGAAGGGCGACAGCGACACGCCGGCGTCGAGCGGCAGCGGCTCGTCGGCGCCGAAATGCGCGACCGGGCTCGCCGGCCGGTCGGCCTGCGAGCGGGCGACCGCCTCCATCTCGGCAAACGGCGTCTCGATCCGCGTCACGGCAGCACCTGCTCCGCGCGCGCGGCACGCTTCCGCCGGGCTCGGTCGGGGAGGGGCTGGCGTGTCAGGCGCGGTTGTCTTGCGGGCGCGCTTCGCGCCATGGCGGAACCTCCCAACAAAAAACCCGGCCGTGCTTCCAATGCACGAGGCCGGGGGGTTCCACCTCCGGCCTTTTAGCAAGCTTATTTAACGTGGCTGCAAGCCGGCCGGCCCAAATTCACCACGGAGAATGTGATCTATCCCCACACGCTGACCGCGTCAATGGCACGGACGCGGCGGTGTCTGCTCGCGATCCTCAGCTTCACCAGTTGCCAGATCGGCCATGCGCTTGGCCCATTGGTTCAGGTCGCGGGGACGTTTGGGGGAAGTCATAGGGTGAAGATCTCCCCGCACTTCTCGCATGCAACATATGTGTCGTGACGAGTATCACCGTTACGCGCCAGCTTGAAATTGGGTGGGAACCGATCGACGGTGAATCCTCTCAGCCTGGGGTGGTTGTCGTATTCGTAAACGTCCGCCGTTCCCGAGTTGCCGCACTTCGGACACGTCATAGTGATCTGGAATCGATAATAAGCAACCACACTCAAAATATGCGATGGCCAGCCTGCAATTTCCAGTCAAACCGAATTTAGGCGATTCAAACTGGCCCATTACCGACGCGGCGGCTCCATCCGGGCTGCGAAGGCGGTCGCGGCTTGCCCCCACGCCACCCCAATCCTTTAAGCCTCAATGTTTTCTTTGCGTTCGGCCGGAGCGGCGGCTAACAACGCGGGCGGCGAAAGGCCCGGAAAGAGGGACGGCATGGACAAGGCGGCGCCCGACCCGCTGCAGGTGGTGCGCAATCGCATCGACGCGATCGACGAGGGGATGCACCGGCTCCTCATCGATCGCGCGAGCGTGATTGCCGAGCTCATCCGCATCAAGGGGACGAGCAAGCCGGGGGCTGCGTTCCGGCCCGATCGGGAAGCCGACATGATGCGGCGGCTGGTGATGCGGCACGAAGGCAGGCTGCCGCTGACGGCGGTGGAGCACATCTGGCGCGAGATCATCACCACCTTCACCGCCATGCAGGCGCCCTTCGGCATCGTCTCCGGCCCCGCCTCCGACGCCCTCGCCCTGCGCGACGTGATCCGCTTCTATTTCGGCTTCTCCGTGCCGGTGGGAACGGCGGAGACGAACGACGCGGCGGTGGCGCGCGTGGCCGCCTCGCGGCAGGATATCGCGGTCATCTCCGCCCAGGCGGACGGCCGATGGTGGAGCGGCCTGACGGGCGCCAAGGCGCCGAAAGTGTTTGCCAAGCTTCCCTTTATCGAAATCCCCGACCGCCCCGCCGATTTTCCCGCCTACGTGGTCGGTCCCCCCCTCAAAGAAACCCTCGACCCGGATGTCCGCCTGCTCGCAGCGGACGCCGCGCCCGGCCTCGAAGAGGCGGTCGCGCTCCCTCGGCGGCCGGGTGGCGACGCGTGCCGGCGATGCGCTGCTCGTGGAGCTGCCGGTCGCCGCGAGCCCAGACGATATCTCCGGCGAGGCCGGCGCCGCGCTCGGCAAGGCCGAGGAGGTCGGCGGCTTCTGTCAGCCGATCCGCTACGTTGCGGAGCGCGTCGAGTAGGGGCAGAAGCAGTGTCATGAGTAGCACAGGACCACAGCCCCGCCCCGGGGTGCTTGAGATCGCCGCCTACGTGCCGGGCGACGACAGGTCGAGCGCCGCCCGCGTGCACAAGCTTTCCTCGAACGAGACGCCGCTCGGCCCGAGCCCGCTCGCCATCGAGGCCTATCGCGCCAACGCCGACACGCTGCACATCTATCCGGAAGGCTCCTCCCGCATCCTGCGCGAGGCGATCGCCGCCGCCTACGGGCTCAATCCCGAGCGCATCGTCTGCGGCAACGGCTCAGACGAGCTCCTCACGCTGCTGGCGCAGAACTATCTTTCGCCCGGCGACGAGGCGATCTTCACCGCGCACGGCTTCCTCGTCTACAAGATTGCCATTCTCGCCTCGGGCGGCATACCGGTCGTGGCGCCGGAATACGACGAGACGGCGAATGTCGACGCGATCCTCGAGCGCGTCACACCGAAGACGCGCATCGTCTATCTCGCCAATCCCAACAACCCGACCGGCACCTATGTCCCCTACGAGGAGGTGAAGCGGCTGCACGCGGGCCTCCCTGGCAACGTGCTCCTCGTGCTCGACGCGGCCTATGCCGAATATGTGCGGCGCAACGATTACAGCAGCGGCGTGGAGCTGGCGGCGGAAGCGGAGAACGTCGTGATGACGCGCACCTTCTCCAAGATCTACGGCCTGGCGAATCTGCGCATCGGCTGGGCCTACGGCCCGGCCTCCGTCATCGACGCGCTCAACCGCACGCGCGGGCCGTTCAACGTCAACGGCCCGGCACTCGCTGCCGGTGCCGCCGCGCTCGCCGACAAGGCGCATCTGGAGCGCGCGCTTGCGCACAACAGCGAATGGCTGGAATGGCTGACGCGCGAGATCGGCGCGCTCGGCCTGCGCGTCACGCCGTCGATCGGCAATTTCATCCTCATCCATTTCCCCGACGAGAAGGGGAAGGGAGCGGCGGAGGCCGATGCGCTGCTGCGCGCGCGCGGGATCGTCATGCGCCGCGTCGCCGGCTACGGCTTCCCCAATGCGCTGCGAATGAGCGTCGGGACCGAGGAGGCGAACCGGCTCGCCGTCGAGACGCTCAGGGAGCTCCTGCGCTAGAGGCTCATATGGGACAGGTGGTTCAGAGACTGGCTGTCATCGGGCAAGGCCTGATCGGGTCCTCCATCACGCGCGCCGCGTGGGCCTTCGGCGTCGCGAGCCATATCGCTGTCACGGACTCGTCTGCGAAGGTGCGAAGCAAGCTCCTCGAGCTCGGGCTGGGCGAGACCAAGGTCTGCGACGCGAACGTCGAGACGGTCAAGGACGCCGACCTTGTGGTCATCTGCGTTCCCGTCGGACAGATACCGGCGGTGGCCCGCGAGATTGCGCCGTTCCTGAAGAAGGGCGCGATCCTGACGGATGTCGGATCGGTCAAGATGTCCGTCGTCGACGAGGTCTCTCCGTCCATTCCGCAAGGCGTGCACTTCGTTCCCGCGCATCCTCTCGCCGGGACGGAACATTCCGGGCCTGAGAGCGGCCTGGCCGACCTGTTCTCGAACCAATGGTGCATTCTGACGCCGCCAGACGGGCGCAAGCGCGGACGCTATCGAGACCGTGAAGGCCTTTTGGCGCGGAATGGGGTCTCACGTCGAAGTCATGAGTCCGAGACACCACGATTACGTCCTGGCGATAACGAGCCACGTGCCGCATCTCGTCGCGTTCACAATATTCCGTACCGCGCTGCGCCACGAGCGGATCACCGATTCGGAGGTCATGAAATTCTCCGCCGGCGGATTTCGCGATTTCACGCGTATTGCGTCATCCAATCCGACCATGTGGCGCGATATCTTCCTGTCCAACAAGGAAGCGATCCTGGATGTGCTGTCCGAGCTGAGCGCCGATTTGGAGCTTCTGTCCGAAGCCATCAAAAAGGATGACGGGGAGGAGATCTTCAATCAACTCTCAACGAGCCGCCTTACGCGCCGCAAGGTCATCGAGCGGGAGCATATCTCGGTCAGGTCGAAGGAGAGGCAGAAGACCGTGAAGCCGCTCAGCAGGCCCTACTCCTCGGACGATTGAGGCGCATCGAGAGCATGATCGGTGGCGCCGGAGGCGCGATGCGGAGCCTTAGCCGCGGAACGTCGCGCGGTACTCGCTGGGGCTCTTGCCGGTCAGATCGCGAAACGCCGCGTTGAAAGCGGAAAGCGAGCTGTAGCCGACCGCAAGTGCGACCTCCGTGATCGAGGCGTTGCTGCCGGCGAGCGCCTCGACGGCGCGGATCATGCGAATCCGCCGCAGCGCTTCGCGCCAGGTCATGCCCATCTCCTCGGCGAAGCGGCGAGCCAGAGAGCGAGGCGATTGGCCGGTGGCACGGGCAATGTCTTCGAAGCTCGGTGCACCATCCGCCTGGTCCTCGGTCAGCGCGAGCGCACGGGCAAGGGCCGGGCTCGCCGGCGTGGGCAGCACGCAGGGGCTGGGGCGTTCGGCGAGCTTCAGTGCCACCGCGGCCAGCGTCTCAAAGATGCGCCGCGCATAAGGCGTGAGCGGGCCGCTGTCGGGTCCCCACGCCAGGCACTCCGCGATCAGCTCGCGCGCCAGAGGCGACACATCGAAGACGGTGAGCACCTGGGCCGGCGGTGGCATGAAGCCGGGCGCGAACAGCACGGAGGCCGACGTGAGCTTCGTCAGGATCGAGATGGTGATCGGATGGCCGGCCGCAATCAGCGCGGCCCGCGCCGGCGGCAAGGTCCAGCGACGCCCCTCGGCCTCGAGCCGGAGCGTCCCCTCGATGGCATAGAGAAGATAGTGCCGGTCCATCCGGAACTCGGACGGACCGGCCGGATCGAAGCTCTTGTGAAAGCAATAGGCGTCCGGCTCCATGCCGTCAGTTTACCGTCTGAAGCGGCCTTGCGTCGAAGCGGCGGCTCACCGGGGCGCCGGTCATCATCGGGCGCAGGACCTGGCCGACGTCGGTGAAGCCGGGCGAGGACGTGTAGGCCGCGAAGTCCTCTTCGCGATCCCATTCATGGAGGATACCCAGGCCGTCGGGGCTGGTCGGGTCGAGGAAGGGGACGAATCTCTGACAGCCTTTCATGGCGCGCACAGTCAGCGCCTCCGCAAGGAGCGTGTCGAGAGCCTTCTGCCGTTCTGCCGCGGCGACGGTGAAGTAGACATGAGCGATAAGCATGAGGTCTTCCTTTCCGGATGCCGCCCGATGCCGGCATTAGCGGTCATCTTCGGCGGCCGTTCCATCCGGAAGAGATGCCAACGGCATCTCGCGCGCGCCAACGCTCAAGAGACAGATATTTGCTCGAAACAGCCAAACGATGCTCGGCAGCGTCCGCGTCGCCATGCGCTCCCCCTGTCAGGCCACGAGCGAGCCGACAAAGAGGATCGCGCCGGAGGCGGTGATGGCAAGCGCGGCGAGCAGCTCGAGCGCGAGCATGATGCGTGCCGCCATCCGTCCCTCGCCGCCGCCGACGATGCGCCGCGCCAGCCACTTGGCGCCGACGGCGATGCCGGCCAGCGACGCGACGGTTATGGCGGTGCCGACGGCCATGATGAAGGTGGAGGCGATCCCGGCCCAGAAGATGCCCTGCGAGAGCGCGAAGACCAGCACGATGAGCGCGCCCGAGCAGGGACGGAGCCCCACCGACACGATGGCCGCCGCCGCGCCCTTCAGGCCGGGCCGCGCAGCAGCCTGCGGGGCGGGAATGTGGCTGCAGGCGCGATGCTCATGCTCGTGCTGCGTGGCCGTGGTGGGAATGGCCGTGGTCCGAATGACGGTCATGCTCGTCGAAGCCGAAATGATGGTGGTGGTGGGCGTGCGGATCGCCGCCGCGTAGCGCCGCCCAGGCGTCGCGCCCCTTGCGCACCAGAAGATAGACACCGAGCGCGGCGATCAGCGCGAAGCTGCCGCTCTCGAAAAGGCGCGCCGTGCTGGTGATCGCGATGCTGGTCATGTCGAGGATGGCAGCCATGATCGCGATGATGCCGACCGCCACAGCCGCCTGGGCGAGCGCCGCGATGAAGGCGATGAGCACGCCGCGGCGCACGCGCTCTTCGTTGGCGAGCAGGTAGCCGGAGATCACCACTTTCCCGTGGCCCGGCCCGGCGGCGTGCACGATGCCGTAGAGGAACGAGATGCCCGCCAGCCAGGAGAAGGCGTGTCCGCTTGTCTTCACGGCTTTCAGGTCGGCGGTGAGGCGCAGATAGAAGTCCGCCTGCAACGCCATCGCCTTCCCGATCAGGTAGCGGAGCGGCCCCATGCGGGGCGGCGGCGGAGGTGGCGCCACTGCAGCGGCGGTATCGGACGGCGCGGTGGCGGGTGCTGCCGCCTGGGGAGGCGATGGCGAAGACGCCTGCGCCTGCTGCGATCCACCGGTCGGCGGCGATGCGGAAGGCGCCGCGTCCGCCGCCGCGGCAGGTGCGGCCGCGACCGCCTGAGGTGGCGGGCCGGCGCTCGCTGATTGATCGGCCGGCTCTTCCGCAGGCCCGGCTTCCAGATCGATGTTGGCGGACGACACGCCGTTCGCCATCGCCGCCGCGGCGTCCGCGGCGTTGTGCGGAGCAAGGCGCTCAGCCCGCATGACGGCTGCGTTGGCGCCGCAATCGACGATCACGTCGTTGTCGATGTGGGAGGCGAGGGCCTGCATGCCCGCCGGCAGGTCGCGCTGCATGCCGACCGTGGCGAGGGCCGCCGCGGCGTCGGGGTCGGGCCCCGGCGCGGGGTAGACGTCGTAGAGACAGTCGGCCGGCGCGTTCACCAACCGGGCGGCCTCGGTGCTCGGAAACGAGAAGTCGATGAAATATTCCGGATCGTAGATCTGGAGCGTGATCTCCTTGTCGGGCTTCAGGGGCGTCGCCAGCGGCAGCGTGAAGTGAAGGGTCAGGCGGTCGCCGTCGCGGTCGATATGATAGTCGGTCGGCCTCCCGAGCTTGACCTCGTCGTCGCCGCTCAAGAGCACCGTGAAGTAGTCGTAGTCGGCCAGCGACTCGACGTTCTCCTGCGCCAGCGGCTTCAGCTCCTCCTTGGAATATTTTCCGTCATGGTTGGTATCGAGCCCCTGCAGCGCGAAGGCGGTGAACCCTTCGTCGAAGCGCCAGTGGTGGCGGATGGCGGTGAGCTGCCCCTGCGGGTCGAAGATCAGCTCAGCGGCAGCGTCGATCCATTCGTGCGGATGAGCGCCCGCCCGGGTCGGGACGAAAGCCAGGAGGGCCACGACAAGGAGCAATGGCCACAACAAGCGTTGTTCGGCGGCTGCCTTTCCCACGAGCCCTCAGCGCACGGTTCCCGATCCGGAGCGGGCGGTAGCTGCGGTTCGGGGCGATTTCGAGGCTCGGACAGGTGACGTGCGTGCTTCAGCCTGGCCGACGGCTCAGATCGGCACGCGCGGCAGGCCGAACTCGATCACGCCCATTCGGGCTTCGCCGCGGGTGATCTGAATCGTAAGCTCGCTCGCCGGCTCGCCGTCCATCTTCGTCGGGCGCCCGAAGGCGAAGAGCGCGCCGACGATGGCGTTGCCGTGCATCTGGAGCTGCGGCGGCAGCGCGGCGATGACGGCGGGAAGCGCGTCGGTGCCGGCGATGCGCAGTGTGATCGAGCCGTCGAGGATGCCCTCCGCATCGACCGAGATCTCGCCCTGCGCGCTGAATCGGGCGCCGCCGCTGTCGAGCTGGACGTCGATGTCGCGCGCGGTGATCGGCGCCCGGAGGCCGGCGCGCCCGGCAAGCAGCGCCCGCGGCGGCACGGACAGATGCCCCGAGGCGGTGCCGCTGACGGGCGGGAAGGGAGCGCCGTCGGCGGAGAGCCGCAGGTCGGTGAAGGCGAAGCGGGCGTCGGTGCCGCCGTCGTCGGAGGGCGACAGCGTGCCGCCCGCGCGCGCGGCGAAGACGCCGGGATCGGGCAGGTTGGGCAGCGCCAGCTGGGCGGAGAAGTCCGCAGCGTCGAAGGAGACGTCGCGCGGGCCGTTGAGGCCGATGCCGATATCGATCGCCGCGTCGTGCCAGCTGATGTCGGCCGGGGTCTCCAGGTAGCGGCGATTCCACGTGCACCGGCGAAGCCATGTCGATGCGCGCCACCATCGGCGCGAATACCGAAGCCCCGCCCGTCACGTTGCCGAGGCTCGCGCGCGTGCCGCTGGTGCGCTCCGCCACGGCGGTCTCGGCGCAGGCAATCCGCATGGCGAAGGGGAAGCCGACGATGGTGCGGTCGCGGCAATCGACATCGACGCCGCGCTGGGCGATCTCGGTGAGCACCGAGCCGGCGTTGCGGTCGGCCCAGCCGGCCAGCCAGAACCAGCCGCCGGACCAGCCGCCGGCCACGAAGGCGACGAATGATGATGATGGCGACGAGACGGCGCATCGTATCTCCTGTCCGAAGCCTTGCGGGCCGCGATTCGCTCTGTTAGGCGACGCGGCCCACCGAAGGACCTATCCATGACCGAATTATGGGTGTTCGGCTACGGCTCGCTGATCTGGAGGCCGGGTTTTCCCTATGTCGAGCGCCGCATTGCGCGCCTTAGCGGCGCGCACCGGGCGCTTTGCGTCTATTCCTGGGTGCACCGCGGCACGCGCGAGAAGCCGGGCCTGGTGCTCGGCCTCGACCGTGGCGGCGCCTGCCGCGGCATCGCCTTCCGCGTCGCGCCGGAGGCATGGGAGGGCGTGGTCGCCTATCTGCGCGAGCGCGAGCAGGTGACCTCGGTCTATCTGGAGCGGATGCGGGAGGTGCGCTTCGCCGACGGCTCGCCGCGGCGGCGCTCGACCTACCTGGTCGACCGCGCCCACCGCCAATATGCCGGCAAGCTCGACGAGGAGACGCAGTTCCGGATCGTGGCGGAGGCGCACGGGCAGTCGGGCGACAACCGCGCCTATGTCCTCAACACCGCCGCGCATCTCGCCGAACTCGGCATGGCGGACACGGCGGCTCGCGCGGCTGGCGAAGCGGCTGAAGGCTGCAGGACGAGCGGCTGACGCCTCAGGCGGCGAGCCTCAGGCCGCGAGGCGCGGCTGGCTCCGGCTCCTCCACCGGGCGCAGGTCCCAGACGATGCCGCGCCGCTCCGCCAGCGTCGCGGCCAGCAGGTGCACGTAGATCGCCGCGCGGCGCGCCGGCGCGTCGTGCGGCAGGCCGCGCCAGCTCGCCGACCTGGCCGGCCCACACGATGCGCTCGCCGCTCACCGCGATGGCGACGCCGCTCTCAAGCTCCGCGGCGGCCGCGGCGCCCATGCAGGTGAACAGGTAGCGCCGGCCGGAGCGGCCGGTCCAATAGAGGTAGCGGGCCGGAATCCCGGCGGCGAGCGCGGCGCGCGATATGGAGGGCATCGACGACATACTGACTCCCGACTCGTTCATGGAACATACGAGGAACATTCGTATAGTCCCGGCACGGTCGATCCCGTCAAGCCGTTCCGTACGTATACAACATATGGGTCCGACATGTCACCAGAAATACGAAATGTTGAATATTCGGTGACTTTCGTTAGCCGGCGCTGTCGTTCTGGCGCCTTCAGCTGCGCGTCGTGGCCGCAAGCGATTCGGCGATGCAGCGCGTTCGTCGCGCGCCTCGACCGTCGCCTCCAGCTCTCTGCGCAAAAGCCTCCGGGTCGCGGCCCGGCGGGATCGGCGGCAGGCAGGCGAGCAGGATCGTGCCCCGGCGGTGCGTGAACGAGCGGCGCGGCCAGAACAGGCCGGAATTGAGCGCGATCGGCAGGCACTGGACGCCGAGGTCGCGGTAGAGGCGCGCCACGCCGTGCCGGTATTGCGGCGGGGCGAAGCGGCGGCCGCCGCGTGCCTTCCGGGAAGATGATGATCTGCCGGCCCTCGCGAATCGCCTGGCGCGCGCGCTCCGTCATGGCCGCGATGGCGGCGGCGCCGCCGCCGCGGTCGACCGGCACCATGTGGGCCTTCTTCAAGTACCAGCCGAAGAGCGGCACCCACAGCAGCGAGCGCTTCAGGATGAAGCCGGGCGCGGGAGGAGCAGCACGAGGCGCAGCGTCTCCCAGGCCGACTGGTGCTTTGCCGGCGACGATGAAGCCGCCGGCGGGGATGTTCTCCGCTCCGCGGATCTCCTCGTCGATGCCGCTGATCGTCCGGTGCAGCCACAGCGTGGAGCGCACCCAGAAGCGGCCGATCGGCCAGAAGCAGCGCTCCGGCAGCAGCAGCACCGGCGAGAAGAGGATCGCCTGGACGAGGAAGTTCACATAGACCGCGACGTTGAAGGCGATCGATCGCAGCAGCACCGGAGCGTCTCCCCTCGAAGCATGATCCCGACCGGCGGCTTCTTCGGCCGCACCGGCGCAGCGTATCCCGCATGGAGCGAAGCGCAATGCGGGAAGGGGGAGGCCGCGAAACGCAGCGAAACGTAGCCCGCATGAAGCGAAGCGTGATGCGGGACTGTCTTTAACGGCCATCTTTAGGAGTGGGCGATGCCGCCCCGGATTGCGGGGCTCCGCCTCTCCATCCGGGCTGCGGCTCAGTCGAGCTCGCGCAGCATCCGGCGCACCGTCATGCGGGCGGTGGCGGCGATGATGACGGCGAGCGCCAGCACGGTGACGGCGGCGCCGACATAGCCGTTCAGACCCACCGTCACGCCGCCGAACAGGCTGCGCAGCTGCGCCTCCTCCGGCGTGGAGCCCTCCAGCCGCCCGAACAGGCCGACGAGCAGCGAACAGGCCGACGGCGAGCGCGCCGCCGATGCCGGCGCCCTTCAGGCCGAGCAGCAGGAAGTGGCGCTGGAACTCGCGCGCCACGTAGCTGTCCTCCGCGCCGACGAAGTGCAGCACCTCGATGACGTCGCGGTTGCCGGCCATGGCGCCGCGCGTGGCGAAGACGACGCAGAGCGCGGTCGCGGCGAAGACCAGCCCGAGCACCACCAGCCCGACCAGCGTCATCACCCGGGCCATCGACGGAGAGCCGCTGCAGCCAGCGGCCGTGATCGTCGAGGCTGGCGGTGGGGATTTCCTGCTTGAGCCGCGTCGGCGAGCGCCTTCGAGGTCGGCGTTGTTGGCGATCCGCACCGCGATCAGGCGCGGGATCGGCAGCTCGTCCGAGTCGAAATCGGAGCCGAGCCACGGCTCCAGCAGCGCGTTCGATTCCTTCTTGTCGATGGCGGTGGCCGAGGTCACGCCGGGGACCTGCGTGGCGATGTCGACGGCGCGGGCGACCGCGGCGTCCATGTCCACGCCGTCGGCCGGCTTGATCTGGATCGTCACCTCGTCGGCGATCTGCCGCTGCCAGCCTTCGGCGCGGTCGGCGACGACCGCCACGGCCGCCACCGAGAGGCAGGCGAGGAAGCTCATGATGGCGACCAGCGCCAGCAGCGTGCGCCGCGCCACCGTGCGCGGCGGCACGATCGGGTTGGGCGTCGTCGGCGGCGCCGGGCCGGCCTCCCGCGCCGGCGGCGATCTGCCCGACCAGCTCGGTCGCCGGGATCTTGGCGGCGCCGGGTCTTGCGGCGCATGCGGCGCTGGCGCAGGGCGCCTGCCCGGCGCGCGCGGGGCTTCGGGGCGCGGACAAGGGATCAGTCATAGATCTCGACATGCCCGGCGTTCAGCACGAGGCGGCGCGCATCGTATTGCTCCATCAGGGCAAGGTCGTGCGTGGCGATCACCACCGAAGTCCCCAGCCGGTTCAGCTCGACGAAGAGGCGCAGGAGCCGCCGCGCCAGCGGCGGATCGACGTTGCCGGTCGGCTCGTCGGCGAGCAGGATCTCCGGCTTGGTGATGAGCGCGCGCGCAATGGCCGCAGCGCTGCTTCTCGCCGCCGGAAAGCACCTGCGGGTGGACCCACATCTTGTCGCCCAGCCCCACCCATTCCAGCAGCTCGCTGCACGTCGTGCGCGGTAGCTCGACTTCGTCGGCGCCCGCCACCCTGCAGCGGCAGGGCGACGTTCTCGAAGGTGGTCAGGTGGTCGAGCAGGCGGAAATCCTGGAACACGATGCCGATGCGGCGGCGCATGGCGGGAATGAGGTTGCGCGGCACGGTGGCCGCGTCGCGGTCGAAGATGCGCACGCTGCCGCGCGTCGGCCTGAGCGACAGGAAGAGCAGCCGCAGCAGCGACGTTTTGCCCGCGCCCGACGGGCCGGTCACGAACTGGAACGAGCCCGAGCCGATGTGGAAGCTGACGTCGCGGAGAACCTCCGGCCCCAGCCCGTATCTCAGCCCGACATTCTCGAACCGAATCACCGATCCAGCCCTCGCTCTCTGGCGCTTGGCGGACAAACATCCCCTCATTAAGACGGCGTTAACGTTAGCAATCGATGAATCGGCGGCTAGAAAAATCGCTCCGGAGCGCGCCAGTGACCGCCTCTGACCTCGCTATCCCCGACCACGTGGTCATTCAATGTCCGGCTTGCGGGGCTAGCGAATCGGCGGAGCCGTACGTGCTCGCCGGCGCATCCGATGATCGTTTGCCGCGAATGTGGCGAGACGTGGCCATCGGCCGACCCGGCCCGCGAAGCGCGGAAGCCTCGATCTGGTCGGCGAGACCGAGGCGCGCATCGAGAACAACATCGTGGAGGCGGAACGGCGGCCGCTCGTCACCTATTCCGACGGCGCGGAGAGCGCCTGGGCGGCGAAGGTGGAGGGCGATGTACTGGCCGGAGCCGCCGCGGCCGCGGCGCTTTCCCATGATCGCCGGGGCGGTTGCGGCGCTGCTCTTCCTGGCGGCCTTCTTCGGCGGGCGCGAGGCCGGCGGTGCGCGCCGTTCCCGACCTCGCCGGCCTCTATGCGGCGATCGGCCTGCCGGTCAGCCTGGAGGGCATGCGCGATCGAGGCGCGTCGCGGCGAACCGCACGCCGACCGCCGCCGGCGACCGCGTCGTGGTGAGCGGCACGATCCGCAATGTCAGCGGCGCTGGCGATGAGCTGTCCCGCAGCTTGCCGCGATCCTCTACGACCGCGCCAGTGTGCCGGCGCGCGCCGAGAGCTTCGATCCCCCCGTTCGGAAGATCGGCGCGGGCGAGGCGCTGCCGTTCCGCCTGACGCTCGACGCGGCGCCGCGCGCAGGCGACGCGAGGTCGCCGTGCGCTTCCGCCAGCCGGGCGAGACGCTGCCGCAACGTCGCCGGCACACGCGCAAGCTGGCGGCGCAATGAAGCCGGCGCCGACCGATCACGTCGACTGCGAACGCGTCCGCCCGCTCTACTCCGCGGAGGAGATCGCCGAGCCGCGTGGCGAAGCTGGCGCGACGAGATCGCGGCGAGCGAGGCCGAGCCGGCTGCTCGTCGTCATCGTGCTGAAGGGCGGCTTCGTGTTCGGCGCCGACCTGGTGCGGGCGCTGGCGCCGCAGCGGCGTGCAGCTGGAGATCGAGTTCATCTCGCTTGCAAGTTACGGCTCGCGGCTGGAGACCTCCGGCGAGGTGCAGGTGCGGCGCGACATCGAGGTCGCCGTCTCCGGCCGCGACGTGCTCATCG
This sequence comes from uncultured Alphaproteobacteria bacterium, assembly GCA_963801225.1. Lineage (GTDB taxonomy): Bacteria > Pseudomonadota > Alphaproteobacteria > Rhizobiales > Afifellaceae > DASWJZ01. The sequence continues at coordinate 98,875 of CAWDED010000004.1, forward strand.
TCGACGACGTGCTCGATTCGGGCCTGACGCTGAAATTCGCCCGCGAGCTCATGCAGTCGCGCGGCGCCAGCCGGGTCGTCCATCGCCGTCATGGTCGACAAGCCGGAGGGCCGCCGCGCCGGGATCGAGGCCGATTACGTTGGATTTACCTGTCCGAATTATTTTGTTGTGGGTTACGGCATGGATGCCGCCCATGCTTGGCGCGAGCTCCCCTATGTGGGGGTGCTCGAACCCGCCGCAGACGACGCCGGGTAAGAGGAGAGGTCATGCGTATCCTCCTGACGGAAGATGACGATTCGGTGCGGGCCTTCGTGAGCCGCGCGCTTGAGCTCGACGGCCACGAGGTCGAGACCGCCTGCCACGGGGTGGAGGCGCTCGACCGCCTGAAGGAGAACGAGGGCGAGCTACGACCTGCTCGTCACCGACGTGAAGATGCCGATCATGGACGGCATCGCGCTGGCGCACGAGGCGGCCGGCCAATGGCCGGGCATGCCGATCCTGCTGATGACCGGATTCGCCGACCAGCGCGAGCGCGCCGAGGACCTGGCGGAAAAGATCCGCGACGTGGTTACCAAGCCCTTTACGCTGCAGCAGATCCGCGAGGCGGTGAGCGAAGCGGCGGCCGCCGACGCGGGGCAAGAGGCGGAGAAGGCGGCTTAGATTCGCAGACCCGCCGCGGCTCGCCGTCCTCGATCGTCGATACCCAATGGACGGCTTCGGAATCCGGCCGCAGGGCCGCACAGGATGGACGTCTTAGGTGTCGAGCCTCCTGGAGCCGCATCGGGAGCGCCCGCTTGTGCGCATCGGCCGAGCCGGTCAGCGCACTTTCCAGATCGTAGAACCGCCAGAAGCAGGCCGGTGGTGAGCGCGGCAAACACACCGGACGACGGCTTGCGCACCGCGCTCAATCCGGATTGAGCAGCCGCTCCAGATAGTCGAGCTCCATAGCGCGGGCGGAAGCGCTCGCCGAGGCGGTTGCGGATCGCCTCCAGGATGCGGCGGGCGCGCTCCGCGTCGATCTCGTCGGGCACCTTCACGTTCTCGCCGAGGTCCGGGCCTTCGGTGCGCTGCGGGCGGCCGAGCGGATCGCGCCGGCCCGTCTGCCGGCCGCCGAACTGCTGGCCGTTCTGGCCCGGGCTGGTTGGCGTACAGCTGCTGCATCATGCCCTGCAGGCCGTCGCGCAACGCGTCGAGCGCCTCGCCCTGGAAGCCGTAGGCGTCGCCCGGCGCGCTGCTCGCCGAGCGAGCGCGTCGCGTCGCCCATGGCGCGGCCGGCGCGGCCGAGCGAGCGGCCCATCTCCTGGCCGGGCTGCACGCCGCCCTGGCCCTGCTCGCCCTGCTGGCCCTGGCCGTCGCCTTGCTGGCCCTGCTGGCCCATTTGCTCCATGAGCTGCTTGAGCCGGTCGGCGAGGGCGTTCTGGCCCTCCTGCAGCTGCTTCATCAGCTTCTCGAACTCTTCCTGCGTCAGCGGCTGCTGCGTCGCCCTGCTGCTGCTGGCCGCGCTCGCCGGGGCGGCGGCCCTGGTTCATCTGGAACGTGTCGTCCATCAGCTGCTGCTGCTGGCGCATCATGTCGGCCAGCTCGTCCATCTGCCGCATCATCTCCTTGTCGGCCGGAGACATCTGGCCGGGCTGCGCCATCTGCAGATTGTCGAGCATCTGCTGCAGCTGGCTGAGGAGCTGCTGGGCGGCGTCCATGTCGCCGAGCTGGGCGAGGTCCTCGATGCGGTCGAGCAGGTTCTGCAGGTCCTGGTCGGCTGAGCTCCTGCATCTGCTGGTCGGACGGCATGTGCGGCATGTTCTGCATGCCGCGCTGCGCCATCTCCGCCATGTAGCTTTGCAGGAACTCCTGCATGGCCTGGCGCAGCTCGTCCATGAGCCGCGAGATCTCGTCGGGCGAGGCGCCGTCCTTCAGCGCCTGCTCCAGCGCTTCGCGCGCCTTGGCGAGGCGCTGCTCGGCGTCGGAGAGCTCGCCGTCCTCGATGGCGCGCGCCATCGTCCAGAGATAGTCCAGCACGCCGCGCAGATCGTCGTCGGTGCGGGCGTTGACGAGGCGGTGATAGCCGACCCGCAGGCCGAGATAGATGCCGGAATCCTTGATCTTGTCGGGCGCCAGCGTCAGCGCGTCGAGCGCGTTCGCCGCCGCCAGCCGCTTGTTGGCGTCGAGCGCCAGGATCTGCCGCTGCTCCACCAGCGCCCGCGCGAGCGGATTGTAGAAGGGGCGCGCGGGGAGCGTCATGGTGCCGGCGTCGGCCGGGCGCGCCTCCTGGCCGGCGGCGTCCTTCACCATGGCGTCGGCGTTGACCTCGAGCCCGGCGAAGGGATGCGTCCTCAAGCCGTGCATCGGCGCGCGCGGTGCCGTCGCGTGCCTGGCTGCGGTCGATGCGCAGCGGCACCTTCGGCGCTTCCACCAGCGGATGCGCGTCGGCGGTCTGCTCCGTGCGGGCGGAAGACGACGTTTCCTTCCGTCACGCCGTAATCGTCGCTCACGTTGAAGCCGAGCGTGAAGGAGCCGGAGCGGTTCACCGTCAGCGGCCCGCGCGTGATGGTCGGCGGCCGGTCCTCGATCACCGTGATCGGGTAGGTCGTCTCGCCGTCGGCATGGGCGATCGCCACCGTGGCGTCGCGGTCGAGCACCGTCTCGTAGCTGCGGATGACGTCCTCGGAGTCGGCGGAGCGTGCCCTTCCGATTCCGGCGTCAGCGCCGTGGGGCCGGCCTCCGTCTCCACGGTGATCTGCGCCGGCTCGCGCGAGACGACGCGCACGGTGAGCTTGCTGCCTTCCGGCACGCTGATCGGCTCCGTCATTGGCTCGTGCGGCGCGACAGGAAGACCGGCGCCTGGCGCGTATAGGCCGGCGGGTCGATCCAGGCGTCGATGCGGGCGGCGACCGCGACGGGGAGCGGCTTCACCGGCAGGAAGCCTTCGTCAGCCGCGTCGTCCACTCGCCCCAGCCGACGGCGAAGGCGAGCGCCAGCAGCACCGGGACGGCGAAGCGCAGGCCGTTGCGGTCGCGCTCGGTCATGGCCGGCCGCGGCGTGCCGGCCCGCAGGTCCTTCAGCGAGGCGTAGAGCCGCTCCTGGTTGGCCCGCCACAGCGCCCGCGCGGCGATGTCGTCGGCGACCGGCGACATGCGTGTCGGTCAGGCCGCGCGCCGGCCGGTGCGGCAGGCCGGAGACCTGCTCGACGCGGCGCATCGCCTCCACCCGGCCGGGGAGGCGGACGCGAATCAGCCGGACCAGGCTCCCGGCGAGCGCCAGCCCGAGAACGGCCAGCGTGCCGAGGCGCAGCCAGTCGCCTCCGACCCGCCAGTAGCCGAGCCAGGAAAGCGCCACATAGGCGCCGAAAACCGAGAGGATCGGGACGAAGAGCGGCCACAGCCGCTCAAAGATCAGCGCCAGCCGCGCGCGTCCGACCGCCCGCTCCAGCAGAGCGAGCTTGCGGTCCCCCGTGCGCGAGCCTTTCAGCGCCATCGATTCATCATACACGTGTTCGGTTTAACTATCACGCCCCACCACCGTGGCCACACAAAGGCGTGTGATCTGGCCGCTCAGCAAATCGGCATGCCGGGCACGTGCAGAACGCCCGAAGCCGGCGAAGCTCAGCCCAGCCAGTCCGGCAGGCGGTCGAGCCCGATCAGCTCCTCGTAGGTCTGGCGCGGGCGGACGACGGCGAATTCGCCGCCGTTCACCAGCACTTCCGGCACCAGCAGGCGGGTAGTTGTAGGTGCCGGCCTGCACCGCCCCGTAGGCGCCGGCGGAATAGACCGCCAGGAGATCGCCCGAAGCCGGAAGCGGCAGGGCGCGCCCGCGGGCGAAGAAGTCGCCGGTCTCGCAGACCGGCCCGACGATGTCGCAGGCGATCTCCGCCGCGTCGGTTTCCTTGACCGGGCCGATGCGGTGGTAGGCGTCGTAGAGCGTCGGGCGGATCAGGTCGTTCATCGCCGCATCGACGATGACGAAGGTGCGGTCGTGCGCCCTCCTTCACGTAGATGACCTCGGTCACCAGGATGCCGGCATTGCCGGCGATCAGCCGCCCCGGCTCGAACACCACGCGGCAGCCGATCTTGTTCATGTGCTTCTTCACGATGTCGGCATAGGCGGTCGGGCAGCGGCGGCGCGGCCTGGTCGTCGCGGTAGGGGATGCCGAGCCCGCCGCCGAGATCGACATGCTCGATGGCGTGGCCGTCGGCGCGCAGCTCGACCACCAGCTCGGAGAGCAGCGCGAAGGCGTTGTCGAAGGGCTCCAGCTCGGTCAGCTGGCTGCCGATATGCGTGTCGATGCCGGCGACGCGGATGCCCGGCAGCGCCGCCGCGCGCCGATAGACGTCGCGGGCGCGGGTGAAGGGCACGCCGAACTTGTTCTCCTTCCTGCCCGGTGGAGATCTTTTCGTGCGTGCGCGCGTCGACGTCGGGGTTGATGCGGATGCTGACGTGCGCCGTCCGTCCGCGCGCCGCGGCAAGCTGCGAAAGCAGCGCCAGCTCCGCCTCCGATTCCACGTTGAAGCAGCGGATGCCCGTCTCCAGCCCGAAGCGTCAGCTCCGCCGCCGTCTTGCCGACGCCGGAGAACACGATCTTCTCCGGCGGCACGCCGGCGGCGAGCGCGCGCCTGAGCTCGCCCTCCGACACCACGTCGGCGCCGGCGCCGAGCCGCGCCAGCGTGGCGATGACCGCCTGGTTGGAATTGGCCTTCAGCGAGTAGCAGATCAGGTGGTCGAGGCCGGCGAACGCCTCGTCGAAGACGCGGTAGTGCCGCGTCAGCGTGGCGGTCGAATAGCAATAGAACGGCGTGCCGACCGCCGCCGCGATCGCCGGCACGGGCACGTCCTCGGCGTGCAGCACGCCATTCCTGTGCGCGAAATGGTGCACGGCGAGGCTGACCCTAGAGCAGGAAGTCGAGGAAGAACCGGCGCTTGGCCGGAGGCGCCGGCGGGGGCGGCGCCTGTTCCTGCGCGGCCGGAGGCGCGCCGGGATCGAGCGGGGAGATGCCGTCGGTCAGCGGCGCCGGCGCGCTCTGCTCGGTCGCCGACCGCGCCCGGCTCCTCAAGCGAGCCACGCCGCCCGCAGCCGGAGACGGCCATGGCGGCAAGCAGCACGATGATGAGCGCACGGATCGGCATGGATTACCCCGGAAGCACGTAACTATAGCGAAGCGCGCCGCTCACGCATCCCCACTTCTCGGCGGCCAGCCGCTCTCGCCATGCCTTTGCCTGCGCGCGGACGTTCTCCGGCGCCGTGCCGCCTTCGCTGGTGCGGCTCGCCACCGAGGCGTCGACCGAGAGCACGTCGTAGACCGCCTCGGTGATCGCCGGGTGCGCGGCCTGCATGGCCTCCAGCGGCAGCGCGTCGAGGCTGACGCCGCGCCTGTCCGCCTCCGCCACGATGCGGCCGGTCACGTGGTGCGCCTCGCGGAACGGCAGGCCCGCCTCCCGCACCAGCCAGTCGGCGAGGTCGGTGGCGGTGGAGTAGCCGGCGCCGGCGGCCTGCGCGCATGGCGTCGATGTTCGGCGTCAGGTCGCTCGACCATGCCGGTCATGGCGGCGAGGCAGAGCGACAGGCTCGGCAGCGCGTCGAACACCTGCTCCTTGTCCTCCTGCATGTCCTTCGAATAGGCGAGCGGCAGGCCCTTCATCACGATCGGCGAGCGCCGTCAGCGCGCCGAAGATGCGGCCGGTCTTGGCGCGCACCAGCTCGGCGGCGTCCGGGTTGCGCTTCTGCGGCATGATGGAGGAGCCGGTGGAGAAGCGGTCGGACAGCGTGACGAAGCCGAACTGCGCCGTCGACCACAGCACGATCTCCTCGGCGAAGCGCGACAGGTGGATGGCGCAGATCGATGCGGCGGCGAGCGCCTCCAGCGCGAAGTCGCGGTCCGACACGGCGTCGAGCGAGTTGGCCGTCGGCCGGTCGAAGCCGAGCGCCGTCGCGGTCGCCTGCCGGTCGATCGGAAAGGCCGTGCCGGCGAGCGCCGCCGCGCCGAGCGGGCATTCGTTGAGCCGCCGGCGGCAATCGGCGAAGCGCGAGCGGTCGCGCGCCAGCATCTCCACATAGGCGAGGAGATGATGGCCGAAGGTGACCGGCTGGGCGCTCTGCAGGTGCGTGAAGCCCGGCATCACGGCATCGGCGTAGGTCTCCGCCTTGGCCGCCAGCGCCGATTGCAGCGCGTGGAGCTGGCCGTCGATCTCGTCGATCGCGTCGCGCACCCACAGCTTGAAGTCGGTCGCCACCTGGTCGTTGCGCGAGCGCGCGGTGTGGAGGCGGCCCGCCGGCTCGCCGATCAGCTCCTTCAGCCGCGCCTCGATGTTCATGTGGATGTCTTCCAGCGCGCGCGAAAAGGTGAACGTGCCCCCCGCGATCTCTGACGCGATCTTGTCTAGACCCGCGACAATTCGCTCCGCATCCTGGGTGGAAATGATGCCTTGTTTGGCCAGCATCTCGGCATGCGCGCGCGAGCCGGCGATATCCTGCTCCGCGAGCGCCTTGTCGAAATCGATCGAGGCGTTGATGTCTTCCATGACGGCGTCCGGCCCGTGCTCGAACCGGCCGCCCCACATTGTGCTCTTCATGGTCCCTCGTCAGGAGACGTGTATCTGATGGCCGATCGGCAAAGCTCGACCTGGAATCTTCGGCGCCGCGGCGCCGTGCTGGCCGCGGCAGCGGCGCTTCTCGTCGCCGGGGCGGTATACGTGACGCTCGACCAGCAAGGCAACGGCGGCGACGCCGACACCGCTGCCTGCGCGGCGGCGCGCCGGCATGCCGCGGCGCTCGATCCGCTGATCGGCGGCGAAATTGCCGCCTTCCGGGTGGCCGAGCATCCGGAGAAGCTCTCCGGGCTCACCTTCACGGGCAGCGACGGGAAGCCGATGACGCTCGCCGCCTTCGAGGGGAAGGTGGCGCTCGTCAATCTCTGGGCGACATGGTGCGCGCCCTGCCGCGGAGAGATTCCGGGGCTCGACCGCCTGCAGGCGGCGCACGGGGGCGACGACTTCACCGTGGTCCCGATCTCGATCGATACCGCCGACAGCGACCGGCCGGCGCAGTTCATGCAAAGCATCGGCGTGGAGCACCTGCCGCTCTACACCGACCGCACGACGAAGATCTTCGAAGAGCTGAAGAAGCGCGGCCTTGCCGTCGGGCTTCCCGTCACCGTTCTGATCGACCGCGACGGCTGCCGCCTTGGCCACATCAACGGGCCGGCCGAATGGGACAGTGAGGACGGTCAGAGATTGATCGAGGCGGCTCTCGCGCCGGCCGCACCTCAAAGCTGAGCGGGGCGGCATGCCGGTCTCGATCGTCTTCCTCGTTGCCGCTGGCCTTCTCGCGCTGGTCGCGCTCCTCGGCTTTCTCGCTCTCCTCAGGAAGCGCGGCTACGACAAGGATGCGATCCTCGACCCGTCGCAGCGGCCGTCGGCCGGCTACCGCGTCGGCACCGGCTCCTCGCCGCGATAGTCGTAGAAGCCGCGGCCGGTCTTGCGGCCGAGCCAGCCGGCCTCGACATATTTCACCAGGAGCGGGCAGGGGCGGTATTTGGAATCCGCCAGCCCCTCGTAGAGCACCTGCATGATGGAGAGGCAGGTATCGAGGCCGATGAAGTCGGCCAGCTGCAGCGGGCCCATCGGATGGTTGGCGCCGAGCCGCATCGCCATGTCGATCGCGTCGACCGTGCCGACGCCCTCGTAGAGCGTGTAGATCGCCTCGTTGATCATCGGCAGCAGGATGCGGTTGACGATGAAGGCGGGGAAATCCTCGGCGACCGCCGTCTTCTTGCCGAGCCTCGCCGCGAACGCCTTGGAGGCCTCGAAGGTCGTGTCGTCGGTGGCGATGCCGCGCACCAGCTCCACCAGCTCCATCACCGGCACCGGATTCATGAAATGCATGCCGATGAACTGCTCGGGACGGTCGGTGGCGGCGGCCAGCCGCGTGATGGAGATCGACGAGGTGTTGGTGGCGAGAATGGTGCTCGGCTTCAGCGCCGGGCACAGCTCGTTGAAGATCTTGCGCTTGACCGCCTCGTTCTCCGTCACCGACTCGATGGCGAAGTCGACGTCGGCGAACGCATCGAGGGAAACCGCCGGCTGAATGCGGCCGATCGCCTCCTTGCGGGCCGCCTCCGTGATGCGGCCTGAGCCGACCTGGCGGGCAAGGTTGCCGTCGATGGTGGCGAGACCGGCCTTGATGCGCTCCTCGCTCACGTCGTGCAGCAGCACGGAGTAGCCGGCCAGCGCGCAGACATGCGCGATGCCGTTGCCCATCTGGCCCGACCCGATCACCCCGACCTTGTTCATCTCAGTCATTGCGTGTCCCGTGCGCGCCCGCGCGGAGTATTCCGCAACCGCGCGCAAAGAGGAAGCGGCGACGTGGCGATTTTGCCGGCGCTCGCCTTTGCTCACGGCCGCGCTACCCCGCCCGTTTCTGCAGCTCGGCCTGGAGCTCCGGCAGAGCCTGGAAGAGGTCGGCGACGAGGCCGTAATCGGCGACCTGGAAGATCGGCGCCTCCTCGTCCTTGTTGATGGCGACGATCACGCGGCTGTCCTTCATGCCGGCGAGGTGCTGGATGGCGCCCGATATGCCGCAGGCGATGTAGAGGTCCGGCGCCACGATCTTGCCGGTCTGCCCGACCTGCCAGTCGTTCGGCGCGTAGCCGGCGTCGACCGCGGCGCGCGAGGCGCCGATCGCAGCGCCCAGCGCGTCGGCCACCGGCAGCATCACCTCCTGGAACTTCTCCTTGGAGCCGAGCGCGCGGCCGCCGGAGATGATGATCTTCGCCGCGGCAAGCTCCGGCCGCTCGCTTTCCGCCACGCTCTCCTGCACGAAGCTGGAGAGGCCGGGATCGTCCGGTGCCGCAGACGTTTTCGACCGGCGCGGCGTCGTCGCCCGCCCATTTTCCTGAGAGGGACCTGGAAAGAGGCGGTGCGGATGGTGAGGACCTTCTTGGCGTCGCTCGACTTCACCGTCTGGACGGCATTGCCGGCATAGGTCGGGCGGCGGAACGTGTCGGGGCCGAGCACCTCCGACGACGTCGGAGACCTGCATCACGTCGAGCAGCGCCGCGACGCGCGGCATGACGTTCTTGCCCGAGGTCGTGGCCGGCGCCAGAAGCGCGTCGTAGCCGTCCGCGAGGCTGACGATCAGCGCGGCAGACGGCTCGGCCAGCCCATGCTCCAGCGCGTCGGACTCCGCCAGGAGCACCTTCGACACGCCGGCAAGCTTGGCGGCCTGCTCCGCCACGCCGGCGGCGCCCTTGCCGGCCACCAGCACATGCACGTCGCCGCCGAGCTTGGAAGCGGCCGCCACGGTCTTCGCCGTCGCCTCGTTGAGGCTCTTGTTGTCGTGCTCTGCCAATACGAGCGTCGTCATTCCACGATATTCCTTTGTCCAAGCATGATCTTATCCGAAAACCTGTGTCCACTTTCCGGGATCATGCGGCTAGAGCACGCCGGCTTCGTTCTTCAGCTTGTCGACCAGGTCGGCGACCGATGCGACCTTCACGCCCGCCTGCCGCTTGGGCGGCTCGACGGTCTCCAGCACCTCGATGCCGCGGCGCCGTGTCGACGCCGAAATCCGCCGCCGTCTTGGCGTCGATCGGCTTCTTCTTCGCCTTCATGATGTTGGGGAGCGAGGCGTAGCGCGGCTGGTTCAGGCGCAGATCGGTGGTGACGATCGCCGGCATCTTCAGCGTCACCGTCTGCAGGCCGCCGTCCACCTCGCGCGTCACGTTGATGGAGCCGTCGGCAAGCTCCAGCTTCGAGGCGAAAGTGCCCTGCGCCCAGCCGAGCAGCGCCGCCAGCATCTGGCCGGTCTGGTTGCAGTCGTCGTCGATCGCCTGCTTGCCGAGGATGACGAGGCCGGGGCTTTCCGCCTCCACCACGCCCTTCAGGATCTTGGCGACGGCGAGCGGCTCCACGATGCCGTCCGACCTGCACCAGGATGCCGCGGTCGGCGCCCATGGCGAGGCCGGTGCGGATGGTGTCCTGCGCCTGCGCCGGGCCGATGGAGACCAGCACGACCTCCTCCGCCTTGCCGGCTTCCTTCAGCCGCAGCGCCTCCTCCACGGCGATCTCGTCGAACGGGTTCATCGCCATCTTGGTGTTGGTCAGGTCGACCCCCGACCCGTCCGGCTTCACCCGCGGCTTCACGTTCGCATCGATCACCCGCTTGACCGGGACCAGTACCTTCATCGCGTTCCTTTCCGCCTCCGCGGGGTGGGACTAGCGTTCAAGCCGCGGCTAAGCAAGCCGCTCCGTGGCGTTTCCCGCGCCGCACCTGGACCGCGGCGTCCGGCTAGCGGTTCTTGCCGGGCACCCACAGCACGTCGCCGGCGCCGCGATGGTTGACCCAGCGGCTGGCGACGAACAGGAAGTCGGAGAGGCGGTTCATGTAGACGAGCGCCGGGCGCCCGACCGTCTCCGGCTCCTTCTCCGCCAGCGCCACCATCAGCCGCTCGGCGCGGCGCGCGACGGTGCGGGCGAGATGCAGCGCCGCGGCGGCGCGGCTTCCGCGCCGGCAGCACGAAGGAGCGCAGCGGCTGCAGCTCCGCGTTGAGCGCGTCGATGTCCGCTTCCAGCCGCTCCACCTGCGACGGCACGATGCGGAGCGGCTCGTAATCCTTGGGCTTGCCGTCGTCGGGCGTCGCAAGCTCCGCGCCGAGATCGAAGAGGTCGTTCTGGACGCGCGCCAATGTACGGCGTCGAGGTCGGCAAAGTCCGCGCCCAAGCTCGGCGCGCGCCAGCCCGATCGCGGCATTCGCCTCGTCGACCGTGCCGTAGGCCTCGATGCGCAGATCGTGCTTGGCGCGGCGCTCGCCGCTGCCGAGCGCCGTCGTGCCGTCGTCGCCGGTCTTCGTGTAGATCTTGTTGAGAACCACCATGGCGGCCCGAGCTTACAGACGCGGCCGGGCCGCGTCACGCCGCGCGGAAAGCGGGCTCAGAAGCGGTAGCCGACATAGGCGCCGACATGGGTGATGCCGCTGTTGCCGGCATTCTTGGCGCAGATCAGGTGCGCATGCGAGGAGTGGTCGGCCGCCGCCACGACGCGCCAGTGCTGCCCGAGATCGAGCGCCGACGCCGATGCTTTCGCGGAACAGCAGGTGGCAGCCGAGGTCGAGGCCGTCGCCGGGGCTCTCCAGCGGCCCGTTATGCAAGGTGAAGCCGAAGGTCGCCTCGCGAAGAGGGTGCGGTAGATCGGGAAAATCCCACACGAGGCCGGAAAAGACCTGGCTGACGCCGTCCTCGTGCGTCGCGAGGTTGCCGCCGACATGGATGCGCGGGTTGAGCAGCGTGTCGGCGAGGTAGTTGCCGCGCGGCGCGGAAGAAGTGGCGGAAGATCAGCTCGCCGCGGATGATGACGCCGGAATCGTCGTTGGGCTGGACGGAGAACGAGCCGCCGGTCCGCACTTCGTCGAAAATGCCGAAAAGCCCGCCGCCGCCCGTGCTGGAGAATTGCTGCGCGCTGGCCGGTCCGACACCGAAAAGCCCGGCCATCAGCACGCCGAAAGCCACGATCCGAAAAGTACGCATGCCACCCCCCGGTGGCGGAGGCCGCCCCGAAGGCCGCATGCTATCGGATCGGAGCCGCGGGGGTAGGGGGCAGAGGCCGAACTTCGCCGGCTGTGGCTTCGTAGCAACGGTCAGAGCACGATGCCGAAAAAGAGGCTGCGGCCTGCCGACCCGATCATGCTCCGACGAAAGACGGAGCCGTCTCCATTCTCACGCGATGGGAATGGAAATGCCTCTAATGCTGCTTGATCCACAGCACCGCCATCACCAGCGACGATCGCCGCGAACTGGGCGACGACGCGGGCGCGCATCAGGTTCTGCGAGGTGCTGGCCGAGCCGCCGCGCATCATGTTCCACAGGCCGAGCAGCAGGATGATGGCGACGATGCCGAGCGCGATGGGGATGAGGAGTCCCCTGAGCGAAGAATTGCATGCGCGGCTACTTGCGCCTCGGCGGCGCCAAGTTGCAAGCCGGCCGTCAGCCCTTGCTGGTGGCCCAGGTGAGGAAGGCGTGGAGCTGGCGCTTTGGGCAGACCCGCTTCAGCCAGCTCATCCAGTAGGTCGGCTGCGTGACGAAATATTGCGGCCGCGGCCTGGGGCTCTCGCAGGCCTTGACCAGCGCGGCGAAGACGGCCTCCGGACCCAGCTCGCCCACCGTCATGCCGCCGCTCGTTCTCCATGGAGCGCAGCCGGCGGCGGTAGGCGTCGGCGTGGACGGAGTGCTCGATGTCGATGTTTTCGCGCGCCTTGGCGAGCGCGTTCAGCGTGAACTTCGTGCGGATCGGTCCCGGCTCGATCGCCGAGACATGGATGCCGGAGCCGGCCAGCTCGATCCGGAGCGTGTCGGCATAGGCCTCCAGCGCCCATTTCGAGCAGGAATAGGGCCCGCGAAAGCCCATCGCGATGATGCCGAGGATGGAGGAGCACATCACGATGCGGCCGTGGCCCTGGCGCCGCATGGCCGGGACCATCCGCCTTGTGAGGTCGTGCCAGCCGAAGAAGTTCGCCTCGAACTGGGCGCGCAGCACCGCGGTCGGCACGTCCTCCAGCGCGCCCGGCTGACCATAGGCGCCGTTGTTGAAGAGCACGTCGAGCGTGCCGCCGGTCGCGGCGAGCACCGCGTCGGCGGCCGCGGCGATCGAAGCCTCCTCCGCATAGTCGAGGTAGAGCGCCTCCACGCCGGCCGCCTCCAGCGCCGCGATGTCCTCCGGCTTGCGGGCGGTGGCGAAGACGCGCCAGCCGCGCGCCTTCATTCCGAGCGCCGACGCAGTGCCCGATGCCGCTCGAACAGCCGGTGATGAGGATCGGTGCGTCGCCATGCTCTGCCTGGAGCTGCGCGGCGGCCAGCCGCTTTTGTCGGCCCGACCTCTATGGCAGAAACCGCGTGGCCGAAAGCCCCGTCCATCCCGACGCCAGGTCGCGGATACCGGGGTGAGGGGGAGCGCGCGTTGTCCGAGACGCTGATCATCGTCGTTTCGATCTTCGGCCTGATCGGCCTCGGCTATCTCGCCGCGCGCACCGGGCTGCTCGTCGGCCGAGGTCGGCGAGAGGCTCGCCGAGTTCGTCTTCACGCTGCCGATCCCGCTCCTCATCTTCAACACGCTGGCGCAGGCCGATCTCCACGGCATCTCGCCGTGGCGCGTCTGGGCGGCGCTATTTCGTTCCCTGGGCGATCGTCTGGGTGATCGCGCATCTCATGGTCGTGCACCGTCTTCGGGCGCGACAACCGGGCGGGCATCGTGGCCGGCGGCTCGGCGGCCTACTCGAACTCCGTGCTGATCGGCATCCCGCTCATGCAGGCCGTCGCTCGGCGAGAAGGGCATGGTCTTCCTCATCGTCATCGTGCTGATCCACCTGCCGCTGCTCATGGTGGTCAGCGTGATCCTGAACGAGCTGGCGCTCACCGGCGACGCAGCGGCGGGGGAGGCGAGCGCGCGGCGAGCGCTGGCGGCGGCTCGGCGTCTCGCTGGCGACCAACCCGATCCTGATCGGCATCGCGCTCGGCATCGTCTGGCGCGTGACGGGGCTCGCCATCCCGCGCGTCGTGGCGGCCGTCATCGATCCGCTCGCCCGCGCGGCCGGGCCGCTGGCGCTCTTCGCCACGGGGATGACGCTGGTGAATTACGGCATGGCGCGGCAGATTCGCCCGGCGGCGGCCGTCGCCGTGCTGAAGCTCATCCTGCTGCCGGCGCTGGTCCTCGGCATGACCTGGCTCATCGGCCTGCCGCCGATGGGCATCGCGGCGATCACGCTGACGGCGTCGAGCCCGACCGGCGTCAACGCGCCGCTCATCGCCATCCGCATGGGGACCGGCGAGGCGCTCGCTTCAAACGTGCTGGTGATCTCCACGGCGGCGGGGGTGCTGACCGTGGCGATGTGGCTGTTCGTCGTGCGGGAATATGTGCTCGGCTAGAGGCGCCGCGGGGGCGACAGGACGAACAAAAACGCGATGCCCCGGTCGCCGTCGCGCCGGGGCTCAGCGTTTCTTTTTGCAGGACGACTCCCTTGCCCTTTGTTTGTTTCAACGCCGGGGGAGGGGATAGGTCCCTGCTGCCTCCTGTCGACTTCCCAAACCTTAGAACGGCCGGCCTAACCTGCGATTAACCTTACCGGATTTCTGGTAGTCCGCTACTACAACGTGAAGAAATGGTTAACGCGCGCGGCCGCCGCGTCTAGGAGCTGGGGACCCCGGTCCCCGCGAGCCCCGCGTGCACGTATTGCAGGGCGCCGTTGGCCATCATCTCCACGGCGATTGCAGTCAGGATGATCGCCATGATGCGGGTGATGACGCTGATCACCGTGTCGCCCAGGAAGCGGGAGATCGGATCGGCGAAGGAAAGCCCGGCCCAGACGCACAGCGTGACGCCGAAGATGACGGGGACCATCGTCACGATCTCCGCGCCGTCATCGAGCAGATGCGCGAACAGGATGATGGTTGCGAAGGTCGCCGGGCCGAATGTCAGCGGGATGGAGAGCGGCACGACGGCGACGCTCTTTCGCCGCTGCTGGCCGGCATCGACCGCCGTGGAATCCGCGCCGGAGGGCGCGTCGTCCTTGATCATCGAAAGTCCGATGCCCAGCACGATGAGTCCGCCGGCTATCTGAAAGGCGGGAACGCTGACGCCGAAGAAGCCCAATATCTCCTCGCCGATCAATGTCGCAACGAGGGCGGCGACGAAGATCGTCAAGGCGACCGCTGTCGCGACGCGTCGGCGCTCCGCCGCCGAGTAGCCTTTCGTCAGACCCAGGAAGATCGGGATTCCGTAAAGCGGGTTCATCAGGGCGATGAGCGCGGCGGCGAACTTCAGAAACACGTCGGCGTGAAACATCCCGGGCAGTTCACTCATGTGTCGGCCTGCGGCTCACGGGTTCCAGGTTGCGCATGCGGCGGGCTTTTCGCTTGGACGCGCGAATCCTTGCACGGCGAAGCAAGCGGGCCCGGTTGTGATCCTTGGTCCGGCGCCTGTCAAACGACGGCATGCCGTCGCGCCAGCGCCGCCGCTCGCGCTACAACGGGAGCGCCGCGATGACCGCCTGCGGGCTTTCGCCCGCCTCGCGCCGCCGACGGATCGTCTCCGAGCCGCGCGATTTCGCCAGCTTCGCGCCGGTCGCGTCGAGGACGAGGCGGTGATGGAAGTAGCGCGGCTCGGGCAGGGCGAGCAGCGTCTGCAGCAGCCGGTGCACCGCGGTGGCGGGCTTCAGGTCCAAGCCGCGCACCACGTCGCTTACGCCCTGGAAGGCGTCGTCCACGACGACCGAAAGGTGGTAGCTGCCGGGCATGTCCTTGCGGGCGAGGATGACGTCGCCCCAGGCAGCCGGGTCGGCCGCCATGACCTGGGCGGGCTCACGGCCGAACGGGTCGACCTCCTGCCAGGCCAGCGGCGTGCGGTCTTGGAGCGCCCGCGCCATGTCGAGCCGCAGCGCATAGGGCGCGCCGCTCGCCATCGCCTCTGTGCGCTTGCCCTGCGACCAGTCGCGCTCTTCGCCCGCATAGAGCGGCGCGCCATCCGGGTCGCGCGGCCAGGCTGAGCCGATCGCCTCCGCCGCGGTCACGCGCGCGGAAATCTCGGCGCGGCTCAGGAAGGAGGGGTAGACGAGGCCCAGCCTGTCGAGCCTCTGCAGCGCCGCGCGATAGGCATCGGTGCGCTCGCTTTGCCTGAGAACGGGCTCCTCCCAGTGGAGGCCGAGCCAGCCGAGGTCCTCGTAGATGGCGGCCTCGAACGCGGGCCGCGCGCGGCTCTGGTCGATGTCCTCGATGCGCAGCAGGAAGCGCCCGCCGGTCGCTTCGGCGGCGCGCTGGTTGAGCAGCGCCGAAAAGGCATGGCCATCGATGCAGATAGCCGTTGGGGCTCGGCGCAAAGCGGAAGACGCGCCGCGCTGCTGTCCTCTCCGCCTGCCCTGCCGCCTGCATCGTCGCGAGCGCTCCTTTGACGCTCGCTTAGATCACACCGGGAGGCGGGCCAAGCGGCCGAACGTTGCGCTTCGACCGGCGCGCTGCTTTATCACCAAGGAGAACACGGGAGGGACGATGGCGTTTCGCGACTGGCAGGCGGCAGGCGGCGGGCTCGATCCGCAGCGCACCATCGCGCTGCTGCCGCTCGCGGCGACCGAGCAGCACGGGCCGCATTTGCCGAGCGCCACCGACCGGGTCATCGCCGATGGTCTCGTCGCCGAGGCGTCGCGGCGGGCGCCGGCCTCGCTCGATGTCGTGCGCCTTCCGACCGAAGCGGTCGGCGTCTCGCTGGAGCATGCGCGCTTCCCCGGCACCCTCAGCATCATGGCGGACGCGCTCATCGCGCTCATCGTGGCGCGGGCGGAGGAGGTGGCGGGCGCCGGCTTGCGCAAGCTCGTCATCGTCAGCGCGCACGGCGGCAACATCCCGGCGATGCAGGCGGCGGCGCTCGAAGCGCGCCTGCGCTTCGAGCTGCTTGCGGTCACGCTGACCTGGAACCGCCTCGGCTATCCGCCCGGCCTCCTGCCGGAGCAGGAGCGGCAGTTCGGCGCGCACGGAGGCCTGGTCGAGACCTCTCTCATGCTGCATCTCGCTCCCGACGAGGTGGAGATGCGCCACGCAAAGGATTTCGCCTCGCTGCAGGAGACTCTGGCGAAGAAATACAAGCATCTGCGCGCCTACGGCCCGATCGGCTTCGGCTGGCTCGCCGGCGACCTCAACCCGGAGGGCGTGACCGGCGACGCCGCTGCCGCTACCGCCGCGATCGGCGCAAAAATTGCTGCCCATCAGTCGGCTGCTTTCGTGGAGCTGCTTGAGGAGGTGGCGGAAGCCGATATCGACATGCTGCTTCGTTGAGGCATCGATGGACCGTCTGATCGAAGGCTACCGAAAGTTCCGCGCCGAGACCTGGCCGGCCGAGCGCGCGCGCTATCAGGCTCTGTCGCGCGAAGGGCAGCGGCCGGAGACGCTCATCGTCGCCTGCTCCGATTCGCGCGTCGATCCGCAGACGGTGTTCGGCGCCGGGCCGGGCGAGCTTTTCGTGGTGCGCAACGTCGCCGGCCTCGTGCCGCCCTACCAGGTCGACGGCCACTATCACGGCACCAGCGCGGCGCTGGAATTCGGCGTGCGCGTGCTCAAGGTCGCCAACATCGTGGTGCTCGGCCACGCGCAATGCGGCGGCGTGCAGGCGATGGTGGAGGGCGCGCCGGAGAACGCGCGCGATTTCGTCGAGCCGTGGATGACGATCGCGCAGTCGGCGCTGAGAAGCGTGCCGAAGGACCTCGGCGGCGACGAGCTGCTGAAGTGCTGCGAGACCGAGGTGATCCGCCTGTCGCTCGCCAATCTCACGAGCTTCCCGTGGATCGAGGAGGAGGTGGCGGCCGGGCGGCTGCGCCTGCACGGCTTCCGCTTCGGCATCAAGACGGGAATGCTGGAGCGCCTGGAGGACGGCCGCCTCGTGCCGGTGGTCTGAGGGCCGTGCGGAGATCGTCGGAAACAACAGCGCCCGATGACGGGGAGCTGTGTCGGCTCAGCCAAGCACGATCGGCTGGCCGTGCGGCGTGCGTTCTGCCGCCTCCCGCCACGCCTCCTTCAGGTCGAGGAGGTCGGCGCCCGCCGCGACCTGCTTGTCGGCGAGCACCGTCTCGAGTGCGGAGAGCCAGGCGCGCCAGTAGGCTTCCGCGTCGGCGGGGTCGTCCGCCGTCTCGGCCGCGACTTGCGGGCCGAGCGTGCTCGACCATTCGCTCCAGGTGAAGACGCCGCGCGCGTTCAGCGCCACGGCGAGCGCGAAGACGCGTGCCGCCCAGGGCGAAGGAAACACCGGGCCGTCGGCATCGCGCGGGATGGAGGCGACATCCTCCAGTGCCTCGCGCGCGGCGTCAGGCGCGCTCAAGATAGGGCTCCCACAAATCGATGACGATCGTGTCGCCGCTGCGTCCTTCCGGTCCCCACACCTCCGCCGCGTCGAAGCTGACGGAGTAGAGCCAGTGCGGGTCTTCGCCGCGGCCGGCGGCGCTGGCATCGGCGAAGACATGCACGCCGCGGAGCGCCGCGATGCGGCCCCGGCGTCCGCGCACATAGCGCGGCAGGCGCGTATGGCCGAGCGGGTTCATGACGCGGGCGCGAACCGCATCGCCCACCTTGAAGAGCGCCGGAGCCTGCGGCTCGCGTGCGGTCGGCGAGCCCTTCGCCAGCCCGGCCGCGACCGCGTCGGCCGCCACCTTGCGCTTCAGCGGCACCGGAGGCGCGGCGGATTTTCCGCGCGCAAGCTCGTCGGCCGTCACCAGGCCCTTCTCGACCAGGATGCGCTCCAGCCCCTTCAGCCAGATCTGGTAATAGGACGAGGCGAGATAGTCGGCCGGCGGAATGCGCTCGCGCGCCTGCCGCATCATGTCGAGCGTCCACGTCCCCGTGCCGCCCATGGCGAGCGTGAGCGCAAAGACGCGCCGCTCCCAGTCTTGGTGGAACCATGGCTCGTCCGGCTCCGGGACGACGGGGCCAAAACCCTGCTCGCCGCCGAGATCGTGTGGGCCGTTCATGCCGCGCCCGGGCTCTTCGGCAGGCCCGTGCCGATCATGGAATCGCGCGTGACAAGCTCCGCGAGCTTCTCCTCGCTCCAGCCCTCCGTGCCGGCCGGCCGCATGGGAACGACGACGTAACGGATCTCGGCGGTGGAATCCCACACGCGGATTTTCGTCGCCTCGGGCAGCGTCACGCCGAACTCGGCGAGCACGCCGCGCGGATCGATGACGGCGCGCGAGCGGTAGGGCGGCGACTTGTACCAGACCGGCGGCAGGCCGAGCACCGTCCACGGATAACAGGAGCAGAGCGTGCACACGACCATGTTGTGGGTGTCGGGCGTGTTCTCCACCGCCACGAGGTGCTCGCCCTGGCGTCCGCTGAACCCGAATTCCGCCACCGCGGCGGTGGCGTCGTCGAAGAGGCGCTTGCGGTAGTCGGGGTCGGCCCAGGCGCGCGCCACCACCTTCGCGCCGTTTCGCGGGCCGACCTTCGTCTCGTAGGTCTCCACGAACACGTCGAGCGCCGGCGGGTCGATGTAGCCCTTTTCGGTCAGCAGCGTCTCCAGCGCGCGGACCCTCAGCTCCATCTCGTCGAGATGCGAGCCCTCGTCGTGCGCGTGCTGGTGCGGATGATCGTGGCCGGACATTTCTATTCCGCCGCGATCGGGCCGAAATGACGCCGGCCGGCATCCGCCGCCCGCTCCCGTGCGGCGTCGCCGAAGGCACGGAAGAGCGCCCCGGAGGGGATGTCGGTGGTGACCCAGTATTCCGGGTGCCACTGCACGCCATAGGCAAAGGCGGGCGCATCGGCCACGCGCACCGCCTCGATGGTGCCGTCTTCGGCGCGCGCCTCCACGACGAGCCGCGGCGCCAGGCGGTCGATCACCTGCCGATGCAGCGAGTTCACGCGGATGCAGCGCGCGCAAAGAAGCTCCGCCAGGCGGCTGTCCTTTTCGAAGGTCACCTCGTGCGCCAGCTGAAAGCGCTCGTCGAGGGGGCGGTCGTAGGGCGCGCGGTGGTCGAGGCTGCCCGGGCGCTCCTGCGCCTCCGTGACCAGCGTGCCGCCGAGCGCGACGTTGAGCTCCTGGATGCCGCGGCAGATGGCGAAAAGCGGCACGCCGCGCTGAAGCGCCAACGGATGAGGCGGAGCGAGGTCGCATCGCGCGCCGGGTCGTACGGCTCGTATTTTTCGCTCGGCTCCGTGCCGTATTGATCGGGATGCACGTTGGAGCGCGCGCCGGTGACCAGCACGCCGTCGACCCGTGCGAGCGCCGCCTCAAGGTCGAGCGCATCGCCGAGGCTCGGCAGGATGAGCGGCACGGCGCCGATCCAGGTGATCGCCGTCAGGTAGGTCTCCAGTGCCGCGTGCCAGACATAGCCGTCGCTTTCGCGGACATCGGAGGTGACGAGGATGAGCGGGCTCATGATGGAGAGAACCTTATGCAAAACCGCGGAGGCCGGGCGACTCGGCTCCCTGCCAGAGATATGCGGATCGCCGCCGGAATGGAATTGACATCGCCTTCATGAAATATGAATCATCTGTCATAAAGCACCGCTTGTCAATCCGGTCGGGCGGGGGCGGTTGCGCCAGCCTGCGCGCTTTATCCCCGCGGTGGAGGGACGGGCCAAAAGAACGCAGCCGTTGCGGTAGAAAATACTGCGAAGACTGGATTAGAGTTGGTTATCAAAACGGAATAAGCGGGCGCTTTGAGCTCGCGAAGGGAGGAAACCTGAGATGGATCGTCGTTCTTTTATCAAGAAAGCCGGACTTGCGACCGGCGCGGCCGCGGCTTCGACGCTGGCCGCGCCGGCCATTGCCCAGTCGATGCCGGAGGTGAAGTGGCGGCTGACGTCCGGCCTTCCCGAAATCGCTCGACACGCATTTTCGGCGGCGCCGAACACGTTCGCGAGATGCGTCTCGGCGATGACTGACGGCAAGTTCCAGATCCAGACTTTCGCCGGCGGCGAGATCGTGCCGGGCCTGCAGGCGCTCGACGCGGTGCAGAACAACACCGTCGAGATGTGCCACACGGCCAGCTACTATTACTGGGGCAAGGATCCCGACCTTCGCCTTCGGTACCGCCGTGCCGTTCGGCCTCAATGCGCGCCAGGAAAATGCCTGGATGGTATTACGGCGGCGGCATGGACCTGATGAACGAGTTCTATGCGAACTACAACATGATCGGCTTCCCGGGCGGCAACACCGGCGCGCAGATGGGCGGCTGGTTCCGCAAGGAGATGAACTCGCCGGCCGATTTCGACGGCCTGAAGATGCGCATCGGCGGGTTCGGTGGCGCGGTGATCTCCAAGCTCGGCGCGGTCCCGACCAGCATCCCCGGCGGCGACATCTATCCGGCGCTGGAGAAGGGCACGATCGACGCGACCGAGTGGGTCGGTCCGTATGACGACGAGAAGCTCGGCTTCTACAAGGTCGCCAAGTACTACTACTATCCGGGCTGGTGGGAAGGCGGAGCCATGCTCCACATCTTCGTCAACCTCGACAAGTGGAACGAGCTGCCGAAGAGCTACCAGGCGGTCGTCAAGACCGCGTGCCGCCATGGCCAACGGCGACATGCAGGCGCATTACGACGACGTCAATCCGGCGGCGCTCAGGCGGCTGGTCGCCGGCGGCGCCGTGCTGAGGCCGTTCAACCAGGAGATCCTGGCGGCCTGCTTCAAGGCAGCCAACCAGACCTACGACGAGATCGGCGCCAAGAACGAGGACTTCAAGAAGATCTACGAGTCGATGAAGGCGTTATCGCAACGAAGAGAACCTCTGGTTCCAGATGGCGGAGGCCACCTACGACAACTTCATGCAGGGAAAGCAGCGCGCCGGCAAGCTCTGACGCGCGGCGGACGGCATATCCGCGACACAGGGGCCCCGGAGATCCCGGGGCCTTTTCGTTGCGAGGCCGCCGAAGCATCTTCGGGCGCCTCTTTGTTGGCCTGAAGGCCGGAATCGGCGCATGCGCTGCCGGGATGCGTGCCGGCTAGTTTGCCGAAATTCGGGCCCGCCGGCGCCGCGCCCCGCCTGCGTGCCGAAATTCGGGCCCGGCCGGAGCGGACTCGCCGCCGCCGAAGTTCGGACCGGCCGGCGCCGATCCGCCTGCGCCGCCGAAATTCGGCGCCGGCCGGCTGCCCGCGCCGGAAGTCGGCACCTCGATCTTGATCGTCCGACGGATTGGCGACGGGTCGCGCACGTCCTTGTAGTGGGTCACGATGCCAGGGAAAGGCGATGACGATGCCGATCATCAGCACCTGGATGGCGATGAAGGGCACGGCGCCGCGGTAGATCTCCATGGTCCGGACGGCCGGGAAGCTCGCGTCCCGACACCTCGTCGAACCATTCGCGAGGCGGGCGCGATCGAGCGCAGATAGAACAGCGCAAATCCGAAGGGCGGCGTCAGGAACGAAGCCTGCAGGTTGAGGCCGAGGATGATGCCGAACCAGATCAGGTCGATGCCCAGCTTCTCGGCGACCGGCGCCAGCAGCGGCACCAGGATGAAGGCGATCTCGAAGAAATCGAGGAAGCATCCGAGGATGAAGATGATGATCGTCACGACGATCAGGAAGCCGTATTCGCCGCCGGGCAGGTCGAGCAGCAGGTCCTCGATCCAGACATTGCCGTTCACCCCGTAGAAGGTGAGGCCGAACACCCGAGCGCCGATGAGGATGAACATCACGAAGGCGGCGAGCTTCGTGGTGGAGTCGAGCGCCTGCTTCAGAGCCTCAAGGTTGAGCCGGCGCTTGGAGAACGCCAGCGCCAGCGCGCCGGTCGCGCCCATGGCGCCGCCTTCGGTCGGCGTGGCGATGCCGAGGAAGATCGTGCCGAGCACGAGGAAGATGAGCGCCAGCGGCGGGATCAGCACGATCACCACCTGTTCGGCGAGCCGCGACAGAAGCCCGAGCTTGAAGCGGCGATTGGCCAGGCTGAAGCCATAGGCGAGGACGGTCGCCAGCGTTGCCGCCGAGACGACGCGGGTCTCGTAGCGCATCTCGTCGAACACAAGGTAGTAGGCCGCGAAGTAGATCGCGGCGGCGACGGCGAGAATGACGATCAGCGAGGCGACGCCGCCGCCGAGCGTCCGCGCCTCGGCCGGCAAGGCCGGCGCCGCATCGGGCCGCAGCATGGTTATGACGAAGACATAGAGGCAGTAGAGGGCGACCAGCATCAGCCCCGGCAGCACCGCGCCGACATACATGTCGCCGACCGAGCGGCCGAGCTGGTCGGCCATGACGATGAGCACGAGCGAGGGCGGGATGACCTGCGCCAGGCTGCCGGCGGCGGCGATCGTGCCGGTGGCGACGCGACTGTCGTAGCCGTAGCGCATCATGATGGGCAGCGAGATCAGGCCCATCGCGATCACCGACGCGGCGACGACGCCGGTGGTGGCCGCAAGGAGGGCGCCGACGAGCACCGCCGCGAAGGCGAGCCCGCCGCGAACCGGCCCGAAGAGCTGGCCGATCGTGTCGAGCAGGTCCTCGGCCATGCGCGAGCGTTCCAGGATGATCCCCATGAAGGTGAAGAACGGGAATGGCGAGCAGCGTGTCGTTGCTCATCACGCCGAAGACGCGCTCCGGGATTGGCCTGCAGCAGCGGCCAGAAGAGCGTGATCTGCTCCGGCGCGACATGCGCGACCTCGCACGCCGATGACGAAGAACAGCAGGCCGCCGGCGGCGAGCGTGAAGGCGACCGGATAGCCGAGCAGAAGCATCGCCATCACGGACACGAACATGATGGGGGCGAGATTGTGCGCGATAAGGTCGATCATCGTGCGCCCCCGTCCTTGCGGCCGGGCGCGCGGTGCATCGTTCCCATGTCCTCCATTTCCTCGATGATCGGCGGCAGGTGGTGCTCGGGCGCTTCATCAGTCGTGCTGCCGCTCAGCACCAGAATGCGCTTGATGATCTCCGAGATGGCCTGCGCGCAAAGGACCGCGAAGCCGGCGAAGACAAGCGCCCTTGGCCGGCCACAGGATCAGGCCGCCGGCGTTGCTCGACATCTCGCCTGGAAAGATACGACTGCATGAAGAACGGCCAGGACAGATAGGCCATCAGGAAGACGAACGGCCTGAGGAAGAAGACGTGGCCGAACAGGTCGATCCAGTCGCGGGTGCGCTTGCTCAGCGCCTGGGTGACGATGTCGATGCGCACGTGCTCGTTGCGCTGCAGCGTATAGGCCGCCGCCAGCATGAAGGCCGCGCCGTAGAGGTACCATTGCAGCTCCAGCCAGGCATTGGACGAGATGTCGAAAGCCTTGCGGATCGGCGGCGTTGCCGGCGCTGACCAGAACGGCGACCAGGATGAGCCACGATACCGAACGGCCGAGAACGGCGGTCACCCTGTCGATGGCACGGCTGAGCGCGCGCATTGCCTCCATGCTGGCGTCCCCTCATGTTCCCTCGCCTGCGCCCGTCTTTGTCCGGCTGAGCCGGAAGCGGGCCTTCGGCGTCCCCTCCCAAACCCTGCGATGGATGGAGGCCGTAGGCAAGCGCCTCGAAAGTCGTGGCAGGATCAACGCTTTGGGCCGGGGGATCGGGGCGCCGTTGCCGGGAACCGGCGCCCGGGTGGATGCATTTTCATGCCGCAGATGATGGAGGCACGCATGCCCGCGAAATCGAAGGCGCAGCAGCAGGCCGCCGGCGCGGCCCTTTCCGCCAAGCGCGGCGAGCGGTCGAAGCGCTCGCTGAAGGGCGCATCGAAAAGCATGGCGGAGTTGATGACGAAGAAGGAGCTTGAGGAGCTGGCCAGCGGCAGCCGCAAGGGCAAGCCGAGATACGTCTCGAAGAGATCCTAGCCTTCCCGGCCGCACCGGGCGGGCGCTTCACCTGCCTCAAATTTGGGCGTATGCGGGGGCAAGGCTCTGCACGGCAGGGCCGGTGTCGAAGGCGGCCGTAAATGTCTTTGTCTGGAATCCCGGGATCGCGTGGCGTCTGGCTTATCCTGTTGGCGCTTCTCGTCATTCCCGCCTGCGTCGACAGGAGCAAGTATCTGGAGCTTGCCGGCGGCGGCTTCCTTTTCAACTACCGCAACGCCACGGCGACCCTGCAGATCGTCCTCGTGCCGCGCAAGGACCCGCCGGCCGGCGCCACCATCGAGGCAAGCTTCGAGAACCCGGCGGGCGGCGACCCCATCCTCGTCAGCCGCGCGGCGCGCGGCGGCGGCCGCATCGAGCTTGAGACGCCGCCGCTGAGCGGCGTGAAGAAAGGCACCCCCTATCATGTGGTGGTGCTGCTCAAATCCGCCGATGGCGACGAGCTGCTGCGGATCGAGCATGACTATGCCTCCGACCTCGACCAGTCGGTGCTGCCGGATCGGCCGCTCGCCATCGGCCCCGGCTACCAGCAGAACATCGACGAAAGCGACACGCCGTTCCCGCCCTCGCTCTACCGGTCGCCGCCTAAGTAAACCAGCAATGCAAATTTCTTCGGGCGTAAACGCATTTCGGTGTGGATTTTCTTCTGTCGCAACACCACACTTCCCGATGGGGGCGGAATCATCGGCCAGGGGCGCTTTGCGGGCCGGTTGATGGGCGCGAGGATGGTATGGCCCATGGGGTGACGCTCGGCGACAAGTACGACCTCTCCAAGGAGCGCGTTTTCATCTCCGGTACGCAGGCGATCGTTCGCCTGGCGCTGATGCGCAAGGAGCTCGATCGTCGCGCCGGCCTCAACACGGCCGGCTTCATCAGCGGCTATCGCGGCTCTCCGCTCGGCGGCCTTGACCAGCAGTTCTGGCGCGCCGGCGATCTGCTCAAGGCGAGCGACATCGTCTTCCAGCCCGGCGTCAACGAGGATCTGGCCGCCACGGCCCTGTGGGGCTCGCAGCAGGCGGAGCTTCGGGGCGAGGGCCGCTTCGACGGCGTCTTCGGCATCTGGTACGGGAAGGGGCCGGGCGTCGACCGCTCCGGCGACGCGCTCCGCCACGCCAATTTCGACGGCACTTCGCCGCATGGCGGCGTGATCGCGCTGATGGGCGACGACCATACCTGCGAGAGCTCCACCACCGCGCACCAGTCGGAGTTCGCCTTCGTCGACGTGATGATGCCGATCCTCAATCCCGCCGGGGTGCAGGAGATCGTCGATTACGGCCTGATCGGCTGGGAGCTGTCGCGCTATGCCGGCGTGTGGGCCGGCCTCAAATGCGTCAAGGACAACATCGAGGCGACCGCCTCGGTCGACGTGTCGCTCGACCGGCTGCGGCTCGTCCTGCCCGGATATCCCGCGGCCGCCGGGCGGCCTCAACATCCGCGCCGGCCGCAGCCCGCTCGAAAAGGAGGAGCTGCTGCACCGCTGGCGGCGTCCGGCCATGCTGGCCTTCCTGCGCGAGAACGGCCTCAACCGTATCGTCATGGCGGGCGGCCCCAATCCGCGGCTCGGCATCGTGTCGCTCGGCAAGAGCTGGCTCGACACGATGGGGGCGCTCGACATTCTCGGCATCGACGAGAAGCGCGCCGCCGATCTCGGCATCCGGCTCTACAAGGTGGCGGCGCCCTGGCCGCTCGAGCCGAGCGGCGTCTCGCGTTTCGCCGAAGGGCTCCAGACCGTCCTGGTCGTGGAGGAGAAGCGCTCGCTGGTCGAGACGCAGCTCAAGGAGCAGCTCTACGGCCGCGCCAACGCGCCGATGATCATCGGCAAGCGCGACGAGCAGGAAGAGGTGCTGCTCCCGGCCTGGGGCGCGCTCAACGCCAACCAGATCGCGGTCGTCATCGCGCGGCGCATTCTCGCCTATGCCGACGATTCGGAGATCGCCGCGCGGCTGAAGCAGCTGGAGCATGTCGAGGCCGTCGTCCGCACGACGGAGAACGTCGCGGCGCGCATTCCGCATTTCTGCGCCGGCTGCCCGCACAACACCTCGACCGTCGTGCCGGAGGGAAGCCGCGCCTATGCCGGCATCGGCTGCCATTACATGGCGCAATGGATGGACCGCCGCACCGAGGGCTTCACCCAGATGGGCGCGGAGGGCGCCAACTGGATCGGCGAGGCGCCGTTCTCCACGCGCGACCACGTCTTCCAGAATCTCGG
The DNA here is from genome assembly GCA_963801225.1 of uncultured Alphaproteobacteria bacterium. Taxonomy (GTDB): domain Bacteria; phylum Pseudomonadota; class Alphaproteobacteria; order Rhizobiales; family Afifellaceae; genus DASWJZ01. The sequence goes on from CAWDED010000004.1 coordinate 125,360, forward strand.
CGACGGCACCTACGTGCATTCCGGCGTCCTGGCGATCCGCGCCGCGGCGGCCGCCGGCGTCAACATCACCTACAAGATCCTCTACAACGACGCCGTGGCCATGACCGGCGGGCAGCCGGCGGAAGGCCATCCCACCGTCGACAGGATCGCCCGCCAGGTCGCCGCCGAGGGCGCCAATCGCATCGTCGTGGTGAGCGACGATCCGAACAAATACCCGACCGGCACCGACTGGCCCGAGGGTCTGACGATCCATCACCGCTCCGAGCTTGCCGAGGTGCAGGAGGAGATACGCAAGGTGAAGGGCCTCTCGGTCCTCATCTACGACCAGACCTGCGCGGCGGAGAAGCGCCGCAGGCGGAAGCGCGGTCTCTTTCCCGATCCCGACAAGCGCGTCGTCATCAATGCGGCGGTCTGCGAGGGCTGCGGCGATTGCGGCGTGAAGTCGAACTGCGTCGCCATGCAGCCGCTGGAGACGGAGTTCGGCCGCAAGCGCACCATCGACCAGTCGATGTGCAACAAGGATTTTTCCTGCCTGGAGGGCTTCTGCCCCTCCTTCGTCACGGTGCATGGCGGGCGGCTGAAGAAGGGCGTCGCAATGGCCGCCGGAAATCTGCCGGTGATCGCGGAGCCTGAGCTTCCGCCGCTCGACGGCGCGCGGGCGATCCTCATCACCGGCGTCGGCGGCACCGGCGTCGTCACCATCGGCGCGGTGATCGGCATGGCGGCGCATCTCGACGGGCTCGGCGTCGGCATCATCGACATGGCGGGGCTCGCCCAGAAGGGCGGCGCGGTGACGACGCACATGCGCATCGCGCCGAAGGCTGAGGACATCCACGCCATCCGCATCGCCGCCGAGCAGGCGGACACGGTGCTCGCCTGCGACATCGTGGTGGCGGGCTCGAAGGGTGTGCTTTCCGCTATTCGCCCCGGCGAGACGAAGGTGTTCGTCAATCGGCACGAGACCTATCCGGGCGATTTCACGCGCGACGCCGATTTCTCGTTGCCGACGCGGCGCCTGGCGCAGGCGATCGAGCAGCGCGCCGGCGCCGGGCACGCACGTATCATCGAGGCGCAACGCCTGGCGACGGCGCTCAACGGCGACGCCATGGCCACGAACATGTTCATGGTCGGCTTCGCCTGGCAGCAGGGCGGCCTGCCGGTTTCGTATGCGTCGATCCTTGAGGCGATCCGTCTCAACGGCGTCGCGGTCGACATGAACATCGCCGCCTTCGAATGGGGCAGGCGGGCGGCGGACGACCTCGCCGAGGTGGAGCGCGGCGCGGGCTTCGAGCAGGAGGAGGCGCATGCCCCGTCGCTGGCGGAGATCGTCGCGCGCCGCGTCGCCTTCCTCACCGCCTACCAGAATGCCGCGCTACGCGGCGCGCTACCGCGAGCGGGTGGACAAGATCGCCGGGCTCGAGCAGCGCCTCCTCCGCCAGACCGCGATTGCGACGGAGGTGGCGCATTCCCTCTTCAAGCTGATGGCGGTGAAGGACGAATACGAGGTGGCGCGCCTCTTCACCGACGGCTCATTCGAGCGGCAGCTCGCCGAACAGTTCGAGAGCTGGGAGTGGCTGCAGTTCCATCTGGCGCCGCCGCTCTTCGCGCGCCGCGACAAGCGCACCGGTCACCTCAAGAAGCAGCGCTACGGGCCGTGGATGATGGGCGCCTTCAAGCTGCTGGCGCGCCTGCGCTTCCTGCGCCGCACAATCTTCGATCCGTTCCGCTACGTGGCGGAGCGGCGCTGGGAGCGGCGGCTCCTGAAGGACTACCAGGCCGATCTCGACGCCATCGAGGCGAAGCTCTCCGCCGACAATGCCAAGGTGGCGCTGGCGCTCGCCGCCTACCCGGAAAAGATCCGCGGCTTCGGCCACGTGAAGGAGGCGAAGGCCCGGGCCGCGCTGGCCAACCGCGAGCGCCTCGTCCGCGCGCTCGACGAGCCCGTGCAGAGCGAGCTTTTTGCGCTGGCCGCTGAGTAGGGGCGGAAATCTCTTCTCGGGCGTTATAACGCGTGTTATAACGCTGTCGATTGGAGGCTCCGATGCAGCATGTGAAGGTCACCCAGATCGGCAACTCGCTCGGCGTGGTGCTCCCGAAGGAGATCGTCGATCGACTGGGCATCGCTCGCGGTCAGCAGCTCAGCTTGTCCGAAACGGTCAACGGGATCGAGCTCTCGCCCTACGATCCGGAATTCGAAGAGCAGATGCGGCTGGCCGAAGAGATCATGGACCGCTACCGCGACACATTGCGCGAACTCGCGAAATGACTTGGCGCTGGCTGGGTAGCCGGGCTGTCTTCTCGATCCACCTTCGGCAAATCCAGCGTCATGGCGGAGGCCATGGTGTTCGGGAGGAGGGCTTGTTGGACTCGGCGCTCGCGCGTCCGCAAAACCTCGCGGCATACGGCGAGCCGACAGTCTTCGAACTCGCCGCGAGCCTCGCATTCGGCATTGCGCGCAATCATCCGTTCGTCGACGGGAACAAGCGCACGGCCTTTGTCTCAGCTTCACTTTTCCTGCGAATGAACGGATACGAGCTGACAGCAGGTCAGCCTGAGGCGGCTGTGACTTTTAGACGCCTCGCCGCCGGCGAGCTTTCCGAAGAAGCGCTTGCCGGCTGGTTCCGTGAGAACGCCGCGCCGGTCAAGTAAGAGTTCCTTACCCCCCGAGCGTGTCACCCGCCTTCACGCCCGCTTCCTTCGCCCACTCGGCCGCCGCGACCTTGCCGCCGCCGGCGGGCCGCACGCGCTTCACCAGCACCGCGCCGTCACCGGCCGCGACCGTCACCCCCTCGTCGGAGATGCCGAGCACCGTCCCCGGTGCGCCGGAGCCTTCGCCGCGGCGCGAATCGTAGAGCTGCACCTCCGTGCCGCCGCGCGTGGTCCAGGCGCCGGGCTGCGGGTCGCAGCCGCGGATGAGGTTGTGCACATCCGCCGCCGGCTTCGACCAGTCGACGCCGGCGTCCTTCTTGCGGCACCAGCTCTCGTAGGTCGCCTTGGAATGATCCTGCGGGATTTTCGGCGCCTTGCCGTCGCGCACCAGATCGAGCGCCTCCAGCATGGCCTCGACGCCCATGGGGAAGAGGTTGTTGAAGTAGACCGTGCCGAGCGTGTCGTCGGGGCCGACCGCCACCTCCTTCTGCAGCAGGATCGGGCCCTCATCGAGCCCCTCGTCGGGCCAGAAGATCGAAAGCCCCGTCTTCGTCGCGCCCTGGATGATGGGCCAGTTGATGGAGGACGGCCCGCGATGCAGCGGCAGGAGCGAGGGGTGATACTGGAAGGTGCCGTGGGTCGGGACGTCGAGCACGTCTTGCGGCACGAACAGCGTCACGTAGGCCATGACGCAGACATCCGGCTTGGTGGCCTTCATCATCTCGAGCGCTTCCGGCGTCTTCCAGCTGGTCGGCTGGTGCAGCGGCAGGCCTTTCTCCTCGGCGAACGCCGCCAGCGGGTCCTGCGGCCGCCCTTCCTTGGCGGGGGCGCAGAACACCGCCACCACGTCCTCGCCGCGCTCCAAGAGCTTCTCCAGCACGGCCTTGCCGAAGGCCTGCTGCCCATGCACCACAATTCTCATTGAGCCCACCTGTCCTGTCTCCCTGGAATCCATAATACCAGAGATTCCCTGCCCGTCACCCGGCCAGAAGCATGATCCCGAAAAGTGGGAACCGGTTTTCGGATAAGATCATGCGCCAACAAAGACATAGAGCCGTCCATTCTGCTCCAGCCAGAATGGGCGGCCCCGCGCGGTCTTTTGTCTCCGGTGCTGGACCCTGCGGCGGCATAGCCTATTTTCGGGGATTGGAGGTCTCCGTGCTGAAACCCACTCCGGTGAATCGCCACGATGCGCGCCGCGACGCGTCGCGCGCCATCAAGCTGCCGCCCGACCATCCGCCGGTCGCCGCCGGACGCATCGGCGTGCTCCTGGTCAATCTCGGCACGCCGGAGGGCACCGACTACTGGTCGATGCGGCGCTATCTCAGCGAGTTCCTGTCGGACCGCCGCGTCATCGAATGGCCGCGCTGGCTGTGGCAGCCGATCCTGCAGGGCATCGTGCTGTCGGTCCGCCCGAAGAAGAGCGGCGCGCTCTACGCCTCGATCTGGAACGCGGAGCGCAACGAATCGCCGCTGCGGACCTTCACCCGCTCGCAGGCGGAGAAGCTTGGCCAGGAGCTCGCCGGCGAAAACGGCGTCGTCGTCGACTGGGCGATGCGCTATGGCGCGCCGAGCGTTGCCTCGCGGCTCGATGCGCTGAGAGAGGCGGGATGCGAGCGCGTGCTCGTCTTTCCGCTCTATCCGCAATACAGCGCCCCCACGACCGCGACGGTGAACGACGTCGCCTTCGACGCGCTGAAGGCCATGCGCTGGCAGCCGGCGCTGAGGACCGTGCCGCCCTATCACGACGAGCCGGTCTATATCGACGCGCTGGCGGAAAGCATCGAGGCGCATCTCGCCTCGCTCGAATTCGAGCCGGAAATCGTCATCGCCTCCTATCACGGGCTCCCCGTCTCCTATTTCCGGAACGGCGACCCCTATCACTGCCATTGCCAGAAGACCTCGCGGCTACTCGCCGAGCGCCTCGGCTGGCCGGAGGGCAGGCTGCTGACCACCTTCCAGTCGCGCTTCGGACCGGAGGAGTGGCTGCAGCCCTATACCGACAAGACCGTCGAGCGCCTGGCGGGCGAGGGGGTGAAGCGGCTCGCCATCGTCAATCCCGGCTTCGTCTCCGACTGCCTGGAGACGCTGGAGGAGATCGCCGTGCAGAACCGCGAGATCTTTCTCCATCACGGCGGCGAGCATTTCTCGCACATCCCCTGCCTCAACGATTTGCCCGAGGGCATCCGCGTCATCGCAAGCGTCGTCATGCGCGAGCTGCAGGGCTGGATCTGACGCATCGTCCCGCGAGACGGGAGAAATCTTATCCCCGCGTCTCGATCCGCCTTTATCTTTTGCCGATCCCCGTCCGCGGAGGGCGTCCGGCCGGCGTGACCGAGCGGGGCGGGGAGGCGGAGCCCGTAGCGGTGAAGGAGTCACGCCCGATGCACCGTCGCGGGAGCCCAAGCTGCATCGTCGCGCTAACGACCTGGCGTGAAGTAACCCTGGAAGAGGGAGTGCTGATTGGGAATCGGTAGAAGTCCCGGGGCGGTGCGGAGCAAGCTTCCCCTCCGCGCGGGGCGCCACGGCGCCTTAAGAGCTTTCTGATCGCGATCGCAGATCGCACCACCAAGGTGCCGGAAGGCGCCCCGCACCCCTCCTTAATTCCGCGCCGCAAGGCGGCGGAACGAAAGCGCCTGCCGTCCCCGCGGTCGAGCGGCCGGAGAATTTTCTTCAAAAGTAACTAACGTTAACGGCTGCTTAACCAGACCGGCCTCAAATCGTAACGAAGCAGTTAACGAGGCCGACTGTGAACGCGAACGTTTCCGTCCAACAGCGAAAGTCCCTCCGATTCAGAGGCCGCTCCTTCATGGCTCTGGTCTTCGCGCCGGAGATGCCGCTGGAGGAGTGGCTCGCCGAGCTCGACGAATGGAGCACGCGCTCCCCGGGCTACTTCGTCGGGAGGCCCATCATCCTCGACGTGTCCGGCCTGCCGCTCGACAAGGAAGGCCTGGCCAAGCTGATCGCCGACCTCCACGAGCGAGAAGTCCGCATCATGGGCGTGGAGGGCACGAAGGCCTCATGGCTCGGCCTCGGCATGCCGCCGCTGGTCGGCAGCGGCCGCGCGGCGACCACCGACCTTGGCGAAATTCCGCCGCAGGCCGTAGCCCCGGCAAAGCCGGCGCCGCAGGAGGCGAGCGATTCCGCCGCGAGCGCATCGGCGGGCGACGAGAAGCCCGCCGCAGCCGCAGCCGCACCGCTGCCGGCACAGCCGACTCCGACGCATCCGACGTCCTACCTCCACGACAAGCCGGTGCGTTCCGGCCAGTCGGTAATCTTCCCCCACGGCGACCTCACCATCCTCGGCTCGGTCGCCTCCGGCTCGGAGGTCGTGGCGGGGGGCTCCATCCATATCTACGGCGCGCTGCGCGGGCGTGCCATTGCCGGTTCCACCGGCAATTCCGAGGCGCGCATTTTTTGCAACAAGCTTGAAGCCGAGCTGATCGCCATCGACGGCCTCTATCGCACGGCCGACGAGATGGACACGCAATTCCGCGGCCGGCCGATCCAGGCCTGGCTGGAAGGCGAGACCATGGCGATGGCGACGCTCAGTTGAGATTTGAAGGAGGTGGCGACGATGGCCAAGGTTCTGGTCGTAACATCTGGTAAAGGCGGCGTCGGCAAGACGACCTCTACGGCTGCAATAGGTGCTGCGCTGGCGCAGCAGGGGAAGAACGTCGTCGTTATCGACTTCGACGTCGGCTTGAGGAACCTCGACCTCGTGATGGGTGCCGAGCGGCGCGTGGTCTACGACCTCATCAACGTGGTGCAGGGCGACGCCAAGCTTCCCCAGGCGCTCATTCGCGACAAGCGAGTCGATACGCTGCACCTCCTGCCGGCCTCGCAGACCCGCGACAAGGACGCCCTCACCGAAGAGGGCGTCGCCAGGGTCATGGACGAGCTGCGCGAGAAGTTCGACTGGGTCATCTGCGACAGCCCGGCCGGCATCGAGCGCGGCGCGACGCTCGCCATGCGCCACGCCGACATGGCGATGGTGGTGACCAACCCGGAAGTCTCGTCGGTGCGTGATTCCGACCGCATCATCGGGCTGCTCGATTCCAAGACGGCCAAGGCGGAAAGGGGCGAGCGCATCGACAAGCATCTGCTCCTCACCCGCTACGATCCCGCCCGCGCCGAGCGCGGCGAGATGCTGAAGGTGGAGGACGTGCTTGAGATCCTCTCCATCCCGCTTCTCGGCATCATCCCGGAAAGCGAGGAGGTGCTGAAAGCCTCCAATCTCGGCTCGCCGGTCACCATCTCAAATCCGATGAGCGGCCCGGCGCGGGCTTATGCCGACGCGGCAAGGCGGCTCATGGGCGAGACTGTCGTGCTGACCATTCCAGGCGACAAGAAAGGGTTCTTCGGGAAGTTGTTTATGCGGAGGGCGGCATGAATTTGTTCGCTCTGTTCAGGGGGCGCGGATCGGCGCCGGTCGCGCGCGACCGGCTGCAGATTCTCCTCGCGCACGAGCGCACGATCGCCGGCGGGTCGGATCTCGTCGGTATCCTCCGCGAGGAGATTCTCGCGGTGATCAAGAAGCACGTGCAGGTCGATTCCGAAAAGGTGCAGGTCAAGATGGAGCGCGGCAAGGAGCTTTCCACGCTTGCCGTCGACATCGAGATTCCAACGCCCACCGGAACGCTCTCCAAGGTCGAGCGGCCGAAAGCCAAGGTGGAGGCCGCAGCGGCGGCCACGTAGCCCGCAATTCGAACGCGGCTTGAGCTTCGTATCCCGGATTCCGCTCCGCGCCGTCCGGGCTACGAAGCCATGTACCTGGCGAAGGCGTCCTTGTAGTCCGGATGCCAGCGCGACAGCGCCGGGCGGTTCTCGATGATGTCGCCGATCGTCCATTGCATGCGCTTCTCATCCATCTCCCGCGTCACGTCGTTGTCGGGACACAGGATGTAGAAGTCGCCGCGCGCCAGCGCCGGCAGCATGAAGTCGATCACCTGGCTGGCGGTCCACGCGCCGGCCGGCTTCTCCGCGCCGGGCGGCAGGCCGGTAATGCCCGTGATGGTGAAGCCGGGGATCAGCAGGTGGGCGCTCACCTGGCAGCCCTCGATGTTGCGGAGCTCATGCGCCAGCGCTTCCGTCACCACCTTCACCCCGGCCTTCGAGACGTTGTAGGCGGTGTTGCCGGGCGGGCAGGTGATACCCTGCTTCGAGCCGGTATTGATGATTGCGCCCGGCGCCTTCTGCTCCGCCATGGCCGGCGCGAAGGCCTGCACGCCGTTGATGACGCCCCACAGATTCGTGTCGAGGATCGCCTGCCAGTCGGCGCCGCCCAGCAGCGCGCCTGAGCCGCTGCGCCCGGCATTGTTCATCAGCACGGCCACTTCGCCGAACGTCTCGTAGGCCAGCGCCTTCAGGCGCTCGACCGCCGAGCGGTCCGACACGTCGGTCGGCACGCCGATCACGTCGGCGGGACGGCCGCAACGGCTCGCCACCAATTCCACCGCTTCGGCGAGCGTCTCCTGCTTCAGGTCGGCCATGCACACCTTCATGCCGAGATCGACGAAGCGCTCCGCGGCGGCCAGGCCGATGCCGCTGGCGGCGCCGGTGATGACCGCCGCGCGGCCGGGTGCAAGGGCAGGGTGTGCGGGCATGGCGGATTCTCCTGGCGAAGCTCAAAGGAAAGGCGCGCCCGCCACGCCCAAGGCTGGGCGGAGCGGTCGTGCCTTCGTGTGCGCGTCAGATAGGTCGCGGAGGGCGGGAGCGCTATGCGCTCCGACGCAAGCGGCTAGAGCATGATCCCGAAAAGTCGACACCGGTTTTCGGATAAGATCATGCTCCAGCAAAGAGATAGAGCCGCCATTTTAATTCAATCAAAATGGAAACGGCTCTATGCGGCCTTCGCCTGCCGCGGCGTGGTCTCCGCGTGCCGAATCTCGGTTCCCAGGACCTTCAGGCACTCGCGCATGAAGGCGGCCAGGCCGGGCCAGCCCTTGCCGGAGACGAGCTTGCCGTCGACATGCGCGCCGTCCGGCGGCACGTCGATGTACTTGCCGCCGACGGCGGTCACCTCCGGCTCGCAATATTGCAGCGCCGCCACTTCCTTGCCGCGGATCGTCTCCGGCACGGCCATCAGCACCTGCACGCCATGGCAGATCGTGAAGATGGGCTTGTCGGCCTCGTGGAAGTGCCGGACGATCGCCTGCACCCGCTTGTCGATGCGGATGTATTCCGGGCCGCGACCGCCGGCGACGTAGACCGCGTCGTATTCGGCCGGGTCCACCTTCGCGAAGGTCTTGTTGAGAATGTAGTTGTGGCCGGGCTTCTCGGTGTAGCTCTGGTCGCCCTCGAAGTCGTGCAGCGAGGTCTTCAGGACGTCGCCCTTCTTCTTGTCGGGGCATACCACATGCACCGTGTGGCCGACGGCATGCATCGCCTGCTCGAAGACGAAAATCTCGTATTCCTCGCTGAAATCGCCCGTCAGCATCAGGATTTTCTTGCCCGCCATGGCGTTCGCTCCCTCCCTGTCTTGACCGCTTCCCTGCGGAATTGCCGGCCAAAATGCTAGCACGAAAGCTGCCGTGGGTGCCACGGCTCGCTGTCCGCATCCCGCCCTTTTTCCCCGGACGCCCGGCCCTGCCGGCACGGGCAAACTTCTCGACACAGGTAGCGAGAAGCCCGCGAAATTGTGCTAAGCGGGCCTTTCCGTGATTGTTTCCAGGGTTGGGAGGCCCCCTCACCATGAGCGGCTTCGATATTGTCGTCATCGTTCTTGTCGTGTTCGCCGTGATCGTCGTGATCTCGGCGGTCAAGACGGTGCCGCAGGGCTTCAATTACACGGTCGAGCGCTTCGGGCGCTACACCAAGACGCTGAAGCCCGGTCTCAACATGATCGTGCCGTTCGTCGACCGGATCGGCGCCAAGATGAACATGATGGAGACGGTGCTCGACGTGGCGAGCCAGGAGGTGATCACCCGCGACAACGCTACGGTGACGGCCAACGGCATCACCTTCTTCCAGGTCATGGATGCGGCGCGGGCGGCCTATGAGGTCAACCAGCTCGAAAACGCCATCCTCAACCTCACCATGACCAATATCCGCTCGGTCATGGGCTCCATGGACCTCGACGAGCTCCTCTCCAACCGCGACGAGATCAACGAGCGGCTCTTGCGCGTGGTTGACGCCGCCGCCTCGCCCTGGGGCGTGAAGATCACCCGCATCGAGATCAAGGACATCGATCCGCCGCGCAACCTGGTGGATTCCATGGCGCGGCAGATGATGGCGGAACGCGAGAAGCGCGCCGCCATCCTGGAGGCGGAGGGCAAGAAGCAGGCCGACGTGCTGAAGGCCGAAGGCCAGAAGCAGGCGCAGATCCTGGAGGCGGAGGGCCGGCGCGAGGCGGCGTTCCGCGACGCGGAGGCGCGCGAGCGCGAGGCGGAGGCCGAGGCCAAGGCGACCACCTCCGTCAGCCAGGCGATCGCCGCCGGCGACGTGCAGGCGATCAACTATTTCGTGGCGCAGCGCTATCTGGAATCGCTCGAAGCCTTCGCAAGATCGCCCAACCAGAAGACCTTCATCCTGCCCATCGAGGCGACCGGCATCGTGGGGGCGCTCGCCGGCATCGGCGAGATCGCCAAGCAGACCTTCACCGGCGAGGTGCCGGCCTCCACGCAGCGCCGCGCGTCCGGCTCGGTGCCGTCGGCGGGCACGCCGGTGGTCGTCACCGTGCCCCCGCCGGAGGATTTCGACCAGTGATCCTCGACGCGGTTCGGGCGCTCGGCGGCTGGTCCTGGTGGGTGCTGGGGCTGGTGCTGCTCGGTGCGGAGGTGCTGCTGCCGGGCTTCTTCTTCCTGTGGTTCGGCATCGCGGCGATCCTCATCGGCATCAGCGCGCTCCTCATCGACTGGCCGTGGCAGATGCAGGTGCTGGGCTTCGTCGTTCTGTCGGTCATCACGGCGCTGGTCGGCCGGCGCTTCTACGGCACGCATGGCGGCGAGACGGCCGACCCGCACCTCAATCTCCGCGCCGGGCGCCTGCAGGGCCGCACCTTCGTCCTTGCGGAGCCGATCGTGGAGGGGGCGGGCCGCGTCAAGATCGACGATTCGGTCTGGCAGGTGCGCGGCCCCGACGCGCCCGCCGGCGCGCGGGTGGTCGTCACCGGCGTCGACGGCACGGTGCTCTTGGTGAAGGCGGCCTGAGGCAGGCTTGTGGGTTAAGCCGCGCCGATCCTGAGGAGGTCGTGCATGTGCACGATGCCGACCGGCTTCTTGCGCTCCACCACCAGCAGCGCGGTGATGGACGTGCGGTTGAGGATCTCCAGCGCCGAGGCGACCAGCGCGTCCGGGCCGATCATCTTGGGGTCGGCCGTCATCACCTCCTCCACCGGGCGCGTGAGGATGTCGCCGCCGGTGAGGTGGCGGCGCAGGTCGCCGTCGGTGATGATGCCCACCAGCGCGCCGCGCGGGTCGGTGACGCCGAGGCAGCCAAAGCCCTTCTGCGAGATGAGGAGCAGCGCCTCGTTCATCGGCGTGCCGAGCGGCGCCAGCGGCAGCCGCTCGCCGGTATGCATCACGTCGCGCACATGCGTCAGGTTGGCGCCGAGCGAGCCGCCCGGGTGGAACTTGTGGAAATCGTCGGCGGTGAAGCCGCGCGCCTCCAGGAGCGCGATGGCCAGCGCGTCGCCCAGCGCCATCTGCACCAGGGTGGAGGTGGTGGGCGCCAGGCCGTGCGGGCAGGCCTCCTCCACGCGCGGCAGCACGAGCACGATGTCGGCGGAGGCGGCAAGCGTCGAATTCCGCGCGCGAGGTGACGGCGATGAGCGGCACGCGGAAGCGGCGCGAATAGAAGACGATGCTTCGGAGCTCCGCGGTCTCGCCCGACCACGAGAACGCCAGCACCACGTCGTGCGGCGGCGATCATGCCGAGATCGCCGTGGCTCGCTTCGGCCGGGTGCACGAAGAAGGCCGGCGTTCCGGTGGAGGCCAGCGTGGCCGCGGTCTTCGCCGCCATATGCCCGCTCTTGCCCATGCCGGTGACGATGACGCGGCCCTCCGCCTCGCCGATCAGCGCGCAGGTCTTCTCGAAGGTCTCGCGCATGGGACCGGCGAGCATCTTCTCCAACGCCTCGAGGCCGGCGGCCTCCATGCGCAGCGTGCGGATTTCGGGCGGAAGCTCGGAAACGAGCTCAGGCTTGAGAGCGGAAATCGGCGCCATGTCCGGACCTTTCTGCCATGCTTAGCATGGTGTTTACGGAAGGGCGAGAGGCGCTGTGCGCCGCCCCCGGCTTGTTTGCAACCGGGCAGGGCGAAGGTCGCCCGGCGCGCCGCAAGGAGCCGCGCGATGGCGCGAGGGAACTGGCGAGGCTGCTGCGACGTTTGATAAGACGTTCTATAGAACCTCAGAGGGGCGAGGAGAAGGATACGGCCATGCCGCGCTATTCGCTTTTGCTCTCAGTTTTCGCCGCGTCGATCACTCTTGTCGCAACCGCTCCGGCCGGAGCGGCGACCCTTCGCCCCATGCCGGCTGTCGCGTCGTCAGATGCTCCGCAGGCGGCGGTCGAGCAGGCTCGCTACCGGCATCACCGTAACAACAACGGCGGTGTCTATTTCAACTTCGGCTTCGGAGCGCCGTTGGTCTCGCCATATTACGGGCCGCGGGTCTACTCGTACGACCCGTATTACCCGCGCTATTACGAGCCGTATTACGCCCCGCGCTACTACGCGCCCGCGCCGGCCCCGGCACCCTACTACGCGCCGGCGCCATATTCCGGATCCGACCGGGCGCTGCCCCCCGGGGCAGTCCTATCGCTACCCGATCGGGTGCGTGCCCCGCTAGGGCGAGCCAGGCGGGACTGCGGAGCCGGGCTGGGATGATGCTCTAGAAGCGCGGTCGGCTGTCCTGCAGGCCGAGGGATCCGATGCCGAGCCCGGCATCGGCGTCTCGCGCATCGAGGCGGCGCCTCGATGGTTTCGCGGCGCTGACTTCCCGGTGGGCCCGTCCCCGGCAACACCTTGTTAACCATCCCCCTTTACCTCTCGTTAAAGCGGGCTGCCGGGGTTGCCGGGTCCGCGCGACCGCGCCCGGGTGGAGATTTTGCGCTTCCTCCTCGTCATTGCCGTCCTGGCCGTTGCGAGCAGCGCGGCAGCGCAGCCGCAACAAGGCGCTTTCGACGACCTGATCGATTTCGTTCTCCGCCCCACCGAAAACAACCCCGACCAGCAGAACGACGAGGACATCTGGAGCTGGCAGAACGAGCCGGGGCCGTCGATGCTGGAAACCGAGCTCGGCCCGCCGCTTCTGGGGCCGGCGGGCGACGCGACGATCGGGCCGCCGCTCGCCGGGCCGGACGAGGTGCGCCAGGAGCTGGAGCAGCAGGCGGTTGCGACGACGGGGGCCGACCCCTTCGCCGCGCCCGGCATCAATCTCGGGCCTTTCGTCATCCGCCCGTCGCTGGAGATCGGCGCCACCGCCACCAGCAACATCACCGACGCGAAGGATGGGAAGGGCGCCGTCGGCGCCGTCATTGCGCCGGAAATCGTCATCAGCGCGACGGACACTCGCTACCAGCTCGACGCCGATTTTTCCGGCGAGTGGACCCGCTACCATGAGAGCCAGTTCAACAATCGCACGCTAAGTGCGCGGGTGACCGGCCGCTACGACCTGACGAGCCAGACGTCGCTCAACCTCGACACGGGCTATTCGCGCTACCTGGAAAGCTTCAGCGACGACAACACGCCGACCGGCGCGGCGGAGCGCCCGGCGGTGGACGCCTACGACGCCACGCTCGGGGTCGACCAGCGTTTCGGGCGCTTCTCCACGGCGCTCAGCGGCTTCGCCGACCGCACGCGCTATCACGACGTGCCGCTCGTCGGCGGTGGCGTCGTCTCGCGCAAGGGCGAGCTGACAATATCCGACTATGGCGGGCGGCTGCGCACGCTCTACCGCGCTGGGTGCCGGGGTGTCGCCGTTCGTCGAGGTGGCGGGCGGCCGGCGCGATTACGACGAGGCGGTGGACGACAACGGCTTCCGGCGCTCCGGCCCCTGGGGAGAGCTTTCCGGCGGGCTCGTCATCGATCGCGGCGAGAAGCTCTCCGGCGAGATCTCCGTCGGCTTCCGCCACGAGGAGTTGGAGGATCCCGACCTGCCCAATATCGATGCGCTGCTCGCTCAACGCCTCGATCCTGTGGTCGCCGCGTGCGGCTGACCGAGCTGCAGCGTCGACCTCTACACCGACACGTCGCCGTCCAGCACGCCGTTCGAGTCCGGCTCGGTTCTCTATTCCGGGCTGGTCACGCTGGCACGCCACATCACCCCGCGCATAAAACTCGCCGGCGGCGGCGGCGTCGATTACGAATATTCCGTCGGCGACGACTGGACCGACGTGACCTTCACCGGCTTCGCCGAGGCCTCCTACGCCTTCAACCGCTTCGCCTCGCTCACGGCGCGCTACGACTACGAGCGGCTGGACAGCACGGACTCCAGCTCGGACTACGATGCGCACACGGTCAGCGTGCGGCTGAGGGTGCAGCGGTAGGGCTGACGACCGAACGGCCCGAAGCCCAATACTCTATCGTCATTGCCGGGCTCCGACCCGGCAATCCATTCCGCTTCTGCTGAGACTTGCGCCAGCGCTCCGGAATGGGTGCCCGGATCAAGTCCGGGGATGACGACAAACAGATTCCGGTCGTGCCTCCGACTTAAGCTCCCTCGTCGCCGAGGAGGCGCGTCAGCTCGCCACGGCAGCTCCGGGCCGAGCTCGGGATGCGCCAGCCCGAAGGCGATGTTGGCCATGAGGAACCCCGCCTTGGTGCCGGTGTCGAAGGTGCGGCCGTGATAGCGGAAGCCGGTGAAGCGCTGCGTCTCGGCCAGCCGCTTCATCGCGTCGGTCACCTGGATCTCGCCGCCGGCGCCCGGCTCCTGGTCGTCGAGCACGTCGAAAATCTCCGGCTGCAGGATGTAGCGGCCGGAGATGTAGAGGTTGGAGGGCGCGTCCTCGCGCTTCGGCTTCTCCACCATGGACGTGATGCGGAAGCCCGGCCTCGTCCTCCTCGCCCACGCCGACCAGCCCGTAGCGGCTCACCTGCTCCCACGGGCATTCCTCCACCGCGATCACGTTGCCGCCGTGGCGCTCGTAGGCGGCGAGCATCTGCTTCAGGCAGCCCGGCGTCATCAGCATGTCGGGCAGAAGCACCGCGAAGGGCTCGCGGCCGATGATGTCGCGCGCGCACCAGACGGCATGGCCGAGCCCGAGCGGCGCCTGCTGGCGGGTGAAGCTCACGGTGCCGGCCTCCGGCAGCTCGCGCTCGCAGCTCCTCCAGCTCCGCCGTCTTGCCGCGCTCCTTGAGCGTCGCCTCCAGCTCGTAGGCGATGTCGAAATGGTCCTCGATGCTGGCCTTGTTGCGGCCGGTGACGAAGACGAAGTGCTCGATGCCGGCTTCGCGCGCCTCCTCCACCACATATTGCAGCGCCGGCCGGTCGACGACGGTCAGCATCTCCTTCGGCATCGCCTTGGTGGCGGGAAGGAAGCGCGTGCCGAGGCCCGCGACGGGGAAGACTGCCTTGCGTACCGGATTTACCACACTTACCGCCTCTCAGTTGCTCATCCTTACCAGTTCCTTACTGTCCCGCGTCAGCGGTCCGTCCAGAGACCGGAGATGCGGGGTCAGCGTATGAGCGTACTGGTCACCGGGGGCGCCGGCTATATCGGCAGCCAGATGGTGTGGGAGCTGGTCGAGCGCGGCGAGCGGGTCGTCGTGCTCGACGATCTGTCCACCGGGTTCGACTGGGCCGTGGCGCCGCAGGCGGAGCTGGTCATCGGCGATGTCGGCGATCGCGTCCTCCTCGACCGGATCATGCAGACCCGTCAGGTGGAAACGGTGATGCATTTCGCCGGCTCCATCGTCGTGCCGGATTCCGTCGCCGATCCGCTCGGCTACTACCTCAACAACACGGTGAAGTCGCGCGAGCTGATCGCCGCCGCGGTCGTCGAACGGGGTGGAGAACTTCATCTTCTCCTCCACCTCCGCCGTCTACGGCATCCCCGCACGTGGTGCCGGTTGCGGAGGACGCGCCCCTCAATCCGCTGTCGCCCTACGGCGCCTCCAAGGCGATGACGGAGCGCATGCTGGCCGACGCGGCCGTCGCCTACGGGCTGAGCTCCGTGGTGCTGCGCTATTTCAACGTCGCCGGCGCCGATCCGAAGGGCCGCACCGGCCAGTCGACGCGCGGCGCCACCCACATCCTCAAGGTGGCGATCGAGGCGGTCACCGGCCAGCGCGACCATGTCGCCGTGTTCGGCACCGACTACGACACGCCCGACGGCACCGGCATCCGCGACTTCATCCACGTGGCCGACCTCGTCGGCGCGCATTCCGCCGCGCTCGACCATCTGCGCGGCGGCGGCGAGAGTCTGGTGCTGAACTGCGGCTACGGGCGCGGCTATTCGGTGCTGGAGCTGCTCGACGCGGTGCAGCGCGTCTCCGGCCGGATGATCGACATCCGCGCCCGCGCCCGCCGCTCCGGCGACGTGCCGGCCATGGTCGCCGCCGCCGACCGCATCCAGGAGACGCTCGCCTGGACGCCGCGCTACGACGATATCGACACGATCGTCGCGCACGCGCTCGCCTGGGAGGAGACGCTGCTGCAGCGCCTCGCGGCCTGAGCGGCACCGTCGGCTCTTAGTTAACGAAAGGTTTCCTCTTTCGCCCGAGGATGGCGGCGCCCGGATTTGACTGGCGATCCGGGGCTATGCCTGATAGGCGCGGCAAAGGAGGAGAACGATGCGGCAGCTTCTGCGTCCGCTGGCGGCAATTCTTATGGGACTGGTGCTGGCCGGCAGCGCCCGGGCCGATGCCGGCTTCGACAAATGGGTGCAGGATTTCTGGCCCACCGCACAGCAGGCGGGCGTATCGCGCGCCGTCTACGAGGCGGCGTTCCAGGGCGTCACCCCCGATCCGGAGGTGCTGGACAAGGCGCAGTACCAGCCGGAGTTCGTCACGCCGCTCTGGGAATACGTCACCGCGCGGGTCACCGACAAGCGCGTCGATGCGGGCCGCGAGATGCTGGCCCAATATTCCGCGCTGCTCGACCGCGTCGAACAGGCCGAGGGCGTCGACCGGTACACCGTCGTCGCGATCTGGGGAATGGAATCCTACTACGGCGAGGTGCTCGACAATCCGAAGATCGTGAAGGGCGTCATCCGCTCGCTCGCAACGCTCGCTTATGGCGATCCGCGCCGCCAGCGCTTCGGCCGGCAACAGCTGGTTGCGGCGCTGAAAATCCTGCAGCACGGCGACATCACCCCGGCCGCCATGACCGGCTCGTGGGCCGGCGCCATGGGCCAGACGCAGTTCATCCCCACCACCTACGAAGCCTACGCCATCGACTTCGACGGCGACGGGCGGCGCGACATCTGGAACTCGGTCGCCGATGCGCTCGGCTCCACCGCGAGCTACCTGCATGTCTCCGGCTGGGTCACCGGCAAGACCTGGGGCTACGAAGTCGCCCTGCCGGAGGGCTTCGACTATCGGCTGGCCGACGACGGCACGACGCGGACACTGACCGAATGGATGCAGCTCGGCGTCGCGCGTGCCACCGGCGCGGGCTTCCCGCGACCCGACGACAAGGCGGAGCTGGTCGCCCCGGCGGGCGCCCGCGGGCCCGCCTTCCTGATGCTGCGCAACCATTTCGTGATCAAGCGCTACAACAACTCCACCGCCTATGCGCTCGCCGTCGGCCATCTGGCGGACCGCTTGCGCGGCGGGGGTGATTTCGTGCAGCCTTGGCCCAACGACGAGCGGCCGCTGACGGACGACGAATCGGCGGAGCTGCAACGCTACCTGGCCCGAGCGGGTTACTATGTCGGCGAGATAGACGGGAAGATCGGGCAGCTGTCGCGCGCCGCGATCCGGGCCTACCAGACGAGCGTCGGCATGATCGCCGACGGGTTTGCCGGGCTGCACCTGCTGGAGAAGCTGCGCGACAGCTGAGGACGTCCGGGGTCGAGGTGAGACACATGAAGCAAAGCGCCACGATCGTCGGTCTCGGCCTCTGCCTGCTGGTGGCGGCGGCGGTGCTTGCGCCTGAGGCGCGCGCCCAGGCGAGCGGCCCCGAAATCGTCGTGGCGCAGAATGACGGCATTGGAAGCTTCTTCCGGCGGCTCTTCCGGCCACGTGAGCCTCAGCGCCAGCAGCTTCCGCCGCAAGTCGACCGCTCGGCGCCGGAACAGGCCCCTCAGCAGCAGCCGCAGCGGCAGCGGCGCTCGCCCAGCCCCAACCCGCGGGAGATCGCCGCCGTGGAGAAGAACGAAAACGCCCGGCGCGTTCTCGTCATCGGCGATTTCCTGGCCACCGCGCTCGCCAAGGGGCTGGCGCTCGCCTACGAGGACAACCCCGACGTGGTGGTGATCAATGCGACCAGCGGCTCCTCCGGTCTGGTCCGCAACGATTATTACGACTGGCCCGGCAAGCTTCCGGGCATCGCGGAAAAAGAAAAGCCCGATGCCATCGTGGTCATGGTCGGCGGCAATGACCGCCAGGGCATCGACACGGCCAGCGGCCCCTATGCGCTGGGCACGGACGGCTGGCGCACGGCCTATGCCGGCCGCGTCAATGCGCTGGTGGACGCAATCCGCTCGACTGGAAAGCCGGGCCTCTGGGTCGGCCTGCTGCCGGTGGAGTCGAGCACCATGGCGCGCGACTACAGCAGCTTCAACGGCATTTACCGCGAACAGGCCGAAGGGAAGGGCATTCCCTTCATCGACATCTGGAACGGCTTTGCCGACGAGCAGGGCAAATACGTCGCCTACGGGCCGGATATCACCGGGCAGGCGGTGCAGCTGCGCGCCAGCGACGGGCTGAACTTCACCCGCGCCGGGCAGCGCAAGCTCGCCTATTTCGTCGAGCAGGACCTCAACAACATTCTCGGCGGCAACGCGCCGCAGCTCGCCCCTGGCGAGGCGCTGGCGACCGGCGAAGCCGGCCCGCAGATCGGCCCGATGGTGCCGCTCGACGCGCTGGCCGTGGCGGGCGGGGATGCGCTCGTCACGGGCGCCGCCGAAAAGGACGAGGATGGCGAGGTGAAGGACGTCGCGGCGTCGATCTCCGGGGAGCTGACCGGCGAAGACAGCGCCCCGCGAGGCCGCGCCGATTTCTACCGATGGCCGCCCCCCGAGCCAAAGCCCGCCGAGTCCGCAGCACCAGCGGCTGCGGAGCAGGCAGCGGGAGCCGCGGCGCCCGCGGAATAGCTGTTCGGAGCAGGCCTAGTCATCGCCCTGCCAGGGGCGACGGCTCGTATGGCGTATGTGGAGGATGTGAATCTCGCCTTCCCGTACCCGATAGAAGACGCGGTACGGGAACCGCCCGATCAGCAGTGTTCTCGTGCCGAAATCGGTCGGGGGCGCGATCTCCGGAAAGTCGACGAGCCCCTGTATCGTCCGCTCGATGACTTGCTTGACCCGGATCGCGGAGGTTGGGCTGTGCTGGTCGAGGTATGAGAAGATCGAGTCGAGGTCGCTACGCGCGCGTGGCGTGTAGCGAATTCTCACAAGCCGTGGCGCTTAAAGAACGACGCCATCTCTTCGTCACCGACGAACTCGCCCCGATCCGCCTGCGCCAGCCCTTCGAGAACGGCTGAGCGCTCTTCATCCGACATGCGATAGGTACCGACGAGCCGGGCCTCAATCGACAAGAGTGAATTGACGGCCTCTTCCTGCGCCTCGGTCGGCCATGAGGAGACTTGTTCGACAAGCGCATCCAGAATGAGGGTCTTCGCGTTCATACGCGCACCATGCCTTTCGGGCTGCCCAGCATTCTAGCGCGGCAGCGTCGTCTCGCCCATCAGGTATTTGTCGACGGCATGCGCCGCCTGGCGGCCTTCGCGGATGGCCCACACCACCAGCGACTGGCCGCGGCGCATGTCGCCGGCCGCAAAAACCTTCGGGTTCGAGGTCTGGTAGGCGAGCTCGTCCGCCTTGACGTTGCCGCGCGGGTTGAGCTGCAGCCCGAGCGCCTCGATCATCCCCTCATGCACCGGCGAGACGAAGCCCATGGCGAGCAGCACGAGGTCGGCCTTCAGCTCGAACTCGGTGCCCGGCAGCGGCTTGAAGTGCTCGTCGGCGCGCGCGCAATGAAGCCGCTTCACGCGGCCGTCGCGGCCGGAGAATTTCGTGGTGAGCACCGAGAACTCGCGCTCCGCCCCTTCCTCCTGGCTCGACGAGGTCCTGAGCTTCAGCGGCCAGTTCGGCCAGGTGAGGAGCTTGTCCTCCTTGGCCGGCGGCATGGGCATGATCTCCAGCTGCGTGACGGTGATCGCGCCCTGGCGGAAGGCGGTGCCGATGCAGTCGGAGCCGGTATCGCCGCCGCCGATCACCACGACATATTTGCCGTCGGCGAGGATCGGATCGGCATTCGGCTGCGGCTCGCGCGAGACGCGCCGGTTCTGCTGCGGCAGGTAGTCCATGGCGAAGTGGACGCCGCGCAGGTCGCGGCCTTCGATCGGCAGGTCGCGCGGCTTCTCGGCGCCGCCCGTCAGCACCACCGCGTCGTGCTCGTCGACGAGCGACTGCGCCGGCACGTCGGCGCCGACATGGGCGTTGTAGTGGAAGGTCACGCCTTCCGCCTCCATCTGCGCCACGCGGCGGTCGATGATGTGCTTCTCCATCTTGAAGTCGGGAATGCCGTAGCGCAGCAGTCCGCCGGCCTTGGCTTGCTTCTCGTAGAGATGCACCTCGTGGCCGGCGCGCGCCAGCTGCTGCGCGCAGGCCATGCCGGCCGGCCCCGAGCCGATGATTGCGACGCGCTTGCCGGTCCGGGTCGTTGGCACCTCCGGCGTCACCCAGCCTTCCTTGAAGCCGCGGTCGGCGATCGCCGCCTCGATGGTCTTGATGGTCACCGGCTGCTCGATGAGGTTGAGCGTGCAGGCGGCCTCGCACGGCGCCGGGCAGACGCGGCCGGTCACCTCGGGGAAGTTGTTGGTGGACTGCAGGTTCGCCAGCGCGCCGCGCCAGTCGTTCTGGTAGACGAGGTCGTTCCAGTCGGGGATCTGGTTGTTGACCGGGCAGCCGGTGTGGCAGAACGGGATGCCGCAATCCATGCAGCGGGCCGCCTGGCTCTTCGTCGCCTCCTCGCCCAGCGGGAGCATGAACTCGCGGAAATGGCGGATGCGGTCGGACGCCGGCTCGTAGCGCCGGTCGTTGCGATCGATCTCCAGGAAGCCCGTTACCTTACCCATCTTTCTCTACCCGCCTCGTCGGCTGCTTATTGCCGCAGCCAGTTTTCAATCTTCAGACCCGCGACGCGGGAGAACTCCCGTTCATTGTCCGTCACGAGCGTGGCGTCGAGCGCCATGGCATGGGCCGCGATCAGCATGTCGTTCGGCCCGATCGGCTCACCCCGCCGCTCGAGATCCAAGCGGATGGCCGCGTAGTAGTCGTCGGAGGGCGGGGCCAGCGGCGCAACGTAGAGCCTCCCCATGATGTTTCCCACCTTTCGCGTCAGCTCTTCCGAGCCTCTTTTTCGCACACCGAACTCAATCTCCGCGCTGACGACGATGCTCGTCATGACGTTCCTCTCGCCGACGGCTTCGAGCCGTTTCGCTACGCGGCCGGCGGGATCGGTGACCAGCGCCGAGATTACGTTGGCGTCGAGAAGGTAGCTCACCCGAAGCCGACCTCGTCGAGCGGCGTCAGCTTCCCGTCACCTTCGACGAACGGGCCTCCGGTCCACGGTTCGGCCGTCTTGAGATAATCCACCAACCCCATCGTCTCAGCCGTCATGAGCAGCAGCTTGCCGTCGGGAAGCAGCTGCATCACCACCTCGTCGCCCTCAAACTCCCACTCCTTCGGTATCCGGACCGCTTGGCTTCGCCCGTTGCGAAACAGCCTCACGGTCTTCTTGTCGGTGTCCTGATGATGGACGTTCATGGGACTTCTCCACTGTCATATGAAGGAGTATATGACAGTGGAGCGCCGTGTTCAAATCCGGCGCGCGACCGCCCCTACGGCGGCGGCGCCCGCGCTACTCCGCCGCAATGGCAGCGCCCATGCGCTGCTGCTCCATCTCGCGCAGCGCGCGGCGGTATTCGACCGGCATCACCTTCACGAACTTGGGCCGGAATTGCTCCCAATTGTCGAGGATGTGCATCGCGCGCGCCGAGCCGGTGTAGTGGACGTGGTTCTGGATCAGCTTGATCAGCCGCTCCTCGTCATGGCTGGTCATGTCGGAGGAGACGTCGACGCGCCCGTGGCACTCGATGTCGCCGCCGTGATGGTGCAGCTTCTCCAGGAGGTCGTCCTCCTCCGGCACCGGCTCCAGCTCGACCATGGCAAGGTTGCAGCGGCTGGCGAAGAGCCCGTCCTCGTCGAGCACGTAGGCGATGCCGCCCGACATGCCGGCGGCAAAGTTGCGGCCGGTCTTGCCGATGACGACGGCGATGCCACCGGTCATGTATTCGCAGCCGTGGTCGCCCACGCCTTCCACCACCGCGATGGCGCCTGAGTTGCGCACCGCAAAGCGCTCGCCCGCGATGCCGGCGAAATAGCACTCGCCCTCGATGGCGCCGTAGAGCACGGTGTTGCCGACGATGATCGACTCTCTCCGGCTTGAAGCTCGTCTGCGCCGGTGCGCGCACGACGATGCGGCCGCCCGACAGGCCCTTGCCGACATAATCGTTGGCGTCGCCGACAAGGTCGAGCGTCACGCCGCGCGCCAGGAACGCGCCGAAGGACTGCCCCGCCGTGCCTTTCAGGCTGATCGAGATGGTGTCGTCGGGAAGCCCTTCGTGTCCGTAGCGCTTGGCCACCTCGCCGGAGAGCATGGTGCCGGTCGAGCGGTCGACGTTGCGGATGGCCGCTTCGATCTTCACCGGCTCGCCGCGCTCCAGCGCCGGCTCGGCCTGCGCGATGAGGCGGCGGTCGAGGATGTCGTCGATCGGATGCTTCTGCGTCTTGGTGCGGTGCATCTCCTCGCGCGGCGCCGTCGGCTTGTGGAACACGCGGCTGAAGTCGAGGCCGTGCGCCTTCCAGTGGTCGATCAGCGGCTGCGTATCGAGCCAGTCGGTCTCGCCGATGAGGTCTTCGATACGTCGCACGCCCATCGACGCCATCAGCCCGCGCGCCTCCTCGGCGACCAGGAAGAGGAAGTTGATGGCGTGCTCCGGCGCACCGACGAAGCGCTTCCTGAGCACCGGATCCTGCGTGGCGATGCCGACCGGGCAGGTGTTCAGATGGCACTTGCGCATCATGATGCAGCCGATGGCGATGAGCGGCGCGGTGGCGAGGCCGAACTCGTCGGCGCCGAGCAGCGCGCCGATGAGGATGTCGCGTCCGGTCTTCAGCCCGCCGTCGACCTGCAAGAGCACGCGCGAGCGCAGGCCCTGCTCCACCAGGATCTGCTGCGTCTCGGCCAGCCCCATCTCCCAGGGCGTGCCGGCATGCTTGATGGAGGTGAGGGGGCTGGCGCCCGTGCCGCCGTCATAGCCGGCGATGGTGATATGGTCGGAGCGCGCCTTGGCGACGCCCGCGGCGACCGTGCCGACGCCGACCTCGGCGACCAGCTTCACCGACACCAGGCCGTCGGGGTTGGCGTTCTTCAGGTCGAAGATGAGCTGCGCGATGTCCTCGATCGAATAGATGTCGTGGTGCGGCGGCGGCGAGATGAGGCCGACGCCCGGCGTCGAATGGCGCACCTTGGCGATCATCGCGTCGACCTTGTGGCCGGGCAGCTGGCCGCCTTCGCCGGGCTTGGCGCCCTGCGCGATCTTGATCTGCATCATGTCGGAGTTGACGAGATATTCCGTCGTCACGCCGAAGCGGCCGGACGCCACCTGCTTGATGGCCGAGCGCTTGGAATCGCCGTTCGGCAGCGGACGGAAGCGCTCCGGCTCCTCGCCGCCCTCGCCGGTGTTGGAGCGGCCGCCGATGCGGTTCATGGCGATCGCCATCGTCTCGTGCGCCTCGCGCGAGATGGAGCCGAAGCTCATGGCGCCGGTGGAGAAGCGCTTCACGATCTCCGCCGCCGGCTCCACCTCGTCGAGCGGCACCGGCTGGCGGCCGAGCTCCTCGGCGCTCTTGATGCGGAAGTGGCCGCGGATGGCGTATTTGCGCTGCTGCTCGCCGTTCACCAGCGCCGCGTATTTGTCGTAGGCCTCCTTCCCCTTGCCGCGCGCCGCGTGCTGGAGAAGGCCGATCGTCTCGGGCGTCCAGATATGGTCCTCGCCGCGCAGGCGGTAGGCGTATTCGCCGCCCACCTCCAGGCCGATGCGCAGCACCGGGTCTTCGCCGAAGGCGGCCGTGTGCCGCCGCAGCGTTCTCCTCGGCGACCTCGCCCAGCCCGACGCCCTCGATGGTGGTCGAGGTGCCGAAGAAGAAGCGCCGCACGAAGTCCGACGACAGGCCGATGGAATCGAAGATCTGCGCGCCGCAATAGGACTGATAGGTCGAGATGCCCATCTTGGACATGACCTTCAGGATGCCTTTGCCGATCGACTTGATGTAGCGGTAGACGACCTCGTTGGCGTCGACCACGTCGGGGAAGGCGCCCTGCTCGTGCATGGTGGCGAGCGTCTCGAAGGCGAGGTAGGGGTTGATCGCCTCCGCGCCATAGCCCGCCAGCACGCAGAAATGATGCACCTCGCGCGCGTCGCCGGTCTCCACCACCAGGCCGACGGAGGTTCTGAGCCCCTTGCGGATCAGGTGGTTGTGGACGGCGGCGGTGGCGAGCAGCGCCGGAATGGCGATGCGGCCGGGACCGATCAGCCGGTCCGACAGGATGATGATGTTGTAGCCGTCGAGCACGGCGCTCTCGGCGCGCTCGCACAGCCGCGCCACCGCCATCTCCATGCCTTCGGCGCCGCGATCCACCGCATAGGTGATGTCGAGCGTCTTCGTCTGGAAATGGTTGTCGGCGATCTCGCCGATCATGCGGATCTTTTCCAGATCCTCGTTGGTGAGGATCGGCTGGCGCACTTCCAGGCGCTTGCGTTCCGACAGGCCCTTCACGTCGAACAGGTTCGGCCGCGGCCCGATGAACGAGACGAGGCTCATCACCGCCTCTTCGCGGATCGGGTCGATCGGCCGGGTTGGTGACCTGCGCGAAGTTCTGCTTGAAGTAGTTGTAGAGCAGCTTCGGCTTGCGCGAGAGCACGGCCACCGGCGTGTCGGTGCCCATGGAGCCGATCGCCTCCTGGCCGGTGGTGGCCATCGGCGCCATCAGGAGCTTCAGGTCCTCCTGCGTGTAGCCGAAGGCCTGCTGGCGATCGAGCAGCGCGGCGTTGGTCATGGCCGCGCGCGAGGGCACGGGCGGCAGGTCCTCCAGCACGATCTGCGTGCGGGCGAGCCATTGCCGGTAGGGATTGGCGGTGGCGAGGCGGCGCTTCAGCTCGTCGTCCGCGATGATGCGGCCTTCTTCAAGGTCGATGAGCAGCATCTTGCCGGGCTGCAGCCGCCACTTGGAGACGATCTTCTCCTCCGGGATCGGCAGCACGCCGACCTCCGACGCCATGACGACGAGGCCGTCGTCGGTCACGACATAGCGCGCCGGCCTGCAGCCCGTTGCGGTCGAGCGTGGCGCCGATCTGGCGCCCGTCGGTGAAGGCGATCGCCGCGGGGCCGTCCCACGGCTCCATCAGCGCCGCGTGATATTCGTAGAAGGCGCGGCGCTCCTCATCCATGAGCGGATTGCCCGCCCACGCCTCGGGGATCAGCATCATCGCCGCGTGCGACAGCTCGTAGCCGCCCATCACCAGGAACTCGAGCGCATTGTCGAAGCAGGCGGTGTCGGACTGGCCCTCGTAGGAGATCGGCCACAGCTTCTCGATCTCGTCGCCGAACAGCGGCGAGGAGACGGAGGCCTGCCGCGCCGCCATCCAGTTCACGTTGCCGCGCAGCGTGTTGATCTCGCCGTTATGCGCCACCATCCGATAGGGATGCGACAGCTTCCAGGACGGGAAGGTGTTGGTGGAGAAGCGCTGATGCACCAGCGCCATCTGCGAGGCGAAGCGCTTGTCGCTCAGATCGGGATAGTAGGCACCGAGCTGATAGGCGAGGAACATGCCCTTGTAGACGATCGTCCGCGACGACATGGAGACGATGTAGAAGCCGCGGTCCTCACCGGCGGTCTCTTCGTGGACGACGCCGGAGATCGCCTTGCGCAGGATGAAGAGCCGCCGCTCGAAGGCGTCGCCCGGCTCCGTCTCCTCGCCGCGCCCGATGAAAACCTGGCGATGGATCGGCTCGCTCGCCTGGATGTCGGGGCTCTGCGACAGGCTCGAATTGTCGGTCGGCACGGTGCGCCAGCCGAGCAGCGTCTGGCCCTCGGCCGCGATGACGCGCTCCACGATCGCCTCGTAGTGCGCCAGCGCCTCTTCGTCCCGCGGCATGAAGAAGTAGCCGACGCCGTATTCGCCGCGCTCCGGCAGTGAAAAGCCGAGGGCGGCGCATTCCGCCACGAAGAAGTCGTGCGGCATCTGCAGCAGCATGCCGGCGCCGTCGCCGACCAGCGGGTCGGCGCCCACCGCGCCGCGATGGGTGAGGTTCTTTACGATCTGGAGGCCTTTTTCGACGACGTCGTGCGAATGGCCGCCCTTCAGGTCGGCCACGAAGCCGACGCCGCAGGAATCGTGCCCCACGCGCGGGTCGGAGAGGCCGGCGGAGCGGGTGGTTGCGATATGGCGGGCGCTGCGTGCCGCGCGCATGGCGGAGGCACGCGCCTCTGTCGCCCGCAACCGCCGTGCTTCCCGTGCCGTCATCCGCATCGTCATGACATCCTCGCTCGGCTGCCGGGCCGTCTCGTCACTCGCTACCCCGTTGGCACCTCCACCTCGCGGGTCGCACGCTCGGTGCGGCTCGATCGGATCAGACCGGCATCACAGTAAAACGCCCGGCGCCCCCCTGCCACCCTGCAACCGGTATGCCATGGCGGACCTCGATCCGCCTGCATTCCCGGCCTTCCAGCGGAGCTTCAGCGTGGCTTGGCGCCGGAAAAGGACAGCAACACTGTCCTTCTCAGACAATGACAAAAATCCGTCGGGCCGGCAAGCCCCGCCCTGACACCATATGCCGGCCGGCGGAGGTGGGCTATCCGGCCGGTTTCAGGTTGCCCGCAGAGGTCTTGCCGCTGCGCTCGTCGGGCTGTTCCTCAAACGAGATCTTCTGGCCTTCGCGAAGTTCGCTCATACCGGCCCGTTCGACCGCGCTGATGTGCACGAAAACGTCCTTGCCGCCTCCATCGGGTGCGATGAAGCCGTAGCCCTTGCGGACGTTGAACCACTTTACCGTTCCAACAGGCATCTCACGTCTCCCGGACAAAATCGTGGACCGGCCCGGGTGCCTGCCCGGGGACGAGATCTGAGGAGAGCTGCTTCAGCGACCGGAGCGAGCGCCGAAGGAAAGAAGCTTCCACGCCAGATGTCGACGCCACAATCTAGGGCCGAAGCGCGGCCATGTCCATAAATCTGCGGAAGCACGCGGCGACCGGGCTGCCGGAACGGGATTGCGCCTGACCGGCCATCACCAGCCTTTGATTTCCCTTCTGCGTTGTCCGCCCGTCATTCTTTCCGCAGGCCGGAAGCAACCGGCTCAAGGCTCGCCCGCCGGGCTTCAGTTGCCCCCCAACCGCCGGCGGGCGGGCCGCTCACTCCACTCTCACGGCTGTTTGAGCGATTGCGGGTCGGGACTCGCGCACACGTAATTTCCGTTGTTCGAGCCCATGCGGCACCATCAGCGTCGTGGAAACGGGATGCGTCCCTGTCCGATTGGAGGATCAAGATGAAAGCACGTGAGCTCACCGCCGTGGCACTTGCCGGCGCGATGGCGACCGCCCTTGGCAGCCTTGCGTTCCAGACCGCGGCCTTCGCCCAGGATACCGAGATGTGCTACGGTATCGCCAAGGCCGGCGAGAACGACTGCAAGGCCGGCGCGCATGACTGCGCGGGCATGTCGAAGGTCGATTACGACCCGGCTTCGTTCAAGAACGTCCCGAAAGGCACCTGCACGTCGATGGACGTCGATGGCCATATGGGCATGCTGGAGCCGATGAACGGCTGATCGCGCGGCGATAGCTCAGCGGCCGGTCGCCCGCGGTCGGCCGCTGACCCATTTCTGGAGTCATGCATCCGATGAACAAGACCGTATCGACCGCCACCCTCGCCGCAGCAGTCGCCACCGCGCTCGCCACATTGAGTGCGCCCGCCGCGGCGCAGGAGCAGGTGAAATGCTACGGCGTGGCGCTCGCCCATCAGAACGATTGCGCCGCAGGGCCGGGCACCACCTGCGCCGGGACGTCGACCGTCGACTACCAGGGCAACGCCTGGAAGCTCGTGAAGGCGGGCACCTGCGAAACCATGGAGCTGCCCGGCGGCCGCACGGGCGCCGCCTTTCCCGACGGCGAGTATCAGGGCCTCGCCCGCGATCTTCCCGCCGGCTCCCCGCTCGACGCGTTGAAGCCGGTCGAGGGCGTCGATCCCTACGCGTGATGCGCGGCCGCATCACAACGCGAGCCGCCGCAACGGAGCAGAGATGAGAGCCGACAACGTCGATCCCGTCCCGCGCCGGCGTAGGGCTGAAGCCGAAGCACTATCGCGACATCCTCGAGGGCGGGCCGGATATCGGCTTCTTCGAGGTGCACGCCGAAAACTACATGGGCGCCGGCGGCCCGCCGCACCGCTACCTGACGGCCATTCGCGAGCGCTATCCGCTGTCGCTGCACGGCGTGGGGCTCTCCATCGGCGCCGACCGGCCGCTCGACAAGGAGCATCTCCTGCGCCTGAAGGCGCTGAACGAGCGCTACGAGCCCGGCCTCTTCTCCGAGCACCTCGCCTGGTCGACGCACGACACCTCCTACCTCAACGACCTGCTGCCCGTCCCCTATACGGAGGAGACGCTGCAGCGCGTGTCGGAGCACATCGACGAGGTGCAGGAGACGGTCGGCCGGCAGATGCTGCTGGAGAATCCCTCGACCTATCTGGCTTTCGCCGAGAGCACCTATTCGGAGGTCGACTTTATCGCCGAGGTGGCGAGGCGGACCGGGTGCGGGCTGCTCTTCGACGTGAACAACGTCCACGTCTCCTCCACCAACCAGGAGTGGGATGCGATCGCCTATATCGAGTCCTATCCGCTCGAGCATGTGCGGGAGATCCATCTCGGCGGGCATGCCCCGGAGAAGGACGAAGAGGGGCGGCCGCTCCTCATCGACGCGCATGACCGCGAGGTCGATGCGATCGTCTGGGGCTATTTCGCCCATACGATCTCGCTCACCGGCCCGCTGCCGACGCTGATCGAGTGGGACGCCAACGTGCCCGACTGGCCGACTCTCGCGGCGGAGGCGGCACGGGCCGAGGCAGTGCTTTTGGCAGAGGACGGAGAGGTGCGGCGTGCTGCCATTGGGTGAGCGGCAGCGCGGTTTCGCCGCCGCCCTGCTCGACGCTGGGGCCGCGGTGCCGGCCGGCCTCGTGGGGCCGGACGGGCTGCCGAGCGCGCGCCGTTTCGCCGTCTATCGCAACAATGTCGTGGTCGGGCTCACCGAGTCGCTGAAGATCACCTATCCGGCGGTCTGCCGCATCGTCGGCGAGGAATTCTTCCAGGCGATGGCGCGGGCCTATGTGACGTCGGACCCGCCGCGCTCGCCCATGCTCCTCGTCTATGGCGGCGGCTTTCCCGACTTCATCGAGCGCTTCCCGCCGGCGGCGGGCCTTCCCTATCTCGCCGACGTGGCGCGCATCGAATGGGCCTGGAAGGAATCCTTCCATGCCGCGGAGGCGGCGCCGCTTCCCCCCGCCGCACTCGCCGCGATACCGCCGGAGAAGCTTGCCGCGCTGCGTCTCCGCCTGCATCCCTCTGTGCAGCTTCGTCACCTCGCGCTACCCGGCGCTGACCATCTGGCGCATGAATGTGGAAGGCGGCGTGCCGGGGCCGGTCGATCTCGCATCGGGCGGCGAGGACTGCCTCGTCGTCAGGCCGGTGGCCGACGTCGTGGTGCGGTTCATGCCGGCGGGCGGCGCGACGTTCGTCGGCGGCCTCGGCGAAGGTGCGCCGCTGGGCGAGGCCGCCCAGGCCGCGCAGGACGCCGCTGAGGATTTCGACCTCTCCGCCAACCTTGCCGGGCTGATCTCCGCCGGCGCGTTCTGCGGCTACGATCTCGGCGGCGGGAACGGTTCGGACAGCGCGTCTTGAGCCGGGTGGAAGCGCCAGCCAACCTGCGGGCCGGGAGCGCGGAGCGCCTCGTGAACGCCGTCCTCGCGCCACTCGTCTGGCTCGCCACGCTCGCCGCGCCGATCGTCCTGCGGCTCGCCATCGCCATTCCCTTCTTCCAATCCGGCCTCACCAAGTGGGACGGGCTCTCGCTGTCGCCGAGCGCGCTCTATCTCTTCCAGAACGAGTTCAAGCTGCACCTCCTCGGTGCCGCCTACGATTTTCCGATGCCGGCGCTGGCGGCGTTCCTTTCCGCCAGCGGCGAGATCGTCCTGCCGGTGCTGCTCGTGCTGGGGCTCGCCACGCGTTTCGCGGCTCTCGGTATCCTGCTGATGACGGCCGTGATCCAGCTCGTCTTCCCGGGCGGCTGGCTCACCTACCATCTTCCCTGGGCCGCCATGGCGCTGGCGCTGATCGCGCTTGGGCCGGGCGCCCTGTCGCTCGACCGGCTGATCGTTCGCCGCATGGCGGGTTGAGCCGGGCGCCCTTGCTCTCGCCCGGGCAACCCGGCAATAGAGCGGGATGCAATTCGCCAGTGACAATTGGGCCGGCGCTGCGCCGGCCATCGTGGAAGCCATCGCCGCGGAAGCCGCGCGGTCCGGTCCGGCCTATGGCGGGAGCGCGCTCGACCGGGCGGTCGAGCAGCGCTTTGCCGAAATTTTCGAGCGCGACGTCGCCGTCTTCTTCGTGGCGACGGGATCGGCCGCCAACGGTCTCGCCATGACGGCCGTCAACCGGCCGGGCGGCGTGATCTTCTGCCACCGCGACGCCCACATGATCGAAGGCGAGTGCGGCGGCGTGGAATATCTGACCGGTGGCGGGCGCCTGCACGGGCTCGCCGGCGCCGAAGGCCGCATCGATGTGGAGACGCTCGAAGCCGCCATCGCCGCTCTGACGCCCGCCTCGGAGCATCACGGCCAGGGCATGGCCGTATCGATCACCCAGCAGACCGAGGCGGGGACGGCCTATTCGCTCGACGACATCCGCCGCATCGCCGCCGTGGCCAAGGCCAACGGGCTGCCGCTCCACATGGACGGCGCGCGCTTCGCCAATGCGCTCGTGCACGCCAACGCAACGCCCGCCGAGATGACCTGGAAGGCCGGCGTCGACCTCCTGTCGTTCGGCGCCACCAAGAACGGCTGCGTGGCGGCCGAGGCGCTGGTGTTCTTCGATCCAGATATGGCGCGCGACATGCCGTTCCTGCGCAAGCGCGCCGGGCAGCTCTTCTCCAAGTCGCGTTTCGTGGCGGCGCAGCTCGACGCCTATCTCAGCGACGGGCTGTGGCTCGACCTGGCGCGGCATGCCAACGCGATGGCGGACAGGCTGCGCGCCGGCCTCGCCGCATGCGCCGGAGGCGCGCGAGGCGTGGCCGACAGAAGGCAACGAGGTGTTCGCGGCCGTATCGCGCGGCGGCCGCGGAGCGGCTGAAGGACGCCGGCGCCATCTTCCACGAATGGGCGCGCACCAGCGACGTAGAGATCGACGAGGACGAGACGCTGATCCGCCTTGTCACGTCGTTCGCCACCGCGCCGGAGGAAGTCGACGCGTTCCTGGAGGCGCTTCGCGGCTGATCCTGACGAGGAGCGAAAATAAAAGCGCCCCGGACGATGCCGGGGCGCGGACTGGAGATTTCTTGTTCGCTCAGGCTGCCGGGTCAGGCGGCCTTGGCGTCGATCTGGGTGGCCTTGGAGCCGCCGATGGCGATCTTGCGGGGCTTCATGGCCTCCGGAATCTCGCGTACCAGGTCGATGTGGAGCAGGCCGTTGGCCAGCGCTCGCGCCCCTCACCTCGACATGGTCGGCAAGCTGGAAGCGGCGCTCGAAAGCGCGCGCGGCAATGCCGCGATAGAGCACCTCGGCGCCCTCCTGCTTCTCGTCCTTCTTCTCGCCCTTGACGGTCAGCACGTTCTCCTTGGCCTGGACGTCGAGATCGTCCTCGCCGAATCCGGCGACGGCCATGGTGACGCGGTAGGCGTTCTCGCCGGTCCGCTCGATATTGTAGGGCGGATAGGGCTGAGCCTCGCCGTTCGACACCCCGTCGAGCAGGTTGAAGAGGCGGTCGAAACCGACGGTCGAGCGATAAAGCGGGCTGAGATCAAACGTACGCATAGAGTGTCCTCCTTTGAAGCGACAGTCGCGTGAGCGGCCTGTGGCTCCCCGCACTGGGCGGAGCCGGGCCGATGTCGCGGGTCCTTGCGGCACCCGCACGAAAAAGATGGTGAGCGGCATTGGGGCGTTCAAGCCCCCGGTTCCGCCGAAAGCGCACCACCCGCGCCGCCGGCCTGAACGCCACATGAATGCCGCCTTCCGATTGGGTTCAGGCGGCCCCCGCTAGGGTCCTCCGCATCGTCATCGAGGTGACCTCGGTGGCCCCGGATCGGAGGTAAAACCATGTTCTCGAAGACCATCGCCGCAGGCGTCGTCGCCGCCACCGCGCTCACCGCAGTCCCGGCAAACGCCGCCAACTTCAACTTCCAGTTCGGCTTCGGCGGCCCGAACTGGAACCACGGCCCGCAGCGTCATGACGACCACCGCGGTGGCCGGTGGCAGCAGCACAGGCTCTCCCAGTGGGAAGTGCGCTCGATCCTGCGCGGCCACGGCTACAGGGGCATCCGCTTCTTCGAGGTTCGCGGCCCCGTCTACCAGGTTCACGCCTGGCGCCATGGCCGCTCGTTCTTCCTGGTGATCAGCGCCCGCGACGGCGACATCCTGTCCCGTCAGCGCGTCTGAGGCCCAGCCAGGCAAAGAATTCGGGCGCTGTTAACGCCCCCTCCGGCGCCCGAGTTAGGCCGGCGGTCGCAAGACCGCCGGCCGCTTCATGTGCACGCCGCTTGCTACTCCTCGTCAGGCATTTTAAGTGCGGGTGAGGGTCTCCGGCGCCGGCCGGGAGGCGAGGAAAGGTGCCGCTTGGCCGGTCTCGTCGAAATTCCCAGCAATCCGATCCCGAAGGGCGCCGTCTGCGACACGGTGGCGACGGATGACGGCGTGGCGCTGCGCTATGCGCGCTGGGCGCCCAACCGCTCGCCGGTGCGTGGCACGGTGGTGATCCTGCACGGCCGCACCGAGTTCATCGAAAAATACTTCGAGACGATCAACGATCTGCGCCGCAGGGGCTTCGCCGTCGCCACCTTCGATTCGCGCGGGCAGGGCGGCTCCGGGCGGCTGCTGCGCAATCCGCGCAAAGGGCACGTGCGCGATTTCGCCGATCACGTCAACGACTTCGAGACCATCATGCAGCAGGTGGTGCTGCCGGACTGCCCGCCGCCTTACTACGTGCTGGCGCATTCCACCGGCGGTGCCATCGCGCTTTTGTCGGCGGAGCGGCTGCGGACGCAGATCGACCGCATGGTGCTCACCGCGCCGCTTCTGGCGCTGAGCTTCGGCTCGCCCGTCTGGCTGTCGCGAATCACCGGCTTCCTCATGCATTTCGGCGTCGGCGAGGCGTTCGCGCCGGGCGGCGGCGCACGAGCTTCATCCAGACCCAGCCTTTCGCCGGAAACCTGCTCACCAGCGACCCGGAGCGCTTCCAGCGGACGGTGGCCGTGGTGGAGGCGGAGCCGGCGCTCGGCGTGGGCGGGGCCACGATCGGCTGGGTCAACGCCGCCATGCGGGCCTGCTGCCGCATGGCGGAGCGGGATTTCGTCGAGAAGGTGCCGATGCCGGTGCTGATGGTGCTCGGCGGGGCCGATACGGTGGTCAGCAACTACGCGGCCGAGGAGTTCTGCCGCCGCGTGAAGACCGCCGCCTATCTGCGCATCCCCGGGGCGCGCCACGAGGTCCTGGTGGAGTCGAACCAGTACCGCGACCAGTTCTGGGTTGCCTTCGACGCCTTCATCGAGGGGCGGAAATAGCTGCTTCGTCAGCGGCTTAGACACGCCGCGCGAATGTCGCAGCACGATTTCCGCAATTTCTCTTGCGCCTTGTGCAAAGCAGCATAAATTGTGCAGTGCGATATCACTATCGCAGCCCTCATTGGGCGTTTCCTCCCTAGACTTGGGCCGCGGCAACGCGGCCCATTTTTCTTTCTGGGGGCTATTCGGCGGCTTCGCGCGTGACCGCGCTGGCGTCTTCCACCAGGGCGACCAGCGCCTGCGCCAGCGCGAACAGGTCGGACGACAGCCGCTCGAAGCCGCGATGCGGCTCGAGCCGATACTCATCCATGTAGAGCCCGCGATTGACCTCCAGCTGCAGCGCGTGAAGGCCGCGCGACGGCCGGCCGTAATGCTCGGTGATGAAGCCGCCGGCATAGGGCTTGTTGCGGCACACGGTATAGCCGAGCCGCTGCAGCGTCGCGGCGGCGCAGTCGGTCAGCTCCGGCATGCAGCTCGCGCCGAAGCGGTCGCCGAGCACGAAATCGGGCCGCATGCGGGTCGGGCCGCCGCGCATGTTGGAGGGCATGGAATGGCAGTCGATCAGCACCACCATGCCGAAGGCGACATGCGTCTGGGCAAGCAGCCGCCGCAGCGTGTCGTGGTAGGGCCGGTAGATGCGGTCGATGCGGCCCAGCCCCTCCTCCACCGTCAGCGGGCGCCTGTAGATGTTGGCGGCGTCGCTGACCACGCGGGGGATGGTGCCGAGCCCGCCGGCGACGCGCAGCGAGCGCACGTTGGCGTAGGAGGGCAGGCGCCCGGCGAACATCTTGGGGTCGAGCTCGTAGGGCTCGCGGTTCACGTCGAGATAGGCGCGCGGGTAGATGGCGGCCATCAGCGGCGCCCCGAGCCGCACGACCGGGGCGAACAGCCGGTCGACCAGGAGGTCCTCGGAGCGGCGGATATCGCCCTTGTCGAGGCAGGTGGCGTCGAGAAAGTCCTGCGGATAGTAGCGGCCGCTATGCGGCGAGTTGAACACGAACGGCACGGTCTGCTCGTCCGGCATGTGAATCTCGCCGGCCGGCGGCCCGACTTCCCCCTCCGCCTCGGTCCCCGTGGTCTCCCGCATCCCCGATATCCCCTCCATGAGAGCCGCCAATCTGCCGCGCCTCTCAGCCGCTGTCCATATTAACCAGCGCCGCGGGCATCGGCGCGTTGCCGCCGGCCCGCTTACCCGATATTTACTGCGGGGTATCATTGTGCGGCGCCATGAACATGATGGAACAGCCGCCCCGGGGACAATTGATGGCCCGAATCCTGCTCGCCGAAGACGACGAGGACATGCGCCGCTTCCTGGAGCGGGCGCTGGGCAATGCCGGCTACGATGTGGTCTCCTTCAATAACGGGCGCGACGCCTATGACCGGCTGAGGGAGGAGCCGTTCCATCTGCTCCTCACCGACATCGTCATGCCGGAGATGGACGGCATCGAGCTGGCGCGGAAGGCGAGCGAGCTCGACCCGGACATCAAGATCATGTTCATCACGGGCTTTGCGGCGGTGGCGCTCAATCCCGACATGCAGGCCCCGCGCGACGCCAAGATCCTGTCGAAGCCCTTCCACCTGCGCGACCTGGTGGGCGAGATCGGGCGCCTCATGGCCGCCTGAGCGCTCCGAAAACGAGGCCTGCGAGCGGGCCCGCACGCCCGCCTTGCACCCCCGCAAGCCAGCGGCTATATCCGCGGCCACCCCAAAAGGTCAGGGCGCGTAGCTCAGCGGGAGAGCACTACGTTGACATCGTAGGGGTCACTGGTTCGATCCCAGTCGCGCCCACCATTTCTCTCATAACGCAGAATCCCGACTGAGCCGTTGCCGCGGCTACTGAGCTTGCGCTTCGGTATGGTTGAAGATCTTCTGCAGCGTCCACCAGGCGGAGCGGACCGCGCCTTCCTGCCATCCGCCCCAGTAGCTCAGTCCGTCTCCCGCAAGGTAAAGCCGCCCCTGCCTGTCGAGCGGCTCGATAAGCGGTGCGTATGATTCCGGGCGGGCGGTAAATGCGGGACCGATGCCGAATTGATACGGCTGATTGTTCCAGGAGACGGACAGCCCTGCATCCGAGTAGACATGGTCCGTGAAACCGGGATGAAGAGTCTCACCTCCCGCGAGCGCGACCTTGGTGCGCTGAGCATGATCCATTTCGGCCCAGCGGAGCCCGAGGATCGAGCTCTCCGGCACGCTGCCGGGATCGACCGGGGCCAAAAAGCCGTCCGCCGGCGAATACATCCTGCCGTCGCTGTCCCGGAGCAAACTCGAAACGGGATAGGCGCCCGTCAGCACGCCGGTCGGCTCGTTCCAGCCATTAGAAGGATACCACATCTCCCTGCTCGTCTGGCTTGTCCAGCTGATGCCGCCGAAGATGTTCACGCCCGGCTGCTCCCAGAAGCGATCGCGCGCCTGCCATCCGTACTTGCCGCCGCCCAGGTAAAGGAGCGATCGGATGTGACCGAGCGTTGGCTCATCAATCAAACCGCCGGTGCCCATTGTGAGCAGGTTTGATGGAGCACCTGTCATGACGACGTAGTCGAAGGTCGCTTCCGGCTTGTCGGCGGATTGCAGCGTGACGACGATCTTGCTTCCTTCCGCGTTCTCGTAGCGCAGCCCCTCAACCGGGCTCGATAGCCGCACCCGACTGCGAAGCTCTGACCCGCCCACCGACTGGGACAGGAAGGCCTGCCAGATCATGTCCATGCCACCCACCGGCTGGAACAGCGGTTGCTGGTGCTCGGGAACGCTGCCGTTGATCATCCCAGGCCACAGCTCCTCCGCCTCGAGCAGCTCAGCAAGGGGCAGTCTTTCGCGGACGCGGCCACTGTCGGCCCCGGCTCCCGGCATGACGGCGTAGCCGGCCCTGATTGTGGTTTGGAAAGATCCGTCAGCCGACAGGTCGCCAAAGCTGATGAGGAACTTCTTCAGGAGCGCCGCCGCCGTCTGCGCATCGAGCCCGGGGGCCACGGTCTTGGAGCCGCTGTCGGAGGCATAGAGCAGCTCGGAAAGATATCCGCGCATATCCGCCACAAACTGACGAACGGGCACGGGCGTGCCGTTGTTCAGCTTCTCCGACTGCAACAGATTGGTGCCGGATGAAAATATGTAGGGTTCCATGCCGACGCCGAATTTTCGGCAGTAGTGCAGCACGCCGGTATGGAATGTCGGAATGCGGCCGGGCCCGGCATTCAAGTACGTGTCGACGTAGCCTTTGCCCTGCCTGTACGGGACGAACTGCGCCGTCTGCTCGGGGACCTTCGCGCCGCGGACTTCGCCCGGGATGAAGTCGCAGTACGAGTTCAGGCCCGACGAAACGGCTCTGCGACAGGTACCAGCTCTTGTAGTCGGGATCGGAGGGTCGAACCGTCAGGCTTCGGCCTCCGTAGCGCTTCGTGCCCTCGAAGACGGTCACGTCGTAGCCGGACCGGCTGAGCTCGTAGGCCAGGGTGAGGCCTGCGATCCCGGCGCCGATGATAGCGACCGTCTTTCCCCGGCCGCGGTTCGCAGACGTCTCCGGCAATTCTTGCGCAAAGGCCGCGGGAACGCCGAGAATGTCGACAAGAGCCCTTGGGCTCGAAGCCGCCAGTGCACTGGCGCTCATGAGCTCGATGAAGCGGCGTCTCGTTAGCCTCATGGCCGTGTCCCCCAAGTGAGAAGCTCTGTCCGGACGACGGGACTGCTTCGTAAAACGGATCTAGCGCTGAAGCCTCGAAGCCGTGCGGCGGTGCGGGCCGTCAGCGGCCTACTGCGTCTTGCTCTCGTCGAAGGCGAAGACGCGCTTCCAGTCGTGCTTCATGGAGACGACCTGCCAGCCGCTCGCCTTCGCCTGGTCCATCAGCGACTGCGGGAAGACTCCGACCCCGTTGTTGGGTAGGCCGCCGGCCGGCCCATAGGCATATTCGCGCTCCGCGTCATCGTGGTAGAGGATCAGCGCCATGCGCTCGCCGTTGCCGGACTTGGCGTATTCCAGCATCTGCTGGTCGCCGCCGGAATTGCCGAAGGCGAGGATCGGCCGCTGGCCGATGTGGTGATAAATTCCTTCCGCCTTGCCGGGTCCGTCGTCGATGAAGCCGGGGGTCGGCCGCAGGATCATCTCTCCCGTGCCATCCTCGTAAGAAAAGAAGGAAGCGATGTTCGACCCAACCACGTTGGGTGGGGCGACGCCATAGACCTCGTCGGACCACGCTCGCATGAAAGCTATGTCGCCGCCGGAGACGATGAACACCTTGAACGCGTTGGCCCGGAGGTAGTCCATCAATTCGATCTGCGGCAGGTATGTGCAGTTGATGTAGAGCTGCCCGAAATGCGGATCGACGGCGGAGCCGGCCCACTCCTTGACGACAGCGTTGAACGCGTCTGAGCTCGTGCCGGAAAGGGTGGTCCCCAGGAGACTGCCCATGAACTTGGCGAAGCCGGTCTGGCCGAGCTTAAGAAGACGATCACGGTCCCTGTCGAGCACGGCGCTCATACCGGGCTCTTTCTTCCATTCCGGATGCTTGGCGGACATCCGCCGCGCCTCGTCCTCGATGAAAACCATCTCGGTGTAGATCGGCTGCTCGACCCACAACGTGCCGTCGTTATCGAACGTCGCAACTCGCTCCTCCGGCGCGACGTAGCCGGGACCGGACTTGTCGGTGACTCGCGTGACGAAGTCGATCAGCGCCGTCTTGACCGCCCCGTCGTTCCAGGACGGAAGCGGATCCGTCTCCTGCGCAACCGCTGCATGGGCGATCACAAGGACGAATACGAACGCGACGCCACGCAGCGCCACGGCGGCTGATTTCAGGGCCATCGGATTCTCTCCCGGTCGCTCCCTGAGCCCACATGTCCATGCCGGCAGGGGTCGAGGCAGAGTACTGCCGAGCAGTGTACAAGTCCTGAAGATGGCTAAGTGCCGGACGGACACACGGCGCGGCGCCGACCATGGCTTATTTTTCGATGACCGCGATCTACCACGGCGCGAGAATGGACCTCATTACGGTTGCGTATCGGCGTCTATGGCGCTGACAGCGGCAGATAATCCGTTAACAATTC
This sequence comes from uncultured Alphaproteobacteria bacterium, assembly GCA_963801225.1. GTDB lineage: Bacteria > Pseudomonadota > Alphaproteobacteria > Rhizobiales > Afifellaceae > DASWJZ01. The sequence continues at coordinate 164,026 of CAWDED010000004.1, forward strand.
TACTTGGCACGCGAACGTGTCGTGCAGGCCAGCGGCCACCCGCAGGCGCGAGACCGGAGGCATGATGTCCGAAGGCAGGGGCTCCGACGAGCTCGGCATGGTGGCGCAGGATCGTCGCTTGCGCAGGGACCGCAACCGGCGCCTGCAAACCCTGTCCGGCACGGAACCGGACGATGACATAGCCTCTCAGGGCGAGAGCTCGACCGAAACCGACGTGCCCCGCCACGTCTGCATCATCGCCGATGGGAATGAGAATTGGCTGCGGGTGGTCGAAGACGGAGAGCTCTACGAGCGCACGCTCCGCCGGATTTCCGTTGCCGTCGATCACTTGGTGGACTGCGGCAGCGAATACGTCACGATCAGCATGTTCTCAAAGATAGACTGGCGGCGAGCGGACGACCGACTGGCGCGGCTCATCGGCGCCCTCACCAATTCGATCAGGCGCCTGGCGGTGAAGGCCAAGGACAGGGGATATCGCATCAAGCGGATCGGAACGCTCGACCGCCTCCCAGAGAGATACGGCCACGTCGCGGAAGCATTCGCCGCAGCGGAAGCCGAGACGGCCTCGGCGTCCCGAGCCACCTTGGTCCTGCCGTTCGATTATAGCGGGCGCGAAGAAATCTGCCGGGCTTTCATCCGTATGGGTGCTGCCGGGATCACCGCCGACGCGGCGGACGGAAAAGCGATCCGGGACCATCTCGACGACAGCGAGATTCCAAATCCAGACATCGTCGTCCAACTCGCCGGCGGCCTGAGCCTGTCGGACGTCTATGCGTTTCAGTCCGAATATGCGGCACTCTATTTCCTTGAGGATGTGGCGCCGCCGGATCTGACCGTGGACGTCATCGACCGTGTCCTGAGGGATCACGCCGGCGGCTATTATTACAGCCAGGGGCGGCCGTCGTATTTCGACCGCCAGGTCAGCTGAGCGGTGCCCGGTCTTCCCAGCCCACCGTCGCCATTACCGCGTCACGTCGCCCTGATCCCCGATGGGAACCGCCGCTGGGCGAAAATGCACGGTGTTTCGCCCGAGGAGGCCTACGCCAGATCGCTGGTCGCGATCAACGAGATGATCGACCATCTCCTCGATTGCGGCGTGGAGAACGTCTCCGGCTGGGCCACGTCCGACAGGACGGGAATGCGCTCGGAAGGGGAGCTGATCCTCATCATGAAAGTGTTGCGGACCTTTCTGCACAAGGTGTCCGCGACCTATCCGCAAAGGGGCATCCGGTTTCGCACGATCGGCGCCCGCGACAGGCTGGAAGCCTTCGACAGCGGTTTCTGCCGCGAGGTGGAGGCGGCGGAGAGGGCGACGCGGCACGGCCGGGCCACCGTGTTCCTGCTTGTGGACTACAGCTCCCGCGAAGAGCTGGTGCGCGCCTACCGGCGCCTGCAAGAAGCAGGCGAGCCGCTCGATGGGCTGACGCCGGAGCGTCTCGCCGGGTTCCTGGATACGCACGGCGCGCCCGATCCGGATCTGGTCATTCGCCCCGGCGGCTGCCCCCGCCTCTCGGGCCTCTATGCCTTCCAGACCGCCAATGCTGAAGTCCATGTCCTCGATGACGTCATGATGCCGGACTTCACCACCGACATTCTCGACGACCTCCTGGCCCGTTATGCGGCGAGGCGGTCAGCGCTGGCGTGACCGGCCGCCCTTAAGCCGCAGCGGCCAAGCCTGCGAGCACCAACCAGGACTTACGACAGTTGCGAAGACTGTAGACATTTCTATCAGCACAATTTTACCGCCAGCTTCGGATCAAATAGGCGGCACATAGAAGGCCATGCAAGCTTGAGCGAGCCGGATTGCGGCCAGGGCCACGGCGCATGGCCGCCAGGCCGGAGAAAGCCTGCCGGTGCCACGTGTGAATGCGAATGGGAAGCTGGCAATGATGTCCGAAGGCAAGAGCTTGGCCAACCCCGAAGGCTTGATCGTATCGGGCATGCCGCGCCACGTCTGTATCGTCGCCGACAGCAACGAGGGTTGGGCGCGGGTCGTCGCCAACCGGGAGCTTCATCAGCGGACGATCGCCAGCTTTGCCGATGTCGTCGACCGCATCGTGGAGCGCGGCGGCGAGTTTGTCACCATCAGCATGTTCTCCAACATCGATTGGCAGGCGCCGAGGGAGAATCTTGACCGACTTATGAGTGCCGTTGGCGATTTTCTCGAGCAGCTGACGCAGAGAGCCAGGAACAGGAGATATCGGATCAAGCGTATCGGTACGCTCGATCGTCTGCCGCAAAGATACGGTCACATAAGAAAAGCGATAAAGGCAGCGGAAACGGTGGCGGCAACAGAGTTTCGGGCAACCTTGGTCGTGCCGTTCGACTACAGCGGCCGCGAAGAAATCTGTCGCGCCTTCATGCGCATGAATTCAGCGGGCATCGCGCCGGATAGGGCGAACGAGGCGAGCATACGCAACCATCTCGACGACAAGGACGTCCCGGACCCCGAAATCGTTGTCCGGCTCGGAGGCAATGGCTCGAGCCTCTCGGATATCTACACCTTCCAGTCGGAATATGCGGAGCTCTTCTTCCTCGATCATGTGCCGCCGCAGCAGCTGACCGCGAGCACCATCGACGAGGTTCTGAGGACGTACGCCGGCGGCCTCTATTACAGCCAGGGCCGGCCCTCGGAGTTCGCAGTCGCCAAGGCAAGTTGATCCATGCCAGATCTCCTCGGTTCGCCATCGCCGTTGCCGCGTCACGTTGTGCTGATCCCGGACGGGAACCGCCGCTGGGCGAAGGCGCAAGGGTGTTCGAACCTGGAGGCCTATACGAAGTCTCTGGTCGCGACATATGAGGTGGTCGATCATCTGATCGATCGGGGCGTGAAGTGTGTCTCCGCCTGGGGAACGTCCGACAAGCAATGGCTGCGTCCGGAAGAAGACCACAGGCCGATATTGAAGGCGGTCCGCTCTTTCCTTCACGTGGTGGCCACGACCTATCCACAAAGGGGCATCAAGTTTCGCGCGATCGGCGCACGCGACAGGCTTGCGGCCTTCGACGATCTTGTCTGCCGGGACCTTGAGCGTGCCGAGGCTGTGGCACAGCACGGTGAGGCGACCGTGCTCCTGTTGCTGGACTATGGTTCCCGCGAAGAGATGGTCCGCGCCTATCGGCGTCTTCACGCCGTGGGCGAGCCGCTCGACGGGCTGAAGCCGGAGCGTCTCGCCGGGTTCCTGGACACCCACGGCATACCCGATCCCGACCTGATCATCCGACCGGGAGGCTGCCATCGCCTCTCCGGCATCTACGCCTTTCAAAGCGTCAATGCGGAGCTCGATGTTCTGGACGATGTCATGATGCCGGAATTCACCACAGACATCCTGGACGAGCTCCTGGTCCGCTATGCGGCGAGGCGCAATCGCGGGCAGCCGAAGCTGGCAGTTGGCGCATAGCTCTCACAGCCGCATCAGCGCCAAGCCAGCGACCACCGTCACAATCGATATGGCGCGGATCGGCGTGACCTTCTCGCCGAGCCACAGCACGCCGATGAACAGCGCGAAGAGGATGCTCGTCTCGCGCAGCGCCGCCACCAGCGGGATGGGCGCTACCGTCATCGCCCAGATGGCGATCCAGTAGGCCGCGAGCGACAGGATGCCGCCGGTAAGTCCGGCGCGCCAATCCGTCGCCAGCGCCGCTATGAAAGCCTGCCGCTTCATGGCGAGCGTGATCGCCAGCATCGGCAGCATGTCGAGGACGAACAGCCAGGCGACATATTGCGGCGCGCTGTCGGCCACCCGCGCGCCCAGCCCGTCGGCCAGCGTGTAGCCGGTGATGCAAAGCGAGGTGATCGCCGCATAGCCGACCGCCTGCGGCGAGGCGACGAGCACGCGCCAGCCACCCTCCAGCGTCAGCGTCATGATGCCGAGCGCGAGAACCACGATGCCGACGATCTCGCTTGTGTCGATCGCCTCGTTCAGGAACAGCAGCGAGAGGATGAGCGTGGTGAGCGGCGCCGAGCCGCGCAGCAGCGGATAGACCTTGGTCAGCTCGCCGTGATGGTAGGACATGGCGAGCGCCGTGTTGTAGCCGACATGGATGATGGCCGAGGTGATCACATAAGGCCATGCCGCGGCCGGCAGCACGGGGAAGAAGAAGAGGAGCGGGATCGCCGGCAGGCCGGCGCCGGTCACCACCAGCGTCATGGCGACGATCTTGTCGCCGCGCATGCGCACGATGGCGTTCCACGTGGCATGGCAGATCGCGGCAAACAGCACCGCCGCGGCGACGAACGCGCTCATCGCTTCTGCACACCGGTGCGGAACAACGAAGGCTGGAAGCGGGGGCGGGGAGTGCGTCGCAAAACTGTCACGGACCGGCGGATAGGCGGCCTTCAATAAGGGCTTCGCGGCCCGCCGGCCAGCGCAAATCCGCGTTTGCGATGACCCAAGAAAAGCTGCCGCCCGGCCGAGGCCGGGCGGCGTTTCCGACGGGGCAGAGGAGCCCTTTCTGCCGTCGCCGAAAGAGGTTTAGGCGTTGCGGAGCTCGACCGGCGTGTAGTCGTTGAGCGGCATGTCCACCGGGTCGAAGGTGTAGAGCTGGGCGTCGCCGGAGGCGTTGCACATCCACAGCTCCTCATCGGCGTTCTGCAGCCACACAAGGTAGTCGCCGAGCCCGTCGCTGACGGTTGCGACGATCTCCATGTCCTCGATCACGTTGCCGACCGCGGCGCACACCGCCTCGGCCGTCGCGGCGGGACCGTGGGAGCCGCCGGACCTGCGCTCGCCGGTCTGGCGATTGCTGATGAGGTCGACGCCTTCGCCGTCGAGCAGGTCGCCTTCCATCAGCACGTTGGCGTAGACGGCGCCTTCCTCGTTGGCGTTGCACATCCACAGATCGCCGTCCTTGTCCTTCACCCAGACCAGCCAGTCGCCGAGACCGTCCTCGACCACGTCGACCACTTCGGTCGGGCCGTATTCGTTGAAGCTGGTGCAGGCGTTGGTGGCGGTGGCTTTCGGGCCGGCGTTGACATTGATCTGGCCGGCGGACGCGGGAGCGGCCAGCACAAGAGCGAGGCCGATGGCGGTAAGCGTGCGAGCAAACATTGTTCCTCTCCTTCATCGCTGGGAGCGCCCCTTGCGCTCTCGGTGATGGTTAGATGGAACAAAGCCGCCGCCGCCGTTGTGAGGGCGCGCACAAAGCCGAATGCGGAGGCTAAGCCTTTGATCAGGCGTCGGAAATGAGTCGCCGCGGACCGCTGACGAAGGGGTTGCCGCGCTCGAAGAAGCGGAGCGGCAGATCGGCGTCCTTGGTGATGCCGATGCGCGTGGTCGTCACGATGTCGCCAGCGCGCCGGTCGCCCTCGGCGAGGTAGAGCGGCCCGCGCCCGCAGAGATCCACGCCGTCATCGGCAAGCGAGACGCCCATGGCCACGGCGAGCCGGCCCGGCCCGCGCGCCAGGTCGATGTCGCGCACGTCGCCGCGGCGGCGCCGCATGGCGTCGAGCCCCTCCAGCGGCTGCAGCGCGCGCAAAAGCAGCGCCGCCCCGATGCCGGCCTCCTCGCTCGCAACGTTGAGCATCGCCCACACGCCGTAGGAGATGTAGACGTAGGCGTGTCCGCGCGTGAGGAACATCGAGCCGTTGCGGGGCGTCCTGCCGCGGAAGGCATGGCTCGCCGCGTCGCCGACCAGATAGGCCTCCGTCTCCACGATGCGGCCCGAAAGCCGGACGCCGTCGATCTCGTGCACCAGCATCTTGCCGATGAGGAAGCGCGCCAGCGCCACGGTGTCGCGCGGCAGCGCGCGGCGGGTGAGCCGCCGCGGCTGAGGCTTGCTGGTTTCGGGTGGCAGGGCGGCGGTCGCGCCCGGCGCTAGGCCGCATCGGCGGTGCCGGCGCGGACCTGCGCGAGGCGCCGCTCCTGCGCGACATAGGCCTTGGCCTCGCCGGTCTGGAACATGTCGAGGCGCTCGTTCTCGTCGTCCTCCACCGGGGTCAGCGCCGCGTCGGTGTAGGAGAGCCGTGCCGGGTTGCGCTTGATCGCCTGGTAGCGGCCGATACATGCGCCCCCACAGCCACAGCCATCTGAGCTGCTTGACGACGGTCTCCGTCCAGTAGCGCGGATAGAAGCTGAGCGCCGGCTCGATCGGCATGCCGCTCCGCCGGTCGCGGCGGAACTTCCGCCGCACGAAGCCCGTCTCCAGCGGATGGATGCGCTCGATGCGGATGGAGCCGATGAACCAGTTGAGCACGAAGAGCACCTTGCCGACGCTGTTGCCGGTGGCGGCGGCGCGCCGCATGACGCGCTCCACGTGCTCGTCGGAATAATAGAGCTCCCAGGCGCGCCAGTAGATGCCTTCCCATTCCTTCTGCGACATCAGCGGGTGGGCGGTCACCGCGTGGTTGAGGTCGTATTTGTTGAGGTCGGGGTCCATCGCGACGCCCTTCTCGTAGAGCTTCTTGTGGTCCTCCGAGCCCGGCAGCGGCGTCAGGAAGAAGAACTCCAGAAGGTCGATCGGCAGCTCCTGCTGCGCGGTCTTGATGTCGCGCTCGATGCGCTCCGGCGTGTCGTTGGGGAAGCCGAGGATGTAGCCGCAATAGGTGATGATCTTCGCCTGCTTCCAGGCGAGCAGCATCTTGCGGTACTCGGTGATCTTGTTCTGCTTCTTCTTGGCGGCGGCGAGGTTGTCGGGGCTGATGTTCTCCAGCCCGATGAAGACGCGCCGCACGCCGGCGCGCGCCGCCTTGTCGATGAAGTTCGGCAGCCGGTGGCAGAGCGTGTCGACCTGGATGATGAGCGAGAGGTCGATGCCGTCTCTCTCGCGGATCTCGATCAGCCGGTCGAAGATCAGCTCCCAGTCCTTGTTGCGGGCGAAATTGTCGTCGGTGATGAAGAAGCGGCGAAGGCCATGCGCGGCGGCGGCGCGCACGATGCGCTCCACGTCGTCGGCGGAGCGGCGGCGCGACTTGCGGCCCTGCACGTTGATGATGGTGCAGAACGAGCACTGGAACGGGCAGCCGCGACCGGCGTCGAACGAGGAATTGGCGCCGTAGGTGCGCTTCACGACGTCGGGCGGCAGATGCGGAATCGGCACGCGCTCGATGCCGGGCAGGTCCGACATGAAGTTGTAGATCGGCTCCAGCGTGCCTTCCAGCGCGTCGGCCAGCACCTGCTCCAGCCGGCCTTCTTCCGCCTCGCCGGCGAAGACGAAGCAGCCCATGTCGAGCGCCTTCTGCACCTCGCTGTCGATCCTCGGCAGCATGGAGAGCGTGCCGGAGACGTGGAAGCCGCCGATGCCGACGGTCACGCCCTCGTTGCGGAACGCCGTCGGCCAGGTCGAGCGCGCGGGGAAACTGGTTCGACTGCACGCCGACCAGCATGACCATGCCGCCGCCGGCCGCGCGGATCTCGCGTGCGATCTGCGCCGGGCGGATGCGCCGGTTGGTCTCGTCGATCGCGTCGATGTCGAGCTCGACGTCCGGGCCGAGCACCCGCCGCTCGGCGCAGTCCATCGCCAGCCCGTAGAGGCAGGCGAGCGAGTTCGCCGGAATCGGCGAGCGCAGCCATTGGATGACGTAGCCGTCGTCGTCGTAGTGCGACGGCTTGATCAGAACGAGGCGGAATTTTCGGCGCGGCGCTTCGGCCATCAATGTTCTCTTCGGTCCACGGGGTTGGCGGGCACCATAACGGATTTGTGCCGGCATTGCAGGGGGCTCCGTGCCGCGCGGGCGAGTTGCGGAATACCGCGAAATCATGGTTCTTTGTCAACGGAGGCGTGCATGCCACTGCCCTGGGAGGAAGCAAGATGAAGACTCAGCATTTCTGTGCGGCGCTCGTGATGGCGGCCCTGGCCGGACCCGCCTGGTCCATGGAGATTTCCAGCCCTGCCGTCGGCGGCGACGGCGTCATCCCGGACAAATACACGGCAAACGGCTTCGGCTGCAGCGGCGAGAACGTCTCGTTGCCGCTTGAATGGAGCGGTGTGCCGGCGGATGCGCAGAGCCTGGCGATCACCATGTACGATCCGGATGCGCCGACCGGCAGCGGCTTCTGGCACTGGCTCGCCGTCAACCTGCCGCCCTCCACGACGGAGCTGACGGAAGGTGCCGGCGCGGTCGGCGATGCGAGCCTGCCGGACGGTGCCGTGCACGCCCGCGGCGATGCCGGCGTTGCGAGCTATTTCGGGCCCTGCCCGCCGGCGGGCGACACGCCGCACCACTATGTCGTCACCATCTTCGCGGTGGACACCGACAAGCTCGACGTCAGCAACGAGACGTCCGGCGCGGTGGTCGGCTTCATGCTGCACTTCCACACGCTGGAGAAGGCGAGCGCCACCTACACCTACGGACGCTGAGCGGGAGCCGGCACCGGCGCGGCGGACCCGCTTAACGCTGCGCCGTCTCCCAGTGCCGGGTTGCATCCACGGCTCCAGGTTGGAGGCGGGCAGCGGCGGGCGGCCCAGGATCATGTCGGCGGCCTTCTCGCCGACCATGATCGACGGGGCGTTGAGATTGCCGTTGGTGAGGCTCGGGAAGACGGAGGAATCCACCACGCGCAGACCCTGTGTGCCGATCACCCGGCATTCGGGGTCGACCACCGCCATCACGTCGTCGGGCGCGCCCATGCGGCAGGTGCCGCAGGGATGGTAGGCGCTCTCCACGTTCTCCCGCACGAAATCGTCGAGCGCCTCGTCCGACTGCGCCGCGGCGCCCGGCGCGATCTCCTCGCCGCTGAATTGCGTCAGCGCCGGCTGCGCGAAGATTTCGCGCGTCAGCCGGATGGCGGTGCGGAAGTCGCGCCAGTCCTCGTCCGTCGACATGTAGTTGAAGCGGATCGAAGGCGCCTGGCGCGGGATCGCTCGATTTCAGCCGCACCGTGCCGCGCGAGGGCGGAGCGCATCGGCCCGATATGCACCTGGAAGCCGTGCGCCTTGGCGGCGGCGCGGCCGTCATAGCGCACCGCGGCCGGCAGGAAGTGAAGCTGCAGGTCGGGATAGCGGATTCCGGCGCGCGAGCGGATGAAGGCGCAGGCCTCGAAATGGTTGGTGGCGCCGAGGCCGTCTGCGCCAGGCGAGCCATTGCAGCCCGATCTTCAGGCGCGCCAGGTATCCCAGATGCGCGTTGAGCGTGATCGGCCTGCAGACAGGTCTGCTGCACGTAGACCTCGAGGTGGTCCTGCAGATTGGCGCCGACGCCGGGCCGGTTGGCCACCACCTCGATGCCGTGCTCGCGCAAATGCTCGGCCGGTCCGATGCCGGAGAGCATGAGAAGCTGCGGCGAGTTGAAGGCGGAAGCCGAAAGGATGACCTCCTTGCGCGCGTGGACGGTTTCCTCCCGGCCGCGGCGGCGCACCGCCACGCCGACGGCGCGGCGGCCGTCGAAGAGGACGCGCTCGGCGCGCACGCCGGTCTTCAGCCGCACGTTCGGGTGCTTGAGGGCAGGGCGGAGATAGGCATTGGCGGCGGACCAGCGGCGCCCTTCCCACACCGTCATCTCCATCGGGCCGAAGCCCTCCTGCTGCGCGCCGTTATAGTCGGCGGTGAAGGGATAGCCGGCCTCGGCGCCGGCATCGGTGAAGGCGCGATAGAGCGGGTTCGACATGGGCCCGCGCGTGACGTTGCAGCGGCCCGTCTGTGCCGCGCCAGCCGAGCGCGGCGCCGCCATTGCCGTTCGCCTTGCCGTTGCCGCTTCCGTTGAGATGCGCGGTCTCCATGCGCTTGAAATAGGGGAGCACGTTGCGGGAAGCCCCAGCCCTTGGCGCCTTGCTCCTCCCAGCGGTCGAAATCGGCCGCGTGGCCGCGCACGAAAACCATGCCGTTGATGGAAGACGAGCCGCCGACCACTTTTCCGCGCGGCGCGTGGAGCTTGCGGCCGCCCAGATGCGGCTCGGGCTCGCTCTCATAGCCCCAGTCGTAGGTGCGCATGTTCATGGGGATGGAGAAGGCGGCCGGCATCTGGATGAGCGGCCCGATATCGCTGCCGCCATATTCGAGCACCAGCACGGAATGCCTGCCGTCCTCCGACAGGCGGTAGGCGAGCGCGCAGCCGGCGGAGCCGGCGCCGACGATGACGTAGTCCGCCTCAAGCATTGCGCTCTCAGCCATTCGGCCGCCTCAGCGCATCGCGCGATGGCCCGCTCGACCAGCTCCGCCGCGCTCTCCGGGTCGGGGTCGCCGTCGGCGAGCGAGCGGCGGATCCACAGCCCGTCGATCAGCGAAGCCGCCATCTCGGCGATGCGCTCGGCGTGCGTCGCGCGTCGTCAGCTCGCGCAGCGCATGCAGGAGGTTGCTCTCCAGCCGGCGCGTATAGATGCGCAGCAGCCGCCGCGCCTCCGGGTCGGTCTGCGCCTGCACATAGAAGGCGAGCCAGGCGGAGATGACGGCCGGGCGGAACTGGCAGGCGGAGAAGTTGCCGCGAATGACCGCGGCGAGCCGCGCCTCCGCGCGTGCTCGCCTCCGCCAGCCGCGCCTGCACCTCCTCGCCGAGCTCGCTCAGCAGATGGCGCATGGTGGCGAGCAGGAGCTGGTCCTTGCCGCCGAAATAGTGATGCGCCAGCGCGGCGGAGACGCCCGCGCGCTTGGCGATCTCGCCCATCGTGACCTGGCCCATGCCGCGGTCGTGGATGGCGTCGATGGCGGCGGAGATCAGCGCCTTGCGGCGCACCGGCTCCATACCAATTCGCGGCATGCCTCTCCTCAATTCCCGCTTCGCGATAGCTCCGCGATTTCGGCCCCCGTTGGCCCCGCGGATAAAGGTTTTTGATTGATCGATCAATCAAGATACGCTTGCATTGCCCAACCCTTGGTGTTTCGATGCGGTGAGGCGACGGCCGAGCCATGTTGCCATGCGGGTCGCGCAAATCAGACCAGGGAGACTTTCATGCAGGCATTCACCAGGGGGATCGCGGCTGCCGCGCTCGCCTTTGCGGTCTCGGCCGGAACAGCCGCCGCGCAGGACCCGGCGAGCTGCTCGCCGGTGCGCTTTTCCGACGTCGGCTGGACCGACATCACGGCCACCACGGCGGCAACGACCGACATCCTGCAGGCGCTCGGCTACGAGACCGACATCCAGATCCTGGCGGTGCCGGTGACCTACGAGGCGCTGAAGAACGGCAACATCGACGTCTTCCTCGGCAACTGGATGCCGACCATGGAGGCGAACATCGCCCCCTATCGCGAAGAGGGCTCGGTGGAAACCATCGCCACCAACCTGACGGGCGCGAAATATACGCTCGCCGTTCCGAAATACACCTTCGACGAGGGCCTCAAGAGCTTCCAGGACATCGCCAAGTTCAAGGACGACCTCGACGGCAAGATCTACGGCATCGAGCCGGGCAATGACGGCAACCGCCTGATCCTCGACATGATCGACAACGACACGTTCGGGCTGAAGGGCTTCGACCTGGTGGAATCGTCGGAGCAGGGCATGCTGGCGCAGGTGCGCCGCGCGGTCGACCGCAACGAGGACATCGTCTTCCTCGGCTGGGAGCCGCATCCGATGAACGCCAATTTCGACATGGCGTACCTGTCCGGCGGCGACGACGTCTTCGGCCCGGACTACGGCGGCGCCACCGTCTACACCAACGTGCGCAAGGGCTACGTCGACGACTGCCCGAATGTCGGAAAGCTCCTCAAGCAATCTCGTCTTCTCGCTGCCGATGGAGAACGAGATCATGGGCGCGATCCTCGACGATGGCAAGGAGCCGCCGGTGGCCGCCAAGGACTGGCTGAAGGCGCATCCCGACGTGCTCGACGCCTGGCTCGACGGCGTGACCACCGCGGACGGGTCGCCGGGCCTCGACGCCGTGCAGGCAAGCCTGCAATGAAGCAAGGGGAGGAGGCCGCTTGGCCTCCTTCGCTTCTTGGAGCATGATCCCGCAAGCGGGGTTTCGGATGGGGCCATGCTTCGGCGGACAGATGGAGCAGCGGTTCTGCCTCCTTTGGAACGGCTGCTCTAGGGGGCGCGCTTCATGGACTGGCTGACGAGCTACAAGATTCCCGTCGGCTATTGGGCCAAGGTGGGGGTCGATTGGCTGCAGCGGCACGGCGGCGCGGTCTTCGACGTGATCTCCAATGTTCTGAACGCGGTGATCGACGCGATCCTGTGGGTGCTGCAGACGCCCAACCCGCTCATCATCATCGCCATCATCGTGGCGATCGCCTATCCTGCTCCGCCGCTCCCTCATCTTCGCGGCGCTGATCGCCGCGGGGCTCTTGTTCATCGTCAATCAGGGCTATTGGGAGCCGACGACGCAGACGCTGGCGCTCGTCGTCTCCTCCGCGCTCATGTGCATGAGCGTCGGCATTCCGATCGGGATTGCCTCGGCACACCGGCCGAAGCTCTACGCGGTGCTGAGGCCGATCCTCGACCTCATGCAGACGCTGCCCGACCTTCGTCTATCTGATCCCGGCGATCGTCTTCTTCGGCATCGGCATGGTGCCCGGTCTGATCGCCACGGCGATCTTCGTCGTGCCGGCGCCGATCCGCCTCACGCATCTCGGCATATCCTCAACGCCGAAGCATCTGATCGAGGCGGCGGATGCGTTCGGCGCGACGCGGCGTCAGCTCCTGTGGAAAGTCGAGCTGCCCTACGCCATGCCGCAGATCATGGTGGGGCTGACGCAGACGATCATGCTGTCGCTGTCGATGGTGGTGATCGCCGCGCTGGTCGGCGCCGACGGGCTCGGCGTTCCGGTCGTCAGGGCGCTCAACTCGGTGAACATCGCCAAGGGCTTCGAGGCGGGGCTCGTCATCGTGCTCGTCGCCATCATCCTCGACCGGCTGCTGCGCGCCGGCGAGAAGGCAGAGTGATGTCGGACGCCGCAGGCGTCCGCCGGCCGCGAGGTCGTGGCCTTCAAGGATGTCGACATCGTCTTCGGCGGCGATCCGCAAAGCGCGCTGCCGCTCATCGACGCCGGACGCAGCCGCCAGGAGATCGTCGAGGAGACCGGCCAGATCGTCGGCGTGAAGAACGCCACGCTTTCCGTCTATGAAGGCGAGATCGTCGTGCTGATGGGCCTGTCGGGCTCCGGCAAGTCGACCCTCATCCGCGCCGTCAACGCGCTGAACCGCATCACCCGCGGCAGCGTCACCGTCTTCGACGGCAGGGAGGACGTCGACGTCCAGACCTGCTCCGGCGCGCCGCCTCCGGGACCTGCGCCGCCACCGCGTCGCCATGGTGTTCCAGCAGTTCGGGCTGCTGCCGTGGCGCACCGTCAACGACAACGTGGCGCTCGGGCTGGAGCTCGACGGCATGTCGCGCAGCAAGCGCATGGAGCAGGTGGCGGCGCAGCTGGAGCTGGTCGGCCTGACCGGCTGGGGCGACAAGCGCGTGCACGAGCTCTCCGGCGGCATGCAGCAGCGCGTCGGCCTGGCCCGCGCCTTCGCCACCGCCGCGCCGATCCTGCTGATGGACGAGCCGTTCTCGGCGCTCGACCCGCTCATCCGCGTGCGCCTGCAGGACGAGCTCATCGAGCTGCAGCGCAAGCTCAACCGCACCATCATCTTCGTCAGCCACGATCTCGACGAGGCGCTGAAGATCGGCTCGCGCATCGCCATCATGGAGGGCGGCGAGATCGTGCAGGTCGGCACGCCGCAGGAGATCGTGCTCAGCCCCTCCAGCGAATACGTGCGCGACTTCGTGGCCCACATGAACCCGCTCAACGTGCTGCGCGCCCAGGAGATCATGGCGCCTTACGCCACGCTGCCGCAGGTCGGCTCAAACGGATCGGTGCGCATCGGCGACGAGATGACGCATGACGGCGGAGGGAGAGGTGTGGCGCGAACGACTCTCCCGTCTTCGTCGTCGCGCTGGAGCGGGTGGAGGGAGCGCCGCGGCGCGCCTGTGTCATCGTGGACCGGGAGACGCCGTTGCGCGCCCTCATCGACGTCAGGCTGAAGCACAGCGGCCCCTTCATCGTGCGCGAGGGGGAGGCGGATCACCGGATTGATCCGCGACGAGGATTTGTTCCGCTGCCTGACGAGCGAGCGCGAACGCGCGCGCTGACTGCGGAGCCTGGCGCTATCGCTCAGAAGCTGCCCTGCACCCGCAGCATGGCGCCCCACACCGAGCCGTTTTTGCCTGGATCGTCGCCGTCGAGATGCTCATAGGCGAACTCCGGGCCAACGGTGAGAACCTGCTTCGGATCGGTCCAGGAGGCGCCGCCTACGATGGACCAGAGGTCGTAATTATAGCTGCCGCTATGGTTTTCGACACGCGTGAAGGAGCCATCGAGCCAGCTCAACACCTGCGACGTGAACTGCGCGGTAAGACCGGCTCGTATGCCCCAGGCCTGATTGGTGTCGTTTCCGTTCGGTCCCTCGATATCACCGATACCTCCCGGGTCGGTGGTGACGTAGCCGATCGCACCGTCGGCATAGGTGGCTTGCGTTGAAAAGCCGAAGATCGAGGCGATCTTCGAGACCTGGAAGCCGGCGCCTGCCGCCCAACCGAACCCGTCGCCGTTATCATCGTTGATCTGGCGGGCCATCGCCATGACCTGCCCGGAAAAGTTGCTTCCGGTGTATTTGAGGCTGCCGACGACGTCCGGCGCTTTCTGGCCTTCATAGTCGTCGGCGCCGTTCAGACGCCGCCCGGACGATGAAGGATCCTCAATCGACAAGGTTCCCCGCCATCCGCTGCTCGTGGTCAGCGAATAGGCAAAGAGCGTCGTTTCCTCCGTCGGGTCGTCAATGTCGAGCCGCGTGCCGAAAGTGTCGCCGCCGAAGAAATCGAAGAACGAATCCGTCATGCCCGCGGTGAAGGTGCCGTGGTCGCCCGCGAGCTCGATATAGGCGTATTCCAGCTCGAGGTCGGTGTCGTCGTAGTTGACGTCGAAATTGTCCGGGCCGACGGTAAAGTAAAAATCGACGTAGGTCCGGAGCTGGCCGATGTCGGTCGCCGTGCGGGCGTCCAGGTTGATGTCGCCCCGCGCGCGTGTCGTCCAGTTGTTGAAATCCGAGTTGGACGTTCCGCCGAAAAAGCGCGCCACATCGCCGCCCACGTAGTGCATCTCGGCGCGGGCGAATCCGTGGAGAGCCAGGCAGGTCTCGGTACCGGGAATATAGTAGAAGTAGCTGGTGGTGCCGGAGCTGGTGAGCTGGCAGATGCGCAGGTTGTCGATGGGATCCGGGACGGGGAGGTCGGCAGCGAAGGCCGCCGAGCCGGAAACCAGAAGCGCGATTGCCGCGTTCTGAAGAGTTCTGATCATGCCGCCCTCCGAGCTGGTCGGGGGCACGTCCTGTCTTGAACCCGCGGGGCTCGCTCGCGATGTCAAGAGCGGCGAATCTCCCCCGTCCGCCACTCAAATTGACTGCATGGTTATGGTGAACGAACGGTAAACGGCGGGGCGCCGCATTCCGCCGGGAAGCCCTCGGGATTGACATTTGCGGTCTGTCGCACCTATGTCCGGCGCGAGTTTTTTGGCGCGCGGACCGCGCGCAGGACGGCAACGGATGAAGATCAGGAATTCCCTCAGGTCGCTCAAGAAGCGGCATCGCGAGAACCGCGTGGTGCGCCGCAAGGGCCGCGTCTATGTCATCAACAAGACGCAGAAGCGCTTCAAGGCGCGCCAGGGCTGAGGCGGCCCGGCTCCGACCCAATCGTGTTTTGACGGCTCCCCCGGAAGGTCTTAGCTTTCCGGCCATGAGTCGTCTGCTGGCTGCCTTCGCGGTCGCCGCGCTCGTCGCGGCAGTTCCGGCGCGCGCGCAGACCGAGGACAATTCCGACTTCCTCACGCCGCGCGCCGTGGCCGAACTGCCGCTCGACGATCTTTTCCAGAAGCTGCCGGAAAACGCCGACACGCCGACCGGGGAGCGCATCGAGCGGGAGATCCTGCGCCGTTTCTCCCGTTCCGGCAGCCCCACCGCCGACCTGCTGCTGGCCTGGGCGGTGGAGTCGATCGACCAGAAGGACTATCCCGAGGCGCTCGACCTGCTCGACCAGATCGTGGTTCTGAAGCCGGATTTCGCCGAAGCCTGGAACAAGCGCGCCACGGTCTACTTCCTGAAGGACGATTATTCCGCCTCGCTGGCTGATATCCGCGTGGCGCTGTCGCTGCAGCCCCGCCATTTCGGCGCATTGTCGGGCCTCGGCGTCATTCTGGAGCAGCTCGACCGCAAGAAGGAGGCGATCGCGGTCTTTGAGCGCGCGCTGAAGATCGATCCGCAGCTCAAGGACGTGAAGGAATCGCTTCAGCGGCTGGAGAAGGAAACCGCCGCGCAGGAAATCTGATCAGATTCCCGAGGCGCCGTCGGGCCCCACGAACGCAACACGCAGCAGGTTGGTCGAGCCGGGCGTGCCGAAGGGGACGCCGGCGGTGATGATGACGCGTTGGCCCGGCTCGGCGAAGCCCTCGTTGCAGGCGATGGAGCAGGCGCGGTCGACCATGTCGTCGACTTCCGTGGCGTCTTCCGTCACCACGCAGTGCAGCCCCCAGATGATCGACAGCCGCCGCGCCGTCCGCCGCACGGGCGAAAGCGCGATGATCGGCACGTGCGGCCGCTCGCGCGAGACGCGGATGCCGGTGGAGCCGGAGGAGGTGTAGCAGACGATCGCGGCCAGCCCGAGCGACTCGGCGATCTGGCGGGCGGCCGAGGCGATGGTGTCGGCGCCGGTCGATTCCGGCTCGGGGCGCTGGGCCTGGATGATGGCGGTGAAGTTCTTGTCCTGCTCCACCGCGTCGCCGATGCGGCTCATCGTGGCGACCGCCTCGACCGGATACTCGCCCGCCGCCGATTCCGCCGACAGCATGACCGCGTCGGCGCCCTCGAAGACGGCGGTCGCCACGTCGGAAACCTCCGCGCGGGTGGGGACGGCGGCGCTCACCATGCTCTCCAGCATCTGGGTGGCGACCACCACGGGCTTGCCGACGCGGCGCGCCATGCGCGTCATCATCTTCTGCGCGCCGGGGACGGCCTCCAGCGGCATCTCCACGCCGAGATCGCCGCGCGCCACCATGATGCCGTCGGAGAGCTCGAGGATCCCCTCGAGCTGCTGCAGGGCCTGTGGCTTCTCGATCTTCGACATGATGCCGGCGCGGCCCTGCACGATCTTGCGGGCTTCGGCGACGTCGTCGGGGCGCTGGATGAAGGAGAGCGCGACCCAGTCGACTTCCGCCGCCAGCGCCGCATCGAGGTCGCCGCGGTCCTTCGGCGTCAGCGCGCCGGAGCGAAGGGTGGAGTCGGGAAGGTTGACGCCTTTGCGGTCGGAGAGCGTCTTGCCCTGCACCACCTCCGTCACGGCGCGGCCGTTGCCGACCTCCTTGACCATCAGCCGCACGCGCCCGTCGTTGAGGAGGATCGCGTGCCCGGGCTCCAGCGCCTCGAAAATCTCCGGGTGGGGGAGACAGACGCGCTGGCTGTCGCCCGGCCGCTCGTCGCTGTCGAGCGTGAAGGTCTGGCCGCGCACGAGATCGACCGAGCCGCCCTGCGAAGGTCCCGAGCCGCAGCTTCGGCCCCTGCAGGTCCGCCAGGATGCCGAGCGGCCGGTCGTATTTCGCCTCGATGCCGCGGATCATCAGCGACCATGTCCCGCATCGCCTGATGCGAGGTATGGCTCATGTTGATGCGGAACATGTCCGCACCGGCGCTGAACAGTTGTTCGATGCTGTCAGGTGTGTTGGAAGAGGGCCCGAGCGTGGCGAGAATCTTGACGTTTCGCCGCCGTCTCATCGGCCTCCCACACCTCGGCTTCGCGAATCCGTCAAGCTGGATGGTCCAGCTTTCCTGGTTCTGCGTGTCCACTTCTTAGAAGCCGGTACGCTGGTAGCCGCGGGCGACGCAATCGTTGACGCCTTCGATGGTGAACTCCTTCTCCTGCGTGCACAGGTAGGCGGAGTTGCCGCCCCAGACGCCGCCCTGATCGTAGTCGACGGCATACATGTAATAGTAACGGCCGACGAGGGGGCCGGCGAGGATGGTGGCGCAATTGTCGGCATCGATTGTCCACCAGCCCTCGGTGGTCCAGTCGTGGTCCGCCTTGTAGCCGATGGCGATCCCGACGCGGCTCGCCGTCTTGTTGCAGACGCGGAAATCCGCCTTGGCGGCGCTGGCCATTGCGAGCGGAACAACTGCGCACAGGAGAGCGAGCAACGAACTCCGGCGGAGAAGCACCATAGCCCCACCCTTCTCCGTTGGGCACATAACTACCAGACTCTTAACCAACTTAATGCCCATCGAAAATTTGGTTGTCAACGACGACGCAACGGAAGTCGTTGACGTTTGTCCCAGTCGGCCCCGGTGATCAAAAGATCGCCGGTCAACTCGAAGAATCGCGTGGTATTATTAATTTTCAAGAAGTTGGCGGCAATGAGGCCCAATTCTTGCGCAATCCTTAACGTGGAGGCGTCGACGAAGGCGCCCGCGGGGTCGTTCGCCGCTCCGCTTCCCCCGTCCGTGCCGTCGGTATCGGCGGCGAGCAGCGTGACCCCTGCGGCGCCATCGATGGCTGCGGCGAAGGCCAGCGCGTATTCCTGGTTGGGGCCGCCCTTTCCGTTGCCTCGCACGGTGACCGTAAGCTCCCCGCCTGAAAGCAGAATCCGCTTTCGGCCGGTGCTCAAGGCCTCCAGCGCCAGGCGGGCATGGGCGGCGGCGACGTCGCGCGCCTCGCCTTCGATGGCGTCGCCGAGAATATCCACGTCGTAGCCGGCGGCCCGGCCGGTCTCCGCCGCGGCTGCAAGCGAGGCCGACGGCCGTGCGACGATGTGCGCCTCGGCTGTGGAAAACACCGGGTCGCCCGGCTTCGGCGTCTCGCCTGCCGGGCCTTCGAGCACGGTGCGCACATGCGCGGGGAGGGGAATCGCCCACCGCTTGAGCACCGCAAGCGCGTCCGCGGCCGTCGTCGGATCGGGCACGGTCGGGCCCGATGCGATGAACGAGGGATCGTCGCCGGGCACGTCGGAGATGAGGAGCGACAGCGAGCGCGCCGGATGAAGCCGCGCAGCAAGCCGTCCGCCCTTGATGCGCGACAGGTGCTTTCTGATCGTGTTGATGTCGGAGATCGGCGCGCCCGACTTCAGCAACGCCCGCGTCAGCGCCTGCTGGTCCTCCATGGTGATGCCTTCGGCCGGTGCCACCCAGTTGGCCGAGCCGCCGCCGGAGATGAGGACGAGCGCGAGGTCGTCCTGGGTGGCTTCGCCGGCAAGCCTCAGCACCTCTTCGGTGCCCTCCAGGCCGGCGGCGTCGGGCACCGGGTGCCCCGCTTCCACGCAGCGGATTTTTCTGAGCGGCCGGCCGTAGCCGTGGCGCGTCACGCAGATGCCGACGAGCCGCTCCGGCGCGATCAGCCCGCCGTCGAGATAATGCCGCTCCACTGCCTCGGCCATATGCGCGCCCGACTTGCCGCAGGCGAGCACGATGAGGCGTCCCTTGTCGGGCGGCGGCGGAAGGTGCGGCGGCAGACAGACGGCCGGCTGCGCGCGCGCCACCGCGGCGTCGAACATCCTGCGGCAGAGTTCGCGCGGCTTCATGCCACCGGCGCCACGCTGGGGCTGTCGGGCGCCCGCTTCGACGATCGCGGGCGTGCCACGGCGATGCCGGCGAAGATCGCCGCGGCACCGAGGAACTGCAGCGCGCCGAGGCTCTCGCCGAGGAAGATCCATCCGAAGCACGCGGCGGCGACCGCTTCGATGAAGATCACCAGCGAGGAGAAGGCGGCGGGCAGATGGCCGAGCGCGAAGGCGAGCAGCCCCTGTCCGCCGGAATGGCTGACGAGCGCCACCGCCACCAGCGCGGCGACGCCGGCCAGCGTCGCGGGCCACATCATGTCCTCGATCAGCACCGCCTCCACCAGCAGCACGGCCGCCGTCACGACCGAGGAGAGGAAGAGCGTGCGGCCGGAGCCGTAGACGCGCCGGGCCCGCCGCACCGCCAGCACATAGGCGCCGAAGAAGAACGACGTGACGAGGCCGTAGAGATCGCCGTCGAGATGCTCGGGGCCTGAACGACCAGCTGTCGCCGATGAGCGCCGCCGCGCCCACCATGCAGAGCGCCAGGCCGGCAAACACCTTCCGCTCCACCGCCTCGCCCAGGAAGAGCCCGGAGCCGAGCACCACCCAGACCGGCATCAGCGTGGCGAGGAAGGTCGCGTTGGCGACCGAGGTGCGCATGATCGCCAGGTGCCAGAAGGTGAGGTCGCCGGCGAAGAGCAGTCCCGCGAACGAGCACGGAGAGGCGCGCGGAAGCGTCGGGACGCGGTCCGTGCAGGCCGCGCCCCCTGGCTGCGGCGCTCCAGCTCCGCCCACAGCCACAGCGCCGGCAGCGCCAGCCCCACGCGCCAGAAGGCGCTGGTGAACGGTCCCACCTCCGCGAAGCGCACGAAGACCGGCGAGATGCCCATCGCCAGCGCGCCGCCGACCAGCGCCGTGAGCGCGACGGGCGCGGCGACCTGGCCGGGAGCAGAGAGATGGGTGGTGGGCGAGGTCATGGTGGATCAGCCGTCTTCCGGCTTGGGGAAAGCATGTCGCGGCGCCGAGAAGAAGAGCAAATCGGCGGGAGGCGGGGAATCGTCGGGTTCTTGCCGTCAAGCCGCGCTGCCAAGCCGGCGTACGGCGCCCGTCAACCGAACTCGGCCAGCACTCAGCGCCGCGGCTGGGAACTCGGCGTGACTGACCGTTTGAAGCGCTCGGCGCGCGACCCGGGCTCAGCTCTGGCTGAGCGCCAGCCGCGTGACCTCGGCCTGCGGGCCGCCCGGCTGCACCGCGTCGACCACCGAGATGGCGAACGACCCGTTGCCGGAATTGTGGATCGTCATCGTCGCCTTGGTGTCGCCGTTGACCGGCTTCGGCCAGGTGATGGTCAGCACCACCTGGTCGCCGCGCCGCTTGCCCCAGAGCCGCGCCGGACCGGCATCGGAGCCGATATAGGTGCCCGTGTAGGTGCCGGACCCCGGGTCGTAGCGGATGTCGGCGCGCACCTCGCGGGAGATGAACGACACGCCGCATTTGCCGCTGATGGAGACGCCGTTGGCGAGCGCCTGTCCCTTGAGGTCGCAGGTGACGTGGTTGGCGTTCGAGCGTGCGTCGTGCTTCACCTCGCCGGAGCCGGAGAACGACCCTGCGAAGCGGTCGAAATAGGAGGCCTCCTCCAGCGCCGGGCCGGACTGGCGGGCGGCGGCCGGCGCGATGCTGCCGGTGACGGCCGGCTCTGCTTCGATCTGCGGCGCGTCAGGCCGCGGCCGCGGCAGCCGCGCCGCAATGATGTCGGTCGGAGCCAGGACACGGCTGAAGACGCCGGTCTCGAGGCTGGCGCTCGGCCCTTCACGGAATGCTGTCAGAAACGGCACGTCTCCGTTGTCGGGCGACGCAGCGGCATGGGCTTCCCTCGCCTTGGCACTGCGCTCCATGGCGTGAACGATGAACGGATCGGCCGGCTGGGACGGATTCTGCAGCACCAATTCAAAAATCGTCTCGATGCGCTGCGCGGCGTCGGCGGCGTCCGCCGCCTGGGCCTGCGGGGTTGCCAGCATTGCCCCTGCCAGCAGCCCGATGGTTGCGAAACAGCGGCTCTGTTGCGGCTTCGTTCTCACGCGTGACACTCTCAGCCTTCCTCACCTATCGGCCCATGATCCACCAAAGATAGTTACGAATTGGAGAAAATCACAGACCGCCCGTGCCACGCGCGGTCGTGGCACTGGAAGCATTCTGCCTCTGCCCCTATCATGGGCCCCTATCATGGGATTGTGGCGCGTCACGGGCCATTTCTTACGTCTTTTCCTTTCTCGGGGCTTGCATGACCAGACAGAGCCCGTTCGCGGGAGGAGGGCCGGTATTGGCGGATTCCGGTGCTCAGTCCGTCCCGGATTCCTACGAGCTGCTGGAGGGCGACCTCGGTTGCGGGCTGCTTCTCCTGGCCGACCACGCGAGCAATTTCATCCCGCCCGAATATGGCGATCTCGGCCTTCCCGAGGCGGCGCTGAAGCGCCACATCGCCTACGACATCGGCGTCGGGCCGCTGACGCGCGACCTGGCGGAGCGTTTCCATGCGCCGGCGGTGCTGACGAAATTCTCCCGCCTCCTCATCGACCCGAACCGCGGCGAGGACGACCCGACGCTGATCATGCGGCTCTCCGACGGCGATGTGGTGCCCGGCAACGCCAGGTCGACGCGGCGGAGCGGGAGCGGCGGCTCGACCGCTTCTATCGGCCCTACCACGCGGCGGTGGAGCAGACGCATCGACGCCATGCTGGCCACCGGCCAGGTGCCGGCGATCCTCTCCATCCACTCCTACACGCCGGTCTGGAAGGGCACGGAGCGGCCGTGGCACGCCGGCATCCTGTGGGACAGCGATCCGCGCTTCTCGCGCCCGCTGCTCGACGCGCTGCGCGCCGAGCACGGCCTGAGGGTAGGCGACAACGAGCCCTATTCCGGCGCGCTGAAGAACGACACCATGTATCGTCACGGGTCGAGCCGCGGGCTGGCGCACGCGCTGCTGGAGGTGCGCAACGACCTGATCGAGACGCCGGCCGGCGTGCTGGAATGGGCGGACCGGCTGGAGCCCTTGCTGCGCGAGATACTTGAGGACCAGACCCTGCACGAGATCCGCCACTACGGCTCCGCCGCGGACGCGGACGGAAGGCGGAGCGACGAAGGAGACGACGATGCCGCAAATGGACGAAGCTACGCGCACGGCGCTTGAGGCGGCGGCTTTCCGCCGTCTGGTCGAGCATCTGCGCGAACGCACCGACGTGCAGAACATCGACCTGATGAATCTCGCCGGCTTCTGCCGCAACTGCCTGTCGAACTGGTATCGCGAGGCGGCGGAGGAGAAGGGCATGGCGCTCTCCAAGGAGGAGAGCCGCGAGATCGTCTACGGCATGCCCTATGACGAATGGCGCGCGAAATATCAGGCGGAAGCCTCGCCGGACAAAGCAGGCGGCGTTCGAGAAGAGCCGCCCCGCCCACGAGGCTCTCCGTCGCGTGGTCGCCGAGGCGCTCCTGCACGGCGCCTCGACGACCCTCTGGATATCGAGGATTGATCGGGCCGCGGGTGTTGACCTTTCGCCGGCCGCCGGGCCACGTCCGCTGCTTGGTGAACGTGGAGTGCCAGAATGTCCCAAACAGGCGGCGTCGCAGCCGGTCAGCTGAAGATCCTTCATCGAGCGCATCGAGCGTCTGGAGGAGGAGAAGAAGGGGATCGCGGACGACATCCGCGACGTCTTCGCCGAGGCGAAGGGGCAAGGCTTCGACACCAAGATCATGCGCCAGGTGATCCGGCTCCGGAAGAAGGACAGCGCCGAGCGGCAGGAGGAAGAGGCGCTGCTCGACCTCTACATGCACGCGCTCGGCATGGCGCCCGGCGAGCCCTGGAGACCGCCGACGCGGCTTAGACGGCTCTAAGCGTGGTCCCGGCGGCAGCCAGAGCCGCCCCGAAGCGCCCTTGCGGCGGACCAGACGGCCGCTTGCGTCGAAGCCGAAGATGAGCCGCAGCCGTGCGAAGGCGCGGGCGAGGAGCCATGCCGTCGCTGCCGCCGAGCAGGCCGCCCGCCAGCATGTCGGAGGGATAGTGCACGCCGATGAACGGGCGGCTCGCCGCGATCCAGAAGCCGAGGCACAGGAACACCCAGAAGAGCCGCGGGAAGAGCAGCGCCAGCGCCACGCCGAACGCCATGCCCGTGGTCGCGTGGCCTGAGGGGAAGCTCGCCCAGTCGGCGTTCCACGACCAGAAATCGAAGGCGAAGGTGCCGTTGTCGGCGGCGAGCGTCGGGCGGGCGCGGCCGATGATGTATTTGCTGAGATTGGCGATGAGTCCCGGAAATTGTCACGGCAAGGAAAACATAGGCCGCGGCGAAGAGCCGCATGGCCCGGGCAATGCGCAGCCGCGGCCGCTCCAGTGCCCGCTTTCATGAAGAGCGCGATGACGATCGCAAGCCCGGTTCCGATGAGGATCCAGTCGGATTTGCCGAATTGCGTGAGGAAGCGGAAGAAGTGGATGACCGGCAGGGGCAGCGTCGCCGGCCACAGCGGCAGGAAGGGGTCGAGGATGAGGACAAGCAGCGCCCGGCCGTCGCCGCCACGGCCAGCGCATTGACGATCTGGTAGGCCGAGTAGGGCTGGATCGGAAACCTGCGGTCGCGCCGGCGCCGGGCCACGAACGACCACAGCGCGTCGATATTGCCGCGGACCGTCGCGAGCCTGACCAGGGCACGGTCACGCACCCGGCCGAGGGCGGCCGTCGTGGTCCCTCCGGTGTCGAGATCGGTAGCCATGCTCGAGCGGACTGATAGCAGCCCGGGCGGGCGCCGGTCGAGCCGCGCGCCCTGTAGCTAGTAGGGGGCGGTGGGGCGGGGTCCGAGCGAAATGCTGAGGCCGGCGGCGAACTGGTGCGTCAGGACATTGGTGTCGAGCGTCCCGCCGCCCTCCAGGTCGGTGTCGTTCCAGGAATAGTTGGCCTTGTATTCGGCAAACAGCGAGACGCCGTAGGCGACGTGCACGCTGGCGCCGATCAGCGCCTGCACGGTCGGGCCGGCGAGCTGGTATTCCCACGTGGTGCCCTGGTACGGGATGGTCTTCACCTCGACATGCGGAACCGAGGCGCCGGCGCCGACGCCGGCATAGAAGCTGAATCGGTCGTTGAGCGGCATCCGGTAGAGCGCATTCAGCGTGAACAGGTTCAGCCCGTCGGTGAATTCCAGATGCGAGAAGTGGGAGCCGACCGCCGGGTCGTCGAGGTCGGCCTTCACCTTCGCATGGGCATAGTCGAGCGCCGCGCCCCAGCGCGGCATGCCGAAATTCGTCAGCCACCACGTCCCGCGCACGCCCCAATAAGGCGGCAGGTGGAAGGAATCGCCGAACCAGTCGACGTCCACCGTCGTGCTCACCAGCGGCGAGCTGATCGTGACGTCGCTGTCATTGGCCGTGTTGAAGCCGCCATAGGCGGAGATCTGAAACTCCGCCCGCGCCGCCGCCGGGGCAAGCGCAATCAGACAGCCTGCAATGAGCGCCCCCACGCGCATGATGCCGCCCAGTCTTCCTGATCCTCATGACTTAGCATGTGGACGTTTCCCGCGGAACGCGTCTGTGGCACGAATGCGACGCTTGTGGCACACGTGCAACAGCCGGCTATGCATACGGAAACGGACGGGCGGAGGGCGAGAGCCTTGCGGGCTACTCGATGAGGCTCGCGAACAGGCGCATGAAGAATCCCGGCCGTTGAGCGCCCTGCTGGCGGGGCTCTCCGCCGGCGAAGTGGGCTGCCGGCAGATTGGAGGAATCGTTCATGGCGGTGACGGCTTCGGCCGTATCAGGCGCCTGGTAGATCGCCGAGCCGTCCGCCGGAACCGGCATGGCGAGCTGCGAGAATTGCCCGTCCGACGCGGGCGCCGGCTGGGCGATCAGGCGGTGTATGGCGTCCTGGTCGGCGTCATAGACGGGGGCTTGGTCGTAGGCGAGCACGATGCCTGGAACTTCGCCGGCTGCGGAGGCCGGGATCGGCGGGCCGCCCATGGCCGCCGCGACGATGATCGGACGGGCGCCCATATCTGATGCCTCTTCCGTCGTCGTGTCGGCCTCGTCGGCGGAGGCGAGGTCCATGCGGTTTTGCTCCGCGGCGGACCGCAGCGCCGCGAAAGCGGTGATGACGGCCGCGTCCTCCTCGGAGGGGAGCTCGGTGTTTTCCTCCGCCGCGGCGAAGGCGAGCGTGATCGGGTCGTCGTCGGCTTCCGGCGCGGCCGGAGCAGGGGGCACGAATGCGTTCCCGGCGACGGGAAGCCTTGCTCCGTCCTGCGCGCTGCCGAGGCTGGAGGCCAGGAACATCGGGTCGGGCCGCGTCTTCGGCAGCGGGGCGAACGCAAGCGTCGCGATCATGTCGGCATCGCCCGGCGCCACGGCGCTGCCGCTCGGCGCCGTCTCCACCGATGCCACCGCGATGCCGGCATCCGGCCGCGGCCGCGGCGTCCGCGCCTCGGCTTCATCGCCTGACGCATCGTCGTCGGTCGTATCGTCGGCCGTGGCGACCATCTGCCCGCCGGCGGCGGGAGCTTCGTCGGCGGTGTCTTCCTGGTTGTCGTTGCCACCGCCCGGCAGCACGCGCTTCAGCCAGGCGCCGACGCCGTTGCGCTTGTCGCTCTCGGCGGCGCCCGACTCGCCCGGCTCCAAGTAAGCGAGCGCCGTGCTGCCGGCGGATTCGCGCTGCGCAACCGCCTGCTCGTAGCCCGGCAGCGGCTTGCCGTCGGCCGGAAGGTGAAGCGTGCCGCCATTCGGGAAGAGCGCGATCAGTTGCTGGCGCGACATGCGCGGCCAGGCGCGCACGCGGCCGGTATCGGTGTGGACGAAAGGCGAGCCGGAGGTCGGGTAGTAGCCGACGCCGCCGCCCTCCATCTTCATGGCGGTGGCGCGAAGCTTGGAAAGCGGCACATCGGTGACGAACCAGTCCATCGCCTTGCCCAGCATGTGCTGGCTGTGCTTGGCAACGCCGCTGGAGCGGCTGCGCAACATGGCGTTGGTCTGCGGAGAGCGGTAGCAGGACACCACGTGGATCTCGTCGTGCGAGCCCGCCTCCGTGTAGATCGACCACACCAGATCGAACAGATGCGGGTCGATGTGGATGTCTTCGTTTTTGCGCCAGTCCCGCAGGAAATGATTGAGCTTGGCGAGGACCTGGGGGTCGTATCGGCCGTTCCGCTTGAAGGTGAACGTGCCGTGCTCACCGGTATGGGGGAAATAGAGCCGCAGGGTGCGATCGGTCTCGCGTGAGAGCGCCGTCTGGGCCGGCAGGGCGATGATGAAGCTGAGCAGCAGTCCGACCGCCAGCACGGCGCCCAAGCCGATCGAAAATGGCGCGCTCGGAGATCGCAAACGTGGTCGCCCTTCTTCCCGGAGTCGCCCCAAATCCGGCACCCGTCGTGATCGTGGCGCAGCTTGATTAATCCGGACTTAAGGCGCCGGTTATGGCAGAAATGCGGCGCGGATCAAGAGAGCCCCGCGAAAGCTGGGGGTAGCCGGAGGCAGCCCAACCGCCTCAGAATCCCAGGAATTCCGTGATCTGGCGGTCGTAACCGTAAATGTCCTCGAAGCGGCGCAGCTCGCCGTCCGCATCGATCCGCATGGTAAAATAGGCCAGATGCACCGGGACCGGGTGGTCGAGGTTCACCCGCCGTTCCGCTCCGCCGTAGAGCTGCTTCAGCCGCGAGGAGTTCCATTCCGGTGCCGCCACCGGCAGGATCGCGTCGGCGAAGTCGAGCGGGTTCTGCACCCGCACGCAGCCATGGCTGAAGGCCCGGCGGTCCCGAGAAAACAGCGATTTCGATCGGCGTGTCGTGCATGTACACCGAGTGCTGGTTGGGGAACATGAACTTGATCCGGCCCAGCGCGTTGTGGTCGCCCGGCACCTGACGGATGCGGACGCTGTTTGCCCCGACGGCGTACCAGTTGACGCTGCCTGGCGAGACCTGCCGCATCCTGCCGCCGATATTGGCGAACACCTCGTAGCCGTGGCGGGCGAAATAGCCGCCCTGCGCCGCGCGCGCCTCCGGCAGCAGCTCGTTTCGCACGATGGAGACCGGGACGTTCCAGTAGGGGTTCACGATCAGAAATCTGATCATGTTGGAGAAGGTGGGCGTCCTGTTCGTCGGCTTGCCGACGACGACGCGCGTCTCGTGCACGACGCTTCCGTCGTCGACAACGCGCGCCACGAATTCCGGCACGTTGACGATGACGTGGAATTTGCCGAGATCGCGCGGCATCCAGCGCCAGCGCTCCAGGTTGGCGACGATCGCGGCGATGTCCTCCTCGCGGCTGCGGCCGTTGAGCACGGCGAGCGTGCTGGGGCCGACGATGCCGTCGACGCTCAGATCGCGCTCCTGTTGAAACGTGCGGACCGCCTCGACCAGCGCATCGTCGTAAAGGTCGGCCGCCGTCTCAGGCGCCGCCTCGACCTTCAGGCGCTGGCGCAGGAGCGCAACGCGGTCGTCGCTCATGCCGGGCTTCAGAAGCTTTCCTTCCGGCACGACGATGCGCTCGCTGTCGGGCCCGAGCGCCTGGAGCTCGGCGAGCTTCGCCTTCAGCAGCTGGTATTGAGGCTGCGGCGGCTCGTATTCGGCAATCACGTCTGCGACCGAGGACGCCTGCGTCAGGCGCCACAGCGCCTCGCCCACGTCGGGGCGCTCCGGGTTGAGCGTGATCAGCCGGCTGATGTCGGTGGGAACGATGCTGCCGGATGCGACGTGCACCACGAAGCGCGCCACCGCGCGGGTGAACGCGACATCCGCTTCGGCAAGCGCCGCGGGGTCGTCATAGTGCCGGTTCTCGAAATGCGGCGTCGCATATGAGGCCGGGTCGAGACCGGTACTGGCCGGCATTGGCCATGAGGCTCTGTAGGTCGGCCATCTGCGGAGGCACGTCACCGCCTTTGAGCCACAGCGGCTCGAAGCCGACGACCTGATAATAGCCGCGGACGCCGTCGAGGACGATCTTCTCGATGGCGTCGCCGCCGTCCTTGGCCGCATCGAGCTGGGCCTCCACGGCCCGCACCTCGGCCAAGTGAAGCTTCGCGGCCAGCTGGGCCGGGTTCAGCGCGGGCGCGGGCGTGCCCGAAAGCGGATTCAGCTCAGGCCCGGATGCTGCCGAAGATGGGCCAGACGATGGGCTTGGAAGCGCTGTGTCAGGGTCGGCGGCGGCGGGGGAGGCAAGCGCAAGCCACGCCCCGATCAGCAGCGTCGTCCGCAATACACTCATAACGCCTCTCCGCTTCGAGGTGCGACCCGCCGCTGCCTCGGTTCTATTAGAGCGTGATCGGTTCGCCCACCGCGATGCCGTAATCCTTGACCTTTCGGTACAAGGTCGATCGACCGATGCCCAGGCGGCGCGCAACCTCGCTCATCCGCCCGCGATAGTGATCGATCGCAAATCGGATGACTTCTTCTTCCAGGACCTCGAAGGGCCGCAGCTCGCCACGGTCGTCCAGAAGCCGGGTGACACCATACCGCGTCGAAGGCCGAGAGTCAGCGAACGGTGCCGGCGCTGTGGGGTATTCGCCAACCACCTGTTTCTCGACTGCAACAGTGACAACTGGTTGCACGGCAAAGCGTTGGGTGCGTCCCGGATGGGCGCTCCCCGCCCGCGCGGCGATCGACGGGAGCTCGTCCGGCGTCAGCTCGCCGCCTTCGCACAGCATCACGGCGCGGAAGATCGCATGCTCGAGCTCGCGGACATTGCCCGGCCAGTCGTCGGCCACGAGAAGCGCCATCGCCGCCTCCGAGATTCCGGTGACGAAAGGGCGGCCGGCTTCCATCGCCAGCCGCGCCACGAAGCCGCGCGCGAGATCGGGAATGTCGGCGCGGCGATCGCGCAGCGGCGGCAGCCAGATCGGCAGAACATTCAGGCGGTGGAACAGCTCTTGAAGAAAGCCGCCCTCGGAGACGGTCTCGATGAGCCGGCGGCTGGTCGCCGCGA
The DNA here is from genome assembly GCA_963801225.1 of uncultured Alphaproteobacteria bacterium. GTDB lineage: Bacteria > Pseudomonadota > Alphaproteobacteria > Rhizobiales > Afifellaceae > DASWJZ01. The sequence goes on from CAWDED010000004.1 coordinate 193,351, forward strand.
TCAGGCGAACATCGCCCGCCCGCGCGCCGGAGCCATCGTGCTCGCATGCCGCCAGATGCTCCGCCAGCCGCCTCTGCGTCGCCTGCGAAAGAGCGCCGATCTCCTCCAGAAACAGCGTGCCGCCATTCGCCGCCAGCAGCCGTTCGAGATCGTCGTCGAGGGCCGCACCGCAATTCACCGTAACGAAGGGCTTCGAGCGGCGGACGCTCGAAGCGTGGATGGCGCGGGCGAGCAGCTCCTTGCCGACGCCGCGCTCGCCCTCGATCAGCACCGGCGTGGCGGAGCGGGCCGCGCGCTCCGCGAGGCGGTGCACGCGCTCCATCGATGCCGAGCGCGTGACCATGTCGCGAAGGGCCAGCGAGCCGGCGCGGGTGAGCCGCATGCGCAGGATCTCGTTCTCCAGCGCGGCGATCCTCAGCGCATTGGCGAGCGACACGCGCACCCGCTCCGGCGAGGCCGGCTTGACCAGGAAATCGAAGGCGCCGGCGCGCATGGCGGCGGCGCCGGCGTCAGCGCCGCCCGCCGCCGTCTGCATGATGACCGGCATGGTGAAGGACTGCCGCGCCAGCCGCTCCAGCACCGCCATCCCGTCGAGATCGGGCATCACCAGGTCGAGAATGACGGCCGAGACGGGCGGCGCGTCTTGCCTGGCAAGGCGTGCCAAAGCGGCCTCGCCGCTCAAGGCGCTTTCGGCCAAATGGCCCTGGCTTCGGACGATCTCTTCGACGTGGCGGCACTCGGCGGGATCGTCATCGACGATCAGGACGTAAGCTGCCATATCACCTTCCGTGAACCCGCCGGCGACAATGGAACCGACTCGAACATCGCCGGCACTTTCTGCCGACGCAGTTAAGATCGTCTTAGCGGGCCCGGGCTCGCATTCGGCGGCGCCGATGCTTAAGTGCATCGCCTTGCCGGAGGGCATAGCGAGCCGAAAAGAGCGAACGAGGAGAACGCGGTTGGCCGAGACAGCGCGAAACGTCGAAGGTGAAGAGGCCCTGGGATCGCTTCCCGCCTGGGACCTCTCCGATCTTTATCCCGGGACCGACGCGCCGGAGGTGAAGCGCGACCTCGAAGAAGGGGCCGCGGCGAGCAAGGCCTTCCAGGAACGCTACAAGGGCAAGCTCAAGACGCTCGCGGAGGGCGCCGAGGGCGGGGCGGCGCTGGCGGAGGCGATCGCCGAATATGAGCGCATCGAAGAGCGGCTCGGGCGGCTCGCGAGTTTCGCCCAGCTCTTCTATGTCGGCGACACCACCGACCCGAAGCGCGCCAAGTTCTTTGGCGACGCGCAGGACCGGCTCACCACAATCTCCACCGACCTGCTGTTCTTCGAGCTGGAGCTCAACCGGCTTGACGACGCGACCATCGAAAAGGCCCTGCAGACCCCGATGCTCGCCAAATATCGTCCGTGGATCGAGGATCTGAGGCTGGAGCGGCCGTTTCAGCTCGCCGACGACATCGAGCGGCTGTTTCATGAGAAATCCGTCACCGGCCGCGGCGCCTGGAACCGGCTGTTCGACGAGACGCTCGCCAGCCTGCGCTTCGACGTGGAGGGGGAGGAGCTGTCGCTTGAGACCACGCTCAACCGGCTGCTCGACATGGACGAGGCGAAACGCAAGGCGGCCGCCGAAGCCCTCGCCGCGACCTTCGCCAAGAACCTCCGCCTCTTCACCCACGTCACCAACGTTCTCGCCAAGGACAAGTCGATCTCCGACGAATGGCGCGGCTTCAAGGACGTCGCCGCGGCGCGCCACCTCGCCAACCGCGTCGAGCCGGAGGTGGTCGACGCGCTGGTCGGCGCCGTCCACGACGCCTATCCGCGGCTCTCGCACCGCTATTACGCGCTGAAGGCGCGCTGGCTCGGCAAGGAGCAGCTGGAGTTCTGGGACCGCAACGCGCCGCTGCCGGAGAGCATCGACAGGCGCATCCCCTGGGACGAGGCGCGTGAGACGGTGCTCACCGCCTATGGCGCCTTCGCGCCGGAAATGGCGACGATCGCCGACCGCTTCTTCGCCAGGCGCTGGATCGACGCGCCGGCACGCGCAGGCAAGGCGCCCGGCGCCTTCTCGCACCCGACGGTGCCGTCGGTGCACCCCTATGTGCTCCTGAACTACCAGGGCAAGCCGCGCGATGTGATGACGCTGGCGCACGAGCTGGGACACGGCGTGCACCAGACGCTCGCCGCCGCGCAGGGGCTGCTCATGTCGGCGACGCCGCTGACGCTGGCGGAGACGGCGAGCGTCTTCGGCGAGATGCTGACCTTCCGCACGCTGCTCGAGCGCGCCAAGGACAGCCGCGAGCGCCGCATCATGCTCGCCGCCAAGACGGAGGACATGATCAACACCGTGGTCAGGCAGATCGCCTTCTACTCGTTCGAGCGCAAGGTTCACCTGGAGCGGCGCGAAGGCGAGCTGACGGCCGAGCGGCTCGGCGAGATCTGGCTGGAGGTGCAAGGCGAGAGCCTCGGCCCGGCCATCCGTCTCGGCGAGGGCTACGACACCTTCTGGACCTACATCCCGCACTTCATCCACTCGCCGTTCTACGTCTACGCCTATGCCTTCGGCGACTGCCTGGTGAACTCGCTCTATGCCGTTTACGAGAAGGCGGAGAGCGGCTTCCAGGAGAAGTATTTCGCCCTGCTGAAAGCGGGCGGCACGAAGAAGCACAAGGAGCTGCTGGCGCCGTTCGGCCTCGACGCCAGCGATCCCGGCTTCTGGCAGATGGGCCTTTCGGTGATCGAGCGGCAGATCGACGAGCTGGAGGCGATGGAGGCGGCCTGATCGGCGGTCGCCTCAGCCGCTCGACGTCACCATCTCACGGCGCGGCTCCGCGGCGGGTTTGTCGTCGCCGGCTTCCGGCACTCCGGCGCGAAGGACCGTCTCCACGGCCTCGGCGAGCGTCGTTGCGATCGCGTCGGCGCCGGTCGCCGTCTCCGGTTCGCGCTGCTCCCTTTCCTCCGGCAGGAAGGTCCAGAACCCGACGACGATCATGGCATCCGGCATACGGCGGCGCAGGCGGCGCACCAGGAACCGCGCATGTGCCAGCGAGTCGGCGTTCATATAGGACAGCGCAACCACGGACACGTCGGACAGATCGTGCTTGCGCAGCTGCGCGGTCTGAAGATCGTCGGCGGTGAGCTCGCGGATGCTCAATCCCTCCCGCTCCAGCAGCTGTGCGAGAATTTCCGCCGCCGCGTCGTCGAGATGGCCGCGGGCGCCGGCGCAAAGGACGACGCGATGCTGGCTCCCTCCGTCGCGCTCTGAAGCCGAGGCCGGGTCCGGCAGCACCGCGATATCGCGCTTTCCGCCCGGCTTGTCTTCATCTTCGCCGTTGACGTCTTCCCATTCGGCGAGGTTGTCGACCAGGATCGCCGCGCCTTCGGCCACCCGGATGCGCCCCGGCATATCGAGCGCGCCGCGGGCGCGGTCGTGCTCGGCGAGCGCCAGCGCCGGAATGGCCACATCGTCGTAGAAGTCCACCAGCGAGTGGGTTCTCAGATACACCTCGGCGCGCTCCGTCGCCTCATCCGGGTCGCCGGCGAGCAGGCGCTGGTAGAGGCGCTCCGGCAGCGACAGCGCCGGATCGATGCCGAGCAGCACGTCGAGGAAGGCCAGCTGCGGCACATGGCGGCCGAGCACGACGATGCACACGGTGAGCGGTGTTGAGAGGAGAAGCCCGATCGGCCCCCAGAGCCAGGTCCAGAAGACCGCCGCGGCGATGACCGCCACCGGCGAGAGGCCCGCGCTGTTGCCGTAGAGCCAGGGCTCGAGGAAATTGTTGGTGACCAGCTCGACGACGATGAACAGCGCCCCGGTCATCAGCAGCATCGACCAGCCGGGGTCGACCGCGACCGCAAGCGCAAGCGGGAAGAAGGCGGCGATGATCGGGCCGATATAGGGGACGAAGCGCAGCAGCAGGCAGAGCGCCGCCCAGAAGACCGGGTTGGGTATGCCGATCAGCCAGAGGCCCATCCCGATGGGAACCGCGTAGCTGGTGTTCACGACGAGCTGCATCAGCAGGTATTGCCCGACCCGCCACGCGGCATCGTCCAAGGCCTGCGAGGTGCGCGGCATGTCGCGCGGGCCGAGCAGGCGTATCAGCCGGTCGCGCAGGTCGTCGCGCTTCAGCAGCATGAAGATGACGAACACGATCACGATGCCGGCGGTCGCCAGCGGACGCGCAAGCGGCACGAGGATGGTGCGGATCAGCTCCGTCGAGGTTGGCTCCGGCTGCTGCACCACGACGGGCAGGGGCTGCGGCGCCTCTGCCTTCTGCGGCGCCGGCGTCGCGTCTTCGTTTGCCTTCTTCTCCGCTTCATCGAGCTTCTGCCCGAGGTCGCGAACCATTCGGGTCGCGCGTGAGAACAGGCGTCCGCCGGGCGGCAACTCGGCGATCGCGACGATCTTCGCTTCGACGTTCTGCTGGTAGGCCGGCAGGCGCTGCGCCAGGTCCGCCGTTTGCCAGGCGACGACCGATCCGAGAGCCACAATGGCGAGAAACGCCAGGCCGGCGGTGGTGACGACGGCCACCACGTTGGGAACGTTCCAACGCCTCAGCCAGCGGACCACCGGCGCCAGCGCGAAGCTCAGAAGCGTCGCAAGGGCCAGCGGCACCAGCACCTGGCGGCCGAAATACAGCCCCGCCACCACGAAAACGACGACGCCAAGCGTGAAGAACGCCGCGGCTCCCGGAGGGCTCGGCCACGCCGCATGCGACATCGGCGCCAGCCCGGAGCTGTCGCGCGCCAGCCGCCTTTCCGGCTCTTTTCGGTTCTGAGTGCGCCCCACGTGACTTTCTTCAACGGCAAAATGACCTACCTGTTAGGAACGCCGGACATCGAGCCCGGTTGCATTCGGCGAGCCCCAGCACCAAGGACGACGCGATGTCGACGCCCCCCGACGACGAGGCAAACAGGCTTTCCGGCCGGCTCGCCCGCTATGCGCGGGTCGGCACCGGCGTCGGCGGCATGGCGGCGCGCATCATCGGCACGCGGGCGCTCGGGCGCAGCGTCGACCGCGGCGACCAGGCGGCGGAGCTTGCCCGCATGCTGGGCGGCCTCAAGGGGCCGATCATGAAGGTGGCGCAGCTCATCGCCACCATCCCCGATGCCGTGCCGCCGGAATACGCCATCGAGCTGGCGCAGCTGCAGGCCGACGCGCCGCCCATGGGCTGGGCCTTCGTGAAGCGCCGGATGACGGCGGAGCTGGGCGCCGACTGGCAGAGCCGCTTCACAAGCTTCGAGCACGAGCGCGCGGCCGCCGCCTCGCTCGGCCAGGTGCACCGTGCCACCGGCGCCAACGGCCGGGCGCTCGCCTGCAAGCTGCAATATCCCGACATGGCGAGCGCCGTGGAGGCCGATCTCGGCCAGTTGCGCGTGATCTTCTCCATCCATCGCCGCATGGACCCGGCCATCGACACCACCGAGATGTTTCAGGAGATATCGGAGCGGGTGCGCGAGGAGCTCGACTACGAGCGCGAGGCGCGGCACATGGCGCTCTATCGGGACATCTTCGCCGGCGAGCCGCTCATCCGCGTGCCGGACGTCGTGCCCGAGCTCTCCACCCGCCGGCTCCTGACCATGAGCTGGCTGGAGGGCGGCCGGCTCCTCACCTACAAGGACCGTCCGCTGGAAGAGCGAAACCTGATCGCCACGGCCATGTTCAAGGCGTGGTGGCACTCCTTCAGCCATCACGCCGTGATCCACGGCGACCCGCATCTCGGCAATTACACGGTCTTCGAGGAGGACGGACGTCCCGCCGGGATCAACCTCTTCGACTATGGCTGCATCCGCATCTTCCCGCCGCGCTTCGTGGAGGGCGTGATCGACCTCTATCGCGGGCTGCAGACCGACGACCGCGCACGCATCGTTTCGGCCTACGAGACCTGGGGCTTTCAGGGCCTCACCAACGAGCTGATCGACACGCTCAACATCTGGGCGCGCTTCATCTACGGCCCGCTGCTGGAGGACCGGGTGCGCTCCATCGCGGGCGGCGTCTCGCCGGCCGAATACGGCCGCCGCCAGGCCTTCACCGTGCACCGCGCGCTGAAGGAGAAGGGCCCGGTCAAGGTGCCGCGCGAGTTCGTCTTCATGGACCGCGCGGCCATCGGGCTCGGCGGCGTGTTCCTGCATCTCGGGGCGGAGCTGAATTTCTATCGGCTGTTCAACGACGAGATCGAAGGGTTCGAGCGCGACGCGCTGGCCGCGCGGCAGGCCGCGGCGCTCGCCAAAGCGGGCCTGGCGGACGCTCCGGAATGAGTGCGCCGCCCCCCGGCGCGCGCACCATTCGGGCGGGAAGCTGGCAGGAGTTGCTGAGCGGCGGCAATCTCGCCCGTCTCTTCCTCGTCTGCTTCGGCGTCTGGCTGCACGCGGCGGACAGCCTCATGGTGGCGACGATGATGCCCGCCATCGTCGGCGATATTGGCGGCGCGCGCCTGGTGGCATGGACTATCGCGCTCTACGAGGTCGGGTCGATCGCCGCCGGAGCGTCAGGCGCGATCCTTTCCATCCGCTACGGCCTGAAAGCGGCGATGAGCACCTCCGCGCTCGTCTACCTGGCGGGCTGCGCAATCAGCGCCCTGGCCCCGGAAATGTGGGTCATGCTGCTCGGACGTCTGGCGCAGGGGCTCGGCGGCGGCGGGCTGGTGGCGCTCTCCTTCGTTTCGATCACCCGCCTCTTCTCGCGCGCCGCGATGCCGCGGGCGCTCGCGGCTCTGTCGGCGCTGTGGGGCGTCTCCGCCTTTATCGGACCGCTGGTCGGCGGGATCTTCGCGGATGCCGGGTTCTGGCGCGGCGGCTTCTGGCTGTTTGCGGCGCAGGCTCTGGTCCTGGCGGGCGTCATAGCGCTCAGCGGATCGCTTCCGGCGCGGGACGCGAGCCGCGCGACGGGCCGGCTGCCGGTCTGGCGCCTCAGCGTTCTTTCGCTCGGCGTTGTCGCCATCGCCGCCGCCGGCATCGAGGTGAGGGCAGTGCAGACGCCGCTCCTGGTTCTGGCCGGCCTTGTGCTTTTCGGCGTGTTCTTGCGCCTGGACGGCCGGCGTCAGGCCAATCGCCTGCTTCCGCCGCTTCCACTCGATCCGCGCCATGGTGTCGGCGCCGGATTGCTCATGGTCGTTTGCTTCTCCGCCGCCACCATTGCGTTCAGTGTCTACGGGCCGCTGCTCATCACGCAGCTCCACGATGTGCCGGCGCTTGTCGCCGGCTATCTGGTGGCCGCGTCGTCGATCGGCTGGTCGGTGATGGCGGTGTTGATCGCCGGTGTCGGCGAAAGGCGCGACGGGCTCATGATCCTGTGCGGGGCGGGCGTGCTGGCGACGAGCGTGCTCGGCTTCATGATCGCCATACCCCACGGGTCGCTGTTGACCGTGCTTCTCTTTGCGTTCCTCGAAGGCGCCGGGTTCGGGATGTCATGGACGTTCATCCTGCGGCGCCTGACGGCTCTTGCGCCCAAGGGCGAGACGGAGCGCGCATCCGCTGCGATGCCCACGCTTCAGCAGCTCGGATACGCGATCGGAGCCGCCTTTGTCGGCATCGTCGCGAACGCCGCCGGGATTGCCGATCACATGGAGCGGGTAACGGCCGAGGTCGTGGCTTTCTGGATATTCGCCGCCTGCCTCCCGCTGGCGCTAGTCGGGCTTTTCGCGGCCTGGCGCTTTGTGCGCATCGGCGAGGCGTGGCAGGCTCGGCGTGCTCCAGGACAGGCTTCGGAGGTCACCGATGTTTGAAGGCTTCGCGCTCCACCGTGTCGAGACTCCCGAGGCCACCATCCGCGCCCGCATCGGCGGCAGCGGGCCGCCGTTGCTTCTCCTCCACGGCAATCCGGAGACGCACCTGATGTGGCACAAGGTGGCGCCGGGGCTGGCGGAGCGTTTCACCGTCGTCGCCGCCGACCTGCGCGGCTACGGCGAAAGCTCCAAGCCGGAGACGACACCCGACCACGAGCCCTATTCGAAGCGCGCCATGGCGCGCGACCAGGTCGCCGTCATGCGGCACTTCGGCTTCGAGCGCTTCGCCGTCGTCGGCCACGACCGCGGCGGCCGCTGCGCGTATCGCATGGCGCTCGACCACCCGCAGCGGGTCGAAAGGCTCGCCGTGCTCGACATCCTGCCCACCTACGAGCACTACCGCCGCACGGGGATGGATTTCGCCATGGGCTATTGGCACTGGTTCTTCCTGCCGCAGCCCTTCCCGCTGCCGGAGAAGCTGATCGGCGGCGACCCAGAGTGGTTCTTCAAGCGCAACTGGCCCGCCGGGGCTGAACCGCCGGATTTCTTCGCGCCGGAGGCGATCGAGGATTATTGGCGCGCTTTCGCCGATCCACGGACCGTCCATGCCATCTGCGAGGACTACCGCGCCGGCGCCACCTACGATTACAAGCTCGACGAGGCGGATTTCGGCAAGCGCCGAATCGGCTGCCCGCTTCTGGTGCTGTGGGGGCGGAAAGGCATCCTCCAGAAGCTCTACGACCCGCTCGAGGTGTGGCGTGGCTGGGCCGACCGGGTGAGCGGGCAGGCGATCGACAGCGGCCATTATCTGCCGGAGGAGCGGCCGCAGGAGACGCTTCGCGCGCTGCTCGATTTCCTGCGCGCCTGAAGCGTGCATTCCCCAGCCCCAAATTGGGGGGCAGACGCGTTGCCCAGAATTTGGCGCATGTGCTAAGCCCCTCGCGACATCACCTTGCCATTGTTGGGGAAGCCATGGCCGAACACACGTCTTCCGGACCTGCCGAGCTCGGCGCGCCGATGGATTACGCGGAGCACGAGCGGACTTTCGCTGGCTTCGTCGCAATGACGAAGATCCTGACCCTGGCCGTAATCGCCATCGTGCAGGCCCTGGTGCTTTTCGGGATCGCCGCCAACGGCTTCTGGCTTGGCGTGCTGCAGATCGTCCTCATGACTGTCGCCACCGTCGTCGCGATCGTCTCCAAGGGATCGATCAAGGCGCTGGTGGGCGTCGTCATCCTCGGTTTCATCTTCATGGCACTGACGCTCGGCTAGCCGATGCGCATTGCGGTCCTGAGCGAAGATACGACGAGCGAGCCGCGCGTCGCGGCGACGCCTGAGTCGGCGCGCAAGTTCATCGCCGCCGGCGCAAACGTTTGCGTACAGTCGGGCGCAGGCGCGTCCGCCGGTCTGTCCGACCAGGATTACCGCGACGCCGGTGCGGAGATCGCCGACAGCGCCGCCGCGGCGCTCGGCGAGGCTGATCTGGTGCTGAAGGTCCGGCGGCCCGACGACCTGTCCGGCTACAAGCGCGGCGCCGCAATCGTCGCCCTGATGGACCCTTACGGCAACGAGGAGGCGCTGAAGCGCATGGCCGATGCCGGGCTCATGGCGTTTTCGCTGGAGCTCATTCCGCGCATCACCCGCGCCCAGGTAATGGACGTGCTCTCCAGCCAGGCCAACCTCGCCGGCTACCGTGCCGTCATCGAAGCCGCTCAGGCGTTCCACCGCGCCTTTCCGATGATGATGACGGCGGCGGGAACGGTGCCCGCCGCACGCTGCTTCGTCATGGGCGCCGGCGTCGCCGGCCTGCAGGCGATCGCCACTGCCCGGCGGCTCGGCGCAATCGTCTCGGCCACCGACGTCCGCCCCGCGGCGAAGGAACAGGTCGCCTCGCTCGGCGGCAAGTTCATCGCGGTGGAGGACGATGAATTCAAGGCGGCGGAGACGGCCGGCGGCTACGCCAAGGAGATGTCGAAGGAATATCGGGAGAAGCAGGCGGCGCTGGTGCGCGAGCACATCGCCAAGCAGGACATCGTCATCACCACGGCGCTCATTCCCGGGCGACCGGCGCCGAGGCTGGTCGACGCCGCGATGGTCGCCTCCATGGCCGCCGGCTCGGTGATCGTCGACCTGGCGGTGGAGCGCGGCGGCAATGTCGAAGGCGCCGTGCCGGGCGAAGTTGCGAAGGTCGGCGGCGTGACGATTATCGGGCATCTCAACATGCCCGGCCGCATCGCCGCGTCGTCCTCGGCGCTGCTCGCCCGCAACATCTTCTCCTTCGTCGATCCGATGATCGACAAGGAGACGAAAGAATTGAAGATCGACCGCGGTGACGAGATCGTCGCCGCCACCTTGCTCACGGCGGACGGGGCGATCGTGCATCCGTCCTTCGCCCCGAAGGCTGCCGAAGGGGGTGCTGCCTGATGGACAACGAGACGCTGAACCAGGCGGTGCAGCAGGCGCAGGACGCGGCCGACGCCGCCGCCAGCGCCGCCGAGCAGGCGCGCGCCGCCGCCGAGCAGGCCGCGCAGATCGCGCTCGGCCACGACGGGATGGCCGATGCCGCGGGTGCTGCCGCGCATGCAGCGACGGGCGGCATGATCGACCCGTTCGTCTTCCGCCTGTCGATCTTCGTGCTGGCGATCTTCGTCGGCTATTACGTCGTGTGGTCGGTGACCCCGGCGCTGCACACACCGCTGATGAGCGTCACTAACGCCATCTCCTCGGTCATTGTGGTGGGCGCGCTGCTCGCCGTCGGCGTGCCGCTTCTGGCGGAGGGCACCGGCCTTGCCCGCCTGTTCGGATTCCTGGCGCTGATGCTGGTGAGCGTGAACATCTTCGGCGGCTTCCTCGTCACCCAGCGCATGCTCAGCATGTACAAGAGGAAGGTGCGATGACCGTCGATCGGGAGCATATCCTCGCCAGGCTGCGCGAACAGCGTGACCATATCGAGCGCGACTACGGACTGAAGATCATCGGCATTGTCGGCTCCGTCGCGCGCGGCGAGGCACGCGAGGACAGTGACGTCGATGTCTGGGTAGACATCGTCCGCACGCCCTCGCTGTTCGAGATATCCCGCGCCGAGCGCGACTTGCAGGGCGCGGCTGGGTTGGGCCTGCCGGTTGAGTTCGTCTTCCGCGAAGATTTGCGTCCCGCATTGCGCGCGCGCATGGAGCGCGATCTTATTCCGCTGTGATGGAGGAAGAGGATCGTGATTACTTTGGCGATATGCTTCGCTACGCGGAGATGGCCGAGCGAGTCTTCAAGTCTGGAGATCCGGGCGAGGTCGTTTCTGACGAGACGAAGCTCCAGGCTCTGCTGCGCATGCTTCAGACGATCGGCGAAGCTGCAAGCCAAGTCTCCGTGGGGGAGCGAACGAAGCATAGCGCCATTCCCTGGGAAGATATGATCGCAATGCGCCATCGGCTCGTTCACGACTATCGAAGGGTCAGAGTTGACATCGTGGTGAAGACGCTGCGCGGCGATGTTCCTCAGTTGATTGAAGTGCTGCGGCGCGCATTGGAGGACGACACGCCATGAGCGCCAATCTCACCGCCTTCCTCTATCTCGTCTCAGGCGTCCTGTTCATCCTGGCGCTGCGCGGCTTGTCGCATCCGGAGACGAGCCGTCAGGGTAATGTCTTCGGCATGACCGGCATGGCGATCGCCGTGCTGACGACGCTGTTCGGGGCGCCGCCCTCCGGCTTCTTCGCTTGGCTCATGCTGATCGTCGCGGTAGGGGCCGGCGGCGGGCTCGGCGCCACCATCGCGCGGCGCATCCCCATGACGGCGATGCCGCAGCTCGTCGCCGCCTTCCACTCGCTGGTCGGCCTGGCTGCCGTGCTGGTGGCGGCGGCGGCGCTCTACGCGCCGGAAGCCTTCGGCATCGGCGCGCCGGGCGCCATCCACGGCCAGGCGCTGATCGAGATGAGCCTCGGCGTGGCGATCGGCGCCATCACCTTCACCGGCTCCGTCATCGCTTTCGCCAAGCTCAACGGCAACATGTCGGGCAAGCCCATCATCCTGCCGGCGCGGCATCTGGTGAATGCCGGGCTGGCGGCGCTGCTGGTCATCCTCATCATCGTGCTGGCGAGCACCGAGAGCCGCTTCGCCTTCTGGGTGATCGTGCTTGTCAGCCTGGCGCTCGGCGGGCTCATCATCGTCCCGATCGGCGGCGCCGACATGCCGGTCGTCATCTCGATGCTGAACTCCTATTCCGGCTGGGCGGCGGCCGGCATCGGCTTCACGCTCGGCAACACGGCGCTCATCATCACCGGCGCGCTGGTCGGCTCGTCGGGCGCCATCCTCTCCTACATCATGTGCAAGGGGATGAACCGCTCCTTCATCTCCGTCATCCTCGGCGGCTTCGGCGGCGAATCCGCCGGGCCGGCGGGCGACGCCGGCGACAAGACCGTGAAGCAGGGCTCGGCCGAGGACGCGGCCTTCCTGATGAAGAACGCCTCCAAGGTGATCATCGTGCCCGGCTACGGCATGGCGGTGGCGCAGGCGCAGCACGCGCTGCGCGAGATGGCCGATGTGCTGAAGGAGCACGGCGTGGAGGTGAAATACGCCATCCACCCGGTGGCCGGCCGCATGCCCGGCCACATGAACGTGCTGCTTGCCGAAGCGAACGTGCCCTACGACGAGGTGTTCGAGCTGGAGGACATCAACTCCGAGTTCGCGCAGACCGACGTCGCCTACGTGATCGGCGCCAACGACGTGACCAACCCGGCGGCGCGCGACGACAAGGCGTCGCCGATCTACGGCATGCCCATCCTCGACGTCGACAAGGCGGCCACCTGCCTCTTCGTCAAGCGCTCGCTCGCCTCCGGCTACGCCGGCATCGACAACACGCTCTTCTACAAGCCGAACACCATGATGCTCTTCGGCGACGCCAAGAAGATGACGGAGGACATCGTCAAGGCGTTGTGACGGGCATGCATGCCGCTACGAGAGGGGGACGCTGAGATGAAGCGAGCGATGAGGCGCCTTCTCATTCTGATCACAGCCGTGGTCGTCGTGGCCTATCTCGGTGCTGTCGGCTATCTCTATTTCTTCCAGGAGAGTCTCGAATACCATCCGGGCGGGACGCTCAAGACGCCGGCCGAGGAAGGGCTTCCCTCCGTCGAGGTCATCGAGCTGACGATGAAGGATGGGACGAAGCTCACCGGCTGGTACAAGGCGGCCGGCGTCGGCCGGCCCACATTGCTCTATTTTCACGGCAATGCCGGCAACGTCTCCGAGCGCGCCAACCGCTTCCGCCAGGTGCTCGGGTCGGGCTTCGGGCTGCTGGCGATGAGCTACCGCGGCTATCCCGGCAGCGGCGGGCATCCGAGCGAGAAGGGGTTCTTCTCCGACGCGCTGGAGATCTTCGACTGGCTGGAGCAGCGGACGCCCGACATCGTGATCCACGGCGAGTCGATCGGCACGGGTGTCGCCACCTACACCGCCTCGCAGCGGCCGGGCGAGGCGCTCGTGCTGGAAGCGCCCTACACCGCGGCCGTCGACGTGGCGGCGGAGGAATATCCCTGGGTGCCGGTCCGGCTTCTCATGCGCGACCAGTACCGCTCCGACGACTATATCGACGACATCGACACGCCGCTGCTCATCGTCCACGGCACCGCCGACAAGACGATTCCCGTGCATTTCGGGGAGCAGCTCTTCCAGATGGCGCGCGAGCCGAAGACGATCGACATCGTCGAGGGCGCCATGCACGGCAATCTCTGGGACAACGGCCTTTGGCCCGCCGCTCTGAGCTTCCTGCAGCAGAACGGGGTGATCGATCAGCCGCAGCCCTGAGCGCCGCGGCATGCCGTCCTGCGGGCGCCGTTTGGAGCCCGGGCGACCACGTTTCCCGCGGCTCACGATATCGTGTGCCGAGGCGGCGCTTTGGCCCTTCGTGCTTCTGTTCTAATGTTGCCGATGCAACCCCAGGGGGCATCGCATGGCCGATCAGCAGCACGACGCGACAGGCACGGACAACGCTCGACAGAGCCCGAAGAAGACCGCGGTGGTCGTCATTCACGGCATGGGCAACCAGTCGCCCATGGAGACGCTGCGGCGCTTCGTGGAGGCGGTCTGGACGAGCGTTCCGCGGCTGACAGAGCCGGACAAGCCACTCACCTGGTCGAAGCGGGACTTCGTCTCCCACAGCTTCGAAACGCGCCGGATCACCACCAACCACGACTGCAAGGGCAGGCGCGCGGACTTCTACGAGCTCTACTGGGCGCACATGATGGAGGACACCCAGCTTTCCGAGGTGATCTCCTGGTTCAAGCGTCTGTTCGTGCGCGGAACCGATCGCGTTCCGCCGGCCGTGAAGGCGCCCTGGATCGCCGGCTGGGTCGGCATTCTGGTGCTGATGGCGGTCATCCTCGTGCTCGTGTGGCTGAGCCTGCTGGTCTTCCTGCGGGCGCACCATTCGGTCGGTGGCGCCGTGCTCATGCTGGTGCCGGTCGCTGCCATCCTTGTCGTGCTCTGGTACCTCCGCCACCGGGTTCTCGTGCAGGTCGTCGGCGACGCGGCGCGCTATCTGACGCCGGCCCCGCAGAATATCGCCGCCCGCTCGCGCATTCGTGCTGCCGGCCTGGAGTTCCTCAAGGCGCTTCACCGGCGCGACGACTACGACCGCATCATCGTGGTGGCCCACAGCCTCGGGACGGTCGTGGGCTACGACCTCCTCTCGCTCCTGTGGAGCGATATCAACACACGCATCCACCACGACGCGGCCAACAACAGCCAGGCCCTTCAAGCAATCGAAGAGGCCCTGGGCAACCTGCTCGCCCATCCCGAAGACGAAGCCGCGCTCTCAGCCTTCCGGGTTGCCCAGAAGGGCTATTTCGATGAGGTCGCGCGGATTGCGCCGGACGCGTGGAAGGTCACCGACTTCGTCACTCTCGGCTCCCCACTCACGCATGCCCACTTCCTGATGGAGGACGATGCGCAGCCGCTCCTGCCGAGCGAGGAGCGCGCGATCAATGCCTCTTGGCTGCAGGCCTGGTGGAAAAAGCCCGATCCGGTGACCGGGCGCGTAATGGCGCTCTTCCGGGCCCGCGCCGCGCAGCGTGAGCTGCCGCTCTGCCCGCCGCTCACCGAAAAAGGCCACGCCTTCACCTACGAGGCGGGAGACCACAAGGCGCCCCACCATGCCGCGTTGTTCGCCGCCACGCGCTGGACCAACATCTACGCGCCGCGCAACAACCTGCTCTGGGGCGATGTCGTCGCCGGGCCGGTCGCCTCGCTCTTCGGGCCGGGCGTGAAGGACGTCGCGCTGAAGGGCGACGTCGCCAAGATCCTCGTGGCGCACGTGCACTACTGGGACACGGGACACGGCGACCGCGAGCACCTGGAGGCGCTGCAGGCTGCCATGAATCTTCTCGATCAGCCGGAGGCGGAGGCCTGGGAGCGCCATCGCAAGGAGGCCGCGCGGCTGACGGGCGCCGCCCCGCAGCGGGGAGGGGAGGCGCGCCGCTAGTTCAGCCGGTGCCCCGCGTCCGGCGCAGGCCGTCCTTGGCCGGCTGATAGCTGTTATTGAGGTTGGCGGCGCGCGAGAAGGCGGCGTAGGCCTCCTCTCTCTTGCCCAGCGCCTCCAGCGCCAGGCCCTGGTTGGTCCAGGCCTTGTAGCTCGAGCGGTCGCGCTTCACCGCCTCGTTGAAATCGTCGAGCGCGGAGCGCGCGTCGCCGAGCGCCAGGTAGGAGAGGCCGCGGCCGTCATAGGGCTCGGCGGAGCCCGGCGAAAGTCCGATCGCGGTGGTGAAGTCCTCGATCGCCTTCTGGTGCTGGTTCTGCGCCTGGTAGACAAGGCCGCGATTATGGAAGGCCTGCGGGTCGCTGGGGTCGAGCTGGATGGCGGTGTTGTAGTCGGCAAGCGCCTGGTCGAGCCGCCCCTGCTGGCGGTAGATGTTGCCGCGCCCGACATAGGCCGGAGCATAGCGCGGATCGGCGCGGATGGCGCTGTCATAGTCGCTCGCCGCTGCCTGGATGTCGCCGTTCAGGCGGTGCACCAGCGCCCGGTTGGCATAGGCGCGGGCGAAATTCGGGTCGATCTCGATCGCCTTGTTGAAGTCGGCGATCGCCTCGCGGTACTTGCCGGCGCGGCCATAGGCGGAGCCGCGCACGTTGTAGGCCTCCGCGTTGTTCGGCTCGCGCTGGATGACGGCGGTGAGCAAATCGATGTTGGTCGTGGAGGCGGCCGCGGTGTCGACGGAGACGGGGACGTTGGCGCGGTAGGACTGGCACGCCGCAAGCGACACGGCCAGCGTGCCGGCTAGCCATAGGGTCGGACGGATTCGATCGGCTGCGCGCATTTTCAATTCATATCCGCCGGAACTGATCCGACCAGTTAGGTTTGGGTGGATAACGCTCCCACCTCGAAAAGGATCACAGCGAAAACGTCAACTTGAAACGCGGCGCTTGCTGGGGAGCAGCCCCTCGCGCTGGGCGCGCTTGCGCGCCAGCTTGCGGGCGCGGCGGACGGCCTCCGCCTTCTCGCGCGCCTTCTTCTCCGACGGCTTTTCGTAGTGATTGCGAAGCTTCATCTCGCGGAAGATGCCTTCGCGCTGCATCTTCTTCTTCAGGGCTTTCAGCGCCTGATCGACATTGTTGTCACGGACGACGACCTGCACTGGCTCCATTCCTTTCCCGGGCCAGGCCCGTATCAGTCAGAAACCGGCCCCGTTGGCTCCGGCCCGGGGCGGAAATTTTTTCCATGCTCAAGCGCCTCGCGGCGCGGGCGCGCGGCAAGGCCGCCGCATATAATGCTACTGACGGGCATTGTCTACCGGCTCGGCGGGCTCCGCTGACGCCACCAGCCGGCCGCGCCGTGCCGCGGTCCAATCCTTGGCGGCCGATTCCGCCGCCTCACGCGTCGCCGGATCGAGCTTTGCGAGCCAATTTTCCAGGAAGGAATCCTCTTCGCCGCGGTTTTTTGCGATCAGATACCAGCGCGCTGCGGCGGCTTCGTCCTTGGGCACGCCGCGGCCTTCCGCCAGCATCCGGGCGAGCCGCACCTGGGCGGCGGGATTGTCGGCGTTGGCGGCAAGGCGGAGCCAGTGCGCCGCGGCCGCCTCGTCCTTGGGGATGCCGTCTCCGTTGAACAGCATGATGGCGTATTCGACCTGCGCGCCCACATGCCCGTTCTTCGCCGCCTGCGCATACCATTGCGCGGCGATCGACGGGTCGGATACGACGCCGACGCCTTCCACGAACAGGCCGGCGAGCGTGTATTGCGCGTCCATGTCGCCGAGCCGCGCGGCCCGGCTGAGATAGGCGGCGGCCAGCATGGCGTTCTTGTCCGCGCCCTTGCCGGCAAGCAGCAGGTAGCCGAGCTCGCGTGCCGCGCCGGGATGGCCTTCGTCCGCCGCCTTGCGGAAAAGCTCCGCGGCCTTGGCCGCATCCTGCTTCGTGCCGCGCCCGTCGAGATACATCTGGCCGAGCGCATAAAGGCCCTCCGGGTCGCCGCCTTCGCCGGCCAGGCGGTACCAGTCGGCCGCCGCCGGAAAGGTCCTGCTTCACGCCCAGCCCGCGCGACAGAAGCACGCCGAGCAGCGTCTGCGAGACGGCGTCGCCTTTCTCCGCCTGCTCCAGAGCCAGCGAGAAGGCGGTGAGGAACCAGCCGCGCTGGAAGGCGCCGAAGGCGTAGTCGGGCGGGAAGGCGGATGCCTCGCCGGCCGCGGTCAGGCCTTTGTCGATGCGCTGGCTGACGCCGGCCGGATCGAGCGTGGTGCGCAGATGCGAGGTATCGACGGAGGGAGAAAGCGATACGTCCTCGTCGTTCAAGCCCTGCGGCTCGATCGAGATGCTCAGATGCTCGGTGCCGGATTGCGGCGGCTTCGGCTGCTCGGAGGAGCCTTGCGCCGCGTCGAGGCTCTGCTCGATGCGCTGCTCGACGGATTCCGCCATCGCCTGCTGCTGCGAGCCGGCGATCAGCGGCGCGAGGGCGAGCGCGGCGAGGTAGGCGGATCGTCTCATGCCGCGTGCCGTCCGCGTGCGGTCGAGCGTCGCCTGCGCAAGCCGCACGGCCTCGGCCGCGCCGCCCGGATGCGACCACACCGCCTCGTGAAGCGCGACGAAGGCGGCCCCCGTCTCCGCGGCCTCCGCCACGCCGTCGAGCGAGCGCCCGGCCATGATGACGGCGGGGATGCCGGTCATCTGGCTCCACCATTCGGCCAGCAACAGCGCCTTGGGATGCGGCGCGTCATGCGTGTCGCCATGCGGGCGGCCGAAGAACAGGTAATCCGGCTCCAGCTCGCCGGCCTGCATCGCCGCATGCCGCGAACCGATGTTCCCGGCGCCGACGATGCGCTTCGGCCGGAAGGATTCGACTGCCAGCCGCAGATCGTCGAAGCCGGTGCCGATCTGCGCCCCGTCGGCGTTCACATGCCCGGCGAGCCGCGTGTCGTCGACGACCAGCGCCGCGGCCCCCGCGTCCTGGATGATTGGCACCAGCACGCTTGCGACCGCATCCGCCGTCTTGCCACCGGCTTCGCTCGCAATCAGCACCGCCGCGACGTCGCCGGCCGCAAGCGCCTCGCGCAGACGCGGCGCGAAAGCCTCCGCGTCTGCGCGCGGCGGCGTCACCAGAAAGAGGCGCGGGGTCTCGGTTGCGTCCGTCATCATCGACAGCGGAGATGGGTACTCCCACCGCCTTCCACACCGCCAATTCGGCGATTTTCAGACTCCAACAAAAAGATCAGGCCGCCTTCTTCTCCTGCTCCGCCGTCCAGCCGCCGGTCGCCGCCAGG
Organism: uncultured Alphaproteobacteria bacterium; assembly: GCA_963801225.1. Taxonomy (GTDB): domain Bacteria; phylum Pseudomonadota; class Alphaproteobacteria; order Rhizobiales; family Afifellaceae; genus DASWJZ01. Next base: position 211,814 of record CAWDED010000004.1, read on the forward strand.
CTGTTCATCTTCGCCCGGTGCGTGAAGGCGGCGCGTGCGGCCGCGACGTTCTCGGCCTTGCCGCGCCAGGCGCCAAGTGCTGCCGCCTGCAGCGCCCGCCCGTATGAGAAGGTGAGCGTCCACGGCAGGTCGTGCATGGCGTTCATGGCGGAGAGATGCGCGGTCGCCTGCTCGTCGGACTGGCCGCCGGAGAGGAAGGCGATGCCAGGCACCGCCGGCGGGACGGTCGCCTTCAGCGCCTTCACGGTCTTTTCGGCGACCTCTTCGACGCTTGCCGTCTTGCCGGAGAGCTGGCCGGGCACGACCATGTTCGGCTTCAGCACCATGCCCTCCAGTGCGACGCGAGCGACGTAGAGTTCGTGAAACACCGTCTCCAGCGTCCACACCGTCACATCGTAGCAGCGCTCGATCGTATGCTTCGCGTCAGGCCCGTCCATCAGCACTTCCGGCTCCACGATCGGCACGATCCCCGCCTCCTGGCAGAGCGCCGCATAGCGGGCGAGCGCCTGGGCGTTGGCGTGGATGCAGTTCCAGCTCGGCCGCCCGTCCTCGCCGATGGTGATAACGGCGCGCCATTTGGCGAAGCGCGCGCCGAGATCGTAGTACTCCTTCAGCCGGCCGGCGAGCCCGTCGAGACCTTCGGTGATCTTCTCGCCCGGGCATTTGGCGAGGTCCTTGGCGCCGGCATCGACCTTGATGCCCGGCACGGCGCCCGCCGCCTTGATCATGTCGACGAAGGGCGTGCCGTCCTTGGCCTTCTGGCGGATGGTCTCGTCGTAGAGGATGACGCCGGAGATGTAGCTCTTCATCGCGTCGCCCGCGCCGAACAGCATCTCGCGATAGTCGCGGCGATTCTCCTCGACGTTCTCCACTCCGATCGAATCGAAGCGTTTCTTGATGGTGCCGGTGCTCTCGTCCGCCGCCAGAAGGCCCTTGCCTTCGGCGACCATGCGGATTGCGATGTCTTCCAGCCTCTCGCTCATGGCTGTCTCCTCGATCGTCTAGCTTGTGTGAATGGTGTCGGCGCTGCCCGCGCCGGGGGAAAGCTGCTTCAACATGTAGACGCTGAGCGGCGCCTCCGGATAGTCGCCGAAGCGCCCGCAGGCGCTGTAGCCGGCGCGCTCGTACGTCTTGATCGCCCAGGGAGAGCGGGTTCCCGTCTCCAGCCGCACCTCATCGTATCCGAGGCCGCGGGCGGCGTCCTCGAGCGCCCGGATGATCGCCTGTCCCAGCCGCCGGCCGCGTGCCGATTTGAGCACGAACACGCTCTTCATCTCGGCGTAGCCCTCATGCTCCTCCAACGCGCCGCAGCCGATGGGCGCCCCATCCTCGCGCAGGATGAGGAACTGGACACCCTTGTCGACATGCTTGTCGGCCGCGATGCCGAAACGCGCCTCCGGCGGATAGAGCTGGAAATTCTCCTCATCGCGCGCCTGGAGAAGCGCGCGCGCATCGGGCGAATCCGCCCGTTCCTGGGCAATCGTCACGGCCATGGCGAAGCTCGCTCAAGCGGATCGCAATGCTTCTACGCCCGGCAGCGCCTTGCCCTCAAGCCATTCCAGAAACGCGCCACCGGCGGTCGAGACGTAGCTGAAATCGTCCGCCACGCCGGCCTGGTTGAGGGCCGCCACCGTATCCCCGCCGCCGGCGACGGAGAGGAGCTTGCCGGCCTTCGTCCGCTCCGCGGCATGTTTTGCCGCCGCAAGGGTCGCGCGGTCGAAGGGCGGCGTCTCGAAGGCGCCGAGCGGCCCGTTCCACACGAGCGTCTTCGCCTTGTCGATCCAGGCGTTGACCTCCGCCACGCTCTTCTCGCCGACGTCGAGGATCATCGTGTCGGCGGGCACGCTCTCCAGCATTACGGTCTTCGTCTCGACGTTCGCCTCCAGCGCCTTCGCCACCACCACGTCGGTCGGCAGCACGATGGCGCAGTGCGCGTCGGCGGCGGAGAGCATGATGCGCCGCGCCGCCTCGGCGAGATCGGGCTCGCTCAGCGACTTGCCGACCGCCACGCCCTTCGCCGCGAGGAAGGTGTTGGCCATGGCCCCGCCGATGACCAGCGCGTCGACCTTGCCGATGAGGTTGGCGAGCAGCTCCAGCTTGGTGGAGACCTTGGCGCCACCGACGATGGCGACCACCGGATGCTGCGGCTTGCCGAGCGCCTTCTCCAGCGCCTCCAGCTCCTCCTGCATGGCGCGGCCGGCATAGGCCGGCAGCAGGTGCGCCAGGCCCTCGGTCGAGGCGTGGGCGCGATGCGCGGCGGAGAAGGCATCGTTGACGTAGATGTCGCCGACCTTCGCCAACGCGGCGGTGAAATCCGGGTCGTTCTTCTCTTCGCCGGCATGGAAGCGGGTGTTCTCCAGGACGACGATGCCGCCATCGCCGAGTGTCGCCACCGCCCTTTCCGCCTCCGGGCCGATGCAATCGTCGACGAAGCCGACGGGACGCCCGACCACGTCGGCTACGGCGCGCGCCACCGGCTCCAGCGACATGTCCGGCACGCGCTTGCCCTTCGGCCGTCCGAAATGCGCCAGGAGCGCCACCTTGGCGCCGCGGTCGGAGAGCTCCTTGATGGTCGGGGCGACGCGCTCGATGCGCGTCGCGTCGGTCACCGCACCGTCATGCACCGGCACGTTCAGATCGACGCGCAGAAGCACGCGCTTGCCCTTCAGGTCACCCGCATCGTCAAGCGTTCGAAACGTCATTTTCGCTCTTTTCGGTCGTGTCACGCGGCATCTCATAACATCCGCACTTTGACGTTGACAGGGGCAGCGCGCGTGCGAGCTGGGCCGCGTTTCGCCGCGCTAGTCTAGCGGTGCCTGCGCGGGACGTGATGCCCCAGCGGGGCTTCGACGCGTGCAAGATGCGCCGCCTGCGGACGTGCGCGGTGCGTGAACAGGCGATAGGTCAGCACCTTGAAGCCGCTGTTGATCAGGAACCAGACCAGAGCATAGCCCCAGACCAGCCCCGCATAGCCCCAGCCGATCGGCTCGATGAACCAACCGTATACGGCCGCCAGCGTGCCGATGAGCTGCGTCGTCTCGCAGGCTGCGATCAGCTGCCAGCTCGGCCAGGGGCGCTGCCAGATAGGCCCCTTGTTGCGGGTCAGGTAGATGGTCATGTGCCCCGCGACGAGGAGCTTGAGGAAGATCAGCGACTGGGTCTCCGGCCGCGGCAGGTGCAGCCATTCCTCCGCCAGCCAGAACATCCCGAACGAGGCGATGACGCCGAGCGTGCCGAGGACGGCGGAAAGCACCAGGGTGAGCTGCATGTCCCAGCGCACCGGCCGCTCCGCCACCGGCGCGTTGTCGTAGGCGATCATCATGATCGGCAGGTCGTTGAAGAGCGCCAGGAGCACGATCATGATGGCGGTGACCGGGTAGAAGTCGAACACCAGGATCGACAGCGTCATGAAGAGCAGGACGCGGACGGTCTCCGAGATGCGGTAGATGGCGTAGCCCGTCATCCGCTCGAAGATGCGCCGCGCCTCTTCGATGCCCGCCGTGATGACGGAAAGGCCGGGCGCGGTCAGCACGACATCGGCGGCGGCGCGCGCAGCGTCGGTCGCCCCGCTGACGGCGATGCCCACGTCGGCCTGCTTGAGCGCCGGGGCGTCGTTCACCCCGTCTCCCGTCATTCCCACGATATGGTCGCGCGCCTGCAGTGCCTGGACGATGGCGTATTTGTGCTCGGGGAAGACGCGGGCATATCCGTCGGCCGCTTCGACCGCCGCCGCGTCGAGCTTCCCGGCATCCTTGCCGAAGGCCTTGTCGGCGGGAAGGATGTTCTGGCCGAGACCCAAGGTGCCTGCGATCTCCCGCGCGATCGCCTCGTGGTCGCCGGTCACCATTTTGATATCGACGCCCATCTCGGCGGTTCGCTCGATCGTGGCCTTGGCGTCCTTGCGTGGCGGATCGAACAGCGGCAGCAGGCCGAGGAAGCGCCAGTGCGTGCTGCCGCCGGAGGTCTCGCCGCGAGCCACCCCCAAGGTGCGGTAGCCCTTTGCCGCAAAGGCATCGACCGCGGCCTGTGCGCGGGCCGCCGCGTCGTCCTTCAGTCCGGCCAACTCCTGGATGACCTGCGGCGCCCCCTTGGTGACCTGGAAGGTCTCGCTGCCATGCCGGATCGTGGCCTCCACGCGCTTGCGCACCGGATCGAAGGGCGTGAGCTTTTCGACCTGATAGCCCGCAAGCTGTTTCGGATCTTTGAGGGCGGCAAGCACCGCCGCGTCGATGGCGTCGCCCGCCTCGCGGCGGGATGCGAGCGCCGCCGCCAGCAGCAGCTCGTCGTTGCTCTTCGCGTCGAACAGCTGCGGTGCGTCGAGGCTGAGCTTGTTCTGGGTCAGCGTGCCGGTCTTGTCGCAGCACAGAATATCGATGCCCGCCAGCTCCTCGATGGCCACCAGGCGGGAGACGATGGCCTTCATCCGGGCCAGGCGCTCCGCTCCCACCGCCATGGTCACCGAAAGCACCGCGGGGAGGGCGACCGGAATGGCCGCCACCGTCAGGATCAGCGCGAAGAGCAGCGTCTCCACCAGCGGCTCATCGCGGAAGAGCGCGACGACCAGGATGAGCGCCACCAGGCCGACCGTGCACAGGATGAGGAAGTTGCCGATGCGCAGCACCGCCCGCTGGAAATGCGACACCACGCCGGCGCTCTCCACCAGGCGGGCGGTCTTGCCGAAATAGGTGCTCATGCCCGTGGCGGTAACGGCCGCCTGCATCTCGCCGAGCTTCGCCACCGAGCCGGAATAGACGGTGTCGCCCGTCTTCTTGTCGACGGGCAGCGACTTGCCGGTCAGCGCAGCCTGATCCACGCTGAGGAAGTCGCCGGACGTCAGGCGCGCATCGGCAGGGATGATGTCGCCGAGCCGCACGGAGATCACGTCTCCCGGCACCAGCAGGCGCGCGGGAACATCCTGCCAGTGCCCGCCGCGCAGCACCTTGGCCTTGAGGGCCAGCCGCTCCTTCAGCGCGGCGATGGCGCTGTCGGCCTTCGATTCCTGCCAGAACCCCACCCCGGCATTGAGCAGCAGCATGACCAGGATGACGGCGAAGTCGCCCCAATGGCGCACGGTGGCCGACAGAAGCGCCGCCGCCTCTATCATCCAGGGGATGGGCCCCCAGAAATAGGACGCCAGCTTCTTCAGCTTGCTGACGTGCTTTTCGACCAGCGCGTTCTCGCCGTATTGGGCGAGCCGGTGTGCCGCTTCCTCGTCCGACAGACCGACGGCTTCGTCAGTAGCCGAGGGTTCGCCCCGGGCTTCGGGGCCGGATCGGTTTCGTGCTTTTTGCCTGTCACCGCTCAATCGAAGGTCGTCGTGTCAGGTCGTGACGCGGCAAGCATGCGGGATGATTCGGCTCACCTTTCATTCGGCCGGGGCGGCCGCGACGGAGTCCATCGTCACCCTCCGTCCATAAGGCCGCCGGCCGCTATGCCCGGATGGAGATTGATGCCGACGCCGAGGCCGGCAAGGCTCTGCAGCATCGCGTCGACGGCAACCGTTGCCAGCATGATGCCCATCACACGGCTAGCGATGCTGGCGCCGGCGTCACCGATATAATCGTGGATCGGCTTGGCCAGATAGAGCAGCGCCAGCACAAAGAGGAGCACGACCACAAGGATGCTGGTCGTCACGACCTGATCGGCAATCGAATAGCGGTGATTGTCAGTCAGCACGACCACCGCGAGCATGGCGCCCGGCGAGGCGATGGATGGCATGGCCAGTGGAAAAACCGCGATCTCGCGATGGTCGACGGCTTCTTTTTCCATCTCCGACTTCGGGCTTTCCCGGCCCAAAGATCATCGTCAGTGCGAACAGGAAGAGGACGATGCCGCCGGCGATCTGGAACGACACCAGGGAAACACCGATCGTCTTGAGGATCAGCTGTCCGAATACGATGAAGAAGAGGAGCACCGCCGCGGCAGTGCCGACGGCGCGCACCGCAACATTATGGTGCAATTCCTCGGGAACTCTCCGCGTGTAGTGCAGGAAGACTGGGAACGGTACCAAGCGGGTCGATGACGACGAAGAGCGTGACGAACTCACGGAAAATGTCGAAGAACGAGAGGTTCATCGTCGCCTCACCCATGGACGCAACCGTCGGCCGTTACAGGTGCGCCGGCGTCGTCACAGCGTCTTTGCCATTACCGCCGCCGTGTCGGCCATGCGGCACGAAAAGCCCCATTCGTTGTCGTACCAGGAGACGACGCGGACGAAATTGCCGTCGATGACCTTGGTCTGATCGAGGGCGACCGTCGAGGAGGCCGAGTCGTGGTTGAGGTCGGACGAGACGAGCTTCTCGTCGGTGGCCACGAGGATGCCCTTCAGCCGGTTCGACCGGGTCGCCTCGATGATGGCGTTGTTCACCTCTTCCGGCGTCGTCGCGCGCTTGGCCACGAACTTGAAGTCGACGAGCGAGACGTTGGGGGTCGGCACGCGCATGGAAGCGCCGTCGAGCTTGCCGTTGAGATCCGGGATCACCAGCCCCACCGCCTTGGCCGCGCCGGTGGTGGTGGGGATGATGTTGATCGCCGCTCCGCGCGCCCGGTAGAGGTCCTTGTGCAGCGTGTCGAGCGTCGGCTGGTCGCCCGTGTAGGAGTGGATGGTCGTCATGAAGCCGTGCTGGATGCCGATGGCGTTGTGCAGCACGTGGACCACCGGCGCCAGGCAGTTGGTCGTGCACGAGGCGTTGGAGACGACCACATGGTCCTTGGTGAGCTTGTCGTCGTTGACGCCGTAGACGACCGTCAGGTCGGCGTTCGTGGCGGGGGCGGAGACCAGCACGCGCTTGGCGCCCGCCTCGAGATGCGCCGAGGCCTTCTCCTTGGAGGTGAAGATGCCGGTGCATTCCATCACGATGTCGACGCCGAGCGCCTTGTGCGGCAGCTTCGAGGGATCGCGCTCGGCCGTCACCTTGAACGAGCCGACGCCGGCATCGATCGTGTCGCCGTTGACCTTCACCTCGTGCGGAAAGCGCCCGTGGACGGAATCGTAGCGCAACAGATGCGCGTTGGTTTCCACCGGCCCGAGATCGTTGACGGCCACGACCTCGACGTCCTTGCGGCCGGTTTCGAGGATGGACCTGAGAACCAGGCGGCCAATGCGCCCGAACCCGTTGATGGCGACCTTCACAGTCATCACCCACTCCTTCTGAGATTCGTCCGGCTCATTTCATCCGAGCCTTTACCTTTTCCACCACCGCCTCGGCGGTGATGCCGAAATGCTTGTAGAGCTCCTCGTAGGGGCCGCTGGCGCCGAACGTGCTCATGCCGACGAAGATGCCGTTCTCGCCGATCACCCGGTCCCAGCCCTCGCGCACCGCCGCCTCGATGCCGACGCGGATCGGCGCCGTGCCGATCGTGGCGGCGCGGTAGTCGTCGTCCTCGGCCAGGAAGCGCTCGAACGACGGCACGGAGACGACGCGCGCGGCAATTCCCTGCGCGTCGAGAGCCGCGTGCGCCTCCACCGCGATCCCCACCTCCGAGCCGGTGGCGAAAATCGAGACCTGCGCCTGGCGGTCTGCGGGGACGAGCTCGTAGGCGCCCTTAGAGCAGAGGTTGGCAGCCTGGAACGTGCGTGCGCACCTGGGCGAGACCCTGGCGGGTCAGCGCCAAGAGGCTCGGGCCGGTATGATGCTCCAGCGCCAGCTGCCAGCACTCGGCCGTCTCCACCACGTCGGCGGGGCGGTAGACGGTGAGGTTGGGGATGGCGCGGAGCGCCGCCAGCTGCTCCACCGGCTGGTGCGTCGGCCCGTCCTCGCCGAGCCCGATCGAATCGTGCGTCATGACGAAGATCACGCGCTGGCCCATGAGCGCGGCAAGCCGGATCGACGGGCGGCAATAGTCGGAGAAGATGAGGAAAGTCCCCGAATAGGGGATGATCCCGCCATGCAGCGCCATGCCGTTCATGGCCGCCGCCATGCCGTGCTCGCGGATGCCGTAATGGATGTAGCGGCCGCCGTAATGCCCCGCCGAGATCTCCTCCAGCCCCTTGGTCTTGGTGTTGTTGGAGGGCGTGAGGTCGGCGGAGCCGCCGACCGTCTCCGGCAGCACGGCGTTGATGACGTCGAGCGCCAGCTCCGAGGCTTTGCGGGTGGCGACTTTCTGCGGGCTCTCGTCGTAGGAGCGCTTCAGGTCGGTGATGGCGGTGTCGAGCTCCGGCTTCAGTGTCGCCGGAAACGCGGCGCTGGAACTCCGCCCGCCGGTCGGCGTCAGCCTGCGCCAGCCGCTCCTCCCACGCCTCGCGCACGGAGCGCGAGCGGCGCCCGGCGGAGCGCCAGGCGCTCAGGATGTCGTCGGGAATGACGAAAGGCTCGTAGGGCCAGTTGAGCGCCTCACGGGCGCCGGCGATCTCCTCCGCGCCGAGCGGCGAGCCGTGCGCGGCGGAGGTGCCGGCCTTCTTCGGCGCGCCGTAGCCGATGGTGGTCTTGGCAGGCGATGAGCACCGGGCGGTCGCCGGTCTTCGCCTCCGTCAGCGCCTGGTCGATCGCGTCGGGGTCCTGCCCGTCGATCCGCATGGCGCGCCAGCCGGCCGCCTCGAAGCGTGCAACCTGGTCGGTGTTGTCGGAGAGCGTGCGCGCGCCGTCGATGGTGATGTCGTTGTCGTCGAACATGACGATCAGGCGGCTGAGCTTCAGATGCCCGGCGAGCGCGATCGCCTCGTGGCTGATTCCCTCCATGAGGTCGCCGTCGGAGGCGATGACATAGGTGTGGTGGTCGACCAGCTCGTCGCCGAACTCCGCGTTCATGATGCGCTCGGCGAGCGCCATGCCGACCGAGTTGCCGAGCCCCTGGCCGAGCGGCCCGGTGGTGGTCTCGATGCCCGAGGCGTGGCCGTATTCCGGGTGGCCGGCCGTCTTGGAGCCGAGCTGGCGGAAGCGGGTGAGCTCGTTCAGCGTCATGTCCTCGTAGCCGAGGAGGTAGAGAGACGAGTAGAGCAGCATGGAGCCGTGGCCGCGGAGAGCACGAAGCGGTCGCGGTCCGGCCAGTGCGGGTCGGCCGGGGTCGAATTTCAGGTGCTTGGTGAACAGCACCGTGGCGACGTCGGCCATGCCCATGGGCATGCCGGGATGCCCGGATTTGGCCTTTTCCACCGCGTCCATGGCAAGAGCGCGGATCGCATTGGCCATCAGCGCGTGCGGAACTGCGTCCGTCATCGAGGAAATCCGTCGTGAAGGCTTTGTTAACCGGCCCGGCGCCGCCGCCGAAACCCGCCGATCCGTGGCCTGTTCCGAAATGGCGCGCGGAGAGATAGCAGCTTCAAGGAGTGGGTCAAGCACGGGGGTGGGGGAGGCCGCGGCGTCTGGCCGCCGACCCCAAGCAGACGTGGACGCTAATGTGGGCGCGCAGCGATTGGTAGCCACGCGCCCTGTATCGTCAGTTCGAGAGCGACTTCGATGCGTTGGCAGCCACAATCATCGGATGGAACGCGAATACGTCGCGGCTGTTAGCGTCGACATCCACCTTCACCCAGTGAATGTTTGGGCTACCGAAGGTCTGCACGCGGGTGAAATTCGGCAGCAGATGCGTCGCGTTCCGCAGCGACTTGTCGATCTTGAAATAGTGTGTATCGCCATGAACCAGGACGACTGGCCGTCAAAGGCCTCCGTCTCGGCAATCAGAGCGTCAAGGAATGCGGCATAGCCATCGTGGCCGGGCAAGCGGCTTTCGTCGTCGTCCTCGCTCTCGGGGATGTCAAAGCCCACGTCGCCCTGGACGACGATCATCCACCCTTATCGCCATCGGCCTTGGCCTTGGCGAAGCTGTCCTTCATCCACTGGATGTTGGCCGCATCGCGCTCCTCATATTCGGCATTGTCGGCGGCGCACTGCTCGGCTGTCCGGGCGCTCTTCTTGACGCAATCCTCGTCCGAATCGACTTTGTTGTTATTCGAGCCCGGCACATTCAGCCCGACGAAGATCGCGCCGCCCTTGGCGAAGCGGCTGTTTTCGGCAAGCTTCTCGCCCGCGTTGCCCTGATGTTCGACCGTCATCCTCTCTTGTCCAAAGGTCTCCGCGGTGTCGAACATCGTCTTGCGGATATGATCGAGCCGCTCGAGGTTGTCGTAGCCGCCGTTGTTGGTGCGGTGGCAGTCGGTCCACTCGTTGTCACCGAGAACGTAGATGACCGGCTTCTTCAGGCTATCGAACATCGCCGCGGCGTCAGTGTAGATGTCGTCGGTGCACAGTGAACTGCCGTCCTTTATATCGCCGTCGTGAATCGAGAAGGAAATGTCTGAGGCGTTCATGTCGGCAATCAACGCCGGGATGAGGGGGGTATCGTCGGCCTTGGCGTAGGGCATGTCGCCCCCAGACCGATGGCGAAGGCTTGGGCGGTTGCCGGAGCGGCGGCAAATGCGGCCGTGGCCGCCAGGGTCAACACGGCCCTTCGCGCAGTGTGGTTCATGGGATTGCCTTTCATTCGACGCGGCGTGTGCCGCCGCAGCTTGCCATCCGCATGCTGCACAGACGTGTGAACCGTCGATGACGCCGCGCTTTCCGCTCGTGGCAAAAGCGGTCGCGCTGCGGAAGCAGCGACGGCGTCACGAGAGCGCGAGAAGCTCGGCGCGCAGTCGGTCGGGAGAGGAGGTGAGGCGGCGCTCGTTGGCGCTTTGCGCGCGCTTCCACAAGGGAACCGCCTGCTTCAGCAGCTTTCGCCCCGCGGGGGTGAGCGCCAGCCTGCGGCTCCGTCTGTCCGCCTCGTCGGGGGCGACGCTCACCAGGCCGCGGCGCTCCAGCGGCTTCAGCGCGGCCGTGAGCGTGGTGCGGTCCAGGCCGAGCAGCGCGGCGACGGGGCCGATGGTCGGCGGCGCCTGGCGGTTCAGCGCCATCATCAGCGAGTATTGCCCGTTGGTCAGGCCCGACCGGCTTCAGCGCCTCGTCGTAGCGGCGCGCCGTGGCGCGCGCGGCGCGCTGCACGTGGAGGCACAGGCACGCATCGCGCACCGCATGCGTCACATCGAAGGAAAGCATATTGCGCTTCGCCATCGTTGCCTATAATGTTGATATCAACCTAATTAGTCAACGCATGGCCCGGATGGGCGAATCGCGTTGCCTTGTGAGCCAGGGAGAAGCGCATGCAAGTCCAGCCGTATCTGTCGTTCAACGGGCGCTGCCAGGAGGCGATCGATTTCTACAAGCAAGCGCTCGGCGCGAAGGTCGAGGCGGTCATGCCGTTCAAGGATGCGCCGCAGCCGATGCCGCCCGGCATGCTCGCTCCCGGCTGGGAAGACAAGGTCATGCACTCGGCATTCAAGATCGGCGATTCGATCGTCATGGCGTCCGACGGGATGGGTCCGGGCGTGCTGGACTTCAAAGGCGTTTCGCTGACGCTGAGCGCGGACAGCGAGGCGGAGGCGGACCGTCTCTTCCATGCGCTTGCCGACGGGGGCAAGGTGCAGATGCCGCTCGACAAGACGTTCTTCGCCTCGCGCTTCGGCATGGTGGCGGACCGCTTCGGCGTAACGTGGATGGTGCTCGCTGGCGGCGAGATGGGCTAGTTTGCGTGGCGAGGCTTTGGGATCGGCTCTGGGAGGAGGCGGCATGGCTGAAAAGGTTCTCGTCCTCATCGGAACGACGCGCGGCGCGTTCATCCTGAAGAGCGACCGCGAGCGCCGCACGTGGGAGCTTTCCGGTCCGCTCTGCGAGACGTGGCCGATGAACCATGTGAAGGGCGATGCCGCGACCGGCGCCATCTATGGCGGCGGCGGCAATCAATGGTTCGGGCCGGCGGTGTGGAAGTCGACCGACCTCGGCGAGACCTGGACGCATTCCAGCGAAGGCCTCGCCTACGCGGAAGGCGAGGAGCCGATCAGGACGGTGTGGAGCCTCGCGCCGGGAAACGGCGCGCTCTATGCCGGCGTGCAGCCCGCCGGGCTCTTCCGCAGCGACGACGGCGGGCGAGACATGGAGCCATGTCTCCGGCCTGCGCGATCATCCCACGCGGCCGGAATGGACGCCCGGCGGCGCCGGGCTGATCCTTCACTCCATCGTGCTCGGCCCCAATGGCGGCGAGAAGATGTGGGTGGGGATGTCCGCCGTGGGCGTCTTCCACTCCGCCGACGGCGGCAAGAGCTGGGAGCCGCGCAACAGCGGCACGCGCAACGATTACATGCCGGAGGATCAGCAATATCCGGAATTCGGCCAGTGCGTGCACTGCGTGGTGATGGCGCCGGGCGAGTCCGGACGGCCTCTATCAGCAGAACCATTGCGGCATGTATCGCAGCGACGACGGCGGCCGCGAATGGCAGAGCATCGAGGCGGGGCTTCCCTCCACCTTCGGCTTTCCCGCCGCCACGCATCCGCGCGACGCCGACACGCTTTATCTTCTGCCGCTCAACGGCGACTCGGCCGGCCGCTATCCGCCCGACGGCAAGGCGGCCGTCTGGCGCACCCGCGACGGCGGCGCCAGCTGGCAGGCGCTGCGCAACGGGCTGCCGCAGGAGAACGCCTATTTCGGCGTGCTGCGGCAGGCCATGGCGACCGATACGATGCAGCCGGCCGGCGTCTATTTCGGCACCAATGGCGGCTCGCTCTATGCCAGCCGCGACGAAGGCGAAGGCTTCCAGCGTATCGCCGAGCATCTGCCGATGATCCTGTCGGTTGAGACGCTGGTGGTCGACGCCTAGCATGATCCCGAAAAGTGGGAACCGGTTCTCGGATAAGATCACGCTCCAACGAAGAGGTAGAGCCTCCATTCTGTCTCGGTCAGAATGGAGGCTCTAAGTTATGGTCATCGTTGAGCTGCCGGCGGCGCTGGTGCGGCTGTTTCCAGGCTCCGCGGTGCGGCTGGAGGTGGAGGCTGCGACCGTCGCGGAGGCGATCGACGCGGTGAACGCGCGCTGGCCGGGCATGCGTGACCGGCTGGTCGATTCCTCCCCGCGCATCCGCCGCAACATCGTCGTCTTCGCCGACGGCCGGCGCGCCGGCCTGGAGACGCCGCTTCAGCCGGGAGCCAAGGTGCTCGTCCGCATGGGGATGATCGGCTGACCCCGCGCTCCCCGGCCGCGCTTCAAGCAGTCGCTGAATATCCCTGACGCAAGCGCTTGATTCTGCGGCGCATCCGGTCCAATGCTTAACATCGGCGGAAAGGCCGGGGATCGCGGGGGCGCGCCAGGGACGGGAAGAGATGGCGTCAGCGACGGAACAGGCAGTGCAGCAGCTGGAGGCAGCGCTCCAGAGCCTGGAATATGCCGTGGAGCGGCGGCTGGCGCAGTCTGCCGGCGCCGACGGGCTGGCCGAGGAAGTGCAGATGCTGACCGCCGACCGGGCCGAGCTCGCCGAGGCTCTCGACCAGGCGAAGGCCCGCGCCGCCAAGCTCGATCAGCTGAACCGGGACGCCTCGCGCCGCATCGACAACGCCATTGCGGCGATCCGCGACGTGCTTGCGAGCGACGAGGAGGGAAGCGGCTGATGGCGCAGGTCAACCTTACGGTGAACGGCCGCGTCTACCGCATGGCCTGCGAGGACGGCGAGGAAGAGCACGTGGAGGCGCTCGGCCAGCGCTTCGACGCCGCGATCGGCGAGCTGCGCGCCGCGCTCGGCGAGATCGGCGATCAGCGGCTGATGGTGATGGCCGGCATCCTCATGACCGACCGGCTGGACGACGCCGAGCGCCGGTTGACCGCCACCGAAGAAGCCGTGAAGTCGTCTGCGCGACGTGCGCACCGACACCGCCATGCGCATCGAGGGCATGGAGCAGAACTTCGCCGAGAGCCTGATGCACGCGGCAGAGCGCATCGAGCGGATCGCGGAGCGGCTGCAGCGCCTGCCGGAAGCGCCGCAGGAGTGACGTCAGGCCTGCGCCGCGGCTTTCGCGCCGGCGCGGATCGCCTCGATCTCGATGAAGACGTGCTGCACGGACGGGTGCTTCTCGCGGATGCGTTTCTCGATGGAATCGACGGCATGGAAGAGCGCGCTGCCGGAGACACCTTCGTTGAACTCGATGTCCATGTTGAGGAGAACCTCGTCCGGCCCGAGTTGCATGGTGAGGACGCGGCGGGCGCCGGCCGTCGCCGGCTCCTCGCGCGCGATCTGGTAGACGGACTTGACGATGTCGGGATCGGCGGTCTCGCCGAGGATCAGCCCGCGCGATTCATAGACGAGCAGGCTTGCGACGCAGATCAGGATCACGCCGATAACCACCGATGCGACGCCATCGATGAAGGGCGCCTGCAGCATGTGCGCCAGGGTGATGCCGACGAAGGCGACGACGATGCCGAGAATTGCGGCGGTGTCCTCGGCCACGACCATGAACACGCTGGGGTCCTTGCTGTTGCGGAACGTGGCGATAAGGCTCTCGCCGGGCTTGGCGGATTTGCGCAAAGCGTGCACCGCGACGCTCCACGAGGTGCTTTCCGAGACGAATGCAATGGCGAGGACGACATAGTTCCAGAACGGCTCGGTGATCTCCCTCGGGGCACGGATATGGGCGACGCCCTCGTAGACCGACAGCCCTCCGCCGATGGAGAACAGCAGCACGGCCACGATCAGCCCCCAGAAATAGAGCTCCAGGCCGTAGCCGAAGGGATGCATCCTGTCCGCCGGCCTGTGGCTGCGGTGGACACCGAGCAGGAGCAGCAGCTCGTTGCCGGTATCGACGACCGAGTGGAAGCCCTCCGACAGCATGGAGGAGCTGCCGGTGAAGAAGGCGGCGAGGAATTTCGCCGCGGCGATCACAAGGTTGGCGGCAATCGCCCCGTAGATGACGATGTGCCTGTGCGAGGAGGTGGCTGCCATCTTTTTGCCCCTGACTGTTCCAGGCGCCGGCTGGCTGATTCGCCGCGCGGTTCCGCCGTTGCGGTTTTCACCCAGCTGGCCTTTGATAGCCACCAGGGAGGAAAAGCGCCGTGATGCGCGCTTCTTATAACGACGATCTGAAGAAGAGCGCGGCCAATTTCCAGCCGCTGACGCCGCTCGCCTTTCTGGATCGGGCGGCGCGTGTGTTTCCCGATCACATGGCGGTGGTGCACGGGAGCCAGCGGCTCACCTACGCGGAGCTCTACGCCCGCTGCCGGCGGCTCGCCTCGGCGCTCGCCGGCCGCGGCATCGGGGTGGGCGACACCGTCTCGGTGATGCTCGCCAACACCCCGCCCATGCTGGAGGCGCATTACGGCGTGCCCATGCTCGGCGCCGTGCTTCATTCCATCAACACGCGGCTCGACGCGGCGGTGATCGCCTTCCAGCTCGACCACGCCGAGGCGAAGGTGGTGATCGTCGACCGCGAGCTCTCTGCCGTGATGGCGGAGGCATTGGGCCAGGCGAAGGTGAAGCCGCTCGTGGTCGATTTCGACGATCCGGAGTTTCCCGCGGACGCCCCCGTCGCCAAGGGCGAGCGCATCGGCACGCTCGACTACGAGGCGCTGGTGGCGGAGGGCGACCCCGATTTCGCCTGGCGTATGCCGGACGACGAGTGGGACGCCATCAGCCTCAACTACACCTCCGGCACCACCGGCAACCCGAAGGGCGTCGTCTATCACCATCGGGGCGCGGCGCTCATGTGCTACGCCAATGCGCTCTCCGCCGGCATGGGGCGGCATCCGGTCTATCTCTGGACGCTGCCGATGTTCCACTGCAACGGCTGGTGCTTTCCCTGGGCGCTGTCGGCGGTGGCCGGCACGCATGTGTGCCTGAGATGGGTGCGCGCCGGCGCCATCTACGACGCCATCGCCGATCACGGCGTCACGCATCTTTGCGGCGCGCCCATCGTCATGGCTGTGCTCGTCAACGCGCCGGAGGCGGAGAAGCGCGTCTTCACGCAACAGGTCAAATTCATCACCGCCGCCGCCCCGCCGCCCGAGGCGGTGCTCGCCGCCATGGCCGAGGCGGGCTTCGCCGTGACGCATGTCTACGGGCTGACGGAGACCTACGGGCCGGCGGTGGTCAACGAATGGAAGAGCGAATGGGACGCGCTCGACGGCGCGGCGCAGGCGGGCAAGAAGGCCCGGCAGGGCGTCCGCTACCCGGCGCTTGAGGAACTCGCCGTCTACGACCCGCAGACCATGCAGCCGGTGCCGGCCGACGGCGAGACGCTGGGCGAGGTGTTCTTCCGCGGCAACATCGTCATGAAGGGATATCTGAAGAACCCCGAGGCCACGGCCGAGGCGCTGAAGGACGGCTGGTTCCATTCCGGCGATCTCGGCGTGATGCATCCCGACGGCTACGTGCAGCTGAAGGACCGCTCCAAGGACATCATCATCTCCGGCGGCGAGAACATCTCCTCCATCGAGGTGGAGGACGCGCTCTACAAGCACCCCGCCGTCGCCGCCGTGGCGGTGGTCGCCAGGCCCGACGCCAAGTGGGGCGAGACGCCGCTGGCCTTCGTGGAGCTGAAGCCCGGCAGAAGCGCCACGGCCGAAGAGCTGATCGCAACACGCGCGGAAACATCTGGCGCACTACAAATGTCCGCGCGCGGTCGTGTTCGCGGAAATCCCCAAGACGTCGACCGGCAAGATCCAGAAGTTCAAGCTCAGGGAAACGGCGAAAGCGATGTGAGTCGCCGCGCGGCGCGTGAGCTCAATCCGCCGCAAAGGAAAAACGCGTCAGGCGCGGATCGAATCGGAAAGGCCGCAATACGCCTCGATCTGTGCCGCGGTCGGCGGCCAATCGCCGGGAAACGTCGAGACATGCGCCCGCACGGCCGCTGAAACCCCTTCGGCATGCTTGTCTTGGCCGACACCGCTCAACAGATCGGTGGCGTCATCGAGGAAGTGCGTCCCGAGCGCAGCATCGTAGGCGGCGAGCGCCCCGATGGCGACGAGCATCGGATCGTCGACGCCGGCCGTCGGCGGGCCGCCGTCGTCCGAGGCGTCGCCGCGCTTCCCCTCGAACAGCTCGTCGAGCCATTGCCGCTCCGGCGCCAGTGGGCGCAGCCGCATCGCCTGGAAGCGCAGCCGGTTCTGATGGCGCTTGATGCCGCGCGGGGTCGGGCTCGCCGCGAAGAAGACCGGGTGCCAGATCGTGAGCGCGTCGCGAAAGTCGGTCGAATCCTCCACGCTGATGTCATGCTCCACGGTGGAGCGCCTGAGGATCGCCACCGCGATCGCCGCCAAGGCGAAGAGCAGCACCACGATGGTCGCCCACGGCCAGCCGGTCGCCAGCGCGTCCGCCGAGACGGTCGGCAGCGCCACCGCTGCGGCCTCTCCCCCAGCCGTCGCTTCGGACTGCGAAGACCCTCCGGTTCCTGTCTGGGGGATGCTGCTGCCGCTCCCCGTCGGAGCGCCTTGCGTGCCTACGGCCGCGACTTGCGGCTCCGGCGCGACCGGCTCCTCCGAAGGCGGCGCGGGGATCGCGAGCACGGCGATGAGGATCATGACGGCGACGAAGGCCGGAGCAAGCGCGTCGGGCGCCGCCTGCAGCATGCGGCGGACGCGGTCCGGCCACGGCGAGCGCATGGCCTCGTCGTCCGGCGCAGCGAGCGTCGCGGTGCGGTCGGCCGTCGCTTCCGGCACCGACACTTCGATGTTGACGAGCTTCTCCAGGTAGCGCTCGGCATAACGCGCGTCGCCGCCGAGCTTCTGCGTGACGGCCGCGATCACCTTCTCCTTGTCGATGCCGAGGAAGATGAAGCAGGGGCCGGCCGAGACGAGGAAGTTCACCGCCTCCAGCACTTCCAACACGTTGTCGGGCTGACAGCGGTCGAGATCGTCGATCATGACGACGAGACCGGCATTGCCGCCATGGCGCATGGCGCGGCACACGTCGTTGAACTCGTCGGCGAAGCGGTAGCGGAAGCCGAGCTGGTCGGCGAAATCCTTGACGCGCGTGTTCTCCGAGAGCGTCGCCATGAGCTTCGCCGGGTTGAGGCTGAATCCGCCGAGCTGCATCAGCGCCTTGGCGATGAGAACGATCGTGGCGCCGGCGGCGCCCATGCCGAAGAGTCCCTTCAGGATCTCGTCCGCGTCCGGCAGCTGGGCTGAGGTTTCCGCGCCGGGCAGGAGCCTGCTCCATAGCCAGCCGATCCACGCATAGGTGGCTGCGATGTCGGCGTCGGAGACGAAGAGCCTGAGGACCACCCAGACCAGCGCCACGGTCATGGCAAGCACCAGCAGCCCGATCAGCCGCTTGCGCGTGCGCCGCGCGAAAAGACGGATGCGGAAAACGAGCCCCGAGAAGCGCCAGATGGGCGGCAGCGCCTGGCGGCGGAGGTTCTCCAAGAGCGCGGCAAGGAGATGCTCCTCCTTCTGGTGATGCCAGGCGTTGAACCAGACCGGCCGCGCACCGGCCCATCGCAGGTCCTCCACCACCAGGTTCATGAGCGAGCTCTTGCCGGAGCCCCATTGGCCGGTGACGGCGATGGTGAGCGGCGGCTCGGTGCTGCGGTTGCGCAGGAAGCGCGACAGCGCGCGCGCCAGCGGCTTCAGCCCCAGCACGTCGGGGTCGTTCCAGCCGATCGGCTGGTCGGAAGCGCCGATATCCTCGATGCCGGGGCGCGGCGCCCCGATGGTCCGGAGCTGCCGGTAGCTTGCCGCCACGCCGTAGAACGCGAAGAGGATGCCCGGCAGCGCCCCGTAGAGCGTCCACGGCGCCGGCAGGTAGCGGTAGGAGAGCCGCTCCCAGTGTGCACCGGCATCCGTGGTCTGCAGGATGACCGGACGGTCGCTTTCCTCGTTGCCGTCGTTCCAGCCCGACGACACCCAGCCGATGCCATTATCCTGAAAGTAGATGGAGCGGAGATTGGCGGAGGTCCCAGACTCCGAAAGCTCGTTTCCTCTGACGCCGCCAAACTCTGATCCGCTGGCATGGCCGAGCGTGCCACCGTCCCCGACGTAGTAGAGCTCGTAGCGCGCACCCACCCTGGTTGGGGAGAAATCTACGATTGCTGCCCCGCTCTGCAGGAGGCTGAGACGATCGGGGTCGAAGATCGCCGACACCGCCCTGTCGTCCAACACGAGCTCTTCTCCGAGTGGGCCGTGAGCGGCGAGCGAGTACATCTGCGGACCGATCTTTATCAGGCCGGCCTGTTTCGAGAGCGCGTTCGCGATCGACATGAGGATCACGAAGTCGGGCTGTTCCGTTCCGAAGCTCTGCACGATCTTGTCGCCCGATATGGTGAGCAACTGGCCCGCTTCGGGAACGACGTCCACTTCCTTGCCGCCCGGGCCGAAATCGAAATAGAGAAGCGGGACGTCAATTTGGGCTGGCGTGAGGCGTTCCCATCCGGGCCGTTGTGCCGCGTGCCGGAACAAGCCGCCGACCCCTTCCACGCTCAGCCAGCAATATTGCGTCTCCCCGTCGGCCGGAGGCAGGCACTGCGCATGCACGACGCGCGGGCTCTCGCCTTCCTGTCGCGCGGGCATGTAGCCTTCCGGCGGCGGCGCAGGGCTGTTGCCCTCGTCCGCGTGCGCCTCGGGTGGATCGGCATTCGAGCCGGGCAAGTCGGGCTCCGGCGCGGTCGATTGCTCCTTCGCGGGCTCCTGCGCCTGCAATTGCTCCGGAAGTGGCGGCAGCTGCGGCGGCTCGGCGGTGGCGGCATGGGCTTGCGAGATGAACCCGAGGCTCGCCCCCGCCGGCGATCCTGCAGGCTCAGGCTGCGGCGCGGCCCCAATCTCGAATGGCGGGTAGGGCGAGTTGATCCAGCTCGTGTCGGCCGGGCGGTAGGTCAGCGTGCCGCGCGCGCCGATCGGCACGACGGGGATGCGCGCCAGCGCCGGATGCGGCTGGTTGTTGGAGAGCCATTGCCAGAGCCCCGGCCACGGCGCGAACGGGTCGGCGCGGGTCGATTTGTCGAAGAAGAAACCGTAGGTCGCCGCCGCGACCAGAACGACCGACACGACCGACCAGATCCGGAAGCGGCGCAGCATCTGCTTGCGCTCGCGCGCCGAGCTTCGCCCCGGTGGCCGATCCGACGTCGTTGCTGCCGATTTTAGTGCGGCTTCCTGCATCGCGCGATACGCCTCTCAACCGCCCGGCGAGCGTAGCGCATTGCAAGGAGCACGAGAAGTCGGCCCGTCTCGTGGACGACAGGGTTCGGTGCGAGGGCGCCGGATGGTCCGTGCGATGGCCGCTGTGCGGGTGATCGCGACCGACCACATCGCCCCAGCCACGGCAGTCCGTGAGGTCGCGTCGGCCATTTGCCGTATCACTTGCGGCATTTGGCCGGAACGTTTAGATTTCAGCGGCGATCATCGAGGCTTGCGACGATGCGAAAAGTGGCCGCCAGGGGGCGCGGGTCGAAATCGGAGGCTCCGTCCGGCCTTTCGGAGGAGGAGCGCCCGTTTCTTCACGACGAGATCGTCGCGGGCGTTCCTGCTTCGCGGATCAAGCAGCTCATGGAGCGCGGCGTGCTCGGGCCCAAGCAGATTTTCCGGGTTATCCCGGAACGCACGTTCAATCGTCGGCTCGCCAACCGCCAGGCGCTGAAGGCGAACGAGGCAGACGCCATCGGCCGCCTGCTGCGGATCACGCGGGCGGCGACCGAAGCTTTCGGCGATGCAGCCTTTGCCAGGAGGTTCCTCGCCGCGCCGAATCCCGCGCTTGATGATCGGGTGCCCTTCGAGCTGGTGGAAACCGATGCCGGCGCGCGTGAGGTCGAAGCGATTCTGATGCGCATCGCACATGGCGTCTACGGCTGATGCCTGTTGTCTGGCGGCTCGCGTCGCCGGCATATGCGCGCACGCTCGACAGGGAAGGGAGCCGGCGCGTCGGCGGGAGATGGAACTCGCCCGGCCGGCCCATGGTCTACACCTCGACGTACCTCTCCCTCGCCGTTCTCGAAGTCTTTGCGCATATTCCCGCAGCGCTCCGCGACGAGCTTCCCACGCTGGAGGCAGTGCAGATCGAAGTGCCGGATGATGCGAGCGTGACGGAAGTCACGGACGACGACTTCTTGCGGTTGATGGGTGACCCGAGCCCGCTATCGGCCTGCCGCGCGCGCGGGGACGCTTGGCTCGCCCGTGGGCGCGATCTTGCCTTGAGTGCGCCTTCGGTACTGGTCTTCGAGGAACGCAACATCATGCTCAATCCCCTGCATGAGCGGATGCGCGATGTGAGGGTCTTGTCGTCACGCGCATTCAGGCTCGATCCGCGTCTCGGCGGAAGGGCCGCCCGGCGCGGAGGCTGACGTGCGGTCTGACAAAAAAGCAAAGGGCGGCCGAAGCCGCCCCCTGACGCTTTGAGCGCCGCTCGGCGCCCTCACACTGACTCTGACTAGTGTCTTGTTTCTCCGTTTGCCTTCAGTTTCGCGATTTCATCCTTGATATGCAGCTTGCGTCGTTTCAGGGCGGAGACTTCAAATTCGTCGAAGCCGGGGTGGGTCTGAGCTTCCTGGATTTCCCGCTTCAACGCTTCGTGTCGCCGTGCGAGCTCCGCAAGATGCGATTCAACGGACATTCGCGCCTCCATGTCAGTGGGACTCAGCAAGAATGCCACGAAGGTGGGAACATGTCGAACCGGTGACACCCGGTTACCTACCGTTACGTAAAGCTGCGGGCCGCATTTTGTGGCGTTCGGCTTGGTGCTATAATCGCCGGAAACCAGGCTAGGGCGGGCGACAGGATGGATGACGAAGACCGGGTGATCCAGGTCAGCGATTCCGCGGTCCGCGCCGAGCTTGTGCAGTTGCGTCAGGAACATAGGGACCTCGACAGTGCCATCGAGGCGCTGCAGATCCAGAGTCCCCGGATTTCCTGCAGATTCAGCGCCTGAAGAAGCGAAAATTGCAGCTGAAGGACCGGATCACGGCGCTGGAAGACAAGCTTCTGCCCGACATCATTGCATGAACTTTGCCGGATAAGGCCGCGCCCGGCGCATAGGCCTTGGAAGCGGCGCGGGAAATGTGGCATGCGGGGCGCGAATACGCCGCGAAGCTATCCAAGTTTTCCACAGGTTGGGCCGATGAACCGCAACGCCTCAGGGGCCGCCCCCAAGGTCGCAATCGTCATGGGAAGCCAGTCCGACTGGTCCACCATGCGCCACGCGGCCGACATCCTCGAGGAGCTGGGCGTGCCGCACGAGACGCGAATCGTCTCCGCGCACCGCACGCCCGACCGGCTCGTGGCCTTTGCCAAGGGCGCCGCGGGGGCGGGGCTGAAGGTGATCGTCGCCGGCGCCGGCGGTGCGGCGCATCTGCCGGGCATGGTGGCCTCGATGACCACGCTGCCGGTGCTCGGCGTGCCCGTCGAATCGGCGGCGCTCAAGGGCCAGGACAGCCTCTATTCCATCGTGCAGATGCCGGCCGGCGTACCGGTCGGGACGCTCGCCATCGGCAAGGCCGGCGCCACCAATGCCGGGCTGCTCGCCGCCGCGATCCTGGCCACAAGCGATGCGGCGCTGGCGAAGCGCCTGGCCGCCTGGCGCGAGGCGCGCACCGCGGCGGTGGCGGAGCATCCCGACGGACGAAAATGCCGGTTGAGGGGCGGCGGGTCCCGGAGAAGGGCGCTGCCGCCCGGCTCCACGATCGGCATTCTGGGCGGCGGGCAGCTGGGGCGCATGCTGGCGCTGGCGGCAGCCCGGCTCGGCCTCAAATGCCACATCTATTGCCCCGACCCGGCAAGCCCCGCCTTCGACGTCTCGGCGGCGAAGACCATCGCCGGCTACGACGACCTCAGCGCGCTGTCGGGCCTTCGCGCGCGCCGTCGACGTCGTCACCTACGAGTTCGAGAACGTGCCGGTTGCTGCAGCCGAGCAGCTGTCGGAGCTCGTTCCCGTGCGCCCCGGCGCCAAGGCGCTCGCCGTCAGCCAGGACCGCCTCAGCGAGAAGCGCTACCTCGCCGAGCTCGGCATTCCCACCGCCGCCTTCGCGCCGGTCGACGACCGCGCTTCGCTCGATCGGGCGCTCGGCGCGATCGGCGTGCCGGCGCTCCTGAAGACGCGGCGGCTCGGCTATGACGGCAAGGGCCAGGCGGCCATCCGCTGGGCCGACGAGGCCGGCGCGGCGCTCGCCGCCATGCGCGGCGAGCCCGCGATCCTGGAGAAGTTCGTGCCGTTCGCGCGCGAGATATCGGTGATCGGCGTGCGCGGGCTCGACGGCACGATCGCCGCCTACGATCCGGCCGAGAACGTGCACCGCGAGGGCATCCTGGCGACCTCCACCGTGCCGGCGCGCATCGGCGCGGAGACGGCGGCGGATGCGCGCCTGATCGCCGAGCGGCTCCTCGTGGCGCTCGATTATGTCGGAGTCGTCGGGGTGGAGCTGTTCGTGGCGCGCGATGGCGAAGCGCTGCTCGTCAACGAGTTCGCCCCGCGCGTACACAATTCCGGGCATTGGACGGAGGATGGGTGCGGGGTGTCGCAGTTCGAGAACCATATCCGGGCGGTTGCTGGCTGGCCGGTTGGGCCAACCGGCCGGCATTTCGACGTGGTGATGACGAACCTCATCGGCCGCGATGCGGAGAGCTGGCGCAGGCTGGCGGCGGAGCCCGGAGCGCGGCTGCATCTTTACGGCAAGCGCGACATCCGCCCCGGGCGCAAGATGGGGCACGTGAACCGCCTCAAGCCGCTGTCCACGTGAGGGCCGCTTAAGCTAATGCTGCGGCGCGGTGCCGGCGGGCCCTTCGCGCCGGTCGAGCGCCACCACGTAAAGTGCTGCACAAAGCCCCGCCAGCGACGCTGCCAGCGCGATGGCGAAGAGCGCGTAGACGACGTTTTCCGGCGTCAGGATCGCGCCGGAAAGGGACGACATGATCGCCGCGCCTGCGATCGTCAGCGCGCCGGAGAGTCCCGAGGCGCTACCCGCCAGGTGCGGCCGCACCGACAGGACGCCGGCGCTGGCGGCGGCCGTGGTCGCGCCGTTCCCGGCGGAGATCATGATGTAGGTGCCGAAGAAGACCAGCGGGCTTCGTGCGCCCGCCGCAAACAGCACGATGCCTGCGGCGACGCCGGCGGAGGCGACCAGGCGTCCGGCAACGACCGTTGCGGTGAGGGGAAAGCGGCTCGCATAGCGGCCGGAGAGATAGCTCCCCAGGATATAGCCGAGCGTCGTGCTTCCCATGTAGACGCCGAGGCGCGTCGGCGAGATGTCGAAGACCGAAGCCGCCGCCAAAGGCGCGCCGCCGAGGAACACGTAGAACGTCCCCGTCGCGAAGGCCATGCAGAGCGAATAGGCCCAGAACCGCCGCGAGCGGAAAAGCTCCGGATAGGTGCCGAGCTGCTTCAGGATGGAGGTGGAGCGGGCGGTGTTTGTCTCGCTGAGATCCACCCAGCACCACGCGAGCACGACCAGGCCGAACAGGATGAACGCCCAGAAGCTTGCCCGCCAGCCGAACAGCGCATCGAGCGCGCCGCCGAGCATGGGGCCGAGCATGGGCGCGACCGCCCAGGCCGTCGCGACGTAGCCGATGATGCTCGCCGTCTGCCGCTCGCCGGACGTGTCGCGGATGACGGCGAGCGAGACCACGTAGCCGGTAATGGCCGCCGCCTGCACCAGGCGGAAGGCGAGAAAGCTCCAGATGTCCGTCGCGAGCGCACAGCCGAGCGAGGCGGCGATGAAGATCGCCAGGCCGAGAAGCGCGATCGGCCGCCGCCCGAAGCGATCCGACAGCGGCCCCATGATGAGCTGCAACGCCGCGGAGACGCCGGCATAGCCCGCGACCGAGAGGTTCACGAGCCCATAGTCGGCCTGGAACGAAGCGGCGATGTTGGAGAGCGACGGCAGGAACATGTTCACCGGCAGCACGGACAGCGCCGAAAGCACGATGAGCGTTGTCAGTCGGGGCGGCGAGGCGGCGGGGGAGATCATGAGATTGTCTGCTCGGAGCGGTCGGCATGGAGGGGGCGCAACAAAAAGCCCCCGAAGTCGGGGGCGCGTGCAAAGGGAACCTGCCGACGACCGTCACCGGTCGGCGGGCGGATTCCCTGCTTTGCCTACCACGGCTTCCATTGGATGCTCCTGCATGGCGCCGGTATAGGTTTGCCCGCCCAGCGCGTCAACGTGGCGGCCCGGCGTCCCCGCACCTTGCTACCTTCCGGGAATTGTGGTGGATGCGCGGCGAGCCCCGCGAGAACCCCCCAGGACAATCCATGAAGATCAGCGGTAACGACATCCGCCCCGGCAACGTGATCGAATATGACGGCTCGCTATGGGTGGCGGTGAAAACCAACAAGGTGAAGCCCGGCAAGGGTCCCGCCTACAATCAGGTCGAGCTGAAGAACATCATCGACGGACGCAAGCTCAACAACCGCTTCGGCTCCGACGAGCGGGTGGAGCGCGCCCGCATCGACACCAAGGACTTCCAGTTCCTCTACAAGGAAGGCGACATGCTCGTCTTCATGGACTCCGACACCTACGAGCAGATCAATCTGGCGGAAGAATTCGTTGGCGAGCGCGCCGCCTTCCTGCAGGACGGCATGACGGTGACGCTGGAGGTGTACGACGAGCGGCCGATCGGCATCTCGCTGCCCGACCAGGTGACGCTGGAGATCACCGAGACGGAGCCGACCGTCAAAGGCCAGACGGCAGCGTCTTCATACAAGCCGGCGATGCTGGAGAACGGCGTCAGGGTGATGGTGCCGCCCTTCGTCTCGGCGGGCGAGCGGATCGTCGTCGACACGAGCGAGATCGCCTACGTCCGCCGCGCCGATTAGCGCATGATCCCGAAAAGTGGATGCCGGCTTTCGGCGAAGATCATGCTCCAGCAAAGGAATAGAGCTTCCATTCTGATTCACTCGGATTGGAAAGGGCTCTAGGCATGGCGCGCTCCGCCATCCTCAACGTCATGGTCGCGGCGGCCTTCAAGGCGGCGCGCGGGCTGACGCGCGACCTGGGCGAGGTCGAGAACCTGCAGGTCTCGCGCAAGGGGCCGGCGGACTTCGTCTCCGCCGCCGACCGCCGCGCCGAGGAGGTGATCCGCGCGGAGCTCGCGCGCGCGCGGCCCGACTACAGCTTCCTCATGGAGGAGTCCGGCGCCAGCGAGGGGCGCGACCCGCAGCACCGCTGGATCGTCGATCCGCTCGACGGCACCACGAACTTCCTCCACGGCATCCCGCATTTCGCCATCTCGATTGCATTGGAGCGGCAGGGGAAGCTCGCCGCGGCGCTCGTCTACAACCCGATCTCCGACGAGCTTTTCACCGCCGAGCGCGGCGGCGGCGCCTTCATCAACGACCGGCGGCTCAGGGTGGCGAGCCGGCAAAGTCTCGCCGACGCGGTTGTGGCGACCGGTATTCCCTTCCGCGGGCACGGCGACCATGCCGCCTACACGCGGCAGCTTGCGGCGGTGATGCCCGCGGTCGCCGGGATCAGGCGTTTCGGCGCGGCGGCGCTCGACCTTGCCTGGGTGGCCGCCGGCCGCTTCGACGGCTTCTGGGAGGAGGGATTGTCGCCTTGGGACATGGCGGCCGGCATCCTGCTCATCCGCGAGGCCGGCGGCTATGTGACCGATCTGGACGGCGGCGAGGGCATGATGCAATCGGGCGGCATCGTCGCAGGGAACGAGGCGATCCACCGCGAGCTGCTGACATTGATTCGAGGCTGACCGCGCCTTTCGCTTCCATCGGCGGGCATATTCGCGCTACAAATTCGCCAGTGCGCCGGGTGCGGGGAGATCGATGGCACGCGACTTCGACCCCTATATGCTTTCAAGTCCGAGGGTCTTCCTGGTCAGGATGGTCATCTTCCTGATCATTGCCGCGTTTGTCCCGCTGGTCCTTTACCGTGAAGTGGCGTCTGCGTTCCTGCACAATCCCGGCCTGAACGGACTGATCATCGGCGTGCTCGTGATCGGCATCGCCATGGCGATGCGCAACGTCGTCGGCCTCATCCCCGAGGTGCGCTGGGTCAACTCGTTCCGGCGCCGCGAGACGACCTTCGAGCAGGCGCCGCCCAAGCTGGTGGCGCCGATGGCGTCGCTCCTGAGGGACCACGCCGAATCCTTCATGCTGTCGACCTCGACGTGGCGGTCGATCCTCGATTCCATCGCCACGCGGCTCGACGAGAACCGCGAGATCCTGCGCTACCTGGCTGGACTGCTCGTGTTCCTGGGGCTGCTCGGCACCTTCTGGGGCCTGGTCACCACGGTCAGCGCGGTCGGCAACACGATCCAGACGCTCAGCGTCACGTCCGGCGATTCCGGCATCATCTTCGAGGACCTGAAGCAGGGGCTCGCCGCGCCGCTCTCCGGCATGGGCATCGCCTTCTCCTCATCGCTCTTCGGTCTCTCCGGCTCGCTCATCCTGGGGTTCCTCGATCTGCAGGCCGGCCAGGCGCAGAACCGCTTCTACATGGAGCTGGAGGACTGGCTCTCCACCATCACCGACCTGGAAGAGCTGGGGCTGTCGGACGAGGAGGTCGGAAACTCCTCGATGGAAATCCGCGCCTCGGTGGAGCGCCTCTCGCGCCTTGTGCAGGAGGGCGGCGGCGGACGCGCCTCCACCGCGGCGATGGCCAACCTCGCCGAAGGCATCCAGGGCATGGTGCAGCACATGCGCAAGGAGCAGCAGATGGTGCGCGACTGGATGGAAGCCCAGTCGACGCAGCAGCGCGCGCTGCAGGATACGTTGAAGCGCCTCGCCAGCCTGACGGAGCGCAACGTCACGCCGCTGAGGCGCCCCGCCACGACCGCGGCGGAAGACGAGGAGTGGCACAGCAGCTTCGAAGCGCGCCGCGAGACGTGAGGAGCCGCTAGCGAATGCGGGCGCGCGCAAGAGGAATCAGCCGTATCGACTATTGGCCGGGCTTCGTCGACGCGATGGCGACGCTGCTCCTGGTCTTCGTGTTCCTGCTCTCCGTCTTCATCCTGGCGCAGTACTTCCTGGGGCAGGAGGTCACCAGCAAGGACACGGTGCTGCGGCGCCTCAACGCGCAGATCGCCGAGCTGACCGACCTGCTCTCGCTTCAGAAGTCCGACTCGCGCGATCTGGCCGAGCAGCTCGCCAGCCTGCAGTCCAACCTTGCCGACTCGCAGAGCGAGCGCGACCGCCTGCAGGGCCTGCTCGACAGCCGCGGCGACGCGGCCGACGCGGCGCAGGGGCAGCTCGAAACGCTGCAGGGCAAGCTGGCGGACCAGCAGGACGTGAGCCAGCAGGCGCTGGCGCAGGTGGAGCTGCTCAACCAGCAGATTTCGGCGCTACGCCGGCAGCTCTCCGCGCTCGAAGACGCGCTCGACGCGGCGGAATCCCGCAACGACGAAAGCCAGGTCAAGATCGCCGATCTCGGCAAGCGCCTCAACGTGGCGCTGGCGCAGCGCGTGCAGGAGCTGTCGCGCTATCGCTCCGACTTCTTCGGGCGGCTGCGGCAAATCCTCGCCGACCGTCCCGACATCGAGGTGGTGGGCGACCGCTTCGTGCTGCCGGCCTCGGTGCTCTTCCCCACCGGCAGCGACGATCTCGGCGGTTCCGCCCGCACCGAGCTCGGCAAGCTGGCCGACGCCATCCTCGAGCTGCAGAAGCAGATTCCGCCCGAGATCAACTGGGTGATCCGCGTCGACGGCCACACCGACGTCCGTCCGGTGTCCGGCCGCTTCCGTTCCAACTGGGAGCTGTCGGCGTCGCGCGCCATCGCGGTGGTGCGCTATCTCATCGATCAGGGCGTGAGCCCCGACCGGCTCGTTGCCGCAGGCTTCGGCGAGTTCCAGCCGCTCGACCCGGGCGACACGGAAGAAGCCTACGCCCGCAACAGGCGCATCGAGCTGAAGTTGACCGAGCGCTGACAATCCGTAGCTCGGATGCAGCGGCGTAGCCGCGCAATCCGGTTCAGGCATGCCCGCGCCGTTTCCCGCATTGGGCTTCGCTCCATGCGGGCTACGAAGTCCGTGCTAGCTTGATGGCTGCGGCGCGAAGAAGCAGCGGCGCGAGCCGTCGTAGCGTTTGCAGCGCCAGAACTGGCCGTCCTGCGAAGGCTGCGCCTCCGAGTAGGGCACGACTTCGCCGAGCGACTCGATCAGCCAGCCCGCCGCCGTCGGCATCATTTCGGTGGCGGGGACCGCGGAACAATCGGTGTCACCGCAGCAATGCTCGCCGTTGGGCGAGCGGTAGTTGCCGTGATTGATCCAAAAATCGTGGGCAAGCGAAGGCTGGGAGAGAAGGAACAGGGAAAGACACGCGACTGGGAGGACTGTTTTCAAGGTCATGTCGACACTCCTGTGTTCGGGACGTGTCCCGGTCAGGCTTGCCGCTGGTGAACTCGTCCGGGCGGCAAGCCGCACGACGGCTGCCCCACTGGCGTTCACCTCCCCAAGTCTATGGTGCCTGCCTCCCTTGATCAGGTCACAACGCTTTGAACCTCACGACGTTAGGCGATTCGTTCAATTGCTCTGATTCACGAAATATTACGCGATTGCGACAATCGGGCGATCAGCCGCTCTGGCGCAGCTTCTCGATCGCCGCGTCTTCGAACTGCAGCTCCGCCAGGCGCGCATAGAGGCCGCCGCGCGCGACCAGCGTCTGGTGCGTGCCTTCCTCCACGATGCGCCCTTCATCCATGACGACGATGCGGTCGGCGCTTTTGATCGTGGCGAGGCGGTGGGCGATGACCAGCGTGGTGCGGCCGCGCATCAGCGTCTCGAACGCCCGCTGCACGGCGGTCTCGCTTTCGGCGTCGAGCGCGCTCGTCGCTTCGTCGAGGAGGAGGATCGGCGCCGATTTGAGGATGGCGCGAGCAATGGCGAGACGCTGGCGCTGGCCGCCGGAGAGCGTCACGCCGCGCTCGCCGATGATCGTCTCGTAGCCGTCCGGCAGCGCGGAGAGGAAGTCGTCGGCATAGGCGGCGCGGGCGGCGGCGCGCACGGCGTCCATGTCGGCGCCCGGCGCGCCGAAGCGGACATTCTCCGCCGCCGACAGCGCGAAGATGGTCGGGTCCTGCGGGACGAAGCCGATCGTCCTGCGAAGCTCGGTCGGGTCGGCCTGCCTGAGGTCGACGCCGTCGACGCTGACGCTGCCGGCGACCGGGTCGTAGTAGCGCATGAGAAGCGCGAAGAGCGTCGACTTGCCGGCGCCGGACGGCCCGACGACGGCGACGCGCTCGCCGGGCTTCACGTTGAGCGTCACGCCGCAGAGCACCGGCGCGCCCGGCGCGTCGTAGCTGAAATAGACGTTGTCGAAGGCGATCGGCGCCGCGCACCGGCGCGGGCAGCGGCACGGGGTGCTCCGGCTTTTCGATGCGCGGCTTCGTCGCCAGCAGCTCGGCGATGCGCTCCGTGGCGCCGGCCGCCTGGCTCACCTCGCCCCACACCTGGCTGAGCTCGCCGAGCGCGCCGGCGGCGAACACCGAGTAAAGCACGAACTGCCCGAGCAGCCCGGCGCTCATCTCGCCCGCCAGCACCGCATGCGCGCCCCACCACAGCACCGCGACGACGCTGGCGAAGACCAGGAAGATGGCGAACGCCGTCAGCCTGGCGCGCGACGCGGTGGCGGTGCGCGCCGCGCCGAACGACTTCTCCACCAGCGAAGAGAAGCGGTGCGTCGCGTCGGCTTCCAGCGTGTAGGCCTGGACGGTGCGCACGCCGCCCACCGCCTCGGCGGCATAGGCGGAGGCGTCGGCCAGGCGGTCCTGCGCGATAGCGCGAGTGGCGCCTGCACATTGCGGCCGAAGGCGACGATGCGGCAGCACGATCACCGGAATGACCAGGAGGATCAGGCCGGAGAGGCGCGGGCTCGTCACCACCATCATCACCGAGGCGCCGATGAAGAGGACGAGGTTCCTGAGCGCCACGGAGGCGCTGGCGCCGACCGCCGACTTGATCTGCGTGGTGTCGGCGGTGAGGCGCGAGATCAGCTCGCCGGAGCGCGCCACGTCGAAGAAGGCGGCCGACAGGCCGCATCAGATGCGAGAAGACGTCGCTGCGCAGATCGGTGACGATGCGCTCGCCGAGCGTCATGACGAGGTAGTAGCGGCTGGCACTCGCAAGCGCCAACGCGCCGGCCAGCACGATGAGCGCCAGGAAGCTGCGGTTGACGAAGGCGGCGTTGGCGCCGGAGAAGCCGACATCGATCATGCCGCGGATGGCGAGCGGCACGGCCAGCGTCACGAGCGGCCGCCGCGACGAGCGCGGCCAGCGCCGCAAGCGCCCGTCCGCGGTAGCGGGCGAAATAGGGCAGGATGATCGCCTGGGCCCGCAGCCGGCCCGGCTCAGCGCCGCTCAGGCGCATCAATCGGCTGGGAAGAGCCATTATGAGGCGAGCAGGAGCAAAGTTCCCTCCGGGGCGCAAGTCGGCGGGCCGCCGCCTTGATGCGGCACGGCCGCTCCTATATAGACCCCGCCGAGCATCATTTGGCGCGGCTGACTGCCGCGCATACCGGGAATTTCCGCATGAAGAAAGACATCCACCCCGACTACCACACCATCAAGGTGGTCATGACCGACGGGACCGAGTTCGAGACGCGCTCCACCTTTGGGGCGGAGGGCGACACGCTGACCCTCGACATCGATCCGAAGACGCATCCGGCCTGGACCGGCGGCGGCCAGCACCTGATCGACCGCGGCGGGCGCCTGTCGCGCTTCAAGACGAAGTTCGACAGCTTCCTCGGCGAGAAGAAGTAGCGAGTCGCGAATGCGGAGTAGCGCGTAGCGAATAGAAGGCCGCAGCCTCTTCTACTCGGTACTCGCTATTTGGTGTTCGCCCTTGCGCGGCTATTCCCGCAGCGCGGCGGCGAGCGCGCGGAGCTGCGCGTTGACGGGGCTGTCCTCCGCCGCCGCCGTGCCATCCTCGAGGAACGCCGCGTCGATGCGCTCCACGCGCTTCTGAAGCTGGAGCGAGCGCTCGATCAGCGCGCAAAATCCCTTGGGGAGCTCATCCCAGCCCGGACCGCTCATGTTGGTTGATAGCGAGTCCAGGCGGATCTTCCGCTTCTCCTGGCGGGCGCGCTCGGCCGTCATCTCGCCTTCGCGCACCGAGCGGTGCAGCAGCAGCCACGACGCGAGCTGCATGAGCCGCGTGGTGAGCCGCATGGATTCCGTGGCGTAGACGATGGAGGCTGGGCGGGGCAGGGTGCGCGCCGCGTTGCGGCCGTCGCCGTCGAGATAATCGGCAGTCTCCTCCACCAGCGCCATTCCCTCGCGGAAAAGCGTGCGGAAGGTATTCGACTGCGCATAGGCTTTGCCGAAGGAGATCGGTTCCTTCTGGTCGTTCCTCCGCCGATTGGGCTTGGTATCCACGGCCATGGCCACCGTCCTGGATTTTTGACGCGTTACTCCCGGCTCCGGCGGGTGCCCCCCGGCGCCATCTCGCAGTCTTGCGCGGGACGCCCGCCGCTTCAATCCGATAGTTACGAAATGGTGAAGAAAAACAGGCCGGGGCGGCTGTCGTCCGTGCGCCGCCTCAGAACCGGTATCCGAGGGAGAGATGGCCCTGGTGGAGGCTGCCTTGGGCGGAAAGCGCCCCGTCGTAGCGGGCGGTCAGCGTGGCGGCGTCGCCCATGGCGATGCCGACCCCGGCCCCCACGCCCAGCCAGTCCCGGGCGCGCTCCGGCCCGCGCACGTTGAAAGGCGCCCCCGGCGCACCGGCCAGCGTCAGGTTCTGCGACGGCGTGTCGTCGCCGAAGGCATGCTCCCACAGGAGGCGCAGCTCGGTGCTGACGGATGACGGCCCGACCGTCCAGTCGCGCCCGAGCCCCAGGCCCAGCCCGGTGGTGAAGCGCTGGATCTCCTCCGACGCCACGGTGAGGTTGAGCGCGCCGGCGCCGCTCTCCGTGCCGCTGCCGCGCCAGCCGAAGAGCGCGTCGGCGGTTGCGAGCGGTGCGATGGAGAAGCCGTCGAGCGGCAGGCGATAGGAGCCCTCGCCGTGCAGCCCGAGCGTGTGGCCGTCGAAATCGGCCATGGCTGTGCGGTCGACGCCGGGGAAGACGATGCGGCGCGTGGTGTCGATGGCGTGGAACGCGTAGGCGGCCGCTGCGGCGAGCCTGAGGCGCTCATTGTCCCACGCCGCATAGGCGCCGGCATGCCCGCTGTCGAAGTCGGCGCTGGAGCGCCGCGCCGTCACGTCGGCTTCGGCATTGGTGTAGCCGGCGGCGAGCCCCGCAACGAACGACCCGTCGAGCCAGCGGTCCGACCAGTCGAGGCCGGCGGCGATGCCGATCACATGTTCCTTGAGCCGAGCGGCGTTGCCGTCGCCGTCGACGTCGCCGGCCTCGCCCATCGGCGCGATCCAGGCGGCGAGCCGCTCTGTCGGCGTGGCGCCCGCCAGCGCCAGCGCATCGTAGGGCGAGCCCATATAGGCGAGGGAAGCGGGCCCGTCGGCGCCGCCCCCCTCGCTGCCCGACGCGGCGAGGAGCCCCCCACGCCGCGCGATGGTGGAAAGGAAGAGATCGGAGACGTCGAGCAGCGCGTGCTGCAGCGAGGCATGCAGCTCGCCCGACGCGGCATCGTAGGCGACGCGCGACTGCGGAGCGGAGAGCATGGAGATGGTGTTGAAGACGGCAAGGGCGTCGGAGCCGGAGGTCTGATCGAGCTGCTGCAACGCCCCGGCCGTCTGTCTCTGATTGTAGGTCTCGGCCGTGGAGGTGAAGTCGGCCACCTTCGACAGCGTCAAGAGCACCTGCAACGCATCGTAGGTGATGCCGAAATCGAGGAAGGCGGAATCGTCGGTGACGCTGTCGAAGCCGGCGCCGCCGACGCCGCCGGTCGTATCGATGATGACCCATTGCTGGCCGTCGGTATAGGCGGTGAAGGGGTCGAGGGTGAGAACGCTGACCGTGCCGCCGTTTATGGTGGCAGTGCCCGATACGTCCGTGAGATCTGACGTTCCGTTGGCGGCGACTTCCACCTCATATGTCGACCCGGAATTGAATACGATGCTGCCGGTGCTGATGGTGCCGATCGAGTTGCCCGGCGCAACGGTGCCGTCGGCGGTGACGGCGCCGACGATTGATCCCGTGCCGGCAAGCGTTGCCCCGGGATCGACCGTGAGGGCGGAGGTTGTGAGCGTTCCGTTCACCGCCAGGCGTCCGCTCTCGATTGTGGTGCTGCTGGCGAACCCTCCGCTGCCGGTGAGCGACCAGGCATCGCCTTGCATCGTCAGCGTCTCGAAGCTCAGGAACTTGCCGATGTCCTCGGACCCTTCGCCCATGAGCACGAGCGCGTCGGTGCCCGACCCGCCCACGACGTTTCCACCGAGAACCGACCCGGTATCGAGGTTCAGGGTGTGCATGTCGGTGCTGTCGAACTGGATCGCCTTGCCGCCGGTGAGGCTGGCGATCGTGCCGCTGTTGGTGACGGTCGTGGGGCCTGCCGAATAGATGGCGGCGTCGGTGCTGTTGGTGGAGCTTGAGCGTATCGTGCCGGTGTTCGTAACAGTGCCGCCTGCGTCGAGCTCGACCGCCGAGCCGGGGACGCCGAAGGCGAAGTCCGCTTCGGTCGCCTCGAGGAGGCCATCGTTGGTGACGCTGGTCGGGCCACCGGAGTGCGCCCAGATCGCGTTGAACGGGCCATAGATCTCTCCGCCGGCATGGTTGATCACCGTGCCGGGGTCGATGGAGATGCCCGCTGCGAACGCGGCAGTGGATCGGATGACGCCGCTGTTCTCGACTTTTCTGGTGGTCCCGAAGAGGATCGACACGGCGTTGCTGCCGTCCGACTGGATGAGGCCGCCGGCATAGTTGGTGACGATGGCGCCGCCCGACGTCGCGATCGTATCGGCGCCGTCGCTGGTGATGTCCCCGTAATTGTCGACGGTGAGAAAGTAGCCGCACGGATTGATTCCGGAGAAGGGACAGACGATCGCGCCGGCCTCCCCGTGGATGGTAGCGCCGGCGAGATTGGTCACCGTCCCCGGGCCGTTGGTGAGCCAGATGCCGTTGAAGCCGTCGATGCTGCCCGAGTTCGTGACGGTGCCGCCCATCGCGAAGTCCACGGCGTTGCCGAAGACGGACTGACTGATGGTCCCCTCGTTGGTCAGTATCCAGGGCTGAGCGGTGGCGGAGATGGCCGGGACGGCGACGTTGGTGTTGGAGACCGTCACCCCGGAAAAGACCTTTACCGTCGTGCCGGAGAAGGTGTCGAGGTCGACGCCCGTGGTCGTGTCGGCGGTGATATCGACGTCGTCTGCCACGGCGGAACCGGCGGGCAGGAGAAATGCCCCGGCTGCAGCGCAACAGAACACCGCACTTAGCCGGCGCAAGGCGCCCGGCCGGCAAAACAAGCGCATCGACGCCCCCGTGCTACCTGCAAGTGGAGGCTAGAGAAGGGAGCCGGGGGGCTGAACTATCTGATCAGATAGAATTTCGGCTGCCGCTCAGGGCTGGAGGATGCCGCGATAGACGGCGAGGGCTGTCAATTGCGCGCGGGTCTTCACGCCGAACTTCTTCTTCGCCTGCTCGATGCGCCAATGGGCGGTCGCCTCGGCGATGCCGAGAATCTCGCCGATCTCCCAGTCGCTCTTGCCGGCGAGGAGCCATTTCACGCATTCGATCTCTCCCGCCGACAGGTTCCCCGGGCCGGCGGACGTCGCGGCAAGCTCCGGCGCCATGATCTCACGCAGCCGCTCGTGCAGATAGATCGCCATCATGCGGAGCGCGACGCGGTAGCGGCGGGGCATTTCTTCCGTCTGTCCCGCGAAGGTGACCATGGCACGATACCCTAGGGCGGTGTGGATCGGCACAGCGAGCCCTTCCGGCCAGCCGCTGGTGCGGGTGATGTCGAGCATACGAATTTTGTCTTTCTCTTCGCGGTGGCGGATCCGCAGCTCGCTGATCGTCGTGGGATGGATGTGCCGGTAAGCGTGCTGCACGGTCGGATCGACCGCCGCCAGGCCCTCGCCGACATAGAGCTCGGCCCAGAATTCCGGCCAGCCGGAGACGAAGAAGGCGGACATGTCGGACGTGCCGGGCGGCGGCAACGCGCCAAGTGCGAACGTCGAATATCCCATATGCCCGCCGGCCCGTCGGGTTTCGGCGAGAATGGCATCGACCGAGTCAAGCGTTTCGATCCGCTCGATGAACTCGAAGGCGAATTCCCGCCCAGCCCGCTGTTCAAGCACCGCATGCCCCGTCGATGCAAAGCGTCCGCGGTGATCCTACGGAGGCCCGAAGTCTGGCGCAATTCTTTGTTAAGGAAGTGGAATCGCGGCTTGCCGGCCGCCGCCTGCCGCAAAAAGAAAAAAGAGCCGCTCGGGGCGGCTCTGAGAGTTACAGGGAGGCGTCAAACAGAGTGGGCAAGAGCCACTCGCGTCCATCGCTGGACAGGCGCATTAAGCACCCTCAAAGGTTAACGCCCCGTAAACAGGCATGCTTTTTCTCTAAGCAGTTCGCTAACCGACAGTTTTTCATGACGATTTTTCTTCGTCGATCCGGTCGGGCCGGAAAGAAAACTGCAACGGGCGGTGGCTCGGGGCGACTCCCGTGGCTAACGGCGGAAGAACGAGTCCGCCGCCTTCATGTGCTCTTCCTTGGCCGTTATCTCCCGCTCCAGCCGCTCGATCTCCAGGCGGTAGAGCTCCACCCGGTCCTTCAGCTCCTCCACCGAGAGATCGGCGAGGCTTTCGCCCGGATGGGCGGTGGGGCGCGGTCTCGGCTCGTTGTCGTCGAGAAAGGACATGGACGTTCCTCCGGCCGGCCACGATAGCAGCCATGCCGGTTCATTGTCAGCGCCTTCGATGCTAGAGGCTCTCCACATCCAGCGACGAGGAGGCGGATATGGCGGCACCGGCGACCATGCGGGCGATCGGAATCAGGGAGCCCGGCGGGCCGGAGGTCCTCCAGGTGGAGGAGCGCGCGGTTCCGGAGCCGGGCGAGGGCGAGATCCTCATCGCCGTGGCCGCGGCCGGCGTGAACCGCCCCGACGTGATGCAGCGCAAGGGCCACTATCCGCCGCCGCCGGGCGCCTCCGACGTGCCGGGGCTGGAGGTTTCCGGGCTGGTGGCGAAGTGCGGGCAGAGGCGCGGAACGCTTCAAGGAGGGCGACGCCGTCATCGCGCTGGTGCCGGGCGGCGGCTATGCCGAGTTCTGCACCGTCGATGAAAGGAATGCGCTGCCGCTGCCCGAGCCGCTGACCCTGGTGGAGGGCGCAGGCGTTCCGGAGACCACCTTCACCGTCTGGCACAACGTGTTCGAGCGCGGGGCCTTGCGGCGCGGCGAGTGGCTGCTCGTGCACGGCGGCACCAGCGGCATCGGCACCACCGCCATCCAGCTCGCCAAGGCGTTCGGCGCGCTTCGTTGCCGCGACCGCCGGCACGGACGCCAAATGCGAGGCGATGAAGAGCCTCGGCGCCGACGCGGCGATCAACTACAAGACCACGGACTTCGTCGAGGCGGTGAAGGCGGCGACCGGCGACCACGGCGCCGACGTGATCCTCGACATGGTGGGCGGCGACTATCTGATGCGCAATCTCGACGCGGTGGCGGAGGAGGGGCGCGTGCGTGCAGATCTCCACGCTGGCCGGCGCCGAAGACCAACATCGACCTCCGCCGCATCATGATGAAGCGCGCCACGCTGACCGGCTCCACGCTCAGGAACCGGCCGGTCGCCTTCAAGGCGGAGCTGGCACGCGCCATCGAGGAGGCGGTGTGGCCGGTCGTCAAGGCGGGCCGCTACAAGCCGGTGATCGACAGCATCTTCCCCTTCGCCGAGGTGGTGGAGGCGCACAGGCGCATCGACGGCGGCGAGCATGTCGGCAAGATCATCCTGTCGCTTGAGGAGTGATGAAAGGAACCGTCTGCCCCGTCAGCGGTTCAGTGGAGCCGTCAAAGAAAGGTCGATCCTGTGCGCGCTAAGGGCCTCGAGGACTGGTACAGCTGGGCCATGCTAGGTCTCGAGGCGCAGCAGGTCATGTGGCTGCGTTTCATGGTGCTTGCGGCAGGCGGCCCGAAGGCGGCGCAAGAGGCGCGGCGGATGGTCTACGAAAAGGTCGCCGCGGCGAACGAAGCCGGTCAGACGCTGGCGCTGGGCGGTTCCGCGCACAATGTCGTGAAGGGCTATCGCCGCAAGGTCCGGGCGAACCGCCGGCGCCTGTCGAAGTAGCATTTCAGCGCTTTTTCTTGCCTATTGGGCGTCCTCGCGCCTATATCGACGGCAATTCCCGTCATCTCTCGACGTCGAATGCGGCTTTCCCGGCCCGAACTGCCCGGGGGAGCGCTAGAGGAGGATTTTGCTTTGGCCGCAACAGCACCGCTCATGCCCAAGGCCACAGCCGTCTGGCTGGTCGACAACACGTCGCTGACCTTCGATCAGATCGCCGCGTTCTGCGTGCTGCACCCGCTGGAGGTGGGCGCCATCGCCGACGGCGACGCCGCGCAGGGGATCAAGGGCCTCGACCCGATGCTCTCCGGCCAGCTCACGCGCGAGGAGATCGAGAAGGCGGAGGCCGATTCGAGCTACCGCATGAAGCTTTCGCAGCCGAAGGTGCAGGTGCCGGAGGTGAAGCGCCGCGGCCCGCGCTACACGCCGGTGTCGAAGCGCCAGGACCGGCCGAACGCCATCCTCTGGCTGGTGCGCAACCATCCGGAGCTGAAGGACGCGCAGATCATGCGCCTCGTCGGCACCACCAAGCCGACCATCCAGGCGATCCGCGACCGCACCCACTGGAACTCCGCCACGCTGCAGCCGACCGATCCGGTGACGCTGGGCCTGTGCACGCAGCTTGAGCTCGACATGGAGGTGCGAAAGGCCGCCAAGGCGTCGCCGCCGCCGACCGAGCCGGAAGGCGCGCGCCTGCTCTCGGCGGAGGAGACGACGGCGCTGCGCGCCCGCACCGACGAGCCGGCGGAAGGCGAGGCCGAGGCCGTCGTCGAAATCCGGAGCGACGAGCTCGACGCCGAATTCCGTCTTCGCCAAGCTGAAATCCCTGAAGTCCGAAGAACAGGACTGACCGCGCATCGGCGCGGTCGCCGAGAGAAGACCAGACCGTGCCGACCTTCCAGTTCCTCTCCGAGCCGCTGTTCTGGGTCGCCGCTTTGGCGGCGCTCGTCGCTGCGACCGTGCGCGGCTTCTCCGGCTTCGGCGCCGGGCTGATCTTCATGCCGGTGGCGGCCGCCTGCCTCGATCCGAAGACGGCGGTCGGGGTTCTCTACGTGATCGACACGATCCTCGTGCTGCCCTTCTTGATAAAGGCGGTGCGCATGGTCGACTGGCGCGAGATCGCTGCCGCTCGGCATCGGCGCCGTGGTGACGATTCCGCTCGGCACGATCG
Source organism: uncultured Alphaproteobacteria bacterium (assembly GCA_963801225.1). Lineage (GTDB taxonomy): Bacteria > Pseudomonadota > Alphaproteobacteria > Rhizobiales > Afifellaceae > DASWJZ01. The sequence goes on from CAWDED010000004.1 coordinate 250,801, forward strand.
TGCTTCTCCACGCCGATCCGGTCCCGCTGCGCTGGGGGCTGTCGGTCGCCATCCTGGTCTCGGTCGGCATACTGGCCGCCGGCTGGCGCTATCGCGGCCCGACGCGCGTCTGGCTGTCGCTGCTGGTCGGCGCGGCCTGTCCGGCTTCATGAGCGGCTCGGCGCAGATTCCCGGGCCCCCGTGCTGATCTACTGGCTCGGGCGGCAGCGTGGTGTCGGCCACCATGCGGGCGAACGCCTTCACCTTCTTCATGTTCACCACCGTGGTCACGGCGTCGCCTTCGTCTTCGGCGGCATCTTCACGGCCGACGTGATGGCGCAATCGTGCGCTCTGTTCCCCGTCTACGCGGTGGGCATGTTCGCCGGCGGGCGCATGTTCGGGCTGGCGAGCGACGCGACCTACCGGCGCATCGCCTACGCCACGATCCTGTTCGTGGCGATCGTGTCGATGCCGGTGTTTGGGTAGGGATGGGGATCAGGGAATAGGGCAGTAGGGCGGTGAAGGCGACTGAAGAGAAGGGGCCATTGCCCTACTGCCCTATTCCCCCATTCCTATCCGTCGCTGCTCAGGCCGCGCGAAAGCTGCTGCAGCGTCTCCTCGTCCACGTCGTAATTGGCGTAGACGTTCTGCACGTCGTCGTCGTCGTCGAGCGCGCCGATGAGCTTCATCAGCGTCTCGGCCTTCTCGCCGTCGATCGGGGTCAGCGTCTGCGGCTTCCACACCGCGCGCACCGATTCCGCCTCGCCGAGGCTCTCCTCGAGCGCCTTGGCGACCGTGCCGAGGTCCTCGAACGCGGTCGGTGATGACGTGGCCCTCGCCGTCGCTCGCCACGTCGTCGGCGCCCGCTTCGATGGCCGCCTCCAGCACCGTGTCGGCGCTGCCGGCGGAGGCCGGGTAGACGATCTCGCCGACCCGGTCGAACATGAAGGCGACGGAGCCGGATCTCGCCCATGGTGCCGCCATTCTTGGCGAAGCAGGAGCGCACCGCGCTGGCGGTGCGGTTGCGGTTGTCGGTCAGCGCCTCCACGATCAGCGCCACGCCGCCGGGGCCGTAGCCCTCGTAGCGCACCTCCTCGTAGGATTCCGCGTCGCCGCCGGCCGCCTTGTTGATGGCGCGCTCGATATTGTCCTTGGGCATGGACTGCGCCTTGGCGTTCTGGATGGCGAGGCGCAGCCGCGGATTGCCGTCCGGGTCGGCCCCGCCCTCCTTGGCGGCGACGGTGATCTCGCGCGCCAGCTTGGAGAAGAGCTTCGACTTGGCCGCGTCCTGCCGGCCCTTGCGGAACATGATGTTCTTGAATTGCGAATGGCCTGCCATGGGCGCGCCTGTCACTTCCGATTCATATTCTGGAGATGTCCGAGCCATATAAGCGGGCGCCGGGCGGGCGTCCAGATGCCGCATTTCGCCGAGGGGCGGCCCGGCACAAGTACCGCCGGCGGCCAGGCGCGCATGGCTCCGGTGCGCAGGCTGTCTGGGCGGGCCAAATGCCGTGTTTCGCCGATCGGCGGACCGGCCTCTGAAGGAGAAAAGTTGATGCAAGATCAGCCCGCCCGGAGCGGCTATACGGGCCTGCAGATTGCCCTCCACTGGATCGTCGTGGCGCTGGTGTTCTTCCAGCTCGTGTTCGGCGAGGACATGTCGCACCTCTTCCGCGCCCTGTCGCGGGGGCAGAACGCCGACGTCGGACGTGACGCCTTTGGGGCAACGTCCACATCTGGGTGGGCTTCGGCGTCCTGGCGGCCGTGGCGCTGCGCCTGGCGCTCCGCTTCCGCAGCCACCCGGCGCTGGAGCAAGGCAGTCCCATCCTGGCGTGGCTCGCGCAGGCGACGCATATCGTGTTCTACGCGGCCCTCGTCGCCCTGCCGATCACCGGCGCGCTCGCCTACTATTTCGATATGCACCTGATGGGTGACATCCACGAGCTCGGGAAGCCGCTGCTCATCGTGCTCATCGCGCTGCATGTGCTGGCGGCGCTCTGGCACCAGTTCGTCCGCCGCGACGGCCTGCTCATGCGGATGGTCGTCCCGCGCTAGACTTGCGGCTTCATGACCGCCTATCCGGTGAGCTGGTGGCTGATCGGCGCCGGCATCAAGGAGAAGATGTAGGAGTGGCGGCGCCGGTGCTACGGCCGCTTGCGCGTCGTATCGTCGTATCCCGGCAGCCCGTCCTCCAGGTGGATCCAGAAGAGCTTCGACGTCACGTAGGCGTGGCGGTCGGGGATGAGCCGGTCGGCCTCGTCGAACAGCCCGGCGTGGATGTAGATCTCGCCGGCGAGCTCTTCGTGTTCGTAGCTGATCGGCGTGCCGCACTCGGCACAGAACGAGCGGACCACGTGCTCTGACGAACGGCGTCGCTTCGGAGCGCCCTCCCACACCACATCCTCGAGGCGGAAACCCGCCCACACGACGGCCGGCGCTCCGACTCTGGCGGCGGCAGTCCCTGCAATGGCACCAGCTCACCTGCAGGGGAGCGGCGCGCGTCGTGAAGCGGATGGCGCCGCAGAAGCAATGGCCGTGGAGGACGGGATCGATGCCGCTCATCGCCTTATCCGAAATCCGGCTCGGCCGGCTCGAGCCCCGGCCCGATGCTGCACCGGCTGGACGCGGCGCGCGAGGCCGGTCGCGTCGTCGGTCTCCACCGCCAGCCCCGAGATCGCCCCTCGCCGGTCGCCGCGCCGAAGCGCGAGGAGGGGATCTTGGTGGTGGCGCGGCGGATCGGCTCGTCCTTCTCCATGCCGATGACGGAATCGTAGTCGCCGCACATGCCGACATCGGTCATGAAGGCCGTGCCGCCGGGCAGGATGCGCGCATCGGCCGTCGGCACATGCGTATGCGTGCCGATGACCAGCGACGCCTTGCCGTCGAGGAAATAGCCCATGGTCTGCTTCTCGCTCGATGCCTCGGCGTGCACGTCGACGATGACCGCGTCGCAGCCATTGCCGATGGAGCAGGCGGTCGAGCTCGTGCGTCACCGCCTGGAACGGCTCGTCGAGCGCCGGCATGAAGACGGCGCCCATGACGTTGACCACGAGCACGCGCGCGCCGTTCTTCGCCGTATAGAGATTGGCGCCGCGGCCCGGCGTGCCGGGCGGATAGTTGACCGGGCGCAGGAAGCGCTCCTCGCGGTCGGCGAAGGAGAGCGCCTCGCGCTGGTCCCAGACGTGGTTGCCGGTGGTCACGCAGTCGGCGCCGGCGCCGACGATCTCGCTGGAACGTCGCATCGGTGATGCCGAAGCCGCCGGCGGCGTTCTCGCCGTTCACGACGACGAAGTCGAAGCCGTGCTTCTCGATCAGGCCGGGGAGGAGCGTCGTCACGACCTTTCGCCCGGAGCGGCCGACCACGTCGCCAAGGAAGAGGAGCCTCACGCGGCCCCCATCGCGGTCGACGCGTCGATCAGCTCGCGCTCGGTGGCGATCATGTCGAGCGCCGCGTCGTGCGGCTCCACCGGCACGTCCTCCACCTCCTGGCAGGCGAAGGCGATGCCCACCACGCGCACCACGCGGCCGCGCGCCTTCAGGTCGGCGATGGCGCTGTCGTAATGGCCGGCGCCGTAGCCGATGCGCCCGCCGCGCCGGTCGAAGGCGGCAAGCGGCGCGACGATGAGGTCGGGATCGACGACCGGCTGCGCCGGCGTCCGGATGGCGCGTGCCGAACACGCCGTCCTCCAGGCAGTCCTCGCCGGTGAAGGCGCGGAAGAACATGTGTCGCTTCTCGACCACCGGCATGGCGACCGTGCCGCCGGCGGCGTCGATGTCCGTCGATGAGGCCGCGCGGATCGATCTCGCCGCGCATCGGCCAGAAGAGCGAGACGGTCTCGCCGCGGCCGCATCAGCCGGCGGATGCGCGCCACGGCGTCGCTCCGAGCCCCCGCGCCGCTCTTCCTCCGTCATCTCCGCCCGGCGCGCCAGTCCCGAGCGCACGCAGCTCGGCCTTGGTGGACGACGGTATCGAGCATGCCGGCCGGAAGTCTCCTCGGGGTGCGTGGAACGCACCGAATCGAAACGCGTAGCCGCCTCGGCCGTTGGAGAGATCGATCCCGGGAACCTACTGACGTAGGTGGGCGCCGTATGTCCAGGCCCACGGGCCTGATCAGGGACAGCTCCCTTAAGATCGATAAGGCCCCGAGAATTGGTCTCCTGACGAGCCGCGCAGCCACGCGAGGACACCATATAGGTCGCGCGGGTGCTCCCGCAAACGGGATTCGTCGCAGATCGGCCCGGAGCGCTATCCGCCGGTCCTTTCTGGCCGACCGCCGCGCCGCGCGGCGGATAGTCGATCTGCCCGCGCAGGCGGCTGATCTCCTCGGGCGTGAAGCGCGGCACCTGCAGCTCGCCCTTCTCCAGCCGCTCCTTCACGACGGCCTCGGCCGCGGCGCGCTTGTCGTCGTCGAGGCCGCCGTCGCGCCCGAGATAGAGCGTCTGCGAGGGGAATGCGAAGCCGCTGCCGCTCGCCTCCACGATGTCCATGGCGCGCAGCAGCAGGTCTTCCTGCACCTCCAGGAAGTCGGCGTAGTCGCTGGCCCTGACGTAGGCGAAAATCTCCAGGTCGAGCGAGTGCGCGCCAAGGCTGAGGAAGCGCACCCGCGCCGGATTGGGGTCCACCTTGGTGTGCGCGTAGAGCATGGCCCGCAGCTCCTGCAGCAGGTAGCGCAGCTGGTCGGGGCTCGTCTCGTAGCGGAGCGTCAGCGTGTGGCGGAACAGGAACTGGTCGCGCTGCGTGTAGTTCTCGATCTGCATCGCCGAGAACTCGCCGTTCGGCACCGTCACCACCGTGCGGTCGAGCGTGCGGATGCGGGTGGAGCGGATGCCGATATCCTCCACCGTCCCCAGACTGTCTCCGAACTTGCAGAAGTCGCCGATGCGCACCGGCCGGTCGGCGATCAGCGTCAGGCTTCCGATCAGGTTCTCGAAGAGCTTCTGCGCGCCGAGCGCGATGGCCAGGCCGCCGATGCCGAGCGCCGCGAGGCCGGCGGTGACGTTGACGCCGAAGGCGTTGAGGACCGCCGCGACGAAAACCACGCCGAGCAGCACCTTGAAGGCGCGCTTGACGAAGCTCACGGCGGAATAGGCCGTCAGCCTTCCGCTTTGCGTCATGCGGCTGAGGGCGAAATCACCGCCGGCGTCGGAGGCCCGCCAGAGCAGCCACGCGAACGCGAACCAGATGACGATCTGCGCAGCGAAGGTCGCGTGGTAGCGGGCGACCACCGAGACGTCCATCGCATGGATCACGACGGCGAACACGATGGCGGTGATGATCACGCGTATCGGTGCCGCGCTGGCGTTGACGAAGCGGGTCAGCCGCGTCTCGCCGTAGCGATGCCTGACGAGCCAGACGAAGAGACCGCGCGCCGCGGTCAAGATCCAGGCGATTGCGAAGCTGATTGCGACGACGACGATCAGGGCAGCCCAATGCGAGAGCGGCGCGCCGAAAAGGCTCGGTCCCGCCGGGAAGCGGTCGATCAGCGACGATTGCAGCGAGTCTGCCGCACTGGCGCGTGCGGTGTCGTGTATCGTGTGCAGCGTCTCGGCGGAGACGAGCCAGACCGCCTTGCCGTCCCGTTCGACGCGCTTGGCCAGAAGCGGCTCTGGGTCGGAGCCGGGCAAGGTGATCGTTCCGATCTTGTCCAGGTCGTCGGCCAACCCGTCGTTGAGATCGCCGGCCGGATCGATGCTGAGCTCGGGCGAGATGACGCTGCCGGCGCGGTTGAGCACCGTCTCCACCTCGTGCGCCAGATTCGCCCCCGAAGAGGCCGAGCTGTCGACGCTGGCTCGGACCGTGTCGGTCTCGAAAAAGCGGACGGCGCGCTCGAAGTCTCCGTCCCCGATCGCGCTGATCAGCCCGGTCACCAGCCCTTGCGGCGTTTCGCGGCCGAGAGGGTCCGGTGCGGGCGCGGGCGGCTTTTCGGCCTCGCTGGCCGTGCCGGTCGGGTTGGTGAGGGTCTGCGCCCCGGCGCCCGCGGCAAAGGCGGCGAGCAGGACCGAAATCAGGAGAGAACGGAGGGCTTTCAGCCAGATGCTCGAGATCATGCTTCCTGCGTTTCGGTTCAGCCAGACGCGCTGCGGGACGGACGGGCCAAAATACCGTCGGCCGGCGGGTTTCGCCATGCGTGCCGTTTTGCCGTTTGACGCGCGCTTTGAGCCTGCGCAAACCTGAAGACGCTAAACAAGACGATAATGAGATGGTCGGCCCGGCCGGCCCATGGCCTGGAGCATGAGACCGGGAAGCGGAAACCGGCTTTCCGACAAATCATGCCCGAGCAGGAGGAAGGGGAGGACCATGACAAGCCGCTATGGGGAAATCTATCAGAGCTGGCGCCGCGACCCTCAGGGATTCTGGGGCGGCGTGGCCTCCTCCGAGATCGACTGGCTGAAGCCCTGGGACAAGGTGTTCGACGCGGAGGCGGGCGTCTACGGCCGCTGGTTTCCGGGCGCGGAGTGCAACACCTGCTACAACTGCGTCGACCGGCATGCGGCGAAGCGTCCGGATGCGACGGCGATCATCTATGACAGCCCCATCACCGGGCAGAAGCAGCGGATCAGCTATGGCGAGCTGCTGAGCGAGGTGCAGGCGCTCGCCGCGGTTCTGCAGGACCACGGCGTCGGCAAGGGCGACCGCGTCATCCTCTATCTGCCGATGATTCCGGCGGCGGTGATTTCCATGCTCGCCTGCGCCCGGCTCGGCGCCATCCATTCCGTCGTGTTCGGCGGCTTCGCCGCGCCAGAGCTTGCCGCGCGCATCGACGACGCCAAGCCGAAGCTCATCATCTCCGCCTCGTGCGGCATCGAGCCGGGGCGCGTCGTTGCCTACAAGCCGCTGCTCGATGCGGCGATCGAACATGCCAGCCACAAGGTCGAGGCGTGCCTCATCACGCAGCGCGACCAGCAGCGCTGCGACCTCATTGCCGGGCGTGATCACGATTACGACGAGGCGATGGCCAAGGCGCGCGGCCGCACGGTGGAATGCGTGCCGCTCAAGGCAACCGATCCGCTCTACATCCTCTACACCTCCGGCACGACCGGACAGCCGAAGGGCGTGGTGCGCGACAATGGCGGCCACATGGTGGCGCTCAAATGGTCGATGCAGGCGATCTACGGCATCGACCCCGGCGAGATTTTCTGGGCGGCCTCCGACGTCGGCTGGGTGGTGGGCCATTCCTACATCGTCTACGCGCCGCTGCTGCACGGCTGCGCCACCGTGCTCTACGAGGGCAAGCCCGTCGGCACGCCCGACGCCGGCGCCTTCTGGCGCGTCATCGCCGAGCACAAGGTGGCGGCGCTCTTCACCGCGCCGACCGCCTTCCGCGCCATCAAGAAGGAGGACCCGGAGGGCAAGCTGATCCCCGAGTACGACCTCTCGGGCTTCCGCACGCTGTTCCTGGCGGGCGAGCGCGCCGATCCCGACACGATCCAATGGGCGGAGCGGCACCTGGGGCGCCCGGTCATCGATCATTGGTGGCAGACGGAGACCGGCTGGACGATCTGCGGCAACCCGGTGGGGCTCGGCGCGCTGCCGGTGAAATACGGCTCCGCCGGCGTGCCCATGCCGGGCTACGACCTGCAGATCCTCGACGATGCGGGACACGAGGTGGAGGCGGGGACGCTCGGCAACATCGCGATCAAACTGCCGCTGCCGCCGAGCTGCCTGCCGACCCTGTGGAACGCCGACCAGCGCTTCCGCCAGAGCTACCTCTCCGAGTTCCCCGGCTATTACCAGACCGCCGACGCCGGCTTCCGCGACGCCGACGGCTACGTCTTCGTCATGTCGCGCACCGACGACATCATCAACGTCGCCGGCCACCGGCTCTCCACCGGCGCCATGGAGGAGGTGCTCGCCGCGCATCCCGACATCGCCGAGTGCGCGGTGATCGGCGTCGCCGACCAGCTGAAGGGGCAGATGCCGCAGGGCTTCGTGGTGCTGAAGGCCGGCAAGGCGCGCGACGAGAAGGAGCTGCAGGCGGAATGCGTGGCCCGCGTGCGCGAAGAAATCGGCCCGGTCGCCGCCTTCAAGACGCTGCATATCGTGACACGCCTGCCGAAGACGCGCTCCGGAAAAATCCTCCGCGCCACCATGCGCCAGATCGCCGAGGGCGAGACCCCGAAGGTGCCGGCGACCATCGACGACCCGGCGATATTGGATGAGATCAGGGATGCGCTGGAGGGCGGCGGTTGAGCCCCGAGGAACGGCAGCCGGGAGAGGCGAAGCATGTCATCGTGGTCGGCGCCGGCATCATCGGCGCGTCCATCGCGTGGCATCTGACGACGGGCGGCGCACGCGTCACGATCATCGACGCCGGCGGGGCCGGCGGTGTCGCGACGCCCAGCTCGTTCGCCTGGATCAATGCCAGCTGGGGCAATCCCGAGCCGTATTTCCGCCTGCGCGTGCGTGCCATGGCCGAGTGGCGCCGCCTTGCCGATGCTCTGCCGGCGCTTCCGCTCGCCTGGACGGGCGGCCTCTGCTTCGACATGCCGGCGCCGGAGCTTGAGGCTTATGCACGCCAGCATGGCGAATGGGGCTATGGCATCCGCTGCGTGGAGGGTGAGGAGGCGCTTCGCATTGAGCCGAGCCTGGCCGAACCACCCGACTTCGCTCTTCACGTGGCGGAAGAGGGCGCGGTGGAGCCGCAGCAGGCGGCGGAGCTGCTTCTTGCGGATGCGGCGCAGCGCGGCGCGCACGTCATGCTGAAGACACCGGTCGATGCTCTTGTGGAGAAGGGCGGCGCGGTTCGCGGCGTTGTAACGGCCGCGGGCGCGGTCGCTGCCGATGAGGTCGTGCTGGCGGCGGGCGCCGGGACAGCGGCGCTGGCCGAAACGGCCGGCGTCTCGGTCCCGGTGACGACACCGCCCGGCCTGCTCGTTCAATCGCGCCCGCACGAACGGCTCCTGAACGGACTCGTAATGGGGCCGCGCCTCCACATGCGGCAGACCGCCGACGGCCGCATCGTTGCCGGGGCGGATTTCGGCGGCTCGGACCCCGGCGCCGACGCTGAAGACGCGGCGCAGACTCTGTTTGCCGAGGTCAAGGCGATGCTGCGCGCCGCCGACGGGCTTGCCTTCGACTTCCATACGGTCGGGCACCGCCCGACCCCGGCCGACGGCTTTCCGATCGTCGGCCGACCGAGCGGTCATGACGGCCTGTATCTCGCCGTCATGCATTCCGGGATTACGCTGGCGGCGGGCGTCGGGCGGTTCGTGGCCGACGAGATCCTCGCCGGCCGCCGCGATCCGCTGCTGGCGCCCTATGGGCCGGACCGGTTTGCATAAGAGCAAGAAGCCCGGTTTTTCGGTCCAGTAAGCCCGGATGAAGCACCGGAGGCGCGCAATCCGGGGCGCGTTATTCCCGCATTCCGCTTCGCTTCATGCGGGCTACAATGCTTCGATGCCGAACGAAGCCGCCGCCGATCGCATTGCCCGTTTCCGGCCCCGCATCGAAGCGGAGCTGGAGGAGCTCGCCGCCGCCAGCGCGACGAGCGCCGGCGCGCGCGGCCCGGTGGCGCTCGACCAGCAGAGCGTCGGACGGCTGTCGCGCATGGACGCCATGCAGGGGCAGGCCATGGCGCAGGAGGCGGAGCGCCGCCGGCAGGCGCGCATCGTCGCGCTGAAGGCGGCGCTGGCGCGCATCGACGAAGGCGAATTCGGGGACTGCGCCGAATGCGGAGAGCCCATCCCCGAGAAGCGGCTGGAGATCGACCCGACCGTGATGGTTTGCGTCGCCTGCGCCGCCGGCGAGGGACGCTGAGCCTCACTCGACCGGGTAGGGCCCCTCGGCAAACACCTCCCCGTGGTAGCCCTTCGCGCCGATCCGTTGCGCCAGCGGGCCGGCGACGCTCTCGCCGGCCCTGAGCCGCGCGACGATCGCCGCGAAATCGAGCCGCGGCTGCCAGCCGAGCGCACTGCGGGCGCGGGCGTTGACGTAGACGCGCTCGATCGACGGCAGCATCGTCCAGCCGCGGCGCGCGTATTCCGCCTCGTATTCCGGCACATACCGACGCACGACGGAAGGCGCGTCGCGGCGCAGCGCCGCGAGGTCTTCGCGCGTGAACGGTGTCGTGGCGCTGATGATGTAGCGGCCGAAGCCGATAGCAGGCGCCCGCTCGGCGGCAAGAAGATGCGCGCTCACGATGTCCTCCAGCGCCGCGCGGCGGTAGAGAAACTCGTTTGCCTTGAGGTTTTCGTCGGCAAAAGCACTGCGCACCGCCGCGTTGTCGTCCTCCTCCGGAAAGAAGCGCGAGGTCCGCAGCACGATCGCTGCGAGCCGCTGGTTGCGGTGGAAGAGCTGGCAGAGGTCCTCCGCGGCGCGCTTGGTCACGCCGTAGATGTTCTTCGGCACCGGCGTCACGTCCTCCGTCACCCAGGCGGCCGGAGCGCCGGGCGGCGGCACCAGCGCGTCGCCGAAGACGCTGGTGGAGCTGGTGAAGACGAATGCCCGCACGCCGGCGGCGACCGCCTCCTCCAGCAGGTTGAGTGTGCCGGTGATGTTGGTGTCGACGAAGTCCTGGCGGCTGTGGGTGGCGACGTGCGGCTTGTGAAGCGTCGCCGCGTGGAACACCACCTCGACGCCCTCCACGCAGCTTTTCACCGTGGCGCGGTCGGCGATGGAGCCCACATGCGTCGTGTAGGGCGACGCGAGGATGTCGAGGCCGACGGCCTCGTCGCCTGCCTGGCGCAGGGTGCGGACCAGCGCCTCGCCGAGATGCCCGGCGCTTCCTGTGACGAGTGCTCTCATGATGCGGCGGTTCCTAATGCCTTCGCACGGTCGATCTCCAGCCCCGCCGCACGGCCGCGCGGATTTCCAGCCCATGCGCCGGTGAGTTGCCATGCCGCGCCCCGCGACGGTTCCCGTTGCGGGAGCCGGTTGCTATTAGGGCTCCGCGTGCGGGGGCGTATCGCCGCGGAGATCGCCAACCGGAATCGCCGCGGCGCCGCTGATGAGGTCGAGGTCCATGAAGGGTTACGCAGCGCTTGCGCGCCTGATGCCCGCGGCATTCGCCGCCTTGCTTGTCCTGGCGCCGGTGGCGGACGCACAGACGGCCGACGGCAACCAGCAGCCGCTCGGCAACGGCTGCGCCTATGTCGAGATACCGGGGACCGCCACCATCACCGGCATCGAGAAGACGCCGGAATCGACCGGGCAGGCGACGGTCAATGGCGGGCCTGGCTACGAGGGCTTGGAGATCCGCTACACGTTCGCACCGACGGAGCCGGTCGCCGATCCGCAGGTCGAGGATTGGATCAAGCAGCCGCATGTCCTGCAACTCGCCAATTCCTGGTATCCGGGGCCGCGCTATATCGAGAAATACGGCCTGGCCGCAGGCAAGAGCATGGACGCCGTGCTCAAGGTCCAAACTGCCGGCTCGTGCTCGCCCTACACGGTCGACTTTCCCGACCTCGATCTGACGGACTATTTCGAGACGGCGTCGTTGCTTCGCGCCATGCCGGTGCTTGCGGCGCTCCGCTGACCGCTCGCCCGGCGGACGCGCGCTCGCGAATGTCTGCCAAGGGCCTCGCCGCGGCTCTTTCGCGCCGCCCTACGGCTTCAGTGAAGAGGCGTCGTAGCCGGCCAGCTTGAGCATGGCGCCGGTCGCCTTGAGGAGCGCGTCGCGCTCGGCCTTGGTCAGGCGCTCGGCCATGGCGCTCTCAAGCCACGCGCGCCTTGCCTTTATATCGGCCGCAAGCGCGCCTAGCCCTTTCCGCGTCAGTGCAATCGAAATTGCGCGCCGGTCCTCCTTGCTTCGCGTGCGGGCGATCCAGCCCTTCTCTTCGAGGCTCAGAATGATCCGCGTGAGCGACTGCGGCTGAAGCCGCTCCTCCTCGGCCAGCCGGGCGGCGGGCATCGGGCCGAGCCGGTGAAGCGTGCTCAGGATGCTGAGCGCCGAGACGCCGGGGGAGTCGCGCGGCCGCTCGCTGCGCAGCCGCCGCGCCAGCGACAGCACGCCCCGGACGATCAATGCGGCCCGCTCTTCCTTCATGTGTTGCCTGCGATTCGACTCATCGATACGTACTGCGTATAATACGCATTGCGTATGAAGTTCAAGCCGAAGGCGACGGAGCACACAGCATTGAAGGAGCCCGCACATCGATCCGGTCAGGTGGCGTCCAGCCGCCGCTCCGCGCATCTGGCCGAAACCTTCCGCTGGTCGTCGGAGATTTCGGCGGATTGGGTGACGATCGCCGCGTCGGGGATCGGCATGGCGGGCCCGGCGCTGCTTGGTGCGCTTCTGGGAGGCTTGCCGGCCGGCCTGCTGGCGGCGACCGGCAGTCTCCTCGCCATCGGTGGGGGCGCAGCCACGGCTGGCGGGGAGGAGAGGACGGCTCGAGCGGAAGCGGTCGGCCTGCTTCCCGGCCTGGCGGCGGCGGTCGCGGCGGCCCTGGCGGCCGGTCATGGCTGGGTGAGCGATCTGGTCACCACCGTCCTGGCGGGCCTCGCCGCGACCATCGGCGGCTTCAGCCGGCCGTTCGCCGTCGCCACGACGCGCTTCGTGGTGCTCCTCATCATCGTCGTGGCCGTCGGCGAAGCGTCGCCGCACCGTGAGGGGCTTCTGCTGCTGCTTCTCGCCGGGGCGCTGTGGACATTCCTTGTCAGCCTGCTGCTCCGCGCCGCGACGGCTGGGTACCGCAGGGTGGCGGCAGCCGATCCGGCCGCGCCGCAGCCGACGAATGCGCAGAGGCTCCGGCGGTTGCGAGGTACCCTCCGCCACTTGTCGGGATGGCAATACCCGCTGCGGCTCGTCTCCTGTCTTGCGATCGCGGCGGTGCTGCGCGCCATGTGGCCCGACCATCACCTTCACTGGATCGCGCTTACCGTGGTGCTGCTGTCGTCGCGGCTGATCGAGCCGTTTCCGGTACAGATCACGCAGCGCGCGCTCGGCACCGCCCTGGGCGTGCTCGCGGCGGGCCTGCTTCTCGGCTTCGGGCAGCCGCCCGCCTGGGTGCTGGTGACCGGCGTCGGCCTGCTCGGGGCGGCGCGGCCTTATCTCAGGTCACGCTCCTACCTCGCCTATTCCGCAGTGATGACGCCGCTGATCGTGGTGATCATGGATGCCGGCCAGCCCGTCGGGCCGGGCATTCTGGTCGACCGCCTCGTCGCCACCTTGATCGGCGCCGGGCTGGTGATCGCGGCCAACCTGATCGTCGGCAGAGCGGTCGCCAAGCCGGCCTAGCCGCGCTCCGTGAGGTCATTTTCAACCGCATGGCTCGCGGTCCTCCCGCCCTTGACCATCAGAACCTTCACAAGAAAGAGCGCGCACACCCCGATCGCCAGCGCGGCGCTGTCGTCTTCAAGACCGAGGCCTGTCCCGTTAAGGAAGTTGAGCAGGTCCTGAACGTGGGTCCAGCCGGTCAGCGCCACCATTCCCAGCACCAGGAGGGCGAAGACGGCGAGCGGAACGGGTTGAATCAGGGTGCGAATGATAGTTCGGTGCATGGGCACACCTGCCAACGAGGCCAATCGTCCTGATGTTATGCCCAAGGCGGCGGCCTGGGCCACGCACATTGGCGCTTATGCTATGACGTTTGGTTAACCGGGTAAGCAGCGGGTCGCCGATTTTGCCGGGGACGCTATCGGGAGGTTGAATGAGTCTCGAAAACAAGGTCGCGATCGTCACCGGCGGGGCACGCGGGATCGGCTTCGCCATCGCAAAACGCTTTGCGATGGACGGCGCGCGGGTGGTCGTCGCGGATATCGACGAGGATGGCGGCAGCCGCGCCGTGGAGGAGATCGGCGCGCATGGCGCCGTGCGCTTCGTGCGCTGCGACGTCGGCGACAAGGCCGACGTGGAGAACCTCGTCACGAGCACGGTTCAGACCTGGGGCGCCATCGACGTGCTGGTCAGCAATGCCGGCATCGTGCACGGCGCCGATTTCCTCGACATCGACGAGGCGGATTTCGACCGCGTGCTGCGCGTCAACCTGAAGGGCACGTTCCTGGTCGGCCAGGCGGTGGCGCGGCAGATGGTGGCGCAGGTGAAGGATGGCGGCGCGCCCGGCGCCATCGTCAACATGAGCTCCATCAACGCCGTCTTCGCCATCGCCAACCAGGTGCCCTATTCGGCTTCGAAGGGCGGCGTGAACCAGCTCACCAAGGTGATGGCGCTGTCGCTGGCGCCCTACAACATTCGCGTCAACGCCATCGGGCCGGGCTCCATCATGACCGACATGCTGGCGGCGGTGGCGAGCGACAAGGCCGCGATGACCCGCATCATGTCGCGCACCCCGATCGGCCGGCTCGGCGACCCGGCCGAGATCGCCGCCATCGCCGCCTTCCTCGCCTCCGACGAAGCGAGCTACGTCACCGGCCAGACCATCTACGCCGACGGCGGGAGATTGCCGCTGAACTACACGGTGCCGGTGAAAGAGGATTAGTACCGACTTTCGGCACTGTCACGTGGCCGCGGGCCCTGCATGGATGACGGGCTCAAAACCTCCGAGCCCTCCGCCGGCCGTCGATGCCTGATCGGATTGTACATGCAAGTTTGAGACACCTGTGCATGGACCCGACGAGGTGATGCCGTGAATCTTGGGCGGCGAACTGCACGTGATTTGCCCGAGGTCGCGATGGAACGAGACTGCCCGCAAGCCGGGCGTCTCCATTGGGGCCGCTGGCCGGTGGGACCGGCACCAGAAGGCACGACCGTGATGGCAGAGCCCGACCATGACCCGAGAACTCCTATCCGATGAAGGCGGCAACGTGACCGTGATCTTCGCGCTGTCTGTCGCCATGTTGGTGGGGCTCAGCGGGTTCGTCGTCGACTATTCGCGCGCCCGTCTCGCCCGCACCCAGCTGCAGAGCATTGCCGATGCCGCGGCGCTGGCAGGGGCGGTGGAGACGAACGACGCCGACAGCATCAGTGCCGCGAAGACAATGGCAGATGGGCAGCTGGCCTCCGATGTCTCGTTCGAGGCCGATCCGATCGTAGCAGTGAGTATGCCGCAGGCTGATGAGATCAAGGTGGCGATCAAGGCCGTCGTGCCGCCGACGCTCTCCGCGGTGCTTGGGGCGAGCTATCCGGTCACCGCCACGGCCACCGCGCGTCGCGGCGAGCTGAAGCGCAAGGTCGATGTCTCCATCAAGAACTTCAACTCCGACGCCTGGGACCTGAACGAGCTCTACGTCTACGCCATTCCGGAAGACGGCAGCACGCCGGACGAGAAGGACATGATCAGGATCCTGTCGAACGATCCGAGCGACGGCCTTTTCGAGGACGGCACCATCATCGCCTACATCGACGCAGACGCCGATGTCGGCATCGCGCTGCACAACGTCACCGGCGGCATGATCCGCTATGGAAGCAACAGCTATGGCGACGTGGAGGGCAGCTCGCACTGGTTCTACTCGCAGGACGTTCCGGAGAACCTGTCGAGCGCATCGGCCGGCGGCAAGCCCTCCTACAATTGCAGCTACGACGTGACGGACGCGGAATGGAGCTGCACCTACAAGTCCAGCACCCACACCTACACCAAGACCACGCCCCTGCCGCAGGATTTCGGCGACTGCAAGACCGGCACCGTCAACCACTACTGGGACGACAATGGCGGCCTGACGGACGACAACGACTACAACGACGCCAGCTACGGCTTCGAATGCACCGAGACGGTGCGCAATCTCCAGACGGCGCGGCTGGTCATGTGACGGTTATGGAACGGGTCATGCGGCCCCCCGGGGCGATGTCGTCTTGTGTTCGAGTGATTCCCCGTCGGCCCGCGATGCATACGAGACACCGGAGGCTCAGTATCCAGTTCTAGAGAGCACTGAACGTGGAGGTCAAAATGTCCGATCACGTAAATGGACTCGACAGGCAGCGAGAGACCGTGGATCTGCCTGACACTTCGAAGGGGACGCTGATGAGGCTCCGCGCCGAGCTCCGTCAATCATTGGGGCGGCGAAAGGAGTTTGGGGCGGTCAGCAAGCAGTTTCTCGATCGCATGATTGGGGACTCCCAGTTGGCGATCGACGAGTTCACGATGGTGGAATATCAGCCCGACGCGATCGATGGGCATGCATTCGTCATGTGGACAAGAGGCGGCGATGCTCAGCCGCTCGTCGTGACCAGCGACATGGACCTCATGGCCCAATTCATCCTTCTCTATGTGCATGCGCGGCTCGACAGCCTCAAGGATGAATTGCGCCGCCAACTGTTTTCTGCAACAACCACGAAAGGAGCTAATTGACTAGGACATAATCCCGGCAATACGCCGGGCCCCGAATCAGGGTCGTCGGGCAGCGTGCTGCCATCGCTGCCCGACGCTCGTAGATCTTCGATATTGGCGCAGGCACGACCGCGAGGCGGGAGGCGACCGGGATGCAAAAGCGGATCTGTGGGAGGGCGGAAGGCGGTGCCTTCGGCAAGACGCAAGATCCGGGCGATGCGCCGAGTCTCGCCACTGCGGGACAATTGAACCGGACAACGAGATTTTAGCGTTTGGCGCAGCACGAGCGTCCAACGAATACTAGGCTCCTGACAGAATGGTGTCAGGAGGGCTATGCAATCGTCTTCCTGTCGCAACCCCGACAGGAGCAACGAAAATGGCCAACGTGACACCCGACAATTCCGTCGTCTGGTTCGAGATACCGGTGACCGATATGAAGCGCGCGATGTCCTTCTATTCCAACGTCCTCAAGACCGAGCTGACCGAGGACACGACCGGCCCGAACCCCATGGCGGTCTTCCCGATCACAGACATGGGGAAAGGCCGCTCCGGCCATCTCTATCCCGGCAAGCCGGCCCCCGCCGGTGGCGGCAACACCGTCCATCTCGCCACGCCCGCGCCGCTGGAGGAGGCCATGGAGCGCGTGACGCAGAACGGCGGCAAGGTGGTCTCGCCGATCATCACCATTCCCGCCGGCCGCTTCGCCTACTGCCAGGATCCCGACGGCAACTCCATCGGGCTCTTCACGAGCTGAGGTGATGCGCCGCGCCGACCGCCTCTTCCAGATCGTGCAGCAGCTGAGAGGCGGCCGGCTCGTCACCGCGCACATGCTGGCGGAGAAGCTCGAAGTCTCCGAGCGCACCATCTATCGCGACGTGGCCGACCTGATGGCGTCGGGCGTGCCGATCGATGGCGAAGCCGGCGTCGGCTACATCCTGCGATCCGGCTTCGACCTCCCGCCGCTCATGTTCACCCGTGACGAGTTGGCAGCACTCACGCTCGGCGCCCGCTTCGTGAAGGCCTGGGGCGGCGCGCGGCTGGCGCTCGCCGCCGAGGAGGCGCTGGTCAAGATCGGGGCGGTGCTTCCCGACAAGGAGAAGCGCGTCGTGGCGGAGACCAACCTCTTCGCCTTCGGCTTCAGCCTGCCGGAGGCGACGCGCGAGGTGGTCGACCGGCTGGAGGCGGCGATCCGCGAGCGGCGCCGCATGCACGTCGTCTACGAGGCGCTCGACGGCGAGCTGAGCGAGCGCGACCTGCGCCCGCTCGGGCTCTATCACTGGGGCAAGGTGTGGACGCTCGCCGCATGGTGCGAGCTCAGGACCGACTTCCGGCATTTCCGCGCCGACCGCATCACCGCGCTCGACGAATGCGGCGACCATTTCCGCGACGAGCCGGGCCGCACGCTGCGCGACTTCCTGCGCCGCATGGCGGAGGAGCGCGGCGCGCGGGACGGACAGCCCTGACGCTGCGGCGCTGATGGGTGCTCGCCAGGGCGGCGGCAGCGCCATAAGGTCCGCCCATGCAGGGCGCGATTCGCATCATCGGCATCGACCCCGGCCTTCGGCGCACCGGCTGGGGCGTGGTGGAGAGCCTCGGCTCGCGCCTCACCTTCGTGGCGGCCGGCACGCTGCGCGTCACCGACACGCTCCCGCTCGCCCAGCGCCTCTGCGCCATCCATGACGGGCTGGTGCGCATCATCGAGGAGATGCGCGCCGCACGAGGCGGCGGTGGAGGCGACCTTCGTCAACCGCGACGCCAACGCGACGCTGAAGCTCGGCCAGGCGCGCGGCGTCGCCATGCTGGTGCCGGCGCGCGCCGGCCTCGCGGTCGCCGAATATGCGCCCAACGCCGTGAAGAAGGCCGTGGTGGGGGCAGGGCACGCGGAGAAGCGGCAGATCCGCATGATGGTGCAGGTGCTGCTGCCGCGGGCCACGTTCGACACGGACGATTCCGCCGACGCGCTGGCGATCGCGATCTGCCATGCGCATCACAGAGGGGCGAAGGCGCTGAGCGTGGCCGGCGCGGCTTGAGTTTGTGGGGTGTTCCGGTAATGTTCACTCGCCGGTTTGGAGAAGGCGATGAAAGTCTCCCCGAGTGGCGCGGTCGTGATTCCGCCACCTCTTCAGGACGAAACCGGGATTGGGCCCGGCGCCGATGTGGATATTCGGCAGGAGAACGGCGCGATCGTCATCCGGCGATGCGAACCGGATGCCGAGATGCGCGCGTTTCATGCCGAGCTCGAGGCCTTGCGGGGAGCCCGCATGGCGGTGGGCCGGCCAAGCGCAAAGCTGCTGGAGGAGGTGGCCGGTCTCAGCAAGGGGGAACAGTTCGTGCGCCTGCTTGCCGATGCTGGAATTGGCCATATGACGACCGACGAAATGATGGAATTCCTCCGCGGGCCGTATGAAGACCTCGATCCTCGTTGACACCAATGTCCTCGTGGATGTGATGACCTACGACAGCACGTGGTTCGATTGGTCGCGTGCGGCGCTCAGCGTGGCGGTGGAAAGCTCGCGCGTGGTGATCAATTCCATCGTCTATGCCGAAATCGGGACGCGGTTTTCGACCTCCGAGGACTTGGACGGCCAGCACTTCATGCGTTTCCTGGAGCGAGAGGAGGTTCCCTGGCCGGCCGCTTTTTTGGCCGGCAAGGCACACCTGCAATATCGGCGGCTGGGAGGCACCAAGCTCACCACTCTGTCCGATTTCTTCATCGGGGCGCACGCATTAATCTCCGGCCACTACCTTCTGACTCGCGATGCTCGGCGGGTTCGAGACGTACTTCCCTTCAGTCAAGGTCATAGCCCCCGACACCCACCCATGATCGGCAAGCTCACCGGCATCGTCGATTCCTTCGGTGACGACTGGGTGGTCATCGACGTGAACGGCGTCGGCTATATCGCGCATTGCTCGGCGAAGACGCTGGAATCGCTTCCCGGCCGCGGCGAGGTGGGGCGGCTCTTCATCGAGACGCAGGTGCGCGAGGACCAGATCCGCCTGATCGGCTTCGCCTCGGAGGTGGAGCGCGAATGGTTCCGCCTGCTCCTCACCGTGCAGGGCGTCGGCTCGCGCGTGGCGCTTGCCGTGCTCGGCACGCTCAATTCCTCGGAGCTTGCCTCCGCCGTGGCGCTGCAGGACAAGGCGATGATCGCGCGCGCGCCGGGCGTCGGGCCGAAGGTCGCGGCGCGCATCGCCGCGGAGCTGAAGGACAAGGCGCCGGGCATTGCCGGCATCGACATGGGCGTCATCCGCCTGCAGTCGGAGCTCGGCGACAAGGTGGCGCCGCAGCCGGCGAGCGAGGCGGTCTCGGCGCTCGTCAATCTCGGCTACGGTCAGACGCAGGCCTCCGCCGCCATCGCCGCGGCGATGCGCGAGGCGGGCGAGGGGGCGGAGACGGCGCGGCTCATCCGGCTCGGGCTGAGGGAGCTCAGCCGGTGAGCGCCGCCGGTGAGAGGCGCGTGCGATGAACGCCCGGCTCGTATCCGCAGAACAACGCGGCGAGGACGAGGACACCACGTTCCGTCCGCAGAAGCTTGCCGACTTCGTGGGGCAGGAGAAGGCGCGCAAGAATCTCTCCGTCTTCATCGAGGCGGCGCGCGGCCGCAAGGAGGCGCTCGACCACGTGCTCTTCGTCGGGCCGCCGGGCCTTGGCAAGACGACGCTGGCGCAGATCGTGGCGCGCGAGCTCGGCGTGAATTTCCGCGCCACCTCCGGCCCGGTCATCGTCAAGGCCGGCGACCTCGCGGCGCTCCTCACCAACCTCGAAGACCGCGACGTGCTCTTCATCGACGAGATCCATCGCCTGTCGCCGGCGGTGGAGGAAATCCTCTATCCGGCGATGGAGGAGTACCAGCTCGACCTCATCATCGGCGAGGGGCCGGCGGCGCGCTCCGTCCGCATCGATCTGTCGCGCTTCACGCTGATCGGCGCGACGACGCGGCTGGGTCTCCTCACCACGCCGCTCCGCGACCGCTTCGGCATCCCCATCCGCCTCGACTTCTACACCGACGCGGAGCTGGAGACGATCGTCAGGCGCGGCGCACGCATCCTCGGCGCGCCCATCACGCAGTCCGGCGCGCGCGAGATCGCGCGGCGCTCGCGCGGCACGCCGCGTGTCGCCGGGCGGCTGCTGCGCCGCGTGCGCGACTTCGCCGCCGTCGACGGCGCCGCGGAGATCACCGACCGCATCGCCGACAAGGCGCTTCTGGCACTTGAGGTCGACGCCCACGGCCTCGACACGCTCGACCGCCGCTACATCTCCATGATCGCGGAGAATTTCGGCGGCGGCCCGGTGGGGATCGAGACGATCTCCGCGGCCCTCTCGGAGCCGCGCGACGCCATCGAGGATATCGTGGAGCCCTATCTCATCCAGAAGGGCTTCGTGCAGCGCACCCCGCGCGGCCGGCTCTTGACCCCGAAGGCCTTCGCGCATCTTGGATTGGCGGTGCCGGAGCCGCCGAGCGCGCCGCAGATCGGGCTGTTCGGTGATGAGGACGAGGGGTAATTGCGCAAGTCGAGACCGGCCTCGTCCTGAGGTGCGAGCGGAGCGAGCCTCGAAGAACGAGGCCGCCCGTCCTTCAAGGCTCCTTTGCTATGCCGCCGCTCGGTGGCGGGCCTGCTCGGCATCGTAAAGGGCCAGCTCTTCCTTGAAGGCGCGCGCGATGGCGGGCCGCGCCTGCAGGCGCGCGCGATAGCTCTGCACCGCCGGCCAGGGCGTCAGGTCGACGGGTGTCGCATTGCTCCAGTTCAGCACCGTGTAGAGATAGGCGTCGGCGACAGTGAAGCGGTCGAGCAGGAATTCGCGGCCCGTCAGATAGTCGTTGAGATAGGCGAGCCGCGATTTGCCTTTCTCCAGGGCGTGCTGCTTGGCATCTTCGCCAAGCGCCAGGTCGAAGAGGGGCATGAACAGCGCCTTGTGCAGCTCGGTGCCGATGAAGCACAGCCATTGCTGCAGCCTGGCGCGCTCGAGGTCGTCGCGCGCGCCGAGCTGTGCCTCGGGATAGCGGGCGGCGATGTATTGCAGAATGGCGGCGTTCTCGGTGAGGGTCGACCCGTCGTCGAAACGGATGAGCGGCACCATGCCGAGCGGGTAGATTTCGCGGTAGTCTGCGCCGTCCATCGTGCGTTTGGTCTTGGGATCGACTTCGGTGAACTGCGCGTCGGCGCCGGCTTCGTAAAGGACGATACGACTGGCGAGCGAGCAGGCCAGCGGCGAGAAGTAAAGCTCCATGGGAGCCTCCCTGGTTTGATTTTTGTACCTTCTCGCATTAAATTAGAGGCGTCAAGGATTATTTGCGAAATGGTACAAAAAGAACCGAAGACTACTGACAAGACCGCCCGGGCCGAGGCTCCGCCGGAACAGCGCAAGCGCGGCCGCCCGCGCGCCTACGATCCTGACGCTGCGCTGGCCGCGGCTGCCGAGATTTTCTGGAAGAAGGGCTATGACGGCACGTCGCTCGACGATCTGGCCGCGGCGACCGGCATGAACCGGCCGAGCCTCTATGCCGCCTTCGGTGACAAGCAGACTCTTTATCTGAAAACACTGCAGCGTTATCGCGACGAGGCGCGCGTCTCATCGTTGAAGCTGCTCGATGATGATCCGCCGCTGCGCGTCTTTCTCAAGCGCTTCTACAAGGAGGCGCTCGACCTCTATATCGTGGAGGACAACGCGCGCGGCTGCTTTACCGTTGGCACCGCGGCAACGCAGGCGGCGGTCGATCCGAAGGTGCGCGCGTTTCTCGTTGAAACCATCCGCGGGACCGACGCATTGCTCGCGGGCCTGTTCATAAAGGCACGTGAGCGCGGCGAGGTTCCCCGCTCGGCCAACCCGCAGGCGCTGGCGAAACTGGCCACGGCGACGCTGCACACCTTGGCGGTGCGTGCACGCGCCGGCGTTCCGCGCAAGGAGCTCGACGCGCTGGCGGCGGGCACCATCCGAGAGATCTGCGGTTCGCAGCCCCGCACGGCGTAGACCGCGCCCAACTCTGCCCCGCCATCGACGAATCGTCCCGCGTAATGTAAAGCCTCTTCACATGAACTGGAAGCAGCGCGGCCCCGGCCGTCACCGGGGCGGCAGCTATCATCACGGCAATCTTCGCGAAGCGCTGATGGCCGCGGCGCTCGATCTCATCGGCGAGAAGGGGCCGACCGGCTTCACCTTCGCGGAGGCCGCGCGCTCCGCCGGCGTCAGCCCCGCCGCGCCCTATCGCCATTTCCGCGACCGCGACGAGCTCCTCGCCGATGTGGCCAAGCGCGGCTTCGAGACCTTCGCCGCGGCGCTTGAGGCCGCCTGGGACAAGGGCCGCCCCGACCCGCTGACCGCTTTCGAGCGGCTCGGCCGCGCCTATCTCGGCTTCGCGCGGGAGGAGCCGGCCTATTATTCGGCGATGTTCGAGTCCGGCCTGCCGCTCAGCGAAAACACCGAGCTGCGCGATGCCGGGGACCGCGCCTACGAAGTGCTGCGCCAGGCGTCTGAAGAGCTGGTCGCCACCATGCCGGCCAAGGGCCGCCCGCCGGCCTCCATGGTGAGCTTCCACGTGTGGTCGCTGGCGCACGGCATCGCCTCGCTCTTCGCGCGCGGCGACGAGGGCCGCCGCATGCTGCCCATGTCGCCGGAGGAGCTCCTGGAGGCGGGCCTGCTCGTCTATCTGCGCGGGCTGGGGGTGCCGGAGCCGTAGCCCGGACGAAGCGGCAAAGCCGCGTAATCCGGGGGTGCGAGGTTATGCCTCCCCGCATTGCGCGCAGCCTGTCCTTGGGCCGGCCGGCGGCCGGACCCGGGGGCTCCATGCGGGCTGCGAAATCTGCGCGCCACCCTCTTGACGACAGCCCCCACCGCGCGTATGTAAATGTTATTAACATTCACACGAGGCCGTCATGAGCGCAGCGACGATCACCACCAAGCTCGACGATATCGGACGACCCGCCTGGATCGCGGTGATGGTCGTCGGCTTCATCATCTGGTGGCCCCTGGGTCTGGCGACCCTGGCCTATCTTTTCTGGAGTGGACGCATGGGATGTCACGCACGTTCTTACCGCTGGGAACACAAGATGCAGCGCATGCAGGAGCGCATGGAGCACATGAAGGGCCGCATGGAGAGCCGGATGGAAGGCAACTCCTGGTGGGGCCATTCGCCGTCCAGCGGCAACAGCGCCTTCGACGAATACAAGGCCGAGACGCTGAAGCGCCTGGAGGAGGAGCAGAAGGAGTTCAAGGACTTCCTCTACCGCCTGCGCACGTCCAAGGACCGGGCCGAGTTCGATCAGTTCATGAACGAGCGTCGCCGCGGCGGGGAGAGTGGCCCCGCACCGGAGCCGCAGCCGAGTTCATAGTCGAGCTGACTTCGCGCCCAGAAGAGCCGCCCGCCTCGCCCCCAGGCGGGCGGCTTCGTTTTTTGCGGCGGCCCGGGCCTTCCGCCTCAACCGTCTTCTTCCATCGGCAGCCGCTTGACGAAGCGGCGCCCCGTATCGCGATAGCCGAGCCGCTCGTAGAAAGCGTGCGCAGCCTCGCGGCGATGCGCGCTGTTGACCACGACGCGCGGGACGTTCCTTCCCCGCAGCCAGGCCTCCGCCTGCGCCATGAGGCGCGTGCCGGCGCCGCGGCCTCTCGCCTCGGGCGCCACGACAAGCGCCAGGATGTGGCCGTTCAGCGCGTTGCGCGCGTAGCTCGGCAGGACGCAGGCCCCCACCATGCCGACGACCGCGCCCGCCTCCTCGGCGACGAAGGTCGCGAAGTCCGGCCGCGAGACGATCCGCCCAAGGCGCTCCGCCATCTCTTCGCGCGACGTCGGCGTGCCGAGCGCCGTGATGAGCGCCGCCAGGGCATCGGCGTCGCCGGCGGCCGCGACTCGGACAATGACCTCGTTCATGCGATCTTCGCCTGTGCCCTACGGGGCGAATCGGATGACGACCATGAGCTGCGGATGACGACGGACCAACTCGCGGGCCGCATCATAGACGGGACGCACGTCCTGGCGCAGCGCGTCTATTTCGAGGACACGGATTTTTCCGGCCGCGTCTATCACGCGCGCTATCTGCAGTTCATGGAGCGCGGCCGCTCCGACTATCTCCGCCTCGTCGGCATCCACCACCACGAGCTGGCGGCGGAGGGCCGCGCCTTCGCGGTGCGGCACATGGCGATCGATTTCCTCAGGCCCGCCGCCATCGACGACGTGCTGACCATCCGCACGACGACGCAGCGAGACGACCGGCGCCCGCATCGTGCTCAGGCAGGAGGTGCTGCGCGACGCCGAGCTGCTCGTTTCGGCGACCGTCACCGTGGCGCTGGTCGGCCCCGGCGGGCGCCCGCTGAAGCTGCCTCCCGCCATCCGCGAGGCGCTCGGCTGCGCTTAGGCAACCAACTGGATAAGCGCGGTCGACGTCACCACGACAATCGCGCAGGCCAAGGCTGCCGCCGTCAGGGTGTCCAGAAGCTTCTGCATTGCGAAAGTCCTTGCGAGCTCCGCCGCCAGCCTCTCTCAACGCCGCGGAATTCCGCTGGTTCCCGGCCCGTCGACGGGGTTGAATGTCACGCTTTATTAACCCTAGACTGCTGCAGTACCGATGCGGCGCGGGGCCCGCCAAGCCGCGCTTTAGACACATTCGGCAGCCACAAGCCGCCGCAGATCGGAATGGACGATCCTCCCAATGAATCCTGATGTCGTACAGACCGCGTTGGCTGGGCCGGCGGGCAGTTTTTCGCTGCTTGCGCTGTTCTGGCATGCGCATATCGTCGTCAAGGTGGTGATCCTCGGCCTGATCGTCGCATCCGTGTGGTGCTGGGCGATCATCGTCGACCGGCTGCTGCTGTTCGCACGCGCGCGACGACAGATGAACCAGTTCGAGAACGTGTTCTGGTCCGGCCAGTCGCTGGAGCAGCTTTACCAGCAGGTCTCCGCGCGCAACGCGAACGGGCTGGCGGCATTGTTCGTATCGGCGATGCGCGAATGGAAGCGCACCTACGAATCCGGGGTGCGCTCGCTGCATGGGCTTGGCGGGCGCATCGACCGGGTGATGGACGTGACGCTGGCGCGCGAGGCCGACCGGCTGGAACGCGGGCTCCTGGTGCTCGCCACCGTCGGGTCGTCGGCTCCCTTCGTCGGCCTCTTCGGCACGGTGTGGGGCATCATGACGTCGTTCCAGGCGATCGCCGCTTCCTCCAACACCAGCCTCTCGGTGGTGGCGCCGGGCATCGCCGAGGCGCTGCTGGCCACCGCGCTCGGCCTCCTCGCGGCCATCCCGGCCGTCGTCTTCTACAACAAGTTCTCCACCGAGGTGGCGCGGCTCGCCACGCGCATGGAAGGCTTCTCCGACGAGTTCGCCGCCATCCTGTCGCGGCAGATCGACGAGCGGGAGGCGGCATAAGTGACGGGCGCCGTCCCGGCCTCCGCGACCCCATCCGGCCGCCGTCATAAGGCGCGCCGGCGCCACCGGCCCATGGCGGAGATCAACGTC
This sequence comes from uncultured Alphaproteobacteria bacterium, assembly GCA_963801225.1. Classification (GTDB taxonomy): domain Bacteria; phylum Pseudomonadota; class Alphaproteobacteria; order Rhizobiales; family Afifellaceae; genus DASWJZ01. Next base: position 276,394 of record CAWDED010000004.1, read on the forward strand.
ACGCCGTTCGTCGACGTGATGCTGGTGCTGCTGATCGTGTTCATGATCTCAGCGCCGCTGCTGACCGTCGGCGTGCCCATCGACCTGCCGGACACGCAGGCCAAGGCCATGGAAGCCGACACCGAGCCGGTGACCATCTCCATCCGTGCCGATGGCAGCATCTTCCTGCAGGACCAGGAGGTGGACGCCGACACGCTCATCTCGACCCTGCAGGGCATCGCGAAGACCGAACCTCAACGACCGCATCTTCGTGCGCGGCGACCGCGACGCCGATTACGGCACCATCATGAAGGTGATGGGGAGGTTGAATTCGGCCGGCTTCAAGCGGATCGGGCTGGTGACGCTTCAGGAGACGGACAACTGATCCATGCGGACCGGGCTCACCGTCTCCATCGTCGGACATGCCGTCATCATCGGTCTCGGCTTCGTCACCCTTCACACGCAGCCGCTGGAGGCTGAGAACATCGAGGCGCTGCCGGTCGAGCTCGTTTCTATCGCGGATGCCGACCGATCTCGCGCAGGGCTCCAACACGTCGAAGGTGCTGCCGGAGGAGAAGCCGCAGCCGAAGCCCGAAGTGAAGGCGGAGATTCCGGCGCCGAAGCCGACGGAAAAGCCCGAGGAGCCGCCGGTCGAGGCCCAGCAGCAGCCTCCGCCACCGCCGCCCGAGCCGGTCGCCATACCCGAGCCGAAGCCCGAGCCGGAGCCGGCCCCGCCGCCCGAGCCGCAGGTGGCGGAGCCCGTGGATATCCCCGAGCCGGCTCCCGCGCCTCAGCTGAGCCGGAGCCGAAGCCGCGCGTCGTCACCAACCCCAACGTGCCGCGCGCCCGCCCCGAGCCGCCCCGCCAGGTGGCTGAGGCCAAGCCCACGCCCACGCCGCCGGCCCGCGAGGAAAAGAAGGAAAACTTCAACGCCGACGACATCGCCGCGCTCCTCAACAAGCAGGACCCGGGCGGCGGCAACCCTGAGCCGGCGAGCGAGCCGCAGACGCTCGGCTCGATCGACGGCCACGCCGAGGCCGAGATGACGCAGAGCGAGATCGCGGCGCTCAAGGCACGCCTCTACCGCTGCTGGAACCCGCCGGTCGCCGTGCGCGCGGCGGACGGCCTGGTGGTGGAGGTGCAGATCCACCTCATGCCGGACGGCAGCCTGGACGGCCCGCCGATCCCGACGCGTATCCAGGACGCGAGCAACCCGGTGGCGCAGGTGGCGGTTGAAGCGGCGATCCGCGCTGTTGTGCAATGCGCGCCCTTCGGTGACATACTGCGCGCCGGAAAAATACGCGCTGTGGAAACAGATCGATTTCACATTCGACCCGCGCGAGATGCTCGGCGGCGGGTAACCCTAGGGAGTTTCATCGATGAGGTTCGCAACATCCGGCGTACCGAATCCTTCGGCGTCGTGCTGCTTGGCCGCGGCCGCATCGGCCGCCGGGCTGGCGGGCGCCGCACAGGCGCAGCTTCGGGTCGACATCACCCAGGGCAACATCCAGCCCATGCCGATCGCCATTCCGCCTTTCGTCGGCGCCGGCGGCAGCCCGGACGAGCTCAGCCAGAACGTGGCGCAGGTGATCACCGCCGACCTGGGGCGCTCGGGCCTGTTCGCGCCCGTCGATCCCTCCGCCTTCATCGAGCCGGTGGTGCCGCCGACGGTGACGCCGAACTTCGTCAACTGGAAGCCGCTCGGCGCCCAGGCGCTCGTCTCCGGCAGCGTCGCGCCGACCGGCGACGGCCGCATCATGGCCGAGTACCGGCTGTGGGACGTCGTGTCGGGGCAGTATCTCGTCGGCAAGCAGTTCTTCGCCTCGCCCGACAACTGGCGCCGGCTGGCGCACATCATCGCCGATTCCGTCTACACGCGCCTCACCGGCGAGCGCGGCTATTTCGACACCCGCATCGCTTTCGTCGATGAGACCGGCGGCAAGGCCGATCGCGTCAAGCGGCTCGCCATCATGGACCAGGACGGCGCCAACGTGCGCTACCTGACGAGCGGCGACGACCTGGTGGTGACGCCGCGCTTCTCGCCCTCGCGGCAGGAGCTCGCCTATGCCTCGCTCACCGGCGACAACTGGCACATCTTCGTGCTCAACATCGAGACGGGGCAGCGCGAGCTGATCGGCAACTTCCCCAACATGGCGTTCTCGCCGCGCTTCTCGCCCGACGGCCAGCAGGTGGTGCTGTCGCTGCAGCAGGGGTCGAACACCAACATCTACCGCCTCGACCTGAGGACCCATCGCCTCACGCGGCTGACCGACTCGCCCTCCATCGACACCGCGCCCTCCTATTCGCCCAACGGCAGCCAGATCGTGTTCGAGTCCGACCGCGGCGGCGAGCAGCAGCTCTACGTCATGAGCGCCAATGGCGGGGCGGCGCAGCGGATCAGCTTCGGCCAGGGCCGCTACGGCACGCCGGTCTGGTCGCCGCGCGGCGACTACATCGCCTTCACCAAGCAGGAGGGCGGCGAGTTCAAGATCGGCGTCATAAAGCCCGACGGCTCCGGCGAGCGCATCCTCACCGAAGGCTTCCACAACGAAGGCCCGACCTGGGCGCCGAACGGCCGCGTGCTCATGTTCTGGCGCGACCAGGGCGGCCCCACCGGCGGCCCGCAGCTCTGGTCGGTCGACATCACCGGCTATAACGAGCAGGTCGTGCCGACGCCGAGCTTCGCGTCAGACCCGGCGTGGTCGCCGCTGCTGGGATAAAGCCCTCCCGCATCCGCTCTATTCTCCCGGCTCAGTCTCCGGCCCCGTCAGCCGCCCCAGCGGCGGCGGAAGCGCGTCGGCGTCCTCGTCGCCGGCGATCTGGTAGCGCGGCTCGGCGTTGTGCTCGTGGAAGAGCGACGGGGCGGCGCGGTTGATGTGGAGCTGAAAAATGTCCGGCCTGTTGTAGTGGCCGGCGAAGTCGTGGCGGAGCTTCATCTGGATGCCGAGCTCAAGATCGCAGTCGGCATAGAGAATGCCTTCCTCCGGACCCATCGGCCCGGCGATGATGCGGCTCATCGGATTGACGATGAGGCTGCCGCCGCAGCAATCGGGATTGCGCAGGAATTTTTCGCCCTCCGGTCCCACCTGCAGCATCTCGATCATGCGCTCGTCGACCGTGCCGCAGGCGGAGATGACGAAGGCCTTGCTCATCTGCGCGAAAGCCTGCGAGTTCGATCGCCACGCGATTGCGCAAGGGATCGCCGCTGGTGGGGAAATGATTGGGCCAGCTCATCACGTGGATGCGCGTGCCTTCCGCAATCAGCGCGAAGACGGCGAGCGGGTTGGAGTTCTCGCCGCAGATCAGTCCCGACATCGGCCCGAACTCGGATGGGAAGGCGCCGAACGTGTCGCCGTAACCGCCGGTATGCACCAGCCGCTCGCCGACGGTCGGCATGATCTTCTGGTGCTTCTGGATGAGGGTGCCGTTCGGTCCGATATAGAGCTGCGTGTTGAACAGCGTGCCGAGCGTGTTCGGCCGCTTCTCGCACACGCCGATGACGACATAGGCGTCGGCGTCGCGCGCCGCCGCGCACAGCGCATCCGTCTCGGCGCTCGGAATCTCCACGGCGTTCTTGAAGAGCGCCACGGCGAGCTTGTTGGCGATGGCGCCGCTCGCCGCATGATGGTGGTACCAGACCGGATGGGCAGGGATGAAGCCTTCCGGAAAGCCGATCACGCGCGCGCCGTTGGCGCCCGCCTCGCGGATCAGCCGGCAGGCCTTCTCCGTCGAGCCTTCCCGATCGAGAAAGACCGATGCGGCCTGAACCGCCGCGACACGCACCGTCCCGTACGAATCTCCCACGCCGAACGCTCCCCGCCTTCTTCGTCACGCCAACGCCTATTTGGCCTTGCTTCCAAGCACGATGCAAATGCGGGAGGCGGGCCCGGGCAAAGGCCGTGGGGGCGTTGCTGAGCCGCCTTCGCTCTGGGCGTTTGTGCCTGCCGGCCTGAGGCGCTATACGCCGGGGTCAATGATCGGTTAACCCTGCCCCTTCACGGCGGCTTAACCATCGCAGGGTTACCGAATCGGCAACAACCGGTTCAAGGAGTTCCCGGCAATGCCGCTCAGCCTATCCGTCAACAGGGTCTTGGCCGCCGTGCTTGTCGGCGCGGCGCTTTTCGCTGCCGGTTGCGCCAATCAGCAGAAGCCGCTGGAGGCGGGCCTCGGCGGCACCGCGGTGCCGGGCAGCGCCCAGGAGTTCCAGGTCTCCGTCGGCGACCGGGTGTTCTTCGAGACCGATTCTTCCGCCCTGACGCCAACCGCCCAGCAGACGCTCGACCGCCAGGTGCAGTGGCTCATGCAGTACGCCAACTACACCTTCACCATCGAGGGCCACGCCGACGAGCGCGGCACGCGCGAATACAACCTCGCGCTCGGCGCCCGGCGCGCCACGGCGGTGCGCGACTACTTCATCGCGCACGGCGTCGCGGCGAGCCGCATGCACACCATCTCCTACGGCAAGGAGCGTCCGGTGGCGGTCTGCGACAACATCTCCTGCTGGTCGCAGAACCGGCGCGCCGTCACGGTGCTGAACGGCGGCTGACGCGTCGCTGCAACCCGCACAGCATTAGAAAGCCCGCAGCCCTATCGGTTCTCCGATAGGGCTGTTTCTTTGGCGCATGGCCTTTCCGACCTTGCATCGCGCCGGAGCGGGCCTCGCGGCGGCGGGAAGCCGGGTTCCGCTTTTGATCATGGGCCGTGGCGGGCCATCGCATTTTCACGCGCCCGCCGAAGTTTGGCCGAAATGATCCGATGGGTGTAAAAGGCCGGGATGCCAGGGAGCTTTGACACAATGAAGCGAGCGAGCACCGCCCTTTTCGTCTGCCTGTGGCTGGCCGCGCCGGCGGCGGCGCAGACGGCAGGCGGAAGGCGAGCTGCGCCTGCAGATCCTTCAACTGGAGGAGCAGAATCGCACGCTCACCGGCCAGAATGAGCGCCTCGCCCACGAGGTGAACCAGCTGCGCGCCCAGCTCGGCATGCCGCCCTTGCAGGAGGAGCCTGCCGCGACCGGCGCCGTGACCGGCGAAAATCTGGCGGCAGCCGCCCGCCGGCAGGGGCAGGCCGACGCCAGCAGCTCGGCACGCTCTCCGTCTCGCCCAACGATCCGCTCATCGCGCCCGACGGAGCCGGCGTCGAACCGCAGGCCGGCGGCCCGACGGACTGTCGCAGATGGCCGCCAGCGCGGCGCCGGAGCTGGTGAGGCCGGAATTCGGCAACCCGAACCCGCCCGCCAGGAGAACACCACGCAGGTGGCAGGGCTGCCGCAGGTCCCACCGGAGACCACGGCGCTCAGCGGCTCGCCGCGCGACGAATTCGACCTCGCCTACGGCTACATGCTGACCGGCGATTACGGTCTCGCCGAGCAGAGCTTCACCAGCTGGCTGGCCGCCTTCCCGGGCGATGCGGAGGAGGCCGATGCGCGCTTCTGGCTCGGCGAGAGCCAGCTGCAGCAGGGCAAGTACCAGGACGCGGCGAAGACCTTCCTCGCCGTCTACAAGGAAGCGCCCGACAGCGGCAAGGCGCCCGACGCGCTCATGAAGCTCGGCCAGTCGCTCGTCGCGCTCGGCGAGCACGATGCCGCCTGCGCCACCTTCGCGGAGGTGGGGCGGACGATATCCCAACGCCTCGCCGTCGCTGATGGGCCGTGTGCATGACGAGGCAAGCCACGCTGGCTGCTGAGGCGGAGGCGCTGCATCCGCCGAGCCTGTTCCGGCGCCTTGCGGAGCGCCGGGGGCTGGTGCTTGCCGTCTCCGGCGGGCCGGATTCGACCGCGCTGATGCTGCTGATGGCGAAGCTGGCGCGAGCGCCCTCCCGTGCTGGTTGCCAGCGTCGACCATGGGCTGCGGGCCGAAGCCGGGGCCGAGGCAGCGCATGGTGGCGCAGAACGCCGAGCGCCTCGGCCTGCCGTGGCGCATCCTCCAGGCGCCCGAGAGCTATTCCGGCGGCAACCTGCAGGACTGGGCGCGGCGGATGCGCTACCGCGCTGCTCGCCGCGGCGGCGCGCGAGGCGGGCTTCGACACGATCGTGACGGCGCATCATCGCGACGACCAGGCGGAGACGTTCCTGCTGCGGCTGGCGCGCGGCTCAGGCGTCTACGGTCTGGCGGCGATGCCGGAGGAGGGCGATGCCGAGGGCGTGGCGCTGGCGCGGCCGCTGCTCGAGCGTGCCGCGCGCGGCGCTTGTCGCGATCGCCGAGGCGGGCGGCCTGCCGGTCGCGCACGATCCCAGCAATGCCGATCCGCGCTTCGACCGCGTCCGCCTGCGCGCCGCGATGCCGCTCTTCGCCGAGCACGGCCTGACGGCGGAGCGGCTCGCCGAGACGGCAGGCCGCCTGGGGCGCGCCGCCGCAGCACTCGACCATTACACCCAGGCCCTCCTCGCCGAGCGCTTCACCGTCGATGCGTTCGGCATCGTCGGCGGCCCCGCCGAGGCCTTTTCTGACGGTTCCGGAGGAAATCGGCCTGCGCGCCCTGGCGCTGATCCTGAAGGCGGTGGGCGGCGCGGACTATACGCCGCGGCTCGACGGCGTTGAGGCGATCTACCGCGCGATCGTCGAGGCCGGCCCCGGCGCCGGCCTCAAGCGCACGCTGCACGGCGTGGTCGTCGCGGCGAAGGGCGGCCGGCTGACCGCCCGGCGCGAATGGGGGCGCAGCGGCCTTGCCGCCGTGGCGGCGCCCGCCGGCGCTACGCTCGTCTGGGATTCGCGCTTCCGGGTGGAGGTGCCGCGGCTCGGCGGCGCGCTCGGGGTCGGCCCGCTGGGGCGCTCCGAGCGCCGTTTGCGCGCGCCGAGCGCCGACCGGGGAGCGCTGCGCGCATTGCCGGGACTGTACCAGGATGGGACGCTGGTGGCGGTGCCGGAGCGGGTTTTTGCCGCGGATGGAGGCGCTCCGCTTGGCAATCTGGCGGTCAGCTGCGTGGTCGGGCAGGGGCTCGGAATCGGCGCCGCGCCGGGAGTTGCGCGGTCTTGATCACCATTTCGAGAGCTTCCGGTTGCCCGAAACAATCGGCGGCGGTTCATCTTGGCAGCGAAGGTGCTACAACCTATCTACCTTATTTGGGATAAGGTCGCTGCCAATCTCGGCGCACACTCCCGGGGAATCTGACGGGATGAATCAAAACTTTCGGAACTTTGCCCTTTGGGCCGTCATCCTGCTTTTGCTGGTGGCCCTGTTCAATCTGTTCCAGAATCCCGACCGGCCAGTCCGGCGCCTAAGACCATCACCTATTCCCAGTTCCGCAACGAAGCCAATGACGGCAAGGTGAAGGGCGTTGTCATCTCCGGGCAGGAGATCAACGGCAACTACACCGACGGCACGCGCTTCCATACCGTCGCGCCGGAGAACTCCGACTACGTGACGCTGCTGGAAAATCGCGGCGTGTCGATCGAGGCACGGCAGGACGACCAGCGCATGTCGTTCCTCTCGGTGCTCATCTCCTGGTTCCCGATGTTCCTGCTGATCGCCGTGTGGATCTTCTTCATGCGGCAGATGCAAGGGCGCGGGCGGCCGCGCCATGGGCTTCGGCAAGTCGAAGGCGAAGCTGCTGACGGAGGCGCACGGCCGCGTCACCTTCGACGACGTGGCCGGCGTCGACGAGGCGAAGGAAGACCTCGAAGAGATCGTCGAGTTCCTGCGCGATCCGCAAAAATTCCAGCGGCTCGGCGGACGCATTCCGCGCGGCGTGCTGCTCGTCGGCCCTCCGGGCACCGGCAAGACGCTGCTGGCGCGCGCCATCGCCGGCGAGGCGAACGTGCCCTTCTTCACCATCTCCGGCTCCGACTTCGTGGAGATGTTCGTGGGCGTCGGCGCGTCCCGCGTGCGCGACATGTTCGAGCAGGCCAAGAAGAACGCGCCCTGCATCATCTTCATCGACGAGATCGACGCCGTCGGCCGCCATCGCGGCGCCGGCCTCGGCGGCGGCAATGACGAGCGCGAGCAGACGCTGAACCAGCTGCTCGTCGAGATGGACGGCTTCGAGGCGAACGAAGGCATCATCCTGATCGCCGCCACCAACCGGCCCGACGTGCTCGACCCGGCGCTGCTGCGCCCCGGCCGCTTCGACCGGCAGATCGTGGTGCCCAACCCGGACGTCATCGGGCGCGAGAAGATTCTCAAGGTGCATGTGCGCAAGGTGCCGCTGGCGCCCGGCGTCAACCTCAAGACGGTGGCGCGCGGCACGCCCGGCTTCTCCGGCGCCGATCTCATGAACCTCGTCAACGAGGCGGCGCTGCTTGCCGCGCGGCGCGGCAAGCGCCTCGTGACGATGCACGAGTTCGAGGACGCCAAGGACAAGGTGATGATGGGCGCCGAGCGTCGGACGCTGGTCATGACCGAGGACGAGAAGCGCCTCACCGCCTACCACGAAGGCGGGCACGCCATCGTGGCGCTGCACGTGCCCTCCACCGATCCGGTGCACAAGGCGACCATCATCCCGCGCGGCCGGGCGCTCGGCATGGTCATGCAGCTGCCGGAGCGCGACCAGCTCTCCATGACCTTCGAGCAGATGACCTCGCGGCTCGCCATCCTCATGGGCGGGCGCGTCGCGGAAGAGATGATCTTCGGCTCCAACAAGGTCACCTCGGGCGCGGCTTCCGACATCGAGCAGGCGACCAAGCTCGCCCGCGCCATGGTGACGCGCTGGGGCTTCTCCGACGCGGTCGGCCGCGTGGCGCTCGGCGAGAACCAGGAGGAGGTCTTCCTCGGCCATTCCGTGGCGCGCCAGCAGAACATCTCCGAGGAGACGGCGCGCAAGATCGACGCCGAGGTCCGCCGTCTCGTCGACGAGGGCTACGACGAGGCGAGCCGCCTGCTGACGGAGCACAAGGGCAAGCTGGAGATTCTGGCGCAGGGCCTGCTGGAATTCGAGACGCTCTCCGGCGAGGAGATCAAGGACCTCCTGAAGGGCAAGCGCCCGGTGCGCGAGGATCCGAGCGACGACACCCCGTCGCAGCGCGGCTCCACCGTGCCCACCACCGGCGCCAAGCCCCGCACCGACGACAAGGGCGGCGGCGAGCCGGGCCTGGAGCCGCAGCCGCAGGGCTGAGCCTGCGGCGCCTGCCGCCGCTGCCTGAAACCATACGTCACAATTTTTGACGCCGCGCCGCCGCCCGGGCCATTATTGTTAGCGAACGGCTGCCCGTGCGTTAAGGAGGTCTGCGGTATGCGCAGCGATTCCCACCCAGCGCGGCCGGCAGCCCAGGAGGGGGAAACGTGACCAGGCGCTATTTCGGCACGGATGGAATCCGCGGGCGGGCAAACGCATTCCCCATGACCCCGGACGTGGCCATGCGCGTTGGCATGGCGGTCGGGCTGCACTATCGCAACGGCCACCGCCAGCGGGTCGTCATCGGCAAGGACACGCGGCTTTCCGGCTACATGATCGAGAACGCGCTGACCGCCGGCTTCCTGTCGGTCGGCGTCGACGTCTACCTGCTCGGCCCGATGCCGACGCCGGCCGTGGCGATGCTCACCCATTCGCTGCGCGCCGATTACGGCGTGATGATCTCCGCCTCGCACAATCCCTTCGACGATAACGGCATCAAGCTCTTCGGCCCCGACGGCTTCAAGCTCTCCGACGCGGCGGAGGCGGAGATCGAGCGGCTCGTCGATTCCGACATGACGCCGCAGCTTGCCAGCGCCGACAAGCTCGGCCGCGCGCAGCGCATCGACGTCGCCATCGGCCGCTATGTCGAGGCGGCCAAGCGCACGCTGCCGCGCGACATGAGCTTCGAGGGCCTGCGCGTCGTCATCGACTGCGCCAACGGCGCCGGCTACCGCGCCGCGCCGATGGCGCTTTCGGAGCTCGGCGCGGAGGTGTTCGCGCTCGGCGATCGAGCCGGACGGCTTCAACATCAACCGCGACGTCGGCTCCACCGCGCCCGCCGCGCTGGCGCAGAAGGTCCTGGAGCTGCGCGCCGATCTCGGCATCGCGCTCGACGGCGACGCCGACCGCGTCGTGCTCGTCGACGAGAAGGGCCGGGTCGATCGACGGCGACCAGCTGATGGCCGTCGTGGCGAGCTTCTGGCAGGACGAGGGGCGCCTTGCGGGCGGCGGCGTGGTGGCCACCGTCATGTCCAATCTCGGGCTGGAGCGCTACCTTGCCGGCCGCGGCCTGACGCTGCGCGCGTACGCCGGTCGGCGACCGCTATGTCAGCGAGCACATGCGCGCGCACGGCTACAACGTGGGCGGCGAGCAGTCCGGCCATATCATCCTGTCCGACTTCACCACCACCGGCGACGGCCTCATCGCGGCGCTGCAGGTGCTGGCCGTCATCCGCCGCGAGGGACGCCCGGCGAGCGAGGTCTGCCATTGCTTCGAGCCGGTGCCGCAGGTGATGCGGAACTTCCGCTTCGACGGCGGCAAGCCGCTGGAGAACGACCAGGTGAAGCAGGCCATCGAGGCGGCCGAGGTGAAGCTGAACGGCAGCGGCCGGCTCGTCATCCGCCCCTCCGGCACCGAGCCGGTCATCCGCGTGATGGGCGAGGGGGACAATGCCGCCCTCCTCGAATCGGTCGTCAACGACATCGTCGAAGTGCTCGGCCGCGCCGCTTAGAGCCCGAGACGCGGGACCCGGTTTCCCGCCCGCGGCAGGCCCGCTTCGGCGGGCGAAGCAAGGCCGGACAGCATCATCCTCCGACGAAGACAGGGGCCACGATTCTGATTCAATCGGAATCGAAAGGCTCCAGGCGCTCCTCAGCACGGCGTTTCTTGCGTTAATCTCTGATTCGCGCGCTGCCATAAGTCTTACCCAATTCTTAACAGATTGCCGCGCAATCGAGCGGAAGCGGAAACCATACCGCCCCACAAATCGGCGGAAAACCGCTGCTTCCGGACGCAGTCCTCAATATAGATTAAATACCGTTTGGACTGTATTCACCATGTCTGTTCACCATTAAGTGCTCCTTAAGCATTCTTGTTTACCACGTTTCCTCGTGACGGGCGGCCATGAGCCCAGGCAGCGGGCCGCACTTGCGAGAGGATCAGGAATGTCCAAGCTGAGAACAATCGCGCTTGCCGCTTGCGCGACGGTCGTGACCGCGATTCCGGCGGCCGAGGCGGCCGACATCATCCCGCCACCGCCCCAGATCGTCGTGAGGGGCTGGTATCTGCGCGGCGACATTGGTTATGCCAATCAACTCGTCGACAGCCTGGATAACGCGCTCTATGCGACGGCGATCTCGGTCGACAATCAGTTCAAGGAATTCACCGGAGCGCCGATCCTTGACTTCGGCATCGGCTATCGCTGGAACAGGTGGCTGCGCTTCGATGTGACCGGCGAGTACCGGTCGAAGGCGGAGTTCAACGGCGCCGACATCTACACGGTCGCGGCGGGCGACTTCCCCGACACCTATTTCGGCAAGAAGTCCGAGTGGCTGGCGCTGGCCAACATGTATGTCGATCTCGGCACCTGGCACGGCATAACCCCGTTCGTGGGTGGCGGCGTCGGTGCGGTGAATATCCGGCTCGGCGCCTTCTCCGATATCGGCGTGGGAACCACCGGTGATCCGGCGATCGCCTATGCCGGCGCGCATGACCAGTGGAACTTCGCCTGGGCCCTCTATGCGGGTCTCGGCTTCGACGTGACCGACGCGGTGACGCTGGAGCTCGCCTATCGCTACCTCGACCTCGGCGATGCCAAGACCGGCGACCTCGTCGCCTATGACGGCACCAACACCGTCGACAACCCGATGGAATTCAAGAACATCACCTCGCACGACGTGCGGATGGGCCTTCGCTATAATTTCTGGTAGGCGAAGCCGAAGCTGATCGAAGGGCGCGGCGCCGCAAGGCCCGCGCCCTTCTTCTTTGTGCGGCATCTCTATGTGCCACCGTGACGCGGACGGCCCGGCGGCCTCCGCCGGGAAGGTGTGGATCGGGCTCGGCAGGCGTTAAGCATCCGTCTTCGGCGCTGCAACATTCATTTGACTTCCCGATACAGCTTGGCTAGCCCCGCCAGTGGGACACCCCTCCCCAACGAGGGGCGCCTATCTGGAAGGGTAGACTGATGACAAAATTTGAAATGCCGGCCGTGCGGCCGGCCGATCCCCGCTTCTCCACCGGCCCCACCGCGAAGCGCCCCGGCTGGTCCCACGAAATCCTGAAGAGACGCCCTCGTCGGCCGCGCGCACCGCGTCCAAGGAGGCCAGGGCGCGTCTGAAGACGTGTCATCGACGAGACGCGCCGGCTGCTGCGCGTGCCCGCCGACTACCGCATCGCCATCGTGCCGGCCTCCGACACCGGCGCCGTGGAGATGGCGCTCTGGTCGCTGCTCGGCGCCCGCGGCGTCGACATCCTCGCCTGGGAGAGCTTCGGGCAGGGCTGGCTCACCGACGTCACCAAGCAGCTGAAGCTTCCAGACGTGCGCGTGCTCGACGCGCCCTATGGCGCGCTCTCCGATCTCGCCGCCGTCGATTTCAGCCGCGACGTGGTCTTCACCTGGAACGGCACCACCTCCGGCGTGCGCGTGCCGAACGGCGACTGGATCGCGGCCGACCGGGCAGGGCTCACGATCTGCGACGCGACGAGCGCCGCCTTCGCGCAGCCGCTGCCGCTTCGACAAGCTCGATGTCGGTGACCTTCTCCTGGCAGAAGGTGCTGGGCGGCGAAGGGCAGCACGGCATGCTGATCCTGTCGCCGCGCGCCGTGGAGCGGCTGGAGACCTACCAGCCCGCCTGGCCGCTGCCGAAAATCTTCCGCATGACCAAGGGCGGCAAGCTGACGGAGGACCTGTTCGCCGGCGAGACGATCAACACGCCCTCCATGCTCTGCGTGGAGGACTATCTCGACGCGCTCGCCTGGGCCAATTCGATCGGCGGGCTCGACGCGCTGATGGCGCGCGCCGACGCCAACACGGCGGTGCTCTCCGACTGGGTGGAGCGCACCGACTGGGTCGATTTCCTCGCCCGCGATCCGGCGACCCGCTCCAACACCTCCATCTGCCTGATCGATCGTCGATCCGGCGGTGACGGCGCTCGACGCCAAGGCGCAGGCCGCCTTCGCCAAGGCGATCGTGGACGATGCTCGAGGCGCGAGGGCGCCGCCTACGACATCGGCTCCTATCGCGACGCGCCTCCGGGCCTGCGCATCTGGTGCGGCGGGACGGTGGAGGCCGACAGTCTCGCCGCGCTCCTGCCGTGGCTCGACTGGGCCTTCGCCGAAGCGAAGAGCGCGCTGCGCAAAGCCGCCTGAAGAAGGCCAGTTCCATGACACCCCGTGTGCTTATTTCCGACGCCCTGTCGGAAACCGCCGTCAACGTGTTCCGCGACCGCGGCATCGAGGTCGATTTCCAGCCCAAGCTCGGGCCCGACAAGGAGAAGCTCGCCAAGCCTGATCGGCGCAGTTCGACGGGCTGGCGATCCGCTCCGCCACCAAGGTGACGCCGAAGGTGATCGACGCCGCCAACGGACGGCTCAAGGTCATCGGCCGCGCCGGCATCGGCGTCGACAATGTCGACCTGCCGGCCGCCACCGCCGCCGGCATCATCGTGATGAACACGCCGTTCGGCAATTCCATCACCACTGCGGAGCACGCCATCGCGCTGATGCTGGCCGTCGCCCGCCAGATCCCCGCCGCCGACCGCAGCACGCAGGCCGGCAAGTGGGAGAAGAACCGCTTCATGGGCGTGGAGATCACCGGCAAGACGCTCGGCATCATCGGCTGCGGCAATATCGGCTCGATCGTCGCGGAGCGCGCGCAGGGCCTGCGCATGCGGGTGATCGCCTTCGATCCGTTCCTCTCGGAGGAGCGCGCCGTCGCAGCTCGGCGTGGAGAAGGTGGAACTCGACGGGCTTCTGCGCCGCGCCGACTTCATCACGCTGCACACGCCGCTGACCGACAAGACCCGGGGCATCATCGACGCCGCGGCGATCGCCAAGATGAGCGACGGCGTGCGCATCATCAATTGCGCGCGCGGCGGGCTGGTGGTGGAGGAGGACCTCGCGGCCGCGCTCGAAGTCCGGCAAGGTGGCGGGCGCCGGCTTCGACGTCTTCTCCAAGGAGCCGGCCGAGGAGAACCCGCTCTTCGGTCTCGACAACGTCGTGTGCACGCCGCATCTCGGCGCCGCGACCACCGAGGCGCAGGAGAACGTCGCCGTCCAGGTCGCCGAGCAGATCTCCGACTATCTGATCAACGGCGCCGTCACCAACGCCCTCAACATGCCGTCCATCTCGGCGGAGGAGGCGACGCGGCTGACGCCGTTCGTGCGCCTCGCCGAGCAGCTCGGCTCCTTCGCCGGGCAGCTGACGGAGACCGTCCATCAAGGGCATCACGCATCGAATATGCCGGCGACGTGGCCGAGATGAACACCAAGGCGCTCACCTCGGCGCTGCTCGCCGGCCTGCTGCAAGCCGCATCCTCACCGAGGTCAACATGGTCAACGCGCCCGGTCGTGGCGCGCGAGCGCGGCATGTCGGTCGACGAGACGCGCCAGTCGCAGCGCGGCGCCTACGAGACCTATATCCGCCTCACGGTGCGTCACCGAGCGGCAGGAGCGCTCCGTCGCCGGCACCGTGTTCTCCGACGGCAAGCCCCGCATCATCCAGATCAAGGGCATCAACATGGAGGCGGAGCTGTCGGAGCGCATGCTCTACATCACCAACAACGACAAGCCGGGCTTCATCGGCCGTCTCGGCACGCTGCTCGGCGACAACGGCATCAACATCGCGCGCATGCAGTTCGGCCGCGACGCCGAAGGCGGCAACGCCATCGCGCTGGTCTCGGTCGACCAGGCGGTGTCGCCGAAGCTGATGGCCGAGATCAACGAGATCGAGCACGTGCAGCAGGTGAAGCCGCTGGCATTTTGAGCGGGGGGCGTGGCTTCGCCGATTCCGCGTCGGGCTTTCGATCGGCGCGGAACTCCGCTAATGAAAGGCCGAAACGAGCTGAGAAACGCCCATGCAGCCGACTTTCTACGTCTGGGCCAAGTGGGACCCCGAGGCCAGGGTCTGGGTACACGCCGAAGACGAGCATTCGGGGCCTGGTGACGGAAGCGGAGACGCTCGAAGCGCTGCGGAGCGCGCTTGATGCTGATCATGCCGGATCTCCTTGCCGAGTATGGAGAAACCGCCGCAAGCCATCCTGCACATCGAGCTGATTGCCCGATTCTCACGACCGAATTGCGGGCGACTCAGCAGGCTGCTTAGGTCTTGCCGACTTCTATCGGGCTCTCACGCGGATATTGCGTGAGAACGGGTTCGTGCTGAAGCGCCAGCGCCAAAGGCGCGATCATGAGGCTGTGGTGGCAATCCGACGACGCGCAAGGACACACTTGTCGACGTGAATTCCGAATCACGGGAACACAGCCAACCTGTCGACTAAAGAAAGTCGGGCACTGCCGAAGGCTTCTGATCGCGGCCTGGAAAGAAGTTCGACCTTCAGGGTCGCATCCGCGACGCAAACTGCGTATAGAAAGACACGCCCCGGCAAATTGCCGGGGCGTTGCCGTGTCCGCGGAGGAAAGTAGCCGAGAATGGCGAACGTGGTGGTCGTCGGCTCGCAATGGGGCGACGAGGGGAAGGGAAAGATCGTCGACTGGCTGTCGGAGCGCGCCGATGTGGTGGTGCGCTTCCAGGGCGGCCACAATGCCGGCCACACGCTGGTGGTCGACGGCAAGACCTTCAAGCTGAGCCTGCTGCCGGCCGGCGTGGTGCGGCCCGACAAGCTGGCCGTCATCGGCAACGGCGTCGTGCTCGATCCCGCACGCGCTGATCGCGGAGATCGACAAGATCGCCAGAGCAGGGCGTCAGCGATCACGCCGGCAGCGGCTGCGCATCGCCGAGAACGCCACGCTGATCCTGTCGCTGCACCGCGAGCTCGACGTCTTGCGCGAGAGCGCGGCGGCGCCGGGCGTCCAAGATCGGCACGACCGGCCGCGGCATCGGCCCGGCCTACGAGGACAAGGTCGGGCGCCGCGCGATCCGCCTCACGGACCTCGCCGATCTCGCCACGCTGCCGCAGAAGATCGACCGGCTGCTGCTGCATCACAATGCCATTCGGCGCGGCCTGGGCCAGCCGGAGATCGCGCGCGACGCCATCTATGCGGAGCTTGCCAGCGGTCGCCGAGCGGCTGCTGCCCTTCATGGACACGGTCTGGGCGCTGCTCGACGCCAAGCGCCGGGCCGGCGCGCGCATCCTGTTCGAGGGGGCGCAGGGCGCGCTCCTCGACATCGACCACGGGACCTATCCGTTCGTCACCTCCTCCAACACCGTGGCCGGGCAGGCGGCGACCGGCTCGGGCCTCGGCCCGGATGCCGTCGGCTACGTGCTCGGCATCACCAAGGCCTACACGACGCGGGTGGGGGAGGGGCCGTTTCCCGACGGAGCAGGACAACGAGATCGGCAGTTTTCTGGGCGAGCGGGGCCGTGAGTTCGGCACGGTGACGGGCCGCAAGCGGCGCTGCGGCTGGTTCGACGCCGTGCTGGTGCGCCAGACGGTGAAAGTCTCGGGGATTCAGGGCGTTGCGCTCACGAAGCTTGACGTGCTCGACGGGCTGGAGGAAATCAAGGTCTGTGTGGAATACGAGCTCGACGGGGCCACGTCTCGACCGGCTGCCGGCCGGCCAGGCGGCGCAGGCGCGAGGTGGTTCCGCGCTACGAGACGCTGCGCGGCTGGGAGGAATCGACTGCCGGCGCGCGCTCCTGGGCCGATCTGCCCGCGGAGGCGGTGAAATATGTCCGCTACATCGAGGAGCTGATTCAGGCGCCGGTCGCGCTGCTTTCCACAAGTCCGGAGCGCGACGATACTATCCTTGTCCGCGACCCGTTTCAGGATTAACCATTTTTCGGGGGCTCTAGGGTTAGTAGTGTAATTACCATGCCGGACTACGCGTCGATCCTCAGGCGTTCGATCTCCGCCTTGCCGGACCCGTCATCCGAGATGCGCGAGGCGGTCTACCAGCGCGCGCGGGCCGCTCTGGCGCGGCAGCTGACGGCGGTCGATCCGCCGCTGTCGAGCCGCGAGATCGAGACGCAGCACCAGGAGCTGGAGGACGCCGTCGCGCGGCTGGAGGCGGAATTCGCTCCGCAGGAGCCGGCCGCCGCCGCTCACGAGCCGGCCAAGGAAGAGTTCGATTTCACCCCGGCGCCGCAAGCCCGAGCGTCCGGCCGGTCCGCCGCGCCAGCCGCCGCCGATCCGCACGACGCGACGCCGGCGACGAGGCGCCGGCGATTTCGAGGCCGACGACGACGAGGATGACGAATTACGACGACGACGAGGATCGCGCCTCGCGCCTGCCGGCGCTGATCGGCCTTCTGGTCGTCGTGCTGGTGGTCGTGGGGATCGGCGTCTACGCGCTATTCGCAGCGCGACACGGTGCTCGGCCTGTTCGGCTTCGGGTCGAACGAGGCGGCCGAGGCGCCGGCGGCGCGCGTCGTCACGCAGGACGGCCCGCGGACGAGATCGAGAAGCGCAACGACCGCCTGACCAACGGCACCGAGCCCGCGCCGCCGGCGAGCCGCTTACCGCCCCGAGCACGACGATGGCGCCGGCGGCCGGCGATTCCGGCACCGAGGCGATGACCCCGCCCGAGACGGCGGCGCCGCTCGGCACCAACGATCAGCAGACCGCCTCCAGGAGCCGTCCGACAATGCCGGCACCGGCCTCGTCGGGCAGCGGGCGATCTACTACTACCAGGGCGCCGAGGGCCAGGCGGGCGAGGCGCACGACGGAAGCGTCTCCTGGGCCAACATCACCAAGGACGGCCACCCCGCCATCCGCGCCACGCTGCGCATCCCCGACCGCGACGTGGAGGCCA
The DNA here is from genome assembly GCA_963801225.1 of uncultured Alphaproteobacteria bacterium. Lineage (GTDB taxonomy): Bacteria > Pseudomonadota > Alphaproteobacteria > Rhizobiales > Afifellaceae > DASWJZ01. The sequence continues at coordinate 294,129 of CAWDED010000004.1, forward strand.
CCGTCACCATCTACAAGAACTACGATACCTCGCTGCCGGCCAGCCACCTGGTGGAGATCGAGTTCAGCGGCGCGCTCTCCGACAACCCGATCCAGCGGGTGCCGGCGCTGGTGCTGAAGCAGACGGAGCAGGCGCGCGGCCAGCCGCTGGCGGGTGCCGCCGTGCCGGTCACCAACGAGCTCTTCTGGATCGCGCTTTCCGACGACCAGGACCAGGTGTCCCGCAACCTGCAGCTGCTCCGGGAAGGCTCGTGGTTCGACATCCCGATCCTGTTCAACGACCAGACGCGGGCGCTGCTGACCTTCGAGAAGGGCATACCCGGCGACAAGGTCTTCGAGGCCGTGATGGCCAGCTGGACTCCGTAGGCGGGAGCGCTTTCGGCCCGCGTACGTGCAAGACCTCCCCCGAGGGGGAGGCCTGTCGGCGCAAAATCACAAATCGGGTGAGGAGCGGAGCGGGCTCAGGCCGGCGCCATGAGCGCGGCGTGGCCGCGGTCGCGGTCCTTTGCGGCCTTCAGCATGGCCTTCTGCACCTTCTCGAAGGCCCGCACCTCGAGCTGGCGCACGCGCTCGCGCGACACGTCGAACTCCTCCGACAGCTGCTCCAGCGTCAGCGGCTCGTCGGACAGGCGCCGCGCCTCGAAGATGCGCCGCTCGCGGTCGTCGAGCACGTCGAGCGCCGACGGTCAGCATCCCGCGGCGCTGATCGAGCTCGTCCTGCTCGGCGAGCGTCTCCTCCGGCGATTCGGAATCGTCGGCGAGCCAGTCCATCCACTCGCCGCCGGACTCGCCCTCGCCCGCGCGGATCGGCGCGTTGAGCGACGCGTCGCCGGAGAGGCGGCGGTTCATCGACACCACCTCCTCCTCGCTGACGCTGAGCTTCTCGGCGATCTGCCTCACCTGCTCGGGATTGAGGTCGCCCTCGTCGAGCGCGGAGATCTGGCTCTTGGCCTTGCGGAGGTTGAAGAACAGCCGCTTCTGGTTGGCGGTCGTGCCCATCTTCACCAGGCTCCAGGAGCGCAGGATGTATTCCTGGATCGCCGCCTTGATCCACCACATCGCGTAGGTGGCGAGGCGGAAGCCCTTTTCGGCGTCGAAGCGCTTCACGGCCTGCATCAGGCCGACATTGCCCTCGGAGATCACCTCGCCGATCGGCAGGCCATAGCCGCGATAGCCCATGGCGATCTTCGCCACGAGGCGCAGATGGCTGGTCACGAGCCGATGCGCCGCCTCGCGGTCGCCGTGCTCATGGTAGCGCTTGGCGAGCATGTACTCTTCCTGAGGCTCCAGCATCGGGAAACGCCGGATCTCCTCGAGATAGCGGGTCAGGCCTCCGTCCCCGGAGCGGAAGACCGGTATGTTGCCCTTGGCCATGTCTTCATCCTTCCTGGCTTGATCTGCGCCCCCCGAAAGCGGGCGACCAACCGGCCAATCTCGAATGTTGCGACATTATCACGTCGTTTTTGCGACCGCGAAAGGAACGGCTCTTCCACTAAACGCTCAGTGTTCGAAACAGTTCTACAAGTTCCCTCAACTTTGTGGGCCAATCCGCCTCAAATTGCAGGGTTTCCCCGGTTCGAGGGTGGCGAAAGCGCAGAAGCCGTGCATGCAGCGCATGCCTGCCAAGCGCCCTGACGGCGGCTCTTCAGCGGCCCCGGAAGCGCCTCCGCCTTGCTCAGGAAGCCGGCGCCGTAGACGGCGTCGCCAACCAGCGGATGGCCGATATGCGCCATATGGACGCGGATTTGATGCGTGCGGCCGGTTTCCAGCCGGCAGGTGAGGAGCGCGGCGCGACTGCCGAAATCGCTCCGTTACGGCGTAATGGGTGACGGCGTGACGCGCCGCCTGAGCGGGCAACGGCCTGCTTCTGCCTGTTTCGATCATCACGTTTTAGGGGAGCCGTTGACTTGGCCCATATGGGGATCGGGCACGCCCCAGACAAGGGCGTCGTATTCGCGTTTCAGCGCCCCCTCGCGCCCGTGATCGGCGAATTGCGCGGAGAGATCCCGGTGCGCGGCGTCGTTCTTGGCGGCCACCAGCACGCCGGACGTGTCCTTGTCGAGCCGGTGCACGATGCCCGGCCGCTTCACCCCGCCGATGCCGGACAGGCTGTCGCCGCAATGGGCGATCAGCGCGTTGACCAGCGTGCCGGTCTGGTTGCCGGCGCCGGGATGCACCACCAGGCCCGGCCGGCTTGTCGATGACGATGAGGTCGTCGTCCTCGTAGAGGATGGCGAGCGGGATCGCCTCCGCCTCCGGCTCGGCCGCCTCCGGCGGCGGGACGGCGAGCGCGATCGCGTCCCCGCCCGCCACCCGGCTGGCCGGATCGCGCGCCGGCTCGCCGTTCGAGGAGACGGCGCCCGCCTTGATCAGCGCCTTCAGGCGGCTGCGCGAGAAACGGCTCTCGCGCCGCGCCAGGAACGCATCGAGCCGCTCGCCCGCCTCGCCGGGCTCGACCCGCAAGGTGAGCTTCTCTAAGGGTTCGGCCATGAGCGCTTACGAGAATGAGCCGCCGCTCGACCCCGCCCAGGAGCGGCTGAGGCGCAAGCTGGTGCGCCTGCTCTTGTTCTCCGGCGGCATCATGATGCTGGGGCTTATCGCGGTGTTCGCGGCCATTGTCTACAAGGTGGGCGAGACGGGACGCGCGCCGCCCGCAGGCAGCCTTTCCGCCGCGGCGCCGGCGGAAGGCGAGATCGCCGTGCCGGCCGGCTACCGGCTGGTCGCCACCGCGCTTGCCGGAGAGCGGGCGCTCCTCACGCTTGAGGGACCCGACGGCGGCTCGCTTCTGCTCCTGGTCGACCTGAAGAGCGGGGCGGTGCTGGCGCGGCATCGCCTGAGGGAAGAGTAGGGCGCCTGCGGCCCGCCGCGAGGAGCGGCCGCTGCCCCCGGCCTGCGGCACGATGCCCCGCCGGCGATTGCACTGCACAAGCGGATTGCCGCTTTCCGGTTGCATTGCGTTTACCGGTTTCTGCTTAGCTGCGAGCGACGTCTACCTAACCGCGGCCCGGCCGCGGCTTTTCCTCAATTGGCGCGGACGGCGGCGAGCCGCCGGAACGGGAGTATCAGATGGACGAATATGGCGTTCGGAACGAAACAGCATGGCGGGCGCAAATGCTGGCCGGCCAGGCCGCGATGCGGCAGTCGATCAACGAGCTGGCATTCGTCGTCTCGGGCCTCTTCCTGGCCTACCTCATGTCCGACTACCTGCCCGGCGCGGCACTCGTGGTCGGAGCGGCCATGTGCGGCGGCGCGATCTACGGGGTGTGGCGCGAGAACAGGATAAGCCAGCGGTTCCTGCATGAGCTCGCGCCGAAGGTGGAAGCCGAGCAGGCGCACTGAAGGCGGCGCACCGCCCGAGCTGGCCGGCCGGCCCTGTCTGGCCGGCTGCCTGCCGTTTTCGCAGCTCCAGACCTCCCTTGCGCGGTGCGTGGCCGAGCGCTTATATGCGCCCGCCGCTGCTCCCTTCGTCTAGCGGTCTAGGACGCTGCCCTCTCACGGCAGAAACAGGGGTTCGAGTCCCCTAGGGAGCGCCAGCGATCCCGACTGGCGTGCCCGCGCTGTCGCTGACGGCCTTCGCGCCTGATCACGCCGCTAGGGCGACGTCCCGGAATCCGACGAGCCGCTTCTGACCTTCGTCCCACAGCGCCAGTCGGACGCAGCCGAGGCTTTTCAGAAGCGTCAGCCGGCCGAAGTCCCGCAGCTCGGGATGATCGCGCAGGACCTGCGGAAGCCGATAATAGGGGATGCGGCTTGCCAGGTGGTGGACGTGGTGAATGCCGATATTGGCGGTGAACCATGCCAGCACTTTCGGAAGCTCGAAATGCGAGCTGCCGTGCAGCGCTGCCTCGTGCACATCCCACGCCCGGTCTTCCTCCCAGGCGGTCTCCTCGAATTGATGCTGGACGTAGAACAGCCATACGCCGGCTGAAGCCGCCAAGAGCGCGACCGGAACGTAGAGGAGCAGGAACGGACCGACCCCGATGAGCCAGATTCCGCCCGCCGCGATGACGGCGATTGCGGCATTGCTCCCCATGGTGCTGAGCCAGGGCTGCCATCCGGCACCGAGCAGCCCGAACGGCAGCCGGTTTTGCAGGAAGAACAGATAGGCCGGGCCGAAGCCGAACATGACGACGGGATGGCGGTACAAGCGGTAGCGGAAACGATTCCAGGGGGAGAGCGCCAGATATTCGCTGACGGTCAGGGTCTCCACGTCCCCCATGCCCCGCCGGTCGAGATTGCCGGAGCTGGCATGGTGAGCGGCGTGGGTGCGGCGCCAGTAGCTGTAGGGTGTGAGCGTCAGCACCCCGATAACGCGACCGACCCAGTCATTGGCGCGGCGCGACCGGAAGAAAGCCCCATGCCCGCAATCGTGCTGGATCATGAAAAGCCTGACGAGGAACCCCGCGGCGGGAATGGCCAGCAGGAGACAGAGCCAGAGATGTCCCGCCCACAAGGCAAGCCACATCAGCAGCCAGACGACGGCCAGCGGTACTGCGGTGATGACGATCTCGGTGACAGAGCGCAGCGGACTCGACGCACGGTAGGGTGCGAGTGCTCTGGCCAGGTCTCGGGCGGAATCCGCGGCTTGCATTCGTTCTCCGTTCTGCTGTTCAGACACCCGGGCTTCTGCCCGACCTGCTGCCCCTGGAAATAAGCGTCTCACACGAGCAGGCGACTTAGGTCGCCCGGCTCCCCCTCCATATGGCTATTCACGAGCGAATACGCCCACGTTTGCTCAATTCGGCTGGGCCCTTTCGTAAACCGGCGAGGATCTTCGGAGGAAGAAAATCGGTTCCCGGCTCGTCAGGAACTCGCAAACGACCACATTGCGCCGATGGGTCATATCATGTCTGAGATGCGCGCTCCACCCGGGGCTGCCGCACTCGCCGAGACCTGGCACATCGTCTCCGTCGGGCGAGCCCGACTGCACGCCCGACAGGTTCAATCCTCGACCTGTTATGATACTATTCACGGTGGCATCAACCCTCAAGGAGGAACCTGATGTCGTACAAGACTGGGATTTCGCTTGTCACGATTTGCGTCGTCGCCAAGCGGATTCTTGTATGCGCCGGCCTGCTCGTTGGCGCGTTTTTGTTGTGGGGACTTTTCGCTTTCCTCAACAGTCATGAGTTCAACGACGCCGTGAATGGCGCCGTGGCTTATGCCATCTGGAAGCTCGAATCCCCCCTGATGACGCTGCCCTTCTGGGTCGTGCTCACAGGATTTGCTGCTGTGATGCTTTTCGTGGGGTCGATCCTCATCGAGATGCATCACAACAAGAGCAGCGGATAAGCGAAGCGAGCCTTTGCGCCGGAAATCAGGCGCAGTTTTTCTGCCGCCCCTTGCACAAGGGGCGGCCTTTTCATTCACCGCGGTGGCAACGTTGCGAGCGACGAGCATCGCAGGGCGGAGCAGGTATAGGGGAAATGAGGTGCGGAACGCATATTCGCAGGCTATGAGCCTTGTCAGATTCGGGTACGCCTATGTCGCTTGACGTTTTTCGCCTTCCGGGCCGCTTCTATCGCGGCAATCTGCACACCCATTCCAACCGCTCCGACGGCGTGCGGACGCCTGAGGACGTGTGCGCGCATTACCGCGAGGCCGGCTACGACTTCCTGGCGCTCACCGATCATTTCCAGGAGCGCTTCGGCTTTCCCATCACCGACACGCGTCCTTTCCGCACCAACCGCTTCACCACGCTCTTCGGCGCCGAGCTGCATGCGCCGGCCAACTCGCACGGCGAGATCTGGCACATCCTCTCCGTCGGGCTGCCGGAGGATTTCGCGCCGAACGGCGCCTCCGAGACCGGGCCCGAGCTGGCGGCGCGCGCCGTCGATGCGGGCGCCTTCGTGGCGATCGCGCATCCGCACTGGTCGGGGCTGCGGCTGGAGGACGCGCGCGCGCTCCCGATGGCGCAGGCGGTGGAGATCTACAACAACACCTGCGAGGTCGAGAACGGCCGCGGCCACGCCGCCATGTATGTCGACGCGCTCCTCAACGACGGCCGCGACGTCACGCTGATCGCCACCGACGACGCGCATTTCAGGAACGACGATTCCTGCGGCGGCTGGGTCATGGTGAAGGCGGAGGCGAACGAGCCGGAGGCGCTGCTTGCCGCGCTGAAAGCCGGGCACTTCTACGCCAGCCAGGGCCCGGAGCTTCACGCCGCGGAGGTGTCCGGCGGCAAGCTTAGCGTCGAATGCAGCCCGGTCGACCTCATCGCCGCTGTGGGGCGCGGCACGCTCTCGGCGAAGATCCGCGGGCACGGGATGACGCAGGCGGAGCTTCCGCTCGAGCGCTTCGCCGGCGACTGGTTCCGCTTCTTTGTCCGCGATGCCGAGGGCCGCTCCGCCTGGAGCAACCCGGTCCGGCTCTAACCCCTTGCCGGCGCCGTCGGCTTAGAGCGTTCGGGCGATGTCGCGAAACCGCGTGGCATTCGGGCAGAAGCTCGGCGCGGCCTGCGCCGGCGTGGCCTTGCCGTCCAGCCAACCGGTGCATTCCTCCACCGAGCGACAGGCGGAGCAACTGCGCGCCGCCGCCTGAAGGCTGCGACCCATGTCGAACGAGACGATCTCGCCCGGCTCGATCCCCAGCCGCCGCATCATCTCACCCATGTTCCGTGCGCGGGCTTCCAGTTGCGCAATCATGCCCTCCAGCATGGCACTCATGGCATCCCTCCATTTCTCGCCGGCCTGAGCTTTGGCGCGCGGCGCCCGGCGGCGCTTTGCGCAGGATCAAAGAAATCGCCGGCCGGGAAGCGGCAGTCTCGGACGAGAAGAGGCTTGCGACATGCTCATCCCCGCCGATATCGCCGCGCTCGCGGCGCGCCGCGTCCCGCGCTACACGTCCTATCCGCCGGCAACGCAGTTCTCCGCCGCGGTCGGGCCGGAGACCTATGCCGCCTGGCTCGCCGCGCTGCCGCCCGACACGCCTGTCTCGGCCTATGTCCACGTGCCTTTCTGCAAGCACCTCTGCTTCTATTGCGGCTGCCACACGCGCGCGGAGCGCAATGCCGGTGCGATCGCCGACTATGCCGCGGCGCTGGCGGCGGAGATCGCCCTTGTCGCCGACGCGCTGCCCGGCCGGCTGACGTTGGCGCATCTGCACTGGGGCGGCGGCACGCCGACGGAGCTTGGAGGCGAGGGGATGGCACGCGTGCTCGAGGCGCTCGGCCGGGCCTTCGACCTCGGCTCCGATCTCGAGCATGCCATCGAGCTCGACCCGCGGCGTATCGACCGCGCTCTGATCCGCCGGCTCGCCGCGCTCGGCGTCAACCGCGTCAGCCTCGGCGTGCAGACCTTCGATCCCGCCGTGCAGGAAGCGATCGGCCGCGTGCAGCCCTTCGACGACGTGCGGCGCGCGGTGGAGAGCCTCCGCAAGGAGGGGATCGGCGCCATCAGCTTCGACCTCATGTATGGGCTGCCGGGGCAGACGCTCGCCAGCGTGGAAGACACCGTCGCCAAGGCGGCGAGCCTGAGGCCGCGGCGCGTCTCGGCCTTCGGCTATGCGCACGTGCCGTGGATGAAGAAGGTGCAGGGCGGCATCGCCGTCGGAGCACTGCCGGGACCGGAGGAGCGCTTCGCGCAGATGGCCGCCGTCCGCGACGGCCTCGTCGCGGCCGGCTACGTGCCCGTCGGCTTCGACCATTTCGCGCTGCCCGACGATCCGCTGGCGCAATCCTTCGCGCGCGGCCGCCTGCATCGCAATTTCCAGGGCTACACGACCGATGCCGCGCCCGCCCTCATCGGCTTCGGCGCCTCGGCCATCGGCCGGCTCCCCGCGGGCTATGCCCAGAACGATCCCGACATCCGCGCCTATGGGCAGGCGGTGACGCAGGGCCATCTGGCGACGGCGCGCGGCTGCGCGCTGAGCGATGAGGACCGGCTGCGCGCCGCGCTGATCGAGGACGTGCTGTGCGACGGCGCGGTGCGCCTGGCGAAGCAAGGGGAGGGTGCCGACATCCGCCCCGTCGTGGAACGGCTGCAGCCGCTGCTGCGCTCCGGGCTCGCCGTGATGGATCAGGGCGGGCTGAAGCTGACCGAAGCGGGCTGGCCCTTCGCGCGCCTCGCCGCCTCGGCGTTCGATGCCTATCTCCCCGACGAGCCCAAGGGCCACAGCCTCGCGGTGTGAGGCGCCCAGCGCCTCCCACCGCTCACGAGGCCGTGTCGCGGCGGCGACGATTCGTGGCTCGGCAATTGCATCGGAAGGCGTAGAATAGAAGCCGTTCGCGTTGCGGAGGAGGCCCGTGACGATGCGCATCCCGAACGCGGCGCTCGCCGCGCTCCTTTGCTTGTCACTGCCCGCGGCTCCGGCCGGCGCCGAGGACATCGACGTCGACCTTGAGCTGGTGCTCGCCGTCGACGTGTCGCGCTCCATGGACGAGCAGGAGCAGGCGCTGCAGAAGCAGGGCTATCTTGCCGCGCTGGAGCATCCGGAGGTGATCGAGGCGATCCGCTCCGGCTTCCTCGGCCGCATCGCCGTCACCTATGTGGAATGGGCGGGGCCGGGGCGGCAGCAGATCATCGCGCCGTGGACGATGGTCGACGGCGCCGATTCCGCCGCGGCGCTGGTCGACTCGATCGCCGCGCAGCCGGTCTCCTTCCTGCGCGGCACATCGATATCGAGCGCGCTCCTCTTCACCTCGCAGCTCTTCGGCGGCAACGGCTTCCGCAGCACGCGCCAGGTCATCGACGTATCCGGCGACGGGCCCAACAACATGGGCGGCCCGGTGCTGGCGGCGCGCGAGGCGGTACTCGCCCGCGGCATCACCATCAACGGCCTGCCGATCGTGCTCAACGCCGACTTTTACGGCGGCTACTCCATCCCCAATCTCGACATCTATTATGAGGACTGCGTGATCGGCGGGCCGGGCGCCTTCCTCATTACCGTGGCGAGCCTCGACCGCTTCGCCGAGGCGGTGCGCCGCAAGCTGGTCCTGGAGATCGCCGGCGCCGAGCCGGCCATCTCGCCCGCCGCCTTCGGCCAGCACGAGCCGCGCATCGACTGCCTCATCGGCGAAAAGCTCCGCCAGAGGTGGATGGACCCGTAGTGTTCCTGCGTTCTCATCGCAGAAACCGGGCTGGAGCCTCCCGCAATGGAAGGGCTCGTGGCATCTGGTGGCCCCTTTCCACCACCCTCATGCTGAGGTGCGAGCGCCATAGGCGCGAGCCTCGAAGCATCATCGGTGGCGCAGGAGCATCCCGGCTACGCCTGCGCCATAGCCCTCGTCCTTCGAGGCTCGCTGCGCTCGCGCCTCAGGATGGGGGCTTTACGAGATGTCCGGTTGTCGAGGGAGAGCTGGAAGCGCGATTCGGGTCGCGCGAAAACGAAAGATGCGGACGGCCCCAGCGGCCTGCGCGCTATTCGCCGGCCTGGTTGGCGGCGCGCTTCAGCGCGCGGATCTCGGCCAGCGCATCGAAGAACTGCGATTCGGCCTGTTCGCTGACCTCTTCGCCCTGTTCGGCGGGCTTTTCCTCGCCGTTGGCGTGGCCTTTGGCCTCGCCGTTGCCGGTCATGCGCAGCGCCACGAGCTCGCCGATATTGGCAACGCCCGGGATAGTCGCCTCCGGCAGGTGCGGCTGCTCGGCGGCCGGCTTGCTCACGGCATCCGCATCGACGCCTTCGCTTTCCTGCGTTTCGTCTTCCTCGGACGCGTATCGGATATCGGGCACCGTTTCGGCGTGGGCGACCACCGGCTGCTCGGCTGCCTCATTGGCGCTGGCGCGGTTGCGCATCGGCAGCGGCACGACGCTCCCACCCATTTCCGGCGGTGCGGCGGCGGCTTCCTCCTCCGCCAGCGCGATGGCCTCGTCCTCCGCGTCGTCCATCGCGGTGACGGCGCGCGGCAGCTTCGGCACGCCGAGCTCGAAGGGGAGGGGCGCTCCCGGCTCCTCGCCGAGGCGGGCGCGCAGCGCATTGTTCTCGGCGCGCAGCGCCGTCAGGGCCACGCGCCGCTGATCGGCGAGGATGCTCGCTTCGTCGAGAGCCTCCTCCGCCGAGGCCCGCCGCTTTGTCTCCAGTTGCAGCTGATGCTGGACGGCTCTCAGCGCCGAGCCGGCTTCCGCCGCGCGCCGTTCCAGGTCCTGGGTATTGTCGCGCTGGCCGGTGAGGCGGGAATCGGCGTCGACAAAGGCCTCGCGCTGCTCCTCCAGCTCGGCGCGTGCGCTCATCAAATCGCGCTCGCGCAGATCGGCCTCGAGCCGGTAGGCGGTCGCCATGTCGAGCACGCGGCTGACCTCGCGCTCCAGCCGGTGCATCTGCACGGCATGGCGCGCACGAAGCTCATCGCGCTCCGTGTCGAATTCGGCCCGTCGCGTTGCGATCCCGGCGAGCAGCCGCCGCTCGGTGATACGCCGCGCACGGCGTACGAGGGCGACCGAAAACGCGAGCCAGACCAGCCCGCTCACGAAGACGCCGAGGGCAAACATCATCGCCGACTGGATCATTGACGGCTCCGTTTACGCTACCCTCCGGAGAACAATATAAAGTCGAAACTCCGGCAGGCATAGTTGCGGGCGCCCGGCCCGCACCGATTCATGCCACCTTAGCCCAAATCGCCCGGGATGTGTGACGATTCGGGCACGCCACGACGGTGAGTCTACGCGTCAGAACGGATTCCAGGTCGGCCGCGGCGTGAACTTCAGATATCCGACATTCACGCCCAGCCTTGCGCCAACCCCGCTTCTGATCGGCACGATCGTCACCGTTTGGCCGGGAACTCCGCTGTTGGCAAGCACCGTCATGCCGAAGCCGCCGACCAAATAGGCAGAACCGGCGACACCGGCGTAGCGGCGGTAGATTGCCAATGTATTGGGCACATCATAGACGAGCATCATCACGCGATCGCCATCGCCGCCGAAGTCCCAGCCGATCGACGGGCCCTGCCAATAGACCTGACGCGGGGCCTCGAGCTTGGTGTAGAGGAAGCCGTCGCCATAGCGCAGCCCGCCGATAAGGGCGCCGGAGCCCTCCTGGCCGATGATGTAGCCGTTGGGGAGGCCGTGGGAGGAGACCGCCTTCTCCACCAGCGTCGCGAGACTGCCGGAGACCGTGCCGAAGAACTGCTGGCCGGCCGAGACGATCTCGTTCGCCGTGTAGCTGGTGCTGGCGGACTGAGGCGCGGCGGGCGCCGCCTTGAGCCCGGGCGCCAGGGCGGTCAAGGCGACGAGCAGAGCAGCAAGGCGGAGAACAGGCACGCGGGAGATGGCCATGGATCATCCCTCTGTTGGGCAGCCGGCAGCGAGCCGCGGATGGCTCACGACATTCGGCTCTACACTTCGCCTCGCAGAGTAAACGTGGCGTTAAGAAACGGCGGGCCAAAGCTGTTCGGCTTGGCAGCCCGCGAGCGGGCCTGTAAGCCCGTTCGCAGAATCGGTGAAGATTCGCCGCCCTCGCCCGCAAGGCCCTTGCCCATGACCGAGATCAAGATCGACCCGCTGGAGCTTGCCGCGCTCGTCGCCAGCCGCGTGTGCCACGACATCATCTCTCCGGTCGGGGCGATCGTGAACGGGCTGGAGGTGCTGGAGGAGGAGAAGGACGAATCGATGCGCGAGTTCGCCCAGGACCTCGTGCAGAAGAGCGCCCGGCAGGCCTCCGCCAAGCTGCAGTTCTCGCGCCTCGCCTTCGGCGCCTCCGGAGGCGTGGGCGCCGAGCTCGACATGGCCGATGCGGGCCGGGTGGCCGCGGCGCTCATGGAGCGGGAGAAGGCCGAGCTCGTCTGGCAGGTGAAGGCCGGGCTGCTCCCCAAGGCGGAAGCGAAGCTCCTCATGAACCTCCTGATCATCGCTCTCAACTCCGTGGCGCGCGGCGGCACCATCACGGTCACCGCCGAGCGCGAGGACGGCGAGACGGTGATGCGCGTGGTGGCGGAAGGCGACCGCGCCAAGCTCCCCGCCGGCGTGAAGGAGGTGATCGCCGAGGGCGCCCTTCCCAACCCGCTCGATGCCCATGCCGTGCAGCCGCTCTACGCGGCGCTGCTCGCCAAGGAAGCCAAGATGGCCGTCACCGCCACGCAGGAAGAGAACCGCGTGGTGCTGGGCGCCCGCGCCGTCGGCTGATACGCGCCGATCCTCCGCGTAACAAAAGGAAAGCGGCTAACGGAAGGGGCGTCTCGGCCCGTTCTCGCCGCCCCGGTAGGCCCGCCACAAACCTTACCCATTCCCTAATGCGCGTGTTCGAAGCTTATCGAACGCCGGACGGGAAACTTAAGCACTCTCCTTGACCGCGGGGTAACGCGGCTCCGCTAAAACTTTGCTCAAGATTGCCGGAAAAACCGGCACGTGAGTTTGAGGCGTAGAACAGGGGTGCAAGTGTCCCATGAAGCATTGCTTGATCGTCGACGATTCGAGTTCGATCCGGAAGGTCGCGCGGCGAATCCTGGAAGAGGTGAATGTCCGGGCCAGTGAGGCGGAGACCCGCGCGGATGCGCTGGATATCTTCGCCGACGAGATGCCGGATTGCGTGCTCGTCGACTGGATGATGCCGGACGGCGACGTCATGAAGTTCCTGACGAAGCTCCGGGCGACGCCCGGCGGCGACAAGGCGAAGGTCATCTACCTCACCTCCGAATATGACGAGGTGAACGTGGCCCGCGCCATGCGTACCGGCGCCGACGCGCACATGATGAAGCCGTTCGACCGCGAGGCGTTCCTGCGCCCGTTCGTGGAGACCGGCATCCTCTAAGCATGATCCCGAAAAGTGGACACCGGTTTTCGGACAAGGTCATGCTCCAACAAAAAGATAGAGCCGCCATTTTGATTCAATCAAAATGGAAACGGTTCTAGCGAACACGTCACCGCCGAACGAAAGAGGCCGGCCCGAGGGCCGGCCTTTCATTTGGCTTGGGAGCAGTCGAAAATTCTCAGGCGCTTTCGCGCAGCTCTTCCTCGTCCGGCTCGCGCAGCACGTAGCCGCGGCCCCACACCGTCTCGATGTAGTTCTTGCCGTCGGTGGCCGCGGCGAGCTTCTTGCGGAGCTTGCAGATGAAGACGTCGATGATCTTCAGCTCCGGCTCGTCCATGCCGCCATAGAGGTGGTTGAGGAACATTTCCTTGGTGAGGGTGGTGCCCTTGCGGAGCGAGAGAAGCTCCAGCATCTGGTATTCCTTGCCGGTCAGGTGCACGCGGCTGCCGTTCACCTCAACCGTCTTGGTGTCGAGGTTCACCCTGAGGTCCCCGGTCTGGATGACCGACTGGGCATGGCCCTTGGAGCGGCGCACGATGGCGTTGATGCGGGCCACCAGCTCGTCCTTGTGGAACGGCTTGGTCATGTAGTCGTCGGCGCCGAAGCCGAGGCCGCGCACCTTGTCCTCGATGCCGCCGAGACCGGAAAGAATCAGGATCGGCGTCTTCACCTTGGCGACGCGCAGCGTCTTCAGCACGTCATAGCCGCTCATGTCGGGTAGATTGAGATCGAGCAGTATGATGTCGTAGTCGTAGAGCTTGCCGAGATCGACGCCCTCCTCACCGAGATCGGTGATGTAGACGTTGAAGTTTTCCGACTTCAGCATCAGCTCGATCGATTGCGCCGTGGCGCTGTCGTCTTCGATCAGAAGGACCCGCATCCCAATCCCCTTGTCAGCTCCCGGCCTCCGGCATTCACGCAACTCGAGAACGCGGGCGCATGGAGCCAGATCAAATCCGACGCACAAGCTAGCCCGGAATGGTTAACAGATTCTGTTTCTGGACGGCAAGCGCGTCCTGTGAACTTCTTTCTGTAGACTCTTGAATCCATTCTCGAATCCCAGCCCCCGCCGTATCCGAAGATATTTCAACTTCTCCGGCTAAGAGGTAACGCCGTCCGGATCGCTGCTGCGTTGATCCGGGAGCGCCTGACCGAAGCGCGGTTTACCCGCCTTTAAATCATCTGCTGCATGATTAATGCGACCCGTAAACGAAACGTTACCATCTGCCGGCAAAGGCCGGAGGGTCACAGGGTGCCGAGGGCAGGCGTATTGCTCGGGGCTGGGGGAGTATCGCGTAATGAAGTCACGAGATTCCACAATTCGAATGCTGCGTTTCAAGGCCGAAGAGCGGCGCAGACAGGTCGGACAGATCGAGGCGATGATCGAGGAGTTCACCCGCATGGTGTCCGACCTCGACCTGGAAATCGCCGCCGAGCACCGGCGCACCGGCATCGAGGACGAGAAGCACTTCGCCTATTCCACCTTCGCCCGCGCCGCGCGCCAGCGCCGCGCCAACCTGCAGACCTCCATCGACGATCTGCTGAGCCAGCGGGAAACCGCCAAGGGCGCGCTCGATCTCGCCGAGGGCGAGCTGGAGAAGGAGGAGGAGAAGATGGAGCGCGAGCTCGGCCAGGACCACCGGGCTGCCAGCTGATTCTCATCCGATGACATGGGCGCTGAGCCGCTCGTAGATCGGCAGCGCCTGTTCCTCCAGCCGCCTCATGTGCGGATCGTCGAGCGCCGGCATCGGCGCCGGCGGACCGAATCCCGTCGATCGCACCACCGCATCGTACCAGTGTGACGCCCACACCCCGTCGGTCTCGCGCAGGCCCGGCGGCCAGGCGAGCATCGCCTCGCTGAAGGGGATATCGAGCGCCGCGCAAAGGCCGGCGAGCACGCGCGGCGGATCGGCGAGCAGCGCGTCCGCATCGACCACCGGCGGCGCCTTCCCCGCCAAAGCCGCCGCCGCGTCGAAAAGCGCCGCCTGCTCCGCAAAGCCGATATCGGCGAATTCCACGCTCTGCCGCTTCGCCGCGTAGGACGCGAGCACGCGCGCCGGATGGCGGATGAGGAAGGCGTGGCGGCAGGCCCGCATCCAGTCGCGGCCGATCGCCGGCAGCATGTGATGCGTCATGTGCTTCTGGTACCAGACCGGCTTTCCGCCGGGCACCGGGCCGGCAAGCGCCGCGGCCACCGCGCGCCAGTCGGTCGGCTGGCTTCGCATCACCTCCTCGCGCATCGGATGCGGGCTGCCGGAGAGCTTCAGATAGGCCGCATAGAACGGCTCGTCGGAGACGGCACAGTCCGGCCGGTTGCCGAAGGAGCGCATCAGCGCGGTGGAGAGGTTGCGCGGCCCCGACCACATGGCGATGCGCACGGGCTCCGCCTTATCGGCCACGCCCATCCTCCGCCAGCAGGTCGGCCCATTCGGGGTGGGCGCGGAATTCCTGGCGCGCGAACCAGCACGCCGGCACCACCTTCTTGCCGCCGGCGCGGAAATCGGCAACCGCCCGCTCCACCAGCGTTGCAGCAATACCGTTCCCGCGATGCTGCGGCGGGGTGTAGGTGTGGAGGATGGTGACCACGCCCGGCCGGTCCTCCACGAAGGTCAGCTCCGCCTCCGAGCCGTCGGACATGCTCCGCACATAGCGCCCGCGCGTGCCGTCCGCTTCGAGGCGGATGTCGGAGGCTTTACCCATCATCGCCACTCCGTCCGCCGGCGCCATTCCGTCCGCCTCATCCCGAGATGCGCGGCGCGAAGCGCCGAGCTTCGAAGCACGAGGGGAGGTTGGGGGCTCATGCTTTCTCGGTCGCCGCCCCGATCGGTGTGAGCGAGCGCGCCGCAAGCGCCTTGTAGAGCGAAGCAAGCCTTCGGGTCAGCGGGCCGGGGAGGGCGCCGCTCCCTTCACCGATGGCCCGCCCGTCGACCTCGCGCACCGGCACGGTGCCGGCGAACGTGCCGGTGACGAAGGCCTCGTCGGCGCCGTAGACGTCGGTCAGCGAGAAGCGCTTCTCGTATGTCGGGATGCCCGCCTCGCGCGCCACGGTAAGAATATTGCCGCGCGTGATGCCGCCCAGGCAGTAATCGGGCGGCGAGGTCCACAGCTCGCCCTTCCGCACGATGAAGAAGTGCGTGGAGTTGCAGGTGGCGACGAAGCCCGCCGGGTCGAGCATCAGCGCCTCGTCGGCGCCGGCCTTGGTCGCCTGGATGCAGGCGAGGATGCAGTTGAGCTTGGAGTGCGAGTTGAGCTTCTGGTCTTGCTCGGCCGGCCCGGTGCGCCGCACATGCACGGTGAAGAGGCTGAGGCCGCGGCCCTGCAGCGTCCGGATCCGCCAGCTTGTATTCGGGGATGATGACGATTGTCGCCGGGCCGATCGTCATGCGCGGATCCTGGTAAGGCGTCCGCTTCACGCCGCGCGTCACCATCAGCCGGATGTGCACGCCGTCGGTCATGCGATTGGCGGCGAGGCAGTCGAACAGCCGCTGCGTCAGCTCCGCGCGCGTCAGCCCGACATCCATGTCGATCGCCTTGGCGCCTTCGTGAGCCGGTCGAGATGCTGCGTCGAGAAAGGCGACGCCGCCGTCCATGACGCGCAGGCCCTCCCACACGCCGTCGCCCAGCACGAAGCCGGAATCGAACACCGAGACGACCGCCTCGGCGCGCGGCTTCAGCGCGCCGTTCACCGAGACGAGGATCTCGGCGTTGCGCGGATCGTCGGAATATTCGTGGCTCCCGGTGGTCATGGCGGCAACGCTTATCCCGTAGCCCGGATGGAGCGAAGCGAAATCCGGGTGCGGAAACCGCTTGGTCCGCTACGCGGCGTCGCGGAACGTCGGAATCCGCGCGACCTCATCCCTGAGCTTCTGCGACGCATGCCAAAGATCATAAGCCTGCTGCATCCTGAGCCAGAGCCCTGGCCCATTGCCGCAGAACTTGCCCAGCCGAACGGCCATCTCCGGGGTGACCGAGGTGCGCTCCGACAAGATGCGGTGAAGCGTCTGGCGTGTCACCCCGAGGTGGGCCGCCGCCTCGGCGACCGGCATCCTGAGCGCCGGAAGAACCGTCTCGCGCAGCACGGAGCCCGGGTGGGTCGGCGCACGGCTCGGCCGGCCGGCTGTTAGCTCCTTGCTCATCTCTTCGCCTCACTGTTCAGTGATAGTTCTCCAGGTCCGCACGAAACACGTCGCCGTCTTCGAACTCGAACGTGATGCACATCGGGCCATTGACGTGGACCGTGTAGCGTTTGGGTCGGTGTCCCTTCAACGCGTGAAAGTCGTATCCGGGGATGTCCATATCCTCCGGTCGCTCAGCGGCGTCGAGAGCGTCCAGCCGCTCGCGAATACGGGCATGAAGGCGGGAATCGATCTTGCCGGACCGCCCCGTTTGCCAGAGATCGCGCAGCGGCTTGTTTCTGAACGATCGGATCACAGGATTATGTAACCTTCCATGTTACTACTGTCAAGTGTCATGCTACAGTCGGCAAGACCTGTGACGCCGGCGGATGAAGCGCGGCCGTAGCGCCGCTGCGAGCATCAGCTCCCGAGCCTGGGAGATGGTTGAGACCCACCGCCGAACTCTCCACCAAAACAATCCCCGCTCTCCAAAACGCGCTTACAATCCCTCCACCGCTCTTCTTCGGAGGGACCGTGTGGCCACCGGAACCATGTGGGAAGGGCGGGCGGCGCCCGTGGTGAGATTCGGTCGGTTCCGGCCGGCCGAGCCTCGGGGGTCCCGATACGTCCGCCCGACCGGGACGACCGGTCTGCCGCTAGTCGAGACGGCCTTAAGGGTGGGGTGCAGTCCGCTGGCTTCGGCCGGCACGAGGCGGCCCCATGCCGGAGAGTGGAAATCGGAGATCACAAAACGCCGTGCGGGGCGCCTGAGGGGCGCCACTATTTAACTTTGCGAGGCACTCTTCAGGCGCCCCGCTCCCTCCT
>CAWDED010000005.1:0-108000 GCA_963801225.1 uncultured Alphaproteobacteria bacterium
TCCAGATAGGGGCGGATCACCGTGCCGACCCCGCCTGTGTCCGCCGCCCTGGCGATCTCGGCCGGCGTGGCTTTGCGTTGGCGCAGAGCTCCTGCAGGCCTTCGAGCGCGACGGGGAGACCGATCTTGCCGCGATGCCGGAAACAGTCCGCGACGGTCTTCGCCACGCCGAATATCTTCACCGATACGCCTTCGATCACATGGGTCTCAACGCTGTCGGCAAGCAGATCGTCCGAGAAACGCAGCACACGGATCGGCATGTCGCTCGGCTTCGGCGTCCAGTCGTTCCGGCCGATCGCCATCCACACCTTCTTGGGAAGCTGATCCGTCAGTCCATGAAAGGCGAGCGCCGAGACGAGGCAGATCACACCCTTGGGGAAACGCTCGGCCGCCTCGGCGAGACTGTGGTTTACGTCGAGCTCTGCATCGGGAAGCTGGTAGAGCCCGCGCGCCAGGCGGATGACCTCGCCATCCTTCTCCATGCGGCTGACGGTTGCGGCGGTCACGCCGGCGTCCCTGAGTTCCGCAAGGCGCAAAATCCCCCGCGCCGCGAGGAGATCGCGGGCTATCTTCGCGTTGGGACCGGGTCTGGGGCATAGATACATATTCTCGCACTTCAACATTCATAGTGTGAGGTTTTGTATCACACACAACGGTGAAGGAAAAGACAAAGCTGGCTTTTGGCAACTTGCGATTGGTACACACCGTCGCGGTTTCCGACCAACGAGGTCGTTAAATCGGCCGATTGGAAGTCAACATCCCGCTAATTGGAAGTCGTAATTCGCGATCTGGAAAGCCCAGGAGGGGAAAGCCTTCCCCTGCGGCCGAGCCAGGGTCTCGGCCGACCCCTTCTGCGGGGACACCCCGCAACGCCCCTTGAGAGTGAGAGTGCGGACCGGTTTGCCGTGACGGGTTGGAAGCCGAGGGAGAGGCCCTCGGCGCCCGTCGCGGAGAACCGCGATGTCCAGACACAAGCGAAACGCCGGCGCCAGGCGCGACCGGACCAATCTCTATTCCGAGATCACCGACAAGATCATCGCCGAGCTGGAGGCGGGCCGCGTGCCCTGGGTCCAGCCCTGGGGCACGGCCGCGGCGAAGGCGCCGCTCGCCATGCCGAAGAATGCCTCGACCGGCCGGGCCTATTCCGGGATCAACGTGCTGCTGCTGTGGGGCGCGGTGATCGAGCGCGGCTTTACGGGCCAGAGCTGGCTGACCTTCCGCCAGGCCCTGTCGCTTGGCGGCAATGTGCGCAAGGGCGAGCGCGGCACCACCGTCGTCTATGCCGACCGCTTCGTGCCGGAGGACGAGAAACGCCGCGCCGCCGAGACCGGCGAGGACGCACAGGCGATCCCGTTCCTGAAGCGCTTCACCGTCTTCAACACCGACCAGTGCGAGAACCTGCCCGAGGACGTGGCGACGGCCGCGCCGCCGGTGCCGGAGGGGCTGATCGAACCCGCGCGTCGAGGCGCTGATCAAGGCGACCGGCATCGACTTCCGCATCGGCGGCAACCGGGCCTTCTACGTTCCGGCCCACGACTATGTGCAGGTGCCGCCGCCGCAGGCCTATTTCGAGCCGATCAACTGGCACCGCACCGCGCTGCATGAGCTCGGCCACGCCAGCGGCCATACGTCGCGGCTGAACCGCGATATCTCCGGCTCGTTCGGCTCGAAGAAATACGCCTTCGAGGAACTGATCGCCGAGATCAACGCCGCCTTCTGCTGTGCCTCGCTCGGCATCGTGCCGACCGTCCGGCACGCCGATTACATCGGCTCCTGGCTCGAGGTGCTGCGCGAGGACAACCGCGCCATCGTCCGCGCCGCCTCGCCAGGCGAGCAAGGCCGCCGACTGGCTCTTGGCCTTCGCGCCCGGACGCCGACAAGTCCGCCGTCGATGCCGACCTCTTGCGACAGGAGGGTGGCATGATCCTCCTGACCGACGACCTGCGCGATCGGCTGCTCGCCAATGGGCGACAGCGCGACGTCGACCATGTGCCGGTGGTGAAATTCTTCAATCCCGTCGGCGCCGGCACCTGGCTCATCACCGAGATGGAGCCGGACGGCGACACGCTGTTCGGCCTCGCCGATCTCGGCTTCGGGTGCCCGGAGCTCGGCTCGCTGCAGCCTCGCCGAGTTCACCTAGTCCGCCTGCCCTTCGATCTCGGGATCGAGCGGGACATCCTCTTTGTCCTAACCTTCCGCTGTCGGTCTATGCCGAGGCGGCAAGACAGGCTGGCAGCATCCTGCGGCCGAGCGATTCTTACGCCCGCGCCTGCGGCGATGCCGCGCTCACCCGGAAATCCGCCGACACGGAAACCCACAAAACCTGATTTCCGGCCCTCCGGCTTTGCGATCCTGCGCCGCTCTCTCCGAGGCAGAGGGCGGCGCCTCGCCTCGTGACGGGTTGAGAGCATTGGCATCGGGCCTGCTGCCCGTCGGGAGACGTGACCATGACCCGACATCAGAAGAAATTTGCTATGGAACCGCTATCCGAGCCGCTCTCGGCCCAGGAGCAAGTCGTCATCTATGAGGCGCGCCAGATACTGCTGCGCCACCTCAATCAGAACCCGGTCCTGTCATCCTGGCAGGCGGTGCTGGACTATTGCGCTCTCGCCATCCGCGGCGATGTGGAGCGGTTTCATGTGTTTTATCTGGACCGGAAGAACCGGCTGATTTCCGACGAGTGCCTCTCGACCGGAACAGTCGATCACGTTTCGGTCTATCCCCGTGAAGTTCTGAAGCGTGGTCTCGGGCTCAACGCGACTGCGCTGATCCTCGTCCATAACCATCCTTCCGGTGATCCTGAACCGTCGCGAGCCGACATAACAATGACGAAGGAAATCCAGAAAGGCTGCAAGTATATGGGCCTGACGCTGCATGACCACATCATCGTCGGTATCGGCCAGGAGGTCAGTCTGCGCGCCCGAGGCGAAATCTGAATGTCTGTCGGATAACCTGACGGGCTCGGGTGTATCCGAACACGGCTTCCCGGAATGCTGGCTTCCAGTCACAGGAAGCCGACCGCGCTTCCAGGAGAGTGAGAGGAGGGCAGGGCTTTTCGTGACGGGTTGGAAGTCGAGAGAGAGGCTCTCGGCGCCCGTCGCGGAGTAACCCACCATGGCAACCGCCACTCAGAAGATCACCCTCAGCGCCTCGCGCGACATCCCCTTCAACAAGCTCGTGCTCAGCCAGTCCAATGTCCGGCGCCTGAAGGCCGGCGTCTCGATCGAGGAACTGGCCGAGGACATCGCCCGCCGCGGCCTCCTGCAGAGCCTCAACGTGCGGCCGGTCCTCGATGCCGAGGGCAAGGAGACCGGCATGTTCGAGATTCCGGCCGGCGGCCGGCGCTACCGGGCGCTCGAACTCCTCGCCAAGAAGAAGCGCCTCGCCAGGACCGCGCCCGTGCCCTGCATCGTGCGCGAGGCGGACAGCGACATCTCGGCCGAGGAGGATTCGCTGGCCGAGAACGTCCAGCGCGCGCCGCTGCACCCGCTCGACCAGTTCCGCGCCTTCCAGACCTTGCGCGAGCAGGGCTCGACCGAGGAGGAGATCGCCGCGCGCTTCTTCGTCTCCGTCAACATCGTCAAGCAGCGGCTCAAGCTCGTCACCGTGTCGGAGAAGCTCCTCGACATCTATGCCGAAGACGGGATGACGCTCGAGCAGCTCATGGCCTTCACCGTCTCGGCCGACCATGCGCGCCAGGAACAGGTCTGGGAGGCGATCCAGCACAGCTGGTCGAAGGAGCCCTACCAGATCCGCCGCATGCTGACGGAAAACACCGTGCGCGCCGCCGACCGACGCGTGCGCTTCGTGACCATCGAAGCCTATGAAGAGGCCGGCGGCACCGTCATGCGCGACCTGTTCCAGGACGACGACGGCGGCTGGGTCGAGGACGTGCCGCTGCTGGAGCGTCTCGTCGCCGACAAGCTCAAGGCCGAGGCGGAGACCATCGCCGGCGAAGGCTGGAAGTGGATCGAGGTCGCCGCCGATTTCCCCTACGGCCATACGCAAGGCCTGCGACAGCTTGCCGGCACACCGGTCGATCTGACCGACGAGGAACGCGCGACGCGCGAGGCGCTGCGTGACGAATATGACCGTCTCGAATCCGAATATGCCGAAGCCGACGAATTGCCCGACGAGGTGGATGAACGGCTCGGCGAGATCGAGGCGGCACTCGACGCGTTCGAGGACCGGCCGAAGCATTACGATCCTGCCGAGATCGGCCGTGCCGGCGTGTTCGTCAGCATCGGTCATGACGGCCGGCCTCAGCGTCGATCGCGGCTATGTCCGGCCCGAGGACGAGGCCCCGGCGGGCGGCGACACCGGCGTTGGCGGCGATGACGGCCAAACGCCGGGCAGTGACGGTCAACGCACGGTCATTTCGGTCGGCGGCGAGCCTGAGCCGCAGGATGACGAGGACGATGCGGTCAAGCCGCTGCCCGAGCGGCTGGTGATCGAACTGACCGCACACCGCACCCTCGCGCTGCGCGACGCGCTGGCCAACAATCCGCACATCGCCATGACCGCGCTCCTCCACAAGCTGGTGCGCGATACCTTCCAGCACGTCTCCTCGCCGGGATGCCTCGAGGCCTCGGTTCGACATGTGTTCTTTCCCGTGCAGGCCGATGATCTGAAGGACAGTGCATCCGCCAAGTCCGTCGACGATCGGCAGGAGGCGTGGAAGGGCGATCTTCCCCTCGGCGACGATGACGCGCTCTGGGAGAGGCTCGACGGTCTCGACGACGCAAGCCGCATGGCGCTTCTCGCCCATTGCGTCTCCTTCGGCGTCAATGCGCTCTACGAGAAGGCCAATCCCTACGGCGCCGGACCGACCGTGCACGGTGTGCAGCAGCGCATCCACGAGGCGGACCGGCTGGCGCGCGCTACCGGTCTCGACATGGTGGAGGTCGGCTGGCGTCCGACGGTCGACAACTATTTCGGCCGGGTGACGAAGCCGCGCATCCTCGACGCGGTGCGCGAGGCGAAGGGCGAGGAAACCGCGCAGCTCATCGACCATCTGAAGAAGCCGGACATGGCCAAGGAAGCCGAGCGACTGCTCGCAGACAGCGGCTGGTTGCCCGAACCGCTTCGCCTTCCGGCGCTGGACGATGACGTGACCTCCGGGGCGACCAGTGGCGAATCCGAAACGCTGCCGGCCTTTCTCGCCGACGAGGAGGAGGCCGACGGCGAACCCGCCGACGAGCCTCAGCCCGTGGCCGCCGAATAAGCAGACGCGGGGCGGTCCCGCGCCGCCCCGCGCCCTTCACCATCAATCCCGACAACGCCCGGTCTCCGCACCGGGCGTTTTTCGTTTCCGGAGGCCACCATGGCTGACTATTTCACACACTTCTCCTGCCTGCTCGACGTAGGCACGTCCGGCAATGCCGCCCGTGCCCTCGACATCTACAATGACCTCTGCGCGCAAAGCGCGTCGGAGGATCCGCCCTCCGACGGCTTTCTCCTGTCGGTCGATCCCGCCCACGGAGGCTCGAAACTCTGGATGCGGGAAGACGGCACCGGCGACCCGCAGCGTGTCATCGACTTCGTCCTGCGCTGCGCCGACGCCTTCGCGCTCACCGGCCGCTGGGGCTTTCAATGGGCGAACACCTGCTCGCGTCCGCGCATCAATGCCTTCGGCGGCGGCGCCCATGTGCTCGATCTCGGCCAGCGGGACACCGTCGCCTGGATCGGCACCCATGGCTGGCTCGACGATACGATCCGCGGAGGCCGGCCATGAGCATTCCCGATCATGCCCGCGCCAATTTCGAGACGCTCCTGCGCGCGGCGGCCGACGGCAATCTCGCTCTCATGGAGTGCGTCGACGCCGCGACGGGCACACCGCGCTACGTCATCTGCGCCGTCGGTCGCGACGGCGAAGACTTCGTCTTCACGCCCTTCGGCCACCTCGCCGAGGGCAATCCCTACGAGGCCTATGTGCCGCCGGAGCCGTGAGAGGGAGAGGATGGCCGGGACGGGTTTGAGCCGGGACGGTCAAAGAGAGAGCGCCGCCTGGTTCGACCCGTTCCCGCTCTCCCGAGGTCTCCTCCATGACGCAAATGTTCCCCGCCGCGGCGCGCGCCGCCGCCACACATCCGCTCGCCGATGTCGAACCGATCCCGCACGCCGCCGATGCGGCCCGGACGCTTCTCGTTCATCTCGAACAGGGCCGCAAATCGATGCGCCGATCCTGCGGGCCGCCATGGAGACCGCCTTCGGCGGCTCCGACGCCGACGGCGCCTGGGACTGGAAGCTGGCCTATGACGCCTGCGAGGCGGCGACCGTCCTGTTCCTGCGCAAATACGGCAAGGCGCTTTTGCGCAAAGCCGGCTCTCCGGCCGCGGCGCTGCCGCTGCTGGCGAAGATCGCCGATCTTCTCCCGACCCACACCCGCCGCTCCGAAGAGAGCCAGGCCTTCCAGCAATTCTCGACGCCGATCCCGCTCGGGCTTTGTCGCCGCCACCGCGGCCGCGATCACGCCGCAGGATCGCGTGCTGGAACCCTCGGCCGGCACCGGGCTGCTCGCCATCCTCGCCGAGATCGCCGGCGGCAGCGCTCGTGCTCAACGAGCTGGCCGAGGCCCGCGCGGATCTTCTCTCCTCCCTCTTTCCGGCCATCCCCGTCACCCGCTTCGACGCGGCGCAGATCGACGATCATCTCGACGCCGACCTCGTGCCCAGCGTCGTCGTCGATGAACCCGCCGTTCTCGGCGATGGCGAATGTCGATCGGGCCGCATGGCCGACGCCGCCTATCGCCATGTCGCCTCGGCGCTGGCGCGCCTGCGCCGACGGCGGGCGTCTCGTCGCGATCACCGGCGCGAGCTTCGCGCCCGACACCCCGACATGGCGCGACGCCTTCGTCCGGCTGCAGGAGCGCGGCCGCGTCGTCTTCACCGCCGCCATCGACGGCCGGTCTATGCGCGGCACGGCACGACCATCGACACGCGGCTGACCGTCATCGACAAGCTGCCGGCCGACGATCCGACCGCGTTTCCCGCCTCACCGGGCATCGCGCCGGATGTCGCCACGCTGCTCGGCTGGATCGAGGCGAGCACGTTCCGCCGAGGGCGTCTGTCCGCTGCCGACCGTCGCGCCGCTTCGTCCTGCGGCCTCCGCATCCGAACGATCGGTTCGTCACGTCACGCGGGCGCGGTCGACCGGGCCTCCGCCATCGCCACACCGGCGAGGCGACGAACTCGCCTATGAGACCATCGACTGGACGCCGCCCGAGGGCGCACGGCTCACCGATGCGCTTTATGAGGAATACGCGCTTCAGTCGATCCGTATTCCCGGCTCTCAGGCGCATCCGACCAAGCTGGTGCAGTCGGCGGCCATGGCCTCGGTCGCGCCGCCCAAGCCGAGCTACCGCCCGCATCTGCCGGCGAATTTCGTCGCGGACGGCCTGCTGTCGGACGCCCAGCTCGAAAGCGTCATCTATGCCGGCGAAGCCCATGCCGACTATCTCGCCGGCTCGTGGACGGTGGACGAGACCTTCGATGTCGTCACCGCCGCGCGCGACGACGCGAGGAGGCGCCGTGCGCTTCCGGCGCGGCTGGTTCCTCGGCGACGGCACCGGCGCCGGCAAGGGCCGCCAGGTCGCCGGCATCCTGCTCGACAACTGGCTCAAGGGCCGCCGCCACGCGGTCTGGATCTCCAAATCCGACAAGCTGATCGAGGACGCGCAGCGCGACTGGTCGGCGCTCGGCATGGAGCGGCTGCTCGTCACGCCGCTCTCGCGCTTTCGCCAGGGCACGCCGATCCGGCTGGCGGAGGGCATCCTATTTACCACCTACGCCACGCTGCGCTCCGACGAGCGCGGACGAGAAGGTTTCGCGCGTCCGGCAGATCGTCGATTGGTTGGGCGCCGACTTCGACGGAGTGATCATTTTCGACGAGAGCCACGCCATGCAGAACGCCGCCGGCGGCAAGGGCGAACGCGGCGACCAGGCCGCCTCGCAGCAGGGCCGCGCCGGGCTTGCGCCTCCAGCACGCCCTGCCGAACGCGCGCGTCGTCTATGTCTCGGCGACCGGCGCCACCACGGTCCACAATCTCGCCTATGCCCAGCGGCTCGGCCTCTGGGGCGGCGAGGACTTCCCCTTCGCCACCCGCGCCGAATTCGTCGAGGCGATCGAGGATGGCGGCGTCGCGGCGATGGAGGTGCTGGCGCGCGATCTCAAGGCGCTCGGCCTCTATCAGGCCCGCTCGCTCTCCTATGAAGGCGTCGAATACGAGCTGGTCGAGCACCAGCTCACCGCCCGAGCAGCGGCCGCATCTACGACGCCTATGCCGGCGCGTTCGCGATCATTCACAACAATCTCGACGCCGCGATGCAGGCGCCAACATCACCGGCAGCGACGGGCACGCTGAACGCGCAGGCGAAGTCCGCCGCCCGCTCCGCCTTCGAGAGCGCCAAGCAGCGCTTCTTCGGCCATCTCCTCACCGGCATGAAGACGCCGTCGCTGATCCGCTCGATCGAGCGCGATCTCGACGCCGGCCATGCCGCCGTCATCCAGATCGTCTCGACCGGCGAAGCGCTGATGGAACGCCGCCTGGCCGAGATCCCGACCGAGGACTGGAACGACGTCCAGGTCGACATCACGCCGCGCGAATATGTGCTCGACTATCTCGCCCATTCCTTCCCGGTCCAGCTCTACGAGCCCTTCACCGACAGCGAGGGCAATCTCTCGCTCGCGGCCGGTCTATCCGCGACGGCCAGCCGGTCGAAAGCCGCGAGGCCGTCGCCCGCCGCGACCGGCTGATCGAGAAGCTCGCCTCGCTGCCGCCGGTCCCCGGCGCGCTCGACCAGATCGTCCAGCGCTTCGGCACGGACATGGTGGCCGAGGTGACCGGCCGCTCGCGCCGCATCATCCGCAAGGGCGACCGCCTCGCGGTCGAAAACCGCGCCGGCTCGCCGCCAATCTCGCCGAGACCGCAGCCTTCATGGACGACGCCAAGCGCATCCTGATCTTCTCGGATGCGGGCGGCACCGGACGCAGCTATCACGCCGAGCTCGTCGGCGAAGAACCGGCGGCTGCGCGTCCACTACCTGCTCGAACCGGGCTGGAAGGCCGACGCCGCGATCCAGGGCCTCGGGCGCACCAACCGCACCAACCAGGCGCAGCCGCCGCTGTTCCGGCCGATCGCCACCGACGTGAAGGCGGAGAAGCGCTTCCTCTCCACCATCGCGCGCCGGCTCGACACGCTCGGCGCCATCACGCGCGGCCAGCGCCAGACCGGCGGCCAGGGCCTGTTCCGCGCCCGAGGACAATCTCGAAAGCGCACTATGCGCGCGATGCGCTGCGCCAGCTCTACATGCTGCTCGTCGCGCGGCAAGGTCGAAGGCTGCTCGCTCCAGACCTTCGAGGACGCGACCGGCCTCAAGCTCACGGACGCCAACGGCATCAAGGACGAGCTGCCGCCGATCACCACCTTCCTCAACCGGCTGCTGGCGCTGACCATCGATCTGCAGAACATGCTGTTCACGGCGTTCGAGCAGATTGCTGACCGCCCGGATCGAGGGCGCCATCGCCAGCGGCACCTACGACGTCGGGCTGGAAACGCTGCGCGCCGAGAGCTTCGCCGTCACGGACCGGCAGCGCCATCTACACCCATCCCGGCGACCGGCGCGGAGACGACGGCTGCTCACCATCACCCAGCGCGAGCGCAACCGGCCGGTGACGCTCGACGCGGCGCTCGACCATCTCTCCGATCCCCGCGCCGTGCTGCTGGTCAACGAGCGCTCCGGCCGCGCCGCGGTGCAGGTCCCGACCACCAGCCTGATGCGACGATGACGGCGAGATCGAACGCCGCGTGCGGCTGATCCGGCCGATGGAGGCGACCAACGTGCCCGCTCGCAGATGATGGGCGACACCCATTGGGTGCGAAGCCGACCGCGCGGCCTTCGCGACAGCCTGGGAGGCGGAAGTCGCGCGAGTGCCGGAGTTCACCGACAGCACCATCCACATCGTCGCCGGGCTTGCTGCTGCCGATCTGGAAGCGCCTGCCGAACGAGTCGACGCGGGTCTATCGGCTCCAGACCGATACGGGCGAGCGCATCATCGGCCGCAGGGTCTCGCCGGCCTGGGTCGGCAAACGCGACGGCGACCGGCGCGACGGCGCTCTCGCCGGACGACGCCTTCGCGGCGCTGATGGACGGCCGGACCATCCTCGACCTCGCCGAAGGCCTGCAGCTTCGCCGCGTCCGCGTCATGGGCGCGAACCGCATCGAGCTGTCGGGCTTCACCGACACCATGCGCGACCGGCTCAGGGCCTACGGCCTGTTCCGCGAGATCATCTCCTGGAAGCTGCGCATGTTCGTGCCGACCGACGCGTCCGGTGCCTGCGATCCTCGCCAAGGTGCTGGAGCGGTTATCCGATCGAGCGCATCGCCGAGCGGGAGGCCGCGTGATGGCCCGCGACGCTTCCGACCTGGCACACCGTCTCGGCCGCCAGGCCGAGGCGGTGTGCCGCCAATATCTCTCCAACGGACGGCGCGAGGGCCGCTACTGGCTGGTCGGCGACGTCCGCAATACGCCGGGCCGCTCGATGTTCGTCCGGCTGATCGGACCCGAATCCGGCAAGGGCGCGGCCGGCAAATGGACCGACGCCGCCACCGGCGAGCATGGCGATCTGCTCGACGTCATCCGCGAAAGCTGCGGCCTGGTCGACTTCAAGGACGTCGCCGACGAGGCGCGGACGCTTCCTCAGCCTGCCGCATCCCGAGCCCGAACCGGACCGCGCAACGGCGACCGGCGCCGGCGCCCACCGGATCGCCGGAGGCGGCGCGACGGCTTTTCGCCATGTCGCAGCCGATTACGGGCACACTCGTAGAAGCGTATTTGCGCAAACGCGGCATTACGGCTTTGCACGGAACCGGATCGCTGCGCTTCCACCCGCGCTGCTATTATCGGCCCGACGAGCATTCGCCGACCGAGACCTGGCCGGCGATGATCGCCTCCGTCACCGATCTCGACGGCCGGATCACCGGCGCGCACCGCACCTGGCTTGATCCCCCGACGGCGGCGGCAAGGCGCCGATCGACACGCCGAGGCGGGCGATGGGCGACCTTCTCGGCAATGCGGTCCGGTTCGGCGTGGCGGACGACGTGATGGCGGCCGGCGAAGGCATCGAGACCATGCTGTCGCTGCGATGCGTCCTGCCCCACATGCCGATGGTCGGCCGCGCTCTCGGCCGCACATCTCGCCGCCATCCTGTTCCCGGCGACGCTGCGCCGGCTCTACATCGCCCGCGACGACGATCCGGCCGGCGACGGCGCGCGCGACAGCCTGATCGAGCGGGCGCAACGCGGCCGGGATCGAGGCGATCGTGCTGTCGCCGACGCTCGGGGACTTCAACGAGGATCTCCGCACGCTTCGGCATCGACGCGCTTCGGGCAGCGGTCCGCGCAGCAGCTCGCCCCGCAGGACGTCGCCCGTTTCATGGCCCTGGCGGCATAGCCGGGACGGGGCAAGCGCGGGGCAGCGGCAGTCCGTCGCCGCATCGCACGAGGCTGCTCCCCTTGCGTCGGAGAGGACCGCGACCCGGCCTTCTGAGAGGGCGATCGGCCGGCAAGCGGCCCGGCCCGGCAATGGCTGCGCCCGGCTATTTTCCGGCGCGCGCCTGCGAGCCGCCTTTCCATCGCGAAGCAAAATAGCCGGCCTTCGCCATCCTCCGCTGCCGCTTCGGCCCTCCGCTTGCGCTCCGGGTGCAGGTCCGGTCCGCCCGCCGGCTTTCGTCGCCATGAAGGCCGCGATGGGCGCGGCCGAACCGACGAAGGAGCATCCCATGACGACCGACCACGACGACGGCTTCGAGCCGCACCACACCTCATCCCCGACCGACCACGTCCTCACCGAACTCCAGCTCTACGGCTACCGCCCCTTCCAGGACGAACCCGATCCGAGACCGCTCCCGGAGGGCAACATCGTCGCCGGCGCCATCGCCGACATCTTCGACGCCCTGATCGCGACCCTCGGCGACACCCGCCTCGAACCCGACCTCGACGACCTGCTCTGGTCGACCGTCAACCTCTTCCACCGCGCCATCGACCGGATCGAGCGCGAACTCGACGACAACGAGCAGGCGCAGCGCCGCAGCCAGCGGGAACAGGACGGCTCGCGAGGTGAAATCGGTCGAACTGGAACGCCTCACCGCCGAAGGGCAGACCCTGATCGAGCGCCGCAACGCATTCGAGCTGATGCGCGACCAGGCCGCCGAGCACTTCGAGCGCCACACCGGCTCATCCTGGCGGCCGCGCAGCGGATCGATGGTCAACCATCGCACCCTGACCTCGGCGATGATCGACAGCCGCGACTTCCTCGCCGCCAAGCGCCGGGCCGAGACCGAGGTGCTGCTGCCGGCCGGACCGAAGATCGCCTTCACCGGCGGGCTCGACTTCAACGATCACCGGCTGATCTGGGCGAAGCTCGACCAGGTCCACGCCAAGCACCCCGACATGGTGCTGCTGCACGGCGGATCGCCGAAGGGCGCCGAGCTGCATCGCCGCCAAATGGGCCGACCACCGCAAGGTGCCGCAGATCGCCTTCAAGCCCGACTGGACGCAGCACGCCAAGGCCGCGCCGTTCAAGCGCAACGACCCGATGCTGGACGGTGCTGCCGATCGGCGTCATGGTCTTCCCCGGCACCGGCATCCAGGACAACCTCGCCGACAAGGCGCGCAAGCTCGGCATCCCGGTCTGGAAATTCGGCAGCGGCGGCGCGTGAGCGCCGCCACAGGCGAAGGGGACTGCTTTTGCGTGATGTTCGGGGCGACAGATTGCGGCCGACTGCTTCCGATACGTGGAGATGGGCCCTTCCGACCTCAGCAGTCCACAGAGCCACCTCCAAATCTGCTGGCTGATCTTTGAGTAGTTCGCAACACTTGCGAGTATCAACGCGAGGCCGTTATTGTGGTCTGGGACAACCCTGAGCAGAGCGAGTTGCAATGCTCTCTATCGATGTCCGACCCACGCAAAGTGAGCTGCTCAGCATGCGACTGAACGAACTCAGCCCACCACGAGTCGTTCATGCTCTTGGAACGGCATCTAAACGACGGATCTCCGAGCGGCTTCTCGTCGCTCTACACTCCGGCACCTGGATTCCGCGCAACTGACAACGTCGACCACTTTGATCTGCCGGTCTTTGATTGCACTTCATCCGGCGCAGTTATGGTGGGCGACTACCCAACATTCGTCCGGGTGAATTGCCTGGTACATCCGGACATGGAAGACAATTTCTTAGGACTACTTGGACAAACGCCAACGCGACTTCTCTCGGCGACTGCAACGTCAAGCGGCCGCACGCTATCCGTTCTTGCAGATGGGTACCTTGTTCTACGCCAAGGTTGCTTACCAGCGCCTGCTGGGCCGCGTCTACCCGAAAGATGACACGGGGCCACGTGCTCTCTGCAATTGAAGTCTCTGCAGCATACGAGAACGCCATTTCAGCAGGGCAATTGCCCGCCCACGCTCCACATCTACAGGGAACACTGCGGGCTCTACTTCTCGGACACGGACCGATTGAAAGACTGGGGCTATGTTGAACGCGCTGTTAGCGCCTTACCCATCCGGCCACTTCATACAAATACCCGCATTTTCGTTGATTGCTGCGCCAGAGCAGGGAGGGCCTTCTCTACTGGATCAGTTGGTCGACCGAATTTCTGCATTGGAGACACGAGAAGGTTTCTTTTCCCTCATCATCAGGCCTCTCCTTGACTTATATTTTTCGTCGGTATCCGTCCTTGGCCTGCAGCCGGAAGCTCATGCTCAGAACGTCGTGTTCCTCCTCGACGACAATCTTACGCCGAGTCGGCGTAGCTCTTAGAGACATGGAATCCGTAGATAAGGACGTTCCACTGCTTGAGGCGCTAAGTCTAAAAGATAACTATACGATCACCGAGTATAAATTCTTGACAAACGAGGCGTACAACTATCAAATTATGCACAGCTTCATGTATGATTTCAAATTGGGTAACTACCTTCTTGGCCCGTTGGTGGATGGTGTGGAAAAGACGCCAGACCTCCCAAGCAGGGGGTCGCGCTCGAAGGTCTGATAAGAGATTACGCCCGCGCGCAGTTATCCGCCCTGCCGGACGATTTCTTTCCCGATAGACATTTGGTACGACTACGAAGCAGTCGTGCATGAAGGGGTCATCAAGGCGAGAATATCGCACGCATCCCAACCCGCGCTTCAGATAGGAAGGCTGCCCATGTATCGCGTTGCCGTAGTACAAAATCAAAGTGAAAGCTTTCGGGCGGGTTATGCTGACGTTGCCCGAAATTTTGGACAGCAACTGAGACTTGATGGTTACGAGTTTGTGCCATTTGATGGTTCCAACATTAAGGATCTGCTTTCAGCCTTCGTCTGCACAGAACCTCAAAAACTACGATGCCCTCTTTGTGTCGACAAACGCTGCGAGCGATGAGAAGACGAGGGCAGCCCTCGACCAAAACGAGCAGCAAATTGAGACGTTTTTGCGTTCCGGGAAAGGTCTGTATCTCGGCTATCAGAAGAAGATGTCGGTGGAAGACGATAGACGAGGCAACCGGCGGAATCATACTTCCCGAGCCGTATCGCGTCTCAATGACGAATCGCCCGGCGTCAGAGACGGATACTAGCGCGGGAACAATTTCGATTGCCGGTCGGCCACAACACTCCGGAAGCGGTTTCCTCCTCCTCAACAGCCCCCACCGGGTGAACGAGAAGCTGAATAATGACGCACTGCCGTGAGAATGACTTTAAGGCGCATGTATACCGCGCTGTTCTGGCTCCGAAGAACGAGGCCGCGTATGAGGCGGTGCTGGAAGATCGATCATATGGCGGGTCTCGCCGGCTTATGCTTGCGAACCGATCGTCATTATATGGCGAACGCGTTGTTGTTTCGACAATTGCCGTCGACTGGGAAGGTCACTGGCGGCTACTTGAGAACATCGTTCGATACATTACCGAGGGCATGCCTCGCGTTGCGTTGATTGCTGTCACCAGAAGATACAGATAGCGCGTTTCGCATTCGTTCGATCAAGAGGCAAGCTGCTGCGCATGAATCGGGATTATAGAATTTCTTGAATGTGCCTGAGAGAGTTTAGCCGCATACATGACGTATATGTCGTGTCGTCGAAATGGCCTCAGGATGAAGTCGAGACTTTTTGGCAGGCTGTGGCAGGTCCGAAGGCGCTATGCATCCAGCCCGCGTCCGCATTTCGACGTCTCTATCATTTGGGCGATTCGCTCGCGGATCAACATCGCTCACTCGATACGTAAACTACACGTCGATTGACGTAGTTCTGAACGACGCCTTGTTATGGCTGGAGCAGCAATTTCGCGGGGGATTTTGGGCGGGCGGTTTTTGGAACACGCATGATGTGCTGGTGATGATGGACGGGCTTGGCTCTGGACGCTAGCAGATACCTTCGGAGTTTTGAGCGACATCCAGCCACATCTTCGCCCCGGCGGCTATGACGCCGTGATGGGGCCGAGTTGCGGACTGCTAAGCCTGCTAAATCGCCTATCAGTGAAATACAGCGCAGAACTCGATGCCGGAGAATTTCCAGTCGAGCGCCGGGCTGAGATCGCTAGCTGGATAATCGACAACTTGGAGGGACAGAGCGATGTCGCGCGACAGGTCGCAGCACGGCTCTGTTTGGAAGGGGCGGAGAACCTGTCCTAGCCTTCCTCCAGGAGCATAGACGAGCGAGCCAATAAAGGCTCTGCGCGGTATTGTAAGGAACGGCCTGAACGTCTCTGTTAGAACGCATTCCTTCTCTGAGTGAGATCGACTTGGTGCGTCTCATTCAACTGCACCTGCAACGTGCAGGCCTTGGAGCCAGTCCTTGATCGCATCGCTCGACGAGCTTAAGAAACCGACAGAACGATAGCGGATTGTGGGGCTCTGTTGGGCGCACTGCTAACATCATCATGAGCATGCTTGAGATTGATGGCTCGTCGCCGAAATTCGGTCATGACCCCGAATGGGATGAGGTGATCTCCCGAGCAGTTGAGGCGCTGCGCGGGAGCTACAGTGGTGAGATCACCTCTTGGGGCGGAATCATACAGGATACGGCTATGAGTGTTCACGCGCTTGGCTTATATCGACTCTCGGTATGATGTCGAAAGTCAGGAGCTTTTTGAGACGGTGGAAGCAGATCGCCGGGCTAGCGCGCAGTCGGCCGATGTCGGGACGAGCTCGTATTGATCTTGGGGAGCTATTTTGAGCCGATCAGAGGCCACATCGATAAACTGCGTGAGGATACTGGCGAAGGATTCGCGATCTAGTAGGTCGTCCTCCATTGTGCGTTGGTGAGTTTCTGGCAGCTACACTCGAATGGGTATACAATTTCTAGAGGTTGCCGCCGAAAAAAGGGGAGCCGCTGCCAGCACTGCCGCACGGGCGAATACTCGTATAACTGTCGCACGAACTCAAATTGCCAGGTCTTCTCCTTGGACAGTCAAGCTACACGAGCCATCCCCCAAATATGGTACTCCGAGCATGGAACTGGCAGAGGATTTTTACGGCAGCTACGCTGCGGCCTCCTCGTGAAGCGCGGACCAAAGGCCGTTGGTAGTTTCCGGGTCATGCAAGTCGGCCGCTCGGCGATCAGATGCGGACGTTAAAGTTGGACCCCGCAACATTTGATGCAGGAGGTGTTTCGACCAATACGTGGATCTGGTTTGGATTGTGGGGCTTACGAGGAGATACCCTAATCGAAGAGTGCGCTTTCCACGGGCGAGCAGCTTCCGAATGGATGCCTCAGCTTAATGCAGGTCCGTTTCAGTCGTTAAAGTATGAGCAGTCTTGTGTGACGAGTAGTTTGAAATCTCTGGCGCGCATGGACCATGTAGCACATTCTCTTTCGTCCGCTCCGTTTTGATTGCAATTGCGCTCGGTCAAACCCGGACATGAGCACTTGTCGTGATGCACTCAAGACGACGGCTGAGGCATCGTCGAGTGCGGTCCGATCGTTCCTGATGAGGACGAAATACCATCCCCCGCTTCCAATGCGCTGATCCTTGGTCCGTCCGAGAGCCTGACGCCATCAACCCGTGAAGGGTCCGCTACGCGAGCGTGCGGCCTTGAGGCTTCGCCTCCGCGGTGATTGCGGCCCTCGGCCGGACACATCGGGCGCCTGTCGCGCGGGGGATGGTCCCCCGCCTCCAGACAGGAGCCGGAACGATGTCCCTCAACGACGCTCACGCCTTCGCCTTCAGCCTCGCCACCACACTCATGGTCGCCATCGTCATCTTCCGGGCCGGCGACGGCAGCCTTTCGGTCGTTCCCGCCAACGAATACGACGGCGACACCGCCGCCATCATCCATGAATTCGATCCCTTCCAGCCCTGACGAAGGGAGCGCCTGGTCTGGCGAGCGGAACTTCCTAACCGATTTCCGCTCCCGTGGCCGCTCATCTTCAGCTATACTTTGCACCGCGCCGTGGTGGTGGTGGAAGGCGCGACCGTCAGACCTTTTCTCACGGAGACCACCACCATGATCTTCCTTGGCATCATCTTCAGCGTCGCGGCCATCGGCGTTCTCTGCTGGCTGCTGTTCACGCTTGCTATCTACGCGCTCCCGGCCTTCGCCGGCGTCACCGCCGGAATGTGGGCCTATGACAGCGGCGCAGGCTGGCCGGGCGGCATCGCGATCGGCCTGGTCGCGGCCGGGCTGATTTTCGGCGTCGGCCAACTGCTTCTCGCCTTCGCGCGGCCGCTCTGGCTGCGCATCGCCATTGCGCTTGCCTTCGTCGCGCCTGCGGCGATCGCGGGCTATCACGCGACCCATGGCATCGTGAAGCACGCCATGCCGTCGGAGACTTGGCAGATCGCCTTTTCCGTCGTCGGTGCGATCGCGGTCGGCGTCACGGCATTCCTGCGGATCGCGGCGATGGCCGCGCCCGAACCGGCCGGACAGGGCATGGCGCGGGGCTGACACCGACACAGCCGTTGGAGCATGGCCAGCAAGCCGGCACGCCTGCCATCCTCGACGCCGGAGATGGACGAAACTGGCCGTCGAGCAGAGATCGCAATGTCAGGCCCGAAATAGCGTAAGGCACGTTGAAGCGGCGCTGGACAGGTAGCTGGTCCGCTGCACAGCCACTCGATGACGAAGGCGCGGATGGCGTTTCACGAGCCGAGGGCTGCGGGAAGCCCATCGCGGTTCTCGCCAGGACAGGTGCAACGTCGTCACCGGCAGCGACCCGTTGCCAGGATTCCTACGGCTGCACGGGACCGCCACGTTCTCCCTTGATCTTTTTGTCGGGTCGACCGCTCCAAACGGCCTCTTCAATGGCCTGATCTGGCCGAAGACCGGCTGCGCCTCGATCGCCTATGCCGCAATGGCGCCGGTCAACTTTCTTCCCCTGCCGGCTGCGCCGCTCATTCCTCGCGAAACAAGAAAGTCGCTCGGCTGCCATCCTCCGCTGACGCTGCGGTCGCAAGCGATGCGCCGTCGATCGCCTCCGGCCTGCCGATCGCCATCGAGGCCGCAATGGTGCGGGCTCGAAACCAGTGATCAAGGAGAACTACCATGGCAACCATCGGCACCTTCAAGAAGTCCGGCAACGAATTCACCGGCGAAATCGTCACCCTCAACGTGCAGGCCAAGAACGTCCGCATCGTCCCGGAAACCAACCAGACCAGCGAGAACGCCCCCAGCCACCGCGTCCTGGTCGGCCGCGCCGAGATCGGCGCCGCCTGGTCCAAGCAGTCCAACGAGGGCCGCGACTATCTGGGCCTCAAGCTCGACGATCCGAGCTTCACCGCTCCGATCTACGCCAACCTCTTCGACGACGAGGACGGCGGTTACAGCCTCATCTGGTCCCGTCCCACCCGCCGCAACGGCGACTGAGGCGCCGCGACGCCCCGCCCGGACGATCCGGGCGGGGCCTTTCGCCGTTCGTAGCCGACCGAATCAGTCACAACGCCGATCGCTCCGAAGGACTACCAACACAGCGTTTTGTGTCTGGTCCTTCACCGCAAAGAACGACTATTATAGTCGTAGTTCTGGCATGTGCGTTCGTGTCGGTGGGAGGTGATCATGCATGATCACCGCCCGACAGACGCGGGCCGCACGCGCGTTGCTTGGTTGGACGCAGGAGACGCTCGCTGAAAAGGCCCTGGTATCGCTGACCGCGTTGAAGCGCCTCGAGTCCGAGAGCGGACTCAAGGTGTATGAGAGCGACGCGCGATCAGGTGCGCCGGGCGCTCGAGGCCAATGGCATCGTCTTCCTGTCAACTCCGACCAAGGCGAAGGAGTGATGTTCGTTCGTGCGAAAATCGACAGCCGAAAATAGCCCCGACATCCCACGCAGCGCCTCGGCGATGCCTGCCACGCATCACGCGATGCGCCAGCGGTCTTCCCTCTGCCCATCGAACGCCTGGTTAACAAATGGGGCGCGGGCGGATATGGTGTGGCTCTGGGGGCTGGGGTGACGCAAGTACAATTCCTCGATGAACCGCCGCAGAGCGCGGCGCTCACGGCCTATGACCGTGAGCACATGAAGCTCTACATGCGCCTGCTCGATGCGGCGACCGACGGCGCCGACTGGCGCGAGGCCGTCACGATCCTGTTCGGCCTCGATCCGGCTCGCGAGCCGGATCGCGCGCGCCATGTCCATGACACCCATCTCGCCCGCGCCCGCTGGATGACCGAGCATGGCTATCGCCTGCTCGTGCGCGAGGGCCGCCCTCACTGACCGCAATCGCGATGCCTCACCCGCATCGCCCGTTGCCACCTTCGGGGCTTCCGGCGGCCTCTGCAACCGGGAATGGTGCGCCTCCCGGTAGACAGCGCGCAGAGGACGCCCATGACCCCTGACATATCCCGGTGGCGGTCGACATCGACCTACGACTATCTCGACGATCTCGTATCGCCCGATCTCGGCTGGGAATGGCTGCGGCGCAATGGCGACTATCAGCGCGACTATGCCGAGACCAGGCGTCCGGCGTGCGATCTCCGGGAACTGACGAACCGGGTGCGGAAACGCTGGGGGTTGCAATTTCGTCGCCCGCCCTTCGCTCAACGCCACTGAAACGCCCGTCTTCTGGTGTCCCGAGGACGACACCAGCACCGTGCTGCTAACGGCCGCACCTTCCATACTTCCCGCCGATAGCAATCTCTTCACCGTCGTTCAGGAAACCGCCGCCCGCTCCGACGAACAGGGCGTCCATTTCCTGCACGATCCCGGAGATGGGCAGGTTCTCCATCTCCTGCGGCTGGCAGGCGTTGCCGGCGGCGAACCCCTTGCCGCGCTGGTCCCGCTCGATCTCGACGGCCTCGACCGGCTCGAAGCCGTCCAGCGTCTGCTCAAATCCCTGCTTGGCCGCGCCGTCCCGCCCGATGCCCGCCTGACCAAGCAGCAGCGCCGGCGTATCCGCCACATGCTGCAGGCGGTCGACGGGCGCATGAACGGCGCGACCTACCGTGAGATCGCAAACGTCATTTACGGCGTGTCCCGCGTTGCATCCGATCCCTGGAAGTCCTCGGCGCTGCGCGACGCGACCATGGACCTTGTCAAGGATGCCCTCGCCATGATCGCCGGCGGCTATCGCGTTCTCCTGCGCCATCGCCGCCGATCCTGATCCGATGTCGGCAGAGGGGGTGCGATTTTGGCATTCCCTTCTTCGCACTCCCCCCTCGCGGCTCTCCTTCGCCACCGTGGCCTGCGTCCGCCGCTCATTGCCAGCGGCCTCAACCAACCCACGGAGGCCCGATCATGTCGCCCAATCTCGCCGGCTTGCCGCCGCGCTTTCTGAGAACTCCCGAAGCCGCGCGCTTCCTCGGCCTCTCCGGCCGCACGCTGGAAAAGCACCGCACCTATGGAACCGGCCCGGCCTATCGCAAGCTCGGCGGCCGCGTCGTCTATGCGATCGAGGACCTCCAGGCCTGGGCCGATCGGGGCGCCGTCACCTCGACCTCCGACCCGCGTCGGCTCCGTGCTGCCCGCCAAGCGCCATGAACCGATGCCGGCGGCCCACGCCGGCCGCACCCGTCGCTGAGACGTCCGATCATGAAGCGGCGTCGCCTCATCACCTCGACCGAGCGGGCCAGCTCGATCCCTTCATCGTTGCGACCGGCGACGCTAGCGCCGCGCGATCGCGCGACCTCATGGGCGGCCGTTCTTCTCCCTCGCCAAGGCCAAGCGCGTCGCGCCGATCCTTTATGAGGCCGGCGACGATCCGCGTCGAGGTCTCGCCGTGCCCGAGCACGGCATGGCGACCATCTGGGATGCCGACATCCTGATCTGGGCCGCCAGCCAGATCGTCGAGGCCGAGAATCTGGGCTTCAAGACCTCGCGCTTCCTGCGCTTCACACCCTATCAGATCCTGACCATCGATCGGCCGCGAAACCGGCCAGCGCGACTACAGCTGCTGAAAGGCGCGCTCGACCCGCCTGCAATCGACCGTCGATCCGCACCACCATCCGCCAGGGCGAGCATTGGCGCCGCCACCAGTTCTCCTGGATCAACGAATGGGAGGAATGCGCCGACGCGCGACGGCCGCGTCGAGGGCATGGAGTTCGTCGTGCCCGACTGGTTCTATCGCGGCGTCATCGACCGCTCGCTCGTGCTCACCATCGACCCGGCCTATTTCCGGCTGACGGGCGGCATCGAGCGCTGGCTCTACCGCGTCGTGCGCAAGCATGCCGGCCGCCAGCCAGCGGGGCTGGCTGTTCGAGTTCGCCCATCTCCACGAAAAGTCCGGCAGCCTCATCGCGCGTCTCCGACTTCGCCTTCAGCTCCGGCGCATCGTCCCGCGCCAGCCGCTGCCCGGCTACCGCCTGCACATCGAGCGCGAAGGCCGGCGCGAGCTGCTGCGCATCCTGCCGGCGAAGCCATCCGCAGTACCTGTGGACGGCGCTGTGGACGCGGTCGGGACTTCGCACGCAAGCGGTATCGGGACATCGCACGCAGGACCATCGGGACTATCAGGCACGCAGAACCGCAGTTAACGTCTCTGGCCAGAAACGACAATTCCGGCCCTTAACTTAGAATCTAACAGAGAATCTAACTCTTATAGTTGCGCGCAGCGATGTGGAAAACACCGCTCGCTGCGCGCCGATCAACGAGGCTCCTCCGAAACGACATCCGGGGCGCGGCCAACCGGCAGCGACGCCGCTCACCCATCGCGACTCCGCCCTCGGACGCAAGCCGGGAGGGGCACGATGATCGTCGCGCTCCTCAACCAGAAGGGCGGCGTCGGCAAGACGACGCTCGCCCTGCATCTCGCCGGCGAATGGGCGCGGCGGCGGAAAGCGCGTCACCCTGATCGACGCCGACCCGCAGGGCTCGGCGCTCGACTGGTCGCAGCAGCGCGGCCGCGAAGGCCTGCCACGGCTGTTCGGCGTCGTCGGCCTGGCGCGTGACACGCTCCATCGCGAAGCGCCGGAACTCGCGCGCGACTGCCGATCACGTCGTCATCGACGGTCCGCCCGCGCGTCGCCGGGCTGATGCGCTCGGCGCTGCTCGCCGCCGATCGTCGTGCTGATTCCGGTGCAGCCGTCGCCCTTCGATGGCTGGGCCTCGGCCGAGATGCTGCGCGCTGCTCGCAGGAGGCGCGGATATATCCGCCCGCAGCTCGCCGTGCGCTTCGTCCTCAACCGCTGTCCGGCGCGCGCACCGATCATCGCCCGCGAGACCGGCCGATGACGCTCGCCGACCAGGACCCGCCGGTGCTCAGCGCGACGATCGGTCAGCGCGTCATCTTCGCCGATCGGCTGCCCAATCCGGCCGGCTCGTCTTCGAGATCGACGCGGACAGCATCGCCGCGCGCGAGATCGCGGCGCTCGGCGCCGAGGTGGGGAGGCTCGCGCCATGAGCGACCGCTCCAGCCAACGCGGCTTCGCGGCGCGACCGGGCGATCCCGAGCAGCTGGATCAAGGTCCGCCGGATCGCCGCTCCGCCGCGACGGCAAGCCGTCCGGATTCACCGCCCGGCTGACCATCGACATCACGCCCGAGCTGCGCGGCCGCATCAAGATCGCCGCCTTCCAGCGCGGCGTCACCGTCGCCGACATGCTGCGCGACCTGCTCGCGCGCGAATTCCCCGCAGACGAAGGAGACCCCTCATGACCGGCACCGCGGCCCCCCGCGTCGGCGGCGGCCCGATGCCGTCCGCCAACAGTCCCGATGCGCTCACCCATGTCGAACTGACCTGGATCGAGGGCAGGATCGAATACTGGATCCGCTTCGGCCGCGCAGGCCGGCGAGCGGATCCTCGACCGCCGCCGGCGCGTCGTCTCCTTCCGTCCCGGCGCCGTCTTCGCCTTCGTGCGCTGGGCGGCCAACGACTACGGCACGGTCATCTCGCGCATCGACATCGTGCGCGCCGTCGAACCCGGCGCCGCCTATCAGACGCTGCCCTTCGTGCGCCCCGGCGGCGAAATCCTGCTCAAGATCGAAGGCTGGCCGAAGGTCGAGAAGGTGCTCCAGCACATCGACGCGGTGGAAGCCGCCGACGTCGATCCCTGCGACGTCGCCCCCGATCACTGGCGCCATGTGGCGCACCGGATGAGCGCCGGTCAGGAGCCGCGCCCCTACACGCAGGAGCGCCATCAGGCCTGGCTCAAGCGGCGGGAGATCGAACGATGACCCGCTTCGGCTACGTCATGCTCACCTACGTCGCCGCGATGGGCGTCGCCGCAGCAGCGGTCGTTCCGACATCGACCAAGCTCGTCTGGAACGTGTCGGCCAGCGCGCCGATCGGGCTCTATCGGATCGAGCCGGCCGAGCGTCTCGAAGTTCCCGACCTGGTCGCGGTGATGCCGCCCGAGCCGCTCGAAGATTTCATGGTCGAGCGCGGCTATATCGGCCGCGACGTGCCGCTCCTGAAGCGCGTCATGGGGCGTCCCGGGACAGCGCGTGTGCCGCACCGGCCACGCCATCACCGTCGATGACATCGCCGCTCGGCGAAGCGCGCGACCGCGATCGTCTCGGCCGCCCGCTGCCGGTCTGGCAGCGGCTGCCGCCGCGTTCAGCCGGACGAGCTGTTCCTCATGAACATGGCACGTCCCCGACAGCCTCGATGGTCGCTATTTCGGCCCGCTTCCGGCCACCACCGTCATCGGCCGGGCCGTCCCCCTTTACACCGACGAAGACGGCAATGGCCGCTTCGTCTGGCGCGCGCCGACGCGGTGACGACGCACGCCTTCCTGCAATCCCACCGCAACCAAAAGGAGATTCACCATGCCCCAGATCGGTCAATTCACACGCACGCCCAGACGGATATATCGGGCCGCTCCGCACGCTCTCGTTCGACTGCGAACTCACCTTCGTCACCGCCGACAATGCCGACAGCGAGAACGCGCCCGCCTACCGCGTTCATCTCGGCGACGAGACACGGCCCGGAGGTCGGCGCGGGCTGGAAACACTACCGGCGAACGGGCGGGCACGTTTATCTCGGTCGTCCTGGACGATCCGGCATTTCCGTTTCCGGTCCGCGCCCGGCTGTTCCAGTCGGACGAGGACGGACGCGACTGGGGCCTGCACTGGACCCGCCCGAAAAAGCGCGACGAGCAGGACTGAACGATGCGCTGCGTCCGCCTGTCCCCAGCACTGCGGCGGTGCGGCCCTTGCGGCCGCATTGCCCTCCTTCTCCTTTCCGGCCTGTCCCTCAGCCTGGTCGAAAGCGGCGCCGTCTTCGCTCAGCCGGCGACCGCCGGACAGCAGCAGATCGGCCATCCATTCGCCGCTCATATTGCCGAGGCGGCGCAGCGCTTTCGCATTCCCGAACACTGGATCGTCGCCGTCATGGGCGCCGAGAGCGCCGGCGATACGCGCGCCGTCTCATCCGCGGGCGCGATGGGGCTGATGCAGGTCATGCCCGACTACCTGGGATCACCTGCGCGCCCGATATCGCCTCGGCTCGCGATCCGTTCGATCCGCGCGACAACATCCTCGCGGGCGCAGCCTATCTGCGCGAGATGTACGACCGCTACGGCACCATTCCGGCGATGCTGGCGGCCTACAATGCGGGGCCGGCCCGCTACGACGAGTACCTTGCGACCGGTCGGCCGTTGCCTGCCGAAACGCGCGCCTATGTCGATTTGCTTGCGCCCGCGCTTGGCGCCGCTGTGCCGTCGCTGAACGCTCCGGCCGCACCGCCATCGCCACCGGACTGGCGCGAGGCACCGCTGTTCGTCCCGCGCTCAAGCTGACCGCCGGACTGTCGACAACCGTGCCTCCGAGGAGCCGTCGAAGACGTCCCACTTCCCCGTCCCGGAGCAGCGCGAACCCAATCAACAGCCACAGTCGGAAGCGATATTCGTCGCCCACGGCAGCACAAGGGGCTCGATCCATGACGCGACGCCATGCTGCATTCTCGCACCTGTCGGGCTCTGGCGTAGTCATGGCGAGCGCAAGTGGGGGCGGCAGGCCCACAACCGACACGATGGCAGGATAAAAGGGCGCACATTGCGCGCCGGTCGGTCGGTTGTTTTGCTTGGATTTTCTGGCGCGTTCCGCACATTGCCGGGCCTTGGCGCAATGTGCGCGGACCGCTCAAGGGCCTGTGTCTACGCGGGTTTTCGCACATTGCGGAGCGATGCCATGGCCGATGATCGCGAGTTCCGCATCCGTCCCGGCCGCATCCGCTCGACGCGTGCACAGGCCGCGCGCCCGTTCATCGCCCAGGCGCTCGCGGCCGCGAAGAAGGCGGGCGGCGGCGTGTCGCGCTCCGGCCGCGTCGTTTCCCGCAACC
Organism: uncultured Alphaproteobacteria bacterium; assembly: GCA_963801225.1. GTDB lineage: Bacteria > Pseudomonadota > Alphaproteobacteria > Rhizobiales > Afifellaceae > DASWJZ01. The sequence goes on from CAWDED010000005.1 coordinate 25,680, forward strand.
GCTCGCGCTTCGGGCACGGCCAGCGCGCCAGCATCCAGGCCAACCGGCTCATCACGGCGCGCTCGCGCGGCGCGGTGATCAAGGCGCGTGTGGTCCGGCATTCCGCGCGCGCCGCGCCGCTCGGCACGCATCTCGATTATCTGCGCCGCGACGGCGTGACCCGCGATGGCGAGAAGGCGCGGCTGTTCGGGCCGGGAGAGGAGGATGCGGATGGACGCGCCTTCGCCGAGCGCTGCGAGGACGACCGCCACCATTTCCGCTTCATCGTCTCGCCCGACGACGCGCTGGAAATGTCTGACCTCAAATCCTTCACCCGCGATCTTGTCGGCCAGATGGAGAAGGATCTCGGCACCGAGCTCGACTGGGTGGCCGTCGATCACTGGAACACGGAACACCCGCATGTCCATCTGATCGTGCGCGGTGTGCGCGACGACGGCCAGGACCTCGTCATCTCGCGCGACTACATCAAGGAGGGCATGCGCGATCGGGCGCGCGACCTGATCACCCAGGAGCTCGGGCCGCGCACCGACCTCGATATCCGGCGCAGCCTCGAGAACCAGATCGCCTCCGAGCGCTGGACGCAGCTCGACCGCCAGCTCGTTCGCGACAGCCGGCGCACCGGCATCATCGACCTCGCGCCGCATCCGGGCGAGCAGCCCGACGAATTCCACGCGCTCAAGGTCGGGCGGCTGCGCAAGCTGGAGACGCTCGGCCTGGCCGAGCAGGTCGGCCCCGGCCAATGGATGATCGACGACAAGGCCGAGGCGACGCTGCGCGAACTTGGCGAACGCGGTGACATCATCAAGCGCATGCACCGGGCGCTGACCGAGCGCGGCATCGGGCGCGGATCGGCGGATTACGTGCTGGCCGCCGAAAGTCTCGACACGCCGATCGTCGGCCGCCTGGTCGAACGTGGACTCGACGACGAACTGAAGGGCACGGCCTATGCCGTGGTCGACGGCGTCGACGGACGGACCCACCACATCAAGCTCGCCGATCTCGATGCGGCCGGCGACAGCGCGCCAGGCTCGATCGTCGAGCTGCGCGCCTATGACGATTCCCGCGGACAGCGGCGCGTCGCGCTCGCGGTGCGTTCCGATCTCGACATCGAACGGCAGGTGACCGCATCGGGCGCGACCTGGCTCGATCGGCAAAACATCGCGCGCGATCCCGCAGCTCTGTCGGAAGGCGGGTTCGGCGCCGAAGTCCGCGATGCTCTGGACCGGCGTGCAGATCATCTGATCGAGGAAGGCTTCGCCGAACGGCAGGGCCGGCGGATCATCTTCAGTCGCAATCTCCTCGACACGCTCCGCCGGCGCGAAGTGGACACACTCGGCGAGAAGCTCGCGGCTCAGACCGGCCAGCCCTTCCAGCGTGCGACCAACGGCGAGTATGTCGCCGGCGCCTATCGCCAGCGCTTCACGCTCTCCTCCGGTCGCTTCGCGATGATCGACGATGGCCTCGGCTTCCAACTCGTGCCCTGGACGCCCTCGCTGGAAAAGCATCTGGGCCGCCACGTCTCCGGCGTCGCACGCGGCGACGGCGGCGTCGACTGGAGTTTCGGCCGCAAGCGGGGGCTGGGCCGGTGACCTTTGATCGAGTGGGTAGAACTGAATGTATTGGCGAATGGCGACTCCGAGCCCAAAGCGGCCCTATCATTGTTGGCAAACTCTTGTATCTTGCCGAATAGATTGACGTGAATGGCCTGTTCATCAAAGCACTGAATGACAATTGATTGATTGGAGTACACGATGCTCGGTCCCGACAACGCATTATGGGATGACGGCGAGTGGATAAGCTGGGACGAGATTAACCAGCAAATCCAATACAAGGAATGGGGGGCGAAATATCCGAACGCCGATCGCGCTTTGATACCTGTTTTCGAACAGTTACTGAGCGTCGCGCAAGAGTACCATGAAAAAACGGGTCTGCACTTGCAGGTCTATGGAGATCTTGGAGAGATATTTGGTGCTATTACATACGGCATTAAACTCCACAGCAACTATGCCAAAGGTTCGGACGGAAAACTCGGGAACGATTTCGTTGAAATAAAGACGATTACACCATTCAAAAACCGTGATGAAGTCGAGGTAAATATGGCGCGACACTTCAGCAAGCTACTTGTTGTGAGGATCAACGAAGAGTTTGAAATCGCTCACAGACTGGTTGCACGAGGATCAGTTCCGAAAAGCTCTGGGAAACGACTGCGAATTAGGTGGAGCGATCTGCAGTTCTAAAAACCGCTTTGTCCGCATCGTTGACGTCTGTCGCCCATCCAACAGTAACCCTCCGATGTCTATCCGGCTTCCGCCGATCCTACGACCAGAATAGGAATAGGCTTGCTGCTGGCGGTCGTGCCCCGCAGCGTGCAGATATTTGCGCGGAACATAGACAATGTCGGGTACGAAAATTCTCTGGGGCCAGATCCTCATCGTCTTCACGATCGTCCTCACCACCACCTGGGCGGCGACGCAGTGGACGGCCTGGCGCCTCGGCTTCCAGCCCCAGCTCGGCGCACCCTGGTTCGAGTTCGGCGGCTGGCCGGTCTACTATCCGCCGTCCTTCTTCTGGTGGTGGTATTTCTACGACGCCTATGCCCCGCCGATCTTCATCGAGGGCGCCATCATCGCGGCTTCCGGCGGCTTCATCGCGATCGCGGTGGCGATCCTCATGTCCGTCTGGCGCGCGCGCGAAGCGCAGAGTGTCGATACCTATGGCTCGGCGCGCTGGGCGCGGCCCGATGAGGTCAAGGCGGCCGGGCTGCTCGGACCCGACGGCGTCGTTCTCGGCAAGCTCAAGGACGACTATCTGCGCCATGAGGGACCGGAGCATGTCCTGTGTTTCGCGCCGACCCGCTCCGGCAAGGGCGTCGGGCTCGTCATTCCATCGTTGCTAACCTGGCCGGGCTCCGCCATCGTCCATGACATCAAGGGCGAAAACTGGCAGCTCACAGCCGGCTTTCGCGCTCGGCACGGCCGCGTGCTGCTGTTCGATCCGACCAACCCGAAATCGTCGGCCTACAATCCGCTGCTTGAGGTGCGCCGCGGCGAGTGGGAGGTGCGCGACGTCCAGAATATCGCCGACATCCTCGTCGATCCGGAAGGGTCGCTCGAGAAGCGCAATCACTGGGAAAAGACCAGCCACGCGCTGCTAGTCGGTGCCATCCTCCACGTCCTCTATGCCGAGAAGGATAAGACGCTCGCCGGCGTCGCCGCTTTTCTTTCCGACCCAAGGCGTCCCATCGAGTCGACGCTCGCTGCGATGATGAAGACGGCGCATCTCGGCGAATCCGGCCCACATCCGGTCATCGCCAGCGCCGCGCGCGAACTCTTGAACAAGTCGGACAACGAACGCTCCGGTGTGCTCTCCACCGCCATGTCCTTCCTCGGCCTCTACCGCGACCCTGTCGTTGCAACGGTGACGCGCCGCTGCGACTGGCGCATTGCCGATCTCGTCGGCGGCAAGCATCCGACGTCGCTCTACCTTGTCGTGCCCCCCTCCGATATCAACCGCACAAAGCCGCTGATCCGCCTGATCCTCAACCAGATAGGTCGGCGCCTAACCGAGGACCTGCAGGCCAAGGCCGGACGGCATCGGTTGCTGCTGATGCTGGACGAGTTTCCAGCGCTCGGTCGCCTCGACTTCTTCGAGAGCGCGCTCGCCTTCATGGCGGGCTACGGGCTCAAGAGCTTTCTCATCGCCCAGTCGCTCAACCAGATCGAAAGGCCTACGGGCCGAACAACTCGATCCTCGACAACTGCCATGTGCGCGTGAGCTTCGCGACCAATGACGAGCGCACGGCCAAGCGAGTTTCCGACGCGCTCGGCACTGCGACCGAGATGCGGGCGATGAAGAACTACGCCGGGCACAGACTCTCGCCCTGGCTTGGCCACCTGATGGTGTCGCGGCAGGAAACCGCGCGACCACTGCTCACGCCCGGCGAGGTCATGCAGCTTCCGCCAGCCGATGAGATCGTCATGGTCGCCGGGACATCGCCTATTCGAGCGAAGAAGGTCCGCTACTTCGAGGACGGACGTTTCCAAGAACGCATCCTGCCGCCGCCGTCGAACACCGAATCCGTGCATACGAAGGCTGATGACTGGACGAGTCTGCCATTGCCGGCGAGCCCGTTGGAAACCGCTCACATGTCTGCCAGCGCTGCACCGGAGGAGGACACGACCGATTCAGAACGGCGCCGCCAGCCCGAGTTGAGCCGTACCAAACCCATCGAGAAGAAGGCCCCGCTTGAAAACGAGTTCGAGATCGATCCCGCCGATGACGATCAGGAGGAGACTGCGCGCACGAGCGGGATGAACCGCATGATGCAGCGTGTGGCGCGGCAGGTCTCACTGGACCCCAACGACGGCATGGAGCTCTAGGCCATGTCCAGCCGCAAGAAGAAAGCGCAGATCTCCGTCTATATCGACCCGGACATCATGACGATGCTGGCGGACTATGCCGCCCGTCGCGAGCAATCGCAGTCCATGATCGCAGAAGCCGCGATCGCCTCCTTCCTGTCGCCGGATGACGCTGAAAGGCGCGAGGCCGCGATCGCCAAGCGCCTCGACCAGCTCGACCGCCGCATGACCCGCTTGGAGCGCGATATCGGGATTTCCGTCGAGACCCTTGCAATCTTCGTCCGGTTCTGGCTTGCGACGACACCGGCTTTGCCGGAGCCGGCTGCACAGGCCGCGCGTGCCAAAGCCGGCGAGCGCTATGAGGCGTTCATTACCGCTCTCGGCCGGCGCCTCGCCAAAGGGCCGAAGCTCAGGCAGGAGATTTCCGAGGATGTCAGCGGTTCAGGCGGTCAATAGCGCCGATGCCGGCATAGCGATGGCTTAGTTCGAATCTCGCACGGTCCGCCACCTCAGTCCCTGAGTGGGCACTGAGTTTACGCTACCGTTCGCCACAAGCGTTTGAAGCAACCGGGACTTCGATCCCATGATGCGAACCTCGCTTTCGGCGACCTCGACGCGCTGGGCGAGCGCGCGAAGGTGGTCGCGACGGTAACCGACATCACGCAGCACAGGCACGGCATGACATGCGCGCCTCGCAGATCGAGCGCCGCAAGCGCACGCGGCATCTGATCGAACTCGGCGGTCTTGTCGTCAAGGCCGGGATCGTGGACCTGACTGGCGATGACCGCGCCATGATCTACGGGGCGATGATCTGGATCGCCAAAAAACTCAGCAGCGAGCAAGGGGCGAAAGCGCGGGAATTATGGACGGCGAAGGGGAAAAGCGCATTCGAGAAGGACTGAAAGCGCGGCGAGCAATCAGGCCATCGATTTCAGTAGAGGGAGGAAGACCGTCTTTCATCTTCTCTATTGGAACGAGCAAACTGTGGACCATGCCGTCGTGTAGGTTGATTTCATTTGCCGACACTCGACACCGCAGCGCCTTGAATGAAACTGGCGACAACACGCACATGCTCTTCGGGGTGGCTCAAATGGGGCACGTGACCTGCCTCGGGAAAGGTATGTCGTTCCGCCCGCGCAAGGGCTTCAGCGATCCGGTCAACCACCAGAGGAAAGAAGGGCGGGCTCTGCCCTCCGTCGGTCAATAGAACGGGCGCAGAGAATGTTCTCAGGTGACCGAGGTCGATCTCCAACGCATCCGGGTCGCGGACTTCGTCCAACCACGTCGGAGCGTTGAAAACGAAAGTGTCGCGCGTTGTCTGAGGAAGCTTTTCCCGCGCCCCCGGTCCGAACGCTATGGTCTCCACAAACAGCCGGGCACCGCCGGTGAAATCACCGTCCACGAGCAATTCGACCACAGCCGCAATGCGTTCCTGGACCGCGACCAACATGGACTGGGCCTTCGTGTCATCCTTGAGGAGACCGAAAAGCGGTGGCTCATGCACGATCAGGCTGCGAAACAATTCGGGTCGTTCTCCGGCCAACCGAAGAACGATCGAAGCGCCGAAGGAATTTCCGATGATGTGTGCCGGGAAATGATCGAGATGCTCGATGAGCGCCGCCAGATCGGCAACATCATCGAGGACGCTGCCCTGGTCTTCGGCGCGCTCGCTGCGGCTATACCCGCGTCGGTCATATGTGAGAACCCGAAACGACGTTGAAAGTGCGGGGACGATTGGCGCCCAGTTGTGGTGGTCTCCCCACGAGCCGTGCACGAGGACAACCGGGTCTCCGGCACCGCCATCAAGCTCCCAGTAGAGCTGCATGCCATTGATCTCAGTTCTCGGCATACAGATCGTCCTTGTTGGGTTGAGCTACGTCGTCGCGGCAACACGCAACGCTAGGAGCGCCGGCGACCGCGGGACGAGGCTCCTTCGGATGTTGTCAGTCCGCGTGAGGTAGTTACACTACCAGCCGAAAAGGCACGCTGGAATGACTGAAACGTCCGATTTCCTGACTGAAACACCCTTTGACGAGGGTTCTACCCCCGGCCCAAGTGGCACGGACGTGCTTTCCGACATATTGCGGGTCTTCCGTGTCGCCGGGGCGGCATTGCTCCGGGCCGAATTCAATGCGCCCTGGGGATATGACAATCCGCCCGCCGGTGCGGTCGCCCGCCTCCTTCATCCCGGTGCGAGCCGGCTGATCATCTTCCACATCGTTGCCGAGGGAAACTGCTGGGTCGAGATCGAGGGCCACGAACGTTGCATGCTGCACGAGGGCGACATTGTCGGACTCCCACACGGGCATGCCCATCGCATGGGAAACGGCGACGTTGCGCCGGTGCCCATCGCGTCCCTCTTCCCACCCCCGCCATGGACGGCACTGCCGGTGCTGACCCATGGCGGGAGCGGGGAACTCACGCGCGTGGTCTGTATCTATTTGCGTTGCGACCTGTTCCTGTTTGATCCGTTTCTGGCCAGCCTTCCGAAATTGCTGATCGTCAGGCGCGATCAGGGAGCGGGAGGACAGTGGTTCGATGCCAATAGGCGCTACCTCGTCAGCGAGGCCAATAGAGGCGGGCCTGGCGCCTCCTGCCTGATGGCGCAGCTAACCGAATTGCTGTTCATCGAAATGCTGCGGCGCTATATGGCGCAGTTGCGCGACGAGGATGTCGGCTGGCTGGCGGCGCTGAAGGACTGCCATACCTGCCGCGCGCTCACCGCCCTGCATTCGAGGCCGGCCGAGCCGTGGAGCATAGAGATGCTGGCGCATGAGGCTGGCCTCTCGCGCTCGGCTCTCGTCCGGCGCTTCGACCGGCTGCTCGGCGTGTCGCCTATGCGCTACCTGACGACATGGCGCCTCCATTTGGCTGCCAAGGCACTGCGCGGCGAAGGCGTCTCCATCGCCACTACCGCGGAGCAGTCGGGCTACGGCTCGGAGGAGGCTTTCAGCAGAGCCTTCAAGCGCCAATTTGGATCGTCGCCCTCAGCCTGGCGGGATTCGCATACGCAAGATGCATAGAATCGGCTCAAGCTGTCCGGAGGCGAAGCATAGAGGCATAGAAATGTCCTTTTATGCCGATATTCCTGACTAGGCCCTCGAAAATGTCAAAACTGAGATGAGCCTGCAGCTTCTGGCCTACTCTATGAAAGCAGATGATCAAAACCTTCGGTGGCAAGCCGTTTGTGAGGCCCATCGTCGCCTGACCACGCCCCGTGCGCCGGGCGCGGATCCCTGGCACGCAACACAACAGCCGTATAAACAGTTACATTTTCGCGCGATCTCGGCCGAACGAGCGTATTTATCTCGCCTACGCCTACGCCTACGCCTGCGGATCGGATCGACCGACATGCAGCAAGTCTTTCCGAGTCTCTCGCCGGTCGCGCCAGATGGATGATGCAATCGTCGCGTCGCTGCGTCGCTGGTCACCAACCCGCGCGTCCTGCCGTTCTGCGGTTGTTGCCTCGACTGCTGAAGCAGGCAGGCTTCGCTATCGAAGCGGTCATCCCGAGCATCATCGCTTTGGCTGTCAATTGCGGGTCGACGTAGGCTGATCACTCCGCGGCCTGGTCGGAAGCCTTCACCTCATCGAACAGCCAGTCGCGGAATAGCCTGACCTTTTTCTGCCGCAAGGCGTTGCCAGATAGACGACGTAGTATTTCGAACGGGATTTCAGCCTGAGGTCGAAGGGGCACACGAGCCGCCCGGCCGCCAGGTCGGCGGATACGAGTGCGCTCCGGCCCAGCAGCACACCTTCGCCATGAACCGCCGCCTCGACGGCATAGGTCGCGGAATCGAACCTCACCCCGCTTTCGGATCGATGTCCTCGAGCCGAGCATGCTGTAGCCACGTCGCCCAGTCGATGCGAAAGTTGTCGTGGATCAGCGTGTGGTGCTTCAGATCGCCTGGTGACCGCAGCGGATGCTCCCCGTGTAGTAATTCGGGACTGCAGACGGGAAAGACGTCCTCCTCCGACAGGAACTCCGACTCCACTTCTTTGTAGTCCCCCGCCCCATAGCGAATTGCGATGTCAATTCCGTCCCTGATGAAATCCGCGAGCAGCCCGGACGTGGAGAGGCGGACATCGATATCGCGATTTGCCCGATGGAAGCGGTGGAGCCGCGGAACGAGCCAGCGGCCAGCAAAGCCGTCCGAGGTGCTGACGTTGAGGACGCCTGCAGAACGAGGCGCCGTCGCGACAATCGTCGCAGCTCCTAATACGGTCCAGCGCCGCGCCGATCTCGGCCGCATAGGCGGCGCCTGCAGGCGTAAGCCGCACTGAAGCGCGTTCTCCTTTCGAAAAGCTGGATGCCGAGCCTGTCCTCGATGTTGCGGATGGCATGGCTAATCGCGCCGTGCGTCAGGTTCAGTTCGGCCGCTGCCTTGGTGAAGCTCAGATGCCGCGCCGCGGCATCGAAGGCCGGAAGTGTGGTCAAGGGCGGAAGTCTCCGGGCCATGGCATGTATATGTGAGCGTTGATCACAAATTCTGCACGATTACTCGTTTGTCGTCCAGCGCTGATTTCGGCATGATTTCAGCAATCAGAGCCGAACACGTACGGCTCTCGCTGGAGCGAAACGCAACTTTGAAAGGATCACGCTGTGAGCAACACTCATACAGAGTTCAGCACACAAAATCGCATGACGCTGACGCAGGCCCTCCCCCGCTGTCCGCCATCGCGTCCCTCGCACAGGCGGCAAGCGCCGGCGTCGCCGGCCTGATCGCGGCATTCCAGCATCGCCTGATGATCGGGCATTTCGCGCGTTTCTCCGATCACCGGCTTAAGGACGTCGGGTTCGAGCGCGACTGGACGGGTCGATCATCCCGGTCACGCCCGAACCCCGCCTGCCCGGGCGGGCGGCAAATAACGCCGCCTGGAAGGGCAGCGATCACTCCCGCAACACGCAAACAGGAGGCACCAATGCCGAAGGTCTAAACCCATCTCTGGTTCGAATCCAGGCCGAAGAGGCCATGGCGTTCTACACATCGATCTTCAAGGATTCCAAAATTCTCCGCAACGTCGATCTGCCCGATCCGGAACTGTCGCGCATCGAATTCGAGCTTGCCGGCCAGCCGATCGTCGCGCTCAACGCGCATGCGCACGCCCCCTATAACGAGGCGTTCTCACTTCTGGTCGAGACCGAAGACCAGGAGGAGACCGACTATTACTGGGCGGCGCTCACGGCCGATGGCGGCAAGAACAGCCATGCGGCTGGCTGACCGATAAGTTCGGCATCTACTGGCAGGTGACGCCGACGATCCTGCTTCGGATGATGGCGGATCCGGATCGGGAGAAGGCCGGCCGGGTAATGCAGGAGATGTTCAAGATGAAGAAGATCGTCATCGCCGATCTCGAGCGCGCCTATCGCGGCTGACCGCTGGTCACGCGCTCACCGCTGAAATCAGTCAACTCAATCTGAAAATGGAGAAAACCATGACAACGCTTGTTGGCAAGAAAGTCGTCATCGTCGGGGGCAGTTCCGGCGTCGGGCTCGGCGTCGCCGAGGCCGCCTGAGAAAGGTGCCAGGTCTTTATCGTCGGACGCTCGGCAGAAAAGCTGCGGGCGGCGGAACAGTCGTTGGGCAAGGAAAGCGGCGTGATCGCCCTTGCCGCCGACATGACGAAGGAAGCGGATATCGTCCGCCTATTCAAGGAAGTCGGCGAGTTCGACCACTCGTCATAACCGCCGGGACTCCGCCGCCGAATTTTCCGATCGGCGACACCGACATGGATGCTGTTCGAGGTTTCGTCGACAACAAGCTCGTCGGCGCGGTCATGCTGGCCAAGCACGCCGTCGGACGGACTCAAGGCCGGAGGCTCGATGACGTTCACCTCCGGCATCAACAAGGACCGGCCGCCGGTGCCTGGCGGATCGGTTGTCGCGGCGATCGCCGGATCGTTCGGGTATTTCGCCCGCGCCCTGGCGCTGGAACTGGCTCCGACGCGCATCAATGTCGTGTCGCCTGGATGGGTCGACACCCCGATGTGGAACGAACTCGTCGGCGAGGCCAAGGCAAATCTTCTTCGAAGAGATGGCGGCGCGGCTGCCGGCGGGGCGTATCCGACACCGCTCGACGTGGCGGCCGCCTACGTCTTCCTAATGGAAAGCGAGTTCACGACCGGCGAAACCATCCGCATCGATGGCGGCCAGAACCTGATCTAGCCCTGTCGCACCTCCCCAGCACGTTCGAACAATGGAAAAGACAGATGATATTCGTAACAGGCGGTCTCGGCTCGATCGGCGCCCATACCGCAAGAGCGCTGCTCGACCTCGACGAAAGCGTTGTGGTGACCGCGCACAGGTCCACCGAGCTTCCCGATTTTTTGGCCGACGAACCTTCCGACCGGATCGTTGTCGAGCATCTGGACACAACCGACCGCGCGGCCTTTCTCGAAATCCGAAAGCGCTATCGGATCACCAGCATCGTGCATCTGGCCGCCACGCGGTTCGATACGCCGGATCCGGTCGACTACCTTCGCGCCGAGACTACAGCCCTGCTCAATGCCCTGGAGGCTGCAAAGGTCTGGGGCGTCCGCCGGTTCGCAGTCGCGAGTTCCATTGGTGTCTATGTGGGGGTGGATGAGACGCCGTGGCGCGAGGACGCCTTATTGCCGGTTCTGGCGCCGCATCAGATCCACGCGTTCAAGAAGACCGCGGAGCTCTTCACCACGCTGGCCGGCGGACATGCCGGGTTCGATGTCGTAAATCTGCGAATCGGGACCGTCTGGGGACCGCTCGGCCTCCCGATTCACCGTTTTTCGCCCTGCCGCGCTGCTCAGCGCCGCGGTTCGCGTCGAGGATCCTGATCTGACCCCGCCGCGCCCGTCGGCCCGTGCCGATGACGCGACCGACCTGTGCTATGTGAAAGACTGCGGCCGGGCTATTGCGAAGCTGATGCTGGCGGATCAGCTCAATCATTCTATCTACAACGTCTCCAGCGGCCGGCTGGTCCGATATGGAGACGTGGTGGAGGAAATCAACAAGGCCGTTACCGGCGCAAATGTCGCCATCCCAGAGGGACGCAGTCCCAATCGCCTGCGGATAACCACCTCGATATCCCGGCTGCAACAGGATACTGGGTTCGTACCGGAATTCCATATCGAGCGGGCCGTCCCCGACTACGTCGAATGGTTGAGGGATCATGATCGCTGATCAGGCCTTAACCAGTCGACGGGAGCAAACATCCGATTGCGATAGCACGAGCGGTAACGGAAGAAGAACTGTGCGGCCGCCCGCGGTGAGATCCCCAATATCTTTACGCGGGAGCTCGTGGACGTCCGGGGTTGGTCCTAACTAGGCTTGAGCGGCCGGACATACGCGACCACCATTCGAAAAGGCACGGATAATCGCCGAATGTCTCGGCACCCTCGGGCGAAGCGACGAAATAGTCGATCATGGGCGCGAGGTGGCAATCGGCGAGCGTGAAACGGGAGCCGTCGAGCACCTCTCCCTCCGCCGCAATGCCTTCCAGTGCAGCAAGCACGGTTCGACTCGCTTCAATGCCGGATCCGATTTCGTCATCGCATCCTCTTTCGCCGACTGATGGCCGGAACACGCTGTGTGAAAACACTGGCGGAAATGGGCCAATATCCGTAGTTGTCGATGATCGCGACGACTTGTGCCATACGAGCGATGTTTGGCGCTTCGGTAGGGGTGAGAGGCGGGCTGGGAAAAGCCGAATCGATGTAGCGCTCTATCGCGCTCGTCTCATAAAGAACGAATTCCCCATGGGACAGCACCGGAACCCGCCCAAACGGGTGAAGTTCGCGGTACGCCCTCGGCACTTTCTTCGCGAACGGGTCGACCTCGACCATGGCGTATTCCACGCCCTTCTCCTCCAATACAATTCGCGCAATGCGGCTATAGACGCTGAACCTGTAACCGTGGAGGATAATCGGGGCGATCATCTGCCTCCTCCCTGTGCAAGACATAGGTCCAACCAGACCTCGTTTGGAGGGCGCTGCATTCTGGTCTGGCGAACCGAAATTGTGGAATGCTGTTGCGTTCTGTTGGTCCGCGCCCTTGCGCGGCATTCGACACCGCCCACGCGCATCCGGTCACCTTCCCGACCTGACGAAAAGTGCCGGAGACCGTTAATGGGATCAATACACCCACTCTGCATTTCCACCGGGCTCAAGATGGTTGGTTGGGTTTACACGGCCAGCCATCACAGAATTACGAGCGGCCACAGCAGAAAAACCGCGATTGCAACATCGACGACGGCGCATTGCTCGGCCCACCATCGTGCCACAACGATATCTTGCCGGTAGTGATAGACGTCCCAGATGGCGTGCGCGAACCAGCCGATGGCCAGGATAATGCGGGCGGTCGTGTCGTCCAGCGCGATCGCCGCGATCGTGCCAAGTCCAAACAGGACAACACCTGCGATCTGCACAACGAGGGTCTTGCGGTGATGATAGCTACCCCGGAACATACCCCACGCGAGGTAAATGAGCGCCGCAATAACAAGACCGTCGGCAAAGTCTCGCGCAACACCGGTTAGGAGCAGAAGCGCAAAAACGCCGAGTTCGAATCCGGATCGGCCAATGCTTGGTGACGAGCGTCCACACGGAATTATCTCCAGTCCTCATGAGGTTCCCACGAATACGATGCGCCACAACCGGTCGCTGCTATTCGCGATCGATTTAGCGATAGTGTGATTTGGCGACGGATGCGCTCATGGATCATTGCCGCTCAACGCAAGCGCGGATCTGGTCAGCCCGGATTTCAATGCCTTGTCAAAGGTCACATCCTTGAGCGCCCACCTTTTGTCGGATGAGGCGGTGTGCAGTCTCCAGATCATGTTCCAGTGGCCATTCGTCGTGATCGACAAGGTGCCGGCGAGCAGTACGTCGGCTTCGGGCATGACTGCGTTCAACTTGTCGAAATCGATGTTTGGCGCGTCGTCGAAGCGCAGAAGATTTTCATCGCGATCGTTGCTGAGCATCGGAATGCCACGAGAGCGCGGAATCACGAGAACGGCTGACTGGCCGTAGCCGTCAGGCCCGCCCGACGGTAGAATATATCCTTCCTCGGCCGTGCGGACATCCAGCCACACGCCGATCAAGGGCCGAGCGCTGCCCCATTCGCGCAATCTCAGCTTATTCAGTTCGGCATCGATCGCCGGCTTGGAAAATACGACACGCAGAAAATGCGGCCGCTTGCGAGTGCCCTCTTCGTCATGAAGCGGAATGCCTTTCATTCGATCTTCGTATTCGAAACTCAGCACAAATCGTCTCGCGGTTCGGCGAGCAACGCATCGAGACGATGGCCATGCCGGAGTTGGGCGTCACCGGTGAGTTTCACAATGACATTCGTGAGGGCCTGCCGGAATTCGCGGTTGTTTCTGGCTCATCCGTTCCCGTCACAATGGTTTGGGAGCGATAGAGGCCCTTGACTTCTGTGGCGTTGGCAATCTGGGTGAGAGAGAATACGACGATCAAGAAAACGGGAAGCAAGATCATCTAAAACCTCCGCCAATGTGCCGGGTAGTTGAGAGACATCGCTCGCATGTTTCTTGCCCGTCAACAATCGTGCGACGGCGCAATCGTGGCTGACCTGCACTTTGACGCGCATGGGGCTGATAACTGGCATCGATGGCCGGGGAGTTCGTCGGGCGGAACGCGATTGAAGCGCATGTACCTCCTCCGTCGTAGGTCATTGATCCGATTGATTGGCCGCGCGCGCCAGCACCGGTCGCCAGGCCGGATCGAACGGCAGCCGGAACCTCTTTCGGACCGCTTCCTCGAAGCCCGTCCCGGTCGAGATGGACCCTTTCGATGATCCCGGGCAGGGCCCCGCCGCGTCATCCTGTTACCGGAAACGACAATCCGCTCGTCCGGCGTTGTCCGGGCGAGGATAAGATCAGAGGCGAAATGGGAGCGGTCGCCGCCACTTGATTCATGCGCACATACTCTCCCGGCTCGGCAACCGCACGCCAAACCTGGTAGACGCGAACCCAATTGCCATCGAGTTCGGCTTCGAGCATCCAGCCATCGGTGGTCGGCCGCAGACGAAAGCGTTCATGCGCGGTTACCTGTGGGACCGAAACGTCGAAATCGAGCGCGGAGGTCGGCACGCAGGTTCCGAAACCGGCATCGGCCAGCCAGTCGCGCCCGTCGAGATGTACACGGGTCGCCATGTGCGACCAGGGGCCGGGCGCCGCGTCAGACGGCATCATCCACCACACCCTTGCAATCAATCCTTCGACCTCGAAACCGAGCGCCGTCAACGCTCGGAGCAGAAGGGAATTCTGCTCGAAACAGTAGCCGCCGCGCCGCGCATCGAGCAGCTTGGCATCAACCGCCTCGGGGGACAGATCGGGGATCTTGCCGGTCAGCGGATCCAACGCCTCGAAGGTGATCGCGTCGGGCTGACGCGCAAGGATGGCGTTCAGCACCTCAAGGGTCGGCCTTCTAGCGCCGTCGTAGTCGATGCGGTCAAAGTACCGATCGAGGTCAAGCATTGGCGTTCTCCTTTCGTCTCTGGTTTTCACGGTCGGTGTCGGGAGGGTCGACCAATGTCCAGGCAGCAACCGATTGCGCAAGAACAGCCACGGCAGTGATTGCAAACACGCTTTCGACCGCGTCGGCAGGGCCGCTCACGGACAGAGCCGATGCGTAGATGTGACCCAGCAGTATCAGTCCGACCAAACCGCCGATCGCCCTGAACATGGTCACGCTGGCCGTCGCCGCACCGAGATCGTGCTGCCCTGCGGCCCCTTGTCCGAGCAGGACAAGGATTTGCACAGTCATGCCGAGCCCGATGCCGAGGATGGCCAGTGCGCATGCGACATATATCGCCGGCGTGCCGAGACCAGCTCCGGCCAGCATGAGCATGCCGATCAGGGCCAGGCCGGAGCCGGTTATCGGGAACACCCGGTAGCGATTGATATGTGCGGCAAGCTGACCGCTTGCGATCGACGCCGCCAGCATGCCGCCGACGAGCGGCAGGACCGCCAGTCCCGCCCGGGCGGGATCGAGCCCCTGGACGGACTGCCAGTAGACCGGCGCAAAGGTCATCGCGGCGAAGATCGGGATGCCTGCAAGGAAACTCACGCCAGTGGCAGCAGCGTAGGCCCTGTTTCGGAAGAGATGTAGGGGCACGATCGGTTCGGGTACGCGCATTTCAACCAGGACAAGCGCTATCGCCGCCGCGACGCCGAG
Organism: uncultured Alphaproteobacteria bacterium; assembly: GCA_963801225.1. GTDB lineage: Bacteria > Pseudomonadota > Alphaproteobacteria > Rhizobiales > Afifellaceae > DASWJZ01. The sequence continues at coordinate 41,206 of CAWDED010000005.1, forward strand.
GCCCACGAACAGGATCGGCCATGGGGGGGCGGGGACGTCGCGCCCGGCAAGCGAGGCAAGTACGAACGCGCCGAGACTGGCGGAAAGCAGCAGTGCACCTGCATAATCGATACGCCACGAGCGTTTGGAGTGGGTGCCCGGTATTGACCAGGCGATGACGGCGGCAGCAAGCGCGCCGATGGGGACACTGACATAGAAAATCCAGCGCCATGACAGAAATTCGGTGATCACCCCGCCGAAAAAGGGTCCGGCGACGGTCGAAACCGCCGCTGCTCCGCCGAACAGGCCCAAGATCCTTGCGCGGTCGCGCATGGCGGCGATATCGCCCGCCATGGCAAGCGAGACCACGATCAGGCCACCGCCACCAAGGCCCTGAAGCGCGCGAAACGCGACCAGCGACTGGATCGAAATGCTGGCGCCGCAAAGCGCCGAGCCGGCGATGAAGAGCGCGAGGGCTGTCAGCAGGATGCGCTTGCGTCCCATGAGATCGCCGAGCTTGCCATAGACGGGCGCAGCGACTGTCGCCGTCAGAAGGTACGCCGTCACGACCCATGGCAGCATGGCCGAACCGCCGAGATCATGAGTGATCCGCGGCAGCGCCGTGGCGACGATCATCTGATCCAGCGAGGCCGCGAGCACCACTAGGAGCAGCGCGGCAACGGTGAAGGTGCGTTTCGCCGATCGTGCCATGGCGGCATCAGGACCCTTGAAGCCCTGCGCTGGTCAAGAAGCGCGTCCAAGCGTCTGCCAACGCAACCTCGGCTGTCTCGCCAGCGCCCTCGGTGCGCCAGGCGACGAAGCCATCCGGTCTGACGAGAACGGCCCCGGTATCTCTGACGCCGTATCTCTCGGTCAATTTCCCTTCGATGTCGGTTAGGTCCCGACCCATTCGGTAGCAGATGAGGTCCAGGTCGGCATCTGCCGCGGCCCCGCACCAGGCGTCGCCTTGCGGACCGGCCAGCAGCACGAAACCGCCGCCGAACAGATCGAGCGTTGAGATCTCCTGTCCGTCGTGCCGGAGCTTCAGATGCGGCGCGCGCGTGCCTGGCTTGCCGGATAGGGTCTCGAAGGGTTCGAAAGGCGGCATCTTCGGCACCGGCCCCTCGGGCAGGACCGCGCCGCGGTCGTAGCGCTGTCCGAAGACGACGTCGTAGTCGTCGACGATCTCCACCGCAGGCGGCAGCCGTTTGGCGGGATCGTCAAACCATTGCTGAAGGCGGGAAAGCGCTTGCGCGACTGTCGCCTCGATCACCGGCCGCCGTTCCGCGTCATAGGTGTCGAGAAGCCGCGGCGGGGCCTCGCCGCGGACGACCATCGCGAGCTTCCAGGCCAGGTTATGGGCGTCGTGAATGCCGGAATTGCCGCCGAATGCCCCCGGTGGCGGCATCAGATGAGCCGCGTCGCCGATAAGGAACGAGCGGCCTTTGCTGAACCTGTCGGCGACATGGGCCGCAACCTCCCAGGGGCGCGCATCGACAAGTTCCGCCGTGATGTCGGAGCGCCCCGCCGCGCGAACCACCAGATCGCGGCAGCGCGCGGCGTCAAAGTCCTCCGGCCGTTCTCCTTTTTCCGGGAGATACTGTAGCGACAGCAGCCACCGTCCGTCGTCGCGGGGAACGAGTGCGGCATTGATGTCCATCACGAAACACGAGGTGAAGCGCCTGCCGTCAATGGTGGGTGGCATGTCCGTCTCGAAGATGATGTTCATCCAGTGCTGGAGCACGCCGGGGCCACTACGGCCAATGCCGAGCATGTCGCGCAAGCGTCCGTTGGCTCCATCAGCGGCGATGAGATAGTCAGCGCAAATCGTGTCCTCTTCACCTGTCCCGATGTTGCGGACGTGCGCACGCACCCCCGCGCGTCCTCTTCGATAGAAAGACATTCCGTGCCGAAGCGAATGTCGGCGCCCGATTGCTTCGCCTTGCGTCTCAGTATCGGTTCGAGGATGTGCTGATCGCAGGTGGCCGGTTGGGTCGGGCTGACAGGGGTCGCGTCCGGCCAGGCGGCGCCGCTCCACTGAATATCGGGATCGGCGAGGGTCTTGCCGCGCGCGATCCCACCGCCCTGCTGATCGCCGGTGCGGTTGACGCGGATTTCATCTTCAAGGCCGAGGCTGCGGAAGATCTCCATGCTGCGCGGCGAGATGCCGGCGAACTTGTACTGGATCGAGGTGTCCGTGTGACGCTCGACAAGAACACAGCGGGCGCCGTGATGCGCAAGCAGACAGGCGGCCGTCAGGCCATTCAGGCCGCCACCAACGATCAAAACCGGAATCTTGGTATCCATCCTTCTCTCCATTCGATTACGGCGCGTAGGGAGCGCGTCAGAAGAAGCGGGCGATCACCATCGACGCGACGGTGATCATGAGCAGACCGGCGGCGATACGGTTGCCTTGGGTCATGTTCGCGTTGGTTGCCGGGTCGTCTGCGGGCGCGCTCGCGGCCAATCTGGAACGAGCGCCGCCAACCAGCGCGATCTGCGCAGCGGCTGCGATGATGGCGGCCACAAGCCCAACCGCGAGTATCTGTTCGTGAGTGTCGAAATTCGTGCCGAGCTGAAACCACCAGAGCGCCAGCCCGGTCACCACTGTCAGAGCCGCCGATCCCATCTGGAACGGGAACAACCGGGCAGCATCCATACTCGCGAGATTGGCCATGGCGGAAGTCGATCCTGCCCAGAACACGCCGGCGAGGACGTGCAGCGTGAGCAATGCGATCAGCGGATACGTTTCCATGAGAACCTCCGTCTCTGTCGCCCCAAATTTAGGAATACAGTTTGATTAGTCAAGATATTTGATTGACAAAACTATTTGATGGGGCGAAATTATGGCTGAAGAACCTGCAGACGACCTCTGACGAAGAGCGAGACGAGACATATGTCCTCTGAAAACCGTGCCGCAGAAGCCTGGCGCCTCATGTTCGATTTTCTGATGCAGTCATCACCACAGCGACTGGAGAGCCTCGAGAAACGAGGTTTGACACCCAACGATTCCCGCGCGCTCTTTACGTTGGAGATGGGGAATGACCGACCGATCGGGACCCTGGCCGGTGAATGGCATTGCGATCCGTCCACCGCGACATGGCTTGTTGACCGTCTCGAGCGTGCGGGGCTCGTCGAGCGTGTGCCGTCATTGGAGGATCGGCGAAAGAAGCTGGTGCGGCTCACCCGGAAAGGCGCGACGACAAGGGACGAACTGATGACAGAGTACTATCGCCCGCCGCCCGAACTCGCCGTGCTGACGGGGGGGAACTGGACCACCTGATCCGGCTCCTGGGCAAACTCCGTGCAAAGCAGGACGCATTTGACGATGAGCCGAGCCGTTGACGCTGTCATTTCTCGAGACCCGTTGAGCAATCCGTCAGTTCGCGTGCGAGCTTGCTGTGGGAACGTGCCCGGCCTCGATGCCGCATCTGGCGATGCCCGTCTGATCTTCGGCGCCATGTTTCTCATGACGACCAGCTTCAAGTTCACCGGCATGGAAGGAACAGCGGGATATATCGCCTCGATTGGTTTCCCGTTCCCCCTCTTCTTCGCCTGGGTGGCGGCACTCTTCGAACTTGGTCTCGCCCTGGCGTTCTGGACCGGGGGCGTTCTTTACCGAAGCGGCGGTGCTGGGCGCTGCCTATGTGCTGTTCCTTGCCCTGGCTTTCCATGGACCGTCGCATCGGCAGACAAGCCCGATGGAGTTCGGCTTCTTCACTAATCACTTCACCTTCATCGCTGGACTGCTGTTCGCGGCGGTGCACGGCCCAGGCAACAAACTCGTTCTCGGCTGGCACACGCCCTGGAACGCGTTCGGCATCGGACGGATCAGCGTCGCGCGGGATCATCTCGCCTGAAGCGGAATGCATGAAGGAATAGCGCGCCGCAGGGGCCCGCTATCGAGGCCATTGCTGGGTTTTATGGTAGGGCTATAGCGTAAACGTAGTGATCATCACTATCGGCTGCGGCCCGCCGTAACCAGCCGGCAAAGGAAACCGCCGCCGTTCTCCTGTCTTTGCACGCCACACTACGACGACGCTAATTCCTTGTTGAATCGGCCCTAAATCAGGCCCTTTTAATCATCCCCGCATGGGGACCATCTGGTTTGTCCCCGTTGAAATCGGGGATCGGATGGCGGCTTCGCATCACAATTCGGAAGGGATCGCACGCGGCGCGCGGATGCTGCGCACCGCGCTCGGTCCGGCCATCGCCCGCTTCCTCGAAGACGCAGGCGTCGTCGAGGTGATGCTGAACCCGGATGGGCGGCTGTGGATCGACCGCCTCTCCGAAGGCCTGTCCGATACGGGTGAACGCCTGGCGCCGGAGGACGGCGAGCGCATCATCCGTCTCGTCGCCCATCATGTCGGCGCGGAGGTCCATACCGGGAGCCCGCGCGTTTCGGCAGAGCTGCCCGGGACGGGGGAGCGGTTCGAGGGGCTTCTGCCGCCGGTGGTCGCAGCCCCGGCCTTCGCGATCCGCAAGCCCGCCGTCGCGGTGTTCACTCTCGACGACTACGTCGCCGCCGGCATCATGACGGCCGAACAGGCCACCGCGTTGCGCGGCGGCGTCGCGGCCCGCGCCAACATCCTCGTCGCCGGCGGCACCTCGACCGGCAAGACGACGCTCACCAATGCGCTTCTGGCCGAGGTCGCGAAGACCTCCGATCGCGTCGTCATCATCGAGGACACACGCGAGCTGCAATGTGCCGCGCCGAATCTCGTCGCCATGCGGACGAAGGATGGCGTCGCCTCTCTCTCCGATCTCGTCCGCTCTTCATTGCGCCTGCGTCCCGACCGCATTCCCATCGGCGAGGTCCGTGGTAGCGAGGCGCTGGATCTCCTGAAGGCTTGGGGCACTGGCCATCCGGGCGGCGTCGGCACGATCCACGCGGGCTCGGCGCTCGGCGCGCTGCGCCGTCTCGAACAGCTCATCCAGGAAGCCGTCGTCACCGTTCCGCGCGCGCTGATCGCTGAGACCATCGATCTCGTGGCGGTGCTGTCGGGCCGGGGCACGGCCCGCCGTCTTTCGGAACTCGCTCGCGTCGAAGGCCTCGGGCCGGATGGCGATTACCGCGTCGTGACAGCCGTCGCCGCGCCCGATGCATCTCTTCTCACACCAGCCGCAAAGGAAAGCCCACATGCACCAGACCCTGCGTAACGCCCGCCACCGCCTGGCTGCGGCGGCTTCGGTCGCGGTCATCGCCCTGATGACCACGCCTGCCGCTCATGCGTCCGGTTCCTCCATGCCATGGGAGGCACCGCTCCAGTCCATCCTCGAATCGATCGAGGGGCCGGTCGCCAAGATCCTCGCCGTCATCATCATCATCATCACCGGCCTGACACTCGCCTTCGGGGACACGTCGGGCGGCTTCCGGCGCCTCATCCAGATCGTCTTCGGTCTGTCGATCGCCTTCGCGGCAAGTTCGTTCTTCCTGTCGTTCTTCTCCTTCGGCGGCGGAGCGCTCGTCTGATGGCGGGCCTTGGCGAACAGGACGGCGAGTTGCTCGGCTTCTCGGTCCCGGTCCACCGGGCGTTGACCGAGCCGATCCTGCTCGGCGGTGCGCCGCGCGCCATCGCCATCATGAACGGCACGCTCGCGGGCGCCATTGGGCTTGGCTTGCGGCTTTGGCTCGCGGGCATCGCGATCTGGGCCATCGGTCATCTCGCCGCCGTCTGGGCTGCCAAGCGCGACCCACTCTTCGTCGAAGTCGGCCGCCGGCACCTGCGCATTCCCGCGCACCTGACGGTCTGAGCGTGAGGACCCGTCCATGATGAACCTCGCCGAATATCGCAATCGCAACGCACGCCTCGCCGATTTCCTGCCCTGGGTGGCGCTGGTCGGCCAAGGCATCGTCCTCAACAAGGACGGGAGCTTCCAGCGCACCGCGCGGTTCCGCGGACCGGACCTCGATTCAGCGGTTCCAGCCGAACTCGTCGCGGTCGCGGGACGCCTCAACAACGCCTTCCGCCGTCTCGGCTCGGGCTGGGCGATCTTCGTGGAGGCGCAACGCCATCCATCGAACAGCTATCCCGACAGCCGCTTTCCCGACGCCGCATCCGCGCTTGTCGACGCCGAGCGCAAGGCGAGCTTCGAGGAGGCCGGCGCGCATTTCGAATCCAGCTATTTTCTCACCCTCACTTATCTGCCGCCGGCCGAGGATGCCGCCCGCGCCGAGGGCTGGCTCTATGAGGGCCGCGAGACCAAGGGCGTCGACCCGCATGAGGTGCTGGCCGGATTCGCCGACCGAACCGACCGTGTGCTGCACCTGGTCGAAGCCTTCATGCCCGAATGCCACTGGCTCGATGACGCCGAGACTCTGACCTATCTCCACGGCTGCGTCTCCACCAAGCGCCATCGCGTCCGCGTTCCCGAGACGCCGATGTATCTGGATGCGCTGCTCGCCGATCAGTCGCTCGCCGGCGGGCTCGAACCGCGTCTTGGCGACCAGCATCTGCGCGTCCTGACCGTCACCGGGTTTCCGACCGTCGACCACGCCCGGCCTGCTCGACGAGCTCAATCGGCTGGCCTTTCCCTATCGCTGGTCCACCCGCGCCATCCTGATGGACAAGACCGATGCGACCAAGCTGCTGACACGCATCCGCCGCCAATGGTTCGCCAAGCGCAAGTCGATTGCCGCGATCCTGAAAGAGGTGATGACCAACGAGGCCTCGGTGCTGGTCGACACCGACGCATCGAACAAGGCGGCGGACGCCGATCTCGCGCTGCAGGAACTTGGCGCGGACTATGCCGGCGTCGCCTATGTCACCGCGACGGTGACGGTGTGGGATGCCGACCCGCGCGTCGCCGACGAGAAGCTGCGCCTCGTCGAGAAGGTCATCCAGGGCCGCGACTTCACCGCGATGCCCGAGACCATCAACGCCGTGGATGCCTGGCTCGGCTCACTGCCCGGACATGTCTACGCCAATGTCCGCCAGCCGCCGATCTCCACGCTCAATCTCGCCCACATGATCCCCCTCAGCGCCGTGTGGGCGGGGCCGGAACGGGACGAGCACTTTGCAGCGCCCCCACTGCTGTTCGGCAAGACCGAGGGCTCGACCCCGTTCCGGTTTTCCCTTCATGTCGGCGATGTCGGCCATACGCTCATCGTCGGTCCGACCGGCGCGGGCAAGTCCGTGCTTCTGGCGCTGATGGCGCTGCAGTTCCGCCGCTATGCGAGTGCCCAGGTCTTCGCCTTCGATTTCGGCGGCTCGATCCGCGCCGCGGCGCTCGCCATGGGCGGCGACTGGCACGATCTCGGCGGCGGTCTCACCGAAGGCGATGACCAGAGCGTCTCGCTGCAACCGCTCTCCCGCCTCGAGGAGACGGCCGAGCGCGCCTGGGCCGCCGACTGGATCGTGGCGATCCTCATGCGTGAAGGCGTCGAGATCACGCCGGAGGTGAAGGAACATCTCTGGACGGCCTTAACCTCACTCGCCTCGGCACCCGTCGAGGAACGCACGATCACCGGCCTTGCCGTGCTGCTTCAGTCCAACGACCTCAAGCAGGCGCTCAGGCCCTATTGCGTCGGCGGCGCCTATGGCCGTCTGCTCGACGCGGAAGTCGAGCATCTCGGCGAGGCGTCCGTGCAGGCTTTCGAGACCGAGGGCCTGATCGGCACCGGGGCGGCGCCTGCGGTGCTCGCCTACCTCTTCCACCGCATCGAAGATCGGCTCGACGGCTCGCCCGACGCTCATCATCATCGACGAGGGATGGCTGGCGCTGGACGACGAAGGCTTCGCCGGCCAACTCCGCGAGTGGCTGAAGACGCTCAGAAAGAAGAACGCGTCCGTCGTCTTCGCCACGCAGAGCCTCAGCGACATCGACGGGTCCGCCATTGCGCCCGCCATCATCGAGAGCTGTCAAACGCGATTGCTCCTGCCCAACGAACGGGCGGTCGAGCCGCAGATCACCGCGATCTACCGGCGCTTCGGCCTCAATGACCGGCAGATCGAGATCCTCGCGCGGGCGACGCCCAAGCGCGACTATTACTGCCAGTCGCGGCGCGGCAACCGGCTGTTCGAGCTGGGCCTCAGCGAGGTGGCGCTCGCGCTCTGCGCCACCTCGGCCAAGACCGATCAAGCCGCCATCGCCCGCATTCTTACCGAACATGGTCGCGACGAATTCCTCGACGCCTGGCTGCGCCATCGCGGCGTCGACTGGGCGGCCGACCTCATTCCCGACCTCAGCAATCTCTTCCCCCAAGCCGAAAAGGAGTCCCGGCCATGAAGATTCGTAAACCCAATACACGCGCGGCCCGCTTTGCCGCCGCGCTGATCGCCGCGCCGATCGCGGCGCTTCCGATGGTGCTGGCGCCCCCGGCGCAGGCGCAGTGGATTGTCTATGACCCCACCAACTATGCGCAGAACGTGCTCCAGGCGGCGCGGGCGCTCGAGCAGATCAACAACCAGATCACCTCGCTGCAGAACCAAGCGCAGATGCTCATCAACCAGGCTCGCAACCTCGCGAGCCTGCCGCATTCGTCGCTTGCAGCAACTCCAGCAGGCCGTGGGCCGCACGCAGGCACTGCTCCAGCAGGCCCAGAACATCGCCTTCGACGTCCAGCAGATCGACCAGGCCTTCCAGCAGAATTACGGCAACATCGATCTGAGCACGTCGGAACAGCAGCTCGTCGCCGACGCGCGATCGCGCTGGGAGAACACAGTCGGCGGGCTTCAGGACGCCATGCGTGTCCAGGCCGGCGTCGTCGGCAACATCGAGACCAACCGTGCGCAGATGTCGGCGCTGGTCGACCAGAGCCAGGGCGCGACGGGCGCCCTGCAGGCGACGCAGGCCGGCAACCAGCTCCTCGCATTGCAGGCCCAGCAGCTCGCCGATCTCACTGCGGTCGTTGCCGCCAATGGCCGCGCCCAGGCGCTCTCCGATGCCGAACGTGCGGCGGCGGCCGAACAGGGGCGCGTCCAGCGCGAGCGCTTCCTGACGCCCGGCAGCGACTACCAGCCCGGCAACGCGCAGATGTTCAACGGCAATAACTGACGCGCCAGACGGCCGGAAAGGGGGAAGAGATGGAAGGCAAGAATCTGGCGCGGATCGGAGCGATCGTCTTCGTCGCCTTCGCCATCACGGCGACGGTGATCGAGATGACGCGCAAGGACGAACCGGTGCGACCGGTCTCCGCGCCAGCGCTGGCGCCTTCCGCCGATCCGCTGCGCGCGGAACAGCGCCGCTGTCAGCAGAAGGGAGAAGCCGCGGCCCGCGATCCCGAATGTCTCGCGGTCTGGGCGGAAACTCGCGACCGGTTCCTCGGCCGCTCACCCTCCGATTCCACCCAACGCCATGACGAGGATCAGTGATCCATGGGCGACACCGGCGTCATCGACAACTTCCTCGGAGTCTTCACCAGCTATATCGACAGCGGCTTCGGCCTGCTCGGCGGCGAGGTGGCCTTCATCGCCACGACGCTGATCGTCATCGACGTGACGCTGGCCGCGCTGTTCTGGTCCTGGGGCGCCGACGACGACATCATCGCCCGCCTGGTGAAGAAGACCCTCTTCGTCGGCGTCTTCGCCTACATCATCGGCAACTGGAACAACCTCGCCCGCATCGTCTTCGAGAGCTTTGCCGGCCTCGGCCTGATGGCGTCCGGTACCAGCTTCACCGCAGCCGATCTGATGCGGCCGGGCCGTGTCGCCCAGACCGGCCTCGATGCCGCCCGGCCGCTGCTCGAATCCATCTCCGACCTGATGGGCTGGGTCGCCTTCTTCGAGAACTTCATCCAGATCGCCTGCCTGCTCTTTGCCTGGGCGCTGGTCCTTCTCGCCTTCTTCATCCTCGCCATCCAGCTCTTCATCACCCTGATCGAGTTCAAGCTGACGACGCTGGCCGGCTTCGTCCTCATCCCCTTCGGCCTCTTCGGCAAGACCGCCTTCATGGCCGAGCGGGTGCTCGGCAACGTCATCTCGTCCGGCATCAAGGTGCTGGTGCTGGCCGTCATCATCGGCATCGGCTCGACCCTGTTCTCGCAGTTCACCGCCGGCTTCGGCGGCGTCACGCCGACGATCGACGAGGCCATGGCCGTGGTGCTCGCGGCCCTGTCGCTGCTCGGCCTCGGTATCTTCGGGCCGGGCATTGCCAATGGCATCGTCTCCGGCGGACCGCAACTCGGTGCAGGCGCGGCCGTCGGAACCGGCCTGGCTGTCGGCGGGGCCGCGCTTGCAGGTGCGGGGGCAGCCGGTCTCGCCGCCAGAGGCGGCGGCATGGCGCTCTCCGGCACGGCGGCCGCTGCGCGCGGTGGCGCCGCTGCGGCGGGTGGTGCGGCAACCGCCTACAGCCTCGGCTCGGCCGGTCAGTCCGGCGCAGCCGGCGTCGCCTCCGGACTTGGCGCCGTGGCGAGCACAGGCGCTCGCGCGGCCACGTCTCCGTTGCGGCGCGCCGGGGCCAAGGCCGCGGGAAGTATGCAGCGGAGTTTCCAGTCTGGCGCCCGGTCTGCTTTCGAGACGACAGGCGGGACCATGGGCAATGCCGCCGGTTCCGCCAGTGCGGCCGCTTCTCCGACTTCCTCCGCCACCGACGGTCCGCCCGATTGGGCCAAGCGCATGAAGCGCTCTCAGCGTCTCTCCCACGGCGTCCAGGCCGCCGCACACGCTGTGCGCTCCGGCGACAGCCATGGCGGCGCCAGCTCCGTCAATCTCTCCGAAGGGAACCGCTCATGAGCTTCTTCAAACGATCCACGACCCATTACGGCAAGTCTCCCGAACCCGAAACGCCCTATCAGCGCGCGGCCCAGGTCTGGGACGAGCGCATCGGCTCCGCCCGCGTGCAGGCGCGCAATTGGCGGCTGATGGCGTTCGGCTGCCTGATGCTCTCGGGCGGCTTCGCTGGAGCATTGGTCTGGCAGTCCGCCACCGGCTCGATCGTGCCCTGGGTGGTGCAGGTCGACAATCTCGGCCAGGCGCAGGCCGTCGGGCCCGCTGCTGCGGACTATCGAACCCAGCGATCCGCAGATCGCCTTCCATCTCGCCCGCTTCATAGAGCAGGTGCGCGCGATTCCCGCCGACGCGATCATCGTGCGCCAGAACTGGCTGCGCGCTTACGAGTTCACCACCGATCGCGGCGCGCTTGCGCTCAATGACTATGCCCGCGCCAACGATCCCTTCACGAAGGTCGGGCGGAGCCAGGTCGCGGTCGAGGTCTCCAGCGTCATCCGCGCCTCGCCGAACTCCTTCCGCGTCGCCTGGACCGAGCGGCATTTCGAGAACGGGCAGCTCTCCGTCACGGAGCGATGGACGGCGATCCTGACCATCGTGATCCAGCCGCCGCGCGACGCCGAGAGGCTGCGCGCCAACCCGCTCGGCATCTACGTCAACGCCATCAACTGGTCGCGGGAGATGGGCCAATGAGCACGATCTTCCGCAAACCCGCACTTCCGGTTTTCCGTAAATCCGCATTGCCGCTTGTGCTGATTTCCGCATCCGCGCTCGCCGGATGCGCCACCTACCGCCCACCGCAAATCAGCTACGACGACAGCGTGCCGCCGCTGCCCACGGTGCAGAGACCAAGCACGGACGAACGACCGCGGGCGCTCCATACGCCACCGGCCTGGACGGTTGCACGAGGCGGTACGGATGCGTCCACGCCGACCGGCCAGGTCGAGAGCGCCAATGCGGCAGCGCGCATCGAACCCCGCCGGGAAGGCTATTACAACGCGATCCAGATCTATCCCTGGAGCGAAGGCGCGCTCTATCAGGTCTATGCCGCGCCAGGCCAGATCACCAACATCGCGCTCGAGCCGGGCGAGACTCTCACCGGGGCGGGGCCGATCGCCGCCGGCGACACCGCGCGATGGATCATCGGCGACACCGAAAGCGGTTCCGGCGCGACACGGCGCGTCCATATCCTCGTCAAGCCGACACGTCCGGACATCACGACCAACCTCGTCGTCACCACCGATCGCCGGACGTACATGATCGAACTGCGCGCCGAAGAGGAACCTTACATGCCGGCGGTCGCCTGGGCCTATCCGCAGCCGCCCGCCACGCAGCGCGCGACGCCGGCCACCCCGACCATTCCAGCAACCTCGGCGCGACACTATCGCTACGGCCTGCAAGGCGACAGCCCGCCCTGGCGGCCGGTGTCGGTCTTCGATGACGGGCGGCGCGTCTACATCGTCTTCCCCGCCGGAATCGTGCAGGGCGAGATGCCGCCGCTCTTCGTGCTCGGCTCCGATGGAGAGCCGGAGATCGTCAACAGCCGCATCTATCGCAACATCCTGATCGTGGACCGTATCTTCGCGGCCGCCGAGCTGCGTCTCGGCAGCGGCGACCGGCAGCAGACAGTCAGGATCGTGCGAACCGACGGGAGGCCTAGGTCATGAGCGATATCGATGACAATAAAGACGAACGACGCTCCGCTCACCGCATCGCCCGCCGACACGGCCGAACCGATGCGGCTGCGCGGCAATCCTCCGCGCGTCACGCGGCTCTCTCGTCGGGTATTGGCCGGCATCGGCCTCGTCGCCGCGCTCGGCGTCGGTGGTGCGCTCATCTATGCGCTTCAGACGCCCGGAGGACGGAGCCGGCAGCGAGGAGCTTTATTCGACCGAGAACCGCAGCACCGCGGATGGGCTCAACGAATTGCCCCGCGACTATACCGGTCCCGGTGCTCGGCCCCGCCTTGCCCGGTGATCTTGGCCGGCCGATCCTCGACGCCCAGGAGCGTGGGCGGCCCGTCGTCCCACCCACGATGAACACGCCGGCGGTCGATCCGGAAGAACAACGACGGCTTGCCGAAGAAGAGGCGGCGCGCACCAGCCGGGTCTTCTTCCAGACCGCCCCGGCCACGGCGAATGCTACGCCTGCGCCCGAAACCGTGGGTCTCAGTCTCGGCGTTCAGCCGCCCGCCGCTCAGAACAGCGATGTCGCATTCCTCAGCGGACCCGTGGACCGGCGCACCGTTGCGCCCGATCGCGTCATGCCGCCGGCGTCGCCCTACGTGCTACAGGCCGGGTCCGTGATTCCGGCCGCGCTCATCACCGGCATTCGCTCCGATCTGCCCGGACAGATCACCGCGCAGGTCACCCAGCACATCTATGACAGTCCGACGGGCAGCATGCTCCTGATCCCGCAGGGCACCCGCATCATCGGCGAATACAGCAATGATGTGGGCTTCGGCCAGCGTCGGGTATTGCTCGTCTGGAACCGGCTGATCTTTCCGAACGGGCGTTCCATCGTACTGGAACGTCAATCTGGAGCCGACACGCAAGGCTATGCCGGGCTTGAGGACGGCGTCGACTATCACTGGTGGGACATCGCCAAGGCGGCTGCACTCTCGACCCTGCTCGGCGTCGGGGCGGAACTGACCGCCGACGACAACGATCGCCTGATCAGCGCCATTCGCGGCGGTGCGCAGGACACCATCAACGACGCCGGCCAGCAGATCGTCCAGCGCCAGTTGCAAGTTCGCGCCGACGCTCACCATCCGGCCCGGCTTTCCCGTCCGCGTGATCGTTACGCGCGACCTTGTCCTCGAACCCTATGGAGGCTGAGCCATGACCACCAAGCTGAAGCTCTCATCCGTTCCGGACGACAAGCCCGTCAAACTGACTGTGGAGCTTCCCCCTGACGTGCATCGTGATCTGCTCAACTATGCCGCGGTGATGGCGCGTGAAACCGGAGAACCAGCGCCTGAACCGGCGAAACTGATTGCGCCAATGCTGCAGCGGTTCATGGCGACGGATCGTGCCTTTACAAAGGCTAGGAAGACGCTGCACCAGCCTTCGCGATCTCGCGCGCCAGGCTCAGAAACCGCCTGAGCGCCGGATTGTCGTTTTCCGGGCGCCAGGTCAGCGAGAACGGAATGGTCTCCGTCTTCCCGTTTTCCTTGAGGGGGATGAACACGACATTTGGATAGCGGACTCCACACCATTGTTCGCAAACTAGGCTGATGCCGAACCCGAGACCCACCAGATTCATGAGGCCCTCACGCCGCATCCTCTGCACCTCGACGCAGGACTGGCGCCCGAAATCGCTGATCCGTCGAATGATATAGTCATGAATTGTCGGCCCGGGCACTTCGGAGCTCACGAGAAAAGTCATCGCCGCCACATCCGACCACTCGACGCAACGCCGCTGGGCCAGTGGATGATCTTCTGCGACGGCTATATAGAGGGGCGCCCTTGTGAGCAGCATCATGTCGCCGTACTCGGATGTCGGCTCGCCGGCCGCTCCGACCACGTCTATGCTTCTATGGCTGAGGGAGGTCATCAACTCGCCGAGGTCCGCCTCCGTGAAAGACAGTTCAACATCGGCGTGTTGCGTTTGAAATCTGGCGACGACCTCGCGCAGATCTCCACGCGACAGGGATGCCGTCAGGCCCATGCGCAGCCGGCCGTTTCTGGCCGTACCGGCGGACTGCGCAGCGCGTACCGCATTCAGAAACTGCTTTACTAGTTGACGCGACCGAGTGGCGAAGTTCCAACCGGCCGCCGTCAAACGTGCTCCCGCCGGACTTCTCTCAAACATTGATACACCGAGCGCGTCTTCCAGTTTCCGAATCCGTCGCGTAACGGCTGACTGACCAACCCCAAAAAGCTGTCCAGCCTTTCGAAAACTGCCGGATTCGGCAACCGCGAGTACCATCTCGACGTCGTATAGCTCGAGATGTTGGCACTGGCGTAAGGAGCCCAGTTGCATCCTTTCGATTCTGTCAGGAACCGTCATTTATGCCCCCACGCCAACCCGCCGGCCGATCAGAATATGGCGCAGCCTGTCTGACCAGACGCCGTCGCAGCTCAGGTCTCTGCGCGCGTGAAGGTCAGACATGCAGGGTGGGCCGATAGATGAGCTCCTGGGTGCGGCCGTCGAGCGTCCGGTGTTCGATCAGATCGAGGTCGAAGTCGGCGCCGCCGCCAAAGATCGGCTCTGTTCCAGTTTCGCCGGTGATCGCCGGGAAGAGCGTCACCTGGACGAAGTCGACCAGTCCGGCGGCCATCAGCGCCCGGTTCATCGACAGGCTGCCATGCGAGCGAAGCGGTACCTCGGATTCCTTCTTGAGCCGGGCGACGACCTCCACCGCGTCGCCATGCTCGAGGGTCGCGTCCGGCCAGTCGAGGGAGCCTTCCAGCGTATTCGACACGATTGTGGTCGGCAGGTTTCGCATCCGGGTAACCCATGGGTCGCGCACGTCGGAATCTTCGGAGCTCGATGCCAGCATTCGGGCAAATGCCCGATATGTATTCGCGCCAAGGATCAACCGTTGTTCACGACTATAAAGTTCGAGGCGATGGGCGAGCAGTTCGGGGCCCTGCTTGCCCCAATAACCGCCCCAACCGCGGCTGACGGAACCGCAGCCATTGAGACTCATGAAAACGTCGAATGTGTAGGTGGTGGTCATGATAGCGCCTTGCCTTGAATTATGGATGCCTCGCCTGCCGGTTGACCGGCCGAACGGACCCTTTCGCGTGGGTTATGCCTTGGAGGTCTTGTTCGCCTGGTAGCGCAGCAGCGCGATGCCGCCGCCGAGCGGACGGTTCTCGATCGGCTCCAGCTCCAGTTTCACCCCTTCGGGGAACAGGCGGACGCCGCGTCCGAGGACGACCGGGTAGACCATCAGGGCGAACTCGTCGATCAGCCCCGCTTCCGTCAGGGCATGGCACACCGAGGCGCTGCCATAGATCACGATATTGCCGTCGACCGACGTTTTCAGCGCGCGCACGGATGCGGCCAGATCCTCGCCGAGCAAGGTGGTGTTGTTCCACGCCGGATTTGAGATGGTTCTTGAGGCCAGGTATTTGGGCAGAGCGTTCATGCGGTCCGCCATCGGATTTTTCGCTGTCGGCCAGACGGCAGCGAAAGCTTCATAGGTTCGCCGTCCGAGCATCACCGCCGCTGCGTCATTGAGTTCCTTGTCCTTGAAGGCGTCCCCTTCCGGACCGCGCTCATAGGCGCCGACCCAGTTGCCGAGGCCGGTATTTTCCATGCCGACCGGATCCTCGATGACCCCGTCGAGCGAGATGTATTGTGTAGCAATGATCTTAGCCATGTTTCTTCTCCAGTTTTTGCGTTTGGTGTCCGAGGACGAACAGCAGGGCGTTGCGCGACACAGGCTTTCAGCTTTTTTCAGCCTGGCTCACCGTCGCCCTCTCTTCAGGTGTTCGCGCGCGTGAAGGTCAGATGTGTCACGCCACTGGGCGATGAGACCGACTCGATCTTGTAGGTTTTCTCCAGACCCTCGAGGCCATCCCAGAGGCGGACACCGCGACCGAGCAGGATCGGAACCACCGCCACGTGCATGTGATCGACCAATCCCTCTTTCAGGAACTCGCGGATCATGGTGGCGCCGCCACCGAGGCGTATGTCCTTGCCGTTCGCAGCCTTGCGCGCAGCCTCCAACGCTTCGGCCGGCGAGGCGTCGATGAAGTGATAGGTCGTCCCGCCCTCCATCTCGATCGATGGGCGCACATGATGGGTCAGAATGAAGACTGGCGTGTGGAAAGGCGGATTTGGTCCCCATGCGCCTTTCCAGTCCGGGTCCTTCTCCCAACCGGGATGGCCGAACTTGCCGGCTCCCATGATCTCGGCGCCGATGTCCGGATCGTGCTGCTGGACGAAAACGTCGTCGACGCCGGTGCTGCCGTCGTCTGGGTTCCACCAGCGCGTGGCGAACATCCATTGATGCAGCCTGTCTCCGGCGTGGCCGAAATGATCTGTGGCGCTCTGGCCCTCGCCAGTGCCGAAGCCGTCGAGTGAGATGGCGAAATTATGAATGCGAACGCGTGACATGTTAGGTCTCCCAGGTTTGGTGATTGTCGCGGGCGATCATCGGCGAGCATTGCTTGTCCTTCGATGCTCATCGGGGCGTTGCGATGCCGGACAAGATGATTTCGAGCGTCGCCAAGAGAGGGCGCTCCAGATTCCGTGGCTTGCCTTCGGCGGTCGCCCATCTGTTGAGTTCTCCCGTGTAGGCGTCGAACAGCACGTGGCCGATCCGGTCCGGGTCAATTTCACCCGCGATATCGCCTGCGTCTTGCCCGTCGCGGATCACGGCGGCGAACAGGCGGGACGTGCCGGATTCCGGAGTCAGTAGGGGGCCTCCCGCTTGGAGCCAGGCCCGAACCATGCCCCGTCCGATTTCGGGGTCGCGTTCGAAAATATGAGCGAGCGCACCGAAGGCGTTGCGCAGTCGTGCCGACGTGTCGCCTTGGCCACCGCGTTCTGCGAGAAGACGGGAGAACTCCGCGCGATGGTCGGTGAACCAAGCCAGAACGATGTCCTCCTTTCGCGCGAAATAATTGAACACAGTCGCGCGGGATACGTCTGCGCGTTCGCCGATGTCGTCCATCGTCGTTGCGCCATAGCCGCGCGCGGCGAAAAGTGCTGAGGCACTCTCGACGATGCGATTCGTCGCCTCGCGCTTCTTTCGTTCGCGGCGTGTGATTGAGTTTGTCATTGTTATACTGTAGTCTAAATATAGATCGTCGTCTATAAATAAATCGAAGGCAATATGATGCGGGAGATCATTGCGAGCCCCGTTACGACGATCGACGGTGTGGTCGAAAAAGCCTCACACGAAGGAACCTACCGCGAAGCCTCGGGTGCAATACGATGTTCGCTGCGCTGCAACCGCTCAGGCGATCGCGCCCTGTGGTGGGCATAAACGGCAGCACGGAAACTGCTGCCAAGCGTAGAAGTGCGGCTTTTCCGCGTTAGTTTTGACGAGCACTTGCCGACGTTCATCCCCGACGATGTGCAGTGGCTCCTGACGAACCCCGAACATTGCAGTAATCAAGTAGAGGCGATCGATGTCGCGATAGCGGGCGGTGATCGCCATTGGCTGCGATGTCTCGCACGGTCTTGGCGGCCGCGCCCGGGGGAACACGGAATGGTTGGGACTAAGCCCGCCGGAGGGTAAAGTTCACCCAGTCGAACTGCCACCCAAGGACCAGCTTTTCGCCGGGGCCGTGTACCGCGGCGAACAGGAGCCCGGCGATGAAGGTGAAGTGATCGACAAAGAAGCCGAATTCCATCGGGTTGGCTTCCCAGGTCCACGGGCCGTGGAAGGTCAGAGCCAGGAAAAGCACATAAGCAACGGCCAGTGCCGCCGCTTCGATGAAAAAGGCGCCGGTGAAGAACGCCAGCATGAGACCCACTTCGAAAAAGGCCGCCACCCAGGCGAAAAACAGCGGGAACGGGAAACCGATGGAGGCGATATAGCCTGCGGTTGCATCCATGCCGGTGAACTTGAAGAAGGTCGCCATCAAGAAGGCGCCACCAAAGATCACACGGGCGACAAGAATTGCGATTGTCTTTGTCATGACTATTCTCCGTTTCGAGATTGTGCGGTACTCAAAGGGCGAACGACTTCCGTCCCTCACGACATGTGTTCGGAATATTCTTCTCAGGCTGGCCTGATGTGCGTTCTCGATCGCCGATGCTCCTGGAAACATCGGCTCGAGGAACGAAGGATGCCGGACTTGGCACCCATCCCGGTGGGACTTACTTCTCCGCGCGCATGAACGTCAGATGCGTCACGCCGCTGGGCGATGAGACCGACTCGATCCTGTAGGTCTTCTCCAGACCCTCAAGGCCGTCCCAGAGCCGGACACCCCGTCCGAGCAGGATCGGAACCACAGCAACGTGCATGTGGTCGACCAGCCCGGCAGAGAGGAACTCGCGGATCATGGTGGCGCCGCCGCCCAGGCGAATGTCCTTGCCGTTGGCAGCCTTGCGGGCGGCTTCCAGCGCTTCGGCCGGCGAGGCATCGATGAAGTGGAAAACCGTACCGCCCTCCATCTCGATCGACGGACGCACATGATGGGTGAGGACGAAGACCGGTGAGTGGAACGGCGGGTTTGGTCCCCATGCGCCCTTCCAGTCCGGATCGTTCTCCCAACCGGGATGGCCGAACTTGCCGGCCCCCATGATCTCGACGCCGATGTCCGGATCGTGCTGCCGGACGAAAACATCATCGACGCCGGTGCTGCCGCCGTCTGGATTCCACCAGCTCGTGGCGAACATCCATTCGTGCAGCCGTTGGCCGGCGTGGCCGAAATGGTCTGTGGCGCTCTGGCCCTCGCCAGTGCCGAAGCCGTCGAGTGAAATGGCGAAGTTGTGAATACGAACACGTGACATTTTTGTTCTCCAAGTTTGCTGATTATTGGGGGGCGGACATCGCCCCCCCTACAAAATGACTTCGAACGGCAAGGCCCGGAGTCGACACGCGCACAGCAGAAATCTTCAGCGATCACCGAGGGTATTCGAGTTGCATCGCCACGATATTGGTTGTGGGTTCGCCATAGCGCGCCGCGATCGCATCGAGTGTCCGGTCGAGCGCCTCAGTGAGTGGTGAGCCGGGCATGATCGAGACGCGGCGCGCCTCCGGCCAATCGGCCCCGGCCTCGTCGGGCAGGATGCGAACACCGTTGGCCGTCATGACCGGTTCCGCGGAAGTAGCGAATGTCACCGCATGCGAGCGATAGGTCCGCGACCAGGCGTCCGCGACCAAAGCGAGCGACACCTCATCCATGCCAGACCGAAGCTCGACACCCCAGGTGTCGCGGTTCCAGAAGGCTATTGTATTGGCAAGGACCGTTGTCGCGAACGGACGGTTGAACTTGAACGCATCACTCGCGTGCCGCGCGTTCCATGTCTTCAGTCCGAGGCCATGTGCGACCTCTTCGGCCTTCTGGCGTCCCGCGATCGCCTCGATCAGCGTAAGCATCATCGGCATGGCGGCGGTGATGCCCGTCGTGGTCACGACATTCCCGTCGGCCACCATGCGCCGGTCCGCGACATACTCAATCGTCGGGTTTCGTTTGAGCATCTCGTTGCGATAGTACCAGTGGGTCGTCGCACGCTTGCCGTCGAGCAGGCCTGCGGCCGCGACCACCTTTGCCCCTGCGCAGACACCGATGATCTTCGCGCCCTTCCGCGACTGGCTCTGCAGCCAGGCGAGCACCGCCGGATCGTCGTCACGGCTCATCGCCGGGACGATGACGTAATCGGCCCCGTCGGGATGCTCGGTATCGAACGCGGCAATCGTCGCATCAGGCTCGACCTTGAGCGCGGGATAAAGCTGCACAGGTCCCGGTCCGGTCGCCAGCATCACCACATCAGCGACGTCAGCCCGCCTCAGAATGCCGGTCGTCGTAACATAGTCATTGGTTTCGGTGGCATCGTTGAGCCCGATGACAGCGACGACGGGACGACCTTCTCCCTCATGGCGGAGCGCTGCGAGCATGGCATCCGCCTCGGCAGGTGGCACGGCCGGCGCCACGGCTGAGGCCGTTGGGGCGGGGAGACTGAGAACCCAGCCACCAAAACCCAACAGACCGAGAACGACGAGGGAAGCAACGCCCCAAAGAACAAAAGATTTCGACATGTCTGTATCTCCTTAGAAGAAATGGTGGAGGTGCCGATAGACTGTCGGCGCCTCTCTCCTGGCTAGTCGAAATGTATCAGCTGAGGCCTATGGCAGAAATGACAAAGACATGGTATTTTCTGCCAATGCATCATGTGATCTTCATCGTCTTTCCCGGCTTTGAGCTCCTCGACACAGTGGGGCCTTCGTCGGTTTTCAACAGCGCCAACCGCGCCTTGGGCCAACAAGGCAAGCCAGCTTTCTACCGGCTTACGCTTGCGTCCGCGGGCGGCGGTTCGGTCGAAAGCAGTAGCGCCATCACCGTCGACACAGTGGCGATGGCCAGTCTGACGCCGGGGGAAGCACATACCGTGCTGATTGCTGGCGCGGAACGGGAACAACTCCTGCCGGCTGTGGCGGATCCCGCAATTGGGGCCTCGTTGCCGGCATTGGCAAAAGGGGCCGAACGTTTCGGTTCCGTCTGCTCGGGCGGCTTCCTGCTCGCCGCGCTGGGGTTGCTCGATGGCCATCGCATCGCGACCCACTGGGATTCCTGCAAGCCACTTGCTGAGACCTTCCCGGCGGTCACGGTCGACCCGGACGCGCTCTATGTGGTGGACGGGCGCCTCTGGACATCGGCCGGTGTCACCACCGGCATCGATATGGCGCTGGCCATGATCGCCAGCGACCTCGATGGGAACATTGCCGGCGAGGTGGCGAAGCGGCTGATCCTTTATGCACGGCGTCCAGGCTACCAGTCCCAGTTCAGCCCGGTTCTCAAGGCGCAGGTGAAAAGAGACAGCCCATTCGGCGACCTGATCGGCTGGATACAGGCCAATCTCGACGCGCCGCTGGACGTTCCGGCACTTGCTGACCGCGCGGGCCTGAGCGAACGCACCTTCCATCGAAAGTTCGTTGCGGCGACCGGCATGACTCCTGCGCGCTTCGTCGAAACCGCCCGGCTCGACGCCGCGCGCATGTTGCTTTCGCGCGGCCTTTCGCTCAAGTCGGTTGCTTCAGAGGTCGGCATGTTTCCCGCAGCGCGCCTTTCGGAAGCCTTCGAGCGCCGGTTCGGTGTCGCGCCGCGATTGTTCCGGGAGATGCATGCCGAGTTGTGACAGGCAACATCAAACTGCGCGGACGGCGGAAAGCTGTGCATCTCGCGCCGTGGACAGCGCCCTTGCCCACCAGACGAACTGGTCGAGCATAGTCGATGCGCTTTTGTTCAGATATTCGAAGTCTGAAAGCGTCGCAGAACCGCTCATCGTGGCGCCGAAGTCCGCACCGGCAATATGAACCGCGGCGCGGATCGGCGCCATCTGCAGTTCGATCGCGTGCATCCGCAACTGCTCGACAGCACGTGCCCCGCCAACGCCCCCGTAGCCGATGAAGGCAACCGGTTTGTTGTTCCATTCGTCATAGGCATGGTCGAGCGCGTTTTTCAGAACCGCAGTGGGGCCATGATTGTATTCCGCGGCGGTAAAAAAATAGCCATCGAATGCGGCGATTTTCTCCCGCCAGATGCGTGCACGCTCCTCCTCGGCCGGCCCGAATGCCGGCGGCACTGCGTCCTCCATGAATGGCAGCGCGAAATCGCGCAGATCGAGCACTTCGACGTCAAGTTCGTCCCGTGCTTTTGCGAGGTCGTGAAACCAGCTTGCGGCCTTGTCGGCAAATCGCCCGTTGCGAACAGAGCCGATCACGAGTGCGGTTTTGAGTCTTCTCATCGTTTCATCCTTTTCGGTTGGGTTGGAAATTTGGATCATTCGGCCGGCGCGAGTGCCGACCGGTTTTGCCACCCGGCGATCACAAGGATCAGGACGATCAAAGCTGCCATCCCCGACAGGACGAGGTAGCCAAAAGTGATCGAAGTGGACGCCATGACCGGGCCGAGTAGAAGCGGTGAGAAAAACTGGCCCAGGAAAGTCACGCTGCTGGAAACCGCCGTCGCGCGACCGAGAATGGCTTTAGGCACCAGTTCCGAGATCACGATCGAAAGCGCCGAGAACACAACGGCAGTCCCGCATCCCAGCAGAATCATCGCGGGCGCCAGTAGAATGGGCCGCGCGGTGGTGCCGAAGATCAAAAAGGCCAGCCCCATTGCCAGCATGGAGAAGCGCAGCAGTGAGAGATAGGACGTTCGTGCCTTGAGCCATGGATAGGCGAGACCGATGGCGACCGAGCTGATCCCCATGACGGCCATGTACATCGAAATCTGGATCGGTTCGTGAACGCCGAGTTCCGCCATGCGCTGCGGCATGAAGACGGTGACGCCGTAGATCATGATCCAGAGCGCCAGAACAAACGAGTAGACGCCCAGAAGAGCCGGTTGTCGTAGCACCGATCCGATCGGGGTCATGTCCCGCTCAACGTGTGCGGTGTCGCGAACCCTTGGCATGATGGCAAGAGCAACAAGACCCAAAGGGATGCCGGCCAAGTATACGGCGAAGGCCGCATGCCAGGAGAAGAATGTTCCCAGCGCACCGCCGAGAAGCGCGAATAGCGGTCCGCCGAAGCTTGTGGCGCTGGTACGCCACCCCATCACGCGATTCCGGAAGGTGTCCTCATAGAGGGTTAGCAGCGCGACGGTGGTCGCGGAGAACATGAGAGAGGCGCCGAGGCCGAACAGGACACGGCTGGCGATCAGCAACGGGAATGAAGTGATGGCGATACCGGCCCCGCCAACGACGCCATAGATCAGTAAGCCGACGGCCATGGGAAGGCGGACGCCCCAGCGGTCGATGATCCAGCCTGCGATAGGGCTCGACAGCCCGATGGCCAGGCCATGCGTGGTGATGATCAGTCCGGCTTCGGTTCCGCTGACGCCGAGATCACCCCGCATCACTTCGAGCACCGGCATGATCGTGGCTCCCGCCATCGGCCCGAGCATCGAGGTGAGGAGAAGAAGGATGAGTGGCGGCCATCGACGACCGGATGAGGGTTTCTGTATCATAGTTTGACTCCGTGTAGCCTAAATTGAACCATGAGTTCATATTAAGCATACGACGGGTTCATATTTCAACCCCTGTTGGTTCAAATTTTGGATCGTGGTATCGAGAGACATGGAAAACGATCAGCATTCGAAGGGCCCCGCACGCCGCCGGCCCCAGGGCCGGCCAGACAAGCAACAAGCCATCCTTGAAGCGGCAACGCGGATTTTCTTGCGGGAAGGCAATGTTCAGGCTGGCGTCGCCGAAATCGCCAGGGCAGCGGGCGTTGCCAAGCCGACCCTTTACGCGCATTTCGGCAGCAAGGAGAACCTGTTGCTGTCCGTACTTCGACGTGCGTTTGATCGGGTGGGCACGGGCAATTTCGCGGCACTCGAGGCGCTGCCGGATCGGCCCGACGACCTGGAAGCGGCGCTCCTCGACTTCGCGCGCAGGCTCGTGCGCAACCTCTACTACGACCCCGACACGGTGAAGCTGCGCCAGTTTCTGCGAATCGGTGACGCCTACGATCCGGAGGTTATCGCGCAGGCGCGGGAGCACGACAGTCCGAACCGGGACCGTCTCGCCGATGCCTTGTCCGGGCGACTGGCGCGATTGGCCTATGCCGGTTATCTGAATCTGGACGACCCGGACCGTGCGGCGCGTCAGTTCCTGGCGCTGGTCACCTACGATACGCAAGGCCTCGACGATGAGGACCTAGTCAATGTCCTGGAGGCTAACATCCGCTTCTTTCTGCGCGGCTATGCGAAGCATCAAGCTACTGCATGACGAGTTCGCCACGACGCGCCCGACAGGGCTCGTCACAACCACGACGAATGATGCCTCGACCCACGTCCGGCCTTGAGCACGCTCTTGGCCGTGTCGATGAATGCGCGCAGCTTAGGCTGTGCGGCAGCGCTCGCCGAATAATAGAGAAACAGCCCCTGCTTCGACGGAAGAAACTTCTGCAGGACGGGCACGAGTTCTCCGTCTTTGATCTCACGCTCTGCGACAAGGTCAGCCGTATAGCACAACCCTATGCCACGTTTGGCGAGCGCGACCATCGACAGGTGATCGTTGACCGTGATGGCGCCAGGGGGCGCGATGGTGAAGTCAGCCCCGTCGAGCTGGAATTCCCAGCGATAGACAAGGGAGGCGGTGGGAAAGCGATAATTGATGCATTGATGCCCAATGAGTGAGCGTGGACTCTCGGGTTTGCCGTGCCTTGCAAAGTACTCGGGCGAACCAAGCACCATCCACTGAAAGTCCCGGGTGAGCTTGAGCGCCACCATGTCGCGTTCGATGAACTCACCGATCCGCACACCGGCGTCGTAGCGCATCGCCGCCAAGTCGACCGAAGCATCGTTGATGTCCAGTTCGACGCTAATGTCGGGAAAGGCCCGGGTGAATTCCATCAGCAGCGGCGCGATGGCGAGATCCATGCCGATGCGCGGCACTGAAAGCCGCAAGTGTCCAACCGGGACGCTTCCCTCCGAAGCCGCGATTTCCAGTGCGTTCTCGATCTGCGCCGACGCGGGCGCCACGGCGGCCGCCAGCTTCTCGCCGGCCTCGGTCAAGGCGACGCTCCGCGTCGTGCGCTGCACCAATGATTGGCCCACGCGTTCCTCCAGCGCCCGGATCGCCTGGCTGATTGCCGCGCGCGTCACGCCCAGTTCGGCGGCGGCGGCCCGAAAGCTGCGATTGCTGGCGACCGCCAGGAATGCGCTCAAGCCCGAGAATTGATCCGATCGCGCCATGCCTACCCATTGGAAAGAAAAACTTACCTGCTCATACCACTTTAGCCCACTTATCGGATCCAATGCCAGGGACTAGTTTGGGCGCATCACAGACACGCCTGAACGGAGATCGATCATGACAAACGACCAAAACCTTATCGCCGAACGCTACGTCGCGCTATGGAACGAGACAGATACCGGCGAGCGCCGCGCCGCGATCGAGGATTTCTTCGTGCCGGACGCCGCCCACTTCGTGGGCACGCGTGAAGCTCGTGGGTTTGCAGCGCTTGAGAAGCGCATCACCGGATCGCACGAGAAAAACGTGCGGGACGGCGGCTTTGTCTTCCGCGTGCGACCCGGCGCGCAGAAGCTCCGCGACGTAGCGACGTTTCATTGGGAAATGGTCCCGCGCGACAATCCTGACCACGTCGCAGCAGTCGGGCTCGAATTCATTACGCTGACAACTGAGGGCAAGGCGCTTCTCGACTATCAATTCATCGTCGCCTGAGGGCTCGTCTGATGGACGCGTCGGTTTGCATGTCGGGCCAAACGATCGAGGTTTCGCCTCGCGCGGCGGGGCG
Source organism: uncultured Alphaproteobacteria bacterium (assembly GCA_963801225.1). Classification (GTDB taxonomy): domain Bacteria; phylum Pseudomonadota; class Alphaproteobacteria; order Rhizobiales; family Afifellaceae; genus DASWJZ01. The sequence goes on from CAWDED010000005.1 coordinate 66,745, forward strand.
ATGGCGAAGCGACCTGCAGCATGGTGGTGCACCCGCCGGTCTCGTCATCGAGAAAAGAGAGTTGAAGCAATGCGCGCGATCTTGATCGACAAATTTGGCGCAGGCGCCGACGGGCTTTCGTTTGCAGAACGCTCCGTCCCGGTGCCCGGCCCCAGACAAGTGCTGGTGCGCATTCGCGCTACGTCCATCAACTATCGCGACCGCCTGATCCTGGCCGGTCTCTATCCTGTGCAGGCACAACAAGGCATTACCGCGCTGTCGGACGGCGCGGGCGAGGTCGTCGCCGTTGGCACCGACGTGGCAAACGTAAGCGTCGGCGAGCGTGTGGCTACTGTTTATTTTCCTCGCTGGCGCGACGGCGCCTTCTCGACCGCGTTCGCGCATGAACAATATGGTTGCACGCGCGAAGGGGTGCTCGCCGATTATGTGCTTGCGGACGAAGAAGGGATCGTCGCGATCCCGTCGCACCTCTCCTTTGAGGAGGCGGCCGCCTTGCCTTGCGCAGGTGTGACCGCCTGGGCCGCGCTCCACGGTCCGCGTGCGGTTTTGGCCGGCGAAACCGTTCTCACCATCGGCAGCGGCGGCGTTGCGCTCTTCGTTGTTCAGTTCGCCAAGCTTTGCGGTGCGCGCGTCATCGTGGTCACCTCGGCGGCCGACAAGTGCGCGCGTCTTCAGGCTCTCGGCGCCGACGATGTCGTTGTTCGCGATGGCGCAAGCGACTGGTCGGGCGCCGTCAGGGCACTGACGAACGGGCGCGGCGTCGATCATATCGTGGAGACAGGATCGCGCGACACGCTCGAAGCTTCGCTCGCCGCCGCTGCCGACAACGCAGTTGCCACAATCGTCGCCGCACTTGGCCCTGGCCAGTTCAGCACGAAGGTGTTAGCCCTGCCAATCACGATCCGGCGGACCTATGTCGGCTCGCGCGCTCATTTTGCCGCGATGAACAGCCTCATCGGCGACTGCGAGCTCAAGCCCGTGATCGATTCCGTCTATAGCTTCGCCGAGGCGCGCGCTGCGTTCGACCGCTTCGGCGCTCGAACCCATTTCGGCAAAGTTGTAATCAGCCTCGACTAGGCAATGGCCTCGCCAACATCCGGCTGGGATGGCGCGCAACCGACGGCCGCATCCCTTATCTATGGCTCAGTTGCGTTCGGATTGCGGCTGCAAGCCCGCGGATGGCGTCGCCTTTTGCCTTGCTCGTGGAGCGGGCGAGCAAGACGATCTCGGAGGCGGGTAACACCGGTAAGCCCAGCTCGCGGCCGCGATCAGCGAGGTTCCCACTTGCGATCCGTCCGATCGGTGCCACCCCGAGACCGGCTCTGGCTGCAGCTAATAGCGAGGCGGTGCCGCCCCCCACGAAGGCTTCCCGCCATAATACCCCAGCACGATCCAGCGCATGGGTCGCAACTGCGCGTACGCCGCATGGTTCAGGCAGAAGCAGCAAGGGAAGGGCTTCAAGAAATGCATTCGCCCAATTCGGTGGTGCACACCATCCGAGCGGATCATGTCCAAGTACTTCACCGTCCACTCCCCCTGCCTCCCTGCGGAGTACCGCCGCTTCGATCTGCCCAGCTTCGTACAATCGCCGCATGTCTTGTGAATGCCCCATCTTCACTTCGATCGTCACATGCGTACCGAGCACGGATCTTAAATGGTGCAAAACGTCCTCGAGACCGCTTCCGAGTGCATGGTCGCTGATCCCGATCGAAAAGGGCACCGGCGACGCGACCGGAAACGAGAGTGCCGCGTCGTGAGCAGCCAGCAAATCGCGCGCCTTGTCCAAAAACGTTTTGCCTTCCGATGTCAGTCGAACGTAGCGCGGAGTACGGTCGAGCAGCTTGTAACCCAGCACTGCTTCGAGAGTCTTGAGCCGCTGACTGACGACGGGTTGGACAGTTCCCGCCGCCTCGGCCGCGCGCGTCAAGTTGCCAAGGTCAGCGGCGAGGACAAAAAGGTGGATGGATTCGAGATCGAGCATGATGCAACAATACTATGATAGTTATAAGGAAAGATAGCATTTTACGATGACCGTCTTTGTAGCATTCTCATTCCGCAAGTTTGCTCAGGAGACCCACAATGCCCATGATAACCATCCGCTACGTCACACCCACTCCACGTCCAGAGCTGCGTTCCGAGATCGCCGATTTTGCAGCGAAGCTTGGCGGCGGCGTCCTTGGCAAAAATCCGGAGATAACCGCTGTGCTCGTCGAGCCCGCCGAACCGCAAAGCTGGTTCATTGGAGGCAAGAACCCGACCGAGGCAGGTCTTTCTGCCTTTTGGCTCGATATCAAGATCGTGCAGGGAACGAATACCAAGTTTGAGACGACCGCATTCCTGCGCGCTGCGTACGAAGGCATGGCCGCCCTTCTGGGTCCGCTGCACGAGGAATGCTACGTGTTCGTCCACGCGACGGATGGTGATGCGTACGGATACGGTGGCCGCACGCAGAACGGCCGCTGGGCGGCAGCGAACCCTGGCTGACCGATTGCGGGAAAGTCGACCTCACTCCGAGATCGCGCGGCGCATCGACAAGCCCAAGGCGGTTCGGGCCGACGCAAACAACCTTGCGGTCGCCAACCGTTGTCACCGGGTCGTCCGCAATGACGGCGCGCTTTCAGGTTATGCCTAAGGCGTCGATCGCAAGCGCGCCCTGCTGGATCGTGAGCGCTGCACGGCGATTTCCGCCGTGCAGTGCTAACGATCGTTTGTCGAGAATTCCGGCGATGGAGTGCTCCCACCGAAGTGGTTCACGAACCGGGATAGGGTTATCCCGATCCCCTGGGCTACCGGAAAAATTGACCATCCCTTTGAACGTTCTGTTCAATGCTCTTTGCTCAATTCTGCTTCTGACAGTACCCAGTCCCTGAATACCCGAATTCTTGGATCAGCGAGCCGCTCTTGGACATAGACAAGATGGTAGCCCCGACTGATCGGAACGATCAGGTCGAAGGGCCGCACGAGTGCTCCTGCCGCGACTTCGGCGTCCACATAGCCGCTATAGCCCAGAACGACGCCCTGACCGCTGATCGCCGCCTTTATTGCCATTGAGTATTCCTCGAAACGAAGCACCTTACCGAATGGCAGCCCGGCAACGCCGGCGGCATTAAGCCAAGCAGCCCAGTCGTCGTGGTTGTCATCAACGTCGCGAATTGCCGTACACAATGCGAGCATCTCGGCGGGCGCGAGACCGTTGAACTTTTCCTTGATCTGTGGCGCACAAAGTGGCGAAACGCTGAACGACATGATCGGATCGGCCGCGAGCCCAGGCCAATCTCCCGCACCGTATCGCAGAGCAGCGTCAGCCTCGCCGGACGCGAGGTCTGCGGTCCTATGAGTGCTGAGGATAGTGATCCCCACGTCCGGATAGAGATCCATAAACCGGTGAAACCGCGGCATAAGCCAACGCTTGCCAATCTCGGAAGTCAGACTGATCGTCAACGGTCGGGAGAGATCCGGGCCAAGGAGATCATCTGTCGCGCGGGCGAGCTGGGTGAAGGCGCCCTCCACTTCGGCGCAGTACCGGCGGCCGACATCGGTCAATCGAAGCCCTTTTGGCGTTCGCTGCAGCAAAATGACGCCGAGTTCCTGTTCGAGGCCGCGAATGCGATGGCTGACCGCGCTCGGTGTGATGTTGAGCGATTGCGCCGCACTCGCAAGGTTTCCAGATCGCGCAATCGCTTCAAAGGCTTGCAGTCCCCGCAAGGATGGCAGGCGTCGCACTCCGGGCTTAGTTGAAGTCAATTCAAGTCCTGCTTGAGATATTCGCGTTTGAATCGGCGAAAGATTGCCTCGATCATAGTCAGATGTATAGAGATTTTTTCAAGATATGGCGGTTCGAAAATGCCGCCTCGCCGCTTCGACGATCGGCCAGGGAAGAAGCCGGACTTTTCAGCGAACGTGATGAGTTTGACCCATGCCCGAACCGTTGCCAGTGCGCACCCACGTTCAGCATCTTGAGTGTGCCCGACAAGAACTGGGGAAAAGTATGACCAATGAGGCATTTCTTGCAGCGCTCGCCGCCGAAGGTCCCGCGGCCCATCAGGCGAAGGACATGGAGCTTTACGGGTGGTTGATTGGAAGCTGGGATCTGGACACGCACCATCACCTCGATGACGGCACGGTTGAAAAATCGACCGGCGAAGTTCATTTCGGCTGGGTGCAGCTTGGCCGGACAATTCAGGATGTATGGATCAGGCCGAAGCGGCCGGCGCCATGCACCATGTACGGCACGACCCTGCGAATATTCGACCCAGGGATCAACGGTTGGCATATCATCTGGGCGGACCCGCTGAACCAGGACTATTCGCGGCAGGTCGGACGGGCGCAGGGAAAGGACATTGTCCAGATCGGCGAGGATTCGCGTGGTCTGAAAGCGCGATGGCGTTTCACGGAAATCACCGCCGACAGCTTCCACTGGATCGGCGAGGAACGGCCTTCCGATAACGATCCCTGGCGAGTGACCTATGAGCATTTCGCGCGGCGAACAAGTCCTTGAACCGCGCTGGTATAGCGCCCCCGTCACACACGCTGGCTGTGGCGCGTCGGTAGCGGACAATCCACGCAGATGCCATTGTCGCATATTCGGCAGATCGTGAAGCGATCCAATTCGAACGTGTCTCGCCTAGCCAAAAGCTTGTGAAGCAATTCACCCGGACGCTTTGTATCGCCGGGTGACAAAACGTCGAGAAACTCGGACAGCGCGGTATTGCGGAATGCCAGCAACCTCTCGCGGGCAGCAACGTCCGCGTCCGTGAGATAGAGCGCGACTTCGCGCCCATCCCTCTCCGGCCAGCGTTCCACGAGCGCGTCGGCGGCCAAACGATCAGCCAGCCGCACCGCGCGGGAATGCTGGAGTATCCCCTTGAAGTGGTCCATTTGGAGGGTTCGTTTGACCTCGAGACAAGGAAATCGTGCGATACATTTCAGGCGCCATCGTTTCTCTCGACGGGAACGATGTGACAGGGGATTGTAAGGCCGCGGAGCTACGGCAGAGCGCATTTATGGGGGCTCTGTCGCCGGTCAGTGCCGCCGTGAACGCTTCAATGACCTGCCGTGGATCGACGACAAGCGCGGCAGTGCTCAGGCCGGAGCACGATAGACGGCATTCCTGATGTCCACCGGGAAAGCGCCCGCCATTCCTTCGAAGGCCGTATTGGTCAGGGCGACCGCGGAAATTCCATTTTCCCGATCCACGAACCAACTGTGCCCATAAGCGCCGATCCACTGCAGCGTACCGGGCGCCTGCGGGGTTCCAGTCGCCGCCGGATCATCCAGCACCGCCCAGCCATAGCCAAATCCCCAACCTGGACCCTGTGACTCGGCATGAGCGCCGACCTGATCCGTGACCATCGCTTCGACGGTCTTTTCGCTCAGGATTGGGGCGCCCCCGGTGCGGATCGTCTCAAGCAGCTGTATGACCTCTCCTGCCGTGCCTGCCATGCCCGCGCCACCGGAGGGGTAGGAACGGGCATCGAGGATGCGGGACGGTGCGAACGTTGCAGCCGCACCGTAAAGCGGGACCGCCATCCCATCCTTCATCTGCACCGGAGCCGGGTCACCATCCGCATAGGCCTTGGCGAGCCTTGAGATATCGCGGACCGCAAAACCGGTATCTTTCAATCCCAGCGGGTCCGTCACCCTCTCGCGCACGATCTCGGGAAGGCTGCGGTCCTCGATCTTTTCAAGGACGCCACCGATCACGTCGAGGCCGAGCGAGTAACGCCAGCCCGTCCCAGGGGCGAAGGCAAGCGGCGCGGCTGCGAGGCGCGACAGATTCTCGGCAAGGCTCAGCCCCGGTTGGTCGAGACCATCCGAGACGTTCAACCTGTGATACGGTCCGTCGGCAGGCTCAAGAAAGGAATACCCAAGCCCGGACGTGTGGGTCAGCAGGTGATGGATGGTGATCTCCGGCGCCGAACCGTCCGGCAAGGCGGGGCGGAAGTCCGGCAGCCACGTCGTCACAGGCGCGTCCAACGACAACCTGCCTTCCTCCACCAGGCGCATGGCTGCGGCGGTAACAAACGGTTTCGCGATCGACGCGAGCCGGAAGATCGCGTCCTCCCGCATCGCGGTGCCCGCCTCCCGATCCGCATACCCGGCGGCCCGGCTGTAGAGTACCTTTCCGTCCTGCGCGACGAGCACGACAGCCCCGACGATGCGCCGCTCGGCCAGTGCCTTGTCGATGGCAGCGGACAGACGCGCCGGAGCTTGGGAAGAAACGTTCATATTCATGATGTGCCTCACTTTTCAGAGTGGCGCTCGAAAACCGCCTTTGCGGCATTGAGCCCATTGATTGCTGCCGGGAACCCGGCATAGACCGCCATTTGTATGATGATCTCGATGATCTCCTGTTCGGTCAGGCCGACATTGAGCCCCGCCGCCACATGGACTTCGAGCTGCGGTCCCGCGAAACCGAGTGCGGTCAGCGCGGCGATCGTCGCGATTTCGCGCTGGCGCAGATCCAGTCCAGGGCGGGCGTAGATGTCGCCGAAAGGGAACTCGATCAGGTAGCGCGCGAAGTCGGGCGAGATCTGCTTCAGGCCTTCGACGACGGCTTCGCCGTCGCGCCCGTCGATCTCATTGAGTTTGTTGAGACCAATCGCGTAGCGATCGCGCGCGTTGCCGGGGGAACTTGCATTGGGAGGGGTGAGCATGAGGATTACTCCAATCATTGAGGTTGCGTAGTGACATATCGTTGCGCCTTGTGATTATTCCAATTCATAATTAGTATCGTTATCATGAATGCTGTTAATTTAAACCGTGTCGATCTCAACCTGCTCAAGGTGTTTGACGCTCTTGTTGCCGAAGGTCATGCAACGCGCGCCGCCGAGCGGATCGGCCTGACGCAGCCAGCGGTAAGCCACGCCCTCAACCGGCTCCGCGCGCTTTTTGGCGATCCCCTGTTCGTCCGATCACCCCATGGCATGGTGCCGACGTCTCTCGCGCAAGATATGGCTCCAAAGATCCATTCGATCCTCGAACAGGTTGAAGGCATGCTGATTGGCGGCCGGGTCTTCGATCCCGCTACCAGCACGCGACAATTCGTTCTCGGCCTGTCCGACTACGCGGCTTTCGTCCTTCTTCCTCGCCTGACGGCACGCCTTGATCGCGAGGCTCCGCACGTTTCCCTCATCGTCCGCAATACGGGTCACGATGTCGGGCTTGCAATGCTCGAGGAAAGTTCGGTCGAACTGATCGCCGGCAACTTTCCGGAGCCGGCCTCGCATATGCGCGAAGAACTTCTTTACGAAGAGGATTTCGTTTGCGCGTCCCGCAGCGATCATCCCGAGCTCGCCGGGACGCTCGATCTCGACCGCTATCTTTCGCTCCGGCATCTACAAGTCTCGACGAGTGGAAATCCGACGGGCTATGTCGATGCGGTGCTCCGCGACAAGGGGCTCACGCGGACTGTGGCTCTCACGGTCAGCCACTTCCTGCTGGCGCCAATGCTCGCCGACTCGTCCCATCTTCTTGCAACGGAACCTCGCCGCTTGTTCACATCGCTCGCGGACCGGCTTCAGCTCAAACTTTTCCCGCCACCCATCACCATTCCCTCGTTTCGTGTCGTACAAACATGGCACGCCCGCCATGACGCTGATCCCGGCCATCAGTGGCTGAGGCGTGTTCTTCGGGAGATTGGACAGGAGGCATAGACCAAAATCCGTGATTTCCGGTGTTAAGGACGCCGCAAAGAGTACTTCGACGGAGGCTCGGGCGGTCGTCACCTTCAGGCTAGTACCGCCGCGACGATGGCCTCGGGCGCATCTTCCGGAACCAGGTGCCCGGCGCTTTCCACCAGTGTCAGCTTGCCTCCTGTGAGCAGTCCGGCAAGTCTCTGTCCATGCTCCAGGGGGATCCATGTATCATCGGCGCCCCAAAGGATCTGCACGGGAAAGGTGGGCGGAGCATAGCGCTGCTGAACCTCTTCGATGTAGCTCTGCCGCATCTGCGCAATCTGCCGATAGAAGGCTGCCTGCCCTTCTGCCCCGCGCCATGGCCGCTTGTAGATTTCCATCACAGGAGACGTGAGTGGCTGCGCCGCTGCATTTTGGATGTAAGCGCCGAGCAACGCCTCATGCGCGTAGGCCGGCAGCCCGCGAAAGGCCGTCTCATGCAGTCCGACATGTGCGACGAACGGAGATCCTTGCGGGGCGATTGAAACGGGATCGACAACGATGAGGCGCGCGTAGTCCACACCGTTCAGAAAATGGGCGCGCAATGCGGTCGTGCCGCCGAAATCGTGGCCCAGCACGGTTGGCCGATCGAGGCTCCATTCGCCAAGCAGCGCCACGAACAGGTCGTTCTGCACGCCAAGCGAAACGTCGGCATCCGGCATGTCCGACTGGCCGTATCCCAGCAGGTCATAGAAGAAGATCCGATACCGGGTTGCCAGCCACGGGGCAATCCGCCGCCACACCTGAGACGAAAACGGTGTCCCGTGGATCAGGACAAGCGGTTCGCCCTCACCCACGCAGCCCCATGCAACCTGATGGCTGCCGAATTTAAATCGGTTAGGAAGATCAAGCATCGCGACCCTGAAATAACTGTTATTTTTGGTTTACAGGTTATCCTGGATTTCCGATCGCGCAACCTATAAATTGCAATTAAAGGTTATCAACGGGATCAAGGATATGGACATGTGGCGCGAGGCCGACTTTGTCGGCGGGCATCCGGCGCTCGATTTCGTCAACACCGTTGCCGACAGCGGCAAGACCCGGACCGAGGAAAAACTGCAGAGCTGGTCCGCGATGCGGCTCTGGGTCATTCATTCCAAGCTCATGACCGAAGACGACATCAGACGCTTCGATCAAGCCGGCCGCTTCGAAGACCCCGCCACTCTTGCCGACCTCATTGATCTGCGAGAGGCGGCCTACAGAGCTCTCGCGGCCCGAGAAACCAGGGGCCACATGGATCTGCCCGAAATGCGGCCGCTGCAGGATAGGATGCACGCCGCGCTGCACCGCAGCGAATTGGAACCGGCCAACGAGAGATTTCGCTGGCGTGCGGACGCCACTTCGCGTCATCGCTGGACTGATACGGTTGCTCTCGCTTTTGAGGACCTCTTGCGCAGCGAAGACCTCAAACGCGTCCGCCAATGCCAGCGCTGCACCTGGTTCTTCATCGATCGTGGACGCGGTCGCGGGCGCCGGTGGTGCGACATGCGCACCTGCGGCAACCGAGCAAAGGCGCAGGCTTTTCGCACCTCACACTCGAATGAAGCATAAGCAGCCCATAACCCGACCGGCTCACACACGAACGTTCTTCGTGCCTACTCGCCGGCAAGCATTCATAGCTGCGAACTCTCGCATTCTTGAACAAGCCAATCGACGAGCCTCTTCTTCATGACGCCCGGCTCTTCGCCATTGGGCCAGATGAGGCCGTAGTGGGTGTCGTCCGCTGAAAATCCCAGTGGCGCGACAAGGCGCCCCCGCTCAATGTCATCGATAGCGAGCACGAACGGGCTCATGGCGACACCAAGGCCATAGGAAGCGGCTTCGACCATCAAAAAATGATGATCATGAAACCGGATTTCGGTCGGCTGAACCGATCGCGGATTTAGCGACAGCCACTTGGTCCATGCTTCGGCACGGGTCTTGGAACCGAGACCGATATAGAAGCCGGTTTCGAAATCCTCGGCGAGGTGCGGCGCCATGACGGGCCCCACTCTCTCTGCGAACAACCGCCGCACTTTCCAGGAGCCGGGAAGCGCAAAGTCAAGGCGCCGAATAGCAAGATCGACACGCTCTCTCTGAAAATCGATGGGACCACCGCCAACCGACAGATGAACCACGATATCCGGGTTGTCGCTCTGAAACTTGCTGAGCCGTGGGATGAGCCAACGCATGGCGACCGATGGCTCGCACGACAACACAAGGGACGTATTCTCGTCCCCTGCGTTGCGAAGGCGATGAACAGTGCTCTGCAGCTCATCGAGGAAGCGGTTCACCGACAGGAACAGTGTTTCCCCCGCGGGCGTCAGGCGCAATCCGCGTCCGCTCCTTTCAAATACTTGAAAACCGAGATCTTCAGACAGCTTGTTGATCCGCCGGCTGACGGCCCCGTGCGTCAGCGACAGATGCTCGGCCGCACGCCGGACGGACCCGAGGCGTCCTGTCGCCTCGAAGGCGCGCAGATCATCCAGGGAAGGAATTTCGGAGCGATTCATTGGTGATACTTTATCACCAAATGAGGCCAGAAACTATCGCTTTTCATGCGGGTAGAACTGGAAGATCATTGATGTATGCAAACCAATCAACTCCTTCCCGTCGCGATAGTTGCGGATGACCTGACGAGCGCCAGCGATGCTGCCGCTCCTTTCGTTGCGCGAGGTCACGCAGCGGCGGTGGGGCTCGGCCATTTCCCTGCCGGTTCCAGGTCGGTTTCCGCCGTGAATGCTGCCACTCGGTCCATGGACTGTTCTGATGCTGCGCGGGTAACGGAGGCGCTCGTGCGCCAGGCCGGCAACTACTCGATACTCATCAAGACCGTCGAATTCGACGTTGCGCGGCAATATCACGGCGGAGCTGGAAGCTGCATTCGCGGCAAGCCAACGCAGTATGATGGTCTTCGCACCGGCATTTCCAGCTGCCGGGCGGACCACCATCGGGGGCGTCCAGTATGTCGACGGCGTCCCGGTTTCCGAGACCCTTTACGCCAACGACCCGGTTCATCGAGCCCGGACGTCACTGCTTGCAGACCTTGTCCCAGGCTCGATCGGGAACGTGATGATCCTCGATGCCGCCACGCAGGATGCGCTCGACAGCCAGGTCGCGTCGTTCCGGTCTCCAGAGGAGGTGTTGTGGGTGGGATCTCCCGGATTGGCACAAGCCTTGGCGCGTCTTGTTTCTTCGGGAACCGGGGCTCGAGAAGGGCTTACGATGCACCGCCAAAACATCCTTGTCGTCGTGGGAACGGCCAACGCAAAGAGCCATCTACAGTGCGAGCCCCTCGAAAACCTGACCGATGTGACGGTTTTGCGTGCGCCGCAAACTTGTGAGGAACGACCGGACGCCGTTCTCGCGGAATTGGCCGAGCGGGCCGTATGCGCCTTACATGGCGGAAGCTTCGGCGCGCTTATCGCTACCGGGGGCGACACAATGGAGGCGATCCTCCAGAAACTCGGCGTCTGCCAGTTCGACATTCTCGGCGAACTTGAGGATGGCTTTCCCTTTGGGCGGGTCGATCTCGCAGGCGGGCGGTCAATGTTGATCGCCCTGAAGGCGGGCGGCTTCGGGAATGCGAACACACTTCACCGAGCCGCCGAGCAGTTTAGACGAGGTGTCGGCGCGAATGAACTGGAACAAGCACGATGAAGGATATCCCAATAGCCATCACAATGGGTGATCCCTCCGGCATTGGTCCGGAGATCATTGTCAAGGCAATTGCGTCCGGCGATGAACGTTCGGTTGTTTACGGCAATTCGCGCGTCATGGCGGATGCAATATCGCGTCTGGGTCTTGAACTGCGAGTTCATGCAATCAAGGCAGTCGAAGAAGCACGATTCCAGCCCGGCATCATAGACGTTGTCGATGCTGATGAAGGCGTCGAGTTGCCGCAACTCGGCCAAGTCAATGCAATCTCCGGAAAGATGTCGTTCAGCGCGATCCTTGCGGCCATCAACGCGGCGAAGGCCGGAAAGGTGAGCGCGATTGTGACGGCTCCGATCAACAAGGAATCAATGGCGCACGCCGGCATCAAATACCCCGGCCATACTGAAATTCTGGCTGACTATTCGGGAGCCAGCCGAGTGGCGATGATGCTCGCCAACGACGAAATAAGAACGGTCCTTGTCACCATTCACATGTCGCTGCGTCAGGCGATAGAAAAGGCCGATTTCGAAGCACAGATGACCGCCATTCGGTTTGCCCACAAAGGGGGGCTTGCGCTTGGCATTGCAGCACCAAAAATCGCCGTCGCCGGGCTTAATCCGCATGCCGGCGAAGGTGGGTTGTTCGGAGATGAGGAAACCAGGATCATCGCGCCAGCGATCGAACGGGCGCAGAGCCGAACGGATCGATGTGAGCGGCCCCTGGCCCGGCGATACGGTCTTCACGCAGGCCCGAAAGGGGCGGTTCGATGTCGTGGTTGCGCAGTATCACGATCAAGGTCTTATACCGGTGAAATATCTCGGCCTGGAAAATGGCGTCAATATCACGCTGGGCCTGCCGTTTGTTCGCACGAGCCCGGATCACGGAACGGCTTTTGACATAGCCGGCAAGGGCATTGCAGACCCATCGAGCCTTCTAACGGCAATCGCGTATGCCCGAAAACTCAGAGCTCCTCGACTGGAAGCTGTCAAATACGAAGGAACTGCCTGATGGGTCTGCGTTTCATCTTCATGCTTACGCGCAACGACAGGACGGTCGAGGATGCGATGTCTCATCTTCAAACCGCGCTGGAACTGGGTGTGCGTCATATCGGGTTCAAGGATATCGGTTTGCCGATCGACGGCCTGAAGGAACTCAACAGAACGATCCGGCAAGGTGGGGCCAAGTCCTATCTCGAGGTTGTCTCCCTCGACAAGGAAAGTGAAATCGCCTCGGCCCAGGCGGCGGTCGACCTTGGCGTGGATGTCCTTCTCGGGGGAACCAACGTCGATGACGTGCTGTCGATCATTGCGGGCACGGGGATTCGATACTGCCCATTTCCCGGTCGGATTGTTGATCATCCAAGTGTGCTGGAAGGCAGCATCGACGAGATTGTGGCCAGCGCAAGGGCCCTTGCGGCTCGTGACGGTGTGCATGGGCTCGACCTTCTGGCCTATCGTTCGAAGCAAGACGTGCCTACCTTGATGAAGGCCGTCTGCGCGGCGGTGACAAAGCCGGTCTTTATGGCCGGATCCATCGATGTTCCGCAGCGGATTGCCGCCGCGAAGGCAGCCGGGGCGGCCGGTTTTACCATCGGCACAGCCGCACTTAACGGAGATTATCCGGCCGACAGCAAAAGCTTGCCCGGTCAGCTCGCGGCAATCATTCGCGATGTGGCACGGCTGAACAATCACGTCTCTCCGCACCACAAGATGAATCTTGCGGCAGCTTTCGACGGGTTTTCCGATACCTGGTCACCGAAGGCTGCCGGTCAGGTCAATGACGTGCAGGTCAAACTCGCCAAACTCGAGGGCAAGTTCGTCTGGCACTTTCGCGAAACCGAGGATGAGTTGTTCTTTGTGCACAAAGGGCGGTTGCTCATGAAGTTCCGCGACCGCGATGAAATCGTCGATGAAGGTGAATTCATCGTGGTGCCACATGGCGTGGAGCATTGCCCGGTCGCTCTGGATGACACCTGCGAGGTGGTGCTTCTTGAACCCGGCACATCGTCGACCGGACCCACTTCAACCAGCATCGCGAGCGGCAGGCCTCGCGAGAGCCATCCAGGCCGTATCTAGGTGTCTCCGTGCAGATATTCGACACAACCCTTATCGATATGTTGAGACAGTGCCGCTTCGTCGACCTCACTCACGCATTCAACCCGGAGATCCCACATTGCGACAGTTTTGAACCTGAGGAACGGACCACTCTCTATCACTACGAGGAGGGGCTCGGCACGCGAGGCAGCGGTTTCCTCGCCCACGAATACCGCCATCCCGGACAATGGGGAACACATGTCGATCCGCCTGCCCACTTCGTTCAGGGGCTCCGGTATCTGGATGAGATCGGCGTCGAAGAGATGATCTTGCCCTTGGCGGTGATCGATATCGCAGACCGTGCAGTTTCAGACCCCGACACCGTGGTGACGCTTGCCGATGTCGATCGCTGGGAGACCGAGCATGGGCGAATTCCCGAAGGCGCTTTCGTTGCCCTCAAGACGGGCTGGGCCCAGCGATGGCCGGACAAGGCAAGGATGGCGAACCGCGATCCAAGCGGCGTAGCGCACTTTCCGGGTTGGAGCCACGAGGTGCTGCATCGCCTTGCCGAGGAGCGCAATGTCACGGCGATCGGGCACGACACGACAGACACGGACCCTGGCGTGGTTGTTTCACGCCGCGAGGCACCGCTGGAGGATTATTGGCTCCGCCAGAACAAGTGGCAGATCGAGCTCCTGGCTTGCCTGGACGCTGTTCCTCCTGCCGGAGCACTGATTGTTGCCACCTGGCCCAAGCCCGAACAGGGTTCGGGGTTCCCTGCCCGCGTGTTTTCAATCATCCCGAACAACCTTCACGATCACAGTTCAGAAACGGAGCGATAATATGAACGAGGAAAAAGACTACCCCTATGTGACCTTGCTGGATATCAAGTTCGAGCCCCTTACGCTGATTGACGTGAAGGCGCTTGCGGACGAGGTCACGGATCAATGGTTCAACCAGACCCTTTGCAAGGTAAACGATTCCGTCGTGCGAATGGGCGTCATGCAAGGCGAGTACCATTGGCACAAGCACGATAATGACGACGAATTCTTCTACGTCATAAGCGGCAAGTTTATCATCGACCTCGAAGGAAAGTCAGTGGAGTTGGCGCCGGGCCAAGGGTTTCGTCGTTCCCAAGGGCGTTTTGCACTGCACGCGATCACCCGAGCGAAGCGTCATCTTGATGATCGAAACCGCGGCGATCGTGCCGACGGGCGATGAATAAGCTCGATCATGGCTGATACATACGACAGGCTGATCGCGCTTCTCAACGACGCGGGCGCGCAATACCGGCTTATCGACCACGCGCCCGAAGGCCAAACCGAAATCGTAAGCGAGTTTCGGGGACACGCCGTAGCGGCAGCAGCAAAATGTATCGTCCTGATCGTGAAAACCGGCAGAAAGAATACGCGGTTTGTATTGGCCGTGGTCTCGGGCGATGCCAGGGTCGACATGCAAAGAGTTCGCCGCCTCTTTGATGGGGCAACCTATGTGGGCTTCGCCTCGACGGAGGCAGCAGAAAAACTCGCCGGCAGCGTTGTCGGCACCGTGCTGCCGTTCGCCTTTCATCCGGACCTGCTTCTCATTGCTGATCCGAGCCTAAATGAGCATTCGGAGATATTCTTCAACGCGGCACGTCTGGATCGGTCGGTGGCGCTCCGCACCGAGGACTACTTTTCGATTGCAAAGCCACGAATGGAGAAAATTGCAGGTCTGCAGTGTGCCTAATCTCAATGTCTCAGCCCGGGTCGTGATGGGGCATCATTGTCGCTCGAGTCGTCGGATGCGCTATGGATCAGGTTCTGCATGAGAGGACCATGAGGTCAGCGCGATCCGTCTGTCGATTCAGCATGGTCCAGAGAGCCTGATTCACCACCTACCCCTGCCGCGGCAATCTCAGCTCCGACTTACTCCCGATTGCCGGACATCAGCTGCTGCAGGCGGCCTTAGCGGTAATCTCCGGGTTTCGGCGTCTCCCAAGTCTCCTGACGGAGACGAGGCCGAGAGCCGGCGCGACCAGGAAAACGCCGAACACCAATAGCGCGGCGCTCGAGGCACCTTCCAGGCCGCCCGGCTCACTGAGCCCGCCGAGATTGGCCACCATGCCCGCGGCCGCGGCGCCGAAAGCCGTCGCATAGAGCTGGACGGTCGTGATCGAGCCCGCTGCCAGCCCTTGCTCCGACACCGGCGTCTCCTTGAAGACGTTCGTCACAAGGTGCGGCCAGGCGACACCGATGCCCAGTCCGACCAGAAGCAGGCCGGCGCATATCGGCAAGAGTTGCCATCCGATGCCGCCCGGCACTGGAACAAAGAAAAGCAGGACCGTTAGACCGGACAGGACAAACACGGGGCCGGTACGGATTGCGCGAATACCCGCCTCGCCGGATCGACCCGCGCTCAGCATGGAGCCGAGCGTCCAGCCCATCGCCATCAGCGCGGCGAGATAACCGGCGATCAAAGGTGATTGACCGTGCAGTACCTGGAGGAAATAGGGGACGAAGATGTCGATCTGCATCCCCATCACCAAAAGGGCGATCGTCGCGTAGAGCGCCACGAGCGGTCCGCCGGCATCGAGCGCTCCCTTCGGCAGCAGGCGGGCGTGAGCGCCTTGTTCCGCCCGCGCAAGAAGGGCCGCCAGAATTCCGGCAACCAGCAATCCTACCCCGTTCCACAAGGGGTTGGCGCTGACGCTCCCCGCGGAGACCGCGACCACGGACGCAGTTAGCAGGATGAGTTGCGGCAAGGGCAGCGGCGACGGCTCGGCCTCGTCGCGGCTTCCCCTCGGAAGCACCGCGATCGCGATCGTTCCGAAGATCACCGAGAGCGGAACCAGACGACCAGAACGCCGCCCGCCAGATGCTCAGTTCCGCAAACACCCCGCCAACGGCGGGGCCGATCAATGTCGATACGCCCCACATTGCCGAGATTAGACCGATGGCACGCGACCACAGCGCCTCGGGATAAACGAGGCGGATGACAGCGTAAGCCAGGGTTAAGAGAAACCCGCCGCCAAACCCTTGCACGCAGCGTCCGGCAAGAAGCACGGGAAAGGCTGGAGCAGCCGCACAGATCAGGGTACCCGCCACAAACAAGGCGGTAGCGGTCGCGTAGGCACGTCCCGGCCCCACGCGATCAAGCAGGCGCGACGACAGCGCAGCGCCGAGAATCGAGGCCACCACGAACAATGTCGTGGCCCAGGCATAGTATTCGAGCCCGCCGATGTCTTCGACGACGGACGGCAGTATCGTAGTCACGATGTAGATGTTGAGTGCGTGCAGTGCGACGCCACCCGCCAGAATGATGGAATAGACAGCGTTCCTGCCGCTGAGGAGCGCAGCCCAGCCCGGGCGAGCCTCGCCCGTTCCTGTGTCATTTGTGCTCATGATGAACCTCAGGCAGCGATGCTGCGGGTTGAGTTTGTCGGGAGTTGAAGAAAGCGTGCTTCTTTATTGAGGAATCGGCGGGTGGCGATCCACCCGCGGATCCTTGTCGATCAGCTATGCGGCGGCGCCCTTGATCCACTGCGGCGTTGCCGTGCGGAACTCAGATGGCCTGGCGAGCAGAGCTGCTGTTTCCCGCTCGTAGTCGGCGAACCAGGTCTGCTTCACGAAGTCCTGACCGCTGTCCTGATCGGCGGCCAGCTGAAACACGACGATCGCATCAGGATCGTTGTCGTCATAACAGTAGAAATAGGAGAGCTGACCGCTACTGCCGCCGACATAGTCGCGTGCGTATTTTTCCCAGATCTGTCTGACCTCGTCGCGCTTTCCGGGTAATGTCTTGTGGCTGATGAAGAGTGCGCTCTTGCTCATGATGTTTTCCTCGAACTGAGCGGCCAGCGACCGCTGTTGGCGGGCACAGTGCCCATACCTCTATGACGTTCGAGGGGAGATGTTTGTGACGCCGGGGAACGAAATCTCTGACGATATATTGTGGCGGCTAGCAAGAGCGGCCTCTTTAAAAAAAACGGCATGAGCATCTGCCCGCGCCGAGTCTGCATTGGCTGGCGGCCGAAGAGACCCCACCGGTCAGTGAATTGACATATCGCCCAGGCCGGCGAGCTTGTCGGGATTGCGCACGATGAAGATGTCAGTGACGCGGTCTGAACGGTCGAAGGCGAACGAGACCGTTGCAACGATCTTGCCCTCTTGCTTCAGGATCAACCCACGGGCGCCGTTGAGCTCGGTGAAGCTCCATTCGTAGGCTGCCCACCATTCGCTCAGCCGCTCCGTCAGGAACGCCAGCACGGAATCGCCTTCCATGACACCGGCCGCCGCAGCGACCTTGCCGCCACCGTCGGCGGTCAGGCGCACATCGCTGGCGAGCATCGCGGCGAGGTTGCCGGGCCGCCCCTTGCGTATGGCGTCCTCGAAGGCCGCCAGCAGCTCCTCCTGTCGTTCCCGCGGCGGCTGGTATCTCACCTGATCGTCGCCGATGCGCGCCTTAGCGCGTGACACGAGCTTGCGGCACGCCGGCTCGTTCATATCCAGAGATGCCGCAACGTCGGCATACGACATTTCGAATATCTCGTAGAGCAGATAGGCCGCCCTTTCCTTCGGCGTGAGGCGCTCCAGCATCAGCAGGAAGGCGGTTGAGAGAGAGGATGAAAGCTCCATTTGCGCCTGCGCCTCGCTGTCGACGAAAGTGTGGACCGGCTCAGGCAGCCAGTTTCCGACATAGTCCACGCGACTGCGGTACGCAGCGCGCAGCATGTCGATGGCGCGACGTGTGCAAGCTGTCGTCAGCCATGCACCCGGAGATTCGATGCTCTCAATGTCCGCCGCCTGCCAGCGAAGGAACGTGTCTTGGACCGCGTCCTCCGCTTCCGCCCGAGAGCCGAGTATCCTGTAGGCGATGCCAAGCAGCCGCGGGCGCGCCTCCTCGAAGACGCGGATGGACGTGTCCAACCTGCTCATTCCCGTTGGACTTTGCTTGAGTGGTTTGACCTTGCGGGGCATTGCCAATTCTTTCCTCTCAGCAAAGGGCCTGACACCTGCTTGACGGCCGGCGCAGGCGGATTGTGACATGTACCGAAAGAAAAACCGACGGCCTCCCGGGATCAAGGCCTCCTGGCATGCCACATAGCCGATCGCAGCCTGCCGCAATCTTTAAGGTCCGAAAGCTCTGACAGCACCCCAAATAGAGATGCCGACTGCTGCTCTTCCACGAATTTCGCCTCTCTAGGTTAAGCATCAACCACGGCGATGTTCTCTGTTCGTGCCACCGCTGCGCCAATTAACGCACCAGATTTTGGGCTACGATAGCCTGCTATGTTGACTGGCTAGTTTGCTTGCCGGCGCGTTCAATGAACCAAGCTATCGGAATAAAAAGTTAGGCGCAGTTGAGAATTTCTCAACATAATGATGCTTGTTATCAATAGTCATTTTGTTCAACTTCTTTGCGATGGCCTACACTGGGCGATGCTGGTCGTCGTCGTAGTTGAGGTCCGACCAAGGGAGTATCGAGCACACCTTTCGGAAACAGGCAGGCGCGGGTGCTATGATCCTACTTATTGAGACGCCAGTCTTTCCGAGACTGAAAAGCATAAATATTTGTTCTCTACGTAGTCATCAATACCGCGAAATGAGCCTTCTCGGCCGAGCCCGGACTGTTTGATCCCTCCAAACGGGGCAACTTCGCTTGAGATCAAGCCGGTATTGATACCGACCATCCCAGCCTCGATCGCCTCGGCCACGCGCCAGATACGGTCGACGTCCTTCGAGAAGAAGTATGCCGCAAGGCCGAACTCAGTAGCATTCGCGAGCGAAACCGCCTCGGCTTCCGTTTCGAACCGGAAGACCGGCGCTACCGGTCCGAAAATCTCCTCGCGCGCCATCGCCATATCGACGTTTGCATCCGCTATCACGGTTGGTGAATAAAAATTGCCCCCTTTCTCGTGGCGTCCTCCGCCCGTGACAACTCGACCGCCCTTAGCGACCGCATCGGCAACAAGCTCTTCAACTTTCGAGAATGCGCTGGCATCGATCAGTGGACCTTGATCGAACGCCCCTTCTTGAGCAGACCCCACCGTCAAGCCACGCGCCGCCTCGGCCAGCTTCGAGACAAATACGCCGTAGACGCCGGTGTGCACGAGAATTCTATTGGCACAAACGCAAGTTTGACCGGTATTGCGGTATTTCGCCGCCATCACGCCTTCTACCGCTTGATCGAGATCTGCGTCATCGAACACGATTACCGGCGCGTTGCCGCCAAGTTCCATGGACACTTTCTTCACGGTCGAAGCACTCTGGCGCAACAGCACCTTGCCGATCTCGGTCGAACCAGTGAACGTGACTTTTCTGACCAGCGGTGATCCCGTCAAAATGCGGCCCACTTCCGCGGAACGCCGCGACGGCACAACATTAAGTACTCCCGCCGGCAATCCGGCCTGCTCGCCAAGTGCAGCCAGCGCCAGAGCACTAAGTGGTGTCTGTGAGGCAGGCTTGACGACGATAGTGCAACCTGCCGCAAGTGCCGGTCCGACTTTGCGGGTAATCATGGCAACGGGAAAATTCCAAGGCGTAATTGCCGCAACAACGCCTACGGGCTGTCTCAACACAACGACCCGCCGATCGCGCTGATAGCCGGGGATAACATCACCGTAAACGCGCTTCGCTTCCTCGGCGAACCACTCAAGGAAGGAAGCGCCATATGTGATCTCGCCAATGGCCTCTTTGAGCGGCTTGCCTTGCTCGAGACTCAACAACGCTCCGAGTTCCTGGCGGTTTTCTATCATCAGATTGAACCAGCGCCGCAGGATTTGGCCTCGTTCCTTCCCCGTCATCGCCCTCCAGGGATCCCAAGCCCGATCCGCGGCAGAAATTGCCGCCTCGACCTGATCGGCGGTACAATTGGTGACCGAAGCTATCACCGCTCCATTTGCCGGATTGTCGACCGGGAACCGATCGCCGGAGCCGACCCAATTCCCGTCGATGAAGGCGTTCCTGCGCCATAGGGAGAGGTCGTCCGCATGGCTCATCCTGGCGTCCTTCATTGGAGCGATTCCGCCGGGCCGAAAAGCACCTCGGGCGTCATCGCGTCGGCAACGAGTTTGTTTCCCTGGGCGGAAAGATGCAGATAGTCAGCGTGATAGGCGTCACCGATCACCAGTGGGTTTTCCCTATTCGCGAGCAGCCGGTCGAGGTCGACCACAGCGTCGAACGTACCGCTTATGCGGATCCAGTCGTTGATCTCGCGCCTCAGTTCGTCTCGTTTTTCGCTGTAGTAGCCTTCGAGCGGGCTGTCTTTCAGCGCATTCTGGAACGGCGTGAGCGTGCCGGCCACGACCCTTATGCCGTGCAGGTGGGCAAGCAGCACCAATTGCCGGTATCCGGCAATCATATCCTCCTTGGCCGGAAACGGATCGCCGGGTGCGAATGGCTGTCCCGGCCAGGAAATGTCGTTGATGCCGATCAAAAGGACAACAGTACGCACACGCGGCTGGCGCAGCACGTCGCGAGTAAAACGGGCCACCGCGCCTTCCCCCATGCGAGAGCGCAGAAGTCGCCCGCCGGCGATACCGGCATTCAGAACCGTGACGTTGCGCGCCGCAAGGCGCTCGGCCAGGAAGTCGGGCCAGCGGACGTTTAGATCGAGACCAGAGCCCACGCCATCTGTTATCGAATCCCCGAGCGCGACCACTGCAACAACGTCTTCTGGCGCCTCGACCATCACTTCGGTCAAAAAGATTCGTGTCGTCGTTTCAAGCGCCTCGCCAATTGCGGCGTGGGCCACTTGGTTTCCCGGCCCGATATGGCCCGTCTGTTCACCGTTCCAGTGGAACGTGCCGATGGGCGTCGGTCCTGCGACAAAGAACGAGACCACCAGTTCGCCCAAAGACCGAAGCTTCAATGCAATTGGGTCACTGATCGCGGGTGCGCCTTCGGGAATGACGACTTTGGCCTTGCCCCCGAAAGTGACAGGCGTGTCGGAGCCGGGATCAATCACGAGGCCGTCACCGCCAGGCAATGCGGCGTGAACAGCGTCAATGGTCAGTGGCGCGGTCCCGTATTCGTTCGACAGCACAATGCGTAGCGTCTCGCCGCCGATACTAACCCGCAGTCTTTGGCGCACGGTCTGGTTCCAAAGGTTGAAAGGCAACAGCGTGGGCAACGGAAAATCGCCACCCCACGTCGCCTGCGGGCTAGCTGCCCAAGTACCCACCCACGTCGAACCGCCCGCTGTAATCACTTCTGCTCCTTGAGTTTTCGACCGACCGCGAGACGGCCGGCCAAGGGGCCGCCGGACGAGACGGCCGGCCCCCTAATGCTCTGCGCGCCCTACTGGTTGCCAAAGAGGATGGCAGGCGTCAGCGCGTCGGCAACCATCTTGTTTCCTTTCGGCGAGAAGTGCAGATGGTCGGCGTGCAGATCGCTCTGGACCGCGAGCGGATCATCCGGGTCGGCGACCAGCTTGTCGAGATCCACGACCGCATCGAATTCGCCGCTCGTCCTGATCCACTCGTTGACCTGCTGACGAAGTGCGTCACGCTGCTCGTTGTAATAGCCCTCCAGCGGACTGCCTTTCAGGGCGTCCTTGAACGGCGTGAGCGTGCCGGCGACGATGCGCACATTGTGCGAATGGGCCAGCGCGATCAGCTGACGGTATCCCGCGATCAGTTCTTCCTTGGTCAGGAAGGGATCCTGCGGACCGAAGGACTGGCCCGGCCATGCAATGTCATTGATCCCGATCAGTACCACGACAGTCTCGAGGTTGGGAACGCTCAGCACATCCCGCGTGAAGCGCGCCGCCGCGTTTTCACCCATGCGGGAATTGAGCAGGCGCGCGCCAGAGATGCCCGTGTTGACAACAGCGACATTGTCACCAGTCAGATTTTCGGCCAGGAAATCCGGCCATCTGGCGTTGAGACCGGGGCCCGATGCGGCACCGTCGGTGATCGAGTCGCCGAAGGCGACCACTGCCCTCGTTTCCACAGGCGCTTCAACGAGTACGTCGCTGAGGTAGATGCGGGTGGTGTTCTCGGTAGGCTCCTCGATTGTGGTGCTCGCCACCTGATTGCCGCTGCCGATATAGGCGACCTCCTCGGCATCCCAGTGATAGGTGTCGATCGGCATGGGACCGGAAATGAAGAACGACACGACAAAGACTCCCCAGCGACGGGACCGAGATGTCGATCGGATCGCTGACGGCGGGTGCACCGTCGGGAATGGTCAGTTGCTCGGAGCCGCCAAAGGTCACGACCTGGTCGGTCCCCGGATCGATCGCGGAGCCGTCGCCGCCGGGCAATGCGATGTGAACCGAGTCGATCTTCAGCGGCGCCTTGCCATATTCGTTCGAAAGAACGATCCGCAGCTTCTCACCGCCAAGGCTCACTCGCAGCTTCTGGCGGACTGTCTGATGCCACAGATTGAAAGGCAGAAGTGTCGGCAAGGGGAAATCGCCGCCCCATGTAGGTTGCGGGCTGGCCGCCCACGTCGCGACCCATGTCGAGTCCTGCGCCGCCGCACTGCCAACACCGGCAGACATCGCCATGGAGGCCGCCACGGCGCTTATTGCGACACCCTTCGCCACGCATCGTATCTGCGTTGCAATCTCTTGCAGGAATGTCATTCTCAGTTCCTCCCATTTTTGTTCGCGCAAGTTGCCTTCGGTCGGCCTTCGCGCGACGAAGACCGGTTAGAAATTCCTGTTTTCCAGGAATTCGCGTGCCACCTGTTCGATGCCTGGCGCGTCAAGCCGGTAATGGGCGTAGAGATGCGTCGGCGGGGCGATAAGGCTGTATTCGTCATAGATGCCGTGCCGCCGCACCCGAACCGGCAATCCCTCGTCCGCGATGACTTCAGCCACCGCCGAGCCGAGCCCACCGAGCACATTATGCTCCTCGACGGTCAGGATCGACCGGCTGCGTGCGGCGGCCGCGAGGATTGCTTCCCGGTCGAGCGGCTTGACGGTCGCCATGTCGATGACGCCCACCGAATGTCCTGCGGAGACGAGCGCTTTGGCCGCATCGAGAGCCGGATGAGTTGTTGAGCCGGTCGCAATGATTGTGAGATCTTCGCCGTGCGAATGCACCACCGCCTTGCCAAAGCTGAACGCGACATCCTCGGTATAAACGACCGGGTCGCGTCCACGCTGAATTCGAAAATAGATCGGTTCCGGATAGTCCGCCGACGCCTTGATCGCGGCTTTCAACTGAGCACCGTCAGCCGGGGCAACGACGGTCAGATTGGCTATGGCCCGCATGATCGCCAGATCCTCGGTCGCGTGGTGCGAGGTGCCATAGAAGCCGAGTGAAATACCCGCATGATGACCGATCAGCCGCACCGGCAGCGCCGAATAGGCGACGTCCATGCGGATTTGCTCGCAGCAAAGCAGAGCAAGGAACGAGGCAAATGTCGCGACATAGGGTTTCATCCCGATAGCCGCCATGCCGGCTGCGGCCGAGACCATGTTCTGCTCGGAAATACCGAACTGCACGAAACGGTCGGGATGCACTGCGGCGAACCTGGAAAGCCCGTTCGAATATTGCAGGTCGGCGGTACCCGCGACGATCGGTTCCCCATCGGCCACGAGATCGATGAGCGCGTCGGAGAGAGCGGAAAGCCTCGGCGTTTGGGCGTTGAGCTCGCGATAATGCCAGGAGTTGTCGGAAAGCGGTCGCGACATCGCTCAGACCCCATCGCCCTGATTTCTGCTATTGCGCGATCCGCGTCGGAAGGATCGAGATAGCCGAGATGCCACCCGGGTTCGGTCTCCATGTAGGAGACACCCTTGCCTTTCACGGTATGCGCGAGGACGACCGCTGGACATTGCGCGCATCGTCGGCTTTCAGTTTCCGCAATAGCGCGGCGAGCGCCGTCACGTCGTGGCCATCGACCTCATGGGTCTCCCAGCCAAAGGCGCGCCATTTGTCGAGGATGGGCTCGATACCGATCACGTCATCGACCGCGCCGTCGAACTGATAGCCGTTGCGGTCGATAATGCGATCAGTCGTCCAAGTTGCTTGTCCGCGCCGAAAAGTGCGGCCTCCCAGACCTGGCCTTCCTGCAGTTCGCCATCGCCGATCATCACGAAGGTATGGAAGTCGCAACCCTGCATGCGGCCGGCGAGCGCCATGCCGCACCCGGCGGACAAGGCGTGGCCGATGGACCCGGAACTGAAATCGACGCCCGGCACTTTGCGCATGTCCGGATGGTCGCCCAGCGGATTTCCAAGCCTGGTGTACCCGTCGAGGAGATCCTTGGAAAAGAAGTCGACGTCGGCCAGGATCGGGAAGAGGCCGACCGCCGCATGGCCTTTGCCCATCATGAAGCGATCGCGGTCCGGCCACGCCGGCTCACCGCGTCTCAGCGCCATGACGTCGTAATAGAGAACGGAAAATATTTCCGCCGCCGAGAAGGCCGAAGTGTAGTGACCGACCTTGGCGATCTCGATCAGCCGAACCGTCTCCAGGCGCGAGAAGAGCGCCTTTTCCTTCAGGAGAGCGATTTGCTCCAAATCCGGAACAAAGTTCGAACTCGTAACGGTCCTGATCCTGCTTTTTCGGTAGTTCCGGCATGCTTCCTCCCGCCAAGACCTCTTTGGATCCCAGCCGTCCCATCGGCATTTTAGCGCCCCAACTAGACCTTCGGCTGAGCCGCGCGACTAGCCGCTCGCGCGCCAATAAAGCTGTGCCTGCAATTCATAAATGGGATTGCCTTCCGCATGGTATGGAACAGTCTAAAATCGGAGGAGGAGCCCATGAAAGACGGTATGTTTGTATTCGACGCGGCCATCCACGTTCAGGATTTCACGGACAAGCAGATCAAACCTGGAGACAAGAGCGGGCGCGTTGCCGTTCTGCGCGACCAGTTGACCGGGTTCATCGACCTGACCGCGCGCAAAGGGCCTGCGGCCAATCCCAACTTTCACACCCCACCCGACGTCGAATGGGCGCAC
The DNA here is from genome assembly GCA_963801225.1 of uncultured Alphaproteobacteria bacterium. Classification (GTDB taxonomy): domain Bacteria; phylum Pseudomonadota; class Alphaproteobacteria; order Rhizobiales; family Afifellaceae; genus DASWJZ01. The sequence continues at coordinate 91,988 of CAWDED010000005.1, forward strand.
TCCACATTGTTCGAGAAGTCCGACACTGACCTCGCCATGGCCTGTTCGGTGCCGCTTTTCTCGCACTGGAAAGCCGGCCTCGGGCCCGTGGAACTCTCCTATGAATTGTGCAAGCGCGACCCGAAGCGGGTTCTGCTGACCGGCGGTGTCGATCCGGCCTATCACGGTCTGGATTTCGCGCTGCGGGAGATGGAGCGTCAAGTCAAAGAATGGGGCGCGGTTTCGATGAAGTTCTATCAGTACCAGCAGCGCGGTTGCTCATGGCGGGCCGATGACCGCGATATCGCCTACCCGCTATGGGAGAAGGCGATCGAACTGGGGTTGAAGATGGTCCAGTTTCACAAGGGCTTTCCGCTGGAGCTTGGTCCCGTCGAAGCCTTCCAGCCCAACGACATCCAGTATGCGGCGGCCGACTTTCCCGAGCTCAATTTCGGCATCCATCACCTGGGCGATCCCTATGTGGGAGAGACCATCTCCATCGCCAGCCGCTTCGAGAATGTCTATCTGGTGCTGCCACTCTGGTTCAACCAGTTCTTCCTTCAGCCGCACAAGATGCTGCATCGGCTCGGCGAGTGCCTGCTCTATGTCGGCGAAGACCGCATTTGTTACGGTTCCGAGGCGTTCATCTGGCCGCACATCCAGACCTACATCGATGCCTGGGCAGACATGGAAATGCCGGAGGAACTGCAGGAGAACTATGGCTATCCGGAGCTTTCCCGCGGGATCAAGGAGAAGATCTTCGGGCTGAACTTTGCCAATGGTCTCGGCATCGATATCGCCGCCAAGAAACAAGAACTCGGTTTCGCCGCATGACCGCCCTCGCTTCCAGGCCGGCGGCAGTCGACTTTGACGCTGCCATTGAGGCGCTCGACCGCATTCGGCCGTTCATCCTGGGTCATGGCGGAGATGCCGAAATCGTCGGCATCTCCGATCAGGGCGTGGTGGAAGTGACCTTCCATGGCGCCTGTCAGGCCTGCCCCAACGTCGCCATGACATTCGTCGGACCGGTTCGCACCGCGCTCATGCAGGTCAAGGGCGTTAGCGAGGTGAACAGCGCCAACGTCCACGCCGGCCCGCGCGCGCTGGCCCGCATGGCCCGGCTTCTGGGTGCGCATCCGGTCTCCACCTGATGAGTTCAACTAAGGAAGCGGGCGAAACCTGTGGTTTCGCCCGCTCTTATCCGACGTGAGGTTCGATCAGATCAGATCGGCAAAGGCGAATTGGGCAAATCCTTAAATTCCACTGTGGTGAAGATCAGCTCGGTGTCGCCGATATTCGTCAGGTCATGCAGCATGAACTCGCCTTCGCCGAAGTGGAAATGCCGGGTCGTGCCGACCTCGTAGACCGTCTCCCGGCTTTCGCCGTCGGAATAGTGCGACAGCGACCGGCCCGCATTGATGGCGACCCAGAAATAGTTCAGGACATGGCGATGAAACCCGACCCGTTCGCCGGGTTTCAAATGGATTTGCCCGATCCCGGACATCATCCGTCTCCGACAACAGCACCTGACCGACGCGTCCGTTCATCCGCGCGGCTTTGAGCTCGTCTATCAGTTCGTCGGGCCAGTCCGGGCCCGGACGGTTTTCGGTATCGCTATTCAACGCATCCATGTCTCTCCCCTTTTTCGACCGGCTCACGGAATGATCCGCTCGGCCCTCAAACGATCGAAGACGTCGATGAAGGACTGTTCGGTGTCCTGAAAGGCATCGAAACCCAACGACCGGGCCTTTGACATGGAATGCACACACTCCATCGGACGACCGAGGTCGAGATCCGTGTGCCAGGGCGAGGCCAGCCGCGAGAGCGAATTCGGCTGGAGGCTATGCTCGGCCACCAGAGCATCCCACGTCGGCTCCGAGCCCTTCATCTGCTCTTCAAGTGAGTTGTAGTGACCCGGATAGTCGCCCGGCTCGACGCCGAAATAGTCCGCGATCACCGACCAGAGCCGCGTCCAGCGGAAGACATCGCCATTCACCGCGTTGAAGGCCTCGTTGCGTGCATTTGGCTCGACGGAGGCCCAGACGATCTGCCGGGCGAGGATTTGCGCGTCGGTTATGTCGTTCAGCCCGTCCCACGCGGTCGGGTGTCCGGGAAAGACGAAAGGCCGGCCGGTCGCCTTGCAGATTGAGGCATGGGTCGCGAGTGTCGCACCGATATTCATCAAATTGCCGACGGCGTAGCCGATGATCGTATGTGACCTGTGCACGGACCAGCCGAAGCCGAGGCGAGCGACATAGTCCATCACCACGTCTTCGAGCGCGTAATAGAAGTTCATCTTCTCAAGCCGCGGCGCCTCCTCGCGGAAGGGCGTGACGGGTGTGTTCTTTGCATAGTCCTCGAACGGACCGAGATGATGCTTGGTGCCGGTCACCACCGACACATGCTCGACGCACCCCTTGTCGGCAAACGCGTCGAGAACCGTTTTCAGCATACCGCTGTTGAGCCGGATGTTCTCATCCTCGTCCTTGCCGAGCGTCCAGGTGCAGTAATAGATGTGGTCGGCGCCAGGTCGGCGAGTGTTGCCAGAGCGCCTTCGCGGTCGAGCAGATCCACCTTGTGCGATTTCATGTAGGATGCGCCAGGCGGTGGACGGCGAGACAAGCCGTGGATTTCCCAGCCGCCACGATCCCGCAAGTGCTCGGCGACATTTAGGCCGACAATACCGGTCGCGCCGACGACGAGTGCGCGTCGTTGATACATTATTTCCTCCCGGAGATGAGTTTTCAGAGGATCGAATGCACCGCACCGCCGTCACAGCGTTGCGCGGTACCGTTCATTGCCCAGTTGGTCGCCAGTTGAACCACCGCCCGGCCGTGCAAGGCCGGATCGATAAGGCGCTGGATCAGAGAGCCAGGCTGGTCGTCTTTGAAGAATCCGGCCATCACCTCGTCGAAGCTTATGCCCCTGTCCTTGGCCATGCCTTCGAAATAGTCTTTCACCGACTCTGTCGCTGTGGGTCCGGGATATAGGCATTGACCCTCACCTTCGTGCCTCGAGTGAGCTCCGCAAGTGCCCGCGACAGACCGAGCTGTGCAGTCTTGGTCATCGAATAATGCGACATATGCGGTATCGAGCGGATAGCACCTTCACTGGAGATGAAGACGACGCTCCCGGCATTTCTCACAGCATGTCCTTGAGGACGGTGCGGGTTATGCGGATGCCGGTCATCACATTGGCTTCGAAATATTCGTGCCAGCGGTCGTCGGAGATCTCGAAGTAATCTTCCACGTCGAAACGCCCGATATTGTTTATCAGGAATTCGACCGGTCCGACGGATGATGCGAAATCGGAGAGCGCGACAGCGCCTTCAGGCGTCGTCAGGTCAGCAACGATTTCCTGCGCTCCAAGACCGATTTCGGCGCAGGCCGCATCCAGCTTGTTCCGGTCACGTCCGTTGATGACGACTTTCGCGCCTTCGCCGACAAACGCTTTGGCAATCGCCAACCCGATGCCGGAACTGCCCCCTGTCACGATCGCGACCTTACCCTCAATGTCGAAGTTCATAGAATCCCTCCCTGGCACCTGCGCGGTCCATTTCGACGTTTGCATTTCTCCCAATGATCGCACGGAAGGTTACTGTGCCCACAGGGCTAATCTAGCATACTGAAATTGACAAGAATTCACAGATCGGCGAGCCTGAACGGGTGTACCCGAACAGGAGAGGCGCATGATCAACCGTGGTGGGGAGATGGAGGTCTTCGTGCGCGTCGTCGAATTCGGCAATTTTTCGGCGGCCGCCAGAGCATTGCGCTTGACCCCCTCGGCGATCAGCAAACTGATTTCTCGACTTGAAGACCGCCTCGGCGTGACATTGATCATCCGCTCGACACGCGGTCTGACGCTGACCGCCGAAGGTGAGGTGTTCTACGATCGCGCACAGAAGATCGTGAGCGAAATCGAACAGTCCGAGCGCGTGGTCACCCAGACGGCGGAAGAGGCGCGCGGAATATTGCGCGTGAACTGCAACATTCCCTTCGCGCAGCATTACCTTCTGCCGATCATCCCGGATTTTCTGGAAAAGCATCCCGGCATAACGCTTGATCTGGTGCAGACCGACCTGCCGGTCGACATCATTTACGAACGCGCCGACGTCGCGATCCGGACGGGTGTCCTCGCAGATTCCTCACTCAAGGCCCGCAAACTCCTCCAAAGCGCCCGACACGTTGTGGCGGCACCGCGATATCTCGCACGCTTCGGGGAGCCCGCCACGCCGCAGGATCTACTCAATCACAACTGCCTGAGCTTCAATATCCGGCGCAGCCTCGACGTGTGGCCCTTCCAAGATATGGAGCCGGGCGGTGCGAAACGCCTCGATCAGCCGGTGAAAGGCAATATGCGCGTCGACAATGGCGAGACGATGCGCCAAATGGCGCTCGCCGGCCTGGGGATTGCTCGCTTGTCAGATTTTCACATTCTCCCCGACTTGGAGTCGGGACGTCTCGTTCCGCTGCTGGAGGACTACAATCCGGGAGATCTGGAGCCTATCCATGCTCTCTATGTCGACCACGCGCACCTCGCCAATCGCATCCGGGTCTTCATCGACTTCATCGTCGACGCGCTGAAAAGCCACCGAACCGGCTATCTGAGCCGGATGTGATCCGGAACCGGTAGGGGGGTGTTGGCGCTGTCCAAAAACTCCACAACTATGAAGCTTAGGGCCGCGTCTCCGACATTCTCAAGGTCGCGCACATACCGGTCATTCAACGGGACGTGACGGTAATGCACTGTCCCATTGTTGACTTCGAAGCATTCGATGCGCCCTGACGGTTCGCGCGCTTGCAACTTGCCGTCGTTCAAGGCAATCCAAAGATAATCGAGTGCATGGCAGTGAAACGCGATCCGTTCGCTCGGCTCAAGCCGGGTGCGCCAAATTCTGGCGCGTGCGTTCTCGGAAATCACCTGGCGGCCAATGCAGCCGTTCTGATGCGCCTTCGCCAGTTCCTCGCGCAGCCATTCCGGCCAGTCATCAGTCACGTTCAATCGTGCTGCAGAAAGGCCCTGTCGCGTTCTCTGCTTCATAAATGCCGCTCGCGCATGCTGTAGATCCCGACCATGACGATCACCACGATTCCGTAGGCAATCTGTTTGAACGCTTCGGGCGATTGCATGATCGACAAGATCGAAGCCATCAGGGTCAGCAGCACGACGCCGGCGACAGTTCCGGAATAGTTGCCCCTCCCGCCGAACAGGCTCGTGCCGCCGAGGACGACCGCGGCTATGCCCGGCAACAGATAGGGGTCGCCCATGCGCTGGTACGATTGCCCCGCATATCCGGCCAGCATCATGCCGGCCAACGCGCTGCACAAGCCGGCGATGACAAAGCCGACGACTACGACGAGGCGGTTGTCTATGCCGGAAAGAAAGGCGGCCGGTTCGTTGGTACCCACCATGTAGACGCGGCGCCCCAGGGCTGTGAACTTCAGAACGAAGACGATAGCGAGCGAAACCCCGATCCAGACCAGCACAACATTCGGCATGCCGAATACGTGCCCAAGTCCGAACAGCGACATGAGGGGCGACGGCTGGCTGCTGAGCGCATAGAAGCCGCTGAAATAGACCAGAATGCCTTTCAGCACATTGTTGGTCGCGAGCGTCCAGATCATCGACGGAATGCGCATATAGGCAACGCCGAAGCCGTTTACTGCGCCGACAGCGGCGCCGACGGCGAGACCGGCGAGCAGTCCTTTCTCTGAAACGATCGCTTCGGGATTGAGCCCGACCATGGCGGTCGCCAAGGTCGCGGCGGCGCCCATGGTCCACGGGACCGACAGATCGATGTGACCAAGCAGGATCACCACCATTGCGCCAGCGGCAACGATCCCGAGAAACGCCCCGCTCTGCAGTTGCTGGGCAAGGTAATGCGGCGAAAAGAATTGCGGATATTGCGTGCCGCCGGCCACAAGCATCAGCACAGCCGCCAGAATGATCGAACGAGTGGCGACATCAAAGGGAAGACGCGAAAAAACGACTGTCACTGGAGCGCCTCCAACCTGTTTGCAATGCGCAGAAGCCGGGTCGCGCCGAAGGAAACGGCGATAAGCAAGACCAGCCCTTCGAACAGCGGCTGGGCTAGCGGTTCGATATCATTGAAGAACAGCAGATTTCCGATGGTACGCAGAACCATCGCTCCGGCAACCGAACCGGCAATGCTGCCGATGCCACCGGTCAGCGCGGTGCCACCGATAACGACGGCCGCGATGGAGTTCAGCGTATAGCTCAACCCGATCGAAGGGTCTCCGGAGAGGGTCTGGAACCCGAAGAAGAGACCACTCAGCGCCGCAAACATTCCCGCAAGAACATAGGCGGCAATCTTCGCGCGCGTCACGCCCAAGCCCGAGGCATAGGCAGCCGGTTCGGATGACCCTACGGCCACTATCGTGCGGCCCAGGGTGGTCTTGCGGATCGGGTGCCACAAGGCAATCGCCGCGAGCATAAGCAGGAGCGACATCGGAAGGAGCCCCCCAATGTCCCCGGTGAAAAAGTCGGCCAATCCTTCGGAAATCGCACCACCGGGTATCGGACGAACGATCAGGGCGAGACCGGAGAAGATTGCACCCGTCGCCAGCGTTGCGATGATCGCCTGCATGCGCCCGATCACGACAACCAAACCGTTGAGCAGTCCGCAGACGGCACCCGTCCCGATGACCGCGACAATGCCGACCGAAACCTCGAGCGGGCTACCATTGACCAGATGCGAGGCCACACAATTGGCGAGCGCCATGATCGGACCGATCGACAAATCGATGCCCTTCGACAAGACCACAATCGTCTGTCCGACGGCAAGCAGCGCCAACGCCGTCGCCTGATTGGACCAGGCGGTCGTCACACCGATGTTCGCACCGCGTGGATAAATCGAGAAATAGTAGACCAGCAGAATTGCGAGGATGGTCCAAGCGATGAGCGGCCGCAGAATTCTGTCGCAGGTAGCGAGCGATCATTGCAGCACCCGTTCTGCGCGGTCGCCGTCGCCGAGATTGAGCGCGGTCTTAAGGATATTGTGCTCTGTAAGATCGGCTCCCGCCAATTCGGCTCTCACATGACCGTCGTAGATGACCAACGCGCGGTCACACAGGCCGACGAGTTCGTCGTAGTCGGTCGTGTAGAGCATGATCGCCAGGCCCTGCGCCGCAAGGTCCCGCAGCAGACGATAGATCTCCTGTTTCGTGCCAACATCGATCCCACGCGTCGGGTCGATCAGAAGCAGCAGGTTGGGTTTGGTCGCCAGCCATTTTGCGATCACGACCTTCTGCTGATTGCCGCCGGACAGCGTATCGACAGGAAGGTTCCGGTCGTCGGCCTTGATTCTCAACTGCGCGATCATTTGCGTGACGGCGCCTGATTCCAGCCCGGCATTAATCACACCGAAACGGGTCAAGCTGCCGAGGATCGGCGCGGTCAGATTTGCCTTGATCGACAATGGCAGGAATAGGCCGCCAAGTTTGCGGTCTTCGGGAACCAGCGCAAAGCGCCGGCGGCCGCCAATCCCGTCGCACGGACCGCGTGCTTTCAGCGGAGCGCCGTCCAACCGAATGTCACCCCGGACACCGCGCAGAACGCCGGCGATCGCCTGCAGGATCTCCTGCTGTCCCTGACCATCTAGACCGCCGAGGCCCACGATTTCGCCTGACCTGACTTCCAGATCAACGCTCTTGAGCTTTCCGTTCCAGTTCAGACCCTTTACCGACAGACAGGGGTCTTCCTTAGGACTGGCAGCGGCCTTGACCGGGTAGACCTGAGCCAGCGAGCGCCCGAGCATCAGTTGAACCACTTCGTCGTCGGATTTCGATCCGGTGCGATAGGTTTCGATGTGGGTGCCGTTTCGAAAGATCGAACAGGTATCCGCCAGCGCCTCGATTTCATGCATGCGATGGGAGATGAACAGGATCAGCGTCCCGTCGTCACGTAGCTGCTTGATGAGATCGGTAACCGGCTGGACATCGGACGCCGTCAGCGCAGAAGTTGCCTCATCGAGAATGAGAACCTTCGGACGGCGAATGACTGCTTTGGCGATTTCGACGATCTGTCGTTTCGACAGCGGCAGTTCGCGGCACCGCCGGTATATGTCAATGTCTTGTCCTACACACATTTCATTGAGGATGTCGCGCGCCATCCTGGCTTGCACGCGGCGATGGATAAACCCCAGCCTGGTTCGCGGCGGATCCGCCAGGCAGATGTTTGCCGCAACGCTGAGGTCCGGGACGATGGAAAGCTCCTGAAAAATGCAGACGATGCCGGCCTTGGCCGCCTCTGTCGGCGAGGCCGGAACGTAGCTTCGGCCATTCAGTGTGATTGACCCTTGAGACGCTCGCACGACACCGGCGAGTATCTTCATGAGCGTCGACTTGCCGGCGCCGTTCTCGCCCAATATCGCGTGGATCGACCCCTGCCGCGCAGAAAAATCCACGTCGCGCAAGGCGACAATGCCGCCGTAGGACTTCCCAACTCCCGAAAGATGCAAGAATGACCCGGTGTCGGTCATTGTCCCCTCCCACAGATACTTCTTAAACAAAACAGGATCCCGAGCCCGCCGGAGCTGGCCGGGATCCTGGGAGGTTTTAGTTATTGTCCGACGTCTTGGCGTTCAGTTCTGCTGGCGTGAAGACCATGTCAGTGCCGCAACTGGAGTAGCCGGTCACGGTTTCGAACGTGTCGGGCTCGTCGGGAAAATAGTTCACGTTCGGCTTCATGTCGGCCGTCTCGACGTTCGGTGTCGGCAGGTTGACAGTCGCAGGCAGGGACTCACCCTGCAAAAGCGCGATTGCCGCGCGGACCGCAACCGGCCCCTGACCCGGCGAGGTTGAAACCGAAATGCCCGGAATGTGCCTGTTAGCCAGCGCTTTCACGAACCCGTTTTCGGCATCCCCGCCAACTGGCACGATCGGATGACCGGTGGCTTCCATGGCGTTGGTGACGCCACGGCAGCCGTGCTGGCAGATGAAAGCATCGAACTGCCCATACACCGCGATCGCATCAGCAGTCACTTTTTGAACCGTACCGGTATCCCAGTTGCCGACGACCTCGACGGTCTTGATGTCGGGATAGTTCTTGAGTACACGCTCGACGCCGATGTGCCGGTCGCGATCGGTTGAGTTGCCCTGGATGCCCCTGATTTCCAGCACCGTGCCCTTCGGCTCCACCATCTGGTTGATCACGGACTAAGTCTTGATCTCACCTTCGAACGATGTCCATTCCGGTGTAATCCGCAGCACCTTCTCGCTGTCAACCGGGTTGTCGAATGAAACGAGGACCGTGCCCGCACGCTCCGCTCTCTTGATAACGGCATCGAATGCCGTCGGATTGACAGCGATGAAGGCGATGGCGTCGTAGCCGGCCTGAATGAAGTTATCGATTGCCGCGATTTGAGCGGCAACATCCGATCCGGTCGAGATGACCTTGAGTTCGGCAATGTTCTTCGCATTTTCAGGGCGCCCGGCCCAGGCCTTGACGCTCTTGATCATCTGCTCGCGCCATGGAATTCCGGTGTGCCCGTTTACCAGGGCGATGCGATAGGGTCCCTCACGTTTTTCATATTTGATAACGGTATCGACACCCGCCGCCGGCACATAACACTCTGGCATGAACGTTTGCGCAGACGCCGGCTGAGCTGCGATCATTGCCGCGATAACGGCTAAGCTCGTTGAACGAGCAATATACTTCATCATTTCGGCTTCCTCCCTTTGCACCTCCATTTCCAACTGCCCTGCCTAATGGAAGTGAATAGCAGTTGTCCGGAGGTTGACGAGATAGGAGCAAGTCGCCGCTGTTGCGACAATCGCGCAAATCTGAACACTATTTGTGAATTTACTTCACAGTAGGGATGGATACCAAATGGGGTTGGCGTCGGTCCAAACCGACGCCTTCATGAGAGGAGAACGTGCACGACTTTCATGCGTTCGCACTCCGGGAGATCCGATCGAACGCCAAAGATGGTGCCGACGTCAGAAAGCCTTCTTTGATCTCGCCAAACACAATGCTCGTCTCCCAGGAACCGATTCCAGACAGTTCGGGCAGCTTGTCACGAACGAAGCGCTCATAGCTGTCGTGTAATGCGGTTAAATACCTGACGCAGGTAATTCTGCCGCCCGACATCAGATATAGAATGCCGCAATTTCTGGAGTTCGGCACACGCGCGTGTCGCGCGCCAGCCCTTTGCCGCCATCGGGCGGGCGTTCAAAAGCGGTGATTGTGGGGGGCATCGCAACGCTCCTTTTGGTTGACCTCAGACATGCAGGCTCGGCCGGTAGATGAGTTCCTGGGTGCGGCCGTCGAGCGTCCGGTGCTCGATCAGTTCGAGGTCAAAGTCGGCGGCGCCGCCGAAGATCGGCTCGGTTCCAGTCTCTCCGGTGATCGCGGGGAAGAGCGTCACCTGGACGAAGTCGACCAGACCGGCGGCCATCAGCGCCCAGTTCATCGACAGGCTGCCATGTGAGCGCAGCGGCACCTCGGATGCCTTTTTGAGCCGGGAGACGACCTCCACCGCGTCGCCATGCTCGAGGGTCGCGTCCGGCCAGTCGAGGGAGCCTTCGAGCGTGTTCGACACGATTGTGGTCGGCAGGTTTCGCATCCGGGTAACCCATGGGTCGCGCACGTCGGAATCGTCGGAGCTCGATGCCAGCATTCGGGCAAATGCCCGATATGTATTCGCGCCAAGGATCAACCGCTGATCGTGGCTATAAAGTTCGAGGCGATGGGCGAGCAGTTCGGGACCCTGCTTGCCCCAATAACCGCCCCAGCCACGGCTGACGGAACCGCAGCCATTGAGGCTCATGAAGACGTCGAATGTGTAGGTCGCGGTCATAATGTTTCCTTTCCTTGCTCTGAGGCGACCAATTGAACTCAGGGGGAGAATGGCCGGGTTCAACCCGACCAAACTCCTTTACGATTGCGCCTTACTTCACCGTCGCCACCGCCTGCGGGTATCCGTCGAGGAAGGGGATCGCGAGTTCGCTGACCGCGGTCGTATTGATGATGTCGTAGTGGGTGGCATTGGGGATCACCGCAAAATGGTTCTGACCCATACCCGAGCGATCCCACTGCGCATCTTGCGCACCGCCGCCCAGCATTTCGAAGAGCTTGGTGGCGGCGCTGATCCTGACGGAATCCCAATCGCCAACGACGACAAGAGTTGGCGCGGTGATCTTGGGAACCTCCGCCGACCAATCGTAATCGGTGCCGATCAGACCGCCGAATTCCTTGACCGCATCGAGCCAGTCAGCTTCGCCGCCGGGGGCCTTGCTCACAAATCCCTCGTAGAACGGCGAGCCGATCATGCTTTTGGCCGTGCCTTCGGGGTCGGCGCTGATCGATTTCATGCCGTCATGATTGTAGTCGTGCCAGTTGCTGAAGGCATAGGCCGTCGAGACCAGAACCAATCGATCAACGACCTCAGGATGATCGATGGCGAGGCGCAGCGCTGTCGCGCCGCCCATCGAATAGCCCAGCACGTCCGCCTTGTCATAGCCAAGCGATTTGATGAGTTCAGCAACGTCTGTGGCCATGGCCTCATAACTCATGGGTCGGCCAAGCGGACCGGTGCCACCATGGGCCTGCAGGTCGATGCCGATGACCTTGCGGTGTGCGGCAAGCGCCGCGATGTTCGGCCCGAAAACCTCAACCGAAACGAAACCACCATGAAGCAGGATCAGGGGGTCGCCTTCGCCATAGGTCTGGTACCAGATTTTGACGCCATTGACGCCGGCGAAACCGGATTCGACGGGAGTTGGGAGCTGGGGCATTTGCTGGGTTTCTCCAGATAATGTGGTGATAGGCGCGGCAAGGCACAACGTTGCCGCAGCGACGATGGACAGTATCTTGCGTTTGAACATTGGTAATCTCCTTCAAGGCTGATCATGGAACGAGCGGCCGACGCGCCTTGCGACAATGGCCCGCGGATTATCTTGTCGGATCAGGCGCGCTTCAGACCGGTATGTCGTCCAGTCAATCTGCCAGCCAAGCACCAGCTTTTCGCCCGGCCCATGAACGGCAGCGAAGAGCAGTCCGGCGATGAAGGTGAAGTGATCGACGAAGAAGCCGAACTCCATCGGGTTCGCCTCCCAGCGGGCCGGCCCGTGGAAAGCAAGCGCAAGAAACAGGACGTAGACCACCGAGACCAATGCCGCCTCGCTGAAGAACGCGCCGGTGAAGAACGCCAGGGCGAGGCCGGCTTCAAAGAACGCGGCAACCCAGGCAAAGAAGAGCGGGGCCGGGAAATTGATCGAGGCGATGTAGCCGGCGGTCGCGTCCATGTCCGCGAACTTGAAGCAGGCCGCCATGAGGAATGCACCGCCGAATATCAGGCGAGCGATGAAGATCGCGGTCGTTCTTGCCATTTCTGGTAATCCTTCTTTTCTCACGGTGTTGCGCTTACTGTTCAAAGGACGCACCAGACCTTCGCCTCCCGACATCCGCCCGAAATTTTTTCACCGGCCCGTCACCGCAGATATTCCAACTGCATGGCGACGACTTTTGCCGTGGCCTTGCCGTGGCGATCGGTGATGCGATCAAGGGTCCGATCGCTGATCAAGGATGCGCATCCATCGTCCTTGCGGAATTTATTAGACTTCATCTCATGGCGGAAATGACAAAAAGACGCAAATTTCTGCCAATGCACCACGCGGTCGTCGTTATCCATCCGGGGTTCGAGCTACTCGACGCGTCAGGACCGGCATAGGTGTTAAACAGCGCCAGGCGATGCATGCCGGGCTGCAAAGGGCCTCAAAGCCGCTATGCACGCTCCCCATCCAACTGATCGAGATGCTGGCGGATATGCGCGGCTTCGGCCGGCGTGTTGGCGAGGGCGATGGCGCGGCCAAAGGCATCACGCGCCTCGCTGTTGCGTCCCAGCTGTTCGAGCAGATTGCCGCGCACGCCGTGGAAGTAGAAATATCCGTCCAGCGGCTCAGCCAGCGGCGCGATCATCTCCAGTGCCGCCTCAGCGCCATGCAGCTTCCAGATCGCAACGGCGCGATTGAGCGTGACGACCGGCGACGGCGCGTGATGTTCGAGCGCCTGATAGAGTTCGTCTATGCCGGCCCAGTCCGTGTCCTCGGGCTTTTCGGCGCGCGCATGCAGCGCCGCGACCGCCGCCTGGATCTGATACGGACCCGGCTGGCGATGCAGCATGGCCTTGTCGATCATCGCCAGCGCCTCGGCGATCTGGCGGCGGTTCCACAGCGACCGGTCCTGATCTTCCAGCAGGATCGGTGCGCCCGCTTCGTCGAACCGCGCCTTCTGCCGGGAATGCTGAAGCAGCATCAGCGCCAGGAGCCCCATCATTTCCGGCTCGGCCGGAAACAGGCGCAGCATCAGCCGCGCCAGGCGGATCGCCTCGTCGCAGAGCTTCGCCCGTTCGCTCTTCGGATTGGCGTCCGTATAGCCCTCGTTGAAGACGAGGTAGATCATCGCGGACACGACGGCGAAACGTTCGGCGCGCTCGACCGGACCCGGCGTCTCGAAGGGAATGTCGGCCTTGGCAATGCGGGCCTTGGCGCGGGTGATCCGCTGTTCCATCGCCCGGTCGGCCGACCAGAAAGGCCGCAGCGATACGCGGCACGGGCAGCCCCGAGACGACCCGGAGCGCCAGCGCGATCTGTTGTGTGGCCGGCAGATCAGGATGGCAGCAGACGAACAGAAGACGCAGGATGTCGTCGCGATAGTCGGCGGCATCCAGCCGCTCGGCCATGTCCGGCTCGGTGTCCTCGCGGTCCGAGATCGCCTCTTCGTCCGGCAGTTCGGTCAGCCGAGCCTGCCGGCGCTTGTGGTCGATGGCGGCATTGCGCCCGACCATGATCAGCCAACTCGCGGCATCGCGCGGCGGGCCGTTCTTCGGCCAGGACTTGAGCGCCCTGAGACAGGCCTCCTGAAACGCTTCCTCGGCAAGATCGAGATCGCGGAAATAGCGCAACAGCGCAGCGACGGCCTGCGGCCGCGCGCCGACGAGCCGCGCCTCGATCCAGTCCGGTTCAGGGGGTTGGGGCATCTTCTATTGCCTCTCCGTTCGGGTAATAGAGTGCGATGGGGCGCAGTTCGTAGGCGCCACCCGGATTGGCCTCCGCCATTTCGCGCGCGATCTGAACCGCCACCTCGTAGCTGTCGACATTGACGACATAGAAGCCGAGCAATTGTTCCTTGGTCTCGGCAAAGGGACCGTCCAGTGACGATGTTCTCGGTCTTGCGCAGCGTCGTCGCCGCGCTTGTCGGCATCAGCCGAACGATGGGCTCGAAGTTCTTGGCCCATTTGCGGTTGACCGCCTTCAGGCACTCAATCACCTCGGCATCTTCCTCTTCGGTCCAGGAAGAGGTGATTTCTTCGTTGTGGTAGCAAAGGATCGTGTAGCGCATCTTCGAGTTCTCCGATTTCAAGGACGAACCCAAAGTGCACAATCCGACATCGGAAGGGAAATATTCGACTCTTTGGGATGCCGACCGATGCGGCAGGGCCGCAGATATCTGCCCTGCCGTCCGGAGTCTCTGATTGGTTGCCGCCGTCAGGCCTCCACGTGTCGCTTGAAGCTGTCGAGAATAGCCTGCCACCCGGCGCTCTGCTGCTCGATCGGGTTCTCGGTTTCCGGATCGAACGTCACGCTGACGCGCACGCCGCCCTCCTCGGGCACGAATTCCACCCTGGCATGACGATCGCCGAAGTCGTATTCGATCAGCTTGTGCGGCTCGATTTTCGTGTAGGTACCGGCAAAGTCAAATCCCATGCTGCCGTCCTTCGCTTCCATCCGCGAGGAAAAGGCGCCGCCTTCCCGCAGGTCGACCGTCGCAGACGGCGTGTGCCAGTCGTCGGACGGCGAGTTCCACTGCATGATGTCTTCGGGCGTGGTGTAGGCGTTCCAGACAGTTTCGACGGGTGCCGCGACGGTGGTTTCGACGGTGATCGGTTGAGTTGTCATCGGATGAGATCCTTTGATTGAGTTGCGGGATTTCCGGCGCGATGCCGCGCTACTGGTTGATTTCGGGCTCCACGAGCTTCGCGAGCTTCCGCAGGCTCTCCTGCCAGCCGAGATAGCAGGCTTCGAGCGGGATCACGTCGGGAACGCCGTCCTGTTCGATGGTCATTTCCGTGCCGACCGAGACGGCCTTCAGCGCCACGGTGACCTTCATCTCGCCGGGCAGGTTGGGGTCGTCGAACCTGTCGGTGTAGACGAGCCGTTCGCCGGCAACGAGTTCCTTGTATTCGCCGCCGAAGGAATGACTGCCGCCGGTCGTGAAGTTGCGGAACGACATCCGGTGCTTGCCGCCGACCCTGGCGTCCAGTTCATGGACGGTGCAGAGGAAACCGTAGGGCGGCAGCCAGCTGGCGACGGCGTCGGGTTCGAGAAACGCCCGATAGACCTTCTCGGGCTTGGCGGCGATGACGCGGTGCAGGCGGACAGTGTTGGGCATGATGACATCCTTTTCTTGCTCATCTGATTTGAAGACGTTCGGCCCAACGGCATTCCGACATCGCGGAGAACCTTTTTTCAGTTTCTTGTCGCTCGGCCTCATTGCCAAGGTCGCAGCACAGAGCGATCACTCCGCCAGTGCCGCCAGATAGGCCTCGGTCAGTTCCCTGATCACCGAGCGTTGCGGGGGCTCGGCGCCGATGATGCAGGCTGCGCAGTTCCGCCATGAACGCCTCCCTAATTCAATAACCGACAAGAATCAGCTTCTCGGTGCGCTCGAAATCGTTCGCGAGCAAAAATACGCGATTTTGGAAGATGAAATTGAAGAAAGGGCGATATCGGTAGCCGTTCCTCTTCGACTACAGAGCAATCGCTGCTTCGCCTCTATGAGTGCAGCCAGTCGTAAATCAAGGAGAGTTTCTAAGGATTAATGTCGGAGTGTTCTCCAACGACTTCGAGAAGTAACTGGTGAAGTCGCGAATATTGTCAGAGAATTTCACGGCCGCAAGTTGATCGCGATATAGTTTGAACACGTCCGCCAAGGAAAAGCGCTATAGCTCAGTCGGTCGAGGTGACGGCTCGCCATACGCCGCTTAAGTTCGCTTCGCGCCAGAAGCATTGCTT
>CAWDED010000006.1:0-734221 GCA_963801225.1 uncultured Alphaproteobacteria bacterium
TCGCCTGGGTGCGCGAGCGCGTCGGGCATGCGGAAGAGGACATCGAGCTGCCGCCTGACGTCGCCAGCGTCGCCGACCTGATCGGCTGGCTCTCGAAGCGCGACGAGGGCTACGCCGCCGCGTTCTCCGAGCCGACCGTCATCCGCGCCGCCATCGACCAGGAGCATGTCGAGCATGACGCGGCGCTCGCCAATGTCCGCGAAGTCGCCTTCTTCCCGCCGATGACGGGGGGATGAGGCGGCCATGAAGGCCTGGAACCCGAACATCCGGGTGCAGCGCGAGGCCTTCGACCTCAACCGCGAAACGCATGCCCTCACCCAGGGCCGCGCCGATATCGGCGCCACCGTGGCCTTCACCGGCTGGTGCCGCGACGAGGGTGGAGCGCTGGCGGCCCTCGAGCTGGAGCACTATGCCGGCATGGCGGAGGCGGAGATTTCGCGCATCGCCGCGCAAGCCGCGGAGCGTTGGCCGCTGCAGGGGCTGACCGTCATCCACCGCACGGGACGCATCGCGCCGGGCGAGCCGATCGTGCTGGTGCTCACCGCCTCGCGCGCACCGCCAGGCGGCCTTCGAGGCGGCGTCCTTCCTCATGGACTACCTGAAGACCCGCGCCCCCTTCTGGAAGAAGGAGTACCGGCAGCGACGGCACCGAGGGCGGGTGGGTCGCCGCGAAGGACGCGGACGACAGCGCTGCGGGGCGGTGGTAGCGCCTCGCGGCGCTCAGAATTTCGCCTTCCAGAACGCCGTCGCGGTGTCGAACAGCGCATCGTAACCAATCTTGAGATCGTTGGCGCCGATGCTGAGGCCGTCGGCGCCGAGCGCACGGCTGGCCTGCCGCGCCATGCGCGCGAAGCGCGACAGGTTGAGCTGGCGCTCGAACTGCGGATCGACGGCAAGGATCATCACTCTCTGGCTCTGTCTCTGCCAGGTGGAGATGTTGCGCACGGCGCTCCAGGGGATGACCTTGTCGGAGATGCGCGTGTCGCGGATGCCCTCGGCGTCCATGGTGACGACCACCCCATGCGCGGTCGACAGGCGCCAGAGCAAGAGTAAGGTCCCGAGACCGAAGAATGCCATCCCCACATAGCCGACCGGCTGGACGTAGCTCCCGGAAAAGAATTGCGAGGACGGCAGCAGCCGAAACGCAATGAGCGCGCTCGCCACGGTCATCGCGACCGCCGCGATGACCAGCGCGATCAGCTTGGCGCGCGATGTGCTGATCTCCACCTTTGCCGGCAGCTGGTCCACGAAATGTCTCTCGGTTTTCATGGACAGGATGGCCACTGGCGCCGCGGCCGGTCAACCTAGTAAAGCGTCTCCTTGTAGCGCACGACCATCTCGTCCTGCGTCTCGCCTTTCTCCAGCTTCAGCTGATCCTTCAGCATCTCGCCCATCGACGGCAACGATGCGCGGTCGATCTGCACCGCCGGATCCCAAAGCCCCGAGCGCATCAGGGCCTTGGCGCAATGAAGATAGGCTTGCTCCACCGCGATCTTGAGAACCGTGGCGGGCGTGCGTCCGTCGACCACGCCCATCGCCCTGAGCTCCGGGTCGGTCTCGACCACCGCGCGTCCGTTGACGCGCAGCGTCTCGTCCACGCCGGGGACCAGGAACAGCAGGCCGACACGCCCGTTCTCGACGATGTTTTCCATCGAATCGAGCCGGTTGTTGCCGGGAAAATCCGGGATCACCAGCGTCTCGGAATCGAGGGCTCTTACGAAGCCGGGAGGCCCGCCGCGCGGCGAGACATCCGCGCCGGCGGCTCCGAAAGTCCCGAGCACGACGAACGGGGAGAGCTCGATGAAGCGAAGACAATGCCGGTCAAGCCGATCGAGCTGCTTCGCCGCGGAGCGCGGATTGGGCCTTCGGTATGTGTCCCTGAGCCCGTCCTTGCTGTCGATCCTCGATGTCATGCCGGGACGGCGCGGCGATCAGCGCGCCGCGACCTTCTTCTCGGCCGGCTGGGCCGGCTGCACCGCCGCCGTGTAGTCGTCCATCAGCGTCCTGGTGATCTCGCCCACTTCGAAGCGGTAGGGGCCGATCTCGGAGATCGGCGTGACCTCGGCGGCGGTGCCGGTGAGGAAGGCCTGCTCGAAGCCCTCCATCTCCTCCGGCATGAATCGACGCGCTCGATCACCTCGATGCCGCGCGCCTTGGCAAGCGCCGACCACCGTCTGCCGCGTGATGCCGTTGAGGAAGGCGTCCGGGTCCGGCGTATGGATCTTGCCGTCCTGCACGAAGAAGATGTTGGCGCCGGTCGCCTCTGCCACGCGGCCGCGCCAGTCGAACATCAGCGCGTCGGCGTAGCCCTTGCGCTCCGCCGCGTGCTTGGAGAGCGTGCAGATCATGTAGAGCCCGGCCGCCTTGGCCTTGGCCGGCGCGGTGCGCGGGTCGGGCCGCCGCCAGTCGGAGATGTCGAGGCGGATGCCCTTCAGCCGCTGCTCCGGGATTGAAGTAGGAGGGCCACTCCCACACGGCGACGGCGACGTTGATGCGGTTCGTCTGCGCGGAGACGCCCATCATCTCGCTGCCGCGCCAGGCGACCGGACGGACATAGGCGTCGGTCAGATTGTTGAGCACCAGAAGCTCGCGGCAGACCGCGTCGATCTCGTCCACCGAATAGGGGATGGCGAAGTCGAGGAGGCGGGCGCTCTCGAACAGCCGCTCCGTGTGCTCCGTCAGCTTGAAGATCTCGCCGCCATAGGCGCGCTCGCCTTCGAATACGCAGCTGGCATAATGCAGGCCGTGGGTGAGCACGTGCATCTGGGCGTCAGCCCAGTCGACGAACGCGCCATTGTGCCAGATCTTGCCGTCCATTGAATCGAAGGGAACACCGGCCATCGCCATTTCCTCCAGGCTGCGGCGCCTTCCCGCGCCGTCAGCTCCTTGCTCGCATGCTGGCGCAACCCGATTGCGCCTCTCACACAATTCTTGCACAAAGTAGGGCAGGACGGCTCACCTTTTCCGTCGCCCACGGTTCGCAGCGTATCAAGATCGCAAAATATGTCAACATGGCTGACATAAATCAATCGCTCGCAGCTCGTCCGCGGCCGGTCGAAACTGACGATTCGGTCGTAGACCTGATCGAGCTTCTGTTCTTCGCCTATCGCGACTTCATCTCCGACCCCGACGCCATCCTGGAGAAGTCGCGTTTCGGCCGCGCGCACCACCGCGTTCTGCATTTCGTCGACCGCAATCCCGGGCTGACGGTCGCCGACCTGCTCGACATCCTGAAGATCACCAAACAGAGCCTGGCGCGCGTGCTGAAAGAGCTGATCGATTCCGGGCTGATCGAGCAGCACACCGGGCGCGCCGACCGGCGCCAGCGCCTGCTCTACGCCACACCCGCCGGACAGGCGCTTTCCGCCAGCCTCTCCGCCCCGCAGGAGGCGCGGATCAAGGCGGCGCTCGCGACGCTCGGGCCCGGCGCGCGCGCCACAGTTACGGCGTTTCTTTCGCGCATGATCGATCAGACGGAGCGGGACAAGGCAATGCAGCTGGTGCGCAAGGAGGCGGAGCTGTGAACGAGCACGCCTCCCTCGCGGAGCTGGATCGCCCCAACGACGACGCGCATCACATCCTCGTCATCGACGACGACATGCGCATCCGCACGCTGCTCACCCGTTTCCTCGGCACCAGCGGCTTCCGGGTGAGCGCCGCCGCCTCCGCCGCCGAGGCGCGGCGCCAGATGGGCGGCATATCCTTCGATCTCCTGGTCGTCGACGTGATGATGCCGGGCGAGAGCGGGCTGGAGTTCGCCGAGGCGCTCCGCCGCACGTCGAACGTGCCGATCCTCATGCTGACGGCGCGCGCCGAGACGCCGCACCGCATTCGCGGCCTGGAGGTCGGTGCCGACGACTATCTGGCGAAGCCGTTCGAGCCGCGCGAGCTGCTGCTCAGAATCAACAACATCCTCAAGCGCGCCAGCGAGCCCGAGATACCGGCGGTGCAGTCGATCAGCTTCGGTCCCTTCACGTTCAACATCGAGCGCGGCGAGCTGAAGCGCGGCGACAGCGTGGTGCGCATCACCGACCGCGAGCGCGATCTCCTCAGAATCTTCGCCGCCCACCCGGGCGAGACGGTGAAGCGCCAGGAATTCCTCAAGATATCCAACGGTGGCGGCGAGCGCGCGGTGGACGTGCAGATCAACCGCCTGCGCCGTAAGATCGAGGACGATCCGTCCAATCCGGTTCACCTTCAGACCGCGCGCGGAATTGGCTACCGGCTGCTGGTGGACTAGGGTCGCGCCCGAGACCTGGGTCCGGAGCTTGCGCAGAACATGGCGCTGATCGGCGACATCGGCACGCGCCTACGCCCACGCGAATGGCTGCGCCGGGGCTATGAATCGGCGAGCCGCTGGCTGAAGCAGGCTTGGGCGTGGCTGTCGCAGCTCCGAATCGGCACCTTCCTGTCCGACATTTTCGCCTATCTGCCCAAGGGCCTTTACGCGCGCTCCATCCTCATCGTGGTGATGCCGATCCTCATTCTGCAGGCGGTGGTGGCCTACGTCTTCATGGAGCGCCACTGGCAGATGGTGACGCGCCGGCTGTCGAGCGCCGTGGTGCGCGACGTCGCCGCCATCATCGAGACGATCGAAACCTATCCGCAGGACGAGCGGTTCTCGGAGATCACACGGATCGCGGCGGAGACCTACGGGCTCACCATATCGGTGCTGCCGCCGGCGCCGCTTCCTGAGGCCGGGCCGAAGCCGTTCTTCTCGCTGCTCGATTCGGCGCTTTCGCACGAGCTCAGCCGGCGGATCGACAGGCCGTTCTGGATCGACACGCTGGGCGATTCGGACCTGGTGGAGATACGCGTCGCGCTCGACAACAACGTGCTCAGGGTCTTCGCGCCGCGCAGCCGCGCCTACGCCTCCAACTCCCTGATCTTCCTCTTGTGGATGGTCGGCACGTCGCTGGTGCTCATCACCATCGCGCTGCTGTTCCTGCGAAACCAGATCAAGCCGATCCTCACGCTGGCGCAGGCCGCCGAGCAGTTCGGCAAGGGCCGCCCCACTCCGGAAGTCCGGCCGCGCGGCGCGCGCGAGGTGCGGCAGGCGACGCAGGCCTTCGTCGACATGCGCGAGCGCATCGAGCGGCAGGTGGAGCAGCGCACGACCATGCTCTCAGGCGTCAGCCATGATCTGAGGACCGTGCTGACGCGCTTCAAGCTCGAGCTGGCCATGCTCAAGGACGCGCCCAACACAGAGGCGCTCAGGGCGGACGTCGACGAGATGAGCCGCATGCTGGAGGACTACCTCGCTTTTGCGCAGGGCGACGCCGGCGAGACGACGGAGCTGGTGAATCTCCCCGCGGTGCTGGAGGAGATCGCTGAGACGGCGCGGCGCGACGGCCACGCAGTGGAGACCTCCTTCGAGGGCGAGCCGCAGGCGCTGCTGCGCGCCCTCGGCTTTCGCCGCTGCCTCTCCAACCTCGTCAGCAATGCCGGCCGCCACGGCGACCGCATCGCCTTGAAGGGACGCCACGCCGACGGCTGGCTCACGGTGACGGTGGACGACGACGGGCCGGGCATCCCGCCCGAAGAGCGCGAGGCCGTGTTCAAGCCCTTCTACCGGCTCGACAGCGCCCGCAACGCCGACAGCGGCGGCAGCGGACTGGGGCTCGCCATCTCGCGCGACATCGCCATGGGCCACGGCGGCGACGTCATCCTCGCCGACAGCCCGCTCGGCGGCCTGCGCGCCGCGCTGATGATCCCGGCTTAGCTAGAACAGCCGGCCGCCCAGCGGCACGTCCTTGTCCGGGTGGATGAGCACCACCTCCCCCGCCTCGTCGGGCACGCCGAGCGTCAGCACCTCCGACATCATCGGACCGATCTGGCGGGGCGGGAAGTTCACGACGGCGAGCACCCGCCGGCCGATCAGCTCTTCGGGACGGTAGTGCTTGGTGATCTGCGCCGAGGACTTCTTGCGCCCGATCTCGGGGCCGAAATCGACGACGAGCTTGATCGCCGGCTTGCGCGCCTCGGGAAACGGCGCCGCCTCGACGATCTGTCCGACGCGGACATCGACCTTGAGGAAATCGTTGAAGGCAATCTGCGCCGCCGCGGCTTCGCTCACGAAGGATGCCCCTCGGCGACATCGGCATTGTCACCGTCTTCGGCCGCATCGCCGGCGGCTCGGCGCCGCCGCGGCCGCGCTCGGCGCACCCGCCGCACCAGGCCCTCGAGCCGGTTAAGCTGGATCGCAGCGCGCTCGGCCTCGCGCAGCCGCTTGTCCAGCGCCGCCATGGTGCGCGCCAGGCCCGTATCCTCGTCGTCGAGCCACACGCGCATGATCCGCGCCCACACCAGCGCCAGCGCCTGCGCCCGCACGAGCCCGCGCCCGCCGGTCGCCGGGATGCCGGCCGCCGTCAGCATCCACGCCATCGACGCGGTGGTGAGTTGGTTGAGCTCCAGCGCCAGAAGCGGATCGCGCAGCGCCGCCCTGCCGAGATTGCGGATCGCCTCCCTGTGCGGCGCCAGCGCCTCGAACCGGCTGAACAGCACGTCGAAGAGCCGCTCGCGCGGCGCCTCCTGCGCCAGCCCCGGATCGATGTGCCCGAGCACCTCCTCGTCAAGGTCTCGCACGAACGCCGCCAGCACCGAGAGGCGGCTGTCGAAGGCGCCGCGCAGCGTTGCGAGCGGAACCTCGGCCCGCTCGGCGAGCGCCTCCAGCGTCACGTCCTCCCACGGCCGCTCGGCGGCGAGCGCCATAAGTGCATCGATGATCTTCTTGCGGGTCTTTTGCTGAGCCACGGGTGTACTCCTGTCCGCTATCGAACGATAGCTCGCGCCGGTGGTCAAGGAACGACGGCGCGATTGGTTTCCGCGGCTCGCTGTCGCTGGGGCGCTTCAGCCCAGCTCGATGGAGCGCTGCTTGGCCCTGGCGACGGCGCGCTTCAGAAGCGGCTTCAGCCCCTCCTCCGCCATCAGCACCTCCAGCGCCGCGGCCGTGGTGCCGCCCGGAGACGTGACGTTGCGGCGCAGCTCCGCGTGGGGAAGCGGGCTCTCCGCCAGCAGCGCGCCGGCGCCCGCCACCGTCTGGCGCGCCAGGAGCGCGGCAAGCTCCTCCG
Source organism: uncultured Alphaproteobacteria bacterium (assembly GCA_963801225.1). Lineage (GTDB taxonomy): Bacteria > Pseudomonadota > Alphaproteobacteria > Rhizobiales > Afifellaceae > DASWJZ01. Next base: position 7,071 of record CAWDED010000006.1, read on the forward strand.
GCAGCCCCGCCTCGACGGCCGCCTCCGCCAGGCACTCCGCCAGCAGAAAGACATAGGCCGGGCCCGAGCCGGAAACTGCGGTCACCGCGTCGATCAGCGCTTCGTCGTCGACCCACGCCACCTTCCCGACCGCGGCCAGCAAAGCGTCGACGATGTCCCGCTGGGTTTCGTCGACATGGGCGTTGGCAACGGCAACCGTCATGCCCATGCCGACCTGCGCCGGCGTATTCGGCATGGCAGCGCACCACCGGCTGCCCGGCCGCAAATGCCGCCTCCAGCGTCTGCAGCCGCACGCCGGCGGCGATCGACACGATCACCGCATCGGCAGGCGCAATCGGTGCGACCTCAGCAAGCGCTTCGGCCATTGCCTGCGGCTTCACCGCCAGCACCACGATGGCGTAGTCGCGGCCGGCCGCGTCTGCCGCGGCGCCCGCGCATGTCACGCCGGTTTGGCTGAGCGCACGACTGCCTCTTCGATCTCGATGTAGGGGTCGAGGAGCGTGACGCGCGACGCGTCGAGCCCGCGCTCGAAGCCAGCCGTCGAGCATGGCGCCGCCCATCTTGCCGGCGCCGACGAGGAGAAGAGGCCGGGCGCCCGGCAGCATCGGGTCAGGCTTCGCCGTGCGTCTCGAAGAGCACGTTCGAAAGCGCCTCTTCCGGCGTCTGGCCAGCCCAGATGACGAACTGGAAGGCCTGGTAATAGCGCTCGCAGGCCTCCACGGATGCGGCCAGCATCGCCTCGAGCTGGCCGGTGCCGGCCTCCATGCCTTCGGTGAGCAGGAGCGCGTTGCGATACATGATCACGCCCTCCGACTGCCAGAGGTCGAAATGCCCGAGCCAGAGCTGCTCGTTGACCAGCGCCAGGAGGTGCATCACCTCGCTCTTGCGCCGGTCGTTGACCTTGAAGTCGAACGCGCAGGCCAGATGCAGCGCCTCGAGCGACCCCATCCACGACATGGACAGATTGTAGTCGCAGAAGCTGCCGGCGACGGAGATCGTGATCTCGTCGTCGCCCGAGCGGTCGAACGCCCAGTCGTGCGAGGCGGCGATCTGCTCGATCAGGTCCACTGGATTTGCGGACGGGCGGCAGCTCGAAATCAACCAAACTCATGCTCTTGTCCTCGCGTCGAACAGAAGGGGACGCAAACCAACACTGACGCGACGTCTCGACGCGCCAAATCGGCGAGCGCCGCCGGCGTCGCCTGGACGCTCTCCAGTTCGCTCAAAGTGCTCAGGGCAAATCCGAATCTGTTCGTTCCCACTATAGTCGAGCGAGTCCGGCACGGAAGCCGAGCCAGACCCGCCGGCCGTTTTTCCACGGGGAAACAATTCTCCCCGGCCTAACTCTCTCCGGCGGCCGCTCGCGCCGACCCCCGTGTCCGTTCCGCCAGCTCGCGCCTCGAGCGCCTCGATACGCTTCTTCAGCGCCTCGTTTTCCTGGCGGGCCTTCGCCGCCATGTCGCGCACCGCCTCGAATTCCTCGCGCTGCACCAGGTCCATCTCGCCGACGAAACGCTCCGCCTGGCTCTTCACCGCCGTTTCGACCTCGCGCCGCACGCCCTGTGCGACACCGGCCATGTCGTTCATAAGCTTGGCGAATTCGTCGAGAAGCCGGTTCGTGCTCTGGGTCATTGCGTTCTCCGAATGGCGCCGAGGCACTGGAGAAGCCGGTCGAAACGCCCCGGATTCCGGCGCTTTTTGTGCTTTGCACAATAAACCGGCGCCCTTGATATATGCTTCGGCCCCTCCCGCGCAAGGCGGCGGCTTGACCCGCCACAATTGCCGCAAGCTCGGCCGGTTGACCCGAGGCGGCCGCGCGGCGAAGGTCCGTCGCGGCGCCGCCATGTCAGCCTTCGTCTTTCCCGAGATCGATCCCGTCGCCGTCCAGCTCGGCCCGCTCGCCGTGCGCTGGTACGGCCTCGCCTATTTCGCCGGCATCCTGATCGGCTGGTGGTACGCGCGCCGCCTGGTGCGGAACGAGCGCCTGTGGGGCAAGCCGACCCGCCCCGCTGACGCTCGACCGACATCGACGATTTCCTGCTGTGGCTGGTGATCGGCATCGTCGCTCGGCGGCCGCATCGGCTATGCGATCTTCTATCAGCCGGGGCATTTCCTCGACGATCCGCTCGGCTTCTTCCGCCTGTGGGAGGGCGGCATGTCGTTCCATGGCGGGCTCATCGGCACTATCCTGGCGATGACGATTTTCGCCTGGCGCGGCAAAATTCCCATGCTGTCGCTGTTCGACGTGGCGGCGGCCTCCGTCACGTTCGGGCTGTTCTTCGGACGCATCGCCAACTTCATCAACGGCGAGCTGTGGGGGCGGCCCACCGACGCGCCCTGGGGCGTGATCTTCTGCAACGCTTCGATCGAGGCGGCGAATGGCGGCTTCTGCCCGGCGGGGCTGGCTGCCGCGCCATCCGAGCCAGCTCTACGAGGCGGCGCTGGAGGGGGTCGTGCTGTTCGTCGTGCTGCGCATCCTCACGCATCGTTTCGGCAGCCTCACGCGGCCCGGCCTGACCGGCGGCGCCTTCGTCGCCGGCTACGGCCTGGCGCGCATCGCGGTGGAGTTCTTCCGCGAGCCCGACCGCAGCTCGGCTTCATCGCCGGCCTCCTCACCATGGGCATGATCCTGTCCATCCCCATGGTGCTGATCGGGCTCAGCCATGGTGATCTTGGCGGCGCGGAGGCGGCCGGCGTGAGCGAGCCACCGCTCTATCGCAAAGCTCCGCGGCCTCATCCGCGGCGAACGGCCCGATGAGCGTGGCCGATTACATGGCGCATGCGCTCGGCGACCCCGAGCACGGCTATTACGTGACGCGCGACCCTTTCGGCGCTGCGGGCGATTTCATCACCGCGCCGGAGGTCAGCCAGATGTTCGGCGAGATCGTCGGCGCCTGGCTGGTCGACGCCTGGCGGCGCGTCGGGCGCGCCCTCGCCGATCAGCCTGGTGGAGCTCGGTCCGGGCCGCGGCACGCTGATGGCGGACATCCTGCGCGTCGCGCGCCGCGCGCGGATTTTTCCGCGGCGCGTCTCCGTGCATCTCGTCGAGACGAGCCCGGTGCTGCGCGAGCGGCAGGCCGAGACGCTCAAGCCGGCTGGACATGTGCGCCGCATGGCACGGCTCGTTCGCACGACGTGCCGGACGGCCCGCTGCTTGCTCGTCGCCAACGAGTTCTTCGACGCGCTGCCTATCCGTCAGTTCGTGCGCCTCGACGTGTGGCGCGAGCGCGTGGTCGGCCTCGACGAGCAGGAGCGGCTCGTCTTCGGCGTCGGGCCGGGCATGCTCGACGGACGGGCCGGAGGCCAAGGCAGGGATCGATCTTCGAGATCCGCCCTGCCGGCGAGGCGCTGATCGGCGCAATCGCCGAGAGGATCGTCGCCGACGGCGGCGCCGCGCTCGTCATCGACTACGGCCACGCGGAGACCGCGCCTGGCGAGACGCTGCAGGCCGTGCGCAGCCACAGCCTATGCCGATCCGCTGGCCGCAGCCCGGCGAGGCAGACCTGACCGCGCATGTCGATTTCGCCGCGCTGGCGCGCGCGGCCGAGCAGGCCGGCGCCGCCAGTCACGGGCCGATGCACTCAGGGTGAGTTCCTGGCGGCGCTCGGCCTTTTCCAGCGCGCCGAGCGGCTCGCCGCGGGGGCAAACGAAAGGACGCGCAGGGCGCTTGAGCAGGCCGTGGACCGGCTCTCCGGGCCGGAGGAGATGGGCAGCCTCTTCAAGGTCTGGCGCTGACGCGGCCCGGCGTCGCGCCGGCCGCCTTCTCCGCGTAAGGCTCGCATTTCCCTGAAGGTGCTCTACATTGCACCTCATGACCCGAATCCTCGCCATCGGCGGCGTCGTGCTGGTGCTTGTTCTGATCGTGGCGGCCATCATCCCCATGTGGATGATGTCGGCGGGGATCGGCATGAGCATCCACGGCTACATCGCCGTCTTCCTGACGATCTTCTTTTCCTTTGCCTTGGCGGGGGTGCTGATGTTCCTCATCTTCTACAGCGCCCGCACCGGCATCGACGAGGCGGCGCATCAGGGCATCCGCAGGGGCCCGCACGACGACCCCGACATGCACTGACGCTATTCCTTGCCGGCGCCGAGGCCTCCCCGCCCGGCAAGCACGGCGCCGGCGTCGGGATGATCGCAGCAGGTGCGCCAAGCTGCCGAACGCCGCGGCCGGCATTTGACTTCGCTCCCGCGTGCCGCCAACGTCCGCGCCATGCACGCTCCCGCTCCCGAATCGCGCCGGTCGAAGCGCCTGCGCTTGCGCTGCCCGGCGTGCGGCATGCCTTCTTCACCCGCGCCGGTGGCGTCTCCACCGGGCTCTACGAGGGGCTGAACACCGGCATCGGCTCGCGCGACACCCGCGAGGCCGTGCTGGAGAACCGTTCCCGCGCCGCGCGGCATCTCGGCGCGGCGTCTCGACGGCATCGCCACGCCCCATCAGGTGCACAGCGCCGACGCCGTTCTGGTGGAAGCCCCTGGGGGCCCGGGCTTGGCCCGAAGGCCGACGCGGTGGTCGACCAACCGGCCGGGCATCGCCGTTGGCGTCGGCACCGCGGATTGCGGGCCGGTGCTGTTCGCCGACGCCGAGGCCGGCGTCGTGGCGCGGCGCATGCCGGGTGGAAAGGCGCGCTCGACCGGCATCCTGGAATCGACGGTCGACGGCGATGGAGCGGCTCGGCGCCGAGCGCGGCGCGCATCGTCGCGGTGCTCGGCCCGACGATCTCCGCCGCGGCCTACGAGGTCGGCCCGGAATTCGTCGCGCGCTTCGACGGAGGCCGACCCGGACAACGCCCGCTTCTTCCGCCCTTCGGAGCGCGCCGGCCACGCCTATTTCGACCTGCCGGCCTACATCGTCTCGCGGCTGAGCGGGCGGGACTCGGCACGAGCCGCACGATCTCGGCCTGTGCACCTATGCCGACGAGGCGCGCTTCTTCTCCTATCGCCGCGCGACGCATCGGGGCGAGCCGGACTACGGCCGCCTGCTCTCCGCGATCATGCTGGCCGAGGAGCTGAGCTTGGCGCTGCATTTCGAGCCGGAGGAGTTTGCCGCACCGCCGCACGCGCGTGGCTCGAGGAGATGGCGCGCCGCAAGCTCGACGCGCTGCTCCTGTTCGCGCCGGAGAGCCATTACTGGCTGACCGGCTACGACACGTTCGGCTATCTGCTTCTTCCAGTGCCTGGTGCTGACGCGCGACGGCGCCTTCACGCTGCTGCACGCGCTCCGCCGATCTGCGCCAGGCGCGCCACACCTCGCTCATCGACAACATCGTCGTGTGGACCGACGAGGCGGGCGCCGACCCGGCCGCGCAGCTGCGCGAGCTGCTGAACGACCTCGGGCTGCTCGGCGCGACGCATCGGCGTGGAATACGACACGCACGGCCTCACCGCCGCCAACGGCCGCGCGCTCGACGAAGCGCTGAAGACCTTCGGCACGATCGAGGACGCCTCCGATCTCGTGCCGGCGCTGCGCGCGGTGAAGAGCCCCGCGGAGCTCGCCTATGTGCGCCGCGCCGCGGAGCTTGCCGACGATGCGCTCGACGCGGCGCTGAAGCTCGATCCGCGCCGGCGCCGACGAAGGCACGATCCTCGCCGCCATGCAGGGCGCCGTTTTTGCCGGCGGCGGCGACTATCCGGGCAATCCCTTCATCGTCGGCTCCGGTGCCGGACGCGCTCCTCTGCCGCAGCCATTCCGGCCGCCGCCACGCTCGACGCGCAGGACCAGGTCACGCTGGAGTTCGCCGGCGTCTACCGCATGTACCACGCGGCGCTGATGCGCACCGTCATCGTCGGAAGGCCCGAGCGACGCGGCATCGCGAGCTCTACGACGCCTGCGCCGAGGCGCTCGCCGCCTGCGAGGAGGCGATGCGGCCGGGCGACACGTTCGGCGCAGGTATTCGACGCACATGCCGGCGTGATGGAGGCGCACGGCATGACCCGCCACCGGCTCAACGCCTGCGGCTATTCGCTCGGCGCCCGCTACGCGCCGTCGTGGATGGACTGGCCGATGTTCTACCGCGACAATCCCGCCGAGATCGCGCCCGACATGGTGCTTTTCGCGCACATGATCCTGATGGATTCCGATGCGGGGGCGGCGATGTGCCTCGGCCGCACCTACCTCACCACCGACGGCGCCCCCGAGCCGCTCTCGCGGCACGGCGTGGAGCTTTCGGTTCGGTAGACGACGCAGCCGCCGGTTGAGTGGTCGGCGCACCTGTTGCTCTTCGGCGACTCCGCGCGCATGCGGCCGAAAATGCCGCCCGCGCGTGGTTGTCGGCCCGTCATACGGTTGCTACAAGGCCGCGCGTCCCGCCGCATCCGGGGCGCCGTTGCCGGGCGGCGAGCCGCTCGAGGGCCGCTGTTGGACATGAAGATCGTCGCCGGGAACTCCAACGCCACGCTCGCCCAGGCGATCGCCGAATACCTCGAAACCGACCTCGCGCAATGCGCGGTCCGGCGCTTCGCCGACCAGGAGATTTTCGTCGAGATCCAGGAGAACGTGCGCGGCGAGGACGTGTTCGTCGTGCAGTCGACGAGCTTCCCGGCCAACGACAATCTCATGGAGCTGCTGATCATCATCGACGCGCTGCAGCGCGCCTCGGCGCGCCGCATCACCGCGGTCATCCCCTATTACGGCTATGCCCGCCAGGACCGGAAGTCGCTCGGCCGCACGCCGATCTCCGCCAAGCTCGTCGCCAACATGATCACCACGGCCGGCGCCGACCGGGCGCTCACCGTCGACCTGCATGCCGGGCAGATCCAGGGCTTCTTCGACATCCCGACCGACCACCTCTTCGCCGCGCCGGTGTTCACCCGCGACATCGCCGAGCGCTACGACAACAACCACCTGATGGTCGTCTCGCCCGACGTCGGCGGCGTGGTGCGCGCCCGCCTCATCGCCAAGCGCATCGACGCGCCGCTCGCCATCGTCGACAAGCGGCGCGAGCGCCCCGGCGAGTCGGAGGTGATGAACATCATCGGCGACGTCAAAGGGCGCGCCTGCCTGCTGGTCGACGACATCGTCGATTCCGGCGGGACGCTGTGCAACGCCGCCGAGGTGCTCCTGGAGCGCGGCGCCACCTCGGTCGCCGCCTACATCACCCACGGCGTGCTCTCCGGCGGCGCCGTGGCGCGCATCACCGCCTCCAAGCTGACGGAGCTGGTGACCACCGATTCCATCGAGGCGACCGAGCGCCGTCACCACAGCGCACAACATCCGCATCGTCTCCATCGCCACGCTGCTCGGCGAGGCGGTCAACCGCACGGCGCTGGAGAAATCGGTCTCGAGCCTGTTCGACTGAACCGAGCCACGCCTAAAGCGGGAACAGCTTTCTCAGCTTGTCGCGGTCGGGACCGTAATTCATCAGCCCGACCATCAAGAGCAGCCGCGCCTTGGAGGCCATCAGGTCTCCCGCCATGATGCAGCCGGCGTCGAGGAGGGCCTGGCCGCCTCCCTGGTCGCCGTAGATAGGCTGTACCGCTCCGTTGGAGACGCTGCTTGCGATCACCACCGGGATGTCCTTCGACAGCGCCAGCTTGATGGCCTTGAACATCTCGGTGTTGACGTTTCCGGCGCCGACGCCCTCGACCACAATGCCGTTCGCCCCTTGCTCGATAGCGTAGCGCAGGAAGCGACCGTCCGCTCCGGCATACATGGAGATCAGCGGCACGTCCGGCAGTTTCGCGTCCTGCGGCAGGGCAAGGCGTTGCCGGCCAAGGCGGTTGTTGAAGGCAACGACCTGATGCCCGTACACGTAGCCCAGATACCCTAGCCCCCCGGAGTTGAACGTCTGAATATTCGTCGTCTGTGTTTTGCGAACGTCGCGCGCGGCGTTGATGTAGTGGTTCAGAGTCACCGTCACCCCCCAGTTCTTTGCGGCGGGAGACAGCAACTGGACGACCGCATTCAGGATGTTGTCGGGACCGTCCGGATCGACGCTCGAGGCGTCGTTCATCGCGCCGGTGAAAACCACCGGCTTGTCGGAGGACAATGTCAGATCGAGGAAGTAGGCGCCCTCCGCCATCGTGTCGGTGCCGTGCGTGATCACCACGCCTTCGATATCCTCGCGTTTCAGTACCTCGTCGGTCGCCCGGCTGAGACGCATCCAGTCGTCGGGACTCATCTGCGAGGAATCGATGTTGGAGAAGTCCATGACGGCGATGTTCGCGAGATCGGACAGGCCGGGCACGGCCTCCACCAGGGCTTTGCCTGACACAGCCGGTACGGCTCCGCCCGCCCCGGTCTGTTCCGCAATCGTGCCGCCGGTCGTGATGATCGCAACGGTCGGCAAGCCGGGCTTGTCGGTCACGACGGTGAGCGGCGAGGGAGTATCCCGAGCGGCGGCGACCGTTCCGCCGCCCAGCATGACGCATGCAAGTGCCGCAGCGCGCATCGCGCCGAGCAGCCGACCGTGCGGGTCTTTCCATCCCTCCACTCGCGGCGCCTGGACAGCGCTTTCTGTTTTTGTGGGCACCCGGCGCTCCCGCTAGCTGGACCTCATTCTCCAATAGTTTCCAAGACTTATAAGAAAAGCGTTAAGTCTGTCCTCAATGGCAAGCCTGAGTGGCACGAGAGACCAAGCGGCGCCGTGGTTCGTCCGCGGCTAGAACACGAAGCGCAGAAGCGCTCCCGCCGCGGCAGCGGCGCCGAGCACCGGCACGACGCCGACATGGTAGCGGAGCAGCGCAATCGCCGCGGCGAGCGCGATGATACCGGCTGCGACGTCGAAGCTTCGCGGGTCGGGAATCGGCATGCTGACCGGGCCGAACACCGCCTCCCCCACCTCCGCGAACAGCACGTGCAGCCCGAACCAAAGGCCGAGGTTGGCGATGACGCCGACCACCGCCGCGGTGACGCCGGCAAGCGCCCCGGCGACCGCTCGGTTGTCCCGGAGCCGTTCCACGAACGGCGCGCCAACGAAGATGAAGAGGAAGCACGGCACGAAGGTCACCCATAGCGTGACGGTCGCGCCGATCGTGCCGGCGACGAGCGGATCAAGACCTGTTCCGCCACGATAGCCTGCCAGGAAACCGACGAAGATGAGCACCAGGATCAGCGGGCCTGGCGTGGTTTCAGCAAGGCCGAGCCCGGTGAGCATCTCGTCGGGACGAAGCCAGTGATAGGTCTCGACCGCCTGCTGCGCGACATAAGCGAGCACTGCGTAGGCGCCGCCGAAGGTGACGACCGCCACCTTGGAAAAGAACAGCGCCTCGCGGGTGAAGACGTTGCTGCCGCCGAGGGCAGCTGCGAGAAGCGCGATCGGGACGAACCAGACCGCGCCCCACAGGACAAAGGCCCTCAATGAGGCCGCCCAGGGATTCCCGGCCACCTCGGCCGACAGGCCGGCATCTCCATCAGCGGAACGGGATGTGGGCTGAATTGGAGCCGGGCCGGAACGCGCGGTCACGAGCCCCAGCGCGGCAGCTGCCGCTATGATGAGCGGGAACGGGACGTGGAGGAATGCGATTGCCAGGAAGGCGGCGATCGCGATCGCAACCGAGCCTCGCGTCTTCAGGGCGCGTCGGGAGACGCGCAGGAGCGCCTCCGCGACGATGGCGAGCACCGCCGCCTTGAGGCCGAAAAGCATCCCCGCCACCAGCGGCACATGACCGAGCGTCGCGTAGGCGATCGACAAGGCGACAAGTAGAACGAAGGCCGGCAGGACGAAAAGAACACCCGCCGCGATCCCGCCCCGGGTCCCGTGCAGAAGCCAGCCGACATAGGTGGCAAGCTGCATCGCCTCCGGTCCGGGAAGCAACATGCAGTAGTTCAGGGCATGCAGGAAGCGCGTCTCGTCGAGCCAGCGCTTCTCCTCCACGACGACGCGATGCATGAGGGCGATCTGCCCCGCCGGTCCGCCGAAGCTGATCAAGCCGATCCGCGCCCATACGGCGAGCGCCACCTGGAATGTCGGCGCCGCGACCGAGGACCTCTCCGCGGCGCCGACCAAGGACTCGCCGCTCATTTGCGCGGCTTGGCCGACGGCCAATCATGCGTTTCGTCGGTCGCGTCGCGGCACCAGCGGTAGAACGCGTCGTAGACCGTCATGCCGGCCTCGAGCTGTGCCAGGTCGTCGGAGAACATGCGCGAGAGCCCCAGCGACGCCGCCAGCAGTCCAGCCGCCTCCGGCGCGAGATCGAGCCGTGCCGTATCGGCCCCGCGCACGATGGCTGCGAGACGCAGCAGCGGCTGCGTCATGAGGCCGAGTTCCTGCACCATGACGTCGAAGCTGCAGAGCTCGCCCCGATGGCTCCAGAAAGCACCTTCGACGTCGAAGGGCGTGGCGGCGAAGCGGTCCGCCGCCGCCAACACCTCTGCCGGCTCCACGAACAGGAAGACGGCGCTCGGGTCGACAAAGCGGCGGATCAGCCATGGACAGGCGATCCGGTCGATCTTGGGGCGCTCGCGTGTCACCCAGACCGTGCGGCCGGCCGCATCACGCGGCGGCACCTTATCGGCCGGTATCATCGGAAGCTCTGCATCGGCCCAGGCCAGCCACCCGCCTTGCAGGCTCTCCGCCGCAACACCTTCCTGCCGCAGCCACGCGGCCGTGCCCTGGCTGAGCTTCTGGCCTTTCTCGCAGACAGCGACGGCGGACCGGCCGACGATATCGCCTGCCCACCTCCACGGCTCGGTGTGGTTCCGCCTCAACGAACCGGGTATGAGCCGCGGGTCGGCGTCGAAATCCTCCGCCGTCCGGACATCGACGATGGTGGGGCAATTCGGCGTGCCGATCAGGCGCGCCAGCTTTTCGGGAGTGATGGTATTGATCGACGACATGATGCGTCCTCCTTCGGGAGTGGACGCGATGCTTCGGCATGTCGCCTCGTGGGGAGACCGCCGTCCCCATGCCGAAATTCTATCCATCGGCGCAGGGCCGGTGTCAATGCAGCCGCGGGCGCGGCCGAAAAGCCCGGATTTGCGTTTTTCTCCGGCCTCCCCTATAAGCTCGCCACGCGCTGGCACCCTTGGAGGCGGCGCGAGGATTGGCCGCCAGTGCGGCCTTTTCACTTTCCAGTCAGGAGTGCCCCATGGCTCAGACGAGCGTTCTGAAGGCCGAGGTGCGCGACCGGGTCGGCAAGGGGGCCGCCCGGGCAGTGCGCCGCCAGGACAAGGTCCCGGCCGTTATCTACGGTGACAAGAAGCCCCCCATCCCCATCGCGCTGTCGCAGCGCGAAATGACGCATCGGCTGCAATGCCGGCGGCTTTCTCACCCACCTCATGCAGATCGAGGTGGGCGGCGAAGACATCCGGGTGATCCCCAAGGATTACCAGCTCGACCCGGTGCGCGATTTCCTCATTCACGTGGATTTCCTGCGCGTCGGCGAAGGCGCGGAGCTGACGCTCGACGTGCCGGTTCACTTCAAGAACCAGTTGGACGCGCCCGGCCTCAAGCGCGGCGGCGTGCTGAACGTCGTGCGCCACGTCGTCGAGATGGTGGTGCCGGCCGACGCCATTCCCGAGTTCATCGAAGTGGACCTCACGGGCCTGGACATCGGCGATTCGGTGCACATCTCCGCCGTCAAGCTGCCGGAAGGCGTCACCCCGACGATCACGGACCGCGACTTCACCATCGCGACCATCGCCGGCTCCGCGGCCATGCTGCCCGAGGGCGCGGAAGCGGCTGAAGGCGAAGCGCCGGCAGAGCCCGCCGAGGGTGCCGAGGCTGAGGAAGAAGGCGAAGACACGCAAGGCTGAGCCCGGAGGAGGGATCGTCGGATGCTCCTCATCGTGGGCCTTGGCAATCCCGGCCGGCGCTATGCCGGCCACCGGCACAATATCGGCTTCATGGCGGCGGATGCGATTCACCGCCGCCATCGCTTCTCCCCGTGGCGCGCACGCTTCCAGGGCGAAACCTCCGAGGGCACGCTCGAGGATGAAAAGGCGCTGCTCCTGAAGCCGGCCACCTTCATGAACGAATCCGGCCGCTCGGTCGGCCAGGCGATGCGATTCTACAAGCTGAAGCCAGCGGATGTCCTGGTGATCTACGACGAGCTCGACCTGCCCCCCGGCAAGGCGCGGCTGAAGACGGGCGGCAGCGCGGCCGGTCACCGCGGGCTCAGATCCATCGAGGCGCATATCGGCAAGGAATTCCGTCGCCTGCGCCTCGGCATCGGCCATCCGGGCTCGCAAGGAGCAGGTGAACGGCTATGTGCTGCACGATTTCGCCAAGGCGGACAGCGAATGGCTCGATCCCCTGCTCACCGCGATTGCCGAGCATGCGCCGCTGCTGGCAGGCGGCGAGGATTCAAGCTTCATGAACCGCGTGCATCTGGCCCTGGCGGAGGAAGAGGACGGGCCGGAGGAGACGCCGCCCGCAGCGCGGAACAAGGCGTCCAGTCTTGCCGGGCGTGCCGAGGGCGCATTCGCCGGACTGAAGCGGCTTCTGGGCCGCGAGCACTGATGGGTTTTCGTTGCGGCATCGTCGGGCTGCCGAATGTCGGCAAGTCCACGCTCTTCAATGCTCTGACCAGGACGGCGGCGGCGCAGGCGGCCAACTATCCCTTCTGCACCATCGAGCCGAACACCGGCGAGGTGGCGGTGCCCGATCCGCGGCTGCAGGCGCTCGCCAAGCTTGCCAAGTCCGGCGCAGGTCGTGCCGACCCGCCTCAGCTTCGTCGACATCGCCGGGCTGGTGCGCGGCGCCTCCAAGGGCGAAGGCCTCGGCAACCAGTTCCTCGCCAATATCCGCGAGGTCGACGCGATCGCTCATGTGGTGCGGTGCTTCGAAGACCCCGACGTGACGCATGTCGAGGGGACGATCGATCCCCTCGCCGACATCGAGACCGTCGAGACGGAGCTGATGCTCGCGGACCTGGAGAGCCTGGAGCGCCGCATCGAGCCGCTGCGCAAGAAGGCGACCGGCAAGGACAAGGAGGCGCTTGCCCTCCTCCCGGTCATGGAGACCGCGCTTGAGCTCCTGCGGGAGGGCAAACCGGCACGCCTCGCCTGGGTCGCCCACACCGACAGGGCTGCCCTGAGGGCGCTCAACCTTCTGACCTCCAAGCGCATGCTCTACGTCTGCAACGTCGACGAATCCTCCGCCGCCACCGGCAACGCCTTCTCCCAAAGGGTCGAGGCGATGGTGGCCGAGCAGGAAAAGCATCACGAGCCGCCCCCCAAGCACGCGACCAGCGCGGCCGGCGCCTCGCCCAAGCCGCCGGGGGTGGTCGTCATCTCCGCGGCGATCGAGGCGGAGATCGCGCAGCTCCCCGAGGCGGAGAGCCGCGAATATCTGGAGGCGATGGGGCTCGCCGAGCCCGGCCTCGACCGCCTCATCCGCGCCGGCTACGACCTTCTCGACCTCGTCACCTTCTTCACCGTCGGGCCGAAGGAGACGCGCGCCTGGACGGTGACCCGCGGCACCAGGGCGCCGCAGGCGGCGGGCGCCATCCACACCGACTTCGAGAAGGGCTTCATCCGCGCCCAGACCATCGCCTACGAGGACTTCGTCGCCTGTGGCGGCGAAGTGGGCGCGCGCGAGGCGGGCAAGGCGCGCGACGAGGGCAAGGACTACATCGTCGAGGACGGCGACGTCATGCTCTTCAAGTTCAATGTCTGAGGGATGGCGCTTGCTTGCCAAGCCGCCGCCAGCGCGCCTATCTCTCGGCCTCGGAACAATCAGCTATGGGTGCCATGCGCTACTTCGAGGATTTCGAGCCGGGCCTGAAGCTGCCCTTCGGGCCGCATACGGTGACGCGGGCGGAGATCATCGCCTTTGCGGCGGAGTTCGACCCGCAGCCCATGCATCTCGACGAGGCGGCGGCGGCCGAGACGATGCTCGGCGGGCTGGCCGCATCCGGCTGGCACACCTGCGCCATGTTCATGCGCATGGCCTATGACGGCTGGGTGAGCGAAAGCGCCTCGCTCGGCTCCCCCGGTATCGAGAGCGTGAAATGGCTGCGGCCGGTGCGGCCGGGCGACGTTCTCTCCGGCCGCTCGGTGGTGATTGACGCGCGCGCCTCCGAGAGCCGCCCGCAGGTTGGGCTGGTGCGCTTCCGCCACGAGGTCGAGAACGAGCGCAGCGAGCCGGTGCTGGTGAGCGAGAACACCATCATGCTGAGCCGTCGCTCATGATGTTCTTCGAGGACATCCAGGTCGGGGATCGCCGGACTATCGGCTCGCACACCTTCACCGCGGAGGAGATCAAGCGCTTCGCCTCCGCCTACGATCCGCAGCCCTTCCACGTCGACGAGGCGGCGGCGAAGGAAAGCCATTTCGGCGGTCTCGTCGCCTCGGGCTGGCACACTGCGGCGGTGTGGATGAAGCTCAACATCCGCGCCATGCAGCAGCAGATGCAGGAGCGACGCGCCGCCGGCATTCCCGTTGCCAGGCTCGGCCCCTCGCCCGGCTTCGACGACATGAAGTGGCTGAAGCCCGTCTATGCCGGCGACACGATTACCTTCGAGGCCGAAATCATCGCCAAGCGCGAGAGCCGCTCGCGGCCGGGATGGGGCCTGCTGTCGACACGCAATATCGGCCGCAACCAAGCCGGCGAAGAGACATTCGCCTTCACCGCCCACGTCTTCGTGGAGCGCCGCGAGAAGACCTCGCCGGAGGCGACATAGAGCCGAAGCCCGGCTCTACGCCGCCTTGTCGTGCGAGCCGCGTGGCCTCTATTGCGGCGGGCCGGACCAGCCCGGCAGCGCGTCGATCTTCAGCTTGCGCCGCTCGTCGGGCGATTTCGAGTAGTCGCCCATGAACGGCGCCGATTCGAACGAGCCGTATTCGGCGTTGGCGATGAAGATCCAGTCATGGCCGATATGGGCCATGTTCTTCTCGAGCGAAGCCTGCCGGTCGGCCTCCGAGCCGCCGGCGTCGTCGCTGAAGTCGCCGTAATTGTCGCCGACGAGAAGCAGGACGCGATAGTCCTTGGCGACGAAGGCGCGACGCGTGCCCTTCGCCGACGTCCAGTCTTCCTCTCGCCCTGCATCAGGAAGGTGTCGACATTGCCGCCCATCGGAAAGCCGAGCGCTTCCATGTTCTTGCGCGTCGCCTCTTCCTGTCGGCCTTGCGGTTGGTGACGTAGAACACCTTCACGCCCTTGGAATTGGCGTATTTGCGTGAAGTCCAAGGCGCCGGGGATGGCGGTTGCCGCCGCTTCCTCGACCCAGGGCCCCCAGGTCTTGCTGCTGTAGCCGTTGCCGGACACGACCAGCCAGGACTTCGTAGCCGGTCGTTGTCGAGCATCGTCTCGTCGATATCGAGATGACCGCCGGCGGCAGGTCTCTGATAGTCGCCGGTCTGCTCCAGCGCCGCCGTCCAATCCGGTCGGCGAGCGCCTCGTCGAGGCGGATCTTGGCGAGCTGGAACAGGCCGTGGCGTTGGCCATGATACTCGACCGAGTTGGACATCCACAGCGTGGCGTTGAGAAGATCGTTCTGCGGAACCGGCTCTTGCGCCGCGGCCGGAAACGTCAGGCTCGCCGCCAACAGCGCGGCGATAGGCAATCCATGGATTTTCATGGCGACACCTCTCCCGTGTGACACTTTTATGAAGGTACAGCCGCTCCCGGTTGCTGTCACGCGGGATCGTGCGCCGGCGCGCTGAGCGGTGCGACCGGGGAACTCCACCAGCGTCCGCACCGGGACGCCGAGCGCCTCGATCTTCTGCTTGCCGCCGAGGTCCGGCAGATCGATGACGAAGACGGCGGCAACGACATCGGCGCCGATCTCCTTCAGGAGCTTCACCGCCGCCTCCGCGGTGCCGCCGGTGGCGATCAGATCGTCGACCAGGATGGTCTTCTCGCCCGGCGCGATGGCGTCGCGGTGCATCTCCATCTCGTCGAGCCCGTATTCCAGCGAATAGGCGATGCGCACCGTCTCGTGCGGGAGCTTGCCGCGCTTGCGGATCGGCACGAAGCCGGCGGACAGCTGATGCGCCACGGCACCGCCGAGGATGAAGCCGCGCGCCTCGATGCCGGCGACCTTGTCGACCTTCGAGCCGGCCCAGGGATGCACCAGCTCGTCCACGGCGCGGCGGAAGGCACGCGGGTTGCCGAGCAGCGTGGTGATGTCGCGAAAGAGGATGCCCTCCTTCGGGTAGTCGGGGATGGTGCGGATCGCAGCTTCCAGATCCGCGGCCGACGACGCCATGCCCAAAGTCCCTCCCTCGCGCCTTACCGGCCGCAACCCGTCATTCCTATCGCGTGGCGGATAGCGTGGAAAGCGTTGAAGCGCCGGAATTTGCCGGAGACAGGCGCCGGCGCATCCGCAGCTTCTGCTAGCGCGCCGAGCACCCGCCCGGCCACCGCGTCGAGCTTCTTCAGAAGCGCCGGGTCGCGCGCCTCCGGGGCCGTCATGATGGCGAACTCCAGCGCCTTGTCGGAGCCGATCGGGCAGCGCTCGTGCTCGGCGCGGGAAGTCGCGGATGAGCCGCAGGAGCAGCCGCTGCACGTGCTCGCGGTTGTCGTGCATGACCTTGAGCACGGCCTGCACGTCGACGCTGTCGTGCTCGTGGTGCCAGCAATCGTAGTCGGTCACCATGGCGATGGTGGCGTAGGAGATCTCCGCCTCGCGCGCCAGCTTCGCCTCCGGCATGTTGGTCATGCCGATCACGTCGCAGCCCCAGGAGCGGTAGAGCCGGCTCTCCGCCAGCGTGGAGAATTGCGGGCCTTCCATGACGATGTAGGTGCCGCCGCGCCGGCAGGCGATGCCCTCCGCCTCGCCGGCCGGCGCGATGCGCTCGGCAAGCAGCGGGCTGATCGGCTGCGCCATGGAGACGTGCGCCATGACGCCTTCGCCGAAGAAGCTCTTCTGGCGCGCGAAGGTGCGGTCGATGAACTGGTCGATGATGATGAAATGGCCGGGCGCGAAATCCTCCCGCAGCGAGCCGACCGCAGAGACGGAGGCGATGTCGGTCACGCCGGCGCGCTTCAGCGCGTCGATATTGGCGCGGTAGTTGATGTGGGTCGGCGACAGGCGGTGGCCGCGCCCGTGACGCGGCAGGAAACGCAGCTTGTGCCCGTCAAGCTCGGCGAACAGGATATCGTCGGACGGCTCGCCCCAGGGGCCTTCGATGCGCCGCCATTCCGCCTTCTCCAGCCCCGGAAGATCATAGAGCCCCGACCCGCCGATAATCCCCAGCACCGCTTCCATGCTTGGCCCCTGACGCAGGTTCTATTGATGCTAGCAGGGGCGACGGAACGCCAGCCGAGCAACCGTTCGACTGGAAACTTCCCGTCCACGCTCCTCGGTAATGCCACCTGCACAGGCATTTCGGGGAAGGCCGGCTACATCCTCACAATAAATCAGAAGTTGCACGCGACCCGAGACACGGCCCTTGGCCGGGCTCGCACCAGCGGGCGGCCGTCAGTGCGCGTCGGCCCAGACCTTCTTCTTGGTGTAGTAGACGAGCCCGGCGAAGATGACGAGGAACACCATCACCGTCAGTCCCATGGACTTGCGGTCGTCCATGTGCGGCTCCGCGGTCCACATGAGGAAGGCCGCGATGTCCTTGGCGTATTGGTCGACGGTCTCAGGCACATCGTTGGCCGGCGACTCGTCCTTGTTCTGCTCGTAGGCGACCAGACCGTCGGACAGCGGCGGCGGCATGGCAAGCGTCGGCCCGCTGATGAAATACGGATTGTAGTAGCTGCCGTCGGGAACCGTCACGCCGGCAGGCGCATCCTCGTAGCCGGTCAGCAGCGAGTAGATGTAGTCCGGCCCGATCTCCTGATACTGCGTGAAGACGTCGAAAATGAACGTCGGGAAGCCGCGCTCGATAGCGCGCGCCTTGGCCACGACCGACAGGTCGGGCGGGTTCCCGCCCGGAAAGGGCGGCGCGGGGGGGAAAGAATCAGAAGGCCGCCCCGGACGCTCGCCACCGTCCGCAGTCGGATCCTCGATCGTGTAGCTCGCCGCCAGCGCCTTCACCTCCTCCTCGGTGAAATGGGGACCGGATTTCGGACGCCAGCGTGCGGAACGCCACGAACCTGAGCGAGTGGCAGTTCGAGCAGACCTCGCGATAGATCTGGAAGCCGCGCTGCAATTGCTGCGGATCGTAAGTGCCGAACGGGCCGGAGAACGACCACGCAACGTGCCGCGGCTCCTCGAGCGGATAACGCGGCGTCGCCGTCTCTTGCTGCTTTTCCTGCGCGGTGGAAGCCGTGGCGGCCGCGAGCGCCAGAAGGGCGAGTCGCGGCAAGCCGGATGATCGCGGTTAGCATTGGTGTCCGCCCCATCGGTCAGCCGCGTGTCTCGGGCGCGGCTACGGCGCCGCCGGTGGCGGGCGCCCCTCCACGCCCGCGCCTGGACCCAGAACGGATTCCGCAATCGAAGCCGGCCGCGGCTTCGGCGTCTCGAACAGGCCGAGCAGCGGCATGAATGACCAGGAAATGCAGGAAGTAGTACGCCGTCAGGATGCGCGCCGCGATGACGTAGCCGCCCTCCGGAGGCTGCGAGCCGAGATAGCCGAGCCCGATGGAGGCGACGACGAAAATCCAGAAGAACTGCCGGTAGAGCGGCCGGAAAGCGGCCGAGCGGACGCGCGACGTATCGAGCCACGGCAGCAGGAACAGCACGCCGATCGAGCCGAACATGGCGATCACGCCAAGCAGCTTGTTCGGGATGCTGCGCAGGATCGCGTAGAACGGCAGCAGGTACCATTCCGGCACGATATGCGCCGGCGTCGCCAGCGGATTGGCCATCTGATAGTTGTCCGGATGGCCGAGATAGTTCGGCAGGTAGAACACGAACCAGGCGAACAGGATGATGAAGAGCACCATCGCAAAGCCGTCCTTGATCGTGGCATGCGGGGTGAACGGCACCACGTCCTGCTTCGACTTCACCTCCACGCCGGTCGGGTTGGTCTGCCCGGTGACGTGCAGCGCCCAGACATGCAGCACCACGACGCCCGCGATCATGAACGGCAGCAGATAGTGCAGCGAGATAGAAGCGGTTGAGCGTCGGCTCGCCAACCGCGAAGCCGCCCCACAGCCAAGTGGTGACGGCGTTGCCGACCAGCGGGATCGCCGAAAACAGGTTGGTGATCACCGTCGCGCCCCAGAAGCTCATCTGCCCCCACGGCAGCACGTAGCCCATGAAGGCGGTCATCATCATCAGCAGGAAGATGATGACGCCGAGAATCCAGAGGATCTCGCGCGGCGCCTTGTAGGAGCCGTAGTAGAGGCCACGAAAGATGTGGATGTAGACGGCGAGGAAGAACATCGACGCGCCGTTCGAATGGATGTAGCGCAAGAGCCATCCATAGTTGACGTCGCGCATGATCAGCTCGACGGATCGAAACGCGTCGGCCGAAGACGCCGTATAGTGCATGGCGAGCACGACACCGGTCACGATCTGCACGCCGAGCACGAAGCTCAGGATGCCGCCGAACGTGTACCAGTAGTTCAGGTTGCGCGGCACCGGGTAGGCGACGAAGCTGTCATAGATAAGCCGCGTCGCCGGTAGGCGGTCGTCGAACCAGCGCCCGAAGCGCGTCTTGGGCTCGTAGCGGGGGAAGTAATCTTCATGCATTGCGGGTCTTTCTCGATCCTCAGCCAATGCGGACGGTGGTGTCTTTGATGAACTCGAACGGCGGGATGAGCATGTTCTCCGGCGCCGGTCCTTTGCGGATGCGGCCCGCCGTGTCGTATTGCGAGCCGTGGCAGGGGCAGAACCAGCCGCCGTACTCGCCCTGTTCGCCAAGCGGAATGCAGCCGAGATGCGTGCACACCTTGACCATCACCATCCATTCCTCCCGGCCTGGAACGGTGCGGTTGGCGTCGGTCGCCGGCGCCGAGGCGTCGAGATTCGCGTTGCGCGCATAGGGGTCCTTCAGGTCGTCGAGCGGAACCTGCTGCGCTTCCTTCATCTCGTCTTCGGTGCGGTAGCGGATGACGACCGGCTTGCCGCGCCACATGACGGTGATGGCCTGGCCCTGCTCGATCGCCGAGGTGTCGACCTCGATCGAGCTGAGAGCCAGCGCCGCCGCATCCGGGTTCATCTGAGCCACGAAGGGCCAAACGGCAGCGGCCGCTCCGACCGCCGCAAAGGCGCCGGTGGCGATAAGCATGAAGTCGCGCCGGTTGACCTCGGTGCCGTCGCCGCCGGGGTCTGCCGTCGTGGGATGGGTCGTGTCGGCCAAATTCTGCCCCTCAACCTTCGAATGGCCCCCGCGGAGCGCCTGCCGCGTGCGCCAACCGGCGCAGCCGCCCCCTGCGGCACCGCCGCATGCCTTTTGTCATCGTCGGGTAGGAGTGTCTAGTCGGGCCGCCGGTCCACGGCAACTTGTCGCAATTGGCCCGCCGTGCCCGATCTCGGTGCCGCCCGCCCCCGTCTCCGGATGCCCCCGGGCCGGAGACGGAGGTCAGGCGATCTTCAGCGAACGATCGGACGCCGCCAGGAACCCGCCGGACTGGCGCTCCCAGAGGCGCCCATAGAGACCGCGGTCCCGAAGCAGCGCCTCGTGCGTCCCCTCCTCCACGATCCGCCCTTCGTCCACGACCACCAGCCGGTCGAGTGCCGCAATGGTGGAGAGCCGGTGGGCGATGGCGATCACCGTCTTGTCGCGCATCAGGTCGGCCAAGCTGTCCTGGATCGCCGCCTCCACCTCCGAATCGAGAGAAGCCGTGGCCTCGTCGAGGATGAGGATCGGTGCATCCTTCAGGATCACCCGGGCAATCGCGATGCGCTGGCGCTGGCCGCCGGAGAGCTTCACGCCGCGCTCGCCGACATGCGCATCGTAGCCGGTGCGCCCGCGCTGATCCATCAGGCCGGGAATGAAGGCATCCGCGCGCGCCAGCCGCGTCGCCTCCTCGATCTCCGCCTGGCTCGCCTCCGGCCGGCCGTAGCAGATGTTGTCCCGGATGGAGCGGTGCAGCAGCGACGTGTCCTGCGTCACCAGGCCGATCTGCCGGCGAAGCGATTCCTGCGTGACGGTCGAGACATCCTGCCCGTCGATCAGAATGCGCCCGCCCTCCAGGTCGTAGAAGCGCAGCAGCAGATTGACCAGGGTCGACTTGCCGGCCCCCGAGCGGCCAACGAGCCCGACCTTCTCCCCTGGCCGGATGGTGAGGGAGAGGTCGTCGATCACGCCGGAGGCGCGGCCGTAATGGAACCGCACGTCCTCGAAGCGCACTTCCCCGCGCGAGACGGTGAGCGGCCGGGAATCGGGCCGGTCGATGAGGGCGTTCGGCCGCGAGATCGTCTCCAGCCCCTCCTGCACCGTGCCCATCGCCTCGAAGACGTTGATCGACGTCCACATGATCCAGCCGGACATGTTGGAGATGCGGATCGTCAGGCCGCTGGTCAGCGCGATGGCGCCGAGCGTCAGCTCGCCGCGGCTCCACAGCCAGATGGCGAGCGCCATCGTGGCCACGATCAGCAGGCCGTTCGCGGAGACCACGATGCCGTTCATGATGGTGATGAGCCGCACCTCGGCACGCAGCTTGCCCGTGTGGTCGAGGAGCACCTCCTCGGCATAGGCGTCCTCGCGCTCGGCATGCGCGAAGAGCTTCACGGTCTGGATGTTGGTGTAGCCGTCGACCAGACGGCCCGTCAGCAAGGAGCGTGCTTCCGAGACCGCCGTGGAGCGGTCGCGGATGCGCGGCACGAAGGCGATCAGCGCCAGGAGAAAGAACGCGATCCACACGCTGAGCGGCACGATCAACCGCCAGTCGAGGTCGCCGAACAGCACCAGCGCGCTCGTGGCGTAGATCGACACGAACCACATCGCCTCGCACACCTGCACCACCGACTCCCGCAGCGACGGCGCGGTCTGGATCACCTTCGAGGCGATCCGTCCGGCAAAGTCGTTGGCGAAGAAGCCGACCGACTGGCGCAGCATGTAGCGGTGCGTCTGCCAGCGGATCAGGTTGGTGAACGAGGGCACCAGCGCCTGGTTGATGAGCAGCTGCTGCAGGACGACCATGATGGGCCGCGCCACCACGATGACGAACGCCATCCACAGGAAGGCCGGCCCGTAGTCCGTGAGGATCGCGCCCGGCGTGGTGGTCTGCAGCAGGTCGACGATCGACCCGACATACCTGAACATCGCCACTTCGATCAGCGCCACGACGAGGCCGGCCACCAGCAGCGCGGCCAGCACCGGCCTGACCTGCCGCGTGTAGCGCCAGTAGAAGGCGATGAGAGTCGGCGGCGGCATCGACTCGTCGTGCTGCCGGAACGGATCGACCAGGTTTTCAAACCAGCGGAACATCGGTGTTCCCCGAACGGATGAGTGGTGGCCGGCAGGGCCGGCGGATCCGGCGCCGACGCACGCGTCGACACCGCTTGAGACGAAGGGCTCGTGGGAGAGAGGGAAGCCGCCCGGCCGGGCCGATGTCAGATCGGCGTTTGGGGGGAGCTTCGCCCGGGTGCAGCTGCCGGCGTCAGCCGGCCGGATACCGGGCGCTGGAATCCGCCACGGAGCGAATGAGCGACATGAACTGTGGCATGCATCCCTCCTACGGGTGGCGGTCGAGTGTTGCGGCCCGGCTCGTGTGAGCCAGCGGATGGCCTTTTAGCGCGATTCTTGGCGATTCAAAGGCGGCAGTCGCCCGGAAGGGCCACTTATGCCACAGGCAGCGGCAAATCTGCCACACATGGCTATTCGGCGGCCGTCTGCACCTCCGGCATGTCGAGGCCGAGGAAGCCACCCGACTGGCGTTCCCACAGGCGCGCGTAGAGGCCGCGGGCCCGAAGCAGCGCCTCGTGCGTCCCCTCCTCCACGATCCGCCCCTCGTCCATGACCACCAGCCGGTCGAGCGCCGCGATGGTGGAAAGCCGGTGGGCGATGGCGATCACCGTCTTGTCGCGCATCAGTTCCTTGAGGCTGTCCTGGATCGCCGCCTCCACCTCCGAATCGAGCGAGGCGGTCGCCTCGTCGAGGATGAGGATCGGCGCGTCCTTGAGGATCACTCGGGCAATCGCGATGCGCTGGCGCTGGCCACCGGAGAGCTTCACCCCGCGCTCGCCGACATAGGCGGCATATCCGGTGCGCCCGCGCGGATCGACCAGCGTGTGGATGAAGTCGGCGGCGCGCGCCACCGCCGCGGCTTCCAGCACCGCCGCCTCGTCGGCCTCCGGCCGGCCGTAGCGGATATTCTCGCTGACCGAGCGGTGCAGCAGCGACGTGTCCTGGGTGACCATGCCGATGGCCGCGCGAAGCGAATTCTGCTTCACCCCCGCAATGTCCTGCCCGTCGATCAGGATGCGGCCCTCGTCGAGCTGGTAGAAGCGCAGGAGCAGGTTGACGAGCGTCGACTTGCCGGCGCCCGACGGCCCCACGATGCCGACCTTCTCCCCCGGTCGGATGGCGAGCGAGAGATCGCGGATGACACGGTCCCCCGCCCCGTAGCGGAACGTCACGTCCTCGAAGCGGACCTCGCCGTCGCGCATCGCAAGCGGCACGGCCTCGGGCCGGTCGACCGAGCTGTTCGGCTGGGCGATCGTCTCGATGCCGTTCTCGATGGTTCCGATGTTCTCGAAGAGCGACGTGACGGTGCGCAGAATCCAGCCCGACATCTGGTTCAGCCGGAGCGTCAGCGCATTGGCGGCGGCGACGGCGCCGAGCGAGATCTCGCCCGACGTCCACAGCCACACCGACAGGGCCGCGACGGCGAAGACGAGGACGGAATTGATAACGACCAGCGACGACATCATGGAGACGATGGAGCGCATCAGCGCCCGCGCAGCGGAGAGCTGGCGCTCGAATCCCACCCGCCCGAACGTCTCCTCACGCTCCGCATGCGCGAAGAGCTTCACCGACATGATGTTGGTGAAGCCGTCGACGACGCGGCCCGAAAGCCCAGAATTCGCTTCCGACAACGCGGCGGAGCGGATCCTGACCGGCGGCACCATCGTCACGATGACGACGGCGTAGGCCAGCACCCACAGGACGACGGGAACGAGCAGGCGCCAGTCGAAGCCTGCGAACATCACCAGCGTGCCGGCGAGATAGACGATGAGGTACCAGACGCCGTCGACGACGTTCACCACGCTTTCGCGCAGCGCCATGCCGGTCTGCATCACCTTCTGGCTGACGCGGCCGGCGAAATCGTTCTGGAAATAGCTGAGGCTCTGGCGGATCACGTAGCGGTAGTTGCGCCAGCGCACGAGCGTGGTGAGGCTCGGCACGATGGAAAGGTTGATCAGCGCCCGCGAGAGGATCGTGAAGATCGGCCGGATCACCAGGATCACGAAACCCATGGCGGCCAGGAGCCAGGCATTGTCCGGCACGAAGCGTTCCGGGCCCGAGGCCTGCATGCGGTCGACCAGTGAGCCGAGGAAGGCGAAGAGCGCCAGCTCGGTCAGCGAGGCGACGAGCGAGACGACGAGCGTCAGCGCGATCAGCCCACGCACGGGCTCCAGAAAGTAGCGATAGAACTGAACGAGAGCGATCGGCGGCCGCTCGACCGGGACGGCCGCGAGTGGATCGATCCACTGCTCGAATCGGTCGTACGGAAAAACCTTCGAAAACCACGCCTGCAAATTCCAGCTCCTGGGCCGAGTCCCGCCGGCACCGGAGCGGCGCGTGGGATAAGGGAAGATCGAGTCGCTAATCTAGTGAAGCGCCACGCTCTTTTCGAGCCGCCGAGCATCACATTTGCGGTCGGCCGAGGCGTGCAAGGGCTCGTAACGATCGACGGGCTGCCGCCGGGCCGCTCGGCCTCCTCCCCTTCCTCACGGATGCCCGATGCGCTAATCGCCCCCCATGGCTTCCGACACGACCCGTGCCCTCGCCGATCCGCAGCCGGACGACCTTCTCGCCGCGCGCAAGGCCAAGGCGCAGAGCTGGTTCGAAACGCTGCGCGGCGAGATTTGCGCCGTCTTCGAGGCGCTGGAGGACGCGCTTCCGGCCGGCGCGCCGCTCTCGGAGCGGGCGCCCGGCCGCTTCGTGCGCACGCCTTGGCAGCGCACCGATCACACCGGCGCGGCGGGCGGCGGCGGGACGATGGCGGTCATGCACGGCCGCGTCTTCGAGAAGGTGGGCGTGCACGTCTCCACCGTGCACGGCGAGTTCGCACCGGAGTTCCGTGCGAATATCCCCGGCGCGGAGGACGACCCGCGCTTCTGGGCGTCGGGGATCTCGCTGATCGCCCATATGCAGAGCCCGCACGTGCCGGCCGTCCACATGAACACGCGCATGGTCGCCACCACGAAGAGCTGGTTCGGGGGCGGCGCGGACCTCACGCCGGTGCTCGACCGGCGGCGCACGCAGGAGGACCCGGACACGGTCGCCTTTCACGCTGCCATGAAGGCAGCCTGCGACAAGCATCCGCACATCGACTACGCCCGCTACAAGGCTTGGTGCGACGAGTATTTCTGGCTGAAGCACCGAAACGAGCCGCGTGGCATCGGCGGCATCTTCTTCGACTATCTCGATTCCGGCGGTGACGGGGCCGGCGCGCCCGACGGCTGGGAGGCGGATTTCGCCTTCACGCAGGATGTCGGCCGCGCTTTCCGCGACATCTATCCCGAGCTGGTGCGGCGCAACTTCGCAAGCCCGTGGAGCGATGCCGACCGCGAGGAGCAGCTCGTCCGCAGGGGGCGTTACGTGGAGTTCAATCTTCTCTACGACCGGGGAACGGTCTTCGGGCTGAGAACCGGCGGCAATGTCGAAGCGATCCTCTCATCCATGCCGCCCGTCGTCAGGTGGCCGTAGGGCGCGGCAACCAGCCGCGGATCGCCGCTAAGCGCCTCCCCTCGCAAACGGGCGTCCGACACGACCGCGTGCCCGCCCGCGCAGGGAAATGTTGGTGCCGAAAACATAATCCCAGAAACCGGACGTGACCCCGAAATTGGCGTCGTCATCGAAGTGATGGTGCAGGGCGTGCCGGCGCTTCAGCTGGAATGCATAGCCGTGATCGGGCAGCCGCCAATGATGCACGATGTGGTGGACGCTTATGTACCAGCAATAGCCAACCGACAGCCCCGTCGCGAATGCGCCGCCCACTTCGAGCCCCATGGCGAGAACGAGGCTTGACGCAACGAGGGCGATGGCCGGAAGGCTGAGCCATGCCGGTGTTCCCACCAGCGCATCGTGCTCCTCATGGTGCCTTTCGTGCATCCCTCTGATGTAGGGGAGGTGGTGGAAGACCAGCCTGTGCATCAGGTATTCGAGCAGCGTCCACGCGGCGATCCCACCGACCGCGGTCAGAATCCAGATCGACCAGGACGTCGTATATTTGAGAGACAGCGCGGCCAGTATCGCCACGGCGATCGGACACAGGACGAATTCGCAGTAATAACCTACTCTATTGAGCCGCATTTCCGGCCTCCCCCAACGACTTGCGGCCGGCCGAGGCCCGCCCCTCAAGCCGGCAATGGAAGATTGCTGCATTTCTTAACGAAATACTACCATTTGGAACAGGCTCCGCACGCCTTGATCCACCGCAACCATCTCCCCGGCTCGACTGTTATCCTCCCTCACGCAGACAGAAGGAGGGAGCCATGAAACGCATCGTTTGCGGCGATTTGGTGCCCGGGTGCATCTTCAAGGCACAGGCCGACACCGAGGCGGATGTGCTGCATGTGGAGATGGATCATGTGCGCCAGGCGCATGGCCTTGACGTGACGCCACAGTTCCTGGAGCGCGCGCGGCAGCGGATCCGCGAGATCGACCCCGCCGCTGCAGGCGAGCCGGCGACGACGAACGGCTGATCGGGCCGCTGGCCAGGGGTCGGCCGGTCGCCGGCCCCTTCTCAGAGGCGGCTTCAGATCAACGCGATAAGCTCTTCGTGGGACAAAGAGAAATCGCTTTCGATCCAGCGCTCCTCGAGAGCGCGCAGGCGCTCGCCGACCGCTGGCCCCGGCTAGTGCCGGCAGCCACGATATCCTTGCCGCCGACCGGAAAGTCCGGCCGGCGCCAATCCTCGGCGTAGCGAATCAGCCGGCGATAGCCGGCCGCCGCTTCGGTATTGCCGCCGTCGATTTCCCGCGCCAGCGCCAGGCGCAGGCGATCGACCATGCCGGGCTTGCCGCCGCGGTAGAGCATCTTCGCCAGCCCGCCTGCGACATTGCCAGGATCGGGCTCCGGCGCAGCTGCCCAGGCGATCAGCCGCGCGGCCTCCTGCGCGCGAGAGGCGCAGGCGCTCGGCGAGCGCATCGATGCGGGCGCGGTGCGGCGGCAGGATCGCCTCCAGCCGGATGAGCGGATCGGGCGCCCAGCCTTCGCTGCGCTCCGCCGCGACGAGACGGTGGATCGCATCGATGCCCCAGCTCTCCGGCAGGGCTTTCTGCAGCACCTCGGTGGTGCGCATCCATAGGAGCGCGCGCGCCGGGTCGGGCGCGGCGAAGCAGCCGCTTCAGCTCCGCCCACACGCGCTCCGCCGACAAGGTGGCGATGCCGGCTTTCAGCTTGGCGCAGGCCTTCAGCCCGTTCGGCGTCGGGTCGCCCGTTGCCGTACCAGGCGAAGAAGCGGAAGAAGCGCAGGATGCGCAGATAATCCTCGCGGATGCGCGCCTCCGCATCGCCGATGAAGCGCACGCGCCCGGCTTTCAGATCGTCCAGTCCGCCGAGCGGATCGAAGAGCTCGCCGTGCAGGCGTCGCAATAGAGCGCGTTGATGGTGAGGTCGCGCCGCGCGGCGTCCTCCTTCCAGTCGTCGGTGAAGGCCGACGACCGCGTGCCGCCCGTCGGTCTCCACGTCGCGCCTGAGCGTCGTCACCTCGAAGGGCCGGCCGTCCGCGATGACGGTGACGGTGCCGTGCTCGATGCCGGTCGGCACCGTCTTCAGCCCCGCAGCCTCGCAGCGCGCCATCACCTCGGCCCGGCGGAAAGATCGTGGCGAAATCGGCATCGGACGCCGGGCGACCGAGCAGCGCGTCGCGCACCGCGCCGCCGACGATGCGCGTCGCGCCTGCCGGCGCCGTCGAGCGCGGCGAAGACCGCCTGCACCTGCGGCTCCTTGAGGAGCGGCCAGTCGGCAAGCGCCGGCGCTCATCGGCTGCGCCGCTCCGCGCGATCGTTTCCGTAGAGCCGCTCATAGAGCATGCGCACGATGCCCGCCGTGATGCCCCAGATGTAGCGGTTCTCGTAGGGCATCTCGAAGAAGTTGCGCTGCGCGCCCTTCCAGATGCGGCTGCCGACGCGGTGGTTTGCCGGGTCCATCAGGAAGGCCAGCGGCACCTCGAAGGCGTCTGCCACCTCGTCGGGATTGAGCGTCAGCGTGAAGCCCGGGCGCACGATGCGCGACGACCGGCGTCACGTGGAAGCCGGAGCCGGTCAGGTAGTCCGGCGCGCGCGCCAGCGTCTCCACGTAGCGCGGCTCGAGGCCGATCTCCTCCTCCGCCTCGCGCAGCGCCGCCGCCTCGGGTCCGCGTCCTCCGCGATCGATGCGCCCGCCGGGAAATGCGATCTGTCCGGCATGCCGCCGCAGCGCGCCGGTGCGCTCGGTGAAAAGCACCGTCGCCTGCGGCTCACGATGGATGACCGGCACGAGCACCGCCGCCTGCTGCCGCTCCATCGCCGAGAAGCATGTCGGCGATGTCCGGATTGAAGGCGTGATCGCCCGTCGCCTCGCCCGCGGCTCGCAGCGCCGAGCCGCTCCGCGACGCGGCGGCGAAAATCCTCCGCCGAGAAGGGCACGGCTCAGCCAAGGCCCGCCTCGGGAAACGCGAAGAAGACGCCGCCGGACCAGACGGCCCGGAGCGCACCGTCGCCCGCCTTCTCCTCGGCCATGTCGACCAGCTCCAGCGCCAGCGCGCGCGTCGCCAAGCGCCTCAAGCCCGCCGCGCACGAGGAGATAAGGCTTCAGCCCCGCCGGTCCCCGCCTCCGTCTCGAAGCGCAGCGGATGCTCGCCGTCGGCGGCGACGATGTCGCCGACATTGGTGCGGAAGGTGAGCGCCGCGCTCCGCGCCCTCCCCCTCCGCAACGACCTCCACGGCGAGGAACGGCGCGTCCTCGACCTCGATGCCGACCCGCTCAACCGGCGTCACAAGGACGTGACGGCCGTCCGGGTCGCGCCGCAGGATGGAGGCAAAGAGCCGCACCAGCGCCTCGCGCCCGATCGGGCTGCCGCGATAGTGCCAGGTCCCGTCGGCGGCGATGCGCATGTCGATTTCGCCGCAATAAGGCGGATTCCAGCGCTCCACGGGGCGCGCCTTCGCCTGTTTGCCCGCCTCCGCGACAAGCGAGGCGAGACCCGGCGGCAACCCGGCCGTCCCGGTCGGCATGTCTTTTGCTGCCTTCATGCAAGCGCCAGTGGAATCAACAGCGAATTCGGTTTTCCGTCCGCCCGCTGGGTGACACAATCGCCAGGCCAAGGAATCAGTCCCTAGAATAGCGTCCCGCACCGACTTATGGATACCGCCCCATGAGCGCAATCGATCCGAGCCCCGTCGCCACCGAGCCCATCGTCGAGGAGGCGCAAGGCCGCCGCCGAGAAGCTGCGGGAGGCCCGCGGCGCCGTCGCGGAGGTCATCTTCGGCCAGGACGTCGTGGTCGAGCAGGCGCTGACAACCGTCCTCGCCGGCGGCCACGGCCTGCTGGTCGGCGTGCCGGGCCTCGCCAAGACCAAGCTCGTCGACACGATGGGCGCGGTGCTCGGCCTGACCGCCAACCGCATCCAGTTCACGCCGGACCTGATGCCCTCGGACATTCTCGGCTCGGAGATCCTCGACGAAAGCGCCGACCATTCGCGCAGCTTCCGCTTCATCCACGGGCCGGTCTTCGCGCAGCTGCTGCTCGCCGACGAGATCAACCGCGCCAGCCCGCGCACCCAATCGGCGCTTCTGCAATCCATGCAGGAGCATTTCGTCACCATCGCCGGCCAGCGCTACGACCTCCCCGTCCCGTTCCACGTCCTGGCGACGCAGAACCCGATCGAGCAGGAAGGCACCTACCCGCTTCCCGAGGCGCAGCTCGACCGCTTCCTCATCCAGATCGACGTCCTCTACCCCGACCTCGAAGCGGAGCGGCGCATGCTGTTCGACACGACGGGCGCGGAGAATCACACGGCGCGCGCGGTCCTCACGGCCGAAGAGCTGATGGGCGTGCAGAAGCTCGTGCGCCGCATGCCGGTCGGCGACGCGGTGGTCGAGGCCATCCTCAAGCTCGTCCGCTCGCTCCGGCCGGGCGAGGCGAAGGCAGACATCGCCGAGCAGATCGCCTGGGGTCCCGGGCCGCGCGCCAGCCAGGCGCTGATGCTGACGGTGCGCGCCCGCGCGCTGCTCGACGGGCGCTTCGCGCCGTCGCTCGACGACGTGGAGGCGCTCGCCGTCCCGGTCCTGCAGCACCGCATGGCGGTAACGTTTGCGGCGCGCGCCGACGGGGTCAGCGTCCGCGACCTGATCGTAACCGCATCGAAGGCGGTGCTCTAGGCCGATGGCGCCCGCCCTTTCGCCGGATGCGCGCAACCGCGTCGAGACGGCACGGGCGCTGGCCGCGCGCCTGCCGGACCTTCTGGTCGCGGCGAAGCGCATCGCCGCCAACGTGCTGCTCGGCATGCACGGCCGGCGGCATCCCGGGCCGGGCGAGACCTTCTGGCAGTTCCGCCACTACGTGCAGGGCGAGCCGGCGCGGCAGATCGACTGGCGGCGCTCCGCCCGCGACGACCGCCACCTCTTCGTGCGCGAGCGCGAATGGGAGGCCTCGCAGACCGTCTGGCTGTGGGTCGACCTGTCGCCCTCGATGGATTTCCATTCGCAGCTTTCCGGCGTGACCAAGCTCGACCGCGCGGTGACCCTGCATGCTGGCGCTCGCCGACATGCTGGGGCGCGGCGGCGAGCGCGTCGGCATGCCGGGGCTCGCCGAGCCGCGCATCGGACGCGACGCGGCCGACCGGCTCGCCGAGGTGCTGACGCGCGGCGCGCCGCTGGACGACTGGCCGAATTTCGATCGCGTCGGCCGCTTCTCCGACGTGGTGGTGCTCGAGCGATTTCCTGGCGGATGCGGAGACGATGCGCGACCGCCTGCGCCAGCTCGCCGGCCGCGGCGCCGGCGTGCATCTGCTGCAGGTCTTCGACCCGGCGGAGGAGGCCTTCCCCTACGAGGGCCGGCTGGAGTTTCGCGATCCGGAGACCGGCGCCACCTGGCTGACGGAGCGCGCCGGGGGGCTGCGCAGCGGCTATCGCGAACGTCTCGCCGCGCATCGCGCGCTGATCAGCGAGCTATGCGCGCCAGGCCGGCTTCTCCTTCGCCGTGCATCACACCGACCGGCCGGCCTCCGGAGGGCCTGCTCTTCCTGCAGGCGCGGCTGTCCGGCGTGCTTCATGGCCCGATCCACTCCGGCCAGTCGCGGCATGGCCGAAGCGGAGCGCCCGGCGGCATGATCGGCGCGCTCGGCTTCCTCTCTCCCTGGATGCTGCGTGGCGCTCGCCGCGCTGCCGCTGATCTGGCTGATCCTCCGGCTGACGCCGCCGCGGCCGCGGATGGTGCGGTTCCCGCCGACGCGGCTGCTGATGGAGCTGCAGGACAAGGAGCGCACGCCGGCGCGCACGCCGTGGTGGCTGACGCTTATCCGCCTCGGCGCTCGTGGCGCTCGTCATCGTGGCGCTGGCGCAGCCGGTGCTGCGGCCGGACGCGGAGCTGACCACGGGCAACGGGCCGCTGCTCGTGCTTCTCGACAATGGCTGGGACGCCGCGCCCGATTTCGCCGAGCGCGTCGCCGCGGCGCAGGCGGCGATCGCCGAAGCGGAGCGCGACGGGCGCCCGGTCTCGTTCGCCGCGACGGCCGAGCCGCGCGCGGAGAACCTCGCCGCCGAGACCGCGGCGGCGGCCGAGCGGCGCCTGGCGGCCATCGCGCCGCGGCCCTACCTGCCGGACCGCAAGGCGCTGGCGCGAGCGCCTGCGCGCAGGCATTCGAGCCGAATCCGTCGAAGTGTTCTGGGTGGCCGGCGCGCTCGACGACGGCAACGGCCAAGGCCTTCGCCGACACGATCAACGCCATCGCCGCCAACGGAAGCGTCGTGCTGCAGTCGGAGCGGCCGCTGACCGTGATGCGCACGCCGCAGAACCGGGCCGACGGCGTGCATGTGCCGGTGGTGCGGACCGCCGGCGGCGGCGACGTCGAGGTCGCCGGCTTCGACCAGGAAGGCCGGCGCATCCTGGAAGGCACGGCAACGCTCGACGCAAACGGCGAAGGCGTGGCGCGAGATCGCGCTGCCGGCGGAGATCCGCAACGCGCTCGACGCGCTTCACCGTCAGCGGCGAGAAGAGCGCCGGCGCGGTGCAGCTCCTCGACGGGCGCTGGCAGCGCAAGGCGGTCGGCCTCATCGCCGGCGAGGGCGCCGGCGCCTCGCAGCCGCTGCTTGAGCCGCTCACCTATGTGCAGCGCGCGCTCGCGCCGACCTCCGACCTGCTGACCTCGGACGCGCCGACCGTCTCGGACGCGGTGATGGCGCTGATCAAGCGCGGCGCGTCCATCATCGTGCTGACGGAGACCGGGCACGCTGCCGCCGGAGACGACGCAGGCGCTGGTGGACTGGGTCAAGGACGGCGGCACGCTGGTGCGCTTCGCCAGCCCCAACCTCGCGGCGACCACCGTCGACGAGCTGCTGCCGGTCCGGCTGCGCCAGGGCGAGCGCGCGCTCGGCGGCTCGCTCTCCTGGGAGGAGCCGCAGACGATCGGCGACTTCCCCGCCTCCGGGCCCTTCGCCGACATCGCGGTGCCCGACCGACGTGGTGGTGAACCGGCAGGTGCTCGCCGAGCCGGAGGACCTGCGCTCCGTCGAGGTCTGGGCGGAGCTGCGCGACGGCACGCCGCTGGTGACCGCGGCAACGCGCGGCGACGGGCCGCATCGTGCTCTTCCACGTCACCGCCGATCCGCGCTGGTCGAACCTTCCGCTCTCCGGCGCCTTCGTCGACATGCTGAACGCCATCGTGGAGACGCGCCGGCACGGTGCGAGCCGCCGCGCCGACGGCGAGACGACGAGCGAGACGCCGTCCACGGCGACGCCGTGGAAGCCGGTGGAGGTGCTCGACGGCTACGGCGCGCTCGGCACGCCCGATCCCGGGCGCCACGCTGGTCGCCGACATCCGCGACGCCAGGCCGAGCGCCGAGACGCCGCCCGGCATCTACGACCGCGACGGCGGCGTCTTCGCGCTGAACGCGGTCGACGCCGGCGACGGTGCTCGACGCCGCTCGACCCCGGCGACATCGGCTGGCAGGGCCGCAGCGCGTCGCTCGAGCCGCAGCCGTCCACGCCGATCTGGCCGTGGCTGCTCGTCGCCGCCGCGGTGCTCGGCGATCCTCGACGGCCTCGCCGTGCTGGCGCTGTCCGGCCGCCTGACGCGCCGCTTCGCCGCCGCCGCGGCGATCGGCCGGCGCGGTCGTCGCTGCTGCACGGCGCTTCGCCGATCCGCGCCCAGGCGCAGCAGGAGCGAGCGCACATGGCGCGGGCGCTGGAGGCCACCAACGCGACGCAGCTCGCCTATGTGGTGACCGGCAATTCCGGAGATCGACGAGACCAGCCGCGCCGGGCTGAAGGGCCTGTCCGTCTACCTCGCCGACCGCACGGCGCTGGAGCCGGGCGACCCGGCGGCCGTCGACATCGCCACCGACGAGCTGGTGTTCTACGCGCTGCTCTACTGGCCGATCGATCCGGACCAGCCGACGCCGAGCGCGGAGACGATGGCCAAGGTCGACACGTTCATGAAGAACGGCGGCACCATCCTGTTCGACACGCGCGACGCCGGCGGCTTCTCGCGTGCTCGGCAGCAGCGGCGAGACGCCGGAGGCGCAGCAAGCTGCGCGACATCCTCTCCTTCGTCGACGTGCCGCCGCTGGAGCCGGTGCCGCCCGACCACGTGCTGACCAAGGCGTTCTATCTGCTCTCGGAGTTCCCCGGGCGCTGGGCCAACTCCGAGCTCTGGGTGGAGAGCCTCTCCGACGAGCCGCAGCCAGCGCAACCGGCCGGCGCGCGGCGGCGACGGCGTGTCGCCCATCATCATCACCGGCAACGATCTCGCCGCCGCCTGGGCGGTCGACGACAACGGGCTGTGGCTCTACCCGACCGTGCCCGCCGATCCGCGCCAGCGCGAGCTCGCCTTCCGCACCGGCGTCAACATCGTGATGTATGCGCTGACCGGCAACTACAAGGCCGACCAGGTGCACGTGCCGGCGCTGCTGGAGCGGCTCGGGCAATGAGGCAGCGCGCGGACATGACGCGGCTCGCCGTCTCCTTCGATCCGGTCCTGCCGTGGCCGCTGATCGCCGCGCTCGGCGTCGGCGCTTGTCGCTCGTCATCGCGGTGCTCGCCTGGCAGCGGGTGCGCGGCGCGGCGCTGCGCGCGCTCGCCTCGGCGCTGCTCGTGCTGGCGCTCACCAATCCGGTGCTGCAGCGGGAGGAGCGCGAGCGGCTCCCCGGCGTCGTGGCGCTGGTCGTCGACGAAAGCTCCAGCCAGCGGATCGGCGACCGCAAAGCGCAGACCGAGGCGGCGGTCGCCGCGCTGAAGGAGCGCATCGAGGCGCTCGGCGATTTCGAGCGTGCGCGAGGTGCATGCCAGCGACCAGCCCGACGGCAACGGCACGGCGCTCTTCTCCGAGCTCACCAAGCTCGTCGACGACGTGCCGCCGGAGCAGATCGCCGGCGCGCGTGCTCGTCACCGACGGCATCGTGGAGGACGTGCCGGAGAACGCCGCCGCGCTCGGCTTCAACGCGCCGGTGCACGCGCTCATCACCGGCGAGAAGAACGAGCACGACCGCCGCATCGTGCTCGACCGCGCGCCGCGCTTCGCCATCCTCGGCGAGCCGCAGACCATGGAGTTCCGCGTGCTCGACCCGGACCTGGCGACCGGCACGCCGGTCACCGTGCACCTTCAGCGTCGACGGCACGGAGGTGGCGACCGACAGCGTCGGCGTGGGCGCTGTCGCCACGTCATCGACCTGCCGCTCGACCATGCCGGGCACGAACATCGTGGAGCTGGAGGTCGACGCCGGCGCAGAACGAGCTGGCGCTGGAGAACAACGTCGCCGTCGCCGAGATCGACGTGGTGCGCGAGCATCTGCGCGTGCTCCTCGTCTCCGGCGAGCCGCATGCCGGCGAGCGCACCTGGCGCAACGTCCTGAAATCCGACGCGGCGGTCGACCTCGTCCATTTCACAATTCTGCGGCCGCCGGAGAAGCAGGACGGCACGCCGATCAACGAGCTGTCGCTGATCGCCTTCCCCACGCGCGAGCTGTTCGAGGAGAAGATCGACCAGTTCGACCTGATCATCTTCGACCGCTACCAGAGCCGCGGCGTGCTGCCGATCGTCTACTACGACAACCTGGCGCGCTACGTGCGCGACGGCGGCGCCGTGCTGGTGGCGGCCGGCCCCGACTACGCCGCGAGCGGCAGCCTCTACCGCACGCCGCTCGGGCCGGTGCTGCCGGCCATCCCCACCGGCCAGGTCATCGAGGAGCCCTACCGCGCCAAGATCAGCGCCGGTCGGCATGCGCCACCCGGTGACGCGCGACCTGCCGGGCGGCGATGAGCGACCCGCCGACATGGAGCGAATGGTTCCGCATCGTCGACACCGACGCCATCGCCGGCGACGTCACCATGACCGGGCCGGAGAACCGCCCGCTGCTGGTGCTGTCGCACGAGGGCGCCGGGCGCGTCGCCATGCTGCTGTCCGACCATGCCTGGCTGTGGGCGCGCGGCTACGAGGGCGGCGGCCCGCACGCCGCGCTGCTGCGGCGCGTGCTCCACTGGCTGATGCGCGAGCCGGAGCTTGAGGAGGAGCGGCTCACCGCCCGCTCCGACGGCCGCGACCTGGTCGTGGAGCGCCAGACGCTCGTCGGAAGACCGAGCCGCACGTCACCGTCACCGGCCCGGGCGGCAAGGTCGAGCAGATCGACGCTGAAGCGAGGCCGAGCCGGGGCTGTGGCGCGGCGTGCTGAAGGACGCGCCGCTCGGCCTGCACCGCGCCGAGGACGGATCGCGCACCGCGCTCGCCCATATCGGCCCGGCCAACCCGGCGGAGTTCCAGAACGTCGATCTCCACCACCGAGCGGCTGCAGCCGATCGCCGATGCGACCGGCGGCTCGGTGGGGCGCATCGGCAACGGCGACGGCGGCGTCGAGCTGCCGCGCATCTCGGCCGTCTCCTCGCGCGCGCCGGCCGCCGGCAATGGCTGGATCGGGCTTCGCCGCTCCGAGGCGACGGTGCTGAAGAGCATCGACCAGATCCCGCTGCTCGGCGGGCTTCTGGGCCTGGCGCTGCTCGTCGGCGGCTTCGCGGCGCTGTGGTATCGCGAGGCGCGGTAGGTTCGCCCAAGGCCAACGCTTCTTGAGCCGTTGAAGCAAAACGGCGTAAATGCTTGGCACACTTGGCGCGGACGGGCGGAAGCCAGCGGATCCACCGGCGAGAACTGTGACCAGCATAGAGACCGGCGACATCTCGCTCCCGCAATGCCGGGATCGCACATGGACGCACCGCGCGATCGAATTGCTGCGGGGTGATCGTCACCGCTCTGCGGATACCCACCTGCTCAACCCGGTCTTCAAGGGCCTCAGAGGCATATCCGTCTACTTCAAGGACGA
This sequence comes from uncultured Alphaproteobacteria bacterium, assembly GCA_963801225.1. Lineage (GTDB taxonomy): Bacteria > Pseudomonadota > Alphaproteobacteria > Rhizobiales > Afifellaceae > DASWJZ01. The sequence continues at coordinate 43,479 of CAWDED010000006.1, forward strand.
ATCCACGCATCCCACCGGCAGCCTGAAGCACCGGCTGGCGCACTCGCTGTTCCTCTACGGTATCTGCAACGGCAAGATCGACGAGGGAACCACCCTGGTCGAAGCGTCGTCCGGCTCGACCGCCGTGAGCGAGGCTTATTTCGCCCATCTGCTCGGGCTGCCGTTCATCGCGGTGATGCCGCGCTCGACCAGCCGGGCCAAGGTCGAGGCCATCGAGCGCTTCGGCGGCCGCTGCCACTTCGTGGATAATGCCGCGGAGGTGTATGACGTCGCGGCCCGCCTCGCCGATGAGAGCGGAGGCCACTACCTCGACCAGTTCACCAACGCCGAGCGCGCCACCGACTGGCGCGGCAACAACAATATCGCCGAGAGCATTTTTGGCCAGATGCAGGCCGAGCCGCATCCGGTCCCCGACTGGATCGTGATGAGCGCTGGGACCGGCGGCACGTCGGCCACCCTCGGGCGCTACATCCGCTACCGCAATCTCGCCACCCGGCTGTGCGTGGTCGACGTGGAATACTCGGCCTTCTACGACGCCTACGTCACGGGCGACATGTCGGTGACGTGCCCGCGTCCGTCGCGCATCGAAGGCGTGGGACGACCGCGGGTCGAGCCGTCATTCATCCCCGGCGCCATCGATCACATGATGCGGGTTCCCGATGCTGCCTCCATCGCCGCGGCGCATGTGCTCTCCGAGCGGCTGTTCCGCCGGGTCGGCGGCTCGACCGGGACGAATTTCTATGGCCTGTGCCAGCTGGCCGCCGCCATGATGAGCGAGGAACGCAAGGGCTCGCTCGTGACGCTCATCTGCGACGGAGGCGACCGCTACGCCTCCACCTATTTCGACGCGGAATGGCTGAAGGCGAACGACATCGACATCGAGCCCTATCGCAGCAAGCTGGAGCGGTTCCTGGACAGCGGCGAATGGGTCTAAGCGCGGCGCGGCGCCACGCTCCCATTGCTCAGGACAACATAACCCGCACCAGTTGCTCCAATCCCGGCACGACCTTGAGCGCCGCACGGAGCTCGGCCTGCTCGCTGCGGCTGAGCTTTGAGACGTCCACCTTGCTGCTCGGCGTCACGCCATCATGGATGTCGGCGATCTGCTGCCTGAGGATCGCGGCAAGCACCGCCTTGTGGGCGGCCCGAATTGCGGCGAGGTCTGCTTCGTGGTCTTTCCTGAGCTCCGTCAGCCGCTCGAGCCGCTCCTGCGTGGAGCGCTCCTGAATGCCGAGGCGCATGGCGAGCACGCGGGCAGCAGAGACGATCGGCTGGAGCGCCGTGGGCTTGAGATCGACCCGACCCTCCTGGGTCCGGAAGCCGCCGATGAGGTTCAGCGCCGGCGGCGGATGCGCGACGGCCTCGGCCAGGAGCCTCATGAAGTGCGGCGACGCGGCGGCTTCCGCATGCGCTTCCGCGATCATGTTCCGTGCCAGCCGCACGTCGCCAAAGACCGGCTTGGCATCAAAGAGAAGATCGACGGAGCCGAGCTGCTCCAGGCTCGATTGCGACGGCCAGCCGGCGATGCGCTCGCGCCAGGTCTGAATGCTGCCGCGCCAGTCGGGCTCGCGGCCCATCACGCCGTCCGTGCAATGGGGAATGCCGATGGCGTCAAGCGTGGCGGCAATCTTCTCGCCGAGCTTGGCGAAGTAGCGATCCTCCGGACCGTCGGGCTCGCCGGAACGGAAGACGATGGCGTTGTCCTGGTCGAGCGCCAGCAGGCTCTCACCGCGGCCGGCCGAGCCGAGCACCAGCACCGCGTAGGCCGCCGGCGGCGCCTCTCCTTCGGCCCGCAACGCGTCCTCCGCCAGCTCCGCGGCGCGGCGCGTGGCGTCGCCGAGCTCGCGGCTGATGACGGCGGCGACCGAGAGGGCCTCCACCTCCTCGGCCAGCAGCGCCTCGGCGACGGAGTGCAGCGGCGCCCAGGCGGCTGCAAGCGCCGCCTCGTCGCCTGCCACGTCGATGGCATCGCCGAGCTGCATCGCCTCGCTGGCACGCAGCCGCAGCAGGTCGCGCGCCGACAGCACGCCGACGATCGCACCCTTGGCGCTGGTCACGCCGAGATGCCTCACCTTCAGCCGCTGCATGCGCCCCAGGGCGCGATAGACGAAAGCATCGGCGTCGACGCTTTCGAGCGGAAAGGAAGCGGCCTGCGCCGCCGGCTTCTTCAGCGCTCCGCGCCCTTCCGCGGCGATGGCGCGGAGCACGTCGCGTTCCGTCAGTATCCCCACGCCGCGCGCATCCCTCACCAGCACCGAGCTGACCTTACCCTCCACCATGGCGGTCGCGGCGCCGGCGAGCGACTTGCCGGCATCGAGGAAAACCGGCGGGCCGCTCATGATGTCGCGCACGCGGTGGCGATAGGGATAGGCATCGATGCGTGCGAGCCGCTCGGCGGCCGGCGTACGGGAGGGCTCGACCCACGCTTCCTCCTCGTTCGCGGGCCTGGCGCGCGACAGATCGGCCGAGGCGCGCTCCGCCTCCGCCCAGGTGCGGATGCCGCGCGCGCGGAGATGCGGGATGAGCGCGGCAAAGATACGCGCCGCGGTCCGAGCGTCGCCGATCGCCGTATGCCGGCCCTCCGTCTCTACGCCGAGCCAGGCGCCGAGCGTCTCCAGCGCGTAGTCGGGCAGATCCGGCGCGGCGATCTCCCCGAGCCGCCGCGTGTCGAGGAAGGCCATCGTCTTCGCGCTTCGTCCAGCCCGCTTCGCCTCGGCTGCGAGGATGGCCAGGTCGAAGCCGATCCCATGCCCGATTAGGGGCCGGCCGGCCAGGTAGCGGGCAAGCTCGGAGAGCGCCTCTGCCACGCCCTTGGCGCCCAGCACGTCGGCATTGGAGAGGCCGTGGATCGCGATTGCCGCGGCAGGAATCGGCACGCCCGGGTTGACGAGCGTGGAGAACTCACCGCTCTCCCGCATCCGGCCCCGGCCGAAGGGCACGGCACCGATCTGCACGATGCGCGCGCTGCGCACGTCAAGGCCGGTGGTCTCCAGGTCGAGGGCGACGGCCTCGACGGCCAGGAGCGGTGTCGGGCCGAGGCTCGCCGCCATCGTCTATGGCCTTCCCTCCCGAGGAATCACCCTGCATGCCCGCAGGTTTTGAGAGAGAATAGTGGCGCCTCGCGGGAGAGACCAGGGGCTCCCCGTCGCGTCTCTATCCGCTCACGCCCTTCACCATGCCGCTCAGCGTCTCCACCGTGCCCGGTATCAGCTCGGCGGCGAGAAAGCGGGCGGGATCGACCGGCCCCGGCATCCGAACCCGCCCCGGCGGCAGCGGCTTGAAGCCGAAGGGCCAGTAATAGGGCTCGTCGCCCACCAGCAGGATGAACGGCAGCCGGCGTCCGCCGCCTTCGCCACGGCGTGGCGCATCAGCGCCTTGCCGTAGCCCAGGCCCTTATAGAGCGGATCGACGACCAGCGGCCCCAGCAGCAGCCCGCGCGCCCCGCCGACATCGATCGATGTCTGGCGCACCGTGGCGATCAGCACGCCGTTCATCTCGGTCAGGAAGAGAGTGCGACAGGTCGTGCGGCGCCTGCTCGCGCACGCGAAAGGCTGCCCGCGAATAGGCGCCCGGCCCGAACGCCTCGTGGTGAAGCGCCTCGATGCCGGCATCGTCGGACGGCAACTCGTAACGTGTAACAATCGTCTCGGAAGTCATTGGCGGACCCGCGGATTCGGTTGAAATGCCGCAGATCGCCGGGAACCGGCGCCTTTAGCGCGGCGGAGCAGCGGCACGCCCGGGAGAGCGCGCGGCAATCAGCCTTCGTCGCAATTGACGGATTACGGTTCCATTCATGGCGCGCGCCCGTATCATGGTGGGGTCAGGCGGGCAAGGCCATTAAGCGGCGGAGGGCCCCCGCCAATCTGTCATTCACCACGTCCTTGCCCTGCGGTTCCCAAGGGGGCATGAGGCGGCTTCATCCAAAGAGTTTGAGTCGAGGACGGTTCGCATGGGCATGCTTGTTGAGGGCAAATGGGAGAAGGACGCGAAGCGCGAGGCCCGCACGTCGGACGGGCGGTTCGTGCGTGCGGAGGCGCGCTTCCGCAACTGGATCACCCCTGACGGCTCGCCCGGCCCCTCCGGCGTCGGCGGCTTCAAGGCGGAGCCCGACCGCTACCATCTCTACGTCTCGCTCGCCTGCCCCTGGGCGCATCGCACGCTGATCTTCCGCAAGCTGAAGAAGCTGACGGATGTCATCAGCGTCTCCGTGGTCGAGCCGCATGTGCTGGAGGAAGGCTGGGAGTTCAACGAGAACTGGCCGGACGACCTCTACGGGAAGAGCCGCCTCTACGAAATCTACCAGAAGTCCGATCCGAAGGCGACGACGCGCTGCAGCGTGCCGGTGCTGTGGGACAAGCAGAGCGAGACGATCGTCTCCAACGAATCGTCGGAAATCATTCGCATGCTCAACAGCGCCTTCGACGCATTCGGCGACGATAGCGCTCGACTTCTATCCCGAAGAGCTGCGCGGCGACATCGACGCCGTCAACGATGTCGTCTACACGACCGTCAACAACGGCGTCTATCGCGCCGGCTTCGCCCAGACGCAGGAGGCCTACGAAGAGGCGTTCCGCGCGCTCTTCAACACGCTCGACGAGCTCGACGGCAAGCTCGACGAGCAGCGCTTCCTGGTGGGCGACCGCCTGACGGAGGCCGACTGGCGGCTCTTCACCACGCTCATCCGCTTCGACGCCGTCTATGTCGGCCACTTCAAGTGCAACCGTCGGCGGATCGCCGACTACCCCAATCTCGGGCCCTATGTGCGCGACCTCTTCCAGATGCCGGGCATGAAGGACACGGTCGACCTGGAGCACACCAAGCAGCACTATTATTACAGCCATGTGAGCATCAACCCGACGCGCATCGTGCCGCTCGGTCCGCTCATGATCATCGATGCCCCGCACGACCGCGACCGCCTGCGTGGAACCGGAATTCCGACGCGGTAAGGCGCTGTTACCAATCGGTGCGAGCGGCGCGCCGCCGAGCACCTCGCGGATGCGCCGCCGCGTGGCCGGCGAGGCATCGTCCGGCAGCCGGTCGAGCGGAAACGTCTCGCAGGCGGCGATCTCGCGGTTGGGGATGTTGGGCGCGTCGAGCCGCTGCCAGTCGCGGCAGACATAGAGCGCCACGTGGTCGCGCCGATCGACCCGGCCGTTCCTGTAGACGCCGAACAGCTCGGCGGAGCCGCCGAGCACCACGCCGGCCTCCTCGCGGCTCTCGCGCTCCAGCGCCTCGCCAAGGGTCTCGCCGCGCTCCACTCCGCCGCCGGGAAAATACCAGCCCGGCAGGTAGGTGTGCTTCACCAGAACGACGCTGTCATCCTTCAGCAGCATGGCGCGCACGCCGAGCGTCATGCCGCGGGCGAGGCGCGAATAGGCGAGATAGCCCTGCTGCAGCAGCCGATGGTGGAGGCGAAGCGCCATGACGCTCGCCGCGTAGCATGGTTTGGCAAGAGAAGCAGGTCACACTCGGGGGACCCCTACCCCGTCCTGCGGCGTTAGCGTGGAGCATGTTCCGCCTCGGCCACCTTTCCGACGTGCATCTCGGCCCCGTGCCCGGCCTGCGGCTGCGCGACTACGCCTCCAAGCGGGTCGTCGGCTACACCAACTGGCGCCGGCGGGCGCGCGTCATGACGTCGGAGGTCCTCGACCGCCTGGTCGCCGACCTGCGCGCGCAGGAGCCCGACCACATCGCCGTGACCGGTGATCTCACCAACATCGCGACGCGCGAGGAGTTCGAAACCGCCCGCGCCTGGCTGGAGGAGCTCGGGCCGCCCGAGCGCGTCACCGCCATCCCCGGCAATCACGACGCCTATGTGCCGCGCGCCCATCACCGCTACCGCCGGCTCTGGGCGCCGTGGATGGCGAGCGACGACGCGGAGTTCATCGACAAGGCGCTCTTCCCCTTCATGCGCCGCAAGGGCCATGTGGCGCTGATCGGCGTCTCCTCCGCCGTCGCCACCGCGCCCTTCATGGCGACGGGGCGCGTCGGCGAGGGACAGACGGAGCGGCTCTGCAAGCTGCTCGACGAGGCGGGCCAGGAGGGGCTCTTCCGCGTCGTCCTCATCCACCACCCGCCGAAGATGGTCGACCCGACCAGCGGCTGGCGCAGGCTGACCGATGCCAGGCGCTTTCGCCGCGCGGTGGAGCGGCACGGCGCCGAGCTGATCCTGCACGGGCACGAGCACATCCGCATGATGACGGCGATCAAGGGAGCCGGCGAGATGGTGCCGGTGGTCGGCGTGCCGGCCGGGAGCGCCACGGTGACCGGCGGCCCGCGCGCAGCGGGCTACGCCATCCACGAGATCGCCGAGACGAACGGCGCCTACGAGCTGACCGTCATCCATCGCGGCGTGGAGGCATCGGGCGAGATCGGGGAGACGGCGCGCACCAGCTATCTCCATCAGCCGGCCATGAGCCAGGCATAGCCGAGAAGAAGAAGCGCGCCGGCAGCCGCGCCGAGCCCGAACCCGCCGAGCCCCCAGGCGAGCGCGCCGGCCGCCGGCCTTGCTGCGGCCTATCGGCAGGCCCGCCGGGCCGCGGACGGCGGCGCGTCAGCCAATCCGCCTCGATCACCTGCTCGCGCTCCACGATGCGCTCCGCGAGGTAGCGCGTGATCGCGTCGACGATCACCTCCAGGCTGGCGCTTTCCGCCAGCTCCGTGCGCCCCAGCCGCGTGTCCTTGACGAACCGGTACTGCCGCTTGTCGCGGCCCATCATCACGAAGCTCGTCGCGTCCACCCAGAAGCGTGGCGGCCGGCCGGGCAGCAGGCCGAGAAGCAGCTCGTCATGGCCCGGCGGAATCTCCTTCGCGACGCTCTCCAGCGCCTCGCCGAGGAGCTCCAGGCGCGCCTGCTCCGCCGCGTGCAGATCGCCGACGACGTCGTTCTGCTCGGCCCGCGCGATCCTGACCTGCCGGATGGCGTGCTTCAGATCGACCACCCGCCTCAGCGCGCTCGCGGCCATGGCACTCCTCGAGGAATCGCATCCGCCGCCGAGCCTAGCAGGTTCCCTCCCGCCGCACACGCGGCGCCGACGCGGCTTGAATTTAGCCGGCGGGCAGGCGACACGTTTCTCCCATGAAGAGCACCGACCGAGTCCGCGCCGCCGCCGAAGCCGCCGGCCTGACGCTTAGCATCCGCGAGATGCCGCAGAGCACCCGCACCGCCGAGGACGCGGCCGCGGCCTGCGGCACCAGCGTGGGGCAGATCGTCAAATCGCTGATCTTCCGCAAGGCCGAGAGCGGCGAGCCCGTCCTGATCCTGGTCTCCGGCGCCAACCGGGTCGATCAGAAGGCCATCAAGGCGGTGATCGGCGAGGCGCTGGAACGGATGGACGCCGATGCCGTCCGCGCCCACACCGGCTTTGCCATCGGCGGCGTGGCGCCGCTCGGCTCGCTGACGCCGCTCGCCACCTTCATGGACGCCGACCTTCTCCAGTTCGAGACGGTGTGGGCCGCCGCCGGCGCCCCCAATGCGGTGTTCGAGGTGAGCCCGAATGAGCTGGCGAAGGCGACCGGCGCGAAGATCGTCGCCGTGTCTTAGCGGCAGTGACGGTCGCGCCTCGGCGCGGCCCGCCTACATCGCGAGATGGATGTTGCTCAAATCCTTGCCGATCGCATCGAAGATGTCCTTCAGGTCGCTGGTCGACGGCGCGTGATAGTAAAGCCGCTCACCTTCGTCGAGCGTCGCGCAATTCTTCATCAGGGTCTCCGTCGAGGTGCTGATGGTTCCAAAGGTGATCGTGTATAGCCGCACGTGATCGTTCTTCACGTTCTCGCAGAGCGTCGCGGTGCGGCTGTCGAGGGTCTCGGTCGCTGTGTCGGCATTGTTCGTGGTGCCGAGCCGCCCCTGGCTGACATAGTTGTAGCCGTTGAAGATCGACTTGTTGTGGTTGTTGGTCCCGGTGACGGAGTTCTCGCCGTCGGTGAACAGCACGATTGCCTTGACGGTGCGGTCGTAGTTGGGGTCGCTGGGCCCGATCCCTTGAGTATAAGGCAGTCCCGGCGACAGAACGTGCCAGCCCCAGACGAGACCCGTGGGGATGAACGTGCCGGTTGCCGGATAGGCGATCATGCCGTCGATCGCCGTCTTCACGGTGGTCTTGCCCGTGGCGTTGGTCAGCGGCAGGATCGGCTTCGGGCACCCCATGTTCGGGCCGCTCTCATAGGGCGAAGTGGTGCCGTCGGTGTCTTTCTTGCCCGACTGCCACGAGATCGTCGTGTATTTCGTCAGACTCCGCTGCGCGCCGGCCGGATCTTCCTTCTTGTTCCAGCCGCCGCCGGTGGTGAAGGTGCCCTGGTCGTTGAGATAGTTGTTCTGGTAGGAGCCTCCGTTATTGTTGTTGGAGTCGGGCTCGTCGGGCCAGAAGAACGGCACATAGAGGCTGTCGGAAATCGACGTATCCGGCGCAGCGTCGCTGAGCTCGTAGTCGCCTGCCCGCATCTCCACGCAGCCCGCCCACTTCACCTTCGAATCGTTGGCTGTGAGCTTGGACCACAACCATTTGTGGCCGACGCGCTGCGTTCCGATCGATCCGCCGAAATTGTAATTGTCGAAATTGATGCCGTCATAGGTCGCGCTGCCCTGGTTGGCCCACTCCACCCAGCTCGGCGGCGCGGTGACGCTGAAGCCGGCCGAGGCGACGTTGACCTGGCCTTCGAACGGCACCAGCGCGATCTTGATCTGGTCCGGATCGTCCAGATCGCTCTTCATCAGCGTATCGACCAGGGTATTCGCAGCGCTCTTCACTGACTTGATCCGGCTGCTGCTGGAGGGGTTGTTCCAGTTGCCGGTGCAGCTGGAGCTGACGGTCGCTCCGCAGTTCATCGACCCGGTATTGTCGATGACCAGCGCCACCTCCAGGCGGTTCGTCGCGTGCACGACCTCGGACACGATATTCATGTCCATGTTCATGACGGCGCCCCCGCTTTGGGTAAGCTTGCCGACCGGGAGGAACATGGTCTTCATCGCACCCAGGGCGCCGACGATGAATCCGTTCTCCGTTTTCGTGACATTGAAGCCCTGCAGCGTGAACTGGCTGTCCCCGACCTGCATGCCGTTCACGTAGTTGGTGATGAAGGTCTTCGCCTGGGCCTCGGTGTAGTCTGCGCCCTGCCGCGCCAACGCCAGCGCCGCGGCGTCGACGACATTCGACAGGTCGTCCTTGTAGCGGGCGTAGCGTACGAGATCGACGGCGCCGCCCATCACGAGCAGAACCGGGATGACGCACGCGCCGAACAATATGGCGATGTTGCCGCGCTCGTCGCGCGACAGCGATCGCCAGACCGTCGGAAGGAAACGAAGAAGAAATGACATGAGCACCCGTCCTAACGGATCCTCGCTGTGAAAACGCGTATTTAGATTAAATCCGTAGCTCAATCGCCTACGAACGTGGTGAACCATTACTTACGAAAGCTTGTCGTGGCCTGATTTTTCTTCAGGCGGCAAAGTATCTAGCGGGCGTTTTCCAGGATGAGGCGCGCCACGGCATCCGGGATCTCGAAGGGCAGCATGTGCCCGACCCCCTCGAAAATGTGCACGGCGATGTTGCCGGGGAGCCGGTGCGCCTGCCGCGTCGGCAGCACCCGATCCTGCGCGCCCCACACGACCTTGGTTGGCATGGGGAGCCGCGCAAGCTCGCTCCGCGGGATGGTCTTCTGGTGCCCGTCGTCGAAGAATGTCTCGACCATCTTCTGCAGCGCCTCGTTGGCACCGGGGACCCGACGCTCGCTGGCCTGCAGGGCGGCGAGCCCCGGCGGCACGGGCTGATCCCAGCCGAAGAACTGCTCCAGAATGAGCTGCAGCTCCGCCTCTTCGCTGGCCGCGGCGTAGCGCCGCAGCAGGCGGTGATTGATCTCGCTTCCAAATCCGCCCGGCGAAAGCAACGTCAGCGAAGCGATGCGCTCCGGTTCGGCAAGCGCCACGAGCGCCGCCACCGCGCCGCCCATCGAATGTCCGACGAGATGGGCCCGGCCGATCCCGCGGCGCGCAAGCTCCGCGCGCACGGCGCGCACGGCGCTGCCTGTGCCGCCCGGCGGGAACGTCAGCGAGCCGGCATGGCTGGGCAGATCGAAGGCGATGGAGCGGCAGTCGCCGCCGAGCCGGTCGACGACTTCGGCCCACACGGCGTGGCTTCCGCCAAACCCATGCAGAAGCACGACGGGAATATCGCCCGAGCCGCGCTCGACGCCAAAAAGCTCCGTCTCGTCCGTCACTGCCTTGCCTGATGCTCCCCCGCCCATGACGCGGCGGAACCGCTTAGCATTGCGGCCGACGGCAATCGAGTCAGTTCACCAGGACGATCTGCGTACCGCTCGTTCCGCGCGCCTTCACCAGGTCGAAGAGCTTCTTGGCATTGGACGGGTGCAGGCGAATGCAGCCATGCGAGGCGGGCCGCCCAGGTAGCTGACGGCATCCGTGCCATGGATCGCATACCCGCCGTAGAAGAAGATCGAATACGGCATCGGTGAGTTGTGGTACTTGTGGGAGTACCACATCACGTGCATGCGGATGGGCCGGAACGTGCCGCGCGGCGTGTGGTACGGCGAGCGGGCCGTGGAGACCTTCCACGAATAGAGGACGTTTCCGTTTTCCGAGACGGTCATCGTCTGGCTGGAAATGTCGATGCGGGCAACGACGCCCGCAACTGCATTCCCTGTCGCGAAAACGAAGAACAGAACAACAAACGCAAATGTACGCATACTCAGCTCCCCAGCTGTGAAACAAGATTAGCGGCGTGGTTGCATCTCGACAATCCCGAATTGCCGTCAAGATGAACGCGCCGCATCACAATGTCGGGACTCCGGGGAAATCGAGCCGCGCGAACGAGCACACGCACTCCAGCAAGCGGGATCGTGCCGGTCCGGTCCGCGCCGCGCCTCCCCTACATCGACAGATGGATCTCGCTCAGATCCTCGCCGATCGTGTGGAAGATGTCCTTGAGCTCCGAGCTCGAGGGCGCATTGTAGTAGAGCGGATTGCCATCGTCGCCCTTGCTCGCACAGTTCTCCATCAAGCTCTCGGCGGAGGAGGTGACCGAGCCGAAGGTGATCGCGTAGACGCGTATCTTGGCGCTCTTCACGTTCGAACAGAGCGAAGCCGTCTTGTCGTCGAGGACACCCGTCGCCGTCGAATCGGAAGGGTCGGAGTTGACATTGAGATTCTGAAGGCGGCGATAGACGTGATCGGAACCGGCCACATGATCCACCGCCGTGGCGGGATAGTTGAAAGCCGAAAACGTTCCGTCGTTTTGATTGTAGGGATTGGTTAGGGTGATGGACGGTGAATTGGCGCCGTCCGTCAACAATATTATCGCCTTGATGGTCTTGTCATAAAATTCGTCGCCTGGCCCGATACCTTCGGTAAACGGCTCCCCCGGTGACAGCACGCGCCAGCCCCAGGCGAGACCCGCCGGGATGAAAGTGCCGGTAGCGCCCTGCGCCTGCATGGCCGCGATGGCGGAATCGATGGTCGCCTCGTCCGAGGTCAGAGGCGTAATCGGCCGCGGACAGCCGCGGTTCGGGCCCGAAATCATATGGATAGGTGGTATCCTTCCCATGGTACTGCCAGCTGACGCCGGACGGGCTCGACTTGTCGTATTTGGTGAGGCTCCTCTGGATGCTCGTCCATCCTCCCGAGACGCCGTCATGCAGGTAGTTGTTCCAGGCAATGGAATAATAATCGGGCTCGTCCGGCCAGAACATCGGGACGAAGAGCGTGTCGGGATTGCTCGCATCGGGGGGCGTGTCCTCGAGGTCGTAGGGCTCGGCGCGCGCCTCCACGCAACCGGCCCACGGGACGCCGAGCTTGTCGAAGAGCCACTTCGGCCCGATGTTGCGGTAGTCGTGCGACCCGCCGCTGCCGAAGTCCTTCTGGTCGAAGTTGATGCCGGTGTAGTAGGGCTGCGCCAAGTCCGCCGTCGTCGCCTCGTCGGACCATTCAATCCACCAGGGCGGATTGGATGTGTCGACTCCCACATTGACGGCGCCCTCGAACGGGACGAGCGCGACCTTGAGCTGATCTTCGCCGTCCCCGTCGTTCATCTGGTCCATCAAATCCCCGACCAAAGTCGTGGCCGCGCATTTGAGACCCGTCATACGGTCGTGGGCGCCTCCGCAGGCATTTGATCCGGCACTCTCACCCATCGACCCGGTATTGTCGAAAACCAGAGCGAGCTCGACACGATTGGAGGAGAAGACGACCTGCGAAGCGATGTTCATACCCATCTTCATGAGGCCGTGATGGGTTTCGGTCAGGAAGCCGAGCGGCAGGAACATCGTATCCATCGCGGCGTCGGCAGCCACGGCGTAACCGTTGTCCGTCCTGGTGACGTGAAACTCCTTGACGTCAAACTTGTCGTTTTCGATCGGAAAGGAGGAGACATAGTTCTCCACAAACGTTGTCGCCTGCTCGTCGGTGTATTGCTGACCAACTCGCGCCAGCGCCAGGCCCGCGGCGTCTATGACGTTTGACAGCACGGCTTTGTGGCGGGCGAAGCGAGAGACATCGACCGCTCCGCCCATGACCAACAGAAGCGGAATCGCCGACGCGGCGAACAGGATGATGACATTGCCGCGCTGATCGTCGCGCAACGCTTTCCAGGCGGTCCAAAGGTGACGCAGCATGTGCCCGTCCGCGTGGTTTCTCGGTCCCCGCGCCAACGGACTAAGGACAAAACAAAGCGATATCGCTTACGAAAATGGTAAACGAAACGCAGGCTAAAGTTTTGCTTAACGTCTAAAGACTTCGGGCTCCGCCTCACATTGCGAGATGGATCTCGCTCAGGTCCTGGCCGATGGAACGGAACACGTCCTCCAGCTCTGAATTGCTCGGCGCATGGTAGTAGAGCGTCTCGCCCTTGTCGGTGGAAGCGCAGTTGCGCATGAGCGTCTCGGCGCTGTTGGGGATGTCTCCGAAGGTGATGGTGTAGAGGCGGATGCCGGCTTCCTTGATGTTGGTGCACAGCGTCCGCGTCTGAGTATCGAGCTGCGCCTTGGCGGCGGCGGCGTTGCTCGAACCGAGCCGATGAGTGGCCGTCGACCTGCGTGCCGGTATAGTTGTAGCCGCTGAAGATCGAATAGTTGTGGTTGCTCATGTCCGGTGACGGAGTTCTCGCCGTCGGTCAGGAGCACGATAGCCTTGACGGTCATATCGTAGTCGTCGTCGCCGGGCCCACCGCCTCGGTGAGCGGCGCGTTCTGTGGTCAGGGCGTGCCAGCCCCAGACGAGCCCGGTCGGGATGTAGGTGCCCATCGCCGGATAGGCGATCATGTCGTCGATGGCCGCTGTCGACCGCGTCCTTGTTGTTGGTCAGCGGCAGGATCGGCTGCGGGCAGCCCCTAGTTCGGCCCGTTCTCGTATGGGAAACTCCGTATCCGGCGTCCCCTGCCAGCTGATGTTGGATGACAGGTATTTCTCGACATAGCGCTGCGCGTCTGGCGCCGTCGTTGCTCGGTGTCGTCGTCGAGATAGTCGTTGATCGTAGTAGTCGCTATTGTCGTTGTCGCTGTCGGGCTCGTCCGGCCAGAGGAACGGCACGAACAGCGTGTCGGGATGGCTCTGCTCGGGCGGCGTGTCGATGATGTCATACGGCTCCGCGCGCATCTCCACGCAGCCGGCCCATTCGACGTTGGAATTGGCCGCGTGCAGCTGATCGAACAGCCATTTGTGGCTGACCGGCTGCGTGGTGGTGGTTGTGGTGCAGTTTTGCCCGCCACCGCCGCCACCGCCACCGCCGCCGCCTGCCGTCCGCCGTGGCCGCCGCCGCCGTGGCGACGGGCCATCAGCTCGCCGCCATCATGGTCGCCGACGCCGCCGAGCAGCCCGAAATGACCGACGCCGCCGAGCAGGCTCAGATCGGCCCATTTGGCAAGCGTGCCGAACCCGGGAAGCGCGCCGAGACTCGGCATCCCGCCGAGGCCGGCAAAATTGGGAAGCCCATCCATGCGCTCGGAGGTGCAATTCTCTTCTTGCGTGGTGAGCTGGTCGAAGTTGACGCCGTTGTATTTCGCCCGCGGCGTGTCGCCCCAGTCGAGCCAGCTGTAATCGAGACTGGCGTTCTTGATGTTGACCGTTCCCTCGAACGGGACGACCGCGATCTTGATGAACTCCTCCGCCGCTTCCCCGGTCATCAGGCTGCTGACGAGGGTATTCGCCGCCGTCTTCAGCCCGGCGATGCGGCTGTCGTCACCCGGCTCTTCCCAGTTGTTGACGCAGCTCATGAACCTGTCCATCACCGCCCCGCAATTCATCGAGCCGGTATTGTCGAGCACCAGCGCCAGCTCGACCTGGTTCGAGGCGTGGACCACCTCCGAGACGATGTTTGCGTCGATCTTCGTTATGTGACCGAGCGGCAGGAAGATCGTCTTCATCGATCCGTCGGCGGACACGATGAAGCCGTTGTCGTTCTTGTCGACGTTGAAATCGCCGACACTGAAATAGCTGTCGCTGACCGAGAAGGCGGCCACATAGTTGCTCGACGAACGCCTTTGCCTGGGCCTCGGTGTAGTCCTCGCCCTGCCGCGCCAGCGCCAGCGCGGCCGAGTCGATGGCGTTCGACAGATCCGTCTTGTAGCGGTGGTAGCGCGCCATATCGACGGCGCCACCCATGAGCAGCAACAGCGGGATGATGGCGGCCCCGAAGAGAATGAAGACGTTTCCGCCCTCGTCGCTCCCCAATCGCGACCAGATGGTTCTGATGGTGCGAAACATGATCCCCGAGTAGGCTTCGCGCGGTTTCTTTTTTCAAAATAGAAGAAAATTCGATGTATTCTAGGTAAACGGAAAGTAAATTCGATCTTAGATGAATAGAATCATAAGTTTAGCCGGGTCACACACTATGCGCCTTAGCCGTGCGGGCGCCCGTCTTCACGGTGCGGCACCGCTCGCTCCACCAGCCCCAGAAGCGTGATGACGACAAAGCCGGAAAAGGCCGCGATCGCGCCGAACACGCGGCCACCAGAAGGCGCATGGCGATCGTCGCAAAGGGACAGATGCGCGCGATGGTGAAATCGGCGAATGCGTCCATGACAGTGATCCTCTGGCGGGGCGACGCGGCTCCCGCCGGTATCCTGGGCGAATTTGGCTAAGCCAGTTAAGTCAACGCCCTTCCGGCTTGGGAGTTGCGTGGCGGCTCGTCCGCCGCCTGTTGATCCGCCACGCGATCCGGCGCAAGAACCGGGGCCGCAGAATCTCCGAACGGAACCCAATGCCGAACTCTGACGCCGTCCGCGGCGCCCGCTGGGCCGTTGCGGCCGTGTTCTTCGTCAACGGTGCGATGATCGGCAGCTGGGCGGCGCAAATCCCGCTGGTCGAGGCGCGTCTCGGCATCGGCCACGCAGCGCTCGGCGCCGCCCTTCTCGCCATGGCGGCGGGGGCGCTTGTCGCCATGCCGCTGACGGGGAGCGGCATTGCGCGTTTCGGCAGCGCAGCCCTGACGCGGGGCGCGGCGATCGCCATGCTGGCCGTCTTCCCTCTGCCGCTCGTGGCGCCGAGCCTCGGCGCTGCTCATGCCGGCGCTCTTTCTCTTCGGGGCGGCGAACGGTGCGCTCGACGTCTCGATGAACGCTCACGGCGTGCTGGTGGAGCGTCGGCTTGGGCGCGCCGTCATGTCGTCGCTGCATGGCATGTGGAGCCTCGGCGGGCTGGCCGGCGCGGGACTGGCGGCTTTGCTTCTGCCGGTGCTTCCGTTCCTGACGGAGGCGCTCCTGGCGCTGGCGATCGGGGCGCTTGTCGCTGTCGCGGCACTTCCGTTCCTGCTGCCCTCGAGCCACGATGGCGGCAATGGCGGCGCCACCTTCGCCTTGCCGAGCCGGGCGACGCTGGGGCTCGGGCTGCTCTGCTTTCTCTGTATGACGGCCGAAGGTGCGATGATCGATTGGAGCGCGCTGCATCTGCGCACCAGCCTGGCGGTCGGGCCGGGACTCGCGGCGAGCGGCTTTGCCGCCTTCTCCGCCGCCATGGCCACCGCCCGCTTCGGCGGCGACGGGATGCGCAACCGCTTCGGCGCGGTGGCGCTGGTCAGGTGGAGCGCGATCCTGGCGGCGGCCGGGCTTGCCGCTGCGCTTGTCACGCCCTGGCCGGCGATGGCGGTGGCGGGCTTCGCGCTGGTCGGCCTCGGGCTCGCGAACCTGGTGCCGGTGTTCTTCGGTGCCGCCGGGCGTATTCCAGGCCAGGGCGCCGGCACGGCGATCGCCGCCGTCGCGACGCTCGGCTATGGCGGCTTCCTGCTCGGACCCCCGATCATCGGCGTGATCGCCGCCTCGAGCGGCTTGCCCGCAGCGCTCGGCCTGGTCGTGCTCGCCTGCCTCGCCATCGCCGTCGCCGCACAGGCGGCGGGCCGCGCCGACAGCAAGCGCTAGTTAGACCTGGTCCCAGAGCCGCGCGGCGCCGCGCACGCCGCTTGCGTCGCCGTGCAGGGCCCGCACCACCGCTACGGAGATGTCGCGCGCGAACGTGTAGCGCGGCACCCGCGACGCGACGCGCTCGCAGAGCGACGGCGCGGTCGACAGCCCGCCGCCGAGCACGATGATATCGGGATCGACGAGATTGACGATCACGGAAAGGAAACGGGCGAAGCGATCGTAGAGCCGCTCCATCGTCGCCGCCGCGCCCGCCTCGCCCGCCGCCGCCTGCGCCACGATCTCCTCGCTGCGCAGCGAAATCCCGGTCGCCGCGCGATGGTCGAGCGCCAGACCCGTGCCGGAGATGTATTGCTCGGCGCAGCCCTCCTGGCCGCAATAGCAGTGCCGCAGCGGGTAATCCTCCGGCCGCAGCCACGGCAGCGGAATGTGCCCCGCCTCACCCGCCGCGACATTGCGCCCTCGGTTGAGGACGCCGCCGACGACCATGCCGCCACCGAGACCCGGTGCCGACCACCAGGCCGTAGACGCTCCATGCGTCCTTTCCCGCACCGTCGGCGGCCTCCGACAATGCGAAGCAATTGCCGTCGTTCTCCACCCGCACCGGCCGCTCGAGCGCGCGCGGAAAGGTCGGCGGGGAGATCGCGGCCGTTGCAGAAGTCGAGGTTGCAGTTGCGCCACAGGCCGCTCAGGGGCGACAGCGAGCCCGGCGCGCCCACGCCCACCGAGCCGCGCGCGCCGGCCTCCCCTTCGGCGGCGCCGAACGAGATCGCGGATGGCGCGCAGCATCGCGTCATACTCGCGCGGCGTCGGGACACGCCGACGGAAAAGCTCGCTCGCCCGCAGGCGAGAGCGCGATCGACCTCGATCTTGGTGCCGCCGAGGTCGACGCCGATGCGCACGCCGCCGCCGTCGGGCCGTTCGCTGGAACCGGAAGCGGGCGACGGGCTCACCGCCGAGGCCTAAGCGCGCTGATAAGCGTCGTCGTAGCGGACGATGTCGTCCTCTTCGAGGTAATCGCCGAACTGCACCTCGATCACCTCGACGTCGACGGAGCCGAAATTCTCCAGGCGGTGGCGGGCGCCGAGCGCAATGTCGGCGGCCTCGCCGCGCCGCAGCGTCCGCACGCTGCTCGCCCACCGTCACCGTGGCCTCGCCGGCAATGACGGTCCAGTGCTCGGAGCGGTGCTTATGGCTTTGCAGCGAAAGGCGGCCCTGCGGCGTCACCACGATCCGCTTCACCTTGTAGCCCGGCCCTTCGTCGAGATTGTAGAAGGCCCCCCACGGCCGCACCTCCGTGGGCTCACGCAAGCGACCGCCCATCAGCCGATCCTGTGCTGAGTCTTCGGATTGCGAAGTGGCATGGCTCGGGCCGAAAGCAAAGGAGCGGACGGCGGAAGCTCACCGGCCCATCCAGCCGGTTATCGAGCACACGCGTATGGGGGCTATCCGGGAAGCGCGACACGGACGCGGCGGCGCTGCTCGGCCACCGCTTCGGCGCTACTCGGCCGCCTCGCTCTCGTCCTTCTTGCTGCGCCGCTCGTTGCCCTCGCCGCGATGCCTTCAGCGGCGGCAGCTTGTTGACGCCGCTGGAATCGTAGGTGGTGAGATCCAAATCCCCGTGCGCCGATTTCAGCGCCTTCAGGAACACGTCGAGCTCGGTCAGCGTCATCCGCAGATAGGCCTCCGACGCCTGCCGCTTCTTGCTCTCGTCGAGCACGGAGAGCGAGAAGCCCATCCTTTCCAGGTCGAAGTCCCGAATCTCAATGCCGAGATTTAGGATGCTCATGATCGCAACTCCCCTGCTACGCGCCAATTCCGCCGACCGATCGAAGCTTCAAGGATCGCACCGCAATCGATCATCTCCCGAGCGGCAGCCCGGCACAAGGGCTCATTGCGCGATTGGTTGCCTTGGCCATTTGTCGCCCGAATTTCGGCCCACTCATATCGGTCCCGCGGCCGATGTTCCAGTGTCGCGCGCCGTGAATTAGCCATGGTTTAAAGAAGTCGATAAGATGACGCATCCACGACCGCCGAGACCGGCATGCCCGTCCGAATTGTCCTGCTGATCCTCACGCTCCTCGCCGCGACGAGCGTCTCTACCGGCGCTTCGACCTTCGCCGAAGCCGGCCGGCTGCTCGACGGCGAGTGGAGCGACGACACCACCGTTCTCAGGATCGACGCCGCGCGTGCGCAGGCGAGCATGACGCCCGACCGCCCCTTTGAGTGGAAGCGCTTCGTCATCAGGGACGCGAACGGCAACGATGTGGTCTTTGCGATCGGCGCGGAGCTCTACGAGGCGAAGGTGGACGGCGACAGCCTCAGCCTGACCGGCACCAGCTTCCGCGGCAAGCGCGTGCTCTTCCGCGAGGCGGAGCTGCGCGGCACCACGGACGATTAGCCGTCAACGCTACCGCCCCGCGCGCAAGAAAAGGGCCGGCACGCGGCCGGCCCTTTCGTGCAATGCAAAGCGCGACGCGGCCTACCGGCGGCCGCCCGCGGCGGTGCGCCAGCCCTCGTGATAGGTCTCGCGCGCCTGCTGGGCGTAGGGCGTCGGCCCGACCACCACGCGCAGCTCCGTCTGCTTGTGAGGCTCGACCGTGGTCTTCTTCGTGCCGCCGTTCTCTTCGCCCCACACCAGCGTCAGCTCGGTACCGGGCGCAGCGTATTCCTCCTCCACGAAGCCGAGCGACAGCATCTTGCGCTCGTTGGAGCTGTAGCCGGAGAACATCGACGCGCCGGCGACCTTGCCGCCCTTCATCACCGCATCGAAGGAGCTGGAGGCGTAGTTCGACAGCGGCAGGTCGATGAACTTGTAGTTCTCGCCCGGGGGCGCGAACATCGAGCTTATCACCTTGATCACGTCGTCGTCGTTCCAGGCGAAGGTCACCTTCTTGCGGTGCGGCTTGCTTTCCTTCGCCTGCAAGGCATCCTTGCCGATGAAATCGTGGTCGAACTTGGTGAACCCGGCATAGCCGAGGTCCCAGGGCGTGGCGTAATAGTCCTCGACGTTCTTGGAGACGAAGCTGCCGCCAAGCGAGCAATTCGCCTCGTAGCTGGTGCCCGGCAGCCACTCGCGATAGGCCTTCATCTTGTCGCTGCTGTAGACCGGCGGCAGGGGCGAGGGAATCCAGCCCGATTCGAGCGTGTTGGTGGCGTAGGCGCGCGCGCCGACCGGGACGATGCCGAACTCGGCGCCGGCCTCCAGGATGGCGTTGCGGATTTCGTCGCCCTCTTCGTACGGCCCCCATACTTCGAGGCCCGGCGCGCCGGCCATTCCGTGCCGCAACGCGCGTACCTTGCGGCCCGCGATGTTGATGTAGTCCATGTTGAAGAACTTGATGTCGGCGAACGGCCCGCCGTTCAGCTTCACGATCACCTGCTCGGCGTTCGGGCCTTGAATCTGGTAGCGGTAGTAGGTTCGGAACACCGGCTTGCCCATGGGCCGCGACGGCGAGCGGTCGTCATACTCGGTCTCCACGTCGTAGCCGCCGGTCTTGGCGTGGAACTCGGTCCAGTTGGCGGCCGGATTGCGCCCGACATACACCAGCTCGTTTTCCGCCTGGTAGAACAGGATGCCGTCGCCGATGACGTAGCCGTCATAGCTGCAGGGGGCGTACTGCTTCGCCTTGTTCACGGCGAAATTCTTGAACGAGTTGGTGGCGAGGTCTGAGAACAGCTTCAGCGCGTCCTTGCCGCGCACGAACAGGTTCACCATGTGGTGCGACTGGTCGTAGAGGACGCAGGTCTCGGCCCAGGCGCGCTGCTCGTCGCGCCAGTTGGTAAATTCCGGCGCCACCACCGGGTAGACGTAGGCGCCGATCTGCGAGTTGCGCAGCATGCCGACCGGATCTCCGGCCGCCTGCAGCTTCTCTTCCAGGTTCTTGTAGCTCATCGCCTGCTCACCTCCCGCTTGTCCGGCGCCTTGGGTGCTGGTTTTAGCCAACACGCCGGGCAATAGGAAGTGAGCGAATCCCCGCAGGCACGGAGGCCGTTTCGCGTGCCGAAAGGCACCTCGACCAACGCACGCGGGCCGCGGCAGAACGCCCCAAGCTTATGCACAGGACGGGCGGCGACGTTGCATTGCCTTGCGTACTGCCCCAATCTGCGGACTCACTCGCATCCACCCACAGGAATTCGTTCCGTGGCCCATGTGACGCCGCATTTTCGCGCCGACCCGCCCGGGAATTCGCCAGATTCTGCGCCGCTCGCCGAGGCGCGGGAGAGGTGTGGGCGCACGGGGCCCGGGATGCCGGGAATCCGGGCCGGGGGCGATAGCTGATGGCCGCCAGCGGAGCCGCCGCTCTTTCGCCCGGATCACTTGGCCGAATGCCGGGCGAACACCCCTCTTCCTATGACAGCCAGGCTATGGGCGCGGTTTCCGGCACGACACCTGATCGACCTGCGCCGCAGGCCGCGCTGTCGGTCGAGATTTCGCGTCTCGTTTCGCGACTTCTGAAGGGCGAGGCCTTCGACATCGCGGCGAGCGGAGATGATCTTGCCTTCCGCTTTCCCGACGCGGGGATGACCGGCGCGATGATCGCCGAGGCGATCGAGCGCGCCACGGCCACGGTGGGCCTGATCCGCAAAGGCGCCCAGCCCCAGCCGGCTGCCGCAACCGAGCCGGCATCGCTGATCGGCGACCAGCTTGCCGCAGCCATCGACGCGGAGATCGGCGAGCTCGTCGCCGGCCAGGAGGCAAAGGCCGCGCCCGCCTCAGATGACGAGGCGGCGGCCGAGCCGGACGCCGAAGAGCCCGGCAAAGCAGCTGACAAAGAGCCACGCGCCTTCACGACCCGCGGCGCCATGGCCGCCGTCCGCCGCGCCTTCTTCCGCGGCTGAGCCGAGGGCCCGAGGCCGCCGTTTCGGACGCGCTGCGATCGCGTTTTCTGCCTGGCCGGAGATGCTGAGCCGCCATCTGATTTTATATTGCTTCTCTCAGGGCTCCCTCAGCACCATGTCGTCGCGGTGGATCATCTCGGAGCGGCCGCGATAGCCGAGGATGTCCTCCATGCTCGCTGGAGCGCTTGCCGACGATCTTCTTCGCGTCCTCCAGGTCGAAGGCGACGAGGCCGCGGCCGATCTCCGTGCCGCCGGCGGCGAGGATGGACAACCGCGTCGCCGCGCGCGAAGCGGCCCTTCACCGCCGTGACGCCGGCCGGCAGCAGGCTCTTGCCGGCTCTCAGCGCGGTCACCGCGCCGTCGTCGACGATGACGGAGCCGCGCGGCTCCAGATGGCCGGCGATCCATGCCTTCCTTGCGCTTGCCGGCGTCGCCTGCGGCGCGAACCAGGTGGCGCGCGCGCCGATGCGTCGATGGCGGCGAGCGGGTGCTTCAGGCGGCCGCTGGCGATCACCATCGCCGCACCGGCGGCGGTGGCGATCTTGCCGGCCTCGATCTTGGTCTTCATGCCGCCGCGCGACAGCTCGGAGCCGGTGGCGCCGGCCATCGCCTCGATCGCGGCGTTGATCGCCGGCACGTAGGTCGATGAAGGCGGCATTCGGATCGGACCGCCGGCGGCGCGGAGTAGAGCCCGTCCACGTCGGAGAGCAGCACCAGGCAGTCGGCGCCCACCATCGCGGCCACGCGCGCGGCGAGCCGGTCGTTGTCGCCGTAGCGGATCTCGCTGGTCGCCACCGTGTCGTTCTCGTTGATGACGGGCACGGCGCGCATCTTCATGAGCGTGGCGAAGGTGGCGCGCGCGTTGAGATAGCGCCGCCGCTCCTCCGTGTCGCCGAGCGTCAGCAGGATCTGCGCCGCGTGCAGCCCGTGCGCGCCGAGGCACTCCGCCCAGGCGCCGGCAAGCGCGATCTGACCCGCGGCGGCCGCGGCCTGCGCCTCCTCCAGCTTCAGCGCCGCCGCGCCCGAGGCCGAGCACGCCGCGGCCAAGCGCGATGGCGCCGGAGGAGACGACAAGCATCCGGCGCTCGCCGGTCGCCAGCTCCGCGATGTCGTCGGTGAGCGCCGCCAGCCAGTCGCGGTCGAGCTTGCCGGTGGCGCCGTCGACGAGAAGCGCCGAGCCGACCTTCACGACGATGCGCTTGTGCGCGGCGAGCGTGCGTTTCGTCATGCGCTGGGTCCAGCGCGGGTCGGGTGCGGATTGCTTCCTCGCCCGTTCGGGCGAGCAGCTCGAGGCAGGCGTCGAGCAGCGCCTCGATCCCCTGCCCGGTCGCGGCGGAAATGACGAGCGGCAGCGGCGCCCGTGCGGCGTTTCACCTTGGCCTTCGCCGACTTCAGAACGGCCGCATCGGCGATGTCGGCGCGCGACAGCGTCACGATCTCCGGCTTCTCGCCGAGCCCATGGCCGTAGGCCGCAAGCTCGGCGCGGACGGTCTTGTAGGCCTGCCGCGGCGTCGTCGCCCGCCGCGTCGACCAGATGGATGAGCGCGCGGCAGCGCTCGATATGGCCGAGGAAACGGTCGCCGATCCCCACGCCCTCATGCGCGCCCTCGATCAGGCCGGGAATGTCGGCGAGCACGAACTCCCCGCCCTTGTGGCGGACGACGCCGAGGCCGGGCGCCAGCGTCGTGAAGGGATAGTCGGCGATCTTCGGCTTCGCCGCGGTGACGCGGGCGAGCAGCGTCGACTTGCCGGCATTGGGAAGCCCCACGATGCCGATATCGGCAATCAGCTTCAGCCTGAGCCAGATCCACTTCTCCTCGCCCTCCTGGCCGGGATTGGCGTGGCGCGGCGCGCGGTTGGTGGAGGACTTGAAATGCGCGTTGCCGAAGCCGCCATTGCCGCCGGTCGCCAGCCGCACGCGCTGGCCGACCTCGGTCAGGTCGGCCAGCAGCGTCTCGTTGTCGTCCGCCAGCACCTGCGTGCCGACCGGCACCTTGAGCACCGCGTCGGCGCCCTTGGCGCCGTGCCGGTCGCGGCCCATGCCGTGGCCGCCGGTCTTCGCCTTGAAGTGCTGCTGGTAGCGGTAGTCGATGAGCGTGTTGAGGCCGTCCACCGCCTCCACCCAGACGTCGCCTCCGCGCCCGCCGTCGCCGCCGTCGGGCCCGCCGAACTCGATGAATTTTTCGCGGCGGAAGGAGACGGCGCCCGGCCCCGCCGTCGCCGGAGCGGACATAGACCTTCGCCTGGTCGAGGAACTTCATGCGCCCCTCCGAAGAGCCGTCCAGCGCTGCGCGCGTGAGGTTCATGTCCTCCACCGGCACGTCCGCATTGCGGGAGCGGCACGGGAACGGATAGGTGCGAACATATTCGAAGCCGTGCTTCTCCAGCACGCGGCGTGAGGCGGGATTGTCGTCGAAGACGCCGGCGCCGATCCTCTCCGCCTCCGGGAACGCCTCAAAGGCGCAGGCGACAAGCATCCCGACCGCCGTCGTCGCGTAGCCCCGTCCCCAATAGGGCCGGCCGATCCAGTAGCCGAGCCGCGGCATCGTCCGGGTCGCGCCTCCGGTGCCGGGCTTCTTGATGCAGGCGACCCCGACCGGCTCGCCGTTCGCCATCACGCAAAACGCCAGCTCCTCCGAATCGGGAGATCGTTTGGCCCGGAGATAGGTCTCGACATCCTCCAGCGCGACCGGCCACGGAACGACCGCCAGCATCTTCACGACGTCCCAGTCTTCGAGAAGCGCGTGGAGCGCGCCTGCATAACGCATGGCGATGGGCGCGAGCGCGAGCCGCCCGGTCACGGTCCCCTCCTCCACTGTGGCGCTTGCCGTCCTCATGCCGGGCCTTCAAATCAATGTACAAACAAAAAGGGGAAGCGGCATCCCGCTTCCCCTTCGATTTCGGCGCCGGGTCGGCGGGACGCCGGCGCGGACGAGCCGCGCCGGCTACTCTGCGGGCTCCGGCGTCGGCGCCACCGAGACGTAGGAGCGGCCGCCGGTCTTGCGGGCGAAGACCACGCGGCCTTCCTTCAGCGCGAAGATCGTGTGGTCCTTGCCGAGGCCGACATTCTCACCGGGGCGCCACTTGGTGCCGCGTTGCCGCACGATGATGTTGCCAGGGACGACCGCCTCTCCGCCGAATTTCTTGACCCCGAGACGGCGGCCAGCGGTATCGCGGCCGTTGCGCGACGAGCCGCCTGCTTTCTTATGTGCCATCCTATTTCTCCTCTGCCGCTTCGGCCTCGGCCGTCGCGGGCTCCGCCTTGGCCTTCTTCTTGGCCGCGCCCGGCGCCTTGCCGCTCGGTCAGGATCTCGGTGACGCGCACCAGCGTCAGATGCTGGCGGTGGCCGTTCTTGCGGCGCGAGTTCTGCCGGCGGCGCTTCTTGAAGATGATGACCTTGTCGCCACGCCGCTGCTCGACGATCTCGGCCGCCACCGAGGCGCCGGAAACGAGCGGGGCGCCGACCTGCGGCGCCTCTCCGCCGAGCATGAGCACGTCGGAGAAAGTGACCTGATCGCCGGCTTCGCCGGGGAGCTTCTCGACCTCAAGGGTCTGGTCGGCGGCAACGCGATATTGCTTGCCGCCGGTTTTGATGACTGCGAACATCTTGTCCTCGCGTCCGATGCGTCGCCTCGCGGACCGCCAGGAGCGGCGAAGCGGGCGCGCTTCTTCCAGTCTGACCGGCGACGGGACCGTCTCTGGGCGAAACCCGGCGGGCCGGATTTCGGCTCGAAGCGAGCCCGTCGAACAAACGATGAGGGCGCAAACCGGGACCGGTTCGCGCCATCGCGTGTGGATAAAGTGCAACCGGCGGCGGAAGTCAAGCTTTTGTCCGGGTTCAGGACATATGAGACGCGGGGAGGTTTCCGCCGCTGATGGCGATGAGATACTCGGCTGGGGTTTTGCCGTCGAGGGCGTCGTGCGGCCTGTGGTGGTTGAAGCGGTGGGCGAAGGCGTCGACAAGAGGCTGCAGCTTGTCGATGCTGTGGGGCAGGTCGTAGACGGCGTAGAACTCGTATCGCCATGATCCGTTGCAGCGCTCCACGGCGCCGTTGAGCTGCGGCCGCTTGGGCGGCAGCACGTAAAGGGCGAGGCCCTTGTCCTGGCAGGCCTGCTCGAATTGGGCGCGGAACTCGGAGCCGCCGTCGACCTGGATGCCGGTGATGGTGAAGGGCGCCTCGGCGATGAGCTTGTCGAGGAACTGGGCGGCGAGATGGGCCGTGGCGCGGCCTGCGACGCCGGCGATTGTCCATTTGGCCACCGGGTCGTAGGCGGTGAAGTGCTTGATCGCCCGGTCGGAGGCGAGGCTGATAAAGAGCGTGTCGATCTGCACCATCTCGCCCGGCCTGGAAGGTTTGAGGCCCTTGGGGAGCCGCTTGGCGTGGCGCTTGCCGATGAGGCGGAAGCGGCGGCCGCCGGGCCTGCGGCGCAGTGTCGGCACCGGCGTGACCAGGCCGCGATCGATGAGGTGCTTCAGGATCCGCCCGACTGTCGAGACGGAGACGGCGAACCCCTCGCGTCTCAGGAGCACGGCGAGCTTACGCTTGCCCCACATCGGGTTATCGGCTCTGAGCTCCTCCACCGCCTGCACCAGCGCCGGCGGCCAGGCCGGCTTGCGCAGGCGATGCGGCCGGCGGCTCTTCGGCTCGCAGCGCTTCTCCCAGCGATAGAGCGTAGAGCGCGGGTAGCCGACCACTTCGGCCGCTTCCGCCGCCGACAGGCCCTTGGCCATCGCCTGCCGCCAGCGTCTCACCGCGTCGCCACGGATCGCGGCTTCGTTGGATGAAGACTGCGCCGCGATCCGTGACGCCAGGGCTCCGCTTCGGATAATGTGACGCGGCAGGCCAAAAACCTGCATCGGGGGTTCTCCTTAAAGCTAAAAATTCGACACCTTCAGCTTCGGAGACCCCCGAACCTTCCTCAAGGCCCGCGTCTCAAATGTGTCTGAACCCGGTCAGCTTTCGCCGCCCGGAAAGCGGCGGCCTCATGCGCGGCATATCGCCGGAAACGCCAACCTGCGCCAGGCTTTCCCCTCCCCGGCCCTTTGCCCCGGCGTCTTGTGTCTGGCGGATCGACCGACTAGATACGGCCTGCCTTCGACCATGGCCTGACCCGCGGAGGGATGCCGGAGTGGTTGAACGGGGCGGTCTCGAAAACCG
Organism: uncultured Alphaproteobacteria bacterium; assembly: GCA_963801225.1. Taxonomy (GTDB): domain Bacteria; phylum Pseudomonadota; class Alphaproteobacteria; order Rhizobiales; family Afifellaceae; genus DASWJZ01. Next base: position 69,839 of record CAWDED010000006.1, read on the forward strand.
TTGAGCGCGCAAGCGTTCCGGGGGTTCGAAATCCCTCTCCCTCCGCCAGTTGTTTGGTGTCCGGCCCGGACACATAGGTAACAGAACGTTCCTAAGACATGGGTGACAACCTCGTGCCGAACGGGTTGTCGATGGTCTGCAAGGTTCTCTGCTCCAGGTCGATATATCCCAGATCATAGGTCATGAAGGAGACGAGCCAAATGCCCTCGTCGACTTCGGTGATGCCGAGCCGCTGTCCGGCGAGCGCGGTGGAGATGTTGATCTTCTTGCGGTGCATGCAGATGCGCCCGCACGAGGTGACGAGGATGTCGCGGTCGTGGAAGGGGTATTCCACGTCGGGCAGGCTGTCATAGGCTCTTGAAGATGGCGCGTAGTGCTCGGCCGGGGCGACCTTCTACCGATGGTCCGATCTGTATCAGAGCGGCGGGCCAGAGGGCAAAAGCCAACGGCTGCACGCAGGGTTCTTCTCCGAAGGAGGATGTGATGCACCCGGATAGCGCCCGCTCCGTTCGCCACGGCAAACCCTTCGTGTACACGTGCGGTTTTAAGGAACGCGGGGCGATCGCGCACCAGACCGCCGGTGAGCATGGCGAGGAGGAATGCCGGCCACGACGTTCGTTACCGCTTCGGCAACCACCAGCGGCCGGTCGTCCTTGGTCGCAAGCGTTCGAGCGCACGCGCTCCAGCGGCTTCCCTGTCCCCGACGGCTGATGCAATGCCACCAACGGGCGCCAGCATTGAGCGGATACGTCCGATGGCGCGTCCCACTCACCAGCCAGCCCCCACAACGCGTCGCTAGGTCGAAGCCATGGCCACCTACGGTATTCCGGAGGCGGATATTGCTCGCGTCATCGGCATCGACCCGAAGACGCTTCGCAAGCACTATCGCGACGAACTCGATACCGGCCACATCATGGCGTTGGCGAAGGTGGCGGAGAGTTTGTTCCGCAAGGCGACCAGCGACAGCCCGCAATCGGTCACGACCGCGATCTTCTGGCTCAAGACGCGCGGCGGCTGGCGGGAAAACCCACGCGATCAGCATTCGACTCAGAACACCGACCTGAGCAAGCATTCCGACGAGGAGCTTGATGGCATGATCGCAGCCCTGCAGAAGACCATGGCGGAGCAGAACTTGCTTCCTGCGCCCGCCGCCGACGAAGAGTCGGACGACGCTCGATCGGGCGAAGGCGTCTATCACTGCCCATGCGCCATGTCGCACCGGCGAAGTGACCTACGATGCCTCCGGCTCGCTGAAGCCTTCATGGAGCGCATTGCTTGAACGGGCGAAGCATCATCGGTCGGCCGCTCCTCATCCATGACCAAGGGAAGATGACCTCATAGACCGCAATGTCTCCAAGCCGGCTATTTTGGAGAAGCATCTTCGGCCGGATGCCAGGGATCCGCTCAGGCATCTGCAATTCCCAGCACCAGCACACGTTGCGTTTGATGCCAGATGGTGGAGAGTATGGCGGACCTGTTGGTCGGCCCGTGACCCGATTTCGTTCAAGGCGCAAAACCATGCTCGAGATCTCACCGCAACTGCTCAAGAAAATCTCCGTCTTCGGCGCACTCAACGACGGCTCGCTTGCCTTCTTGCTGGAGCAGTCCAATCGGATGGACGCTGCGCGCGGCGACCTCTTCTTCAGGGAGGGTGAAGACGCGAACGCCTTCTTCATTCTCGAGCAGGGCCGTGCGGCGGTGATCAAGGACTGGCAGGGGCACCAGTTCCTGATCAGCGAACTGTCCGAGGGAGACTGCTTCGGAGAGATGGCATTGATCGAGATGCAGACCCGTAATGCCTCGGTGCTGGCGTTGGAGGCCTGCCGCGCGATTCGGCTGGGGTTTGATTCAGTCTTCAAGCTCTACAAGCGCGACCTGCAACAGTTTGCCCTGCTGCAGATGAACCTGGCGCGGGAGTTGAGCCGGCGGCTGCGCGAAGCCAACGAGCGCCTGTTCGAGTACCCGTGTGAACCCCGAGGCACGCATGCAGGAGCCTGGTTACCCCGAATACTCACCCGGCTACCACTGAGCAACAGACGGCTTGAGCGAGTATTCTCAGAACGTGCCCGAGAGACCCGCCATCCGTGTCGCACCGCAACGTTGTGCGCTCAATCCAATCAGCGGGCATCACCGGGATGCCTGCGATTGCCAATGTGCCAAACGACCGCGGCGTTCGCGCAGCGCGCGGCGGTCGATGGCACGTTTCTATCGTCAGAAACCTTTGGCTCGGTCAGCGCAAACCGCCGAAGCTGAGTGTTTTGTTAGGCGGGAATAACGCCTTGCCGGGCTACCCAGCACCGCCGCGCCGGAACGCGTCACCGTTCGCGTCGAAGAGATGAAAATGTTCGGCGGCGGCGGTGAGGCCGACCTCCGCCCCGCGCTCGAAGATGACGCTGCCGTCGAGTTTGGCGATGATCGGCTCAGCGCCGTTGCCGATGTCTACATAGAGCAGCGTCACCTCGCCGAGATTCTCCGCGTACAGGAGCGAGCCGCCAAAGATGGTGTCGCCGCCGGCCGCAAGCCGCAGATTTTCCGGCCGGACGCCCAGTGTCGCTCGTTGGCCGACAGCATCGGCGGTAAAGGTGGCGGACACCTCGACAGAGGCACCGCCCTCCGTCCTGACGCGCAATGCGCCGTCCACCCCCTCGATCACGCACGGCACCATGTTCATCGCGGGCGAGCCGATAAAGCGCGCGACAAAGAGGTTGGCTGGCGCGTGGTAAAGCTCCATCGGCGTGCCAACCTGCTCGATCACGCCGGCGTTCAGTACAACGATGCGGTCGGCGAGCGTCATCGCCTCCACCTGGTCGTGCGTGACATAGACCATCGTCGTCTCCGGCATCGACTCGTGCAGCTTGGCGATCTCGATTCGAGTGGCGACGCGCAGCGCTGCATCGAGGTTTGAAAGCGGCTCGTCGAACAGAAAAACCTTTGGGTTACGAACGATGGCGCGTCCGATGGCGACGCGCTGCCGCTGTCCGCCGGACAGCTGTTTTGGGAGTCGGTTGAGGAGCGGCGAGAGCTGCAGGATGTCGGCTGCGGCGCGCACGCTCCTGTCGATCTCCGCCCGGCTGGCGCGGGCGAGCTTCATCCCGAACGCCATGTTGTTGTAGACGCTCATGTGCGGATAGAGCGCGTAGGATTGGAACACCATGGCGATGCCGCGCTTCGCGGGCGGCATGTCGTTCACCACCGCCCCGCCGATCTTGATCGTGCCGCCGCTGGCGTCTTCAAGCCCGGCGATCAGCCGCAGAAGCGTTGACTTGCCACAGCCGGATGGCCCGACGAACACCACGAACTCGCCCTTGGCGATGCTGAGATCGACGCCGCGGATCACGTCGACCGCGCCGAACGACTTCTTCAGGCCGCTGAGCTCAACCTCGGCCATGACGGCTCATCCTTTGACCGAGCCCGCGAGGAGGCCGCGGACGAGAAAACGCTGCAGCGAGAAGAACACCGCAAGCGGCACGGTGATGGAGACGAAAGCGGCGGCGGTGAGGATCTCCCAGTTTCCGCCGCGCGAACCGAGCAGCTCGCGCAGGCGCCCGGTCAGCACGAGCTCATCGTCGCCGTTGCCGAGGAACACCATCGCTACCAGCAGATCGTTCCACACCCACAGGAACTGAAAGATGGCGAATGCGGCGAGCGCCGGCAGCGACAGGGGCAGTACAATGCGCACGAAAATGTCGAAGTCGCTGGCGCCGTCAATCCGCGCCGAATTCAATCACCTCGCCGGGCAGGCCGGCGATGTAGTTGCGCAGGAGATAGATCGCGAGCGGCATGCCGAAGCCAGTATGCGCCAGCCAGATGCCGACATAGGTTTTTGACGGCACCCCGAGCACCGCGCCGATGTCGTTGTACAGCTTCAGGAGTGGGATCAGCGACATCTGCAGCGGCACGACCAGCAGCCCGACGATGAGCGAGAGGAGCACGGTGCGACCTGGAAACTTCATCCAGGCCAGCGCATAGGCTGCGTAGGCTGCGATGAGGATCGGGATGACGGTCGCCGGCAATGAGACCGTCAGCGAATTGATGAACGACTGGCCGATCCCCTCGGAGGTCAGCACCTCGCGGTAGTTTTGCAGCGTGAAGTCGGGCGGGAAAGCCGCAGTGTAGAACAGCCGCTGACCCCGCTTTCCCGCGAACGGAGTGGGCGAGGACAGCCGGTAAGCGCCGTCGGCATCGATCGTCAGCGTTCCGCCGTCCCGGAGCGGAACGGTCCGACCTACCTCGAACTCGCTCGGCCGCTGGATCGACGTGCCGAAGCGCGTGACCCTGGCGGCGCTGCCGGGCTCCAGCACGTTGCCGGCAATGACGTAAAGATCTCCCTCAGGTACCTGGGCAGAGGGCGGATCGGCACGGCCCACGGCGTTCCGCTCTGTGGTGGTCAGCGCGGTCCACCAGCCCGACACGGTCAACAGCTCCTTGTCGCGTAGCGAGCTAACGAGGAGCCCGAAGGTCGGCAAGACCCAGACGACGACCAGCATCAGCACGGCGAGATGCACCGCCCAGCTTCCGTGCTTCCGGCCCGCGCCCCTCATCTCAGCCGCCAGCGGTTTCGGCGCGCGCGCGGCGGATGTTCCAGATCATGATCGGAACGACCGCAAGCATGATGACGACCGCGATCGTGGCGCCGCGACCGAAATCGCCGCCGCCGCGGAACATCCGGTCGAACATGAGGTTGGCCAGCACCTCGGTGCCCCACTGGCCATTGGTCATGGCGAGCACGATGTCGAACACCTTGAGCACCAGGATAGTGATCGTCGTCCACACCACCGCAACTGTGCCCCAGATCTGCGGAACCATGACGAAGAAGAAGAGCTGCCTGCCGTTGGCGCCATCGATGATGGCGGCCTCTATGGTCTCGTCGGGGATGCCGCGCAGCGCCGCCGACAGGATGACCATGGCGAAGCCGGTCTGGATCCAGATCAGGATCGCCATCAGCAGGAAATTGTTCCAGAAAGGGATGGTGATCCACGCCTGCGGCGTTCCACCGAAGGCTTCGACGATGGCGTTGAGCAGCCCAATCTGCTCAGAGCCTTCGCCGCGATAGTCGTAGATGAACTTCCAGATCACGCTCGCGCCGACGAACGAGATCGCCATCGGCATGAAGATCAGGCTCTTGGCGATGTTTCCCCACCAGATGCGGTCGGTGAGGAAGGCGATGACGAGGCCGAAGCCGGTCGCCACGGCGGGCACGACGATGAGCCAGAGCAGGTTGTTGAAGATCGACTGGCGGAACTCGGCGTCACCTAACGCCCAGCGGTAGTTGGCGAGTCCGACGAAGTCCTCCCCCGTCCGGCCGAAGAAGCTGAGCCGCACGGAATCCACCACGGGGTAGACGAGATAGACACCGAGCACGAGAAGGGCCGGCCCAAGGAACAACCACGGGCGGATGGAGGCCGCGATCTTCTGGTTGCGCACCGCTTGCGGGGTTGCTTCGCGGAACGGCAGGGCGAGGTCCAGGAACAGGTTTGCCACGAAATAGTAGAGCGCACAGGCGCCGACTCCGGCGACGATCGCCAGCATCGCGCCGAAGAGATGAGGCATCTCTCGCTTCCGCCCCGGCGGGCCGCTACTTCACCGCGTCCCAGGCCTTCTGGCTTGCCGCCGCCACCGTTGCCGCGTCGGCGCCGCCGACAAAATCCACCATGCCAGTCCAGAAGGAGCCGGCGCCGACTGCGCCCGGCATCTGGTCCGAGCCGTCGAAGCGGAAGGTGGTGGCGTTCAGCAGGATATCGCCCTGTTTCTTCAGCGGCGCGTTGGCGTAGACGGCCGGGTTCGCGCCCTTATGCGGCGTGAGGAACCCGGCCTGTGCCATCCATATCTCATGCGCGATTGGGGTTTTGAGGAACTCAATCAGCGCGCGGGCCGCTGGCGTATCCTTGGTGATTGCTACAAGATTGCCGGAGCCGAGCACGGGCTTGCCCAGGTCTTTTTCCGCGTAGGCGGGAAAATAGAAGAAGTCTGCGTCGGTTCCGAGTTCGGTGCCTTCGGGAAAAAAGGCCGGGATGAACGAGCCCTGGTGTTGCATGTAGCATCTGGGCGGCACGGAAAAGAGGCCCTTGGGACTGTCGCGGAAGTCGGTCGACGCGACCGCCGCGGTTCCCCCGTCGACGAAAGCATTGTTGCGCGCGAACCAGCCGAATTCGTCGATCGCCGCGACGACGCGCGGATCATCGAACGGAATGGCGTTGCTGACCCACTGGTCGTAGATCTCGGGCGGATAGAGGCGGAGCATCAGGTCCTCGACCCAGTCGGTCGCCGGCCAGCCGGTGGCGGCGCCTGACCCAAGCCCGATGCACCAGGGCGTCCCGCCTTCGGCGGCGATCTTTTCGGTCAGCGCCTTCAGCTCCTCCATCGTCTTCGGAACCTCGTAGCCGGCGTCCTCAAAATTCTCCGGCACGTACCAGACGAGGCTTTTGACATCGACCTTGTAGGGGAAGGCGTAGAGGTGCTTTTGGCCGTCCGGTCCCTCGAACGTGCCGAGGTCTGACCACGACTGTCCGGCCGCGTAGTTGTCGATCAGCCATTGCCGCGTGTTCTCGCCGAGCGGTGCGAGCTCTCCCTTGGAGGCGAGCTCCGCCGCGAGACCGGGCTGCGGGAAGACGGCGATGTCGGGAGGGCTGCCGGCCTCCGTGTCGATGACGATCTGCTGCTCGAAGGAATCTGAGCCGGCATAGTCCACGGTCGCGCCCGTCGCTTCCTCGAAATAGGCGAAAACGCTTTCCGCCAAGTCGCGCTCCTCGCCGAGCCACGGGCCGAACACGGAGACGGTCTGGCCGGAGAGGTCGTGAGCCCCCGCGAAATCCTGGTAGCTCCGCCAGCTGAAGCGGGAATCGTCGCCGACAGGGAATTTGAGGTCGGCGGCCGCGGCGGAACCTGCGCACAGGGCGAGACAAGCCACGAAGGCTGACAATGCATGGCGCCACGTCATCATGCTTCCTCCTTTGATAATTGGGCCGGGGCGGATGCGCGCAGAACCGGGCGCTAGGTGTGCCCGGCCGACAACGTCTCGCGACCCGACGTCGTCGATCTCCTGATGGAATTCGGCTTCCAGAGATCGCCGGTCGATGGCTTGCATCAATCTAACGGCGGCCTCTGCATATGGCTAGCTGCGGGTAGACGCGCGTCCGGGTGAAGCAGGCGGCTCTTGCGCACAAGGAGTCGCGAAGCAGCTGAAATTCAATTCCGGGAAAGGCCTTCGACTGAATCGATCTTCCTCGAGAGCGCCTGTTCCCGGTCCCTGACCGCAAACCTATTCCAGATCACCTCCGGGCGAATGCTGCGATCGGACTTTTTCAACAATATCGACCCAAAGCGAACATTCACGAGTTGTTGCCGCTGACGATTCTAAACGCATTCATCGAAGCGCGCTGCAGAGCGATCGCCGTCACCAGGGCAACTCCAGCCGTGCCATTGGTCCGGCCATCTCGTGATGTGGCGCCTTCGCGCGGCGGCGGTTTGGTTATCGTCTGCGATGTTTTCTTGTAAACCCATAGGCTCGCTGTCGATTCAAGAACGCCGTTGCTCTTGCAAAACGCCGCGCCTTCAGAGCAAGTGTCAACTCACCGCGCACTTCGTTCGGTTAATGCCGGTTGAGTGAGCAGCGTATGCCAAGCATTGTTGAGGCCGTTGGGCTGACCAAGCGATATCCCGGCGCATCGGCTCCAGCCGTCGATGCGATTTCCTTCACGGTCAACGAAGGCGAGATATTTGGTCTGCTGGGGCCCAATGGGGCCGGCAAAACCACGCTGATCTCGATGCTATCCTGCCTCGCCGCGCCCGATGGAGGATCGGCGCAGGTCGGGGGGTGCGACCTGGTCCGCGACCGGAACGCGGTCAAGCGAATGATCGGGCTCGTGCCGCAAGAGCTGGCGCTCTATCCCAGTCTGTCCGCACACGAGAATTTGCTTTGTTTTGGCGGGCTCTACGGCCTGCGCGGCGCAGAGCTGCGGGCAAACATACGCCGGGTGCTCGCGATGGTCGGTCTGGCCGACCGCGCGAACGACAGGGTCGAGACCCTGTCGGGTGGAATGAAGCGTCGAATCAACATCGCGGCTGGACTCCTGCACGCTCCCCGCGTGCTTTTCCTCGACGAACCGACGGTGGGGGTAGACCCGCAATCGCGCAACTTCATCTTCGATGGCATCGAAGCGCTCCGCCGGGCAGGTATGACGATGCTCTACACGACCCACTACATGGAGGAAGCGCAGCGATTGTGCGACCGCGTTGCGATCGTCGATCAGGGCCGCGTTATTGCTCTCGATACCCCGAAAGCCTTGATGGACGCACATGGCGGCGTGGTGTCACTGGTGGTCGAAGGGGGCGATGCGGCCACGGCGGCTCAGACCCTCGCCGGGCTGGAAGGGATCGTCCGCGCGTCTGCCGCAGACGGCCGGATTCTGGTGCAGTCGCAAAACCCCGCGGCGATCCTCGGCCGGGTCGTCGAAGTGGCTACCGCGGCGGGGCTGCAGATTCGCGCCATCGAGATTCTGGAACACAATTTGGAATCGGTTTTCCTCGATCTCACGGGTCGACGACTCCGCGACTAGGGCTTTTGCCAATGTTCGCCGTCATGCTCGCCATTGCCCGCAAGGATCTTGCTCTGCTGATCAGGGATCCGGGCGCGCTTGTCGTTCTGTTTCTGATGCCGCTCATCTTCATCCTGGTCATGTCGCTTGCTCTTTCGGGTCTGTACAGCCCGGGCGGGTCAGCAGTCGTCATCGCTGTTGTTGATCAGGACGGCGGTCCGTTCTCTGCAAATCTCGTCAAAAACCTTGCCAATTCTGGCGGCTTTGACGTCCTGATGAACGGCCCGGATGGCAAGTTCGATCGCGTCAGCGCCGAAAGGCTCGTCGTCTCGGGAAAGGCGCAAGCGGCGTTGATCATCCCCGAAGGGATCAGCGATGCGGTGCAAGCCAGGTTGACGGGCAGCGGCACCGGCACAGTCGATATTGTCATTGTCTCGGACCCGTCATTGTCACCGCAGGTGCTGGGACCAATCCGCGGAGCAATCCAGGGCTTCGCCGAGCAGGCTGCGTTTGGTCTTGCCGCTCCGCGAGGCATCGATTTGCTTTTCTCGCATCTCCAGACTGGCGGCGTCAGCGTTCCACCCGGACTTGCCGATCAGATCAAGCAAGAGGCCGCGGACGGGCTGACGCAGGCCGGCAACATTGTCGCAATCAGGGAGGCTTTGCCGGCGGGCATCCACAGTGAGCGGCGGCCGAATGCGGTCGAGCAGAACGTGCCGGCCTACATATTGTTCGGGCTCTTTTTCATCGCGACGCGGCTTGCCAGCAACATTCTCGACGAGAAGCAGCTCGGCACATTCCGCCGGTTGCTGGCGGCACCCGTGCAGCGCGCCACGTTATTGGCTGGCAAGCTCATAGCCTTCATCCTGGTCAACCTGGTGCAAGTGGCGGTTCTTTTCACCGTCGGCGTTCTCGCGCTGCCGCACCTCGGCCTGCCAACGATGACGTTGGGCGCCCATCCAGAGAACCTAATCCTAGTGTCCCTCGCCGTGTCGCTCGCCGCCACAAGCTTCGGGCTCTTTCTCGCCGCAGTGGCACGAACAGAGGCGCAGGCTAACGGAATTGGCCTCATTCTGATCCTTGTTTCGGCCATGCTTGGCGGTGTGATGGTCCCTCGATTCGTGATGCCCGGCTTCATGCAGCGAATCGGGTGGATATCCCCTCACACTTGGGGATTACAGGCGTATCAGGATGTCCTCATGCGCGATGCCGGCCTCACGGCGATACTACCTGATCTCGGGATCTTGCTCCTCTTTGCGGCGGCCTTCTTCGCGGTCGCCGTCTGGCGCTTTCGCTGGAACTAGCGTTCTCAACAAAGCCAGGGCTGTTGTTGATATCCGCGAGAGGAAATTTTGATCCTCTGAAGCCGCTCAAGAACGGCGCCAGCGCGCATCAAAACCCACGATTTGGAGCATTGGCTCGACAACGCACGGCACGACATCGGCCTGACCACAGGTAGACCCAACTGGTGACTGCCAGGCTCAAGGTCCGGCTGTTGGCGCTGAGCGGCCTTCTGGACCAGTCAGGGTCGCGTCCGCTACTGGACGCAAGACCGGAAATAGCTCGTGGACGCCGAAACATGCCCCCTGCCCTTTTCGCTTGCTCCCCTCGCTGCGATATTCTGCGCGGAGAATGTTGGAATACAGTTCCTCTCCCTCCGCCAGCGCTCCTTATATATCTCTTTGATATCATTATTAAAATTCGATTACCGAGACTTGCGCTCCCAAGTCGGGGATGCTGCCGCCGCGCTGTCGCTGCCATCTGCCGTAGACGCCGGAAAGTTTGTGTTGCGTCCGATGACTGTTTTCCGCTTCAGCCACTCGGAGACCGCAGCTGCGTCGAAGTGAATGAACAGACCTTCGCCAAACTGCTCGACCGCGGACAGCCAATCGGAGCCCTTCCATAAAGGCCTTCCGCGCTGCGGCCGTCGGCGCTTGTCGGCGCCGCCTCGAAACGCGTGAACCCGTAAAGTCATGAGACCTGCGAACTGGTTGGTGATTTTGACGGCAGCATCCGTATCGCCTGGCGGTCGACCGTTTGCTGCCGATAAGCAGGGCGCGGAGGTTTGGTTCGCAGGCGCGCAGCCGCGCTGGTGAGAACTGGTGCGAAGCGAGAACTATTGGTAGCTATTTGGATACTAGCAGTCGAACCTCTCGGACCATGCAAAAGCGAAACCCCGAAGAAACGCGCTCCCGCATCCTTGCCGCTGCCGTTATCGAGTTTGCAGCCAACGGCTTCGGGGGTGGTCGGGTTGACGCTATCGCAGCGCGTTCGCGCGTCAACAAGCGCATGATCTATCACTACTTCGGCAACAAGGAAGGTCTCTTCGTCGCCGCGCTTGAAAACGTATACGACCAGCTTCGCTCGCATGAGCGCGAGCTCAATCTCTCGCACCTGGAGCCGCGCGAAGCGATCGAGCGCCTCGTCCTTTACACGTTCGACTATTTCATGGAGCACCCGGAGGCGATCCAGCTTCTCAACAACGAGAACATCTACAACGCGGACCACATCCGCAAATCCGAGCGCATCCCCGCCATGCACTCGCCGCTCGTGACCGAGATCAAGAGCGTGATGGAGCGCGGCGTCAAAGCCGGGATATTCCGCGCGCACGTCGATCCGGTGCAGCTCTACATCACCATCGCCGGCATCAGCTATTTCTACCTGTCCAACTCCGCCACTCTCGGCGTCATATTCGAGCGCGACCTGCGCACGCCCAAGAGCCTCGCCGAGCGCCGCCGCCACGTGGTCGACGTTGTGCTCGGATATCTCTCCGCGCAGACGAAGGTCGCGCAGCGCGTCGAACGCGCCCCGGCTTGACAGGCCCGGCGCCTCTGGCACAAAGTAACCATCCGGTTATTTATCGCCGGTGACAAGAACACGCGTTCAGCGTGCGCAGCGCTGAGCCATGGGAGTGAGACATGCCCAGATTTGCGAAGCTTACTTGCCGCGGTCGCGGCATCTCTGCTCGTCGCCACGGCGGCGCAGGCACAATGGAAGCCGGACAAGCCCGTCCGCATCATCGTTCCGTGGGGCGCCGGCGGCTCGACCGACCAGCTCGTTCGCGCGCTTGCCGCCGACCTCGGGGAAGCGCTCGGCCAGACGGTGGTGGTGGTCAACCAGACCGGCGGCGCCGGCGCGGTCGGCACCAAGGCGGCGCTCGATGCGCCGCATGACGGCTACACCTGGACGTCGGGCGCCGCCAAGGATCTCGGCACCTACATCGTCACCGGCGCCATCGACACGCACCTGAAGGACTGGAAGCTTTACCTGGCGACCGTCAACTACACGGTGCTGTCGGTGAACCCCGATTCCAAGTTCCAGTCGGTCGACGACATCGTCGAGGCGATGAAGAACGATCCCGACTCCGTCACCATCGCCACCGGCGGCATCAATTCCGCGGGCGGCGCCTCGTCTGAAGCGCTCAAGGCGGCGGTCGGCGGCGACTACAAGATGGTCACCTATGACGGCGGCAATCCGGCCGTGCAGGCGGCGGTGGCGCACGAGACCGAGATCACGACCCAGCTCATCGCCGAGCAGTACGAGATGCTGCGCGCCAAGCGGCTGAAGCCGCTCGCCGCCTTCACCGCCGACGCCGTGAGCTGGACGGCATCGGCACGATTCCCAGTCATCAAGACGACGCTGCCCAACGTCGCCGTGGGCCCGGTGCATTTCGGCATCTGGATTCCGAAGGACGCGCCGGCGGAGGTGATCGAGACCATGAACAAGATCTGGGACGACAAGATCGCCAACTCGCCGCGGCTCAAGGAGTACGCCGACGTCGAAGGGCCTGACCGTGCTGGTGATGCGCGGCGACAAGGCCTACGACGCCGCCTTCCCGGTCGTGCAGCTGAACGCCTGGCAGATCGCCGATGGCGGCAAGGCGGCGGTGAGCCCTGACACGGTCGGCATCCCGCGGCCCGAGTAACGACACCCACGAGGGGCGCGCAGCCGCGGGCGGACGAAGGCCCGCCGCTGCCGCTCCTCATGCCTTACGGGTCCCGCATGCCCAAAGCCGATTTCGCCACCGGCCTGGTCCTCCTGGCGCTCGGGATCTTCATGATCGGCGAGGGCCTCAGCCTGCCGGGCGCCGGCGGGCTCATCGAGGAAGGCGGCGAGCCGGGCCGCGTGCCCATATTCCTCGGCTCGGTGATCGCCATCCTGGCCGTGATTCTGGTGGTGCGAGCCGATGCGCCAGCGCGGCCACCGGCTGTCGGAACGGCAGCCTCTGACGGCCGAGCAGCGCTCCGCCGTCGTCGCGCGCCGCGATCACGGCTCTCGGCTGTGCTTTCTACGCGGTGGGACTGGTGGGCCACCGCTATCTCGGCTTCGCCGTTCCTTACGAGTTGGCGTCCTTCCTGTTCATGCTGGGATTCATCGTCGTCTCCGAATGGGAGCTGGCGCCGAATATCGGCCCGCGCCGCTGGCGTCTCCTCCAAACGCGCACGCCGGCGCTTGCCGGCGGCATATCGGCGCTGTTCGGCTTCGTACCGGAGGCGGCCGCGCCGTTCGTGTGGCTCGCCTTCACCGCTGCGGTTCAGGCGGCGCTCGTCACCGCGGCCATCACCTACGTGTTCCAAGACCTGTTCTACGTGACGCTTCCCTGAGCCCATCGCAATGGAAACGCTGAAGAATATCGTCGCTTACCTGGCCGACACGGCCGGCTATGTCGGCGACGCCTTCGGCCACTTCGCCAGCTTCACCGTGGTGCTCTACGTCGTTGGCGCCACGCTGCTCGGCATCACCATCGGCGTGATGCCCGGCCTCACCGCCACCATGGGCGTGGCGCTGCTCACGACGCTGACGTATCAGCTCGACCCGGAATCGGCGCTGCTGGTCCTCGTCTGCCTCTATGTGGGCGCCATCTACGGCGGCAGCCGCACGGCCATCCTGCTCAACATTCCGGGCACGCCCGCCAACGCGGCCACCACGCTCGACGGCTATCCGCTGGCGAAGATGGGCCGCGCCGGCCCGGCCATGGGCACCGCCACCTCGGGCTCCTTCCTCGGCACCCTGATCGGCATGGTGTTCCTGGCGACGGTGGCGCCGAAGCTCGCCGACTACGCGCTCGCCTTCCAGACGCATGAGTTCCTCTGGCTCGCGGTATTCGGCATCCTGATCTCGGGCCAGCTGACGGCCATGGACGATCCGCTCAAGGGCTGGATCGCTGGCTTCCTTGGCCTGGCGGTGGCCATGATCGGGCAGGAAGGCCTCTACATGACCGACCGCTTCACCTTCGGCTTCACCGAGATGCAGGGCGGCATCGGGCTGATCCCCGCCATGGTTGGCGCCTTCGGCTTCTCGGAGGTGATCGCCGTGATGTTCAATCGCCGCGCCGAGATCGTGCAAGTCGAAGACGAGGCTCATGGACGTGATCCCCGACCCGCGCGAGGTGGTCCGCTACTGGCGCACCATCGGCCGCTCGGGGATCATCGGCACCCTGATCGGCGTGATCCCCGGGGTGGGCGAGGATATCGGCGCCTGGGTGTCCTACGCCGCGGCGCGCCGCGCCTCGCCCGAGAAGGACAAGTTCGGCAAGGGCTCGGTGGAAGGGCTGATGGCGGCGGAGACCGGCAACAGTGCAGCGGCGCCCGGCGCGCTCATCCCGGTGCTGACGCTCGGCATTCCGGGCTCCGCGCCGGCGGCCGTGCTGCTCGCCGCCATGGTGCTGCACGGCATCCGGCCCGGGCCGATGATCATGATCGAGTTTCCGAGCTTCGTCTACGAAGTGGTGGTGATGATGTTCTTCGCCGCCTGCGCCATCCTCGTGCTCGGTATCCTACTGACGCCGCTTCTGCTGCGCGTGCTCTCCATCCCGCGCGAGCGGCTGATGCCGATCGTGTTCGTGCTGTGCGTCATCGGTTCGTACGCCATCCAGCAGCGCATGTTCGACGTCTGGGTGATGGTGGTGTTCGGCATCCTCGGCTTCATCCTGCGCGAGATGAAGTACCCGATGGCGCCGCTGGTGCTCGGCATCGTGCTCGGCGACATCTTCGACAAGAGCTTCCGCCGCTCCTGGGTCATCCATGGCGGCGATCTCACGTTCTACCTGCACCGGCCGATCTCCATGGCCCTGATCCTTCTCTGCCTCGCCACCATCCTGATGAGCATCGGCCCCTTCCGGCGCTATTACGGACCGCGGATCGAAGCGTTCACCGGCGCAATCGGCCGGCTCGTCGCGACGCTGGTGCGCGCGCACATCGCGCTGGCGATCTGGCTGTGGCGCGGCGTTGGCGGACGGCTGCCGGAAGACAAGAGCCTGGCAAGCGGTCTCCGGCTCTATGTGAGTTCACTCGCCGTGGCGGTGCTGGCGGTGGTGACGTCGGTCGCGGGATTGGTGGTCATGCCGTTCGTCGACCTGGTGCGCTGGCGGCCCCGGTCGGGCGTGAGGATGCGCCTGTCGAAGGACAAAGCGGGCGGCGGCGCGCCGGGGAGCCACTAGCCATGCAGACAGCACTTGGTCGGCGGTGTCGGGCTCACGCTGCTGGAGGTCTACAACCAGCGGCCGGGGCCCGACGGTGTAGAGGGCGGCTGCGCCCACGTGCATGCATTGACCGACGAAGCCTATTTCGGCCTCTCCGGCACGGGCGCCGTCGAGCTGCACGATGCCGAGCACGGTTTTCGCAGCGTGCCCATAAAGCCCGGAACCTTTGTGCAGTTCCCGGCCGGCACGCTGCACCGCTCCGTCAGCACCGGCAATCTGCGGGTGCTGGCGGTGATGGGCAATGCCGGCCTGCCGGAGCATGGCGATGCCCGCATCTATTTCGGTCCCGAAGCCGACGTGGACGCTGCGCGCTTCCAGTCGCTGAAGGATCTGGTGCGCAACGGGATCGAGGGGGCGCTTCAGCGGCGCGACGCTTCCGCCGTCGCCTATCAGAACCTGATGCGGCTTTGGCGCGAGGACCGGCCCGCCTATTTCATCGAGCTCGATCGCTTCATATCGCTTCACCGGGCGGACATGGCGGCCAAGGCGGCTCCCATGGCGCGGGCCATCGAGGCAGGCCCGCTCCGGCAGATGGTGCAAGCCTTCGAGCGGCTCGCCGGCGCCGCGCAGACCACAAGCGGCGCCGCCAGCTGGTCAGATGGCGATGCAAGCATCGTCCACGGCATGTGCGGCGTATTGCGGCCACTCACCGACCTGCGCGAGGTCTGATCGCGAGACTTGACCCGGGCGGATAGAGACCGCATAGGAGTAACCAGGCAGTTACTTACGGCTGGCGATGCGATTTGCGCTCTGTAACGAGGTGCTGAGGGAGATGCCGTTCGAGGCACAATGCGATTACGCGGCCAGGCTCGGCTATGCGGGGCTTGAGGTGGCGCCGTTTACGCTCTCCGACGAGCCGCATCGCCTGGGAGCGGAGCCGCGCGCCCGCGCACGGCGTGCCGCGGAAGCCGCGGGCGTGCGGATCACCGGCCTGCATTGGCTCCTCGTCAAGCCCGAAGGGCTTTCCATCACCACGCCCGACGCAGAGGTGCGCGCCCGCACGCGCGGCGTTCTCGAGGGCCTCATCGACCTTTGCGCCGAGCTCGGCGGCTCCGTCATGGTGCATGGCTCACCCGCCCAGCGCCGCATCGGCGACAGCGCGCCCGACGATGCGCGCGAGCGTGCGCTCGAGACGTTCGCCGCAATTGCCGAGCGGGCCGAGGCCGCCGACGTGGTCTATTGCCTGGAACCCTTGTCGCGCCACGAGGCCGATTTCGTAAACACCGTGGCCGAAGCCGTCGCGCTCGCCGAGGCGATCGGCAGGCCGAAGCACTTCCGCACCATGATCGACACCAGCGCAGCCGGCCTCACCGAAGAGGAGTCCGTGCCGGACCTGATCCGCCGCTGGGTACCGACCGGCTGGATCGGCCACGTTCAGCTCAACGACACCAACCGCCGCGCGCCGGGACAGGGAGACGACGACTTCGCCGCCATACTGGGTGCACTGCAGGACGTCGGTTTTGATGGTATCCCGGCGGTGGAGCCCTTCGTCTACGAGCCCGACGGGCCCGCAACGGCCGCGTGCGCCATAGGCTATCTGCAAGGGCTCGCGGAGGCGCGGCAGTGAGCGCGCCGCGCATCGCCGGGCTCTCGGTCGAGCTCTACGAGTCTTCGGTGCACCTGCGTCTACCGTTCCGCTTCGGTGCTGTCACCGTGCGCGAGGCGCCTCAGGCCTTTGTTCGCATCCGCCTCAAACTCGCCGACGGGCGCGAGGCGTTCGGCCAGACGGCTGAGCTGATGGTGCCGAAATGGTTCGACAAAAATCCTGCGCTCAGCAATGACGACAACTTCGATCAGCTACGTCTATCGCTCTCGCTCGCCGCCAATGCATATGGGCAACAGGCGAAGGGCGCGACCGCTTTCGGTCTGGTTGTTGCAACATACGACGCGCTGATCGCCGAGGGCGCGCGCGCCGGCCTCAACAGCCTCACGACGTCCTTTGGCGCAGCGCAGATGGACAAGGCAGTGCTGGACGCTTTGTGCCGGATCGAAGGTGTCTCCGTTTTCGATGCGCTGCGGAGCAACCTCCCCGGCATTGACGCCACCTTGACGCCGGACTTGGCCGACGCAGATATCGCCTCTTCGCTGGGGGAGGCTCGAGCCCAACCCACCGTCCACGTGCGGCACACTGTGGGCATGATCGATGCGCTGACGGCCGCTGACAGGCCCGCGTCAGAACGCATCGACGACGGCCTGCCGGAAACGCTCGAAGAAGTGATCGCCGCCTACGGCCACCATTATTTCAAGCTGAAGGTTGGTGGCAGTGTCGAGGACGACGTCGAGCGGCTCACAGCCACGGCCCGCGTGCTCGACGCGCGCGCCGGCGACTACAGCGTCAGCATCGACGGCAACGAGCAGTACGATAGCGGCGATGGCGTCGCTGAACTGCTGCGCGCCATACGCCAGGAGCCGAACCTTGCTTCATTGGCCCGGCGCATTCTGTTCGTCGAGCAGCCGATTCGCCGCAGCGCTGCGCTATCCACCGATATCTCTGCGCTCTCTGCGCTTTGCACTGTGACTATCGATGAATCGGATGGCGACCTCGGCGCCTTCCCTGCCGCGCGGGCGCTCGGCTACGCGGGAGTCTCCAGCAAGGCATGCAAGGGCCTTTACAAATCGTTCCTCAACAAGGCACGCGCACGTAAGTGGAGCAGCGAAGGGCCGACCACCTATTTCATGTCTGGCGAGGACCTGACCTGTCAGGCTGGCCTCGCCGTGCAGCAGGATTTGGCCCTGGTCGCCGCGCTCGGTCTAAAGCATGTGGAGCGCAACGGGCATCATTATGTGAGGGGAATGGCAGGTGCCTCGCCGCAGCAGCAGCGCAGCTTCCTGACCAAGCATTCCGATCTCTATCGGGACATCGGCAATTCGATCTCGTTGCGCATCGAGGCGGGACAAGTGGCGATCGGCTCGCTCGCCGGCGTGGGCTTCGCGAGTGCCGCCGAACCTGACTGGCCGACCATGTGCGAGATGGCGTGCGGCAGCGCGGGCACGCAGAAAACCGCAAGAGCATCATAGGGCGAGAGAATAATGGCGCAGCATCGACTCGGCATCATCATGCACGGCGTCACAGGGCGCATGGGCACCAACCAGCACCTGGTCCGCTCGATTCTAGCGATCCGCGCCGACGGCGGCGTCCTGTTGCCGAACGGCGACCGCGTGATGCCCGATCCGATCCTCGTCGGCCGCAACGCGGAGAAGACCGAGGCGCTGGCCAAGGCGCATCACGTCGAGCGCTGGACCACCGACCTCACCGCCGCGCTGGCCGATCCGGAGGACGAGCTCTTCTTCGATTCCGGCACGACGCAGATGCGTCCGGCGCTGCTGGAGCAGGCGTTCGCCGCCGGCAAGCATGTCTATTGCGAGAAGCCCACGGCGACGACGCTCGCAGAGGCGCTCAACATCGCACAGCTTGCTCAGGCGAGCGGGCTGAAGCACGGCGTCGTGCAGGACAAGCTCTTCCTGCCGGGTCTCATGAAGCTGAAGATGCTGCGCAATTCCGGCTTCTTCGGCCGCATGCTCTCGGTGCGCGGCGAGTTCGGCTACTGGGTGTTCGAAGGCGATCTGCAGCCGGCGCAGCGGCCGTCATGGAACTACCGCGCCGAGGACGGCGGCGGCATCATCCTCGATATGCTTTGCCACTGGCGCTACGTGCTCGACAACGTCTTCGCGCCGGTGGAAAGCCTCTCCTGCCTCGGCGCACACCATATTCCGGAGCGATGGGACGAGGCGGGCAAGCCCTATGATGCGACCGCCGACGACGCGGCCTATGCCACCTTCCAACTCAAGGGCGGCGCGGTGGCGCAGATCAACTCCTCCTGGGCGACGCGCGTGCATCGCGACGATCTCGCGGTATTCCAGGTCGACGGCACGCACGGCTCGGCCATCGCCGGGCTGCAGTTCTGCAAGATACAGCAGCGCATGGCGACGCCGCGCCCGGTGTGGAACCCCGACGAGAAGCGCAAGGAGAACTTCTACGACGACTGGCAGGTCGTACCGGACACACAGGACTATGCCAACGGCTTCCGCGCGCAGTGGGAGATGTTCATCCGTCACGTCGCGGCGGACGCGCCGTGGCCCTACGGGCTATTGGAAGGCGCCAAGGGCGTGCAGTTCGCCGAGTTGGCCTTGCAGAGCTGGAAGGAGCGCCGCTGGCTCGACGTGATGCCGCTGTCGCTCGGTGCCGGCAGGTGAAGGAGCTGCGCCATGCCGGCTGACGCAAAGATTCTGCGCCGACAGGCCACGGTCGAGCTGAAGCTGCCGAACAAGGGCGGACGGCTCGAAGCCTACCGTCTCGGCGAGGCGAGCCCCTATCCGGCAAAGATGGCGGGACCGTTCAACCGCGCCGCTTTTGCTGCCGCGCATGTCGTCGCCGACCCGCACGCCGACCACGACCCGTGGCTCTCCGCCGCCATCGACTGGGACGCGACCATCGCCTACCGCCACCACCTCTGGGGACTCGGCTTCTCCGTCGCCGAGGCAATGGACACGGCGCAGCGCGGCATGGGACTCGACTGGCCGACCGCGCTGCAGCTGATCCGCCGCTCCACCGCCGCGGCGAAAGCCGACGGGCACCGCATGCTCGCAAGCGGCGCCGGGACGGACCAGCTCGACCCGGCCGAGGCCAAGAGCCTCGACGACGTCATCCGCGCCTACGAGGAGCAGTTCGAAGCGGTCGAAGCGGCTGGCTCGCCGATCATCCTCATGGCAAGCCGCGCTCTGGTGCGCGTCGCCAAATCCGCCGACGACTACCTCAAGGTCTACGACCGCCTGCTTTCCCAGGCGCGCGAGCCGGTCATCATCCACTGGCTCGGCGAGATGTTCGACCCGGCGCTCGCCGGTTATTGGGGCTCGTCTGACATCCGTCTCGCCATGGCAACGGCGCTCGACGCCATCCGCGCGCACACCGACAAGGTCGACGGCATCAAGATCTCGCTGCTCGACTCGGCGTGGGAGATCGAGATGCGCCGCAGGCTTCCGGCAGACGTGCGCATGTATACCGGCGACGACTTCAACTTCGCGGAACTGATCGCCGGCGACGAGGAAGGCCATTCCGACGCGTTGCTCGGCATCTTCGACGCGATCGCGCCCGCAGCATCGGCCGCGCTTTCGCGCCTCGCCGCCGGCGACGAAGCGGCCTTCAACGCCATCTTGGAGCCAACCGTGCCGCTGTCGCGGCTGATCTTCGCTGCGCCGACGCGATTCTACAAGACCGGAGTCGTGTTCCTCGCCTGGCTCAACGGCCACCAGAACCACTTCACCATGGTCGGCGGTCAGGAGAGCGCCCGCTCCATCACGCATCTTTCGGAAGTCTTCCGCCTTGCCGACCAGGCCAAGCTCTTCCGCGACCCCGACTTGGCCGTGCAACGCATGCGCACTCTGCTTGCCGTTCACGGCGTCGGCTGATCCTTTCGTGCGCGATCTTTCCGCCGACGCGGCGCTCCAGCACCTCTCGCTCAATACCGCGACGGTGCGCAAGCAGGGCGACCTGCTCCAGATCATCGAGGCGGCGAAACGCGTCGGCATCTCGTGCCTCTCGCCCTGGCGCGACCAGGTGGAGGCTGTCGGGCTCGACCGCGCGGTGAAGGCCGTGCGCGATGGCGGCTTCCGCCTCTCCGGCTACTGCCGCGGCGGCATGTTTCCGACCGATCCAGCGCACCGCCAGCAGGAGCGCGACGACAATCGCCGCGCAGTCGACGAAGCCGCTGCCCTCGACGCGCCGTGCCTGGTGCTGGTCGTCGGCGGGCTGCCGCAGTTCTCGCGCCCCGGCTCGGCCACATCGAAGGACATCGCCGACGCGCGCGCGCAGGTCGAAGACGCCATCGACGCCCTCGCCGAACATGCCAATGCTGCGAACGTACCGCTCGCCATCGAGCCGCTGCATCCGATGTACGCCGCCGACCGCGCCTGCGTGAATACGCTTCGTCAGGCGCTCGACATCTGCGACCGCCTCGACCCCGACGGAGCGCGCAAGCTCGGCGTCGCGGTCGACGTCTATCACGTGTGGTGGGACCCGGAGGTCTTTGCGCAGATCGTACGGGCGGGACGCGCACGCATCCACGCCTTCCACGTCTGCGACTGGCTAGTGCCGACGCGCGATATGCTGCTCGACCGCGGCATGATGGGCGACGGCGTCATCGACATCCCGCACCTCAGGGCAGCGGTCGAGGCGGAGGGATTCTCCGGCGCCTGCGAGGTGGAGATTCTGTCGGAGGCGTGGTGGTCGCGCCCGATCGACGAGGTGCTGTCGACGGTGGTGGAGCGCTATCGCATCTGCACGTAGGGAGTTTTCCGGCCTCGTCGTATCGGCCGCTGGACGCCTGCTACCCGCTGGTCTTCTTCGACGCCATCCGGGTCAAGATCAGGGACGAGGGCTTCGTCAGGAACAAGGCCGTACATCGCGCTCGGCATCCGGGTGATCGGCACGAAGAAGATCCTCGGCATCTGGATTGAGCAGACGGAGGGCGTCGAGTTCTGGCTCAGGGTCATGAACGAGCTGAAGGACCGCGGCGTCGGCGACATCCTGATTGCCATCGTTGAAGGACTGAAAGGCTTCCCCGAGGTGATCACGGCCGCCTGTCAATAGGCGCGCAAAGTCGACCCCCCATCGGCCCTGGAGCTGGCTCGCGGCAAATGCACCCGCGGTCAGCCTTTCCTTCAGTCCCTTCTATCGATCGCGACCGTATCGCTCTTGCCGACCAGCCAATCTCCCAGGCCCGACTTGAACGCGAACGGCGGCGACAATGGGTTGGTGAACCGTACGCCGGCTTCCCCCCGACGCTGCCACACGAGTTCGACCCACCAGGACCGCTCACTCGCCTCGCAATAAAGCTCGAATAGGTTCGGCAGATGGACCTCAGCCCCGACCTTTATCCGCGCGCCTCGATCGCTCACGTCGTTGATCAGGCAGTCGATGCGCTCTTGGGCATTCAGCATTGCCGCGCCACATTCAAACACAGCGCGGCGCGGCGCAGCGCGATGCTCGCTCACGCTCATCCTGAGACCGATGATGCCGTAGCGATCGATCGTATCACGCCACGACTCGAACTCCTCCTCCGAGAGCAGGTAGCGCCGACGGGCCTCCTCCATGCTCAATGCGCCGGCTCCAACCGCAGCAACCACCGCGGCCTTGTAGCGGGGGACCCAGTGCCGCGTGCCCGCCGGGGGCAGGTCCTCCAGCGGATATTCCTGCGCCTCGGAGGGAGGTGCAGTCCGAGACGAAGCGAGACAGGAACGGAGAGCTTGAGCCATGCGCGCTTACCTCCTGACGACGGGCGCAGCGTCCCACCTTCGTGTTAAACGAGCGCTAAATTGCAGCCCGAGATTCTATTGGCGGCGGAAAGGTTAAGGAGGTCAGCCCATGTTCGCATACGTCCGAGCATGAAGCGCGGCCCGATCGCCTTGAGGGGCATTCCCGCCTTCGAACGTCGGCCACGACGGCCGGTCGCGCGTCCTGACGCGGGACGTCGAGCACAATGGCTTCGCGGGCCCGCTTCGCGCCGGTCCCTGACATTCCGCGTCCTGCCTCGCTGCCTTGTTGCTCCGGCCCAGCCTACTCGAGGCGGATGCGACTCACGTCATGGCTGCCCGAAGCGGACGAGCTTTCCGATCGGCTCCGCCAGTGCCGGCGTCGTCGCCAGCATCTCGCTGCCGCGCCGCAAGCCGTCGTTGGCGAGGAAATCGTTCACGAAGCCGCCTGCCTCCGCAACGAGCACAAGGCCGGCGGCGGCGTCCCATGAATTCAGGTGGCGCTCCCAGTAGCCGTCGAACCGCCCAGCCGCCGTATAGGCCAGCCCGAGCGCGCCCGAGGCGAGGCGGCAATACTCGCAACCGGCCGTCAGCAGCGCATCGATCGCTCGCACGTGCTCGCTTACGGGCTGGCGGTAGCTGAAGCCGACGCAGATGCGCGCCTTCCGGACATCGGTGGCGCCGCTCACCCTGATCGGCGCGCCGTTGGCGAATGCGCCCTTCCCTGCCTCCGCCACGAAAAGCTCGTCCCCGGGCGGATGATAGATCAGGCCGAGCACGGCTTTCCCTGCGACGACGAGCCCGATCGAGATGCACCAGAAGGGAACGCCGGTGACGAAGTTCTGTGTTCCGTCGATCGGATCGATCACCCAGACAGCGTCTGCGTCAAGGCTGCTGGCGCTCCCCTCCTCGCCGAGAAAGCCGTCTTCGGGGAAAGCCTTGGAGAGCTGCCGCACGATCAGCTGCTCGGATTCGCGATCGGCCTCGCTGACGAGGTCCTGCATCCCCTTATGGTCGATCGACAGCGCGTCACGGCGGAGGAAGTGCGCCGCAGCAAGCTTGCCGGCTTCGCGAATGACGGTTTCAGCCGTCTTGCGGCGCCTGGCGAGATCGGGTGGAGACAACGAGAATCCGTTTTCAGGTGAGAGGTGACGTTTCAAACTCGCCGCGGGGCCGACAATCGGTCAATATATGACAGTTATATGACATCCGCCAATAAAGCCAAATGCATACAAAGGCGGAGATAATCGGGAGGACATCCATGCGTCTGAAATCTCTTTTTCTCCTCATCGGCTCGGCGATCGTGGCCGCGCTCGGTGCCGGCCCCGCCTCCGCACAGGGAGACCTGACCGTCTATTGCTCCGTTCAGGAGGAATGGTGCCAGCTCATGGTCAACGAGTTCCAGAAAGCGACCGGCATCAACGTTTCGATGACCCGCAAGAGCTCGGGAGAGACCTACGCGCAGATCAAGGCCGAGGCCGCCAACCCGCAGGGCGATGTCTGGTGGGGCGGCACAGGTGACCCGCACCTCCAGGCAGCGGAAGAAGACCTGACGGTCGCCTACGAGTCGCCGATGCTGCCGCACCTTCGCGACTGGGCGGTGAAGCAGCACCAGACGGCCAACGGCAAGACGGTCGGCATCTATCTCGGCGCGCTCGGCTTCGGATACAATTCCGATCTGCTCAAGGAGCGCGGCCTCGACGCACCGCAGTGCTGGGCCGATCTCGCCAAGCCCGAATTTGAGGGAGAGGTGCAGGTCGCCAACCCCAACTCCTCCGGCACCGCCTACACCTTCGTGGCGACGCTGGTTCAGATTTTCGGCGAGGACAAAGCCTTCGAGCTGCTGAAGGCGATCGACGCCAACGTCAACCAGTATACCAAGTCGGGTGCCGCGCCGTCGCAGGCGGCCGCCCGCGGCGAGACGCTGATCGGCATCTCGTTCCAGCACGATCTGCTGACGCCGGTCGTCACCTCCAACGCGCCGCTCGTCACTGTGTCGCCTTGCGAGGGAACCGGCTTCGAGATCGGCTCCATGAGCATCATCAAGGGCGCGAAGAACATGGAGAGCGCCAAGAAGTGGTACGACTGGGCGCTGACGCCGGAGGCGCAGATGCTCGGTGCCCAGGCGAACTCCTACCAGCTGCCGTCCAATCAGGATGCGCCGCTGCCGAAGGGCGCGCCGGACATCAAGACGATCAAGCTCATCGACTACGATTTCAAGAAGTTCGGTTCCAGCGACGAGCGCAGCCGCCTGCTCGCCAAATGGGACCAGGAAATCGGCGCGCATTGAGGCCGGCCTGAGATGCGGGACGGCGGGCAGGCGCTCGCCGTCCCACACTTGGCAAGGATGGGGGAACGGATGCGCCGCCCGCTTGTCCTCTGGCTTGCGGCCGGGTTCGTCGCTGTGCTGCTCCTGCCGTGGTACGAGGTGGAGGGCACCTTCTGGTCGTTCGGCTGGGTCGGCTCCGGTGCCCCGGAAAACGCACCGGCCTTGCTCCAGGTGCTTCTGCACGGCCGCATCTGGCTCGCACCCGTCGTCATCGCCTTGCTGCCACCGCTCCTTGTTCTGGGCCGGCGGCGGGATGATCCGACCGCGACTGCCGTCCTCATCGCCTCAGGCGTCTTCGGGCTGGCGTGGCTTTTTGTAGAAGGCTTCGCGATCGGGCTGCACGGCTGGAATTTCGCTTTTCTCGAAGCGCTGTTCGGTCCGGTCGATGCACAGACAGGCATGGGCTATGGCGCGCTCGTCGCAGGGACCGCTTTCCTCTATCTCTTCGCCGCCGGGCTCGCCGGCCGCGGCGCCATGCGCGGCGACGTCTTCGTCGTCTTCTCGATCGCTTTCGTCGTCGCCACGATCGGGCTCTTCATCTTCTTCCCGGTCGCGAAGGTGCTCGGCTCGGCCGCATTCGACCCCGATGGCGGCTTCTCGCTCACGGCCTTCGCGGAAAGAATGACGACACGCGACCTCTGGCAGCTTTCCTGCCTCTCAGGCGGGAGGAGCTGCGGGGTCTTCTGGAACAGCCTCACGCTGGCGATAACGGTCGGCCTGATCACGACGCTGCTCGGATTGGCGTTCGCGCTGCTTGCCCACCGCACCGGCTTCCGCGCCAAGCGCCTTCTGAATGCGCTCGCCGTCCTGCCGGTCATTACGCCGCCCTTCGTCATCGGGCTCGGCATCATCCTGATCTTCGGCCGGAGCGGCGTCGTGACGACGGCGCTCGCCGAGCTTTTCGGAATGCGGCCCGGCCGTTGGGTCTACGGCTTCAACGGGCTGGTGCTGGCGCAGGTGCTCGCATTCACGCCGATCGCCTATCTCGTGATGGCCGGCGTCGTGCAGGGCGTGAGCCCCTCGATGGAGGAAGCCGCGCAGACGCTCCGCGCCGACCGGTGGCGCACCTTCCGGACCGTTACGTGGCCGCTGATCCGGCCGGGCGTCGCCAACGCCTTCCTCATCGGCTTCGTCGAGAGCCTGGCGGATTTCGGCAATCCGCTGGTGCTCGGAGGGAACTTCGACGTGCTTTCCACCGACATCTTCTTCGCAGTCGTGGGCGCGCAGCATGACCCTGGACGCGCGGCGGCACTCGCCATCGTCCTCCTCGCCATGACGCTCGGCGCCTTCGTCGTTCAGCAGCGTTGGCTCGGCCAGCGCTCCTACGCGACTGTGACAGGCAAGGGCGATTCAGGCGTGCATGCGCAACTGCCGGATCGCCTCCGGTGGCTCGTCTACGCGACGACCGTTCCGTGGATGGCCTTCACCTTCCTGCTCTACGCCCTCATCCTTGCCGGGGGCTTCGTGGAATCGCTCGGCCTCGACAACACCCCGACCCTGAAGCACTACATCACCGCCTTCGGCATCGAGCGGACGGAATTCGGGCTGCTGTGGTCGGGGCGCGCCTGGCCGTCCTTCTTCGCGACGATGTTCCTCGCCGGCGTCGCCGCTCCGCTCACCGCGACCATGGGAATCCTGACCGCCTACCTCCTCAACCGCCAGCGCTTCGCCGGCCGTGCCGCCTTCGAGTTCCTGACGATGCTGAGCTTCGCCATCCCGGGGACCGTGATCGGCGTGAGCTACATCCTGGCGTTCAATCTGCCGCCGATCCTGCTGACCGGGACGGGCGTCATCCTGGTCATCTGCTTCGTCTTCAGGAACATGCCGGTCTCGATCCGCGCCGGCCTCGCCACGATGAGCCAGATCGACAAGAGCCTCGACGAATGCTCGCTGACGCTGAGGCACGGGACTTTCGCAACGGTGCGGCGCGTGATCCTTCCGTTGCTCCGCCCGGCGATCGTGGCCGCGCTCGTCTACAGCTTCGTCCGCGCGGTGACGGCGGTGAGCGCCGTCATCTTCCTCGTCACCGCCAAATACAATCTCGCCACCGCCTATATCGTCGGACGCGTCGAGGTCTCCGATTTCGGCGTGGCCATCGCCTACAGCTCCGTGCTCATCGTCTCCATGATGCTCGTCATCGGGCTCATCCAGCTCGGGGTCGGCGAGCGGCGCATCGGCCGCCGGCAATCCCACGGCGTCGCCGCCGAGGGCATAGCATGACGATCACCGCTCATTCCGCTCCGGTGGAGTTCCGCAGCGTCACCAAGCGCTACGGCACGGTCGCCGCCGTCGACGCAGTCTCCTTCACCGTCGACGCCGGCAACCTCGTCACGCTGCTCGGCCCCTCCGGCTGCGGAAAGACCACGACGCTGAGGATGATCGCAGGCCTTGAGGTGCCGAGCGAGGGGATGGTCCTGATCGGCGGCGACGACGTCACGCGGCTTCCCCCGTCGGCGCGCGATGTCTCCATGGTGTTCCAGTCCTACGCGCTCTTCCCGCACATGACCGTGGCCGAGAACGTCGCCTACGGCCTCGCCGGGCTGCCGAAGGCGGAGCAGCGGGAGAAGGCGCAGGAAGGCCTCCGCCTCGTCGGGCTCGAAGGCTACGAGACGCGGCTGCCCTCCGAGCTCTCCGGTGGCCAGCAGCAGCGCGTCGCCTGCGCCCGCGCCCTCGTGCTCGAGCCGCGCGTGCTCCTCTTCGACGAGCCGCTCTCGAACCTCGACGCGAAGCTCCGGCGCCGCATGCGGGACGACATCCGCGAATTGCAGCAGGGCCTGGGGCTCACCTCCGTCTACGTCACCCACGACCAGGAAGAGGCGCTCGCCGTCTCCGACCGGATCATCGTGATGAATCGCGGCGCCATCGCGCAGGAAGGCGCCCCGGCCGATCTCTACGAGCGGCCGGCCGACGCCTTCGTCGCCGATTTCATCGGCGGCGCCAACCTCGTCGATTGCGAGGTGGTCGGGCCGGAGGGGAAGGACAGCCTCGTGCGCGTCGGCCCGGTGCAGGTGTCTGTCGGCGGCACCCATGCGAAGGGCGCGGCAAAGCTCGTCATCCGGCCGAACGCCGTGGAGCTGCACCGCAGCGCCGTCCCGGAATCGCTCTCCGCGGAAATCCGCAAGGCCACCTATCTCGGCTCGCACTGGGAGTACTGGCTCGTCACCGAGATCGGCGATCTTTTCGTCACGCAGGAGTCCCGCACGCACCACCGGCCGGACGAGCACGTTCACCTGCGCTTCAAGCCCGGCCGCCTCGCCATCGTCTGACGCACCGCTCGATGCTCGGAATGGATCGAAGGCGGCGGCACAAGGGCGGCGCTTCCTCAGGTCTGCACCTCGGCCAGGATCGCCGGGTCGATCTCCTCAGGTGAGAGCCCGAGAAGGTGCGCAACGACATGGCGGAACTGGCCGGCGACCATCTCAGGGCCTGCCTGGATCGCCAACCCGCGCGTGCGCGCCGCCTCGAGCCAGGGCGTGATTGCGGGGCTCGGCACGACATCGACTACAAGCGTCCGCGCGGTGAAATCGTCGAGCACGAACGGCAGCGCGGTCTCGCCCTTCAGCACGGCGCCGTTCGCCTCCATCGCCGTGACGCCGGCCGGTGGAAGCACGCCGGGTCATGCCAGCCGATTGCGGAACATCCAGCTCGCCACCGGCAGCGTGACCGCCCCGATGACGACGAGCGGCCACAGAACCGGAATCAGCTGCCTGAGCGTCGCCCCCTCCAGATAGACCCGGTGCGTCATGTCGATGGCGTAGCGCAGCGGGTCGATCAGCGTCAGATACTGGAAGAATACCGGCATGTTGCCGATCGGCGTGGCAAGGCCCGAAAGAAGGATGAAGGGCATCAGGAGCACGAACGAGAACAGCATCGCCTGCTGCATCGTGGCGACCAGTGAGGAGACGAGGAGGCCGATGCCGACTGCTGCGATGAGGAAGAGGATGAGCCCGACATAAAGCGTCACGAACGAGCCGGCGAAAGGAATTCCGAACCAGAGCTGCGCGACCAGGAGAATGAGCGTCGCCTGCGTCAGCCCCACCAGGGTCGAGGGCACGGCCTTGCCGACCATGATCTCGGCCGGCCTGAAGGGCGTCACCAGAAGCTGGTCGAAGGTCCCGTCCTCGCGCTCGCGCGCCACGGACAGAGCGGTCAGGAGCAGCGTCTGCAGCAGGGTGATGGTGCCGATCAGTGCCGGGATCATGTGCCAGCGCGTCTCCAGGTTCTCGTTGTACCAGGCACGCGTGGTCAGGCGCACCGCCGGGCCCGTCAGGCCGTGCGCCTCCTGCCAGTCGCGATTGAATGAAGCGACGATGGCATTGACGTAGCCGAGCGCCGTGCCGGCGGTGTTGGAGTTGCGGCCGTCCAGGATCACCTGAACGTCGGCGGGCCGGTGGGTAACGAGGTTCCGTTCGAAATCTGGGCCGATCTGGATAACGAAAATCACACGGCGATCGTCGATCAGCTTACGGATATCGGCGGCGCTGTGGATGCTCGCCACATAGTCGAACGTCCTCGACCCTTCCAGTCCGGAGAGCAGCGTCGAGGACGCCGCGCTTCGGTCCTGATCGTAGACCGCATAGGGGACGCGGTTCAGATCGAAGGTGGCCGCATAGCCGAACATCAGCGTCTGGACGACCGGCGGCAGCACAAGCACGATGCGGCTGCGCGGATCCTTGAAGATGGCAAGCAGCTCTTTGCGGATCAGAGCCAGTATGCGCAGCAGGGTCGCCTGCATGGCGCTCAAGCCAGCCGCTTGCGGGTGGCCGCGCGCGCGATGCCCATCAGCAGGACGGCCATCACCGCCAGCACGGCGGCGTTGGGCAGCACGACGCTCCAGACGTCGCCGACCAGGAAGATCGTCTGCAGCAGGGTGACGAAGTAGCGCGCGGGCACCGCATAGGTGATGTATTGCAGCGCAATGGGCATGCTGCGGACGTCGAACAGGAAGCCCGAGAGCATCATCGCCGGCAGAAGCGTGGAAACGAGCGCGACCTGGCTGGCGACGAACTGGCTCTTGGTGACCGACGACGCGACGAGCCCGATGCCGAGCGCCACCAGCAGATAGAGCATCGACACGATCGTCAGCACCCACAGCGAGCCGCGAAGCGGCACCTGGAAGAGGTACTGCGCAGCGATGACGGTCAATGCGAAGCCCACAATCCCCAGGCCGAAATACGGAATGATCTTGCCGAGCAGGATCTCGTCGGCACGGACCGGCGTGACGAAAAGCGCCTCGAGCGTCCCGCGCTCCCACTCGCGTGCCACCACCAGCGCCGTCAGAAGGGCGCCGATCAGCGTCATGATCAGCACGATCAGGCCGGGGACGAGGAAGTAGCTGCTGTCCCCGGCTTCGTTGAACCAGGCGCGGCTTTGCAGCCTGACAGGCCCCAGTCCCGTTACCGGGTGGCCCTCGGCGGCGCGGCGCAGCGTCCACTGCGCGATCACGCCCTCGGCATAGGCTTCGATGATGCGTGCCGTATTGGCATCCGTTCCGTGCACGACGACCTGCACCTCCCCGTCACCGCGCATCAGCCGGCGCGCGAAATCGGAGCGGAAGCGGACGATGCCGTCGACCTCACGCTCGAGCATGAGCTTTTCGGCGTAGGGCATGGAGGCGACGAGGCGCGGCTCGAAATAGGGCGAGAGCTGGAACCCGGCGGCAACATCGCGCGCCGTGACGGATGAATCCTCCAGGACGATGGCGACCGGGACGTTCTTCACGTCGAGGGACAGGGCGAAACCGAACAGAAGGATGAGAATGGTCGGCATGACGACGGCAATGGCGATGCTGCTCGGATCGCGGACGACCTGACGGCTCTCCTTGACGACGAGCGCCCACACCCTGCGGGCCTTGCTGTAATGATGGTCGTGATCGCGGCTCGTCATGTCACGCCGCGCTACGCGAGAGGTGCTCCTCGGCACGCCGCGCCTCCTCGACGATGGCGATGAAGGCATCCTCCATGGTCGGCCGACCATCACTGACCCTGGCGTGGGCGCGAAGCTCGGCCGGCGTGCCCTGCGCCAGAATGCGGCCGGCGTCCTGGATCACGGCGCGGTCGCAATATTCCGCCTCCTCCATGAAGTGAGTCGTGATGATGATCGTCACGCCCTGGTCGGAAAGTGCCGTGATCCGCCGCCAGAACTCCCGCCTGGCGAGCGGGTCGGCGCCGCTCGTCGGCTCGTCGAGGAACAGGATCTCCGGCTCGTGCATCAGCGCTGCCGCCATGGCCAGGCGCTGCTTGTAGCCACCGGGAAGCTGGCCGCTCGGCAGATGGGCCAGCGGGGCCAGCTCGAATTGCGACATGGCCCATTCCAGGCGCTCGCGCCGACGGCGGTTGTAGAGGCCGTAGGCGCTGGCAAAGAACTCCAGGTTCTCCGTGACGGTCAGCTGGCCGTAGAGCGAAAACTTCTGCGCCACATAGCCGATGCGCTGGCGCGCGGATGCGCGAGCCCGGCGAAGGTCCACCCCGGCAACGCGAAGCGTCCCGCTGGTCGCGGGAAGGAGCCCGCACAGCATGCGGAAGGTGGTCGTCTTTCCGGCGCCGTTCGGTCCGAGCAGACCGAAGATCTCGCGGCGCCGCACCTCGAAGCTGACATGATCCACCGCGGCGAAGTTGCCGAACTTCCGGACAAGGTCGTGGACCTCCACAACTGCCTCGCCGTCCCGCGCGCCCTCCGCCGGGTCCACGGAAATCGATCCTGCGGCCGCCGGCTCGACATCGGACAACTCGCGCAGGAGCATCATGAAGCCGTCTTCGAACCTCGGCTCGACCGGCTCGACATCCACATCGGCCAGCGCGCGCTCCACGCTGGTCGTTTCTTCCGCCGCGCGCACGAAGCGCACCCGCCCGGCCTGCGGCACCGCGTCCACGATGCCCGGCTCGTCGAGCAGGCGCGCCTGCAGGAGCCGCGCCGGCTCGCCGGCGGGAGGCGTGGCGACGAAGCTGAGGCCCCTCGCCTTGGCGGTGACCGAGGCGGGCCTGCCGTTCGCCATCACCTTGCCCTCGTGCAGCACGACGACATGCGCGCATCGCTCCGCCTCGTCGAGATAGGAGGTGCTCATGAGCACGGTCATGCCGTCTCCGACGAGCTGTCTGACGATGTCCCACAGCTCTCGCCGCGACAGCGGGTCGACGCCGACCGTCGGCTCGTCGAGGATCAGAAGCTCCGGCACGCGCACCAGCGCGCAGGCAAGGCCGAGCTTCTGCTTCATCCCTCCCGAGAGCCGCCCGGCCTGCCGCCTGGTGAACGGGCCGAGCGCCGTCATCTCCATGAGGCGCGGATAGCGCTCGCGACGCTCGGCGGCGGATACGCCGTGCAGATCGGCATAAAGGTCGAGGTTCTCCTGGACGCTCAGGTCTTCGTACAGCCCGAACTTCTGCGGCATGTAGCCGATGCGATCCTGGATCTGCTGCGGGTCGCGTGCCGCCTCGACGCCAAGCACGTCAAGCGTGCCGCCATCGGCCGTCATCAGGCCGGCGACCAGCCTGATCAGCGTCGTCTTGCCTGCGCCGTCCGGTCCGACCAGCGCCGTAAGCTCCCCGTGGCGGATATCGAGATCGACGTCGTCAAGCGCGACGACCGTCTCGCCGGTCTCGCGATGGAACGTCTTGCGAATGGCGCGGCCGCGGATCGCCTGGGTGCCGTCCGTCATGGCATTCCCTGCCGCAGCGCCCCCGCCAGGCTCGCCACCGGCTCGCGCCCATCCCCGGCGTTACTCTCCTCCGCCGGCTTGGGATAGACGGTCGCCGGCATGCCGAGCCGCAGATTGTCGTCCTCGTCCACGACATTCACCCGGACTTCGTAGACCAGGCTGGTGCGCAGCTCCTGGGTCTGTACGGCCTTCGGCGTGAACTCGGCGACCGGCGAGATGAAGCCGATCGTGCCCGCGAAGCGCTTGCCGGGCAGTCCGTCCACTGTCACGTCGGCTTGCATGCCCGGACGCAGCCTCACGAGATCCGGCTCCGAAACGTAGGCGCGCACCCATTTGGGGCTGACGATGGCCAGCGAGAAAACCGGCAGCTGCGGCGAGGCCATTTCGCCGGGCTCCATGAGCCTGGAGCGCACGACGCTGTCGACCGGCGCTGCAAGGTCCGCATCAGCCAGTTGCTCCAGCAGAAACGCCAGCCGAGCCTCACTCCCCCGCAATTCCGCCTCCCCTCTCGCAACCTCCTCCCCCCGCGGCCCGGCTATCACCAGGTCAAGCGTCTTACGGGTGGCCTCGACCTTGGCATCGGCGGTATCCATCGTCGCCTTGGCTGCATCGAGGTCCTGCTGACTGACCACGGAACTCCCGACTAGGGCGTTTTTGCGGTCGAACTGCTGGCGTGCATTGAGCGCCTCGGCTTTCGCCGCTTCAAGATTGGCGCGCGCCTGCGCTACCTCTTCCGGGCGGCTGCCGTTGTGGAGTTGGTCTACGGCGGCCTGCTGGGCCGCGACTTCGGCCTTCGCCTGGGCGACCTGCTGCTGCAACCGGCTGGTATCGAGCTTCGCCAGCACCTGGCCCTTTTCGACGGGGTCGCCCTCTTCGGCCAGCACCTCGGCAATTCGCCCGCTGTCGTTGAAGGCGAGGTTGACCTGACGCAGATCGACGTTGCCGTAGAGGACCAGCGCAGCGGCGGGCGCGCGGTGCACGGCGAGCCACCATCCGCCCAGGCCGACAACGCCAACGACCGCAATCACAGCGGGTATGAGGATACGACGGTTCATGGCACGTCTCCCCCCGTATCGAGGATTGCGTCGATATGAGCGACGATGACGCGCTCGATCGCCGCCCGCTCGGACTTCCCGATCGTTCGCCAGCCCATCCGCCTCAAGACCAGCGCCTCGGCGACGCGGAAGACCAGCACCTGGCCCATGAGGGCGAAGACCCGCAGTCTCACCACCTCGTCGTCGGCGCTTTCACCGAGAGCGGCGGCGACCAGCCGCGAGCCGAGGTCGTGCGCCGCGCCGGTGAAGCGGTAGATGACCTGGAAGGCCTGCGTCGGCTGCATATGCTCCCGCACGATGAAGCGGGCCCATTGCTCCGCCTCCTTCTCGCCGAGGATCGTCTCGGCAAAGGCCACGATCAGTCGGATCAAGGCGGCGCGCGCCGCTTCGGGCGTGGCAAGCGATTCCGGCAAGTCGACCGCCACGAGCGTGGGTCCCACCAGGGCCGCGATGCGCGTGGCGACATGCTCGGCGACGGCGATGTGAAGCGCCTCCTTCGAGCCGAAGTGATAGTTGATCGCGGCGAGGTTCGCCTCCGCCCGGTCGACGATCTGCCGCGTGCCCGCCCCCTCGAAACCGAAGCGGCCGAAGATGTCGAGCCCCGCCTCGATCAGCCGCTGCCGCGTCTCGGCACCCCGATCGCGCCGTGCCCGCCGCGAAGGGGAAGCCGACAACGCACCGCCGCCCGCCTGCCCGCTCTCGGCGAGCTGGGGCGTCACGGCCCTACGCTGCGCGGACGTTTGTTTCCGCTGGCTGGCCACCGTGCCTCCTTTTGGCCGTGCACATCAGTTCGCGGGAATTCATACATCCGTTTGTTTTATTTTGTCAAACGATCGATTGATTTACTATGTTTTCCTGGGCAGGCGGCTTGGCGCGGGGATGCGGGTGATGGGGACGCAGGCGGTCTCAGCCCTTCACCGCGCCGGCGGTGAGGCCGGAAACGATGTGGCGCTGCGCGAGCACGAACATCAGGATCGCCGGCAGAATGGTGAGCGTGATGAACGCCAGAATGAGCTGCCATTCGACGATGAACTCGCCTTGGTAGTCCATCAGCCCCAGCGTCCAGGGATATTTCGCGTTGGTGTTGATGACCACCAGCGGCAGCAGGAAATTGTTCCAGCTCATGACGAAGCTGATGACCGCCACGGTCGCCAGGATGGGGCGCGAAAGCGGCAGCGTGATCCACAGGAAGAAGCGGATATAGCCGCAGCCGTCGACCAGCGCGGAGTCGAGAAGCTCGGAGGGCAGCTGACGGAAGGCGTTGCGCATCAGAAGGATGCTGACGGCCTGGCTGAACGCCACCTGCGGCAGGATGATGCCCCAATGCGTATCGAGAAGGCCGAGGTCGCGGACCTTGATGAAGAGCGGCAGGATGGCCGTGGCGAAGGGAAAGGTCAGGCCGAGGATCAGATAGTTGAAGAGGTAGCGCTGGCCGAAGAAGCGCAGATGCGCAAACGCGAAGGCAGCCGGCGCGGCAACGGCGAGGGTCAGCACCACGGTGACGGCCGAGATGAAAAGCGAGTTGCCGAGGATCCGCCAGTAGCGCAAGCTTGAGAGGATTCCCCAGTAGTTTTCCCACTGCCAGACGCGGGGCAGCCCGAAGGGATTGGTGCGAAGCTCGCCGAGCTCCTTGAAGCCGCCGACGGCGGTCGCAAGCAGCGGCACGATGACGAGCGCGCCGACGAAGCAGAGGATCAGGAGGCGCGGAAGGCCCGAAACCGGTGTCGACAGCGGCACCGCGGTCCCGGCGTGGCGGCGAGGCGAGCTGGCGCGTGGCGGAGCGCCGTTGGCGGCGATCTCAGTCATCGCGCATCAACAGCCGCTTGTAGGTGAACGCAACGGTGGCACAGAGGATGAAGAGGATGACGCCCACCGCCGAGCCGAAGCCGACCCGCATCCGCCCGATCCCGAAATAGTAGAGGAACGACACCATCGTGTGCGTGGTGTTGAGCGGCCCGCCGCCGGTGAGCGACACGATCATGTCGAAAAACTGCAGCGACCCGAGCAGCGAGAAGAACACCGAGAGCTTGATCATCGGCGCGAGGCCGGGCAGCGTGATGTAGCGGAATCGCTGCCAGCCGTTGGCCCCGTCGATCGCCGCGGCCTCATAGAGATAGCGGTCGATGTTCTGAAGACCGGCGATGTAGAGCATCATGTGGAAGCCGAAATATTTCCACACGATGACGGTGAGAACGGCGACGAAGGCCCAGTTGCGGTCGGCGAGGATGTACAGCGGATCGCCGCCGAGCACCTGCCAGGCTTTCGAGATCAGCCCGTAATCGCCATCGAACATGAAGCGCCAGATGAGGCCCGCCGCGACTTCGGCGAGGATATAGGGCAGGAAGAAGAGCATGCGGAAGGCGACGGCACCGAACAGGCGGTCGGCGAGAAGCACCGCCATCGCAAGAGCCAGCGGCAGCTGCACCGTGAGCGAGATGGCAATGATCAGCAGGTTGTTGATGAAGGCCCGGCCGAAGACCTTGTTGCCGATGAGCTGCAGGTAGTTCTGAAAGCCGATGAGGCGCTCCGGCGTGGCAAGCCCGTTCCAATTGTAGAAGCCGTACCAGGCGGCCTCGCCGATGGGCAAGATCACGAAGAGCGTGAAGAGCACCAGCGCGGGCGGCAGGAAGATGAGCGCGGTGAGAAGGCCGCCGCGGACGTTGTTGTTTCGGCCTCGAAAGAGAGCGGTCGTGCCAGCCATGCCGCTCGCGATCCTAGACGAAGAAAAGAGAAATGGGGCCCCGGCCATCGGCAGGGGCCCCGAGCGCCGAGCTAGCGCTGGTCCCAGGCGTCCTGGATCTGCTGGGCGCCTTCCTCCGGCGTCATGTCGCCCGCCGCGATCGCCACGGAGACGTCGTTGACCACCCGGCCGACCGAGGGCCCAAGATCCTGATCGAGGAAGTTCTGGTGCCAGGTGGAGTTGGCGATCTGGCGTGCCACCTCCGCCACCAGCGGATTCTTGATGAACCCGTCGGTGCCCTTGACGGCGGGAACGTAGACGCCGGCCTCCGCCGCCGCCTTCTGCTCCTCGGCCGTGGCGAAGAACTTCAGGAAGTCGACCGCCTCAGGCGGGGCACCCTTGGTGACCAGGAAGCCCTGCAGACCACCCAGCGTGTCGGTGATCTGGCCCTTGCCGCCCGCCACCGCGGGGAAGGGAGCGAGTCCCATCTGGTCGTCGGGGATTCCCTTGCCGTCGGTGGCGTTCTTCTGCTGGCCCTGCATGAAGCCGTTGAGCTGCACCACCATGGCGCCCATGCCGTCGCCGAACATGCCCTGTGAGGGCAGGTATTTGGTGCCGAGCCAGCCGTTCTGGAACGGCTCCAGGTCGGCGAGCTGCTTCAGCAGCACGCCTGCATCGACAAACGGCTGCGCGAGGAAGCCATTCTGCGTCGTCTCTGCCGTCGTCAGGACGTCGGACCCGCCGACCCGCATCAGGAGGTAAGACCACACGAAGTGCATCGGCCATTTGTCGCCGCCGCCCATGATGAGCGGCGTGATGCCGGCGCCCTTGGTCTTCTTCACGGCTTCCAGGAAGCCTTCCCACGTCTGCATCGAAGCGGGATCGACGCCGGCCTTCTCGAGCAGCGCCTTGTTGTAGATGAGCAGCACTTCGGAGAGCTGGATGGAGATGCCGTAGAGCTTGCCGTCGACCACGTAGGCGTTGAGCGGAGCGGCATAGATGGTCTTCTCGAAGTCGGCCTTGGCGTCGCTGATGTCCTCGATGTAGCCGGCTTCGATCTGCGCGCGCATGACACCGCCGGCCCAGCTGTAGATGATGTCGGGACGGTCGTCCGACTGAAGCAACGTCGGAAGCTTCGCCTTGTAGGCCTCGTTCTCCATGTAATCGACGATGACCTTCACGCCCGGATGGGTGGCGTTGTAATCCTCCGCCACCTGCTTCCAGAACGGGTCGCCGGTGACGTTGACGTGGAGCAGTCGGACCGTGACGTCCTCAGACAGCGCCGGCGCGATGCTGAGCGCTAGGGCGAGGCCGGCCCCCGCGAGGGCTTTCACAAGCATCATAGTTTCCTCCCTGGCTTAAGAGCTCTTTGCCGGGCGTTTCGCCGCCCAGCATTTTTTCGTGACACGAATTAAATCTTCGCCCAGGCTGGCTCCATGTCAAGCATCAATCAGCAGATGCGTTGCTTTTGGCCGATTATCGCATTGACGGCGCGTGCGCTGTGGAGGAATAAATCACTGTCCCGAAATAAACCTCCGATCACCGCAGAACGCTGGACGCTCCACGGATGAAAACGGCCGACCCGGAATTCATGCGCGCGATCAATCGCTTCCACGTGATGGATGCGATCCGCCGGCACGGGCCTATCGCACGGGTGGAGATCTGTGAGCGGACCGAGCTCAGCCCCACGACCGTCTCGGCCATCACCGCCGCGCTGCTCGACGACCGGCTGATCGTGCCGCGCCAGATGGGCGCCGTCAGGGACGCCGCGCGCGGCCGGCCGCGGGTCCTGCTGGAGCTCAATCCGGGCGCCGCACGCGTGGTCGGGGTCAAGATCGCGCCGACCCGCATCGTGCATGTCGTCACCGACTTTCAGGGCGACGTGCTGGCCGAGCTGACGCAGCCGGTTCGCGTCGACCGGCAGCCGGCGGACGTCATCGCCGACCTGGTGGAGGACGGCGTCCGGCGCTGTGTCGCGGATGCCGGCCTGACGCTGGACCGGGTCGAAAGCCTGTGCGTTGCTCTTCCCGGCGTGGTGGAGCACGCGACGGGCATCGTCCGCCACAGCCCGATCCTGCGCGATTCCGACGTGCCGCTCAGCAAGGCGCTGTTCGAGCGGCTGGGCCTCTCGACCCTCATCGAAAGCGACGCCAACGCCATCACGATCGGCGAGCACTGGTTCGGCCTCTGCCGCGACCTCGACGATTTCGTCGTGGTGACCGCGGAGCACTCGCTCGGCCTCGGCGTCATGCATGGCGGGGAGTTCTTCCGCGGCGCCAAGGGCATCAGCTTCAATCTCGGCGACTTCGTCATGGCCGCCGACGGGAACGGCGCGGCGGCCGTTTCGCGGCTCGCCGACCAGGCGACGGAGCCGGCGATCCTTGCGCCGGTCGCAAACGACGCGCGGTTTCGCGAGGCGATCCGCCTCGGCCATGCCATGCAGCTTGCCGCCGAGCGCGTCGCGGCCGGCGACAACGCACTGACGGCTTCCGCGCTTCGCGCCGGCGAGGCGCTGGGGCTCGCCATCGCCAACCTCATCACGCTTTTCGCGCCGCCGCGGGTCGTGCTCGTCGGCTCGACCCTGGTGCTCGGCGAGCCGCTGATGGCGGCGCTCAGGAACGCGCTGGACCGCATGCTGCCGGCCTGGCTGAGCCGACGTCTCGGAGATTGCCGTAGACGACGAGGCCGACG
Organism: uncultured Alphaproteobacteria bacterium; assembly: GCA_963801225.1. Lineage (GTDB taxonomy): Bacteria > Pseudomonadota > Alphaproteobacteria > Rhizobiales > Afifellaceae > DASWJZ01. The sequence goes on from CAWDED010000006.1 coordinate 108,511, forward strand.
ACACGGCCTGGGCGCGCGGCGCGGCGGCCGCAGCACTGAAGGAGCTGTACGGCGCGCCTTGGAGCACGACCGGCCCTGCGCGGCCGCATGCATTCCATCAACGAATCGGAGCGCGAGGAAACGATGAAGAAGGTCGGCGTGGGCGTGATCGGATGCGGCGTCATCTCGGGCGCCTATCTGAAGGCGGCGCAAAAGGCTTTCCGATCCTCGACATTCGCGGGCTCGCCGACATGGTGCCGGCGGCGGCGGAGGCGCGCGCAGAGGAGTTCGGACTGAAGGCGGTGAGCATCGAAGCGCTTCTCGCCGACCCGAGCGATCGAGATCGTCCTGAACCTCACCGTGCCCAAGGCGCATGTCGAGGTCGGCCTGCAGGCGCTCGACGCCGGCAAGCACGTCTATTCGGAGAAGCCGCTCGGCGTCGCCTTCAAGGACGGCAAGAAGCTCGTGGACCGCGCCGCGAAGAAGAAGCTCCGCGTCGGCTCGGCGCCCGACACCTTTCTCGGCGGCGCGCACCAGACCTGCCGCAAGCTGATCGATGCCGGCAAGATCGGCGAGCCGGTCGGCGGCACGGCCGATCTTCATGTGCCCGGGGCACGAGCGCTGGCATCCGGCGCCGGATTTCTATTACCAGGCCGGCGGCGGGCCGATCCTCGACATGGCGCCCTACTACCTGACCGACCTCGTCAACCTGCTCGGGCCGGTGGCGCGCGTCGCGGCGATGACCGCGATGCCGAAGAAGACGCGCACGATCACCTCGAAGCCGCGCGCCGGCGAGACGATCCCGGTGGAGGTGGCGACGCATGCGGCCGGGCACGCTGCAATTCGTCTCCGGCGCGCTGGTGCAGATGATCGATGAGCTTCGACGTGCCGGCACACCGGCATCTGCCGATCGAGATCTACGGCTCGAAGGGCACGCTCGATCGTCCCCGATCCGAACTGGTTCGGCGGCGAGATCGAGTTCGCGGCGGCAGAAGGACAAGTGGGTGAAGCTCAAGACCGAGCTTCCCTATGCGGACGCCAACTACCGCTCGATCGGGCTTGCCGACATGGCGCATGCGATCCGCTCCAACCGGCCGCACCGGGCGAGCGGCGAGCTGGCGCTGCACGTGCTGGAGGTGATGGAGGCGTTCGGCCGCTCCTCCGACAGCGGCAGGGCGGTGGCGATCGCGACGCGGCCGGAGCGCCCGGCGCCGCTGTCGGAAAGCCTCGTGCGGCGCAGAGCTCGCGGCCTGAGACCGAAGAACAGGAGAGAGAAGAATGCGGGAAGCGCTCATCGTGTGGGGCGGCTGGGGCGGCCACGAGCCGGAGCAGTGCGCCAGGATCGTCTCCGACATGCTCGAGGGCGACGGCTTCAAGGTCTACGTGGAGACGACGACGGAGGCCTTCGCCGACCCGTCGATCAAGGACCTCAGCCTCATCGTGCCGATCTACACGATGTCGAAGATCGAGAAGGAGGAGGTGCAGAACCTCACCAAGGCGGTGGAGGGGGGCGTCGGGCTCGCCGGCTATCACGGCGGCATGTGCGACGCGTTCCGCGAATCGGTCGAGTACCAGTTCATGTGCGGCGGGCAATGGGTCGCGCATCCCGGCGAACATCATCGACTATCGCGTCGACATCGCCAGGCCCGACGACCCGATCATGCAGCGGGATCGACGAGCTTCCCCTATCGGTCGGAGCAATACTACATGCATGTCGACCCTTCCAACGAGGTGCTGGCGACGACGACGTTCTCCGGCGAGCACGCTGCCGTGGATCGAGGGCGTCGTGATGCCGGTCGCGTGGAAGCGGCAGTACGGGAAGGGGCGCGTGTTCTATTCCTCGCTCGGGCATGTGGCGAAGGAGTTCGACGTGCCGGAGATGCGGACGATCCTCCACCGCGGCATGCTGTGGGCGGCGCGCGGAGAGGATGAGTTGGGCGGCTGATATCGGCGGCGCCGGTCAGGCGGGGCGGCATCCGCTCAGCTCGGCGATGGCGTGCAGCAGGAGGTTCGCCCCCGCCTCGACGTCGGACCAGCGCGTCTCCTCCTGCGGCGCGTGGCTGATGCCGCCGATGCTCGGCACGAAGATGAGGCCGGCTTTCGTCAGATCGCTCAGGAGCTGCGTGTCGTGCCCGGCGCCGCTGGGCATGACGGAATGGCGATAGCCGAGCCGCTCGGCGTGTCTCGACAGCAAGGCGACGATCTCCGGGTCGCAGGCCTTGGGGTCGAGCCAGCTGTGCTCGGTGATCGCGACGTCGAGCCGATGCGCCGCGGCGATGCGCGAGAGCGCCTGCCGGCATGTCTCCGCCAGCCGCCGCATGGTGTCGAGGCTGGTGTCGCGCGCAATGAGCGAGAACGTGGCTTCGCCGGGGATGGAATGCGGAAAGCCCGGCTTCAGCTCGATGGCGCCGATCGTCATGCGCGTCTCATCGCCACCGGCCGCGGCGATGATCGCCGGGATCTCCGCGGCGAAGGCGGCCGCGCCGGCGAAGGCGTCGCGGCGGAGATGCATGGGCGTCGTGCCGGAATGGTTGGCCTCGCCGGTGAGCCGGATCGACCAGTTGAAAACGCCCGATATGACGTCGACGATCCCGATCGCTTCTCCGGTGTGCTCAAGCACGGGCCCCTGCTCGATGTGAAGCTCGAGAAACGCCCTGACGGTCGCGGGATCGCGCGCCGCCTTGCCAAAATCGTCCGGCTCGAGCCCCTGTGCCCGCATGGCGTCGATCAGCCGCTCGCCCTTCTCGTCGACGGCCGTCATCAGCCAATCGGCATCGACCTGGCCGGCGAGCGCCTGCGCCCCGAGCATGCCTCCGAAGCGGCCCTCCTCCTCGGCCGTGGCAATCACCTCGATGGGATGATGCGGCTCCGCGCCCGCCTCACGGAGCGCCCGCACACATTCGAGGCCGGCGCAGACCCCGAGCGCCCCGTCGAACAGCCCGCCCATCGGCACCGTGTCGAGATGCGATCCGACCATCACCCGCGAGCCGCTGCCTGTCTCCCAAAGACCGGAGAGGTTGCCGACGGTGTCCATGGAGACCGTCAGGCCCGCCTCGCGCATGCGTTCCCCCATGTGGCGCCGCGCCTCCATGTCGGCGTCGGAAAAGCCCGGCCGGTTGATGCCGGGAACGCCCGGCTCCCGCCCGATCTCGCCCAGGCGCACCATGTCGCCGCGCAGGCGATCGAGATTGATCGCAAGGGAGCTTCCGCCCGGGCTGCCAGTGCTAACTCTATGTTCGACCATCAAGAACGCGTCGTCTCAGTTTCCGGGGACTGGTGCTGATCGAAGCAGCCTAGCCCAAAAATTGATCATTATAAATTCTTGATGATCGTCGATCGATCCGGTCTAATAGGCTGTTCTCGCCCCAGGGAGACTTCGCGATGAAACACACAATCCGCGCCGCCCTTTGCGGGCTGGCTTTTGCGGCTTTTGCCGCTGCAGGGTCGCTGATGGCCACGGCCGAGGCTCAGACGCCTCCCAACGTCCTCGTGGTCGGCCAGATCGCCGAACCCAAGTCGCTCGATCCGGCGGCCGTCACCGCCGTCAACGACTTCCGCATCCTGATGAACGTCTATGACGGGCTGGTCCGCTACAAGGACGGGACACTTGAGCCCGAGCCAGCGCTCGCCACCGACTGGACCATCAGCGAGGACGGCACGGTCTACACTTTCAATCTGCGCAAGGACGTGACGTTCCACGACGGCTCGCCCTTCAACGCCGATGCGGTGGTGTTCAATTTCGAGCGCATGCTGGACGAGAACCACCCCTTCCATGACACCGGGCCGTTCCCGCTGGCCTTCTTCTTCTCCTCTGTCGATACGGTGACGGCGAAGGACGAATACACCGTCGAGTTCAAGCTGAAGGAGCCCTACGCGCCGTTCCTGTCGAACCTCGCCTATCCGACCGGGTTGATCGTCTCACCCGCCGCGGTGAAGAAATACGGCAAGGATTACGGCCGGCACCCGTCGGGTACCGGGCCGTTCAAGTTCGAGGAATGGGAGTCGAACACGCGCGTCGTGGTCTCCCGGAACGACGATTACTGGGACGGCGCGCCGTCGCTCGAGGCGGTCGTCTTCCGTCCGATCACCGACGCAAATACGCGTGTCGCGGAGATGCTCTCAGGCGGGATCGACCTGATGGTCGAGGTGCCGCCCGACAGCGTCAAGCAGTTCGCCGACGATCCGAGCTTCCAGGTGTTCGAGCAGGCCGGGCCGCATCTGTGGTTCCTGATCCTCAACGCCAAGGAAGGCCCGCTCGCCGACAAGCGCGTGCGCCAGGCCGTCAACTACGCCATCGACAAGAAATCGCTGGTGGAGAACGTGCTGCAGGGCACGGCCGAGGTCGCCGCCGGCCCGACGCCGCCGGCCTTCGCCTGGGCCTATGACGACAGCCTGGAGCCCTACCCCTACGATCCGGAGAAGGCCAAGGCGCTGCTGGCGGAAGCCGGCGCCGAGGGCGCCAAGCTCACCTTCTACGTGACGGAAGGCGGCTCCGGCATGCTCGATCCGGTCGCCATGGGCACGGCCATCCAGGCGGACCTCGCCAAGGTCGGCCTCGACGTGAAGATCGAGACCTTCGAGTGGAACACCTTCCTGAGCAAGGTGAACCCGGGGCTCGAGGGCAAGGCCGACATGGCGGAGATGGCCTGGATGACCAACGACCCTGACACCCTGCCCTATCTGGCGCTGCGCACCGGGGCATGGCCCGACAAGGGCGGCTTCAACTCCGGCTACTACTCCAACCCCAAGGTCGACGAGCTTCTGGAGAAGGCACGCACCTCCACCGATCAGGCGGAACGCGCGAAGCTCTACAAGCAGATGCAGGAGATCGTCCATGACGATGCGCCCTGGGCCTTCATCGCCAACTGGAAGCAGAACGCCGTCGCCACGTCCGCCGTGGGTGGCTTCAAGCTGCAGCCCTCGTTCTTCCTGATCCTGAAGGATGTGACGAAGGGCTGACCCGAATGCGACGCGCTGCGCTCGTGCGAAGGACGAGGACTTACGAAAGCCCTCATCCTGAGGTGCGAGCGCAGCGAGCCTCGAAGGACGAGGGCGATGGCACGGCGGCGCGACATGGGCTGACCGACAACCAATGCCGTGTCGCCCATGGTTCGAGGCTCGCGCCTTCGGCGCTCACACCTCACCATGAGGGGAGGAGAAAGACGGTCCGCAGTAGGGCGGCTCGAACTCACGTTGCCGTTCCGGGAACCGCGTAGATGCTTGCCTATATCGGCAAAAGGCTCGTCGCCGCCGTTCCGGTGCTGTTCGGCCTGTCGGTCATCGTCTTTCTCATCATCGCGCTGATTCCCGGCGACCCGGCGACCGCCATCCTCGGCTCCTATGCGACGCCGGAGAACGTGGAGCGGCTGAACCGTCAGCTCGAACTCGATAAGCCGCTCTGGGAGCAGTATTTCATCTGGATCGGCAACGTGCTGCACGGCGATTTCGGCCGCTCCTACACGCTGAACCGACCGGTGCTCGACGAGGTGCTGGAGCGTTTCCACGCAACGCTGGTGCTGGCCGGGGCGTCGCTTGTGCTGTGCTCCATCTTCGGGCTGCTCGCCGGCATCGTGTCGGCCGTGCGGCAGTTCGGCTGGGCCGACCGGATCATCACCTTCCTGGTGCTGATCGGCATCTCGGTGCCTTCCTTCTGGCTCGGGCTCATCCTCATCCTGATCTTCGCCGTCGACCTGAGGCTGCTGCCGGCGAGCGGCATGGTGGCGATCTATGGAGGCGGCGGGCCGCTCGATATCCTCAGACACCTGATCCTCCCGGCGGTCACCTTGTCGGTGGTGGCGACCGGCGTCATCGCGCGGCTGACGCGGGCCAGCATGCTTGAGGTGCTGCGGCAGGACTATGTGCGCACCGCGCGCGCCAAGGGCCTGACGGAGCGGCGCGTCATCTATCGCCATGCCTTCAAGGCGGCGCTCGTCACCGTCATCCCGGTGATCGGCGTGCAGGCCGGCTTCGTGCTGGGCGGCGCCGTCTATATCGAGACGGTGTTCCAGTGGCCCGGCATCGGCGAGATGCTGGTGAAGGCGATCTCCACCCGCGACATCCTGCTGGTGCAGGGCGGCGTGTTGGTGGTGGCTGCGAGCTACGTGCTGTTCAACCTTGCCGCCGACGTCGTGCAGGCGACGCTCGATCCGAGGCTGCAGCCGTGACGATCGCCGCCCCCGCCCCTTCCGCCGTCGCCTCGCGCCCGACCTCCTGGCGGCTTCTGGTCAACAACCGGCTTGCCGCAATCGGGCTGGCGCTGCTGGTGCTGGTCGGCGCCATTGCATTGCTTGCGCCGATCCTGCCGCTCGCCAATCCGGACCTGACCGAGCCGGCCGACCGGCTGCTGAGGCCGCTTGCGCCGGGACACCTGCTCGGCACCGATCATCTCGGCCGCGACATCCTCTCGCGGCTCATCTGGGGCACGCGCGTCTCAATCGCCGTCGGCCTGTCGGCCTCACTGATCGCGGCGTTCTTCGGCTCGCTCATCGGCCTCGTCGCCGGCTATGCAGGCGGCCGCGCCGACCACCTGATGATGCGCGGCATCGATATGCTGATGGCGTTCCCTTACATCCTGCTGGCGCTCGCCATCGTGGCGGCGCTCGGGCCGGGGCTGCTCAACGCGCTCTACGCCATCGCCATCGTCAACATCCCCTTCTTCGCCCGCAACATCAGGGGCATCACGCTCGGGCTCTCGCACCGGGAGTTCGTCGACGCGGCGCGGCTCTCCGGCAAGGGGCCGGCGCGCATCGTGGCCACCGAGGTCCTGCCGAACGTGCTGCCGACGATCGTCATCACGCTGTCGACGACCGTCGGCTGGATGATCCTGGAGACGGCGGGGCTCTCCTTCCTCGGCCTCGGCGCGCAGCCGCCGCAGGCAGACCTCGGCTCCATGCTGGGCGAAGGCCGCAAGCTTCTCTTCAACGCGCCGCACGTCTCCGTCATCCCCGGCGTGATGATCTTCGTGCTGGTGATGAGCATCAACCTGCTCGGCGACGGCATTCGCGACGTGCTCGATCCGCGGCTGCGCTCCGGCGCGCTGGCGCGGCCTTCGGCGCGCACCGACGTGAAGCGGCGCAGCACGCCGCCCGCGGCAGCGCAGGCCCCCGGCCACGTGCTCGACGTGCGCGAGCTGGAGACGGAGTTCCGCGTCGGCAAGCGAAGTCTATCGCGCGGTCGGCGGCGTGAGTCTCGACATCAGCCAGGAGGAATGCCTGGGCCTGATCGGCAAATCCGGCTCCGGCAAGTCGGTGACGGCGATGACGCTGCTCGGTCTCGTGCCGACCCCGCCGGGCGCGGTGGTGGGCGGGCGCGTGATGATGGGCGGGCGTGATCTCCTGGAGGTGTCCGACACGGAGCTGCGGGCGCTGCGCGGCGGGCCGATGTCGATGATCTTCCAGGATCCGCTCTCGACGCTGCACCCGCTCTTCACCGTCGGCGACCAGATCGCCGAGGCGGTGAAAGCGCATCAGCCGGTCTCGCGCGCGGAGGCGATGCGGCGCGCCATCGCACTGCTTGAGCTGGTGCGCATCCCCAACCCGGCGGAGCGCGCCAAGAGCTTTCCGCACGAGCTTTCCGGCGGCATGCGCCAGCGCGTCTGCATCGCCATGGCGCTCGCCAACGACGCGGAGATTCTGATCGCCGACGAGCCGACCACCGCACTCGACGTCACGGTGCAGGCGCAGGTGCTGAAGCTGCTCGATCAGCTCCGCAAGGAGAAGCGCGCGGCGGTGCTCTTCATCACCCACGATTTCGGCGTCGTGTCGGAAATCTGCGACCGCATCGCGGTGATGTATGCCGGGCGCATCGTGGAGCTCGGCCGCACCAAGGAGGTGCTCGAGGCGCCGGCGCATCCCTATACGCGCAAGCTCATCGACTGCGTGCCGGTGCTGGGCGAGCCGCAGCGGCGGCTCGACGCGATCCCCGGCCTGCCGCCGCCGGTGAACCGCCTGCCGCCGGGCTGCGCCTTCGCGCCGCGCTGCCCGCGCGTGGAGGAGAATTGCCGGAGCGGCGACATTCCGCTCACCGACATCGGCGAGGGACGCAGCGCGCGCTGCCTCTATCCGCTCGCCGCCGGAGAGGCCGCGTGATGGGCGAGGCCATGCTCGTCGCAAAGGACCTGGAGCGCCGCTTCGGCGGCGGGCGCACTCTGTTCGGCCGCGCCAAGCCTGCGGTCCACGCCGTGCAGGGCGTCGACCTGGAGCTGCGCAAGGGCGAGACGCTGGGCGTGGTCGGCGAATCCGGCTGCGGGAAGTCGACGCTGGCGCGCATGCTGGTGGGGCTCGACCGGCCGACCGGCGGGAGCATCCGCCTGAAGGATGCCGACATCACCGGGCTGTCGGGCCGCGACGCGCACGCGCTTGCCCGCGCCGTTCAATACGTCTTCCAGGACCCGGTCTCCTCGCTCAACCCGCGCAAGACCATCCGCCAGACGCTGGAGGCGCCGATGCGCCATCTTCTCGGCCTCGCTCAGGCGGAGCGCGCCGCGCGGCTCGATGCGCTGATGGACGCGGTAGGGCTGCGCCGCGAGTTCCTGGAGCGCTACCCGCACGAATTCTCCGGCGGACAGGCGCAGCGCATCGGCATCGCGCGGGCGCTCGCCGCGGAGCCGGAGGTGATCGTGCTCGACGAGCCGGTCTCGGCGCTCGACGTGTCGGTGCAGGCGCAGGTGCTGAACCTGCTCGACGAGCTGAAGCACAAGTTCGGGCTGACCTACGTCTTCATCAGCCACGACCTCTCCGTGGTGGAGAGCGTGAGCGACCGGGTGGCGGTCATGTATTTCGGCCGCGTGGTGGAGCTCGCCGAGGCGGAGACGCTGTTCCGCCGGCCGCGCCATCCCTACACGAAGCTGCTGCTCGATTCCGCGCCGGTGCCGGGCCGCGGCGCATGTGCAGGCGGAGGCCGGCATCGCCGAGCTTCCCGACCCGTACGACCCGCCGCCGGGCTGCCCCTTCGCGCCGCGCTGCCCCAAGGCGCGAGGCGCGCTGCCGGAGCGACATGCCGAGCCTCGACACCGACCGGCCGACGCCGGGGCATTGCGCCGCTTGCTTTTTCCCGCTCGCCGCATGAACGATCCTCGCAAGAACGATCCGAAGTCACACGCCGACTCACCAGAACGGGCCATGGCGACGCTCGACCCCGAACCGGACTACGCGATCATCCAGCCGACCCCGGAGCGGCGGGTGAAGCGGCCGGACGATATTGCCGAGCGCATCAAGGACCTGATGGTGGAGCATGCGCTCGGGCCCGGCGACCGGCTGCCCGGCGAGCGCGAGCTGATGGAGCAGTTCCAGGCCTCCAAGAGCACCGTGCGCGAGGCGCTGAAGGCGCTCGACACGCAGGGGCTCATCCGCGCGCGCTCGGGGCCCGGCGGCGGCGTGTTCGTGGCGGAGCTTTCCGGCGGCCGCGCCATGGAGCTGCTCGGCAATTACTTCTTCTTCCGCCAGCCTTCCATCCGCGACATCTACGCGGTGCGGGTGGAGCTGGAGCCGGAGCTTGCGGCGAGCGTCGTCGGCATCCTCACGGACGCGGACTTCCGCCGCCTGCAGAACACCATGCGGCTCTACGAGAAGCCGCCCGCCGACCGCGGCGAGGAATACCAGCAGCGGCTGGCGGAGCTGGACTTCCACTCCGCGCTTGCCGAGCTGTCGCCCAACCCGATCCTCGGCTTCATCTGCGGCTTCATGCACAACCTTCTGCGCAACCTCACCATCTGCCGGCAGATCTACGCGATGCCCAATCCGGAGTTGCGCGAGCAGGGGCTGCACTACCAGGTGCGCCTGCTGAGGGCGCTTGAGGGCCAACGATGCCGACGGCGCGAGGGACATCATGCGCGAGCATATGCTCGCCGCGCGCGCCTACATGGAGGAATGCGAAGCCTCGTTCACCGGCGGATTTCTCAGGCTGAGCGGCAAGCAGCGCTGATTGCTCGCGGGGGAACGCCTCCGGGGCGCAACTGGTACCATTGTTGCGAGTCGTCCCGTCGAGCAGCCGCAGGACGGGAGCACGCATGGAGCGGCACCCGGCCGCGGCAATGGGAAAAGGCGCCCGCGGCTTTCATGATCTCCGATCTCAAGTGCTTTTCGCGCAACGGTACACGTCCGGGAGGCCAGGATACCACTTCTGCGGATACGACTGCGGCTCTGCTGCCTGGGAATGCAGGCGCCGCTTCCCAAAAAGGGCTTTCTCAAACATCGCGGCCCCCCCTATTGTCCGTGGCAGCGACGCTGCGGCGCGGGCGGGCAAATCCCCATCCTCACTCCATCCTCAATCAGGGAGATCGACCGACATGAAGACTATTCTGATCGCTTCGGGCATGGCGCTCCTGCTGGGCGCTGCGCCCGCGGCAGCGCAGGACAAGACGCTCACCATCTCCGTCTATGCCTTCGCCCAGGACGAGTTCAAAGAGCTCGTCTACGATCCGTTCGAGGCGAAGTGCGGCTGCAAGCTGGTGGTGGAGACCGGCAACAGCGTCGAGCGCCTCACCAAGATGGAGGCGAACAAGGCCAATCCCGTGATCGACATGGCGGTGATGTCGATGGCCGACGCGCTTGCCGCCTCGCGCGCCGGGCTGGTCGACAAGATCGATACGTCGAAGCTTTCGAACTACGACAAGCTCTACGACATCGCCAAGGATCCGAACGGCGACGGCATGAGCGTCGGCTACACCTTCTACGCGACGTCGATCGCCTACCGCTCCGACAAGATCGACAAGATCGACTCCTGGCTCGACCTTCTGTCGGATGAGTTGGCCGGCCGCGTGGCGCTTCCCAACGTCACCACCAACCAGGGGCCGCCGACGCTCTACATGCTCGGTCTCGCCATGGGCGAGGATTCGCCGGACCTCGCGGCGCCGATCGCGGCCGTCGGCGAGCACAAGGACGACATCGTCACCTTCTACGTTCGCTCCTCGCAGCTCGCCACGCTGATGCAGCAGGAGGAGATCTGGGCGGCGCCGATCGGCCGCTTCGCCTGGCCGAGCTTCACCAAGATGGGCCTGCCGATCAAATGGGCGACCCCGAAGGAGGGCCAGACGGGCGGTCTCAACGTCATGGTGCTCACCAAGGGAAGCAAGAACCAGGACCTGGCGCTGCAGTTCATGGATTACTGGCTCTCCACCGACATCCAGACGGCACTTGCCGAGAAGCTCGTCGACAGCCCCGCCAACAAAGAGGTGAAGGTCTCCGACGAGGTGGCCGACAACCTGACCTATGGCGCGGACATGGCCGCGAGCCTCAAGCTCATTCCCTCCGCCGTGGCGCTTGACCATCGCGAGGAATGGCTCTCCGAGTGGAACGAAAAGGTCGGCCAGTAACCGCGCCTCTCAAGACATGTCAGGGAGCCACGGAGCGGCTCCCTGACGCGGGTCTGAGCGACCCGGCAAGCAGCGAAGTCGTCTCCGCATGTTCGACAACAGGACCGCCGCTTTTGCCCTTGTCATGCCCGCGGTCCTGTTCGCGGCAGCCGTCTTCCTTGCGCCGGTCGCCGTTCTCCTGTCGGAAGGCTTCCACGCAGGCGGGCATTGGTCGCTCTCCGCCTATGTCGATTTCTTCTCGCTCTCCATCAACCGCGCCGTCTTCCTGCGGACGTTGAAGCTCGGCGTCATGGTGACGGGCGTGGCGGCCGTCATCGGCTATGCGGCCGCCTTTGCCATCGTCAGCCTGCCGGCCACGAGCAAAGGGCGAATGATCGGCCTCGTCGTCCTGCCGCTGATGATCTCTCCGGTCGCCCGCACCTATGCCTGGATCGTGATCCTCGGCCGCACCGGCATCGTCAACAAGGCGCTGGTCGATCTGGGGCTGAGCGCGGAGCCGGTGCGCTTCCTCTTCACCGAGACGGCGGTGTTCATCGGCCTTTTGCAGCTCTTCCTGCCGCTGATGATCATCGCCCTGATCAGCGCGCTGGAAAATCTTCCCGACGACGCCATCCCGGCGGCGCGCGTGCTGGGCGCCAGCTGGCTGCAGGTCTTCTGGAAGGTCATCCTGCCGCTGACGCGCGAGGGGCTCGTCGTCGGCGGCACGCTGGTCTTCACCGGCTCGCTCACCGCCTACATCACGCCGTCCATTCTCGGCGGCTCGAAGGTTCTGATGCTCGAGACGCTGCTCTATCAGCGGGTCAGCATCGCCAACGATCTCGTATCGGCGAGCGTCATCGCCTTCATCCTGATCGTCATGAGCTTTTCCACCAATCTGCTCCTGCGGCGGGTCGCCACCGCGAGGAACCGGCGATGAACCTGCGGCTGGCGAACCCGCTCATTCTCTTCCTGGTGCTGGCTTTCCTGATCGGGCCGTTCTTCATCATCATCGCGGCGTCGCTTTCGGCCGGCGAGACCCTCGCCTTCCCGCCGCAGGGCTTCTCGTTCCGATGGGTGATCAAGGTCTTCCAGATCGAGAGCTTCCGCGCCAGCTTCGGGGTCTCCATGTTCCTCGCCGTCTTCGGCACGCTGGCGGCGCTGGTGCTCGGCATTCCGGCGGCCTATGCGCTTTCGCGCTACAAGCTCCCGATGGGCGAAGGGGCAAGGCTGGTCGTATCGTCCCCGATCGTGGTGCCGGGGATCATCGTCGGCCTCGCTTTGCTGCGCTATCTCGTCGTGCCGTTCCGCTTCGACGTGCTTCCGGCGCTGTTCCTGGCGCATACGGCGCTGGTCCTGCCCTATGCGGTGCGGGTGGTGTCGGCCAGCCTGAACAATCTGCGCACCGACATCGAGGAAGCTGCGGTGCTTCTCGGCTCCTCGCCGGTCGGCGCCTTCTTCCGGGTCGTCATGCCGAACATCCGAGGCGGCATCCTCGCCGCCTTCATCCTCGGCTTCGTCACCAGCTTCAACCAGGTGCCGGTGTCGCTGTTCCTGACCGGGCCCGGCATCCGCACGCTGCCGATCGACATGCTGGGCTACATGGAAATCACCTACGACCCATCGATCGCGGCGCTTTCCTCGCTGCTGGCCTTCCTGTCGATGGGCATCGTCTTCCTGGCGGAGCGTTTCCTGGGGTTCTCGCGCTATGTCTGACGCCGGCTTTCTCAGCCTGGAGAACCTGACGCTCGCCTATGGCGAGACGGTCGCCGTGAAGAATCTCAGCCTCGCCATCGGCAAGGGCGAGCTGGTGACGCTGCTCGGCCCGTCCGGCTGCGGCAAGACCACGACCATGCGCGCCATCGCGGGCCTGCTGCGCCCCGCGGCGGGCAATATTCGGCTGGAGGGCGCCGACATCACGCGCGTGCCCGCCAACAAGCGCGCCGTCGGGCTGGTCTTCCAGTCCTATGCGCTCTTCCCGCACCTCAATGTCTTCGAGAACGTGGCGTTCGGCCTGAAGCTGAAGCGGATGAGCGCCAAGGAGGTGGAGGCGCGGGTGAGCGCCGGGCTGGAATCGGTAGGGCTCGCCGCCTTCCGGGCGCGCCGGCCGGCGGAGCTCTCCGGCGGTCAGCAGCAGCGCGTGGCGCTGGCGCGCGCCATGGTGATGGAGCCGAAGGTGCTGCTTCTCGACGAGCCGCTCTCGAACCTCGACGCGCGCCTCAGGCTCGAGATGCGCACCGAGCTGCAGCGCGTGCAGCGCGCGAGCGGCATCACCATGATCTTCGTCACCCACGACCAGGCGGAGGCGCTGGCGCTCGCCGACCGGATCATCGTGATGCTGAACGGCGAGATCGAGCAGGTCGGCACGCCGGAGGATATCTACAACAATCCGCAATCCGCCTTCGTCGCCGATTTCGTCGGGTTCGAGAACGTCTTTGCGCTTGAGGGCGGCAAGCTGAAGACGCCGAGCGGGCTGGTCGCCCTCTCCTCCCCGGCGCCTGCCGACGCGGCCGGACTGGCCTGGCGCCCGGGCATGGTGACGCTTGGCGAGGGGCCGTTCCGCGGCTCCGTCAGGGGCTCGTCGTTTGCCGGGCAGAGCCGCGAATACCTGCTGGAAACGCCGCTCGGGGCCATCAAGGCGGAAGCGGATGCCGCGCTGGCGGCGCATGAGCCCGGCGCCGAGCTCAGCTTCGACCTGCCGGTCGACAAGGCGGCGCGTCTCTCCCGCTTCGGGTAGAAAGCACCATGGGCGTCTGGATCGATACCGATATGGGCTTCGACGACATCATGGCGCTGCTCGTCGTCGCCCGGTCCGGCCTTCAGATCGACGGCGTGTCGCTCGTCTTCGGTTGCGCGAGCCTCGACCGGGTCGAAGACAACGCGGCGCGGGCCGCGCAGGCCTTCGCATGGCGCTTCCCGTTTCATCGCGGGCGTGCGGCTTCCGTGCTCGGCCAGGTGGAGACCGCCGCGAACGTTCTGGGCGATAGCGGCATCCGCTCCGGCGAAGCGCTGCCGCGGGCGCCGGCGCTGGCGGCGGGCGATGCTTTCGCCGCGCTTTGCGACTGGCTGCAGGCCGACGGACCGCGCCGCGTCCTCGCCCTCGGCCCGCTGACCAACATCGCCGCCCTGGCGCTGGCGCGGCCCGATCTCGCCACGCGCATCACCGACCTCACCTGGATGGGCGGCGGCATCACCGCCGGCAATCACACCGCCTCGGCGGAGTTCAACGCCTATGCCGACCCGGAGGCGCTGGCGATCGTGCTGGCGCACGGCCTGCCGCTTCGCATGGTCGACCTCGATCTCGGGCGGACGGTGTTTTTGGCGCCGGGCGATGTCCCTCCGGTTCGCGCCGCGGGCGGCGCGAATGCCGGCCTCCTCGCCGACCTGCTCGGCGGTTACCTGGAAATCGCCACAAGCCGCGGCCGGGCGGCCATGGCGCTCTACGACCCGTCGGCGGCGGTCGCGTTCGTGAGCGAGGATATCGTCACCTTCGAGCCGGCGCGCATCGACGTGGAGCTTTGCGGCTCCCACACGCGTGGCCGCACCGTCGTGGAGCGGCGGAAGCACGCCGTCTTCAACGCCGAAATCGCGACCGAGGTTGACGCGGAGGCGGCGCGCGCGCTCATCCTGGGCGCCATCATGGACGAGGCGCGGCGGTGATCGACACGCCAGACGACCTGAACGACCCCGGGCTGCGCACCCGCGCCGTCGCAGCGGCGCGCGGCGATGCGCCGTTCGACGTCCTGGTTGCGGGCGGGACGCTTGTCGACATGGCGACCGGCGAGCGACGGGCGGCCGACATCGGCATCGTCGGCCCGCTCATCGCCAGCGTGCATGCGCCGGGCGAGCGCCGCGACGCGGCGGAGACGATCGACGCCAGCGGCGGGCTCGTCTCGCCGGGGCTGATCGACACGCACATGCATGTGGAGAGCTCGATGGTGACGCCGGCGGTCTATGCGCAGGCGGTGCTGCCGCGCGGCGTGACCACCGTCATGTGGGACCCGCACGAATTCGGCAATGTCTGCGGCGTTCCCGGCGTCCGCTGGGCGGTGGAGGCGGCGCGCGACCTGCCGCTGCGCTTCCTGGTGCTGGCACCCTCATGCGTGCCCTCGGCGCCGGGCCTCGAATGCGCCGGGGCGGACTTCGACGCGAAAACCATCGCCGATATTCTCGCCTGGCCGGAGATCGCCGGTCTTGCCGAGGTGATGAACATGCGCGGCGTGATCGACGGCGACCCGCGCATGAGCGCCATCGTCCAGGCCGGGCTGGCGTCGGGCAAGCTGGTGCGCGGCCACGCGCGCGGCCTCGGCGGCGCCGACCTCAACGCCTTCATGGCGGCCGGCGTGGGGTCCGACCACGAGCTTGTGTCGGGCGACGATCTGATGGCGAAGCTGCGTGCCGGGCTCACCATCGAGCTGCGCGGCTCGCATCCGCACCTGCTGCCGGAATTCGCCGCGGCGCTGGCGGCGCTCGCCGAGATGCCGCAGACGCTGACGCTCTGCACCGACGACGTGTTCCCCGACGACCTTCTCGATCAGGGCGGTGTCGATGACGTGGTGCGGCGCCTGGTCGCGCCATGGCCTGGCGCCGGAGCGCGCCTTGCGGGCGGCCACCCTCAACGCCGCGACGCAGCTCGGCCGCAGCGATCTCGGGCTGGTCGCAGCGGGGCGGCGGGCGGATATCGTGGTCTTCGACGATCTGCAGACGTTCGAGGCGCGGTACGTCTTCGCCAACGGCGCGCTGGTGGCCGAGCGCGGCGCCATGCGCATGCCGCTGCGGCCGACCGACCCTTCGCCGCTCGCCGGGACGATGAAGCTCGATCCGCTTGCGGTGGACGATTTCCGCGTGGCGTCGAAGGGCGCGCGCGTGCGCGTCGCCACCATCGACCGGCCGCGCTTCACCCGATGGGGCGAGGCGAGCGCGCAAGTGGCGGACGGCTTCGTCGTGCCGCCGGAAGGGACGGCGCTGATCGCCGTCGTGCACCGGCACGGGGTGGCGGACAGCCGCCCGCGCGTCGGCTTTCTTGCCGGATGGGGGACGTGGCGCGGCGCCTTCGCGACGACCGTCTCGCATGACAGCCATAACCTCACGGTCTTTGGCGGCAACCCGCGCGACATGGCCGTGGCGGCGAATGCGGTGATTGCGGAGGGCGGCGGGATGGCTGTGGCGTCGGACGGCAGGCTCGACGCACTGCTGCCGCTGCCGCTCGCGGGGCTGGTCTCCGACGCCGGCCTCGATGAGGTCGCGGCGGGCTTTCGCGCCATTCGCGCGGCCGTCGACCGCATCGCCGACTGGGAGCCGCCCTACCGTGTCTTCAAGGCCTGCTTCGGCGCCACGCTCGCCTGCAATGCGGGGCCGCATCAGACCGACCGCGGGATTGCCGATGTCTCGCTCGGGCGGCTCATCGAGAGCCCCGTGCTGGAGACGCTCTAGCCTTGCGGCTCCAGCTCCAGCTCGACCAGCTTCGACCAGTAGGCGACGCCGGTCGCGATCGCGTCGTCGTTGAAGTCGTAGGCGCTGTTGTGATGCAGCGCGCCGTCGACCGCCGGGCCGTTGCCGAGCCAGACGTAGCAGCCGGGCGCCGCGTCGGCGAAACAGGCGAAGTCGTCGCCGGCCGTGGAGGGCGGGAAGCTGGTGATTGCCCCGTCTCCCACGACCTCACGCGCGGCACGCAGGGCGCGCGCGGTGGCGTCGGGATGATTGACTACCGGCGGGATGCGGCGCTCGAATTCGTAATCCGCCTCGATGCCGAACATCTCGGCGGTGCCGCGGGCAAGCCGGGCGATCCCTGCGTCGAGCTGGTCGCGGACCGCGGGCGTATAGGCGCGCGCCGTCCCGCCGATCTCGACGATGTCGGGGATGACGTTGAGCGCGCGCGGGTCGCCGGCCTGCAGCGAGCAGGCGCTCACCACGGCGGGCTGCAGCGGATCGACGACGCGGCCGGGAATCGTCTGGAGAGCCGAGAGGAAGGTCGCGGCCGCTGTGATCGGGGTCTTTCCCGAGATGCGGCTTGGCGCCGTGCGTGCCCACGCCGCGGAAGGTCAGGCGCCAGCTGTCGGAGGAGGCGAGCTGCGGACCCTCCACGACGGCGATCTCGTCCACGGCGAGGCCGGGCATGTTGTGCAGCCCGTAGACGGCGTCGCAGGGGAAGCGCTCGAAGAGCCCCTCCTCCACCATCCGCCGGGCGCCGCCGCGCCCCTCCTCCGCCGGCTGGAAGATGAAATGCACCGTGCCGGAGAATTTTCGCGTCGCGGCGAGGTAGCGCGCGGCGCCGAGCAGCATCGTCGTGTGTCCGTCGTGACCGCAGGCGTGCATCTTTCCCGGCGCGACGGACTTGTAGGGCCGCTCGGCAAGCTCCGGCATGGCGAGCGCGTCCATGTCGGCGCGCAGCCCGATGCGGCGCGTGCCGTTGCCGACCTGCAGCGTGCCCACGACGCCGGTTTCGCCGAGGCCGCGATGCACCTCGATCTCGGCTTCCTGCAGGAGGCGCGCGACGATATCGCTGGTGCGCTTTTCCTCGAAGCCGAGCTCCGGATGCGCATGCAGATCGCGGCGCAGCTCGCTCAGGAAGGGCAGATCGGCGAGGATCGTGTCCGGAACCGGCATGAAGCGGGACTCTCGATGGGCGATGCCCGGAAGCATGCGCGACATGGCGCGAGACTGCAATGACGGCGGCGCATCGCTTCGCGCCGCCGCCGCATGCCTCGCGCCGCCGGCCACCGACCGGCGAACGGAGCGCGCCGCGATGAAGCCCGAGGATTACTGGCAGGAGCTGTATCCGCCGCGGAGCTTCGCGCCCGGCGAGGTTTTCGCCGACACCTATCCGGCCACCCTGCGGGACGGACGGCAGCTCTGCCTGCCGATCCGCCCCTTGTCGGACGGACAGCATGCGCTTGCTTCGCTGATCATCAACCAGGCGAGCTTTGCGGTGCAGGACGCCCTTGCGCGCGATCTGGCCGGGCAGCTTCTTGAGCTGGAGCCGGACGTCATCGTGGGCCTGCCGACGCTCGGCCTGACGCTTGCCAGCCAGGTAGCGCGCGAGCTCGACCACAGCCGCTACGTTCCGCTCGGGACCTCGCGAAAGTTCTGGTACGCGGAGGAGCTCTCCACGCCCCTCTCTTCGGTCACCACTCCGGGGCAAGAGAAGCGGCTCTATGTCGATCCCCGCATGCTGCCGCTGATCGAAGGCCGCCGCGTGGCCCTGGTCGATGACGTGATCTCAAGCGGCGCCTCGATGCTGGCGGGCCTGCAGCTCATGGCGGCTTGCGGGGTGGAGCCGATCGCACTCGGGACCGCCATGCTGCAGACGGAAAGGTGGCGGGAGCGGCTTTCCGCCTACGACGGCCGCTGGCCTGAACGCACCTACGGGGTCTTCCGGACGCCGATGTTCGCCCGGTCAGGTCCCGATGGCTGGTCGCCGATCGATCTCTGACCCGGCCGCAGGTCCAACTACACCGTGCCGCGCAGAGGCCTTTCCTCCATCAAGGAGAAGATCAGCAGGGCGAGCAGGAAGCCGCCCGCGGCGGCTGCGAACATCCAGCGAAACTGATCGATCTCTGCCGAACCGGCCGCGCCGCCGGCCGCCGGGAAGGAGTGACCGGTCAGCACGATGGCGCCAAAAGCCGCCACCATCAGCGCCCCACCGAGCTGGCGGAGAAAGCCGATCGCCGCGGTCGTCAATCCCATCTCATGCGGCGCGACGGCGTTCTGCACGGCCACCGTAGTCACCGGCAGCAGGGAGCCCATTCCCACGCTGATCACGGCAAGGATGGTCTCCAGCGCAAAGATCGGCAGGTCCGGGCCGACCAGCGCGAGGCCGAGGCAGCTGACGCTCGCGATAGCCAGTCCCGCGAGCGGCAGGCGCTTATAGTGGGTGACGTGCGACAGGGCGCGCCCGGAATAGGTCGCTCCGATCACCACGCCGACGGTGAGCGGAATGAGCGCGAGACCGGATTCGCCCGCGGTGAAGCCCATTACCGTTTCGAAGAAGACAGGCAGAAACACCGTCAGCCCGATCAAGGTGCCCATGCCGAAGCACGCCGCGACCGTGCCGCTGCGCACGACGCCATTGCGCAGCACGGTGCGCGGAACGAGCGGCTCCTCGGCAGTCAGCTGCCGCACGATGAAGAGCGCCCAGAGGACCAGGGAGGTCGCGAGCAGGCCGAGGATCTCCCAGGAGGACCAGGGGAAGCGCTCCCCGCCCCAGCTCAGCATGAGCATCAGGCTGACACTGGCGGCTGCGACCAGCGCGGCGCCGGCCACGTCCAGGCGATGCGGCCGGTCGTGCCTGGGCAGGCGCTTCAGCGTGTTGTTGACCATTGCCAGGGCGACCAGACCGACCGGCAGATTGATCCAGAAGATCAACGACCAGTGCAGATGCTCGGCAATCAGACCGCCGATAAGGGGCCCGGCCAGACTCGCAGCCGAATAGACGGCGGCGAAATAGGCCTGGTAGCGGCCGCGCTCGCGCGGAACCGTGATGTCGGCCATGACGGTCTGGGCGATGGTCAGCAAACCGCCGCCGCCGAGCCCCTGGATCGCGCGCCCGATGATCAGGGCATAGACGTTGTCCGCCAGCGCGCAGACGACCGAGCCCGCGACGAACAGGGATATGCCAGCAAGCGCGACGACACGGCGGCCATGGATGTCGCTGAGCTTTCCGTAGAGCGGAGCGACGGCGGTGACCGCCACGAGGTAGGCTGTCATGATCCACGACAGATCGGCGAAATTTCCCAGCTCCCGGCCGATCGTCGGCAGTGCCGGCGCGACGATCGTCTGGTCGAGGGCCGCCAGAAAAAGGGCGACCATCACGCCGATGAGGATCGTGCGCACTTCGGCATGCGAAAGCGGAGCCGTTTGCGAGGCGGCGGGCTTTGCGTCCATGGCAGCGGGGCGTCCTAGCGTGGAGGGCAAACAATATCGGAAGCGGCAAGTGACGCCAACGCGCCGCCCGCGGTCCTTCGGGAGGTCGGTTCGCGTCGCCGCTTCGATGGCGAGCAGAAGATGCCCGATTCCGTTCGGAAGTCCAGCCGTCACGGAACCTCAGGCAGCGCTTCGCGCCGATTGAGCCGTCCGCGGCTTCAGGGCGTCTCCTCGTCAGCGGCCGACGGCGTAGCCCTGCATGAAGCGGGGATTCGCACCCGCCTTCAGAAGCTCGCCATCCTTAGTCGCGGCGGAGACGCGGCCGAGCGACCAATCGCTGTCCACTTCCAGATCATGCCCGCGGCTGTGAAGCTCGGCCTGGGTTTCGGCCGCAAAGCGTCCCTCGAGCGCGAGGTGGCCGGGGCGCGAGCCGCGCGGATAGAACGATGTCGGGAAGTGCGCGGTGTGGAACTCGGGGCTGTCGATGGCCTCCTGCAGGTTCATCCCGTGATGCACATGGCGCAGGAACACGTGCAGCGACCACTGGTCCTGCTGGTCGCCGCCCGGCGTGCCGAACGCCATGTACGGCTCACCATCGCGAAGCGCCAGCGAGGGCGTGAGCGTGGTGCGCGGCCGCTTGCCGGGTGCGAGGCTCGCCGGCTTGTCCTCCACCAGCCAGAACATCTGCCCGCGCGTGGTCAGCGGAAAGCCCAGCTCCGGAATGACCGGCGACGAATTGAGCCAGCCGCCGCTCGGCGTGGCGGAGACCATGTTGCCCCAGCGGTCGATCACATCGACGTGGCAGGTGTCGCCGCGGGTCACCCCGCCGGCCGATATCTCCATCTCGCCGAAGCGCGCCACCGTCAGTTCGCCGCCTCCGAGCGCGACGGCCGCCAAAGCGTACTCCCTGGCCGCCGCCTCATCAGTCACGACCGGCGCGCTGCCGAAGCCGGGGATCGTCCCAGGACGCAGGTCGAGCGAAGCACGATCCCCGACCAGCCGCCGGCGGCGGTCGTTGTAATCGTCCGACAGCAATGTCTCGACCGGCACGTCGACAAAGTCGGGATCCCCGTAGAAAGCTTCGCGGTCGGCGAAGGCGAGCTTGGCGCATTCCGTCACAACGTGGACGAACTCGGTGCCGGTCGGATCCATATCGGCAAGATCGAAGCCCTTCAGCAAGGCGAGCTGCTGCAGCGCCACCGGCCCCTGCCCCCACGGCCCCGTCTTGCACAAAGTATAGCCGTGATAATCGTAGGTGAGCGGCCGCTCGACGCTCGCCGACCAATTGGCGAGATCGTCGCCCGTCAGGAAGCCGCGGTGCCGTTCGCCGCTGGTGTCCATGACCGCGTTCGTGCGGCAGAAATGGTCGATCGCCTCGGCGACGAAACCGCGATACCAGGCGCGGCGCGCGGCCTCGATGCGTGCCTCGCGTGTCGCTCCCCCGGCCTTCGCCTCCTCCACCACGCGGCGATAGGTGCGCGCCAGCGTCGGGTTGCGGAAGAGCCGGTACGGCTCCGGCACCTTGCCGCCCGGCAGGAAGACGGCCGCGGAGCTCGGCCATTCGTTAAGGAAGAGATCGCGGACGGTGGCAATCGCCTGCGTCACGCGCGGCACGAGCGCGCAGCCGTTCTCGGCGTAGCCGATGGCGATCTCCAGCACGTCGGCCAGCTCCATGGTGCCGTGATCGCGCAGCATCAGCATCCAGGCATCGAAGGCGCCCGGCACCACCGCCGCCAGGAGCCCCGTGCCGGGCACCAGGTCGAGGCCGAGGTCGCGATAGGCGTCGATGGTCGCGGCAGCGGGCGCCACACCCTGGCCGCAGATCACGTCGGTCCGCCCGGTGCGCGTTGCGTGGAGAAGGATCGGGACCTCGCCGGCCGGCCCGTTGAGATGCGGCTCGACCACCTGCAGCGCAAAGCCCGCTGCGACGGCCGCGTCGAAGGCATTGCCGCCCCTCTCCAGCATCGCCATGCCCGCCGCCGTGGCGAGCCAATGGGTCGACGCAACCACGCCGAATGTCCCGATGATCTCCGGACGGGTGGTAAACTGGCTCATCAGGCGGCCTCTTCGGAGGGCGGCGTGGGCAGGTTCCGTTTTTCCATCGGGGCATCCTGAAGCTGTGGCGGACGGCGGATGGCCGTCGTGCGTTCGAAGGCATGGGCGATCCGCAGGAGACTCGGCCTCCTGCCAGGCGCCGCCCATGAAGGAGAGACCGACCGGCAGGCCCTGCACATAGCCGGCGGGGACCGAGATGTTGGGGAAGCCGGGAATCGCCGCGAGATAGGCGCTGGTGTAGCGCGGACCGTCGCCGCTGACGAGGTCTATGCTCCACGGCGGCGCGGTGGAGATCACTGCGACGGCGTCGAGATCGTGCTCGGCGAGCAGCCGCGGCAGGCCCTGCTCCTCCGTCAGCCGCGCGCATTCGGCGCGAAGCTTCAGATAATGCTCGTCGTCGAGCGGCACCGCGTCCAGCGCGCGCTCCAGGAGCTCCTGCCCGAAATGCGGCATGACCGCCTCGCGGTGCGCGCGGTTGAATGCCACCAGTTCTTCGACCGAGTGGACCGGGACATGCGCCGGCAATGCGGCAAGGTAAGCGCTGAGGGCGTGGCCGAACTCGATGGTGAGCGCCTCGTACTCGGTCTGGCGTATGGCGGCGACGGGAAGCGCTTCGACGTCGAGCGTCTCGGCACCCGCCTCGTTCAGCGCGCGCACGCTCTCGTCGAGGATCGCCTCCATCGCCGGATGAAAGAGGCTCAGCGCGCGCGCCACGCCGATGCGGATGCCCTTCAGAGACGCGCCCGCAAGCTCGGCCGTGTAGTCGTCGCGGCGCTGGTCGGCCTCCGCCGTGGCCGGGTCGTCGGGCGATGTGCCGGCGATGACCGAAAGCACGGCCGCGGCATCCGCGACGCGGCGCGCCATGACGCCCGGCGTGTCCTGTACCGGGGAGATCGGGATCACGCCCTGCCGGCTCGCCAGCCCCACCGTCGGCTTGACGCCGACAAGGCCGTTGAGCGCCGCCGGGCTGACGACCGAGCCGTCGGTCTCCGTGCCGATCGAAGCGACGCAGAAAGCCGCTGCCGTCGCCGCCGCCGAGCCGGAGCTCGACCCGCCGGCGGTGCGCTCCAGCGCGTAGGGGTTGCGCGTCAGCCCGCCGCGGCTCGACCAGCCGCGCGTCGAATGGGGCGAGCGGAAGTTCGCCCATTCGGCCAGGTTGCACTTGCCGAGGATGACCGCCCCGGCCCCTCTGAGCCGCGCCACGACGTCGGCGTCGCGCGGCGCGCGATAGCCCTCGAGCGCCATGGAGCCGGCCGTGGTCATCATGCGGTCGCCGGTCTCGATGTTGTCCTTCAGCAGGATCGGCACGCCGTGCAGGGCGCCGGGCTCAGCGCCGCTGTTGCGCTCCTCGTCGAGCGCGCGTGCGATGTCGCGTGCATCCGGGTTCAGCTCGATGATGCTGTTGATGGGGCCGTCGAAACGCTCGATGCGTTCGAGATGCCAGTCGGTGAGCTGCAGCGCCGTGAAATCGCCGCGCGCAATGCCGGCGCGGATTTCGGCAACGCTCAGCGCGTCGAGATCGGGGGGAGCTCGTCATGCGCCGTCCCCCGCCTCGCGCACATCGAGGAAGTCACGCAGCGCGTCGCCGATGAAATTGATGGACAGCACCGTCAGCACGATGGCGAGGCCCGGGAACACGCCGAGCCACCAGGCGCGCGAGATGAAGCTGCGCGCGTCGGCGAGGATCAGCCCCCAGGTCGGCGTGTCGGCCTGCACGCCGAGGCCCAGGAAGGAGAGCGTCGCCTCGCCCAGGATGGCGTAGGAGACGGAGACGGTCGCCTGCACGATGAGCGGCGCCGTGGCGTTCGGCAGGATGTGGCGCCACATGATGCGGAACTGCGGAACGCCGACCGTGCGCGCGGCGTCGACGTACTGCTCCTGCTTGATCGACAGCACCATGCCGCGGGCGATGCGGGCGAAATCGTCCACGAAGGCGAGCGAGATCGCGACGATGACGTTGGTCAGCCCGGTGCCGAAGACCGCCACCAGGTAGACGGCGATGATGAAGTTGGGAAACGCCCACTGAAGGTCGACGTAGCGCATGATGATGTGATCGAGCCAGCCGCCGAAATAGCCGGCGAGCACGCCCAGCGTCACGCCGACGAGGAGAGCCAGCGTGACGGTCGAGACGCCGACGAAGAGCGAGACGCGCGTGCCGACCAGGATGCGCGCCAGGAGATCGCGGCCGAGGTCGTCGGTGCCGAGCGGATGAACAAGGCTCGGCTTCATCAGCATGTCGAAGGCCATCGCATTCGGATCGTAGGGGATGATGAGCGGCCCGATGACGGCTCCGATGGCGAAGAGCGTCAGCACGACGAAGCCGAACTGCGCCTTGCGGTCGCGCATGAGGACAGCGAAAGAGCCGCCAGGCGCGCCCGCGTCGCTCGTTGCTTCGGATGCCGCTTTCGTCGGCGGCGGCGGGGACGGTCATGTCGAGTACCGGATACGCGGGTCGATGACCGTGTAGAGGAGGTCGACCGCAAGGTTGAGGAAGACGAAGATGGCGGAGACGACGAGCACGGCACCCTGCACCACGGGATAGTCGCGGTTGAGGATGCTGCCGATGAGGAGCCGCCCGAGGCCCTTGATGGCGAAGACGTTCTCCACCACCACGGCGTTGGCCATGAGCAGCGCCAGCGCGATCCCCATGACGGTCACGACCGGGATCAGCGCGTTGGGGAAGGCATGGCGGAGCACGACGACGCTGCGCGCCAGGCCCTTGGCGTCGGCGACGCGGACGTAGTCGGTCTTCAGCACCTCCAGCATCGACGAGCGGATCATCCGCGCGATGATGGCGGAGAAGGCGGTGCCTGCGGCGATCGGCCGGCAGGATGAGATGCGAGAGCCACGGCCAGAAGCCATGCGAAAGCGGCACATAGCCGATGGCCGGCAGCCAGTGGAGATTGGCCGCGAAGATGATGATCAGCAGGATGCCGAGCCAGAAGTCGGGCATCGACAGGCCGAGGAAGGCGACCACCGTCACCGCATGGTCGGCGGCGGAGTTGCGCCGCGTGGCGGCGATCAGGCCGGCGGGGACCGCGATGATCAGCGCGATGAAGAAAGCCAGCGCGGTGAGCGACAGCGTGCGCGGGAAGGCCTCCACGATCATCTGGCCGACCGGGGCGTGGCTGCCGTAGATCGAGGCGCCGAAATCGCCCTGCAGAGCGTGCCACAGCCACTTGAGGTACTGCACGACAGACGGACTGGTCGAGGCCGAGCTTCTCGCGCAGCCGCGCGACGGTTTCCGCGTCGCCGGCGTCGAACAGCATGGCGGCGACCGGATCGCCCGGCACGATGCGCATCATGAAGAAGACGAGCGTCGCCACGGCCCACATCACCAGGACGGCGCCGAGCAGGCGGCGGACGATGTAGCGGCTCATGGCGGCGCTCGCTTGACGGCGCGGCCGGGGAAGCCCCGGCCGCGTCCCGCGCCTAGCCGGAGACCGTCACCCGGTCGAGCTCGACGAGGCCGGGGATGCGGCTCTCGGGCGGATAGTTGACCGAGCTTGCGGTAGACCAGGATGTCGGACGGGTGGAACAGGAAGGCGGACGCCACCTTGTCGGAGGTGATGCGGTTGGCCTTCTGCACCAGCTCCTTGCGCTTGTCGATGTCGGCGGTCTGGCTCTGCTCCTTGCGTCAGCTGATCGACCTCTGCGTCGGACCAGAATCCGAACGGCAACTTGGCCTTGTCGCGCAGGCGGCCGTTGAACTTGGAGTTCGACAACATCCAGTCGACGAGACCGTCGTCGGGATCATAGTCGCCGCCGCTGCCGAGCCGCACCAGGTCCCAGTCCATCTTGTCGAAGTCCTCGATCAGCACGGGGAAGTCCTTGGTCTGAAGCTCGATCTCGATGCCGAGGTTCGTGCTGAGGAGATTGGCGACGACCTGCGTTTCGCGCTTGTTGGATGGCGTGGTCAGCAGGCGAAGCTTGGGAAAGCCCTTGCCGCCCGGATAGCCGGCGTCGGCCATGAGCTTCTTGGCCGCGTCGACGTCGCTCTTCTGGTTGCTCTCGTCCGCCAGCGCCTCGTCGAAATAGAAGCCCATGGCCGGGTTGATCGTGCCGTAGGCCGGCGTGCCGCGTCCGAACTGCGCCTGCTCGATGTAGCGGTCGCGATCGAGCGCCTTGGCGATGGCCAGGCGGACCATGAAGCCCTTCTCCTTCATCAGCTCCTCGACCGGCTTGTTGAAGTCGGGGACCTTCATCGCCTCGTGCCACGGATTGATCCAGACGCGACTGGAAGCCCGGCCCAGGCACGTCGCTTACCACCAGGTCGCGGATTCGACACGAAGCGGTCGACGAGCTCCGGCGCGACCGGATTGCCGCCGATCAGCTGGATGTCGCCGGCCTCCATGGCGGCGGCGAGCGGCTCCGCGTCGATGATCGGCTTGATGATCGACCTTGTCGAGCTTCGGCCGCTCGGGATCGTAGTAGTTGGCGAACTTCTCCAGCGTCAGGCCCTGGCCGAGCTGGTGCTCGGTGACCATGAAGGGGCCGGTGCCGACCGGCTTCAGGCCGTAATCCGCGTCGCCCATCTTTCGAGCGCCCCGCGGCTGACGATCGTCATGGCGCGACCGCTCGAACGCTCCAGCGTCTTCGGCAGGAACGAAGCCTGCGGTGCTTTGAGCGTGAACTTGACCGTGTAGTCGTCGACCTTCTCCACGGTTGGCGACGTTGGCCAGCACCTGGAAATGGATCGACTTGTCGGGATCCTTCGAGCGCTCGTAGGTGAAGAGCACGTCGTCGGCGTTGAACGGATCGCCGTTGTGGAAGGTCACGCCCTCGCGCAGCTTGAAGGTGTATTCCTTGCCGTCGTCGGAGACGTCCCAGCTTTCCGCCAGGTCGCCTCGCGCCACCAGCTTAGCGTCGATGTGGGTCAGGCCACTCAGCACGTTGGAGGCGATCTGGAACTGCAGCACCTGATTGATCTGCGCCGGGTCGAGGGTGCACGATCTCGCCCACGCCCGACCAGCCGCAGGTGAGCGTGCCGCCCATGCCCTGCGCCATGGCACGGCCGACGCCGCCGACCTTCGGCATGAGATGCCAGGCCGTCAGCGTGCCCGCCGCGGCCATCAGCCTGAGCACCGTGCGGCGCTCCATCTTCGGCCCCGACAGCTGCTGGCGGGTCAGCCCGAACAACGGATCGCGTGGGTCGAAATCATAGGCATCCGACAGCTCGTTTCGCATGCGCTCCTCAGCGCTCTTCGTCAGCTTTCTACTCATCCTTGCTCTCCCTCTCGTTTGGACCCTTGTGGATCGCCACTCCCCAGAGCGGAATGAATCGTCATCCCGCTCTATCTCTTTGTTGGAGCATGATCATTTCCGATTGCCGGTTCCCCTTCTCCAGAATCACGCTCTAGGAAAATGCCCGCTCGCCCAGGTCCGCCTTGATACAGGCGGCGAGGTGCCCTTCGCCGAGGTCGACCGTGTCGGGCACGCGCGCCCGGCACTCCTCGATGGCGATCGGACAGCGGGGGTTGAAAACGCAGCCGGGCGGAGGCGCGATGGGGCTCGGCGCCTCGCCGGTCACGACCTGATGCTTGCGCCTGTGCTCGATCTCCGGATCGGGCACGGGCACGGCGGAAAGCAGCGCCTGCGTATACGGGTGCCGCGGATTGGCGAACAGCTCTTCGCTGTCGGCGATCTCGACGATCTTGCCGAGATACATCACCGCCACGCGGTGCGAGATGTGCCGCACGACGCTGAGATCGTGCCCGATGAAAAGATAGGTCAGGCCGAGCTCGTCGCGCAAGTCTTCCAGCAGGCGGATGATCTGCGCCTGGATGGAGACGTCGAGCGCCGAGACCGCCTCGTCGCAGACGATGAAGTCCGGGTTGAGCGCCAGCGCCCGTGCAATGCCGACGCGCTGGCGCTGGCCGCCGCTCATCTCGTGCGGGTAGCGGTCCATCAGCCGCGCCGGCAGCCCGCAGATGTCGAGAAGCTCGCGCACGCGCTTGGCGAGCGCCCCGCGATCGCGCTCAACGTGGTGGACGTAGAGTGGTTCGCCGACGATCTCCTCTACCTTCATGCGCGGATTGAGCGAGGAATACGGGTCCTGGAACACCGCCTGCACGCGACGACGAAAGGCGCGGCGGCGGTCGCGTGCCATGCCGGCGATGTTCTCGCCGTCGAAGAGGATGGCGCCGGCCGTCGGCTCCTCGAGCGCCAGCACGCAGCGCGCCAGGGTGGACTTGCCGCAACCCGATTCACCCACCAGCCCCAGCGTCTCGCCGCGGCCGATGTCGAAGGAGACTCCGTCGACCGCCTTCACCTCCGCCATGGTGCGCTCGAACAGGATGCCGCGGCGCACTGGGAAGCGCTTCTGGAGGCCGCTGATCCGCAGCAGCGGGCTCGCGTCAGGGCTCCGATGCTGCAGCTCCGCCAGCGCCCTCATGCCGGCACCGGTTGAAGCAACTTTTCGAAGTGGAAACAGGCGGTGCGATGGCCAGCCGCCGCTTCGAAGAGCGGCGGGATGGCATCGGCGCATTCGCGCGTCGCGTATCCGCAGCGCGGACGGAACGCGCAGCCCGAGGCGAGCGCCGAGGGATCGGGCGGCGAGCCGGGGATCGGATCGAGATGCGTGCCGCGCGGACGGTCGAGCCGCGGCACCGAATTGAGCAGGCCGGCGGTGTAGGGATGTGCGGGCCGTTTGTAGAGCGCAACCGCCGCGCCGTGC
The DNA here is from genome assembly GCA_963801225.1 of uncultured Alphaproteobacteria bacterium. Lineage (GTDB taxonomy): Bacteria > Pseudomonadota > Alphaproteobacteria > Rhizobiales > Afifellaceae > DASWJZ01. The sequence continues at coordinate 137,370 of CAWDED010000006.1, forward strand.
TCGACGATGCGGCCGGCATACATGACGTTCACGCGGTCGGCGTAGCGGGCGACGACGCCGAGATTGTGCGTGATGATGATGAGTGCCACGCCGAGACGGCGGCAGAGGTCCTGCAGCAGCTCGAGGATCTGCGCCTGGATGGTCACGTCGAGAGCCGTCGTCGGCTCGTCGGCGATGATCAGCTGCGGCTCGCAGCTGACCGCCATGGCGATCATGATGCGCTGGCGCATGCCGCCGCTCATGTGATGCGGATATTGCTTGAGCCGCCGTTCCGCGTCCGCGATGCCGACTTCACCGAGCAGGCCGGCAGCCCGGTCCCATGCCGCCTTGGCCGACAGGCCGAGATGCAGGCGCATGCCTTCGGTCATCTGGCGCCCGATGGAGAGCACCGGATTGAGCGAAGTCATCGGCTCCTGAAACACCATGCCGATGCGCCGCCCGCGCACGTGGCGAATCCCCTCCTCGCTGAGCTGCAGCAGGTCGACGCCGTCGAAGGTGATGGAGCCGGACGTGATGTGCCCGGGAGGGGTCGGGAGCAGGCGCAGGACCGCAAGCGCGGTGACCGACTTGCCGCTGCCGGATTCGCCGACCAGAGCGACGATCTCGCCGGAAGCGATGTCCAGCGATACCGTGTCGACGGCTTTGAATGCGGCGTCGCCCCTCCCGAACTCGACGGTCAGCCCGTCTATGGAGAGGAGCGCCCCCATCAAAGACCCGGCACCAGGGAGAGAAAGAAGCAGCGTCCGGCGCACCCGACGGACTGCGCTCGGACGGACTCCGCAATCCGCGGCGAGGGCACGGTGGCAGCCGCAGCAAACACGACCCTTGCTCACCTCTCTGGCGGCATTTATTGATATCGATATTGATCCTAGACGTTCGCTGCCGCGAGTCAACAGATGCTCGATCTCGTCGAACCCCGCCCTGCAGCGCCGAGCAAGCGGCGCTCCGACAACGTCTATCACGCGTTGAAGCGCGCCATCCTGCTGCGCGACCGGGCGCCCGGCGACACGCTTCTGGAGCAGGATCTCGCCAACGAGATGAACTGCAGCCAGGGCACGGTGCGCGAAGCCCTGATGCGCCTGCAGCATGACGGGCTGGTCGCGCGCCGCGGCTATCGCGGCACGATCGTGTCGGATACCAGCGCGGATGAGGCGGCCCTGTTGACGGCGGTGCGCATCCGCATCGAGACCAACGCCGCGGAGCGCGCCGCTTTGTCAGCGACGGAGTCGGACTTCGAGGAGCTTGAAGCCATCATCGCGCTGATGCGCGAACATGAGGCGGCGAGCGACACCTACGGCCTGAGCGAGCTCGACCACCGCTTCCACGCCGTGATCCTGCGCGCGGCGGCACTGGAGGCGGTGGAACCGATCCTCACCCGCTGCATGCTGCATATCCACCGGCACACGGTGGGCAACCCGGCGCGCCGCGTCGGCATGCACTACGAGAACGCCTCGCGCGCGCACGAGGCGCTTCTCCAGGTTCTGCGGTCGAGGGACGCCGAGAGGTCGCGCGAAGTCATCCGCAGCCACATTGAGGATGTGATCAAGCGGTGGTCGCCGGGCGTGTGGGAAATCATGCCGGCATTATAACGACGCTGCCGCAGGGCGCCGTCAGCGCTTCGTTGACGAAGCACGCTTCCGACCTTCGGCTGCTCCTCCCGTTTCGAAGTCAAAAAACCGCCACCACAGCGGGCTCAAAGATTGACTTCGGCCGCCTGTCCGTGTTCGATTTTGCTAGCGAAATATAATTCCGCAGCTCGGAATTAATGAGCGCAGTCAGGCACTTTGCCTTGGCGCAAAGCCGCCTGAACCATAAGAAGAGACGTGCCGCGTGACGACCGGCGCGGCGAATTTGGGGAGGTGCGGAGCATGGTCGTAGCCGGCGCGGCCGCGAACGACGCTACGCCGTTCCTTTCCGTGCAGGACGTGGTCGTCCGGTTCGGCGGCATCTTCGCGCTGAACGGCATCAGCTTCGAGATGCGCCGCGGCGAGATCCTCGGGCTCATCGGCCCGAACGGCGCCGGCAAGACAACGCTGTTCAATTGCCTCAGCCGCCTCTACCAGCCCTCCTCCGGCAGCATCGTCTTCCTCGGACGCAGCATTCTTAGGATACCCGCCAACCAGATCGCCGGGCACGGCATCGGCCGCACCTTCCAGAACGTCGCCTCGTTCTCCAATTTGAGCGTTCTCGACAACATCCGCATCGGCGCGCATGCGCGCTGCAGCGGCAATCTCATCTTCGATGCCTTGCGGGTGCCGGGATCGCGCCGCGCCGAAGCGGAGATCGACGAAGTCGCCGGAGCCTTGGTCGACGATCTCGACCTCGGGGAGGTGGCATACCGCCCGGTACGCGGGCTGCCCTTCGCCGTGCAGAAGCGGGTCGAGCTGGCCCGCGCGCTGGCGACCGGCCCGCAGCTGCTGCTGCTCGACGAGCCGGCCGGCGGGCTCAATCACGACGAGGTGCAGGAGCTGGTGGAGCTGATCCGCCACATCCGCGACAATCGCGACATCAGCATTCTTCTGGTCGAGCATCACATGCATCTGGTGATGTCGATCTCCGACACCGTCGTGGTGCTGAACTTCGGACAGAAGATCGCCGAGGGCTCGCCCGCGGCCGTGCAGAACGACCGCCAGGTGATCGACGCCTATCTCGGAGGCAGCGTGCAATGACGACGCTGCTGCAGGTGCGGGGGCTGCAGGCGGCCTATGGCGACCTGACGGTGCTTCGCGGGCTCGACTTCGACCTTGCCGAAGGGGGCGCGACGACGCTGCTCGGCGCCAACGGCGCGGGCAAGACCACGACGCTGCGTGCGCTCTGCGGCATGACGCGGCGCTCCGGCGAAATCCTCTTCGACGGCATGTCGATTGCGCGCAAATCCACCGAGGAGATCGTGCGGCTGAAAGTGGCGCACGTGCCGGAGGGGCGCGGGACGCTGACCACCTTCAGCGTGGAGGAGAACCTCAAGCTCGGCGCCATCACCCGCCCGGCCGGCCGCGAGATCGCGGCCGACATCGACCGCATCTACGGCTACTTCCCGGTGCTGAAGGAGCGCCGGCACCAGCAGGCGGGGACGCTCAGCGGCGGCGAGCAGCAGATGCTGGCGATCGGCCGCGCGCTGATGCTGCGCCCGCGTCTCATGCTGCTCGACGAGCCTTCCTTCGGCCTGGCGCCGCTGGTGGTGGCGGAGCTTTTCAGAATGCTCGACCGGGTGCGGCGCGATGAAGGCGTCAGCCTCCTGGTGGTGGAGCAGAACGCCGAGCTCGCCTTGAGCGTCACCGACCACGCCTATCTCCTCGAAACCGGCACGATCGTGAAATCCGGCCCCTCGGCCGAGATCCGCGAGGACGAAGACGTGCGCAAATCCTATCTCGGCTACTGAGGCGCGGCATGGAGCTCTTCTTCCAGCAGGTGCTCTCGGGAATAGCGACTGGCGGCATCTATGCGCTGATGGCGCTCGCCGTCGTCATGATCTACCAGGCGATTCATCTTCTGAACTTCTCGCAGGGCGAGATGGGGATGTTCTCCGCCTTCATCGCCTGGCAGCTGCTGCAATGGGGCATGCCCTACTGGGTGGCATTTTTCCTCACCCTCGCCATCTCGTTCGCCGGCGGCGTGCTGATCGAGCGGATCGTCTTCCGGCCGATCCGCCATGCGCCGGAGCTGAGCCACGTCGTGGTCTTCATCGCGCTTTTCGCCATCCTCAACAGCTCCGCCGGGTTCATCTGGGACTTCAGCATCAAGCCGTTCCCGACGCCGTTCGGGACCAAGCCGCTCTTCGGCGCGGGGCTGATCGGCGCGCACCAGGCCGGCATGCTCGGTGTGATCGCCGTGGTGCTCGTGCTGCTCTTCCTGTTCTTCCGCTATACCCGCGTCGGGCTGTCGCTGCGGGCGGCGGCGGCCAATCCGGAGAGCGCGCGGCTGGTCGGCGTGCGGGTGGGCTGGATGACGGCGCTCGGCTGGGGGATGGCGGCGGCCATCGGCGCCATCGCCGGGATGATGATCGCGCCCATCGTGTTTCTCGAGCCGAACATGATGCTGAGCATCCTGCTCTACGGCTTTGCCGGCGCGGTGCTGGGCGGGCTGACCAGCCCCGGCGGCGCCGTGCTCGGCGGTTTCCTGGTGGGGGTGATGGAGAACCTCGCCGGCACCTACATTCCGGTGGTGGGCAGCGAGTTGAAGCTGCCGATCGCGCTCATGCTCATCTTCGTGGTGCTTGTGTTCAAGCCGACCGGCCTGTTCGGCCGGCGTGTGGTGCAGAGGGTCTGACGATGGCGGTGGAGGAAGGCATGCGTGCCCGCCTGCTTCGGCCCGCGACTGCGGACGCCGCGGCCGGCGGCGTCGCAAAGGCGGTGGCCGCCGCCGTCCTCCTGGCCGTCGCGATCGCCCTTCCCTTCATGGTCAAGGGCTTCGTGGTCTTCCAGTTCACCCAGGTCCTGATCTTCGCCATCGCCATCATCGGTCTCAACATCCTGACCGGCATCAACGGCCAGTTCTCGCTTGGGCACGGCGCCTTCTTCGCCATCGGCGCCTATGCGGCGGCGATCGCCATGCACAGTTTCGGAATCGGCTATGTCTGGACGCTCCCGCTTGCCGGCATCGTCTGCTTCGCGGCCGGGTTCCTGTTCGGCTTTCCCGCGCTCAGGCTTGAGAACATCTATCTGGCGCTCGTCACCTTCTCGCTCGCCGTGGCGACGCCGCAGATGCTGAAGCTCTCCGTCTTCTCGCACTGGACCGGCGGCGTGCAGGGCGTTGTGCTGTCGCGTCCGAAACCGCCCTTCGGGCTGCCAGTGACCCGCGACCAGTGGCTCTATTTCTTCACGCTTGCCGTCGCCCTCTTCCTCTATTGGGCGGCGCGCAACCTGGTGAACAGCCGCTCCGGACGCGCGCTCCTGGCCATTCGCGACAACCCGATCGCGGCGCGCGCCATGGGCATCAACACATCGCTCTACAAGTCGCTCGCCTTCGGCGTCAGCGCGCTCTATACTGGCGTCGCCGGAGCCCTCAGCGCCATCGCGGTCGCCTTCGTCGCGCCGGACAGCTTCACCTTCACGCTCTCCGTCGCGCTTTTCGTCGGCCTTGTCATTGGCGGGGTCGGCTGGCTGCCGGGAGCGCTGTTCGGAGGCTTATTCTTGGTCTTCGTGCCGAACCTGGCGGAGAACGTCTCAAAAGGCCTCTCCGGCGCCGTCTTCGGCGTCATCCTCATTCTGGTGATCTACCTGATGCCGTCAGGCGCAGGCGGTCTGGTCCGCAAGATAACGGGCGTCTTCGCGAGACATCCTTCAAAACACTAAGCCCGGTTGGGAGAAACGTCATGCTTTACAAGCCTTCACGCAGAGCCCTCATCGCCCAAAGCGCGGCGGTCGCGGCGGCGATGCTGGTGTCGACGGCCATGGCGCAGGATATGCCCGGCGTCACCGACACCACCATCAAGATCGGCAACATCAATCCCTATAGCGGGCCGGCTTCCGCCTATTCCCAGATCGGCAAGACGATCGCGGCGTACATCAACGAGATCAACGACGAAGGCGGGATCAACGGCCGCAAGATCGATTTCATCAGCTATGATGACGGCTACTCGCCGCCCAAGACCGTCGAGCAGGCGCGCAAGCTGGTGGAAAGCGACGGGGTGCTGCTGATCTTCCAGTCGCTCGGCACGCCGACCAACTCGGCGATCCATGAATACATGAACGAGAACGAGGTGCCGCAGCTGTTCGTCGCCACCGGTGCGTCGAAATGGGGCGACCCGAAAGGCCATCCGTGGACCATGGGCTGGCAGCCGGACTACGTGACCGAAGGGAAGATCTACGCCAACTACATTCTCCAGAACAATCCCGACGGGAAGATCGGAATCCTCTTCCAGAACGACGATTACGGCAAGGACTACGTCAACGGCCTGCGGGCCGGGCTGGGCGACAAGGCCGATTCCATGATCGTCGCGGAACTGCCCTACGAAGTCTCCGATCCGACGGTCGACTCGCAGGTGATCAACCTGAAGGCAGCCGGCGCCGACATCTTCCTCAACGTCGCGACACCCAAGTTCGCCGCGCAGGCGATCAAGAAAGCCGCCGAGATCGACTGGCATCCGCTGCAGCTGCTCAACAGCGTGTCGAACTCCGTCGGCGCCGTGCTGAAGCCTGCGGGGCTTGAGGCCTCGAAGGGCATCGTCAGCGCTGCCTATCTGAAGGACGCCGCTGACCCGCAATGGAAGGATGACGACGACATGAAGGCGTGGAATGCCTTCATGGACAAGTACTATCCCGACGGTGACAAGAACTCGAGCTTCACCACCTACGGCTACTCGGTGGCACATGCTCTGCAATACGTGCTGGAGACCGCCGGAGACGATCTCAGCCGCGAGAACATCATGAAGGTGGCCGGCAACATGCACGAGGTCGGGCTTCCGCTGCTTTTGCCGGGCATCACCATGAGCACCGGGCCGGATGACTTCTTCCCCCTGCAGCAGATGCAGCTCATGAAGTTCGACGGTGAGCGCTGGGAGCTCTTCGGCGACGTCATCGCCGGATCGTAATTCGAAGCATGGGACGGGGCCGCCGGGCCCCGCCCCCCAACTCCCAAAGTGAGCGTCTATGAGTGAAATTGTCTCAATTCGCCGCGACGGTGACGTAGCGGTCGTTACGATGAACAACCCGCCGGTCAACGCGCTCGGCCATGCCGTCCGTTCGGGGCTGGCCGATGCCATATCCACGCTCATTGCGGACGGCGGGGTCGCGGCAATCGTGCTGGCCGGTGCCGGGCGCATGTTCAGCGCCGGTGCCGACATCACGGAGTTCGGCAAGCCGCGCCGGCAGCCCACGCTGATCGATGTCATCAATATCGTGGAGGCGAGCCCCAAGCCGATCGTCGCCGCGATCCACGGCGCAGCACTCGGTGGAGGGCTCGAACTGACGCTCGGCTGTCACGAGCGTGTCGCGGCGCCGGGCACGCGCCTCGGGCTGCCCGAGGTGAAGCTCGGCCTCATCCCGGGCGCCGGCGGCACGCAGCGCCTGCCGCGCGTCGTGGGGCCGGAGGCAGCGCTCAAGATCATCACAAGCGGCGACCCGATCACCGCGGAGGAGGCATTGGCCGACGGGCTCGTCGCAACGGTCGCCGACGATCCGGTTGCCGCGGCCATCGTTGAAGCGCGGCGACTGGCGGCGGCGGACGCCGCGGTTGTGCCGATACGCGAGCGCGAGGACAAGCTTGCCGCGACCCGCGCCGACCGCTCCGGGTTCGACGCGCTGGCGAGCGACCTGACACGACGGGCGCGCGGCTCGAAAGCGGTCGCCGCCTGTGTCGACGCCGTGGGATGGTCGCTCGATCTGCCCGTCGCCGAAGCGCTCGAGCGCGAGCTCGCGACATTCATGGAGCTGGTCTCCGGCGAGCAGTCGCAGGCGCAGCGCCACATCTTCTTTGCCGAGCGTCAGGCGGCAAAGATCGACGACCTGCCTGCCGGGACCAAGCCGCGCAAGGTCGACACGGTCGCGGTCATCGGCGCCGGCACCATGGGTGGCGGGATTGCGATGTCCTTCGCCAATGCCGGCTTCCCCGTCACCCTGGTGGAGAATTCCAAGGAGGCGCTCGATCGTGGGATGTCCGTCATCGCCCGCAACTACGCCGCATCGGCCAAGCGCGGGCGGCTGACAGCCGCGGAGGTCGACCGCCGCCTCGGGCTGATCCATCCGTCGACCGAGATGAATTCCATATCCGATGCCGACCTGGTCATCGAGGCGGTCTTCGAGGAGATGGACATCAAGAAGGAGGTCTTCTCCGCGCTCGACCGCTTCGCCAAGCCGGGGGCGATCCTGGCGACCAACACATCGTACCTGAATGTCGAGGAGATCGCGGCGGCGACAAGTCGGCCCCAGGACGTTCCGGGCACCCATTTCTTCAGCCCCGCCAACGTGATGCGGCTCCTGGAGATCGTGCGGACGAAGAAAACGGCGCCCGACGTGCTGGCCGCCGCCGTGGAGGTGGGGCGGCGCATCGGCAAGGTCCCGGTCGTCGTCGGCGTCTGTCACGGCTTCGTGGGCAACCGCATGCTGAGCGCCCGCTCCTGGGAGGCCGAGCAGCTCTTGCTCGAAGGCGCACTGCCCCAGGACGTGGACGGAGCGCTGACCGAATTCGGCTTCCCGATGGGCCCCTTCGCCATGGGCGACCTTGCCGGCCTCGACGTCGGCTGGCGCATGCGCAAGGCCAACAACCTGACCGCCGCCATCGCCGACCGGCTGTGCGAGATGGGCCGGTTCGGCCAGAAGACCGGGCGCGGGTTCTACCTCTACGAAAAGGGAAGCCGCGCGCCGGTGCCCGACCCGGAGGTCGAGGCGCTTATCAAAGAGACTTCGAATTCGCTCGGCATCGAGCGCCGCAGCATCGAAAGCCAGGAGATCATCGAGCGCCTGCTCTATCCCATGGTGAGCGAAGGGGCCAAGATTCTCGACGAGGGCATCGCCCAGCGGCCGAGCGACATCGACGTGGTCTGGGTCTACGGCTACGGCTTTCCGGCCTGGCGCGGCGGCCCGATGTACTGGGCCGACAGCATCGGGCTGGACACGATCCGCGACCGGCTTCGGCACTATGCTGGGAAGAACGAGAAGCTCGAGCCGGCCCCGCTGCTCTGCCGCCTGGCCGACGAGGGACGCGGCTTCGCCTCCCTGGAGGCGGAGAAGAAGGCAGCATGAGCGCCCGCCCCTTCGCTTGGGAGAAGTCCTACCCGCCGGGCCTGAGCTGGGACGCGCCGATCGACGTCCCGACGCTCGGCGCGCTCTTCGATACCGGCGTGGCGAATTATCCCGAGAAGCCGGCGCTCGACTATGCGGGAGCGAGCCTCTCCTATGCCGAGCTCGGACGCGAGGTCGCAGCGTTCGGCGCGGCTCTGATGCGCGCGGGCATCGGGTCAGGCACATCGCTGGCGCTCTACCTGCCGAACACACCCGACTTCCCGATCGCCCTCTTTGCAGGCGCCAAGACCGGGGCGCGCCTCGTGGCGCTCAGTCCGCTCGATGCCGAGCGCGAGCTGGCCTACAAGCTCAAGGACTCCGGTGCGCGCATCCTCGTGACGACCGACATCGCGCCGATCCTCCAGATGGCGCTGAAGCTTCTCGATGGGGGGCATGTCGACCGCCTGATCGTTGCGGAGAACGCGCGCTGGACCAAGGCGCCGATACCAACGCTGCCGATGCCTGAGCGCGATGCCGTCACGCCCTGGTCGAAGCTCGTCGACGGTGTGACGCCGCCGGAGCGCTGGCCGGAGGTTGCGCCGAACGACCTTGCACTCCTGCAATATACGGGCGGCACGACCGGTCTGCCGAAGGGCGCGATGCTGACCCATGCCAACCTGACGGCGGCGATCTCCATGTACCGGCAGTGGTACGAGCCGCAGGGGCTTAACCGCCCGGCACAGGAGAAGGTCATCTGCGTCCTGCCGCTCTTCCATATCTATGCGCTGACGACGATCCTCATCCGCCAGGTGCAGCTTGGAAACGAGCTGCTGCTGCACCTGCGCTTCGATGCGGAGGCGATCCTCGGCGACATCGAGCGGAAGAAGGCGACGGTGTTTCCCGGCGTGCCCACCATGTGGATCGCGCTCTCGCATGTGCCCGGCATCGAAAAGCGCGATCTCTCCTCGCTCCGCTTCTGCGGCTCGGGCGGCGCGCCGCTGCCGGTGGAGGTCGGCAAGCGCTTCCAGCGCCTCACCGGCCTGCCGCTGCTCGGCGGCTGGGGCATGACGGAGACTTCGCCGGCCGGCACCAATCTGCCGAAGGGCGGGAAGAGCAAGCCCGGATCGATCGGCCTGCCCATGCCGGGCATCGAGATGGATGTCGTGGCGCTCGACGACACGCGGCGGAGGCTGCCGCCGGGCGAGACCGGCGAGATCCGCATCAAAGGCGCCAACGTGACCTCGGGCTATTGGCACAGGCCCGAGGAGACGAAGGCGGCGTTCGTGGACGGCTATTTCCTCACCGGCGATATCGGCTTCATGGACGAGGATGGCTATTTCTTCATCGTCGACCGCCGGAAGGACATGATCCTGTCCGGCGGGTTCAACGTCTATCCGCAGCTGGTGGAGCAGGCGATCTACGAGCATCCCTCCGTGGAGGAGGCGCTGGTGCTCGGCGTTCCCGATCCCTATCGCGGCGAGTCGGCCAAGGCCTTCGTCAAGCTGAAGGCCGGCGCGGCGCAGCTGACCCTTGACGAGCTGAAAGCCTTCCTGGCCGACAAGGTGGGGCGCCACGAAATGCCGCGCGAGCTGGAAATCCGCGACGCCCTGCCGCGCACCGCCGTCGGCAAGCTGTCGAAGGTGGCCCTGCGGGACGAAATCCGGAGCGCAGCGGCCCACGCCGGAGCGCGCAAAAGCATCGACAAGACTGAGGACGGTCATGGATCTGCGGTTCACCCCTGAGGAAAAAGCCTTTCGCGACGAGGTGCGGAGCTTCATCGCCTCCGCTTTGCCGGAGGACATCCGGCTCAAGATGGTCGAGGGACGGTCGCTCACGAAAGAGGACATCGTCACCTGGCAGCGCATCCTCAATCGGAAGGGCTGGGCGGTGCCGTCCTGGCCGGTGGAATGGGGCGGCACCGGCTGGGATTCGATCCGCACCTACATCTTCTACGAAGAGATCCAGTCCGCTCCGGCGCCCGTCCCGCTGCCGTTCGGCGTGCAGATGGTCGGCCCGGTCATCTACACCTTCGGCAACGAGGAGCAGAAGCGCCGCTTCCTGCCGCGCATCGCCAATATCGACGACTGGTGGTGCCAGGGCTTCTCCGAGCCGGGCGCCGGCTCCGACCTCGCCTCGCTGCGGACGACTGCCAAGCGCGACGGCGATCACTACATCATCAACGGCCAGAAGACTTGGACCACGCTGGCGCAATATGCCGACTGGATCTTCTGCCTGGTGCGCACCGACCCGAACGCGGAGAAGCGCCAGCAGGGCATCTCCTTCCTTCTCATCGACATGACATCGCCCGGCATCGAGGTGCGCCCGATCGAGACGATCGAGGGTGGGCACGAGGTGAACGAGGTTTTCTTCACCGACGTGAAGGTGCCGGTGGAGAACCTGGTCGGCGAGGAGAACCGCGGCTGGGACTACGCCAAGTTTCTGCTCGGCAACGAGCGCTCCAGCATCGCCCGGGTGGGCCTCTCCAAGGAGCGCATCCGCCGCATCAAGGAGCTTGCGTCGCTGCCGCAGAACGGCCGCGGACGGATCATCGACCAGCCGCGCTTCAGGGAACGGCTGGCGGAGGTGGAGGTGGAGCTGAAGGCACTGGAGATCACGCAGCTCCGCGTCGTGGCGGGCGAGGCGAAGCGCGGCAAGGGCAAGCCCGATCCGGCATCGTCGATCCTCAAGATCAAGGGATCGGACATCCAGCAGGCGACGACCGAGCTTCTGATGGAGGTGGCCGGCCCCTTCGCCATGCCCTTCGTGGAGGAGCGCGGCGAAGGCTCGAACGAGCCGCCGATCGGCCCGGACTGGGCCGCCTCCATCGCGCCCACCTATTTCAACTGGCGCAAGGTCTCCATCTATGGCGGCACCAACGAAATTCAGAAGAACATCATCGCCAAGGCGATTCTAGGGCTCTGATCATGGACTTCGACCTCAGCGACGAGCAGACGCTGCTCCGCGACACCGTCGAACGGCTGCTCGCGGAGCGTTACGACTTCCAGGCACGCCAGGCGACCGCCCGCTCCGAGCTTGGCTGGAGCCGCGAGATATGGAGCACCTTCGCGGAGCTGGGTCTGCTGGCGCTGCCTTTCGCGGCCGATGACGGCGGCGTGGGCGGCGGGCCGGTGGAGACCATGATCGTCATGGAAGCGCTCGGTCATGCGCTGTCGCTGGAACCCTACCTCGCAACGGTGGTGCTTGCGGGCGGGCTGCTCCGCCACGGCGGCAGCAACGCGCAGCGCGGCGAGCACGTCCCGGCGATCATCGCGGGCGAGCGGCTCTTCGCCTTCGCGCATTCGGAGCCGCAGTCGCGCTTCGATCTCGCCAACGTTGCCGCCACCGCCAGGCGGAGCGACGGCGGCTGGGTCATCGATGGGGCCAAGAGCCTGGTATTCGACGGCGACAGCGCCGACTGGCTTGTCGTCAGCGCCCGCACCTCCGGCGCGCCCGCAGATCGCGGCGGCATCGGGCTTTTCCTCGTCGATGCCCGGGCGCCCGGCGTCTCCCGCCGGGGATACCGGATGCAGGACGCGCACCGTGCCGCCGAGATCACGCTGGAGGGCGTTGCGGTCGGCGACGATGCCGCAATCGGCGATCCGGCCGGGGGCTTTCCGCTGATCGAGCGCGTGGTGGACGAAGCGATCGCCGCACTCTCGGCCGAAGCGGTCGGAGTCATGGGCGAGATGCACACGCTGACCGTCGGCTATCTCAAGGAGCGCAAGCAGTTCGGCGTTCCGATCGGCAGCTTTCAGGCACTGCAGCACAAGGCGGTGGATATGTTCGTGGCGCTCGAGCAGGCGCGCAGCATGGCCTTCCTAGCCACCATGATGGCCGACGAGGCCGATGCCGACGCGCGTGGCCGCTCCATGTCCGCCGCCAAGGTCCAGATCGGGCGATCCGGCCGCCTGGTCGGGCAGCAGGCGGTCCAGCTGCATGGCGGAGTGGGCATGACGGGCGAGCTCAAGGTCGGGCACTGCTTCAAGCGCATGACGATGATCGACATGACTTTCGGCAACGCCGACCATCACCTTGCCTGCCTCGGCGAGCGGGGAGGCCTGATTGCGGCTTAGCGTGGCCGAGCTCTATCTGCCCGCCACATCGTTTACGGTGTCGACCAGCTTGACGAGATCCGGACCGATCTCGTTCAACAGCTTTTCCTTCGACCAGAGATAGGCCGGGCCACCGCAATTGAAGGCGAGCAACGGCGTATCGCCCGATGCCGCGCGGGACGGGACGGCGACCGCGTTGATGTCGCCGTGCCAGCCGCCGATATTGGCGTAGAAGCGTCGCGTGCGGACCTGCTCGATCGCGTCGAGGATGCCATCTTCAATGCGTGGCCATTGCGCTTCGCCAACGGATTCGCGGAGCCCCTGCAGCAGACACTCGCGTTCCTCCTCGCTGGCGCCGGCGATATAGGCACGCCCCATTGCCGAGCGCGCCAGCGAGATGCGCGAGCCTACGCCGAGCTGCAGCGTGATGATCCCCTCGCTGCGCGCGCAGGCGATGTAGGTCATCGTGAGCTGGTCGCGCCCGCCGAGCGCCACCATGAGGCCGTCGCCGTACTTGTCGGCCATCTTCTGCATGTAGTGCTGCGCCGTCTCGCGGATGCGCATGCCCGCCACGCAGGCATAGCCGAGCCCCAGGACCGCGACGCCCATGCGGTAGCGGCCCGTCTGCTCGTCGTAGAGCAGATAGCCGAGCTTGCTCAGCGTATAGGTGAGCCGTGACACGGTGGAGTTCGGCAACCCGCTTCGTTTGGCGATCTCCAGGTTTCCGAGGCCGTTGTCGTTGGGCCGGAAGCATCTGAGGATCTGCAGGCCCCGGTGCAGCGCCGTTACGAATTGCCGGTCCCCCTCGGCAGGATCTTTCGGATCGAGCAGGGCGGTGCCGCCCCCAGGCTGCGTCTGTCGCTTTCTCATGGGATTCTTCTCGCTCTCCTTACGCGCCCGGCGGAGTCGCTCGCCTCGTTCCTCATGGGATGAGCAGCGCGAGCATCTCGGCGACGCAGGCCGGCTTGTCTTCGCCCTCCACCTCCACCGTCGCCAGGAGCGTCACCAGCACGCGTCCCTCTTCCCTCGTCTCGGCTCCGGCAAGGTCAAAAGCGGCGCGAATGCGGGAACCGCTCGGCACCGGCGCGGGAAAGCGCACCTTCCCGAGCCCGTAATTGAGACGCGAGGAGACTCCGGTGACGTTGAAGACCTGTTGGCGCATCGCCGGAAGCAGCGAGAGCGTCAGGAAGCCATGAGCGATCGTCTTGCCGCCGGGAAGCTCACGCGCTGCGCGCTGCGGATCGACGTGTATCCATTGATGATCGAGCGTGGCATCCGCGAAAGCGTCGATCTGTGCCTGACCGAGAGGCATCCAATCGCTGACACCGAGCCGCGTTCCGACCAGGGCGTGAAGCTTGTCCGGCCCGTCGATCGTGCCGATGCTCGTCGCCATCTCAGACCTTCATGCCGGGCAGGTTGAGAGAGGCCGTGTTGCCGCCGTCGACGGGTAGCGCCTGGCCGGTGATGTAGCTGGCGTCGTCGCTGGCGAGAAAGGCGATCGCAGCAGCGATTTCCTCGGGCCGGCCGTAGCGCCGCAGCTCGCAGCGATAGCCGAGGCGGTCTTCCTTGCCCTTCTCGCGGGCATAGTCGAACACCACCTTGGTCATGCCCGTCTCGACCAGGCCGGGGCAGACCGCGTTGACGCGGATGCCGTAACCGCCGAGGTCACAGGCCGACGTCATGGTGAAATTGATCAGCGCCGCCTTGGAGGCGCTGTAGGCGTTGCCGCCGGCACCGGAGCGCAGCCCCGCCACCGACGCGGTATTGACGATGGCGCCCCTCCCCGCCTCGATCATGGCGCGCGACACATGCTTGGTGAAGAACATCGCGCCGTAGAGATTGACCTCCAAGACCCGACGCCAATTGTCGGCGTCCTGCTCGGGCGCGGTCGCCATGTCTCCCGCGACCCCGGCGTTGTTGCACAGCACATCGATGTGCCCGAACCGCGCCAGGACGTCGGCGACCGTTTTCTCCACTTCGGCCTCGTCGGCGATGTCGACGACGCAGGTCGTGCGCTCCGTCGCCGCGGGCAGGGTTCCGGCGGTTTCCGCAAGACCCGCTTCGTTGCGGTCGATCAGCGCAAGCGTTGCGCCTTCGGAAGCGAAGCGCTGTGCCGTTGCGCGCCCGATGCCGCCGGCGGCTCCGGTGACGATGGCAACGCGGCCCTCGAGCCTCATCCTCCGCTCCGCGTCGGGTCGTCGCCGATCCTGACGATCAGCTTGCCGCGGTTGCGGCCCTGCATCAGGCCCTGGAAGGCTTCGACGGTCTTCTCGATCCCCTCCACGATATCCTCGCGATAGCGCACCTCGCCGCTCTTCAGCCACCCCGCCATGTCCTTGGCGAACTCGGGAATGCGGTCGCTGTGGTCGAAGACGAGGAAGCCGCGCACCGTGAGGCGGCGCGTCAGCACCAGTCCCATGAAGCGGGCAAGCGGATCGGGCCCGTCGACCGTGGGAGGAGTGTTGTAGGCGGCGATGCGGCCGCAGACGAGCATGCGGCCGTAGAGATTGAACAGCGACACGACGGCGTCGGCGACCGGTCCGCCGACATTGTCGAAATAGATGTCGACGCCGTCGGGGCATGCCGCCTTCAGCCGCTCGCGGAAATCCGCGGCCTTGTAGTTCACCGCGGCGGTGAAGCCGAGCTCGTTGACCACGTAGTCGCATTTGTCGTCGGCGCCGGCGATGCCGATGGCGCGGCAGCCCTTGATGCGCGCCAGCTGGCCGACCACCTGCCCCACCGCGCCGGCGGCGGCGGAGACCACCACGGTCTCGCCAGCCTTCGGCCGGCCGTGATCCAGAAGCCCCACATAGGCGGTCATCCCGGGCATGCCGAGCACGCCCAGCGCCGTGGAGATCGGCGCCTGGCGCGGGTCGAGCTTGCGCAGCTCCTTGCCGTCGGCGACTGCATGCGTCTGCCATCCGCTCGAGCCGAGCACGATGTCGCCCGGCTTCAGCCCGTCGAAGCGGCTTTCGAGCACCTCGCTCACCGTGCCGCCAACGATCACCTCCCCGGGCTTCACCGGATCGGCATAGGAGCGGGCGGGGTTCATGCGGCCACGCATATAGGGGTCGAGCGAAAGATAGATCGTGCGGAGCAGCACCTCGCCCTCGCCGGGCTTCGGCACGGCGAAAGGCTCAAGGCGCAGATGCCGCTCGTCGGGCATGCCTTGGGGATATTCGACGAGCACGATGCGTTTGGCTTCTTTCACGGTCACACGTCTTCTCCATCATCCGGCCGCTTGGGCGATTGTCTTTCCGACCTCGGCAAACATGCTCGCGCGCCCGCCGACCAGGCGTGCGTCGGCGCTGCTGGCATTGCCCTGCGCGGCGCGCGCGGCAACGCCCTGCAGGATCGCCGCCATGCGGAACAGCGAGAAGGCGAGGAAGAAGGGCCAGTCCGGAACGGCCGAGTGCCCGCTCTGATCGCAATAGGCCGCGAGCAGCTCTTCTTCGCGTGGAATGCCGAGCTCGCCGAGATCGAGCCCGACCACGCCGCGCATCCGATTGGCGTCGGCCGGCAGATGATACGGCATGCAGAAATAGGCGAGATCGGCGAGCGGATGGCCGAGCGTGGAAAGCTCCCAGTCAAGCACCGCGACCACGTTCAACCGCTCGACGTCGAACATCATGTTGCCGAGCCGGAAGTCGCCGTGGGCGATCGCCGTCTCGTCGGCCACGCCGTCGTGCTCGACGAGCCAGTCCCTCAGCCAGCCCATCGCCGGAATGTCGGCTTCGAGGCGTGACGCCTCGTACTGCCTGGACCAGCGATCGATCTGCCGCGGGACATAGCTATCCGGCCGGCCGAAATCGGCGAGGCCGACCTTGCGCCAATCGACCTTGTGCAGCGATGCCATGGTCTTCACCGCATCGAAGAAGAGCGGCGCCCGCGCGTTCTTCGGCAGATCGAGCAGCGGCTCCTGGGCCGTCACGCCCTCGACGAAATCCATGACGAAGAAGGCCGTGCCGATCACGTCGTCGCTCTCGCACAGGAGACGCATCGTGGGCACCGGCACCGGCGTGTCCGCGAGCGCCGCCATGACGCGGTATTCCCGCTCGACCTGATGTGCCTTCGGAAGCAGATCGCCCGGCGGCTTCTTGCGCAGGACATAGCGAAGTCCGTCCGCGGTGATCAGCAGGAAGGTCGGATTGGATTGCCCGCCCTTGAACTGGCGGATCGAGATGCCGGCCTCGGCGCCCGGGAGCCGGCCCCTCAGATATTCGGCGAGCGTGCGCTCATCGAAGCGATGCTCCGACCTGACCTGCTCGAGGTTCGGCATCTGCTCAGGGGCCGCCATCACGACCGCAGCCTCAGGCGATGGTCTCGCCGCCATCGGCGACGATGAGCTGACCGGTGATATGGGCGGCGGCGCGGCTCGCCAGGAACAGCGCGATGCCGCCGATATCGTCGGGCTCCCCGATGCGGCGGAGCGGCGTGCGCGCCTCCGTCTGCCTGCGCCGCTCCGGATCCTCCCACAGCGCCCGGGCGAACTCCGTCCGGATGACGCCGGGCGCAATGGCGTTGACGCGCACGCCTTTGGGTCCCCACTCGACGGCGAGGTTCCGCGTCAGCGCCGCCTCGGCCGCCTTCGAGATGCTGTAGGCGCCGAGCATGCTGGTCCCGCGCAGCGCGGCGATGCTGGAAACGACGATGACGTTGCCGCTGCCCCGCTCCCCCATATGCGGCAGCACCAGGTTGCAGAGCTGGAACGTTGCCTTGACGTTCGTGTCCATGATCTTGTCGAAGGCCTCGTCGGTGAGGTCGGCGAGCGGACCGAAGGCGGGATTCGTGGCGGCGTTGCAGACGAGCACGTCGATCCGGCCCCAGCGGTCGAGCGTCGTCTTCACCAGCGCTTCGAGCTGATCCTTGTGGCCGACATGGCAGGGGATGGCGATCGCCTCGCCGTCCGACGCGCGGATGGCTTCGGCCACCTCCTCGCACGTCTCCTTCGTGCGGCTGGAGACGACCACCCTGGCGCCGGCCCGCGCCAGGTGCTCGGCGATCGAGCGGCCGATGCCGCGCGTCGAGCCGGTGACGATGGCGACCTGTCCTTCCAGATCGTACATGCTGCCCCTCTCCGTCATGCCGTCGGCGCGTTGGTGTATCGCCGGAGCTCCTGCCGGGCGATTGCCTCGCGATGCACCTCGTCCGGCCCGTCGACGAGCCTGAGCGTGCGGGCATGGGCGTAGGCTGCCGCCAGGAAGCTGTCCTGGCTCACGCCCATGGCGCCATGCACCTGGATGGCGCGGTCGATGATCCGGCAGACCATCTCCGGCGCCACCACCTTGATCATGGCGATCTCGCGCCGCGCCGCCTTGTTGCCGACCGTGTCCATCATGTGCGCGGCGTTGAGCGTCAGGAGCCGCGCCTGGTCGATCTCGCAGCGCGAGCGCGCGATATCCTGGCGGATCGCTCCCTGCTCGGCGAGCGAGCGGCCGAAGGCGTGCCGTGACACGGCGCGAGCGCAGAGCGTCTCCAGCGCCCGCTCCGCCAGGCCGATCGCCCGCATGCAATGGTGGATGCGGCCGGGCCCGAGCCGGCCTTGCGCGATCTCGAAGCCGCGCCCCTCGCCGAGCAGCATGTTGGAGGCGGGCACGCGCACATTGTCGTAGGTGATCTCGGCATGGCCGTGCGGCGCGTGGTCGTAGCCGAAGACGCTGAGGTGGCGCTCGACCTTCACGCCCGGCGTATCGAGCGGCACGAGGATCATCGACTGCTGCTGGTGGCGCGGGGCGTTCGGGTCGGTGCGGCCCATGACGATGGCGATCTTGCAGCGCTCGTCGTTGCCTCCCGAGGACCACCACTTCCGCCCGTTGACGACGTAATGGTCGCCGTCGCGGCGAATTTCCGTGCGGATGTTGGTGGCGTCGGACGAGGCGACCTCCGGCTCGGTCATGGAGAAGCAGGAGCGTATCTTCGCCTCGAGCAGCGGCTTCAGCCATTGCTCCTTCTGCTGCTCGGTGCCGTAGAGAGCCAGGGTCTCCATGTTGCCGGTGTCGGGCGCGGAGCAGTTGAACACCTCGGGCGCAAGATGCGAGCGGCCCATCGTCTCGCAGAGGTGCGCGTAGTCGAGATTGCTCAAGCCCGGCGCCATGTTCCTCTTCGGGCAGGAAGAGGTTCCACAGGCCCTCGGCCCGCGCTTTCGCCTGAAGCTCGAAGAGCAACGACGGGGTCTGCCAGCGCGAAGGCATGGCCGCGTGCAGCTCGTCGAAAGTGTCTTCATTCGGATAGACGTGATCGTCCATGAAGCGCAGCAGCTTGTCGTGCAGGGCCTTCGCGCGGCTCGACATTTCGAACATCAGTGGGTTCCTTGCTTGGTGGTCAGCACGATCTTGCCAATGGCCGTGCGGTCGAGGAGCGAGCGAAGCGCCGCCGGCGCCTGTTCAAGCGGCAGCACCTGGCCGATCCGCGGGTGAAGGCGGCCGTCGGCGTGCCATTCGAAAAGCCGATGGAAGTTGGCGGCTTCGACCTCGGGCTCCTTCTGCCGGAATGCGCCCCAGAAGACGCCGACCAGAGAAGAACCCTTCAGGAGCAGAAGGTTGGCTGGAACCTTTGGGATGCCGCCTGAAGCAAATCCCACGACGAGAACGCGACCGCGCCACGCCGAGGCGCGGACCGCCTGCTCCAGATAGTCGCCGCCGACGGGATCGAAAGCGACGTCCACACCCTTGCCGCCGGTGATTTCCTTGAGGCGATCGCGGAGCGACTCACTCGCATAGTTGACGGTCTCGTCCGCGCCCCCCGCGCGCGCCGCGGCGAGCTTCTCCGCCGAGCTCGCGGCGGCGATGACATGCGCGCCGAGCAGCTTGCCGACCTCGACCGCAGCGAGCCCGACGCCGCCGCCCGCGCCGAGCACGAGCAAGGTTTCGCCGGGCTTGATGTCGGCACGCTGCGCTAACGCATGAATGGCAGTGCCGTAGGTGATGCTGAATCCGGCCGCCACGACCGGGTCGAGATGCCGCGGCCGCGCCATGAGGCGGTCCGGCGTCACGACGATCTCCTCGGCGAAGCCGCCATATCCGTTGAGCGCGATGACCGGATCCCCCTCGCGCAGGCCGTCGACGCCCTCCCCGATGCCGCTGACGACGCCGGCCACTTCGCCTCCGGGCGAGAACGGCGGCTCGGCTTTCAGCTGGTATTTGCCTTCGATGATGAGCGTGTCGGGAAAGTTGACGCCGCACGCCTCAACCGCGATGCGGACCTCGCCAGCTGCGGGCTCCGGGCGCGGCAGGTCGCGCAGCTCAAGGGTTTCGGGCGGACCGAACGACGAGCAGATGACGGCGCGCATGCGCCCTTTCCTCCCCGGAGAGCCTTCATTTTTCCCGGTTCAGCCGCCGGGCCAGGGAAGCTCCCATATGCGGAATTATATTTCAATCCTCGGAATTAGCCGCGGGCGACAGCGATCTCAGCGGCGCGACAATGTGCGGCTCACGGCGTCGCGCCATGCTTCGATCTTGCGCTCGCGGTCGGCCGCGTCGAGCTGCGGATCGAAGCGCGCATCGCGTCGCCAGGATTGCGCGAAAGCCTCCATGTCCGGCCAGGCGCCGGCCTGGCGACCGGCCAGCCACGCGGCGCCGAGCGCGGTCGTCTCCAGGATCTGCGGCCGGTCGACGGGCGCATTCAGGATGTCGGCGAGCCGCTGCATGGTCCAGTCGCTCGCCACCATGCCGCCGTCGACCCGGAGCACCGTTTCCGATCCGCCGCTCTGCCAGTCGCCATGCATGGCTTCGATGAGGTCGTTGGTCTGGAAGCAGACCGCCTCCAACGCCGCCCGCGCCAGCTCGCGCCGGCCGGTGGCGCGCGTCAGCCCGAACAGCGCGCCGCGCGCCTCCGCGTCCCAGTGCGGCGCGCCGAGCCCGGTGAAGGCGGGAACCAGCACCACGTCCTGGCCCGGATCGGCCTCCGCGGCCAGAATTCCCGATTCGTCCGGCGTGCTCGATCATCTCCAGCCCGTCGCGCAGCCATTGCACGGCGGCACCGGCAATGAAGATCGAGCCTTCCAGCGCATAGGTGGTGCGGCCGTCGAGACGATAGGCGATGGTGGTGAGAAGCTTGTTCTTCGAGGCGACCGCGTCGTCGCCAGTGTTGAGCACGGCGAAGCAGCCGGTGCCGTAGGTCGATTTCACCATGCCCGGCTTGAAGCAGGCCTGGCCAACGGTCGCCGCCTGCTGGTCGCCGGCAATGCCGCGGATAGCGATCCCGCCGCCGAAGAGCGACGGCTCGGTCATGCCGAATTCCGCGGCGCTGTCCTTCACCTTCGGCAGCATGGAGCGCGGCACGCCGATGAGCTTCAGAAGCTCGTCGTCCCAGTCGTTGGTATGGATGTCGTAGAGCAGCGTGCGCGAGGCGTTGGTCGCATCGGTCGCGTGCACCCTTCCGCCGGTCAGATGCCAGACGAGATACGATATCGACGGTGCCGAAGGCGAGATGGCCGGCCTCGGCCGCGGCGCGCGCGCCCTCCACGTTGTCGAGCATCCAGCGGATCTTGGTGCCGGAGAAATAGGGGTCGATGACGAGGCCCGTCTTCGCCGTGACCAACGGCTCGGCGCCTTCCCGCTTGAGGCGGGCGCAGAAATCCGCGGTGCGGCGGTCCTGCCAGACGATGGCGTTGTGGATCGGCTTGCCGGTTCGCCGGTCCCAGACGAGCGTCGTCTCGCGCTGGTTGGTGATGCCGATGGCCGGCGATCTGCGGCGCGCCGATCCCGGCGTCGGCCAGCGCGCCGCGCGCCGTGGCGAGCGTCGTCCGCCAGATGTCGTCCGGGTCGTGCTCGACCCAGCCGGAGGCGGGGAAATGCTGGGCGAACTCCTCCTGCGCCAAGCCGCGGATCGCGTATGCGCCGTCGAAGACGATCGCCCGGCTCGATGTCGTGCCCTGGTCGATGGCGAGGATGAAGTCGCTCATAGCCGTCGGCGGCCTTGTCGGGAAACGAGCATGGCCGGGAGTGAACCCGGCCATGCCAATGTTTGCAAGTGCGGGCGGGCTACTGGTGCTCCGTCCAGCGCTTGATCAGCTCGTCATAGGCGATGGTCTCGCCCTGCGGCTTCTCGTTGTCGAGCTTCGCCCAGGGGGCGTGCTCGGTGCTCAGCCACTTGGAGGGATCGCTCTCCGGATTAAGCCGCGGTCCGCAGCCATGGTAGACGTTGTTCGACTCGTCCACCGCCTGCATGCGGGCCATCACGTCGTCCATCTGCGACGGCGAGACGATCCATCGCCTGCTGCGGCGTGAACGCACCGGAGTTCACGTCGCCGATGTTCTCCCAGAAGAGCTGGGCGAGCTTCGGATAGTCAGGCACGTTGATGCCGGTCGGCGTCCACGCGACACGGTCCGGCGAGCGGTAGAACTCGATCAGGCCGCCGAGCTTCGGCGCGCGCTCCGTGAAGTGCGGATGGCGCACGGTGGAGTCGCGGATGAAGGTCAGCCCGACGTCGCTCTTCTTGACGTCGACCGTCTTCGACACGACGAACTGGGCATAGAGCCAGGCCGCCTTGCGGCGATCGACGGGCGTCGAGTTGAAAAGCGTCCACGAGCCGGCGTCCTGGTAGCCGCGCTGCGAGCCTTCCTTCCAGTAGGGGCCGTGCGGCGACGGCGCCATCCGCCACAGCGGATTGCCGTCGTCGTCGACGGTGTTGTTGCCCTCGCTCTTCGGCGCCACCATGTTGGCGGTGAAGGCCGAATACCAGAAGATCTGCTGAGCGACGTTACCCTGCGCGAGCGCCGGCAGCGACTGGTAGAAGTCGAGGTCGGCCGCACCCGGAGGCGCGTATTTCCGCAGCCACTCGTCCCACTTGGACACCGCGTAGACCGCCGCCGGGCTGTTGGCGCCGCCGCCGCGCGACACCGAGGCGCCGACCGGGTTGCAGCTATCCTTCTCCATGCGGATGCCCCACTCGTCGACGGGACGCCCGTTCGGAAGACCGACATCCGCCTCGCCCGCCATGGACAGCCAGGCGTCAGTCATGCGCCAGCCGAGGTCGGGAGCGCGCTTGCCGTAGTCCATGTGGCCGTAGACGCGGACGCCGTCGATCTCCTTCACGTCGTTGGTGAAGAAGTCGGCGATGTCCTCATAGGCCGACCAATTGACCGGAACGCCGAGGTCGTAGCCGTACTTGGCCTTGAACCTGTCCTTCAGGTCCTGGCGGTCGAACCAGTCCTTGCGGAACCAGTAGAGGTTGGCGAACTGCTGGTCGGTGAGCTGCCACAGCTTGCCGTCCGGACCCGGTGGTGAACGACTTGCCCATGAAGTCGTCGATGTCGAGCATCGGGATCGGTGACGTCCTTGCCCTCGCCCGCCATCCAGTCGGTCAGGTTCACCGCGCTTTGCAGGCGCGAATGCGTGCCGATCAGGTCGGAGTCGTTGATATAGCCGTCGTAGAGGTTGCGGTTGGTCTGCATCTGCGTCTGCACCGCCTGCACGACCTCGCCCTCGCCGAGATACTGATGGTTGACCTTGATCCCGGTGATTGCGCTGAAAGCCGGCGCCAGCACCTTGGACTCGTACTCGTGCGTCGGGATGTCTTCCGACAGCACGTCGATCTCCATGCCGGCGAACGGCTTGGCCGCGTCGATGAACCACTGCATCTCCTTTTCCTGGTCTTCGCGCGACAGCGTCGACAGACCCGCGATCTCGTTGTCGAGAAACTGCTTCGCCTCGTCCATGCCCGCCCATGACGCGCTCGGCGCCATGACGGCGAATGCCGCGACTGTCCCTAACAACAATCGTCTCATTGCTTTACCTCCCTTTTCTCATCAAAACGCCGGCCGACGGCCGACAACCCCCTGATGCCTCACACCCATCGGAACACCGCGAAGGCGTAGATGAGCGAGAGGCCAAGAGCCCACCAAAGGTTCGGACCGACGAGCCCGAGCCAAGCCAGATGAATGAACGCGCTGCCGAGCAGCGAGATGAAAAGGCGATCGCCGCGCGTCGTATCGAGGCTGAGGATGCCGTGCCGCGGCCCTCCGCCGGGCGACGCGAGCTCCCAGGCCGTCATGGCGCAGAGCATGAGGAAGATGACGACGAAGAAGGTCGCCGTCTGCCAGGTCCATGCCATCCAGGAAAGGTCGAAGACGGAGCTTTGCATCAGACCCTCCCCAGGGCGAAGCCCTTGGCGATGTAGTTGCGCACGAAATAGATGACGACCGCGCCCGGGATGATGGTGAGCACGCCGGCCGCGGCGAGCAGCCCGAGCTCATAGCCGGAGGTGCTCGCGGTGCGCGTCATCACCGCGGCGATCGGCTTCGCGGCGACCGAGGTCAGCGTCTTGGCGAGCAGCAGCTCCACCCAGGAGAACATGAAGCAGAAGAAGGCGGTGACGCCGATGCCCGAGGCGATCAGCGGCATGAAGATCTTCACGAAGAACTTCGGGAACGAATAGCCGTCGATGTAGGCGGTCTCGTCGATCTCCTTCGGCACGCCGGACATGAACCCTTCGAGAATCCAGACCGCCAGCGGGATGTTGAAAAGACAATGCGCGAGAGCGACTGCGATGGTCGTGTCGAACAGCCCGATCGCCGAGTAGAGCTGGAAGAACGGCAGCGCGAACACCGCCGGCGGCGCCATGCGGTTGGTCAGCAGCCAGAAGAACAGATGCTTGTCGCCGACGAAGCGGTAGCGCGAGAAGGCATAGGCGGCCGGCAGCGCCGCCGTCACGGAGATGACCATGTTCATGGTCACGTAGATGATGGAGTTGATGATAGCCGTTGTACCAGGTCGGATCGGTGAAGATCTCCTGGTAGCTCGCCAGCGTGAAGCGGTGCGGCCACAGCGTCAGGCCGCCGAGGATCTCGTTGGTCGTCTTGAACGACATGTTGAGGAGCCAGTAGATCGGCACCATCAGGAAGAGGATGTAGATCGTCGGCACCAGCCAGCCGAACCCGATCCGGACAGCAGAACGCTGATGCTCCCGCGCTGGAAGGCTCCGCCGGGACGTGCGGTCACGTCGGTCATGACTGCTCCTCGTTGCGCATCATCAGCGTGTAGAAGATCCAGCGAGAGCAGCAGGACGATCAGGAAGTAGATGATCGACATCGCCGCTGCCGGACCGAGATCGAACTGACCGAGCGCCACCTTCACCAGATCGATCGACAGGAAGCGTCGTGGAATTGCCCGGGCCGCCGCCGGTCAGCACGGCCGGCTCGGTGTAGATCATGAAGGAATCCATGAAGCGCAGCAGGATGGCGATGGTCAGCACGCGCTTCATCTTCGGCAGCTGGATGTAGCGGAACACCGCCCAGCGCGACGCGGCGTCGATCTTGGCCGCCTGGTAATAGGCGTCGGGAATCGAGATCAGCCCGGCATAGGCGAGCAGCACCACCAGCGACGTCCAGTGCCAGACGTCCATGAGGATGATGGTGAACCAGGCGTCGATCGGATGGCGCGTATAGTTGTAGTCGAGGCCGATGGCGTTGAGCGTGTGGCCGAGCAGCCCGATATCCGGCAGCGCGAAGATGTTCCAGATGGCGCCCACGACGTTCCACGGAATGAGCAGCGGCAGCGCCATGAGCACCAGGCAGACGGACACCCATAGCCCCTTGGCGCGGCATCGTGAGCGCGATTGCCACGCCGAGCGGAATCTCGATGAAGAGAATGATGAAGGTGAAGGCCAGCTGGCGGCCGAGCGCAGCGTGGAAGCGGTCGGAGTGCAGCACGTCCTGGAACCAGCCCACCCCGTGGAAGAAGAAGACGTTGCTCCCGAACGTCTCCTGCACCGAATAGTTCACCACCGTCATCAGCGGGATGATGGCGTTGAACGCGACCAGCAGCCAGGACCGGCAGCACCATGAGCCAGGCGCGGTTGTTGAGGGTCTTGTCCATGATCAGGCGCCCCCCTGCCCGGCCGGCGTGCCGGCGACGCGGCGGCTGTCGGCGTAGATGTGGACGTTGGCCGGGTCGAGGACGAGCCGCGCGCGGTCGTCGGCGATCTCCGCATCCTCGTCGGCAATGGCGTTGAGCGTGTGCCCGTCCACGTCGACCCTGACGACGCGGTAGCGCCCGACGTCGTCCACCTTCAGCACGCGCGCCGGCGATGCCGTTCGCGCCGCCGCCGATGCGGACATATTCGGGACGCACGCCGAGCTCGATCTTGGCGCCCTTCTCCAGCCCGGGATAGGAGCGGCCGAGGCCGATCTCCTGCTCACCGAGACGCGCGCGATTTCCCTCTACCGTCACCGGCGCGACGTTCATGCCGGGCGAGCCGATGAAATAGCCGACGAAGGTGTGCTCCGGGCGCTCGAACAGCTCTTCCGGCGTGCCGATCTGCACGACGTCGCCCTCGTACATGACGACCACCTTGTCGGCGAAGGAGAGAGCCTCGGTCTGGTCATGCGTGACGTAGACCATGGTGAGGCCGAACTCGCGGTGCAGCTTCTTGATCTGCGCGCGCAGCACCCATTTCAGGTGCGGGTCGATGACGGTGAGCGGCTCGTCGAAGAGGATCGCCGCCACGTCCGGGCGGACCAGCCCGCGGCCGAGCGAGATCTTCTGCTTGGAGTCGGCGGTGAGCCGGCGCGCCCGCTGCTGAAGCATCGGCGTCAGCTCCAGCATCTCCGCCACCTCGCGCACGCGCCGCTCCGTCTCGCGCTTGGGCACGCCGCGGTTCTTCAGCGGAAACGCCAGGTTCTGGGCCACCGTCATGGTGTCGTAGGTCACCGGGAACTGGAAGACCTGCGCGATGTTGCGCTCCGCCGTCGGCTTGTCGGTGACGTCGGTCCCGTCGAAAAGGACGCGGCCCTCGCTCGGCATGATCAGCCCGGAGATGATGTTGAGGAGCGTGGTCTTGCCGCAGCCGGAGGGGCCGAGCAGCGCATAGGCGCCGCCGTCCTCCCACACATGGTCGAGCCGCTTCAGCGCGTAATCCTCCGGGCCGCGCGGCGACGGCAGGTAGGAGTGGGCGATCCCGTCGAGATGCGATGCGTGCCATCGCGTGCCCTCCTATGCCACGCGCCTGAGCCACGGCGCGGCGGCAAGCGCGCCGCCCTCGCCGAAGACGAAGAAGCGGTGCGGATCGAGGAAGATCTCCACCGGCTGGCCGATGGTGAGGTCGTGGATGCCGTGCGCCAGCGCCACCCAGCGCTCGCCGGCGAAGTCGATATGCACGAAGCTCTCCGAGCCGGTGATCTCCGTCATGACCACGCGGCCGGTGACCGGAATCACGTCGTGCTGCGGGCGCAGCAGGTAGAGGTGGTTGGGGCGGAAGCCGATCGTATAGGTGCCATTCGGGAGGCCGGAGAGGATGCCGGTCGCCGGCAGCGTCAAATCCTCGCGCGTCGCCTTGATGCGGCCCTCGGCCTTGGTCACCGACAGCGTGTTGATCGGCGGGTCGGAGATGATGCGCGCCGTCTCCAGGCTGTCGGGGCGGCGATAGACCTCCAGCGTGGGGCCGAACTGCGTGACGCGGCCTTGCGAGAGGGTGGCGGTCGAGCCGCCGAGAAGCAGCGCCTCCACCGGCTCGGTGGTGGCATAGACGAAGATCGCGCCGGTGGCGGAGAAGATGCGCGGCAGCTCTTCGCGCAGCTCCTCACGCAGCTTGTAATCGAGGTTGGCGAGCGGCTCGTCGAGGAGCACCAGATCGGCGCGCTTGACGATGGCGCGGGCGAGCGCCGTGCGCTGCTGCTGGCCACCGGAAAGCTCCAGCGGCTTGCGCGACAGAAGCGGCTCCAGCTTCATCAGCTTCGCTGCTTCCATGACGCGCCGATCGAGCTCGGCCTTTTCGACGCGCGCCACGCGCAGCGGCGAGGCAATGTTCTCGTAGACGGTCAGGTTCGGGTAGTTGATGAACTGCTGGTAGACCATCGCGACGGAGCGCTTCTTCACCGGCACGCCCGTCACGTCCTTGCCGTCGAGGAACACCTGGCCTTCGCTCGGCGCATCGAGGCCGGCCATCAGCCGCATCAGGCTCGTCTTCCCCGACAGAGTCGGGCCGAGCAGGATGTTGAGCGAGCCGCGAGCGAGCGACAGCGACACGTCGGCGATATGCGTTTCGCCGTGCGCGATCCTGCTGACGTTGCGCAGCTCGAGGGTCATAGCACCGCCCCTCCCGCCACGGCGGCTGGCTCAGCGGCGGCGCCGGCCGACTGCATCCATGCGTCGAGCCGTTCGGCTTCCTCGGCGCTGACGCGCAGGCCGAGCTTGGAGCGGCGCCACAGCACGTCCTCGGCGGTGCGCGCCCATTCGTGCTGCATGAGATAGGCGACCTCGCGCTCGCTGAGGTCGCTTCCGAACAAGGCGCCAAGGCCGGCCTTGCCTCCGGCGCCTTCGACGATCATGCGGGCGCGCGTGCCGTAGGCGCGCACCAGACGCGTGGCGAGCGCGGCACTGCAATCAGGGCAAAGCGCCCTGATTGCCGCGACCTGCACCGGGAAATCAGCCGCGGCAAAATCTCCGCCGGGCAGCGGTGCCGTCGCGGTCCAGGGCCTGCCGAGACTGCCCATCTTCTCGGCGAGCTTGTCGAGCACCGTCTCAGCGAGACACCGATATGTCGTGATCTTGCCGCCGTAGATGTTGAGGAGCGGCGGCTCGCCGCGCTCCCCGTCGAGCTTCAGCACGTAATCGCGCGTCGCCGCCTGCGCTTCGCTCGCCCCGTCGTCATAGAGCGGGCGCACGCCGGAGTAGGTCCAGACGACGTCCGCGGGTGTGATCGCATTGCGAAAATACTGGCTGGCGAGGGAGCAAAGATACTCAACCTCCTCCGCCGTCGCCTTGGGCGCCCCAGGATCGCCCTCGAAATCGAGATCGGTCGTGCCGATCAGCGTGAAGTCGCGCTCGTAGGGAATGGCGAAGACGATACGGCCGTCGGTGTGCTGGAAGATGTAGGCGCGGTCGTGCTGAAAGAGCCGCGGCACGACGATGTGGCTACCCTTCACCAGACGGACGGGCGCATCGAGACGCGCCCCGATACGCTCCGACACGACCTTCGCCACCCACGGGCCGGCCGCGTTGACGATTGCCCTGGCGGAGATTTCCCGAAGTCTCTCCGCTGGACACGTCTGCGACGGTCATCCGCCAGAGCGCGCCTTCGCGCTCGGCCTTCATCATCTCGGTGCGCGTTTCGACGACCGCGCCGCGCTCGGCGGCATCCATTGCGGTAAGGACGACAAGGCGCGAAGTCATCCGCCCAGCAATCGGAATATTCGAAGCCCTTGCGAAACTCCGGCTTGAGCGGCTCACCGGCCGGGTCGACGGTGAGATCCACACGCTTGCACGGCGGCAGGTCTCGCCTGCCGCCCAGATGGTCGTAGAGAAAGAGGCCCAGCCTGATCAGCCAGGCGGGCCTAAGTCCCTTGTGGTGCGGGAGGACGAACCGCAAGGGCCAGATGATATGTGGCGCTGCCCGCCAGAGCACCTCGCGCTCCATGAGCGATTCGCGCACCAGCCGGAACTCGTAATACTCCAGGTAGCGCAAGCCGCCGTGGATGAGCTTGGTCGACGCCGAGGAGGTGGCGCCGGCGAGATCGGATTTTTCGCAGAGGTACACCGACAGGCCGCGCCCGGCCGCATCGCGCGCTATGCCGCAGCCGTTGATGCCGCCGCCGATGATGGCGATGTCGAAGGGCG
Source organism: uncultured Alphaproteobacteria bacterium (assembly GCA_963801225.1). Lineage (GTDB taxonomy): Bacteria > Pseudomonadota > Alphaproteobacteria > Rhizobiales > Afifellaceae > DASWJZ01. Next base: position 166,633 of record CAWDED010000006.1, read on the forward strand.
CTGCTTGCACCCGCTTCCCCCCTGTTGCATTGCAGCATTATTATTTCGCTGCGAAGCTCACAGAGTTCTAAAGCGAAAGAAATCGAAGATCAATCGAAAATCAATCGTCGGCCTCGCCCGGATCGGAAGCGCCGAACACCTCCACCAGCTCGACGGCGCTGTCGGTGCAGATTTGGCGGATCGCCTTGGAAGGGCAGCGGTCCGTGACGAAGGTCGTCACCTGCGAGATGTGTCCGATGCGCACCGGCGCCGATCTTTCGAATTTGGTCGAGTCCGAAACCAGCATGACGTGGCGGGCATTGGAGATGATGGCCTGAGCCACACGCACCTCGCGATAATCGTAGTCGAGCAACCCGCCGTCCTGGTCGATCGCCGAGACGCCGATCACGGCGAAATCCACCTTGAATTGCCGGATGAAGTCGACCGCCGATTCGCCGATGACGCCGCCGTCGGTGGGGCGCACCACGCCGCCTGCGACCACAACCTCGATTTGCGGATAGACGCGCATCAGGCTCGCCACGTTGAGGTTGTTGGTGATGACCATCAGCCCGCGGTGCTGCAGCAGCGCCCGCGCCACCGCCTCGGTGGTGGTGCCGATATTGATGAACAGCGACGCCTGGTCGGGAATGCGCTCCGCGGCGGCGCGGGCGATCGCCTCCTTCTCCTCGCTGGCGATCATGCGGCGCGCGTCGTAGCCGACGTTCTCCACGCCGGAGGAGAGGATCGCGCCGCCGTGGATGCGCGTCAGCAGACGCCGGTCGCAAAGCTCGTTCAGGTCCTTGCGGATGGTCTGCGGCGTGACTTCGAAGCGAAGCGCCAGCTCATCGACCGTCACGCGGCCGGCTTGGCGGGCAATCTCAAGGATCGTGCTCTGGCGCTCGATCAACACGACGGCATCCCTTACTCGCTACGTACTTTTGCCTAAGCACATAGCATCAGGCAGGGCGTGTCACGCAGAGAAAATCAGACGGCGACCATGACCGCTCCGCGCAGATCCTGCCGGAGCGCGCTGCTAGCCGTTCTCTGGCTGCACCTTCGGATAATAGTCTGACGGGTCGAGCCGTTCCGGCCGCCCCTCAAGATGCAGCGCCGTCTCCTCCGCCGGCGCTCTCGGCGATCACCGCGCCGCGGCGGATCACGAAAAGCCGCCGCGCGCGCAGCCGGATCGCCTCGATCGCATCGTGCGCCTGCAGCACCACCATGTCGGCGTTGCAGCCGACCTCCAGCCCGTAGCCCTCAAGCTGCATGGCCTTGGCGGGATGCGTGGTCACCGCCTCGAAGCAGGTGCGCATCGCCTCGCGGCTCGTCATCTGCGCGACATGCAGCGCCATGTGCGCCACGTCGAGCATGTCGGCGCCGCCCAGCGAATACCACGGGTCCATGCAGCAATCCTGGCCGAAGGCGACGTTGATGCCGCTCGCCAGCATCTCCGGCACGCGCGTCATGCCGCGGCGCTTGGGATAGGTGTCGTGGCGGCCCTGCAGCACGATGTTGATGAGCGGATTGGGGATGGCGTGGACGCCCGCCTCGGCAATCAGCGGCAGAAGCTTGGAGACGTAGTAATTGTCCATGGAGTGCATGGAGGTGAGGTGCGAGCCGGCGACGCGGCCCTGCAGGCCGAGCCGCTGCGTCTCGTAGGCCAGCGTCTCGATATGGCGCGACAGCGGGTCGTCGGTCTCGTCGCAGTGCATGTCGACCAGAAGGCCGCGCTCCGCGGCGATCTCGCAAAGCGCTTTCACGCTCGCCGCGCCGTCCGCCATGCTGCGCTCGAAATGCGGAATGCCGCCGACGATGTCGACGCCCTTGTCGAGCGCGCGCTTCAAGTTCTCCGCCGCGTTGGGCGAGCGGTAGTAGCCGTCCTGCGGGAAGGCGACCAGTTGCAGGTCGATGTAAGGCGCGATCCTGCGCTTCACCTCGAGCAGCGCATCGACGGCGGTCAGCCGGTCGTCGCAGATGTCGACGTGGCTGCGGATGGCGAGCACGCCCTTCGAGACGGCGAGATCGCAATAGCGCAGTGCCCTTTCCATCACCGCCTCAGGCGGTGAGAAGCGGCTTCAGCTCGCCCCACAGCGCGATGCCTTCCAGGAGCGTGCCGGAGACATTCATGCGCGGCAGGCCGAGCGACAGGGTCGCGTCCATGTGGAAGTGGCAGTCGATGAAGGGCGGCGAGACGAGCTTTCCCGTCGCATCGATGGTGCGCGCGGCTTCAGCCGTGATGTTCGGCTCGACGGCGGTGATTTTTCCGCCGGCGCAGGCGATGTCGATGCCGGTGCGTCCGTCGGGGAGCGTGGCGTTCTTGATGAGGAGGTCGAGGGTGGCCATCAGATGAGGTATCCAATGCCCTCTCGATTGTCATCCCGGATGGCGCGCATGCGCCAGTCCGGGACCCATGACCCGAAGCGATCGAGAGCATGCCGCGTCGGTTGCGATCTGTCCCGCCGGCAGGGGTGTTCATGGGTCCCGGCCCTGCCGCTTTGCGGCAAGCCGGGATGACAAACGAGAGGGCTTGCTTTGTTGTTCACCGCTCCTCCTTGCGGAACGGCACCAGCAGCGCTGCCGGGGCGCGGGCGTTGCGGGAGACGAGGGCCATGGCGACGATGGTCATGACGAAAGGCAACATCAGGAACACCTGGTAAGGCAAGTGCAGGACGTTGTGCGCCTGCAGCCGAAGCTGCAACGCCTCCAGCGCCGCGAAGAGCAGCGCGCCGGCGGCGCAGCGCCACGGGCTCCACATGCCGAACACGACCAGCGCGATCGCCACCCAGCCGCGGCCGGACACGACGCCGAAGGTGAAGGCGTTGAACTGCGAGATGGTGAGATAGGCGCCGCCCGCCGCCATCAGCGCGCCGCCGATGACGAGCGCCTGGCAGCGCATGCCCCAGACGCTGACGCCGGCGGCGTCGGCGGCGCGCGGGTTCTCGCCGACGGTCCTGAGGTCGAGCCCCCAGGGCGTGCGGTAGAGCAGCCACGCCGTCACCGGCACGGCGAGGAGCGCGATGTAGGTGAGCGGCGACTGGTTGAAGAGCACCGTGCCGATCACCGGAATGTCGGAGAGGAGCGGGATCGGCAGCGGCTGGAACGGCACGATGTTGGGCGGCGAGGTCGGCTGCCCGAAGACCAGGCGATAGAGGTAGAAGGCGAGGCCCGTCGCCAGCAGCGTCGTGCCGATGCCGGAGACGTGCTGGCTGACGCCGAGCACCACGGCGAGGAAGGTCATCAACAGGCCGGCGAGCATGCCGGTGACGACGGCCGCGAGAACGCCGAGCCACAGGCTGCCGGAGAAATACGCTGCGGTGAAGCCCATCATGGCGCCGAGCAGCATGATCCCCTCGATGCCGAGATTGAGAACGCCGGAGCGCTCCGAATAGAGCTCGCCGAGCGTCGCCAGGAGGAGCGGCGTGGAGATGCGGATCAGCGCGGCGAAGAAGCCGATGTCGAAGAGGGTGGAGAGGAGGTCCATCTAAGCTCCTCCCCCCTTCCCCCTTGCAGGGGAAGGGTCGGGGGAGAGCGGAAAGCCACGCGCCGCCGAGCGTGCCGCCTTCCCCCCTCCCTGGCCCTCCCCCGCAAGGGGGGAGGGAATGACCCGCAGCCGATAGACCGCGAAGAGCCGCCCCGCCACCATGGTCACCAGCGCGATCCCCTGGATCACGTCGGCGAGGTAGATCGGCACGCCGGTGGCGCGCGCCATGGTGCCGGCGCCGTTGAAGATGATGGCGAAGAAGAGCGCCGCGGGGATGGCGCCGAGCGGATTGAGCTCCGCCAGCGTGGCGATGACGATGCCGGCATAGCCGTAGCCGGAGGTGAGGTCGGCGGTGACCTGGAAGCGCACGCCGCCCACCTCCCCTGCCCCGGCGAGCCCGGCCAGCGCGCCGGAGATGAGCGCCGCGACGAGGATCACGCGGCCGACCTTCACGCCGGCATATTCGGAGGCGGCGGGGTTGTGGCCGACGGCGCGGATCTTGAAGCCGAGCGTGGTGCGCGCCATCACCCACCACACGAGGATCGCTGCGACCAGCGCCAGCAGCACGCCGAGATGGACGTGCGGCCAGGGAAGGAACGGAAACTCCGCCTCGTAGCGGATCGACGGCGCGTTGGGATAGCCGCTGCCGTCGCGCCACGGCCCTTCGAGCAGCGCGGTGACGCCGTAGAGCATGATGAAGTTGAGGAGCAGCGTGGTGACGACGTCGTCGACCTTGAGCCGCACCTTGAGGAGCGCCGGGAGCAGCGCCCACAGCGCGCCGAAGATCGCCGCGCCGACGACCATCAGCGGCACCAGGCTGAAGGCCGGCAGCCATTCCCGCTCGCCGACGAAGCAGGCGGCGACGGCGCCCGCCATCAGCTGACCCTCCGCGCCGATGTTCCAGAATTTTGCGCGGAACGCGACGAGCACCGCGAGGCCGGTGAAGAGCAGCGGCGCCGCCTTCACCAGCGTGTCCTGGATGTCGTAGCCGGACTGGAAGGTGGAGAAGAGGAGCAGCCGGTAGGCGTCGATCACGTTGGCGCCGGCCAGCGCCACGAGGCCGGAGCAGAGGATCAGCGTGACGATCACCGCCGCCACGGGAATGGCGATCTGCAGCCAGTGCGGCGTCTCCTCCCGCCGCTCGAGGCGCACGCGGATCACGCCGCTTTCTCCTCCACACCGGCCATGAGCAGCCCGACCCGCTCGACGCTCGCCTCGGCGACCGGCATGTCGGCCATGATGCGCCCGCCATACATGACGGCGATGCGGTCAGAGAGCGCGAAGAGCTCCTCCAGGTCCTCGCTGATGAGGAGCACCGCGCCGCCATTGGCGCGCAGCGCCAGGAACTGGTCGTGGATGAACTCCATGGCGCCCACGTCGATGCCGCGCGTCGGCTGCGCGGCGAGCAGGATCTTCGGGTCGCGCGCCATCTCGCGCGCAATCAGCGCCTTCTGCAAATTGCCGCCCGAGAGCGTGCCGGTGCGCGCCTCCGGGCCGGAGGTGCGGATGTCGAAGCGGCCGATCTGATCCTCGGCGAAGCGGCGGATAGCGGAGCGGTTGAGGATGCCGTGGCTGGAGAAGGGCGGCGTGTCGATCCAGGGGAGCGCCATCAATTCCGCCAGCGGCATGGCGGCGATCATGCCGGTGGTGAGCCGGTCTTCCGGCACGCGCCCGATCTTCAGCGCCTGCATGCGGTGGGGCGACGGGTCGCGCACGGCCTCGCCGTCCACGCTGAGCGTCCCTTTCTCCGGCGCCAGCACGCCGGCGACGAGGTCGGCCAGCTCGCGCTGGCCGTTGCCGGAGACGCCGGCGATGCCGACGATCTCGCCGGCGCGGAGCGTCAGCGAGACGTCGTGCAAGCGCCACGCGGCCGGCGCCCCGCGCGGAGACATGGTCGAGCGACAGGAGCGGCGCGCCGACCGCTACCGCCGGCTTCTCGGGCGGCACCAGGTCGCGGCCGCACATCAGCCGCGCCAGCTCCGGCTTCGACAGGCTTCCGTCATTGTCGCGCTCGGCGACCACCTTGCCGTGCCGCATGACGGTGATGCGGCTGGTGATCTCGATCACCTCGCCGAGCTTGTGTGAGATGAAGATCACGCCCATGCCGCGCTCGGTCATGGAGCGGAGCGCGCGGAAGAGGCCCTCGGTCTCGTGCGGCGTCAGCGTCGCGGTCGGCTCGTCGAGCACCAGGATGCGCGCGCCGCGCACCAGCGACTTGGCGATCTCCACGCGCTGCTGCTCGCCGATGGCGAGGTCGCCAACCAGCCGGTCGGGGTCGAGCTCCAGATGATAGTCGGCGCCGATCTTCGCCAGCCGCTCCGTCGCCAGCGCCCGCGACAGCCGGCCGTCCGGCCCGGCCTTCCCGACCAGCAGGTTTTCCAGCACGGTGTGGCGCGGCACGAGCTGGAAATGCTGGTGCACCATGCCGATGCCGAAATTCAGCGCGTCGGCCGAGTTGCGGACCGCGACCGGCCGCCCCTCCACCTCGATCGTCCCCGCATCGGGCGCATAGGTGCCGAAGAGGACGTTCATCAAGGTGGTCTTGCCGGCACCGTTCTCGCCGAGCAGGCCGAGAATGTCGCCACTGCTCAGCGTCAGGTCGACCCCGGCCACGGCCTGCACCGAGCCGAAGCGCTTGGAGATGCCGCGCATGGCGACGAGGGGATGAGGCGAGGACGTCATGGTGAACAGCCACCCACCCTGTCGTCATTGCCGGGCTTGACCCGGCAATCCGTTCCGTGACCGCCGCAGCCGGCGGCTACGTTACGGACTGGATGCCCGGATCAAGTCAGATCAAGTCCGGGCATGACGACAGTGTCGAGGCACCGCCTCGCTATTCCGAGACCGGCGTAGACTCGTTCACCGGCACGCGGAACTCGCCGCTCATGATGGCTTCTTCCTTGTCCATCACCGACTTCATCACGTCGGGCGGCAGCTTGCTCTCCCACTCGTGGAAGGGCGCGAGCTTGGCGCCGCCCTTGGCCATGAAGGAGAAGGTGCCGAAATCGGCGGCGGTGTAGACGCCGGCCTGCACCTGCTTGATGGCCGCCTGGATGGTCGGCCACATATCCCAGACCGGCCCGGTGACGACCGTGTCGGGCGCCAGCTCCGACTGGTCGGACATGTTGGAGATGGCGAGGATGCCCTTCTCCTGCGCCGCCTCGATGACACCGAAACGCTCGGCGTAGATCACATCCACGCCGGCGTCGATCTGCGCCAGCGCCGCCTCTTTGGCTTTCGGCGGGTCGAAGAAGGAGCCGATGAAGGTGACCTTGCACTTCACGTCGGGGTTCACCTCCTTGGCGCCGCCGCAGTAGGCGTTGGTGAGGCGCGCCACTTCCGGGATGTCCATCGCGGCGACCGTGCCGATGGTGTTCGACTGCGTCATCTCGCCGGCGATCATGCCGGAGAGATAGGCCGGCTCGTGGATCCAGTTGTCGAAGACGGAGAAGTTCGGGTCGGCCGGCCCCTGCCCCGATCCCATGACGAAAGCTACGTCGGGGAACTCACGCGCCACGCGGCGGGCGATGTCCTCCGCCGCGAAGGCGTCGCCGGTGATGAACTTGTAGCCGTCGCGCGCGAACTCGCGCAGCACCCGCGCGTAGTCCGCCGAGGGTACGCTCTCGGCCCATTTGTATTCGACGCCAAGCTCGTCCTGCGCCTTCAGCATCGCCTCGTGGATCTGGTTGACCCACGGCTCCTCGATCGGCGTGGAGAAGATCGATGCAACCTTCATCTTGTCCTGCGCCACGGCGCCCGGAGCCGCCAGCGCGGCGATCGCGCCGAACGTGAGGCCGAAGCCAGCGCGCAGAATCTCTTTCAAGGTGAATGACATTTGCCCCTCCTGCTCACTCAGAGCTTAAACCGGCGATGCATGTCGTCGCCCCGGCTGAGGCAAGCTTAGGTGCAGGCGCACGCATTTGTCCAGATGGTCAAAATTCAGGCACGGCTGGCGAAACGAGGGGCAGCTGCGCGAGGAGCCGTCGGCTGCGCCCATTCGGCATCTCGATCGCGCGTCCCGCGTCACCCTCGAGGAGTGCAACCCGTGTCTCGGCATTGTATACGATTTGAGCATCAATTGCAGGCACCTGCCTAGCGGCTGGTCACACCACCTCCCCCCACCCGCCTCGCCCAAGTCGGACCGCCCACGGACAGCGGGGCACGAGACCGTGAGTATCGGCGACGTCCTGCTGGGGCCTGACAACGTCACCGACCGTCCACCGGCGGCGCGCGGCACGGCCATGATGTTCCAGAGCTACGCGCTGTTCCCGCATCTCAACGTGCGCGACAACGTCGCCTTTTCCCTGAAGATGCGCGGCGTCGACAAAGCGAAGCGACACGCCCTTCCTCCGCATCAAGGTGCGCGCCGAATTGAAGCGCTTCCAGCGCGAGCTCGGCACGCTGACGACCGCCTTCTCGTTCCTGATCATCCTGGGCTGCCTGGCGATGATCTTCATCCTGCGCGCCCGCCGAGCCAGGCGCCTTGCCGCCTGAACGGCGGGCTTCCGGGCCCTGGGCTGACGGCACGGCCGGGTGCTAAACCACGCCGCATGAGCAATCTCACCATCCGGCCGATGCGCCGCGAAGAGCTCGACACGATGCTTGAATGGGCGGCCGCCGAGGGCTGGAATCCGGGCCATCACGACGCCGACGCCTTTTTTGAGGCCGATCCGGACGGGTTTTTGATGGGGCTCGTCGATGACGAGCCTGTCGCCTGCATCTCGGTGGTGAATTACGGCGATTCCTTCGGTTTCCTCGGCTTCTACATCTGCCGGCCGGAATATCGCGGGCGCGGTTACGGGCTTCAGCTGTGGAATGCCGGTATCGCGCGGATGGGCGAGCGGACGATCGGCCTCGACGGCGTGCCGGCGCAGCAGCCGAACTACGCGCGCTCCGGCTTTGTGCTGGCCCACCGCAACATCCGCTATGGCGGCGTGCCCGAGAATGTCGGCGCGCCGGACCCCGGCATCATCGAGATCGGCCCGGATACGCCGCCCATTCTCGTCGACGCGATCGTTGCCTACGATCGGCAGTTCTTCCCCGCGACGCGCGAGGGCTTCATCCGGCCCTGGATCGGGCATGAGGCGCGGCGAGCCGTCGCCTTCGTGTCGGAGCGCACGCTCCTCGGCCACGGCGTCATCCGCCCCTGCCGCAGGGGTTACAAGATCGGGCCGCTCTTCGCCGACGATGCGGCGGTCGCGGAGGCGATCTTCTCCGCCCTTGTCGCGCCCGTCGGCGAGGAGCCGGTCTTCCTCGACGTGCCGGAGCCGAACACCGAAGCCCGCGCGCTCGCCGAGCGGCACGGGCTCGCCCCGGTCTTCGAGACGGCACGCATGTATCGCGGGACGGCCCCTTCCCTGCCGCTGGAACGCATCTACGGCATCACGACGTTCGAGCTCGGCTAGAGGCCGGGCGCGCTTTCGAGCGCATGCGCTTTGAACCGGTGGAGCCGACACGCTAGCATGACGGCCGAGCGGGCCGGTGTGGCGCTCGCCGCAAGCGCTTGAGATCGGTTGGGTGGCTTCGGATGACGTTTGCATCGCCTGAAGGCAGCACCGAGGCCGGCCTTTCGGCGGAGAAGCAGTCCACGGTCGTTGGAACGCTGCTCCGCCGTCCGCTGGCGCTTTTCGCCATCGTCGTCATTCTGACGATTGTCGTGCTTGCCGCCGCCGCGCCGCTTGTCGCGCCCTACAACCCGGCCGAGCAGCTTTTCGAAGGGCTGACGCTGGAAGGCGCGCCGCTGCCGCCGGGCGGCCAGTTCCTGCTCGGCACCGACCTGCTCGGACGGGACCTCCTGTCGCGCCTTCTCTACGGCGCACGCACCTCGCTCATCATCGGCATCGTGGCGAACGGGATCGCCGTTGCGATCGGCGCGCTGGTGGGGATCGTCGCCGGGTTCTTTCGCGGCTGGATCGGTGCGGTGCTGATGCGCTTCACCGACCTCATGATGGCGTTTCCGGCGCTTCTCCTCGCCATCCTGCTCGCGGCGCTCTTCCGGCCGAGCCTGTGGATCGTGGCGCTCGTCATCGCGCTGGTAAACTGGGTGCAGGTGGCGCGCGTCGTCTACACGCAGACCCGCTCGTTGGCGGAGCGCGAGTTCATCGAGGCGGAGCGCGCGCTCGGCGCCGGCCGCACGCGCATCCTGGCGCGCCACGTCATCCCGCATCTCTTCCCCACCATCATCGTGTGGAGCACGCTCGGCATCTCCACGACCGTGCTTCTGGAAGCGACGCTCTCCTTCCTCGGCATCGGCGTGCGGCCGCCGACCGCCTCCTGGGGCAACATCATCTTCGAGAACCAGACCTATTTCTCTTCCGCGCCGTGGCTCGTCTTCTTTCCCGGCATCTGCATCGTACTGTTGGCGCTGGCCTTCAATTTGCTTGGCGATACCCTGCGTGAGATCACGGATCCGACCCAGAAAGGGCATTTCTGATGGCCGCGTATCTCGCACGCCGGCTCGGCCAGTCCTTGCTGATCCTTCTGGGGATCACGCTCGTCACCTTCGTGCTGCTCTATATCCTGCCGGCCGATCCGGCGCGGCAGATCGCCGGGCGCAGCGCCACGGCCGAGACGGTCGCCAATATCCGTCACCAGCTCGGCCTCGACCTGCCGTTCTACCAGCAATATTGGCGCTATCTGACGAGCCTCGCGCAGGGAGACCTCGGGCGATCCTACCTGCAGAAGACCGAAGTCTCCGTCCTCATCGCCTCGCGCCTGCCCGCCAGCCTGCTCCTCATGGTGGGCGCCATCCTCTGCGAGCTCGCCCTCGGGCTCACCATGGGCCTGGTCGCGGCGCTGAGGCGCGGCCGCGCCACCGACCAGGTGCTGATGGTGCTTTCCTTCGTCTGCGTGTCGGCGCCGCAATTCGTCGTGGGCATCCTGCTTCTTTACGTATTCGCGGTGCAGCTCGACTGGTTCCCGATCGGCGGATACGGGCATTTCTCCAATCTCGTGCTGCCGTCGCTGACGCTCGGGCTGCTCGGCGCGGGCTGGTATGCGCGCATGATGCGCTCCTCCATGCTCGACGTGCTGCGCCAGGATTACGTCCGCACGGCGCGCGCCAAGGGCCTGGCGCGCCTGCACGTCGTGCTCGGCCACGCGCTGCCCAACGCGCTGCTGCCGATCATCGCGATGATCGGCATCGACATCGGCATCTTCATGAGCGGCATCGTGGTGGTGGAAAGCGTCTTCGGCTGGCCCGGCATCGGCCAGCTCGCCTGGCAGGCGATCCAGCGCATCGACATTCCCATCATCATGGGGGTGACGCTCGTCTCAGCGGTCGCCATCGTGATCGGCAATCTTCTCGCCGACTTGATCGCGCCGCTTATTGATCCGCGCATCAAAGTGCGGTGAACTATTTGAAGATTGAAATTCCAATCGGAGGGGAAGGCGCATGAAGAAGCTTCTTTTGGCCGGCATCGGCGCTCTGACGCTGGCGCTCGCGTCGCCGGCACTGGCACAGCACCAGGGCGGCGAGATCGTCATCACCTACAAGGACGACGTATCCACCCTCGACCCGGCCATCGGCTACGACTGGCAGAACTGGTCGATGATCAAGAGCCTGTTCGACGGGCTGATGGATTACGAGCCGGGGACGACCAATCTGGTGCCCGATCTGGCGGAAAGCTACGACATCTCCGAGGACGGCACGGTCTTCACCTTCCACCTGCGCCCCGGCGTCAAGTTCCAGAACGGCCGCGAGATGACGGCAGACGACGTGAAATATTCCATCGAGCGCGCGGTCAATCCGGAGACGCAGAGCCCCGGCGCCGGCTTCTTCGCCTCCATCAAGGGCTTCGACGCCGCCTCCACCGGCGACGCGGACGGCCTGGAGGGCATCACCGTGGTCGATCCGCTCACTGTCGAGTTCGAGCTGACGCGGCCCGACGCCACCTTCCTGCACGTGATGGCGATCAACTTCGCGCATGTCGTGCCGAAGGAAGAGGTGGAGAAATGGGGCGCCGATTTCGGCAAGCATCCGGTCGGCACCGGCGCCTACAAGCTCGCCGAATGGACGCTCGGGCAGCGCCTCGTCTTCGAGCGCAACCCTGACTATTACCGCGAGGGCGTGCCCAATCTCGACAAGATCACCTTCGAGGTCGGCCAGGAGCCGAACGTGGCGCTGCTGAGGCTGGAGCGCGGCGAGGTCGACGTGCTCGGCGACGGCATTCCGCCGGCGCAGTTCCTGCAGGTGAAGGACGACCCGCAATACAAGGACTGGATCGTGGAAGGCGGCCAGCTCCACACCGGCTACGTGACGATGAACGTCAACACGCCGCCCTTCGACAACGTGAAGGTCCGCCAGGCCGTCAATATGGCGATCAACAAGGACCGCATCGTGCGCATCATCAACAACCGCGCGGTGCCGGCCAACCAGCCGCTTCCCCCCTCCATGCCGGGCTACGCCAAGGACTATGAGGGCTATGCCTACGATCCCGAGGGCGCCAAGAAGCTGATGGCGGAAGCGGGCTACGCGGACGGCGTGAGCACCGAGCTCTACGCCATGAACACCGACCCGAACCCGCGCATCGCCCAGGCGATCCAGCAGGATCTGGCGGCGATCGGCATCAACGCCGACATCAAGTCGCTGGCGCAGGCGAACGTCATCGACGCCGGCGGCAACGGCTCCGCGCCGATGATCTGGTCGGGCGGCATGGCGTGGATCGCCGACTTCCCCGATCCGTCCAACTTCTACGGCCCGATCCTCGGCTGCGGCGGCGCCGTGCAGGGCGGCTGGAACTGGTCGTGGTACTGCAACGAAGACCTCGACAAGATGGCCGAAGAGGCCGACGCCATGGTCGACCCCGCCAAGAAGGAGGAGCGCGAGGCCCTGTGGCGGGACATCTTCCTCAAAGTCATGGACGATGCGCCGTGGGCGCCGATCTTCAACGAGCAGCGCTTCACCATGCACTCGCCGCGCATGAAGGGCGATCCGTCGCTCTATGTCGATCCGGTGCACATCCCGGTCAACTACGACCACGTCTATGTCGAGTAGCCCCGCGCATACGATCCACGGCCGCCATCATCACTTCGGCTGGGACAATTCGTTCCCGCCCGTCGAGACGGTGGCGTCCGGGACGACGCTCGAGTTCGGCTGCATAGACGCGTCGGGCGGCCAGCTCTCCAAGGCGAGCACCATCGAAGACGTTGCGAAGCTCGACTTCGAGAAGGTGAACCCGGTGACGGGGCCGATCTACGTGGACGGCGCCAAGCCGGGTGACGTGCTCAAGGTCACCATCGGCGACTTCAAGCCGTCCGGCTTCGGCTGGACGGCGAACATCCCCGGCTTCGGGCTGCTCGCCGACCAGTTCACCGATCCGGCGCTGTTCCTCTGGTCGTATGACAAGAGCGCCTCCAAGCCGGCGATGTTCTCGGCGGCGGCCAAGGTGCCGCTGAAGCCCTTCGCCGGCACGATCGGCGTGGCGCCGGCCGAAGCCGGGCTCCATTCGGTGGTGCCACCGCGGCGCGTCGGCGGCAACATGGACATCCGCGATCTTGCCACCGGCTCGGTCCTCTATCTCCCGGTGGAGGTGGAGGGCGCGCTGTTCTCCGTCGGCGACACGCACGCCGTGCAGGGCGACGGCGAGGTGTGCGGCACGGCGATCGAGAGCCCGATGGACGTCGCGCTGACGCTCGAGGTCGACAAGACGCTCAAGCTGGCGACGCCTTGCTTCACCACGCCCGGCCCGGTGACGCGGCATCTCGACGGGAAGGGCTACGATGTCTCCACCGGCATCGCGCCGGACCTGATGGAGGCGGCGCGCGGCGCGGTGAGCCAGATGATCGACATCCTCTGCCGGCGCCACGGCCTCTCGGCGATCGACGCCTACATGCTGTGCTCCGTCTGCGCCGATCTCCGGATCAGCGAGATCGTCGACCAGCCGAACTGGGTGGTGTCGTTCTATTTCCCGCGCGTGGTGTTCGAGTGAAGTCAGGCTGGTCTCCCCTCCCCCTTGCGGGGAGGGGTTAGGTAGGGGTGGGGAAAGGATAGAGCATGCAGCCGTCCCCCCTCCCCGGCCCTCCCCCGCAAGGGGGGAGGGAGCAGGCTGAGCCTGTCCTCTCCGTCCGCAATCTCGTGACCGAAGTCGCGACACCCGCCGGCTCGCGCGTGGTCGTCGACGACCTGTCGTTCGATCTCGCGGCAGGTGAGACGCTTTGCATCGCCGGCGAATCGGGTTCCGGCAAATCGATGACGGCGCTTTCCCTCATGCGGCTGCTGCCGGAGCCGTCGGCGCGGATCGCCGCGGGCTCGATCCGGCTGGCGGGGCGCGAGCTGACGGCGCTTCCCGAGGCGGCCATGCGGCGCGTGCGCGGCGGCGATATCGCCATGATCTTCCAGGAGCCGATGACCTCGCTCAATCCGGTGCTCTCGGTCGGGCGGCAGCTTCTGGAAGCCATCCGGGCGCATCGCCAGGTCGGCGCCGGCGAGGCGCGCAGGATCGCGCTTGAAGCGCTGACGGCCGTGCGCATCTCGGACCCGACGCGGCGGCTGAAGCAATATCCGCATGAGCTCTCCGGCGGCATGCGCCAGCGCGTGATGATCGCCATGGCGCTCGCCTGCCGGCCGAAAGTGTTGATCGCCGACGAGCCGACCACCGCGCTCGACGTGACGGTGCAGGCGCAGATCCTCGATCTTATCCGCACGCTGCAGCAGGCATTCGGGACCGCGGTGGTCCTCATCACCCACGACATGGGCGTGGTCGCCGAGATGGCCGATCGCGTCATCGTCATGCACGAGGGTCGCATGGTGGAGGAAGGCCCGGTGGAGCGCATCTTCGCAGCGCCCGAGGCGGACTACACGCGCATGCTTCTCGACGCGGTGCCGCGCCTCGGGCAGATGGCGGGTCGGACCACGCCGCTCCGCGCCGGGCCGCAGGATGACGAAACGCCGCCGCGCGCCGCACCGGTCGTCGACGTGCGCGAGCTGACCGTACGCTTCGACATCAAGGGCGGGTTGCTGCAGCGGAGCGTCGCGCGCGTGCACGCCGTGGAGGGCATCACGTTCGAGATCGCGCCGGGCGAAACGCTGGCGCTGGTCGGCGAGTCGGGCTGCGGAAAGTCCACCACGGGCAAGGCGCTGCTTGGCCTGGTGCGCTGGGACGGCGCCATCCGCGTGGCGGGCGAGGAGATATGGGGGCTCGGCGCCGACCGCATGCGGCGCGTCCGCCGCAACATCCAGATGGTGTTCCAGGACCCTTACGCCTCGCTCGATCCGCGCATGCGCGTCGGCGACCTGGTCGCCGAGCCGCTCATCATCCACGGCGTGGGTTCGAAAAGCGAAGTGGACGACCGCGTGGCCGGCCTGTTCCGCCGCGTCGGCCTGACCGCCGAGCAGATGCGCCGCTATCCGCACGAGTTTTCCGGCGGCCAGCGCCAGCGTATCTGCATTGCCCGAGCGCTGGCGCTGTCGCCCCGGATCATCGTTGCGGACGAGAGCGTCTCCGCGCTCGACGTGTCGGTGCAGGCGCGCGTGCTCGACCTCCTGCAGGAGCTGCAGGACGAGCTGGGCGTCGCCTATCTCTTCATCTCGCACGACATGGCGGTGGTGGAGCAGATCAGCCACCGCGTGGCGGTGATGTATCTCGGGCAGATCGTCGAGATGGGAACGCGCGCGCAAATCTTCGAAGACCCCCGCCACGACTACACGAGGCGGCTGATCGAAGCCGTGCCGATCGCCGATCCGACCCGGCGCCGGCCGGAACGCACGGCACAAGCCGCGGAGCCGGCCTCGCCGGTCCATAGGATGGGCGAGGTTGTCCCCCGGCTGGCCTTGCGGGATTTCGGAGAGGGCCACCTCGTCGCCGTGGAGGCGTGATCCCGCCGCGGCGGATGGCGGTCGCGGCCTCCTCAGGCCGCCTCGTCGGCCTTTGGCGCGATCCGCTCCGCCGCATCCTTGTTCCAGGCGGAGACGCAGGGGATCTTACTCAGGTCGCAACGATCCTTGTACTTCGCGGCAATCTCCCTCACCTCGTCGATCAGGCTCTCCTCCAGCGTGATGGGCCGTAGGCCGAGGCGCAGGAAACGCTCGTTCTCGACGTGGAGGTCGTTCTCGTCCGCCTCGTTACGCGGGTTCGGCACGAACTCCACGCGCGCGCCCGTGAGCCTGGCGACCATGTGCGCCAGATCGCGGACGCGATGCGTCTCCGTCATCTGATTGAGGATGTTCACGCGCTCGCCGCGTTGCGGCGGCGATTCCACGGCGAGCTGGATGCACCGCACCGTGTCCTGGATATGGATGAAGGCGCGGGTCTGGCCGCCGGCGCCGTGAACCGTCAGCGGGTAGCCGACGGCGGCCTGCATGATGAAGCGGTTCAGCACCGTCCCGTAGTCGCCGTCGTAGTCGAAGCGGTTGATGAGGCGCTCATCGGCCTTGGTCTCGGCCGTCTGCGTGCCCCACACGATGCCCTGATGCAGATCGGTGATCCGCACCTTGTCGTTCTTGTTGTAGAAGAAGAAGAAGAGCTGATCCTGCGTCTTGGTGAGATGGTAGACGGAGCCGGGATTGGCCGGATAGAGAATCTCCTGCTCGGCAAGCTCTCCGTGTCCGAGGTCGATCTTGATCGACAGATATCCCTCGGGGATCTTCATCCCGGCGGTGCCGTATCCGTAGACGCCCATCGTGCCGAGATGCACGAGATGCACATCCAGCCCGCTCTCCACGATCGCCGCGCACACGTCGTGCGTGGCGTTGAGGTTGTTGTTGACCGTGTAGCGCTTGTGCGACGACGACTTCATCGAATAGGGCGCGGCGCGCTGCTCGGCGAAGTGAATGATGGCGTCAGGCTTGTATTCAAGGATGAGGGTCAGCAGCCGATGATAATGCTCGCCGACGGTGAACGTATGGATGTCGATCTGTCGCCCGGAGACCTCCTTCCAGGCAGAGACCCGCTGGCCGAGCGGCATGATGGGCGTCAGCGACCCCGCCTCCAGCTCGACGTCGATGTGGCGGCGCGACAAATTGTCGACGATGACGATATCGTGGCCGAGATTGGACAGATGCAGAGCCGTCGGCCATCCGCAAAACCCATCTCCGCCAAGAACGATGATCCGCATGCATTTCTCCCGGGACAATCCCGCGTGGCGATTCTCAGTCGATGCTCGATAGCCGGCTGGGCCAGAAGCTGCCAGCGCCGCGCCATCGGGCCCCCGAACCGTTTTCGGTGGCGCTTCTGGGCAGCTTAGCGAAAAACGGCGCGTCGAGCCACGTGTACCGATGCGCCGCGCGCGCCGGCCGTGGATAACGTGAACCGCCCGTCTTGACGTCGCGCACGACGCGTCCGTCGGTCGCGCGCTCCCGTTAACAACCTGCAAAAGATTGCTTAAATCTTCTTTCAATTATTTGATGCAATATTGCTCCTCAATTGGCTTGGCAAAAAGCCATCGCTCGTCAACAGGTGGGCTATTCATGCGCAACAATTGCTTCTTTTACGGCATCGGTGCCGTAGGCCTGATGGGTCTTGGACTCGTCTGGGGGCACCTGGCCGCAATATCGATCGCCGTCGCAGCGGCTCTTTACCTGCTCTGCGACCGCATCGTCTCCGGAAACGTCTGAGCGGACGGCCCACACTCGGAAAGGGCACGGAGCGACGGGCGGCCTCTGAGGGCTGGCTTCACGTCGAGCGCATTTTCAGACTTCGCCTGTGTGCGCCGTTCGCTGCCCGCGGCGGCATGACGCCCCATTTACGGATGCGGCAAACAAGGCCATGTTGACAGGATGACGGCAGCCGGGCGCAAAGGATTCACCGCGAAGACGGCCACGATCCTTGCGGCTGCGGCGTGCATCAGTTCCTCCGTCGCGACGGCAACGGAGCTTCTGACCAGGCAGCTGGATATCGTCCCCGAAGCGCTTCCGAACGTCGAGCGCGACGGACCCTGGCTGCGGGTCTGCGCTTCGGCGGGAGGAGCAGAATTGCCACTACGAGCAGAAGGCCGTCGCGAGCAACGGAGACGAGATCACGCTCACGTTTCTGGCGGGCCGGCCGGCGGTGGCGCTGTTCCAGACCCCGCTTTACGTGCTGTTGCCGCCTGGGCTGACGCTGACCTTCGATGGCAAGACGGCAGGGCAGATCGCGTTCCGTGCCTGCAGCCCGAGGGGCTGCCTCGCTTCCGTCGCCTTGGAGGGCGCGGTGCGCAGCCGCCTAGCCTACAGCAACCGGGTGGCAGTGCAGTTCACCACGCAAACGGCGGAATCGGTCACTGCCGACTTCAGCCTGCGCGGCTCGGCAGCCATTCTCAAAACGATGTAGCATGCGGCTCTCCGCCTGCTCTCATCATCAGCCTCTGAGGAAAAGCACAATGAAGTCTCTTACGATGACGAGCGGCCTCGCCTTGCTTGCCGCCCTGGGCGCAGCAAGTGCCTTGGCGCAGACGCCGCAGCGCACCACGGCCACCTATGGCAGCTGGACCGTGCGCTGCGAGATGAGCGACGCGGGAAGCAAGGCCTGCGAGATGGTGCAAGCGATCACCGTGCAGGGACAGGCCGCCCCCATCGCGCAGGTCGCCATCGGCCCTCGCGAGGGCGGCGACTACCGCCTCGTCGTGCAGCTGCCGATCGCCGTGTGGCTGCCGGCGGACGTCAAGCTCGCCGCCGGCGACGACGCGATCGCCACGGCCGAGTTCAAGCGCTGCTTCCCGCAGTTCTGCCTTGCCGAAGCGGACATGCCCGCCGCGACGCTGGACGGCCTCCTCAGCCGCACCGGGGACGGGGCCGTGTCCTTCCAGGACGCAGGGCAGCGCGCCGTGTCGGTGCCGCTGTCGTTCGACGGGCTCGCGGATGCCTACACGGCGCTGGCGGCGGATAGCCAAGCAAAGTCACAGTAGCGCGGCGCCTCAGAGCGGCGCCGCGTCTCGGCACTAGGGCGGCGGAGGCGGCACCACGCCAGTCTGCGACGCGCCGAACGTTCCGACGGTGGACCAACCGCCATCCTGCGCCGAGAACCCGCCGATCGCGCCGGCGGCGGGATCGACACCGTTCGATACAAAGGCACCGTTGACCTGATCCGGCAACGCGTGCCGTCCGTGAGCTCACCCGTAAAGGCGGCGGGATCGCTTACCGCCGCGCCAGTGCCGGAAATGGCTCCACCAAAGCTCTTGTCGAATCAAAGTCTGACACGTCCCAATGTGCCGGTGCGATCCCCGAAATTCCAATCCATGTTCACCGAGCCGCCAGCGACATATTGAGCACCATTGTTGTTCACAGTGCCAATCGCCTGGCCGGCATAGGTCGCCGAGAGCTTGGTCGATGGCGCCAGCGATCCTTGGTTCAAGCTGGGATCGTTGTAGCCGGCGTCGATCAACTGCTGACGGGTGGAGACATTGCCCGCCACCCAGGTGCCGAGATGCGTCGACGCCTGGGCCTGATTCGAACCGCCGTCCGTCAAATCGGCCTGCGTGCCCCACCAGCCCCACTTGATGAAGGCGCAGTTGTTGCAGGACGCGCCGTTCATGAAGGCGGCGCCGTCGGTCGGCACCGTGCCCGACGACACGACATAGGTCTTGGCGATGGTAGGTTGAATCCTGTGACACCGAGACCTGCGCCTCGCCATCGAGCAGCGTCGCATGCGTCGCCGCGTTGTCGTTAGAATCGCGCGCGGCGAAGATGTTATCGTCGATGAAGGCGGAGCGGGCCGAATCGTCTCGGTGCTTCCGAAGCCGACTGTAAAGGACTGCAGATCAGAAGGCTCGAGGTCGGCATTGTCGACCGAAATGCTGCCGCTGACCGTTGCGACCGTTAGCATCGAGAGTGAGCGACACGCCCGTCGCATCGGAACTCACCATCGCGTAGACGTTGGCGTTCGCCGCAATCGGGCAGGTCACCATGCCGGCCGCGAAGCCGGTGAAGGTGCCGTCCGTGCGGTGTCGCCCACGCCTAGGGTGCGGATCCGTTAGCTGAGCGACGTGAATCGGTCGAGAAGGCGACCGGATCTCCGCCCGGTGCCGGCGTTGTCGTGCAACTCGTCGTCGATCCATCGTGATGATCGGTGCTGAGGACGAAAGACCTCGGCATTCGGGCCGAAGAACTCGCTGGTCCCGGCAACCGGGCCGGCGACGGTCCCGATACCGCCAGAGAAGTGATAGGAGGGCTCGCTCGGCATCGGCCCGATAGCTGCCGCGGCGGCCGGTCGCGAACTCGTAGCCGATCGCCCTCGTCGAAGATCGAACCGACGTTCACGCCGATCGCGCTGACTTGGTTCGCTCCCGGTTCCCTGGATCGCCAGCCAGCTCTGCAGCACGCGCGGGGCCGGTCCGTTTTCGAGATCGGGCGTCTCCACGACGTAGAGCGGCGTGCTCGTAAACCCGCTCGCTCCTTCTCCGAAGCCCTCGTCGCGAAGTCGAAGATCGAGTCTCGCCATCGACTTGAAATCGCGCATGAACGGCACCGGGATACCCTGCAGCGGATCGGCGGTGAGAGTGTAGGTCCGCACGCCGGAGCCCTCGAAAATGTCAGGTGCCCGACGTAGCCTGGATATCCGTGTGCGTGCCGGTGATGGCGTAGAATGGAAGCTCGCCCAACTCGTCGCTGTAGGTCAGCAGGTAGGCCGAGAAGAGGCCGGGGCCGTAATAGACCGTGCCGGACAACTCATTGCCGCCGAAGGACGAGCCGAGGCCAATGCGACGCATGATCAAAGTCCTCGTTGTTAACAAAGGCCTGAAGCGTGACGTTCGTCTGGCTGTGACGCCATCATCGACATTGCCGGTCACCTTCAGCGTGAGCGCCGGATCGAACCCGAGCGTGAGCATCCTGCTCTGGTCGGCATATTCGCCGCCGCCGGGGACACCGCTGTTGACCGGATCGTTGGTGAGTATCCGGAAGGGTATCGGCGCGGTGGCCTCGTCCGCCGTCGCGCTGTAGGCGGCAAGCAGCGTGCCGCTCGCCTTGTAGCCCGAGCTCTCCATGCCGAAATCGCCCAGCACTCCGGCGAGCGCGTCGGCGCCGTTGGAGGCAAACGCCACGTCGGCAGAGCCGAGCGGTGCGAGCTGCTGATAGCCGTAGAGCGTTGAGGTCAGGAGTGCGGAATCACCGGCCCCTCCCCCGCTGCTCGTCAGCACGCCGCCATAGGTCTGGCCGCCGAGATCGGTGAGTGTGACGAAGCCGATTCCCAGGTCGTCGTTCCAGGTGACGCGCGAGGTGCCGCCGGCGATGGCCTGGTCGCCCGAGAGCGCCACCGATGCGACGGTCTGCCCCTCGAAGGTCAATGACGTCGAAGGGAATTGGCCGGAGACGGCCCCCCAGGTGGAGATGGCATTCGCCGCAACCCAGGTGCCGAGATGCACCGAGCCGTCGTCGAGCGCGCCGCCCCACCAGCCCCATTCCGACCAGCTGGCGCAGGCCGCGCAGATGCTGGAACCCGCCGGCATGAAGTCGTAGTCGGGGATGGCATCGGCGCTGACGAAATAGATGGAGTCCGGCGTCGTCTGCACTGCAGCGAACAGGTCGTCGTTGACATAAACGGAGGTGGCTGCGTCACCGCCGATGGAGGCCGTCAAGGCCGGCGTGCCGGCGGAGTCGTGGAGTGTCAGATCGACGCCCAGCGTGTTGGCCGCGGCATCGAACTGGGCCGAAACGCCCAGCCCGTTGCTGCGGAGGGCAGAAAGCGACGGAGGGCCCTCTTCCGGACTCTCGAGCATGCCGGCGGCAAAGCCGGTCAGCAATCCGAGGTCCTGCGATCCGGCGGCGGTGGTCTCCTCCAGGTTCGCGACGTGCAGGCTGTTGAAGTCCTCATTCGTGCCGCCGCTGGCGGAGGAATCGTTGAAGACGCCGGCGCTGTCGACATCGGCGCCAAGCACGAAGTTCTGGGCGTTGGTCCCAAAAATCTCCGCTCCCGTCGGACCGGCCACGGTGCCGACCGTGCCGAAGAGGCTGACGATTTCGCCGCCGCTGCCGTCGCGGTAGCTGCCGGACCGCGTGGCGCTCAGCCCGCTGCCGTCGCCGCCGCCGAGCGTGATGCCGATGGCGCTCTGCTGGCCCCCTTCCCCGCCGTTGTCGATCTGCAGCCACACCTGCAGCATCTGCGCCGGCTGGCCGCTGGGCGATTCCACCACGTAGAGGTCGGTGCCGGCAAAGTCGGGCGATGCGCCGCCGGTGAGCGTGACGATCCCGTCGCGGAAGAACGGCACCGGCACGCCATCGACGCCGGTGCTCACGCTGTAGCGCCGCACATCGCTGCCTTCGAACACGCCGGTATCGCCGGTCGGCGTGCCGGTGATGGCGTAGACGGGGTTTGTGCCATCCGACAGCAGATAGGCGGAGAAGAGATCGGGACCGTAATAGACGTTGCCGGTCAGCGGCTGCCCGCCGAGCGTCGAGCCGGAGACCTGCCGTGGAGGTGAAGTCGTCTCCCACAAACGCCTGCAGCGTCAGCGCGCCGCCATCGGCTATGTCGCCCGTCGCCTTCAGCCCGAGCGCGTTGTCGAAGGCCAGCGTCAGGTTGAGGCTCTCGTCGTGGCCCGCTCCGCCGACGATGCCGTTGCTGTCCGACGAGGTGAGCACCCGGTAGGGAAGCGGCGCCGTCGCCTCCGTCGTTCCTCCGATCGCGCCGAGGAACGTGCCGCTGGAGCTGTAGTCGCCGCTGTTGACGTCGAAGTCGCCGAGCACGCCCGCCAGCGACGTGCCGTCGAGGGCGAATGCCCCGTCCGTGTGGCCGATCGAGTCGCCGACCGTGCCCGCGTCGTAGAGCACCGCCGTCAGAAGCGCCGGAGTCGCCGCCCGACCCCACGCTCCGCACGACACCGCCGTAGGTCTTTCCGTCATCATAATTGGTGAAGGAGACAAGACCGATGCCGAGCGTGGGGTCCCACGTCACCCGCGACGTGCCGCCCGCGATGTATTGCGTGACCGTACCGGAGCCGGTGGCTACCGAGCCCACCACCTGGCCTTCGGCCGTCAAGCGCGACGTCGCCGTCACGTCGGCCCATGTGGCGATATCGCTCGCCGCCACCCAGGTGCCCAGATGCACCGAGCCGTCGCCGAACGTGCCGCCCCACCAGCCCCATTCCGACCAGTCGCCGCAGGCGGAACAGATCGCCGAGCCCGCGGGCATGAAGTCGTAATCGGGCACCGCGTCGGCTGTGATGACGTAGACCTGCGTCGGACGAGGTCTGCACCGCTGCGAAGAGATCATCATTGATGAAGGAGGATGATCCCTCATAGCCGCCGGGCGCCGTGCCTCCCGCATCGGTGATGCGGTCCGCTTCGCCGAATAGCGCCGTCAGCGGCGACGTCCCCTGATCGGTAACCGTCAGCAGACCACCCACGGTGTTCGTCGCCGCATCGAAATCGACGCTCGCGCCGAGCCCGCCGCTGCGCATGGCCGAGAGCGATGTGCCCTCGCCGACGCTTTCGAGCATGCCGGCCGCAAAGCCGGTCAGCGTCCGGTCGAGCGTCTGCGCGGCCGGCGTATCGTCGGCAATGAGATCGGCGACGTGAATTGAGGTAAAGCTGTCGGTGGCTCCGCCGTTGGTGACGTCGCTGAAGGCCGTTCCGGCATCGCTCAGCACGAAATTCGTGCCGTTCGGTCCGAACACGGCGTCGCCCGTGGGCCCGGCGACGCTTGCCACGCTGCCGACGAGATTGGTGATGAGTCCGTCGGCGGACTGCCGATAGCTGCCGCTCCTTTCGCCTTCGAGCCCGAACTTGCCGGTCGTCGCGTCCGCCGTGAATTGGCCGACCGTCACGCCGACGGCGCTCTGCTGGTCGGATCCGGTCCCGTTGATCTGCAGCCAGCCCTGCAAAAGGCGCGTCAGCTCCGTATCCGGGTCCGAGGGCTCGATCACATAGATGTCGCCGATGCCGGCCGTATCGAAATTGTTGATGATGCCGCTCTGGAAGAACGGCACCGGCACGTCCTGGAACGGGTCGGCGAAGTAGCGGTAGCGCCGCACAGTGTCTTCGTCCGCGAAGGTCGTCGCGAAGTCGGGCGCGATGCCGGACACCGCGTAGAACGGCACGTTGTCGTCCGTCGACAGCAGCCACGCCTCGAAATCCTTGCGGGCATAGACATCCCCGGTCAGGTCCCCGAGGGACGATTCGCCAAGCACGCTCGTGATCGAAAGCGATGGGCCGCCGAAGATGAACGGCCCCCCGGCCGTTCCGGTGTGCGGGCCCTGAGACACGTCGCCGGTTCCGGCGTAGACAGATGGAAAATCGGTCTTCTTGAGCTTGAGCGTGACGGTCACTCCGTCGCCGCCCAGAGCCCCGTCCGGGCCCTGCAGCAGCAGCCGCACGTCCCTGTTCAGTATCAAGTCCGTCGTCGGATTGTTGGTGGCCGCCGAGTCCCCGTCATCCTTGGGGGCATTGGGATCGTCGTCAGGATTGGTCGGTCCGGAATCTTTGGCTTTTTCGTCGACGGCGCCCTCACTAACGCCCGATCCGCCGTTGGTTCCGGTCGCACCTTTCAGCCGACCTTCGACAGCGGCGACATCGGCCGTGCTGGTCGGGCCGACCGTGATTCCGTCAGGGCCGAAATAGGCGGTCTCGCCCGCCTGCAGCTCGGAGCCGGAGGCGTTGCAATTGCCGTAGAGGCAATGGAAGGCCGGCTGCTCGCTGCCTCCAGAGCCGTCAAACACGCCAAAGATGCCGATGCCGCCGCGAATGCCCACCGTCCCCACGGGACTGTCGATCGTGGCGCCGCCGGTCTTGGATGCCCGGCCGCCGATGAAACGGAGCACGCCCTTCGTCAGCGTGGCTGCCACCTGCGCGGTATCGGCGTCGGGATCGTAGACGAAGGAATCGATCGTCAGATCGGAGTTCGATCCGACGGTGAGGCTGGTGCCGTCCACCAGCAGAATGTTGACCAGCCCGCCCTCGCCGGTGACGATCCGCTCGTTGTGAATGATGTTCTGGCCCAGCGAAATGCTGCGGACCGATTCTCCCGGCGGCGTTCCTTCCGCGTCGGGATTCACCGCTGCCGCCACTCCGACCTGTGTGGCAGCGGCCGCAGCCCCCGGAACGAGCACGGCGGCACAGGCACAAAAAAGGATCGCAAAGCGGGCTTTCAAAATGCAACCCTCCCGATAAACACGCTCGTTCTAGTTTCAGAGACCATATACTACTTCAAACGAGTGGGTCGACCCCGATCCACCGGTGCATGCACTAAATTTTTTCCAAATCGCACTGAGGGTTAAGCGATGAAACCTTCTGCCTGAAATCAGCCCGTCTGCCCAAATTCTCAGGGCAGCTCATCAATAATGGCCGTCCGCCATTCTGCGGGTGTCTTCTTGACGCTGGCGCTTTGTCCGCCGCCGGGTTGGGGCGCGATCGAGTATCCCGGCTGCCTCACCCGCGCCAGTTCCGCCCCTCCTTGCGACAGCGTCATGGGGCTTCCGAAAACCAGGTCGAAGTGCGGAGGCTGCCCGTTTCCGCCGAGGCTGATATCTGCGGAGGCCCGACCCACGGAGAGCGTTCCGAACGGCGTTCGAAGCGACACCCCGTCGGGCGTCTGCGTCGTGCGCCCGCCGATGAAGCGGAACACGCCACGCGCCAGGGTGGCGGTGAGCCGCGCGGTATTGTCGGCCGGATTGAAGACGAAGGAGTCGATCGTCGCTTCGGCGTTGTGGCCCACCGTCAGGGTCGTTCCGTCTGCGAAGAGCACCTGGATGACCTCGTCCGGGCCGGTCGATATCGTCTCGCCGCGAATCTCGTTTGCAGACAGCGCAAGCACGCGCGAGGCGATCTTCGTCGGGTGGATCGACCCGTTGCCGAGGTCGTGAGGGACCAGAGCTCGTGACACGGGAATCGGAAGAATGAAGGTCGCGGAGAGCAGCAGAGCGAGCAGCCCGCGGGGCGCCATCTCAGAACCTCTTCATCAGCGACAGTGACCCCTGCTTGTTCTGGTACACCTGGACATCGTAGTTGGAATTCACCTCGTGATAGCCGCCCTGCGCCTGCACCGCCCAGCCGTCGCGCATCGGCAGAGTGAAGCTTCCCGTCACGAACCATTCCGAATCGAATTCGCTCTGCGTCGGATCGATCGTCGGATCGGGAGCGTCGAACTGGCGCTCGAGGTAGCCTCCGGTCATACCGACGACCCAGGGGTCTTTCTGCGCGCTGTTGGGCGACTGGATCGCCAATATCCAGCCCGCCGTACCGCCCCATTGCCACGCATTGAGATAGTCTTCCCGCGTTTCGCGGCGCTCGCCGTCAAATGAAGCAAAGACGGAGAAACGGTCCACGACCTGCTGCTGCAGGCGCGCCGATCCCGTGATGCGCCGGCCGGTGTAATCGGCAGCCGTCGGCCGAATCGTCGAGTTGAAATAGTTCTCGCTCCGGTACTCGGTGCGTAGCGAGACCCGGGTGCGAGGCGTGAGCAGCGTCGCGGCATTCGTGCCGGCGCCCAAAATGCCGAGATAGGGATCTTCGGCA
Source organism: uncultured Alphaproteobacteria bacterium (assembly GCA_963801225.1). Lineage (GTDB taxonomy): Bacteria > Pseudomonadota > Alphaproteobacteria > Rhizobiales > Afifellaceae > DASWJZ01. The sequence goes on from CAWDED010000006.1 coordinate 192,453, forward strand.
AGCACGACGCCTCCCAAGATGCCGTAGAGGCCCAAGGTCGTGTTCTTCAGGCCGATGTGCGCAAGGTCGATTACCGGCCCGGCCTTCGCCTCGGCCAGTTGGGTATTGAGGTCGTGAAGGTTCTCGTACCAGGCGCTGTAGAGGCTGAGATCCGCGTCGAAGCGGTCGCCCTGGCTCTGCAAATCGTAGGAATAATGAAAGGTGCCGGTGAGGAAGCGATCGTAGTCCGGCTGCCCCTGCGCCGAGTTGTCGACCTCAAACGGCACGCCTTGAATGACGACAGTACCGCTCGGCCCGGCATTCGCATTGCTCTGGAACCGCAGGCCGCCGGAAACCACCCCGCCGAACCTGTAGCCGGCGGTGCGTTCCTGAATGGCGCTCATATACGGGTCGACCCGCGCTTTCACCACGTCTGGCACGTCGGGGGCTGCAAGCGCGGTCTGGAAATAGTAGCGCGCATCCTCATAGGCGCCGAGGCGGAAATAGAGGACGCCCAGCTCCAGCTGCAGCCGCGGCAGCCCCGGAGCGTAGACGAGCATCAGCTGCAGCGTGGAGATGGCCGCCTCCACGTCCCCCACCTGCGCCGAGAGCCCGGCATATTCGAACGCCACGTCGAGGTTGGTGGGATTGGCGAGCAGCATCTTGAAGAGCTCGCGCCGGCGCGCCTGGGCCTTCGCCAGATCGTCTCCGCTCAGCGTCGGGGGGAGGTTGGGGTCGGCGACTTCCTTAGCCGGCGCCTTGGCGCTCGTCGTCTCCTGGGCATGCGCGCACATCCCGCCCGTGAACAGGAAAGCCCCGGCTGCGAGGAGCCGGAGGAATTTTGCCTCCAGGCCAGATGCCACTGCCGCTCCCTGCGCTTGGCGATTTAATTCTTCCGGACTTCCAGGCTTTTTGCTGCCCGCTTGTCCGGCCTTTACCAACGATGCGGTGGTATGAGGATGATGTAAATTGCAGGAAAGACACACCTGTGCGGGGCGTCATCTCAGGAGGGCGGACGCCCGCGTCGCCGGCTTCGCCCTCCGCCAGAGAAGCGGACGAAGTCTTAAGTTTGTTGATTTTCCGGATATCTATGCTATCTGAGGATGAACTGGGTCATCTTCCGCACGTTTTTCAAGCTTAACGTTCCAACTCCACCAACGTAATTAGCCTGTAGGGCTCGGTAATCTTCGGAGCTCTTACGTACGATATGACTCAGCGAACGATTGCTCTCTCCCCCCATTCGCATTTTTACCAGCACTTGTGGGATGTAAACCGCCTGAAATTCCTCCTTTGAGAACCAGCGCAGAATTGCATCATAGTCTGCCGATATTCGATAGCTCGTGTCATAGGCGCCCCATTGCTGGAAGACCTCACGACGGACGAAGAGCGTCGGATGCGGCGGCATCCAACCATATGCAAGCTGGTGCTGTCGGAAGGGTCCTGCCTTCCAGTGCCGGACTATCCGAGCTGGATTCTTTGCGGATACGTAATCAAGGTCGCCATACGCCGCTAAGATCTCAGGGTGGCTTTTGAAAGCACCGGCTATGAGTTCCAACACGCCGGGCGACGCAAAGATGTCGTCTGCGTGCAAAACACCGACGACGTCACCGTTCGCCAGTGAAATACCTTTGTTGAGAGCCTCGTAAATTCCGCCGTCAGGCTCGCTAACCAGATGAGAGAACCCGTCGCCGAGTGCGTACAATATGCTGGTTGTTCCATCGGTTGATGCACCGTCTATTACGACATGTTCTACATCCTTATAGGTTTGGCGCCGGAAGCTATCGACAGCGCCACGGATGGTTTCCTTTCGGTTGAAGACCGCGGTAACGACGGATATTTTCATGCGCGGCGCTCCGGTCAGTAGCACTGCGACGTTCGCGGGAGCGATGGGTCCTTAAGATCTTTCTGCCTGTAGGCGCCGGGTTCGGGATTGCGGTGCAGCATCACGTCAACGGCTTCGAACACGGCGCGCATGCGCGCTTCTCACCAGCGGCATATGGCTTTCGCATGATGACGAAGAGGTTGCCCGCGAAAGCCGACGGCATGATCCGGTGAACCAGGCTGAGCATGGAATAGACCATGCGGTTACCGAAGTGGTAGCTCGGCTCGGCCCGAAAGACGAAGGAGCTGTCGGCATAAGAGGGAAAGGCGGCCCGGATTTCGTTCAGCGTGTTCAGACGGTAGAACTTCGGAAAGACGTCCATGCTCTTGCGTCCCGGCTGGAGCTTGGACAAGAGCCAGCCTTCTATCCCTTCCGACATCAGCCGCGCCCCGACGGAGACATAGTTGAACTTGTGCGGCGTGCGGGCGCAAAACAAGCCGTCAGGCTTCAGAACCCGGTCGACCTCGATGGCGAAGGCGGCGACGTCCTCGATATGCTCGAGAACATAGTCCGAAACGATCATGTCGACGCTTTCCGTGTCGAGCGGCAGCTTGCCGTCCTGGATCATCACGTTTCGATCGGAGGTCCAGTTCTCCATCACAATCGGGTCGACGTCGGCGGCGATGACCTCGCGGACCTTGCCACGCATCAACCGAAGCTTGCGACGATAGTAGACTGGTGAATCCTCATACCAAGCTGCGCGGCCGGCGCCAAGATCGAGATAGACCATATCGGGCTCGGCCAGGGCGTTGACGATACCGTAGAAGTAGAAGCTTCCGTCGGTGGCCGTGAATTCTTTGGAAAAGTCCCCGCGCTCTATCTCTCTCATGTCTGCACTTCCTCTAAATCCGGTTTTATCGGAAGGACAGTCCCTCAGCCGGATTCGCCCAGCCCGGCCCTGCCCGCCCTCCGGTGCCACGCGACGGTTTCGCGCACGCCGGTTTCGAAATCGTGGGGAAGAGGGCCGCAAACTGCCTCGGTCCGCTCCGAGGGCATCAATCGGCGAACAGACCCGCTCGTTCCTTTTTTGTTGAGGAGTGCCCGCCGCCCCAAAACTCTTCACCATTCCAGCAGGTGATCTTGAGCGCATAGGAACACCAACGGAGCCGAACCCCTTCCCGTTGTGGGCGGCTTTTCCACTGGCCGTTGAGGATCATCTCAGCCGCAGACCTTGATGCACAGAATTTTGCATTCTACATGCCGAACGCTACGGAAATCAGAAAGGAGCAGTCGTGCTGCGGCGGCAAATCCTAAGCACTATGTTCGGGGCCTTTGGGGTAGCAATCCCTCATGTTTCGCTAGGCGCACGCTCCGCCGCGACCGGCCGGGAACTGCACACAGTTTTGGAGCATCTGGCCACGTCCGCGGACATTGAACAGACAAAGGTCGATCCTTTCGTCGGCTACATCCAAACAGCCGGACACAACTCAGTCGGCGACGGCGGCGCAGCCTCTATACGAACATGTTGAACACGGGCCCCATCGCCCCGATAGGCTGCAATCGGCAAACGGTGCATGGTGGCAGCTCGTAGCGCCATTGGACGGTGCTAACCCACCGTCAGTTGGGCGCAAGGGGCGACAACTCAACTGACGATACGAATGCACTTGCGGCGGCATTCAAAAATCCCATCGTAACGATTCCGCAGGGGACCTATCAGACCGCCGCCTCAATTCGTGCCGTAGGTCACTTGCAGAAAGTCGTCGGGCAAGGTTGGCAAAGGCAGGTCTCCGGCGAACTAACCGGAACGATCATCAAATCGGCCAGCCCGGAGATTGAAGACCTGCTGACCATTCAGTCCGAAGCGCCCGAGCGTGGCCGCAGCACGGACATCCAGGGAGCGAGGCTGGAGGATTTCGGGCTCTTGCATCACGGCGCCGGCTCCGGGCTCACAATAGACAACGTCGTTCGACCGCGTGTCCGAAACATCTACATCGACTGTGATGGCAAGGGCGCGATCGGCATGACGCTGGCAAATTGGAGCTTCTTCGCAGTCCTTGATGAGCTTGTCATCGTGGGGTTCACCGAAAAAGGATTGGTCGTTGGCGGGGTGGGCTCCCAGCATGTAATCCGCAATTCACACATCGCTTCGGGTAGCAGGAGCGGCAAACTAACCGGCGTCGCGCTTGAGATGCATCGGTTCGACTTCAACATTGACGGCGGTCAGTCACAACGTCGCCCTACCGGACAGGTCCGGCATAGGAATACTCGTCAACAATGTTGATCCGCGGCGCATATATCGCGGCGGGCGTATTTCAAATACGATCTGCGAACGGGACATAGCCGTTAAGATCACAGGAGTAACTCAGCGATTTGATTCCGTCGTCGTCGAACGACCGTCATGGAATATGAACCTGGTTTCGAAGGGGACTCATATTCGACCGGACAGCGAAGTCCGTACTGTTTCAGCCACAGGTGAACAATCCGACTGGCGGCGTTTTGGCTGAATGGACGGCCAACTCGATCGACTGCGGAGTCATCTGCGACATCACCGCGGCACAATCCGGGTTCATTATCGAGCAAGGCGCGGAGCGGCCGTGGATGCGTGTGTACGGGCGCCTGCTCAAGGACGACCTTGCGCTTATCCCGAAGGCCGACGACCTGCTGGTCATTGCGGAGCACGTGGAAGAGCTCGGCGAATGCCGACGGATTCGAGGCGTCTGGGATAAGGGCGTCGTTCTGGTCCGCGACGGCACCACAGCCGCTATAGTCGTGCCGCCTGCACCGCAGGGCGCCGGAGCCAATACCGGCAAGTTGTCCATCGTCACCAGATCGAACCTGAGCAGCTGTGTGGAAGTCTGGTACGACAGTTCGATCGGACTTTCGAAAGTTGCGAGCGGCAACAAGGTCGCAGTCAACTCTGGCCTTGGCGTCACGACCGGGAACACTGGCGCCGAGGGCATGCTCACGATTTCCTATGATGTCGAAAACGTTCGAGTGTATCTAGAGAATCGAACCGGACGCTCCCTCGAGGCAGTTTACTCTTTCACGAACTGAGCTAGCGCTTGTCGATTGGGCGAAGGTCGCCGGATCGCTCCTGTCGCGGCCCTTCCGCTGATTTTCGTGCCGCAAGAATTTGCCGGTAGAAATCGGCAGTCGCCAGCGCGACTTTGGCCAGCAAAAATGCCTCGCGCGCAGTCCGCCGCGCCACCTCGCCGCAACGTGCTCGTTGGGCCGGATGATTGTTTGCCAACTGGGCAAGGCGGTCGGCCATCGCGGCATGATCGTCAACCCCCACCACGAAGCCGCTTTCGCCGTCCTGCACATGGCGGCCAACGTCGCCCACATCCGTAGAAACAATCGGGCATCGCATCGCCATGGCTTCCCAGACCGAAAGTGGTGACGATTCCGCGCGCGACGTGCAGAGATAGATGTCGAACCGCTGGAGGAGCGCCCGCACGTCGCCACGCGCGCCGACGAAAACGATGTTGCCGACGCCGAGTTCGCGCGCAAGCTGGTCGAGGCTCTCGCGGTAGCGCTGCTGGTTCGGGAAGGTGGGGCCGACGACGACGAAGGTTACGTCGTGGCGGCGCCGGCGCAATTCGGCGGCGCACCGGACCAGCGTGTCCAGACCCTTGATCGGATTGACGTTGCAGACGGTGCCGACGACGATCCGGTCGCCCCAGCCAGCAATCATCTCCGCATCGGCGCCGTCGTAGGCGCGGTCCGGATCGAATTCGGCCGGGTCTATCGGCGCCGGAACGACGCAGTGCGGCTTTCCGTGTGCGAGCGCGGCGGCGTAGTAGCTCTTCGAGCGGTACGAGGCGAAGATGAAGCCGCTCGCCCAGCGCGCGAACAGATTGAAGAGCATGCGGAAGGCGCGCGGCAACTGCGTGTCATTGACGTGCCAGACGGCGGGAATGCCGGCGATGGCGGAGGCGATGATGCCCTTGTACTGCCAGCTTCCGCCGCTGATATGCACAAGGTCGAACTGGTATCGCTTCAAGGTCCGCAGCAAGGCCCGGACCTCGAAAGGAAAGTCCAGGACATAGCGAAGCGCTACGCGCCGCTCCCGCGTGATGCGCGTAAGCGGCAGGGCGAGGAAGGGCACGTCCGCCGCTTGGCATCGCCGGCGGAACTCGTCGGAGTTCTCCTCCGGCATGACCACGACGGTCTCCACCTGGCCCTTGAGCGCCGCGGCGACCCGTACCATCCGCACCTGCGGCCCGCCGAGCTTCCCCTCCTCGATGATGTTGGCGACGCGCACCGACGATCAGGCCGCGGCTCGACCCCGGCGGGCGCCGTCGCGCCATGCCTCGACCACGGGGTCGAGCTGGGCGAGAAGGTCGTCGTTCATCGTCCGCCAGTCGCGTCCGGCGACGGTACGCGAAGCGTTCGCGGCGAACCAGCGCTTCCGCTCCGGCGACCGCGCAACCGCAATGGCAGCGTCCATCGTCCGCGCGAATGCTTCAGTGCTGTAGCCGGTGATGAGGCCGTTCTCGCCATCGCGGATGAAGGTTCTCACCCCGTAACCATCCGACGCTACGGTCACGAGCCCGAGGCTCATATATTCGAAGATCTTGATTGGGTAGGCGTAGCGGTAATTGAGCACTTCGGGGTTGAGCAGGCAGAGGCCAATGTCACTATTTCTGATGATCTGCATCGTCGCTTGGTGCGGCAAGCGCCCGTGCAACAAAATTCTGATGCGCGGATCTTCTCCCGCGCTGATCCCCTCGACGGCCGTAGACACGGCCTGGTTGTGAGGACCGATCAGGTCAAGGCGAATAGGCGGTCCACTATACTTGCTGGCCCAATCCAGAATGACGTCGACACCGCGCTCTAGCGACACCGTACCGGCATAACAAATCGAAATCTCGTTCTGCGCTCGCTGATCCGAAACTCTAGGTTCCCGTTCACCTTCAGCGCAGCTGCCAACGAACCCGGGAGACGCAAAGATCAGCCGACATTCCCGTCTGGGCGTGGGCAGGTGGGAAAGCACGGCGGGGTGCATCGCTATGACCCATAAATCGGCTCGCCGCGTGAAACCTTTCCCGATCGCAGCCCAAAACAGCCTGCGCGATACATGACGTATCCCGTGCGATGCAGACCAACTAAGCGATGGGTGGTCCCAGAGGTCGTAGACCCATTTGCATCCAAAACGCAGCTTACACAAAGCCCCGATCACCATGCTCGGAAGCGCGTACTGCGTATGCAGGAAGAAGAACTGTCCCTCATCAGACAGACGCTTGCAGACCGAAAAACACACCCGGCCCATATCCTTTGCGTCAGTCGCGATGTGGACTTCCGCAACTGAAGCTCGCAGCTGTTCGGGGAAGGGACTGGCCGTAATGACAATGAGCCGGTACCGAGCTGCGAAGGCCCTTACTCTCTGATAGCGCACCTGATTGTCGCTGTCGGGGACCTTCCCCACCACGAATACAACGCAGGTCTCCGCTGGCTCCATTTTATCCTTCGTCTTTCTTCCTCATATCTACTCAGGATTATAGCTGAGGAGACGGCCAAGAGGGTCAGGATACTGGGGCTGTTTCCGGAAGTGTCGAACTGGACCGGGACGAGGAACAGCATGGCGACGATGACCGAAAGCGTGACAGGCAGCCAAGCGCCAGGAATTCTCCTAAGCCACAATCCACGCCTAACGACACGCCAAAGGAACACTATCCAGAGCAGAAGAATCGGGACGCCGTTCTCTGCTGCGATCTGCAGGGACCAGTTGTGCACTGACGAGTGCAATTCATTTGGGTCAACCCACAAACGATAGTTTAAGAAGAGGCCATAGTAATCCGCGCCCCTGAAGAATTGCCCCGTCCCCACGCCGAGGAGAAAAACCTTGATTTTCCCGAGAAGCCCGAGGGCACCAACGGCGAGGGTGACCCGATTGGAATCACTTAAGTTCGAAAGCCGATCAATTCCATTGCCGACAAACTCGACCACAAAGTTGCCGAGACCAAAAAGAAACAAAAGGGCGAAAAAAACAAGCACAGCATTCGCAACCCACTTGTTCCGCACCTCGTGGTCGTCCCGCAACCAAAGGGCATATTGGAGCAAAAATAGAACAACCGAGAAAAGCATACCACTTCTAGACAGAGAGGTAAAAATGATAAACGATGTCAGGAGGACGAGTAAAAGAGCCTTCGGTAAGCTTCTCACTGAAGGCACGTATAGGTACCTCGCGAAGAGCAAGGAAGAAAAGAACTGAAAGACGATTGCGAAGAGGTTGGGGCTAGTGAAGGTAGCGCTGATCCGAAACTGCGAGCCCCAAAATGAGCTTTGGGCCGTATCTTTGCCGAAGTAGTTTGCGACAAGCCCGATAGGCTGCTGTGTAATGATTTGCGCCAGGGCGACGGCTGCGAGTAATGCAAATATGACCGACGAATATCTCCTGATGTCCTCGGATGTGAGTAAGCGCATGGACAAAAGCGTCCTAGTCGTAACGAATACGAGCGCAAAATAGACGTAGACCAAAGACGAAAGGAACGCGTCCGTCGGTTCTACGCTGAAGGGTGACTGTGCGATTACGAGCGCGGGTATCAGGAAAACAAGGGGCTCGCGAACGTCTCTAGCAGGTCGCCGCTTGTTTGTTACGGACGCAAGGAGAGTGTATCCGAAGACGGGGACGATGATGAAATAGGAGGTCGGAAGCTGAGTTCCGAAAATCGTCGGAGTTCAAAACAATGGAGGATGAAAGCATCACGAAGAAAAAGGCGAGCCGCACAGGATAGTGTGTGCGCGTCGCGTAAGGCCCCTGCGACAATGAAGCGGCTCTATGCACGGGGCATTATCTTTTAGTGGCTCCCGCGTGCGCGCTTGATCCTGGTTCCGGATGCTTGTCGGCGACATTGCGCGAGCGCCACGGCAGGCAACTTATGGAAATCGCCTTGTTCGCTTTCAAAAAGAGCGCAACATTCAAGTAAAGATAGGTGAGGAGCGTTGCGATGGCCGCGCCAACTGCACCCAAAGCGGGTATCAACAGGAAGTTCAGCGCTATATTCGCCGCGGCAGAGATGAAGTGTATGCGAGCGGAAGCGCGGTGTTGTTGGGTCATTCCCAAAAGCAGTCCGACGGGCCCAAACACGGCGTTCGTGAATTGCGTCAGGCACAGAATGACCAAAATCGGATAAGCGACGGTGTACCTTGCCCAAAGACAAATTGCAGCGCGGGGCGGCCGAGAAACACGAAAAATAACGTTGCCGGCAGGGCGAGTAGCAAGGCGCCCTGAGCGCTTTTGGTTGCCAGGTGCTGGAGACGCTCGCGTTGGCCGGTGGCAAATAGCCTGGCGAAGCGAGGCGCGACGACAATGGCAACAACCGAAGTGCCAAAGCTCACCAACGTCGTCGATTGATAGGCGACGCGGTACAGGCCGATTTCTACAGAAGAGCGGAAGAGGCTGAGGACCAGGATGTCGGCATATGAGTTGATCTGAACCATGCTTCCAACCAGCGCCAGTGAGGCAGCGGAGGAAATCCAACCGGTTTTGTCCAACGATGAAAGGCGGAGACGGGGCTGCTCGCGACTTGGAGTTACGAGCCAGAGAAATGCGGCGCCGACTAGAAAGGCGATGCCTGCCGAAATCACGTGTGCCATCATTGCGGCTTGCGGAGAGGCCGGAAGCAGAGTTCCGAGCAACAACGCGAAAATGAGCAGCAGGCCCGGCCGCACTATCGAATCTGGGAATTGCGAACGAGCGACAAATCGCAACCCCTGCAATGCCGCGGCTCTTAGGGCGCCGAGGGCAAAAAGCGGGACCAACAACAAGGCCAGCCGGAAGGTCTGGATTTGATCGGGCGAGTATAAGTCCCGCACTAGGTAGGAAACCGCAACTGCACAGGACATCAAGACAACCGAGAGAAGAATGGCTGTCCGGGAGGCCCAAAGCCACGTTGCTTTTATCGCCCCCCAATCGCCCCGTGCGTCGGCAGCGGCAGTCTCCCTTACCGCAAGTTTCGGCAACCCGAACTGGACGAAGATCGAAGCAAAGGAAATGATCACGAACGCCGTCGTGTATACTCCATAGCCGGCGGAACCGAGGGCTCTGGCGAGCGCCACCGCAACACCAAATCCAAGTACGGCATTGCCTGCCTTGACGGCGCCACTACCGATTGTGCCCTTGAGCAACGCTGTACCCAGACTGCCGAGGGCTTGCGTCGGCGTTCTCATGGAAGAATTCCCAGAACGGCGGTTCGCCTGCGCCCTGGATGGCTACGGCGCTGTTTCGGTTCGTGTAAACAACTCGGCCTAGGCATCGAACTCTGCATAACCGAGCTGCCGATCCCGTCCCTGTAGGACGCCATCTCGGCCGTGGCCTCGGGCGTGAAATGCCTCTGCCAGCCGCCGACCGAGCCCTCGCGGACAAAGGGCATCTCCATGCCGCTCGCCCGGATGTCGGCCGCGCGCTGTCTAGCACGGTCGAAGCTGTGGCGGTCGGCAATCGCCTCGGCTCTCGCAGCCGGCAGCTCGGCACCGATTAGCTCCCGCACGATCCGCGACAACTCCTTCGGAGCGTCCGCGCGCAGCGCCTCGTAACGCGTGTGCACGACATCCCGGCGGTTTGCCCAGTTCTCCGCGAACTGCACCCATGTGAAGCGAGGCGCCGACGGCGTCGTCGAAATGAACCGGATGAACACAGGCAGATTTGCGCCAATGTCCGCGTAGTCTTCGAACGGCAGGCGAGCCTTCATCAACTCGACCAACGCACGGTTGTTGTATTCGTTGATGAAATAGCAGTGATGATAGAGAGACACCATGATGTCGCGCGGGTCGCGCCAGAGCACGACCACGTTCTGCAAGCCCTGCGGGATCAGGAAGTGGCCGTGCGTCACGCTGCGTTCCAGGCGAATGGGCCGATTGCGGCGGAACGGAACGTCGAGCGCTTCCGACAGCATCTCCGCCAGCCAGCTTCCGCCGGATTTCGGGAACTCGTTCACGAGGTAGTAGGGCAGCACGCCGGAAAGGAGCCGCACCAGCGCCTTGTGGCGCGCGGCATAGGCGCGCGAGCTAACGCGCGTGAGACTGAGTGACACTGGCCTAGAGAATCTCGCGCGATTGGAAATACTGCGTCAGCTCGGCGCGGCTCATCGCCGGCTCTTGCGCCGAATTGTAGGGACGGTCGGGCCGGGGCTTGTCCTTGAGATGGGCGTAGGCTGGGGCGTTCTGGTCGGCGAAGGCCGACAAAATCACAAAGAACTCATAGTGCTCACGCGTGCGTCGCACCTCTTCTTCGTTCATCAATTCCTCGTACATCTTCTCGCCGGGCTTGGGGCCTATTTCGACGATCTCAATATCGCGCCCGCCCGCGAGCGCGGCGCGCATCGTCGTCGCGATGTCCTCGACCCGCGCCACCGGCATCTTCGTCACCATCACCTCGCCGCCATGCGCCAGCCACACGGACTCAAGGACGAGCTCGCAGCTTCGCGCAACGTCATGATGAAGCGCGTCATGTCGCGGTGGGTGAGAGTGATCGGCCCGCCCAGCTCGATCTGGTGGCGGAAGAGCGGCACGACGGAGCCGCGCGAGCCCAGCACATTTCCAAATCGGGTCGACGCGAAGACGGTTGAACCGCTGCGGTTGCTTTCATTGGCCGCCGTCATCAGGCGCTCTCCCATCAGCTTGGACGTGCCCATGACGTTGGTCGGGTTCACGGCCTTGTCCGACGAGGTGAAGATGACGCGCGCGACCTTGTTGGCGAGCGCCGCGTCGATGACGTTCTGTGTGCCCTCGACGTTCGTCCGCACGGCCTGGCTCGGGCTGTCCTCGCAAAGACCGACATGCTTGAAGGCCGCGGTGTGGAGAACGATATCTATTCCCTGCATGCGCAGCTTCAGCGCGTCGAGATCGCGTATGTCGGCGAGATGACCGCCGACCCGGCCCGCTGGGCGGAAATGCTCCAAAAGAAAAAACAGCTCGCTTTCGTTGTTGTCCAGGCAGGTTATGCGACCTGCCGGAACCTCAGTCAGCTGCCGGACGAGCTCACGGCCGACCGTTCCGCACGCTCCCGTGACAAGGACGTTCTTGCCCGCGAAGTCCTGGAGGCTCATTAGCTCCACCTGACGCGCGGCATGATACGGCCTACGACGATGCGGTCCTTGGCGGCGAGCACACGCTCAAGCATGGCGGCGAGGACATCGTCGGTCATGTAGTGCGGCTTCAGCCCGAACTCGATGAGGCCGGAATAGGTCGGGTTGTAGTAGTGCTCCTCCTTTTCCTTGCGCGGATTGGGGATGGGTTTGATCGTTACGTTCTAAGCCCATCTTGTCGCCCGACGCTCTTTACCCGCTCCGCCACCTCGTTGACCGAGAAGGTCTCGGTGAACTGGTTGAAGATGCGCAGCTCGCCTTGGCCGCCGGCTTCTCCGCCGCCAAGCGCACGCATTGCAGCGTGTCCCGCAGATTGAGGTAGCCGCGCGTCTGGCCGCCTCTGCCATACACGGTGAGCGGCACGCCCGCCACGGCCTGCACCAGGAAACGGTTTACCACGGTCCGAAGATGTCGTCGTAGTGGAAGTTCGGGCAGAGTCGCCGCGTCGAGGTCGGCCTCGTCGGTGGAGATTCCGTAGACCGGCCCCTGCATCAGGTCGGTCACGCGCAGCCCGTAGGTGCGCACGTAGAACCACAAGCAGGTCCGTGTCGAGCACCTTTGTCGTGTGATAGAGCGACCCGGCAGCGCGCGGGAATAAAAAGGTATCCCGGCGGCCCTTATGCTCGATTTCGATCCAGCCCTCCTCGATATCGATGTCCGGCGTGCCATACTCACCCATCGTGCCAAGCTTCACGATCTGACAGTCAGGCACGATTTCCTTGACGGCCCAGATGCAGTTGAATGTGACGTCTAGGTTGTTCTGCAGCGTCTGCCGCGCCTCGCGAAAACCGCGCATGGAATAGGGCGCCGAGGGCTGCTCGGCGTAGTGAACGATGGCATCCGGCATGAAATCGACGCACGATGTCGAACATCACTTCTGGATCCGCACAAATCCCCAATTTCGGCTCCGATCTCACGTCCTGTCACGGCTCGAAATAGATCTGCTCTTTCGGTCAGGCTCGGCGCAGTTATCAGCGCGGAGCTGTCCGTCGCCTCGGCAATATGGCGGCGCAGGTAGTTGTCGGCGACACAGCACTCGTGGCCGGCGGCAGCGAAGTCCATAGCAGTGGGCCAGCCGAGATAGCCGTCGCCCCCCAAGATTAGAACACGCACGCGCTGCTCCCCTATACGTTAGGCTGCATGAGTAGCCACAAAATACCGAACCGTGCGCCGCAGTCCCTCTTCGAGCGGTACCGTTGACGACCACCCGAGACGTTCTTGAGCTTTGGAGGTATCCGAGAAGTTCCGCGCCACATCGCCGGCACGTTTCGCGCTATGGAAGACTTCCGGCACTACCAACCCCTCGTGCTGCATCACCTCTAGCAACTTTTCGGTTAGCTCCGAGACGGTGGTCTCACAAGCCGTAGCGATCTGGAAGGTCTCCCCGCCAATGCCAGGTGTCTCGGCCGCTGCCCGCACAGCACGGATCAGATCGGAGACGTGGATGAAATCACGCGTTTGACTACCGTCTCCATAGATCTCCAGCCGATCCCCGGCGAGGGTCTCGCGGATGAACTTGGCTACCACTGAGCCTTTATGCCCCGATCCCTCTCCATAAACGTTGCCGAAGCGAAGCGTGACCGTCTCGATCCCATAGCAGTGATAATAGGCTGAGCAGTATCCCTCGCCCGCGAGTTTCGAGGCACCATACGGCGAGGCCGGATGCGGCGCCAATTCCTCGTGGAGAGGCGGTGTCTGGACGCCGAGTGGCGCACCGGAGGAAGCGAAGACGAACCGGCGAACTCGCCCGGCGCGGCACCCCTCCAGCATGTTGAGTATGCCAAGCACATTGGTGCGACAATCGCTCAAAGGATCGGCGACGGATTGGGGAACGCCGGTATTCGCCGCCAGATGAACGACCACATCTACACCGGCCAATGCTCTCTCAACCGCTGCGGGATCTAGAATATCTCCCTCCAACAGGCTGAGTGGTGCATGCCAATCTGGGGGGCCCAGTTCTCGGCTGAGATCCCGGAATGGCCCAACGGTTGCCAAATCGGCGCAGACTCCCCGTTGAGAGATTGTCGAGGACCCGCACGGCATGGCCGGAACCGGCAAGCAGATCGGCTATGAGCACGCGGCCAATAAATCCACAACCGCCCGTAACGAGCCACTTCATCCGGGCGCTCGTCCTCTATCCCTATTCAAGCTGCACAAGGCTCGCTCAGTTCCTTCTACCTTTAGGATGGGAACGGCGACGAATGCACAAGAGTGGCCTTGGAGAGCCCAAAGGCAAACGGAATTTCTTCCGCTCTTGGAGCCGGCTCATTTTGAGGTACCGTTCGTCACGCGCAATAATTCGCCGCCGGCACGCTCCGCACGGCAGTCGTCTCGTCAATCAGTTGTTCGCTTGGAAGCGCCGAGGCGCAATGTTGAGGCGGTGTGTGCAAGAGGCGCTTATTATGAGCGCGGAGCGTCTGGAAGAGCGGCAGAGCATGGGCACGAGCCAAACCGCTTCCTTTTGCCCCAAGACAAAAAAAGCAAAACACTCAAGGAATGCGCCAGATGCTAACGCGCACCAAAGGCAACGGCGTCGGCGGAAACAGAGGCGATAAAGGTACGTATCGCACCTGCTAAATTCCCTCGAACGTCGATAACAAGTCTCATCGCGCTCCGAAGCCGGTGAACACCGTGCGGATCGTCCGAGCCGTGATCAAGAGATCCAGCCACGGCGAGAAGTGCTTGATGTAGAAGAAGTCGTAGTGGAGCTTGCCGGTGACGTCCTTCAGCTCGGCCGCCCAGCCTTGCTGGACCTGCGCCCAACCGCTGATGCCCGGTCGCACGATGTGCCGATAGATGTAGAAGGGAATCTTCTTCTCGTACCATTCCGACAGCGGCAGTGATTCTGGCCGCGGCCCGATCCAGCTCATCTCACCGCGCAGGATGTTGATGATCTGCGGCAACTCATCGATGCGGTAGCGTCGCAGAAACTTTGCCGATCCGGGTGATGCGCGGGTCGTCCCCCTCCGTGTAATGGTTGCCAGTTCGGCGCGTCGATCGCGCATCGTGCGAACTTGAAGATCGATGAAGACCTCGCCGCCAAGCCCCATCCGCTTCTGGGTGAAGAGGACCGGCCCGCCATCCTCCAGCTTGATCAGCAGAGCGGCGACGGCCGACAACGCACAAAACGAACGGAAGCGCTAATAACAGCTGCGATCGTGTCACGGCCCGCGCTTGAATTTCTGAGATAGATCGACGATGGGAGCAGGGATCCGAGACTGTTCTCCGACAAGTGCTCGATTTCCACTCGCCCGGTCAGCGACTCCGCTACGTGCTTCGAGTGGTAGACAGGGACACCCTTGAGCGCGCACTGAGCAAGCAGGCGCTCCCATTCCGGCGGGAGCTCAGCGCTGAAGATCGGCAACGATGCCACTTGTGGAGAGAGGTGGCTTGTTTGGGCTATTCAAAATTACGCCAATCTGCTTGTTTGAGCTTGGCAAGCGACTGGGTGTTTCCCACCGGCAAGAGAGCCAAGCAACGGGCGCTTAAAACGCCTCTCAATCGACCGTGACCGCCCAAAACCACGGAACAGCTAGCAGGAAGCTGCTGAGGAGCAGGAAGCGCGAATAGTCGACCCGAGTGAGCAAGAAGAGAGCAGCGATCCGCCGTAGGTCGCCACGAAGGTTGGCAGAACGAAAGATGTCGCCTGCACGCCTGGGAGCGGCAGCATCCGACGCAAGACATAGGCGCCGAGCAGCAACGCAAGGGCAGTGGCGACGGCCGAATTCTCCAAGCTGCCATAAGTTAGGCGCAGCGAGAACTGTCCTCTCAATAACGCCGGCACCGCCACCGCCACCAACAATCCACCCAGCAGCTGAAAGCGAATGCGGGAAAGGGGTTTGAGGAAGCCGCCTCGAACGGGTGCCACTGGCCGATAGGGAACCGCACCGGCGGTCCGGGATATGTTCGGCAATGCATACATCGTCGAGCACCTCCGTCATTTGCCAGCCGGATGGCTGGCTGGCTCCCCAGCCCGGCAGTTTCGAGGGACAAAACAGCGTCCCCATTTTGAAACCGATTCGGTACGCTACCGCACTCCGGGTGACTCAACCCAGAGAACCAACACGACGCCGGCAGCCAGCCCTCAAGCAACGGGCGCGAGGGCCCCCTGTTTGGCGTGCACGACGCGCTGAACGCCCATTACGTCCAGCAAAATCTGTACCCTGTTCTTGTCATCGGCATGAACGAGCTCGCCGACTCGATTGGCGAAGGGGCCCGTCAGAACCCGTACCTTCTGTCCGGGCACCATCGAAGCCGAGAACGACAGCGCACCCCCGGGATCGGCAATCCCTTGAAGCTCTTCCACGACGCCTTCAGGGACAGGCATGGGACGGTCGCCAGCCATCACGAGGCTCGACACACCAAAGGTTCCGTTGACGGGGCGCCACCGGTCGCGGGCCAAATTCATCCGGACGAAAAGGTAGCGGGGAAAGAAGGGAGCCTTGACCGTCCGAAATCGGCGCGCGTGCCGCACAGTCTTCCAGTGCGTGGGAAGGAAAACCTGATAGCCCTGGAATTCAAGCTGCTTGGCGGCACCGGATTCGCGGTGCGGTAGCGTGTGGACGGCGTACCAACGGTCTTCATCCGCAGCCGACGCCATACTCTCGCCTGCGCCATACCGCGAACATCGCAACGCCGATAAGCCCCCCTCTTTGAGATGTATTTCTTTCCGACTCGTTACCTATAGATGCAAGTTCCTGCAGCGCCGAACGCATCGCTGAATCCGCCCTCCGTGTAGCTCCTATTTGTAAGGCAAATTTCGGCGGAAATGCGAGCGTCTCCAAGGCTTCTATTGGGCGGGTGCCTCGCTTGCCGATTAAACGGGACGGACTCCCGGTCCATCGCGACCCAATGTCTGAGTTCTGGTGTCGCCGTCCACCTTGCAATGACCGAGCACGACGTCTTCCTTCTGGTGCGTCTGTCCGAAGCCTAAACGGAGGAAACAGGATCGCACAGCAGAACGCGAAGAGGCTGGAGAGTGCCGTCGTCCTGAGGGGATAATCCACCGCGGAATGGAGGCAGATCAAGACGACCGCGATCATCGCCGCGCGCGGCAAGCATTGATCGAGGGCACTGGCCGACGCTGCAGCGGGTTGTCGCCACACTGGGATTGATGCGTAGGCAAGCCAGCCCGCAAAAGCGACCAAAAGAACGACAGCCGGCCATCCGCCCTCAAGCAGCACCTCGACATAGTCGTCATGAGCATGGTTGGCGTAGGTGGGGTAAAGGCGGTTAACATCTTCACGCATCCGGTAGATCGATTCGAAGGTGCCGAATCCGGAGCCGAGAGGTTGGAATGTCTCCGCGATTTCAGCTGTGACCCGCGTCAGCTCCCAACGGAGATCGTCTTCGACATCCTTGTCGAAGCGCTGCAAGATCCCCGCCAGCGCGAACTGAAGGACAAGGACTACGGCGACTACGCCACCAAGGATAAGGTAGCGGTTGCCTCGCCGGATCGCGCCTGCGTCCCGCGCGCCCCAGGCAAGCGCCAAGCTCGCGACCGCCGCCCCCATTGCTAACGCCACGCCACCTCGTGAGCGCGCCATGCCGATCCCCAGCAGCAGCGATGCGAATGCCAGGACGCAAAGCGCGATTCCCACCAGCATCTGCGGCCGTCGATCTGCGGCAAGCCCGACCGCCCAAGCAGCCGTGAACGGCACCAGCGAATAAAGGAGCGCCGCAAAGTGATTGCGGTTGGCAAAGAAGCCTACCGCTTCGGTGGCGTTTGTGACGGCATAGAATCGGAGGGCACTCTCCGGCCCCTGCGCGAGCTGCGCTAGTCCCAGCACGACGCTCGCGAAGCCGAACACGATCAGACCGAGCGTCAACACCCGCCGCGACCTGCGACCCAAGAACAGCGCCGAGAGGAAGATCGCTATGGGCGGCAGCAGAGCCAATGCACCCCGCCAGGTCGCGGACGGGCTGAGGCTGACCCCAAGCCATGGGACCTGCATTCCCACCTCGGGATAGGTGGCGGCAAAATCCGAGTGCCCCGGCAGCGCCGACCAGATCGAGGGTGGAAGCGGAATAAGCTGCAGGAGCGGCAGTAAGATTATGGCTCCCAAAACAAGGACCGCGGCCCCTCGGGCCCGGTCCCATTCTGACTTGAGCGAGCTTGAAGAGCGCTGCCCCGAGCAAAGGCAGGCTGGCGAGTTGCACCAGCGCGTCAGACCAAAAGCCCTGGCGTGTTCCCCCACCAAAGATAAGGGCAAGCCCGAGCACCGCACCTACGGCCCACCATTCCGGCAGAACGGAAAGAGTAGCCAGGACATTTGAAAACAGGGGTCTCCGCCCCCTGCGAACGGCCACGTGTGCATGAGACATCCGCCGCTCCAATCCCAAACGCTAATCAGCAGCTCGCGTGAGATCTGGATTGCCACCGGATTGCGATGAAGCCGCTGCATCGCCCCCGCTCTCGATTGCCAGATCGTCGTACCAAATCTCGCCTGCCACGTCCCGCTCAGCAGCTATTCTGGCAGCCAGCACCAGCCTGATCTCCTGCGCACGACAATCCTCGCTGTCCGGCACTTCGAATGTCGTGTCGAACGTCGTCCAGGGTATCGACCCTTTGATGCGGTCGGTTGCGGCGAGCTGTTGATGCTTTCCCTCCATGCAGGTGATGGTCCACTGCATCCCACGCTCGTTTTGAAGATTGGCTGATTTTACCTTTCCGCTGAGGCGATATTCGCCGGGCCGCAGGAGCAGGAGCTGCGAGACGTGCCGGTAGGGGACCTCGGTGTTGTAGAATTCAACATGCAGCACATGGTTGGATGCGTCGTCGGCGACGATTTCGCTCCGAGCTCCCCTGACGTTGCCGATGGTCCAGTCAAAGGGCAAGCCGCTCACCGGGTATTCAAACCCCCCGTCGTTAAGCAGGCCCAGCATGGCCATCCGGTCGCGCGGCAAGAACTCAACCTGCATGGCGTAAGCGTCGGAATAGTCTCGCTCCTCGACAAGCCGCTGGAGATAGGGGCGCACTTCGTCCGCGGTGAGAGACGACTGGTGGGTGCCCAGATCCGCATAGAAGGGATAGAGCGCTTTGGGATCTTCGGACTCTTTGGGGAGGTGCGACAAAAGCCAGTTCCGCCACGGGGGTCGCTGCTTAAGCCGCGCCACCAGCGGATCACGCCCTTCCGGGTCGACAGCCAAGCCAGCAAAGACCGGAAGGAAGTAGTCGGAAATGTCGGGCCAGACGCGGAGCATGATATCGACCCGCTTCAGGGCGTCCAGGTAGTCTGCCGCCCGTAGCCTGTTGTCGAACAACCAAGCCTGGACCGTCAGATCCCGCGACGAGCGCGAGCTCGCCAATTCCATGAGCGACCTGGCCTGGTTTTCGTCGCCACCCATTTCGGCGGCAAACGCCATGGCGCGCAGGGCGTCGTCCTCAAGCGGATCGCCTCTCAACGCGCGCTGCGCCAGGTCCACGACAGACGGCACGTCCACCTCACCTGAGTCGGACGCAAGTTGCCGTTCCGCAAGTGCCGCAAGGGCAGCGGGATGATTTCCTTTCCACGCCAGGGCCGTCTCGGGCTGATCCAAGGCAAAGGTATCGGCCGCCGTGTTTGAGATGATTTCCCAGCCCAGCCACACGAGCACGGTGGAGACCAGTAACCTGGCAACCAATCGGCCACGCGAAAACGATGGCTCGCGCGCGCGATGCGATCCGCGGCTGCGCCGGCTGGCTTCACCCATCAATCGCGGCCCCACTCTCAACGACTGTCTATCGGATGGACGATGTTCGTGGCGACATTACGCGCGCCACTATCGATCCAGGTCAATGACCGTCGAAGGGTGAGTCAGCGTTCGGAAACGACCACGAGCCCGGTCTTCGACGACCGGGTTTCTCTCAAACAGCGGTAGGCAGAGGACTACGAATGAGCCCGCTAGGGGCTCATCGGATTGTCTTCATTGTTCGTGAGCTGAGAAATACCACTCGCGCCCGCAGTCGATAGGACGGAGAAGATCGTCACGGGCAAAACGGAACCCGGATTGGCCGGCGGCGGGCCTTGGGTGCTGGTGGTGCAAGCCGCTGCTTCAACGGTGGTCATGGATGGGGATTGCAGCGGCAAAGTGCAATTCGCTCCGTAGCTAAGCACCGCCTCTGCCCCCTTGGCCACCATCACGCGGTCACCGAGCTTCAGCCCAACATCCTCAGAAACCGGGACGAAGCCCTGCCCTGTGTCGACCAGAACGTTTCCGTGGATTTGCGTTAGAACGGCAGGCGTTTGCGGCTTCGCAAAAGCCGAAGACAGGAAAATCAGGGCTATGAGGATGGTCGCGCTCGCAAGATACCGCATGTCTACCGCTCCAAATGGTGCCCCCGAATCAACGCTTTACCCGCCAGCACCTTGAACGAGAACGGCGCGAAGAACAACAGCGGATGGCCGCTTTCCGAGTCGGGTTCGGGAATCAATCGAAGCGCAAATCAGGTTAATCGACGGTTAACAACTCGCACGAAGTTTGTGGCGTAGAGGCTTGCCGGCGTTCGGGACCGAAGAGTCCCCTACGGGCTCAACTGCACGCCGTTGTTGTTGCCGCCTCCGTTGTTTTGTTTCGTGAAGTACCAGATCAGCCCACCAGCTGTCGCTGCTCCCAGAAGCGCAAGTGGAATGAAAGCGCTGCCGTTGTTGCCCTGCGTGCTGCTTGTGCAGGCTGTCTCGGCCACCGTCGTGACTGATGGGGCGGCGAGCGGCAAGACACAATTATTGCCGAAATCCAGTGATGCCTGCCCGCCGTCGGTGACCATGACCCGATCGCCAAGCTCCAATTTGGAGTCCGACCCGACTGGCGCGAAGCCGTCACCGTGGTCCACGAGGACCGTGCCGGAAACTCCAGTCAGGCGGGGCATATCCGGCCTGATCCGCCAACGCGGCTTCAGAGCCGGTGATGAAGGCCAGAGCCCTCGCGGCACAAACCATCGTCCGGAACGTCGTGACGAAAGAACGCTCGCCCATTTTCGCCGCGAATTTTTCGATCCCCACATAAGAATTTCGATGCCCACATAAGATCAAAGCAACCGCCGATTGCCAACTGCTTAGGCCGGTTGAATAAAGCCTTGGGATGGGTGTTGCAGGTTTGCCGCAGGTTACCTTTCTCGCCAGAAACGGAAGCCTTTGGGTGGTGCCAAAATCCGCTTATGGGGAAAAAGTCCGCACGAAACAAAAAATGACTCGCCGGCCGCCATGCTGTTGCCACATGCTGCCGATGTTATGGTCTAGCGTTAAGGGGAGGCCACCATGAACGCGAAATTAGCCGGAACCATTGCCGCCGTCTTTCTGGTTTCGTCGGTCATGCCGTCGTTGGCCCATAATAGTATCTACAAGCGGCACTCCAGCAATTACACGCGCTACTACGTAAGCTCGCATCATTTCTCCTTTCCGCATCATTCCTTCCCACCGCGCTTTAAGCCGCGTCATCACCCGAGCCCGGTCGGATTCCATCATGCATGCAAGCGTTTCGATGATAGCCTCGACCATTTTGTACCGGTCGGTTGGAAACATGGCTCGTGGGATTGGGACGATCATGGCGGACACCATCACCCGAGTGTCCCCTGGTGGTGCTTCAAGCATCCCCATAGCCCCTAGCGTTCTCGCGGCGCGGAGAAACGGTTACCGGGGGCCTCCTTTCCGCCGGCAGCCGTGCGCCGCAGCGCTGGCGGGAAGCTTGCGATCATCATTCCGTTAGGAGCGAGCGAGCAAATGGCGCAAGCGCCACTGCAATGCCTAGCACGCTGATCAATACCGCCGCGGCGATCAGGCGCCGCCGATTCGCCGGACTCGCCGCCGAAGGCTCTCTCAGCGGCAGGGCGACCCAACGTTGGACGGGAAAAGCTGGCCGACCAAAGACAGCCGGACCGTTTGTGGTTTCGATGTCGTCTTCGCTGCGGGACCTGTCGCGGTCCTTCCCGCCCGCCATACGCCAAGCCTTCAACACACGCTCGGCGAACACGCTCTCCCATTCTTCCCGGTTTGCGTCCGGATGCAGCCATTTTAGCAGCCAGCGCAGATGTTCGCGCATCTCTTTGCGGGATGCGTGAGGCGCGACTCCAAGGACCCGATAACAATCGGCGTCAGGCGTAAACAGTATCTGCTGCAGATAGAAGGCGCATGCATCCTTTAGGGCGTTCGATCGAACGCCTGTCGCCCGTGCGGCGGCTCGGGAGGTTTGCGAGCATCCCGCGGCGATGCGGATCACCACCAGCATATCGGCCGGCAGGGCGTGGGCACGCATGGCAGGTCGCAAGCGTCGGCATGCGCGCCAGATCAAGCGCCAAGTCGAGTGCCTCGCGCCCCTCCAGCATGGTCGAGGCTATGCCTTTTCGAGCTTGGCCGCGGTCTCCGCCGCCTCAAGCTCCGGCACGTTCTCGCTGCCATAGCCGTAGTAGTCGGTATCGCCATAGCCGTAACCGTAGCCGTAGCCGTAGCCGTAAGTATGTCCGACATTGCGGGCGTTGAACTTGCTTAAGAGGGCACCGACCATCTGCGCCCGCGCAAAATGCAGCCGCTTCAGCGCCGTCTTCGTCATGCCGCGCCGCGTCTGACCCGCCTCAATGACCAAAATCGTGCCGTCCGCAACGCTTGCCAGAAGCGGAGCATCTGCCAGCCCCATAACGGGCGGCCCATCGATGACGATCAGGTCGAATTTCTTGCCGGCGACCGACAACAGCGAGCCCATCTTCGGACCGGCGAGGAGCTCCGCCGGGTTGGGCGGCAGCGGACCACAGGCCATGACGGTAAGCCCCTCATCGCTCGTCCCTTGAAAGACGCCCGAAGGAAGCGCGTTCCCGGTGAGATAATTGGAGAGCCCCGCCGTTGCGGTGCAATTCAGCGATTTGTGCAGCGAAGGATTGCGAAGGTCCGCGTCGACCAGCAGAACGCTCTGCCCGAGCTGAGCAAAGTTCTTGGCGATCGCCAGCGCCGTCGTCGACTTCCCCTCACCGGGACGAGAGCTCGTCACCAGCAAAGTCTTCGGCGCCCCGTCAACCGTCGAGAATTGCAGGGCTGTCCGCAGCGATCTGTAGGCCTCAGAAAGCGATGAGCGTGGGTCGGCAAGTGCCTTCTGCAATGCCCCCGCATCTTGCGAGACTGGGATGATTCCCAGCACCGGCAGCCCCAAATTGGCCTCAACCTCTTCCGGCACCTTGAAGGTGTCGTCAAGGAACTCAATCCCGAATGCCGCAAGGCCGCCACAGAACAGGCCAAATGCAAGGGACAGAGCAAGGTTTTTTGGTAGGCTCGGCTTGTAGGGCTTTTCAGGTCGCACGGCGTTGTCGACGATCGAGACGTTATTGGTGCCGACGGCGCCCTCGACACCGACTTCTTTGTAGCGCTGCAGAAGCCCGTCGTAGAGCTGGCGGTTGGTATCGACCTCGCGCTGCAGGATGCGGTACGCAATCCCCCTGCCCTCAAGATCGAGCACCTCCGATTTCGCGTCATCAAGCCCCTGCTTCAGGCTGTTCTCCTGCGCCACGAGCGCCTGGTAGTTCGCGCGCAGCGACCCGCGCACGACATCCACCGCCTCTTGAATCTGCTTGTCGATCTCGTTGATTTGCGCCTGCAGCTTCTGCATGTCCGGATAATCCGGCTTGAAGAAGCTGAGCTTGTCCTGGTAGTCCGCCGAAATTTCCGCGCGGTGTTCCCGCATCTTGCGGATAGACTCGTCATTCAGAATCTGCGGCAGCGCGAGACCATCAGTGTTTTCGGCCTGCTCCAGCAGTTGCTCGGCGTTCAGCCGCTCGCGGCTCGTGTCGGTCAGCTGCTTGCTCAGCTCCTCCATGGTGGAGGAGATGAGGCTCTTGCGATCGTCGACATTGACGATCTTTTCCTTCTGCGCATACGCGCACCAGCTCCGCTTCGGAATCCTCCAGCTTGAGCTTTTGTTCTTTAAGCTTTTGTTCCAAGAAATCGCGGGCATAGGAGGAGGCATCGAACCGACGATTGAGAGTCATAGAGAGAAACGAATTGGCAACCGCGTTGGCGACCCGCTCCGCCCATGCCGGGTCCGGATGTTCGAAGCTTAGGCGCACCACGCGGGATGTCCCGACCGGCTGAACCGATAGATTGTTCATTATCCTGTCGGTCGCGGTCTGCTGAAGCTCCAGCGACGGCGTCCTCGTCGTCGGCTTGCGGAGCTTGGATGGAGGATCCTGCCCAACGATTGAACGCAGGCTCCCAAGCAATGAGACCGAGCCAGCCCCGGTGAACTTCTCGAGATCCTGCACGCCGAGGTTCGGAAACAACCTCTTCGGCTAAGGATCGGCTTTTCAAAATCTCATACTGCGTCGCGTAGAAACGCCGCTTCGCTCCCCACGTCCGTCTGAACCTCCTGAACGTTGAGGACCTTGGCCGGCTCCCGGTCGATCTGGATGGTCGCGCTCGCACGGTATATCGGCGTGGATATGAAGGTCACGAGAAGACCGACACACACAAAAAACACCGTCACGCCGCCCACCACCCATCGATGGCGGAAGAGAATCCAAAAATACCGCCACAGGTCATGGACGAAATTCCCCTCCTCCTCGAGAGGGGCATATTCCGGCTCCTGATAGACGGGCGGATAGGCTGGCGGTGACGGGGGCTCTACCCGCGCAGGCCTGCGGGGTCGTGTTACGGCAGGCATCTGCTCCTGCGGCATGCCGATCCAGTCGTCTCCGTCAGGCTGCTTGTTCATTCCGCCATCTCATGCGAATCGCGCGATTTCGGTTCGGGTCGCGCCGTTGGCCGCTTTCTCCCATCAAAGGGCCAGGCTCGTAAACAGGCCCGCCACGGGAATGGCGGAGCGGATGTTGGTCCAAGCGCTTCTCAGCCCAGACTGGTCCACCACCACGATATCGCCGCCATGAAGCATGGGGTCCTTTGCTTTTCCCGCGCTGATATCGGCCAGATCGAACTTTGCCGCCATACGCTGCTGGCCCACTGTCCGAAAAACCAGCACGCCATGCGGTGTTGCCTCTGGAATCAGGCCACCTGCCATCGCCACCGTCTGAAGCAGAGTCGTCGGCCCCGTAAGAGAGACCATGCCCGGGTCTTTCACTGCGCCGGAGACCGTTACTCTCTGACTGTTCGCCTCCTTCACCAGGACGCTCACCTGGGGATGCTGGAGGTATTTCGCTCTGCAGCTTGCTGGCGATCTCCGTCTCAAGCTCGGAGACCGTCTTGCCTCCTGCCGCTACCGCGCCGATCAGCGGCATGCTGATCTGACCGCTGGCGGTCACCTGCACGGTCCGGCTCAAATCCTCGACCTGAAAGACCGTCACCTCCAACACATCCCCGGGTCCGACGCGATATTCCGATTCAGACGCGTTCGGCAACGCCGCCAGGACTTCCGGCGCAGGCAGCGTGTTGGTGAGCGTCACGCCCTCGGCGCTAGACGTGCCGGAGCCGGAGGAGGAGCAGGCCGCGAGCAGCCCGATCAGACACAGCGCGGCTCCAAGTGGTTGCAAGGACCGGGCTCGGGTTCATCGGTCGGTCTAGATCCTTTCAAGCCGCGCGCGGCGACCGCGCGTGGCCTCGAGGCGAATCGGTGGCGGCAATTCGCCAGGCGCCATGTTCTTCAAAATACCCGCCGGACGGACGCTGACCAAGCGGAAAGCCTCGTCTTCTCCCAAAAGTTCCGCGGCGGCCTCGAATGCCTCCGACAGAACTGGCGGTCGACGGCTGGGATCATGAGCGTCTGAGGCCAGAATATGCACCAAGCCCTGCTCGAGCATCCGCTTCGACAATTCTTGGACGCTCCGCCCGAATCGCCCCAGCAGCGATCCACCCGTGAGCTGCATCCAGCCGCCGAGCCGCACAATCCGTTCAAAGATAGCGTAGTCCCTTTCGGGCCAACGCTAGGCGCTCCGGGTGCGTGATGATCGGCACGTAGCCCGCGCTGACCAGATTGAACAGCTGTTCCTCAAAACGTGGGGGCACGATCATGTTCGGCGGTTCAAGCGAGCAAATAACGTGATCCGCCAAGCGATGGAATTCGTCCGCTCTTGAGCCCCTGCGACGAGATCGGGCGCGATATGCACATCCGCGCCTGTCGTCAGGAGAAGAGGAATCCCGTCCTCCTCCAGCGCGCTTTGCAACGTCGGCGACAGCAGCTGCGGATATCAGGCCCGTCATTGTTGTAGACACCCGGCAGGATGTGGGGCGTGCAGGCAACGATCGACATGCCATCGGCGACGGCGAGCCTCGCCATCTCAAGCGATTCCTCGAGGCTCTTCGAGCCATCGTCGACGCCGGGAAGCAGGTGGCAATGAAGATCGATCAACTCTGCGCACCTGTTCGGTCGTACGCCAATCTCAAGTGGTCATGCCGAATGGGAATCGCGATCGCCCCACCGAACGGATTGTACCGGACGGACGCCGGCAACCTGCCGCCGAACCGTGGCAAATTTGAGAAGGGACCGACCCGACTTGCGGCCCCCGGTATCGCACGCCAAGCCGAGCCGGCCGTGAGTGATTCGCACACTAACGAAGTCTGGCGCGATCACCAGCGACACACCAGGTCCTGTTTATCAGCGTGCCCTTCGCCAAACCCAACATGGCCAAACAATTGCCTTTAAGGACAGCTAGAGAAAATATCTCCTCGGTCGTATTCCCGAGTGCGTCCCCATGCGTCCGGTTCATCTCTCCCTCTGGTTCGGCGTGCTGAAGTTCAAGCACCGACGCTACCTGCGAAGCGAAGAATGGCGTGGCGAGGTGCCCGTGTGGCGGCTCGGCAAGTACATCTTCGTGTGGCGGCCGCGCGGCCGGTAGGCATCCGGCGCTTCTTTCCTCACCCAAGCGGATGTCGGCTCGCGCCGGCCGGCTCTATCTGAGCGAGAGGCACGCGCCGTATTTCTCGCATCGCTGGCATTTGTCGCACTCCTGCCAAGTCGGCGCGACAGCGACTATCGTTGCGATTGCGGACGCGGACTAAGATAGGGAAGCGTGCCCCCGCTCGAGGAAATCCATTGGGATGCACCAGGCTCACTATGATTTAGCTCAATTTGCAGTGTTGATGATGGCAGTTGATCGAGCAGCCATCACGGCTTGGTCATGATGAAGGCACCATGACAATGGCAGGCTTGCGCCAGTTCGGCCCCGACATTTGGGTCGGCGAAGGCCCTGTCGTGCCGTTCCTGAGCTTTCCCTATCCAACGCGCATGGCGGTCATCAGGCTGTCGGACGGGAGCCTTTTTGTTTGGTCGCCGATCGCCCTATCCGAGGAGCTTCGCAGCGAGGTGGATGCGCTGGGGCCGGTGCGCAGTCTCGTATCGCCCAACGCCATCCATCATCTCTTCCTTGGCGAGTGGAAGTCGGCCTATCCCGAGGCGCGGCTCTACGCGTCGCCCAATCTGCGCAAGAAGCGCAAGGACCTCGCCTTCGATGCCGACCTCGGCGACGCGCCCGAGCCCGAATGGGCGGCCGACATCGACCAGGTCATGGTGCGCGGCAGCTTCGCCATGACGGAGATCGTGTTCTTCCATCGCGAGAGCGGCACCGCGATTTTCGCCGACCTCATTGAGAATTTTCCGCCCGACTGGTTCAAGGGCTGGCGCGGTGTGGTCGCCCGGCTCGATGGCATCGTCGCGCCCCATCCCGGGGCGCCGCGCGAGTGGCGCTTGAGCTTTCTTGATCGGCGCGCGGCACGTGCTGCGCTCGACCAAATCCTCGCTTGGCCGATTGCGCGCGTGCTGATGGCGCACGGCGACCCGGTGACCGAGGAGGGGAGGCCTTCGTTCGCCAAGCTTTCGGCTGGCTGCTTCGGTAGCGCCGCAATCGCGCGCCTGCCGCCTGCATCCTTTGTTTTGTTTTGCGGTTGCGCTTGATTTTGCCGGCCCGTCGCCATAGCGTGACATGAAACATGAACCAGAATTCATGTTCAATGGCGGCACGGCACGTTTCCAATCGAGCCAGGTCGCGGAATTGGGAGGAACATCATGAAGCGACTTGCGCTTGCCTTTGGGCTCGCGTTCGCATTCTCCGCTGCGAGCGCCTCCGCCCAGGACATCACCATCGCCCACGTCTACGGCAAGACCGGCGCGCTGGAGGCCTACGCCAAGCAGAGCCACACCGGCCTGATGATGGGGCTCGAATACGCCACCGACGGCACGATGGAGATCGACGGCCGCAAGCTCGTGGTGATCGAGAAGGACACGCAGCTGAAGCCCGACGTCGGCAAGGCGATGCTGGCGGAGGCCTATGGCGACGACAACGCCGACATCGCCGTCGGCCCGGTCTCCTCCGGCGTGGCGCTCGCCATGCTGCCGGTCGCCGAGGAATACGAGAAGATCCTCATCGTGGAGCCGGCGGTGGCCGATTCCATCACCGGCGCGAGACTGGAACCGCTACATCTTCCGCACCGGCCGCAACTCCTCGCAGGACGCCATCGCCAACGCCGTGGCGCTCGGCGGCAAGGGCGTGAAGATCGCCACGCTGGCGCAGGACTACGCCTTCGGCCGCGACGGCGTCGCCGCCTTCAAGGAGGCGCTCGCCTGGCACCGGCGCCGAGCTCGTCGACGAGGAATACGTGCCGCAGGACACGACGGACTTCACCGCCGTCGGCCAGCGCCTCTTCGACGCGCTGAAGGACCAGGAGGGCCGCAAGATCATCTGGGTGATCTGGGCCGGCGGCGGCGATCCGCTCACCAAGATCAACGCCATGCAGCCCGACCGCTTCGGCATCGAGCTCGCCACCGGCGGCAACATCCTCGCCGCGCTGAAGGCCTACAAGGCCTTCCCGGGCATGGAAGGCGCCACCTACTACTACTACGAGATCCCCAAGAACCCGGTGAACGACTGGCTCGTCACCGAGCACGAGAAGCGCTTCGGCGGGCCGCCGGACTTCTTCACCGCCGGCGGCATGGCGGCCGGCATCGCCATCGTCGACCGCCATCAAGAAGGCCGGCTCCACCGACACCGAAGACCTGATCGCGGCCATGGAGGGCATGGAGTTCGACACGCCCAAGGGCACGATGATCTTCCGCAAGGAGGACCATCAGGCGCTGCAGTCCATGTACCACTTCAAGATCAAGGTCGATCCGAACGTGGAGTGGGCCATTCCCGAGCTCGTCCGCGAGCTGAAGATCGAGGACATGAACATCCCGATCCGCAACGGCAACTGATCGACCTCTCCGCCTGTCATCCCGGTTTGCCGCGCAAGCGGCAAGGCCGGGACCCATGGACACCAGGCTCTGTAACAAGGATGCCGGGCCGCCGCAGCTCAGTCGCGTTCGGCGGCTATGGGTCCCGGCCTCGGCCCCGCAGCCGAGCCGGGATGACAGCAGGAGGCGCAGTGCTCCTGCTTCAGCGGAGATCGCGTAGAGCCGCAGCTGAGGAACCCCAGTGGCCGAGCACGCTGTCCTCGAGACCCGCGACCTGACCATCCGCTTCGGCGGCCACGTCGCCGTCGATCACGTCTCCTGCGCCTTCCAGCGCGGCACGCTGACGGCGATCGTCGGGCCGAACGGCGCCGGCAAGACCACCTATTTCAACCTGATCTCCGGCCAGCTTCCGGCGAGCGCAGGCGAGGTGCTCCTGAACGGCGAGGCGATCACCGCCATGCCGGTGGCGCTACGCGCCGAGCGCGGCATCGGCCGCGCCTTCCAGCTCACCAACCTCTTCCCCAACCTCTCCGTGCGCGAGAACGTCCGCCTCGTCATCCAGGCGCGCGCCAAGAAGGGCTTCGACCTCTTCTCCATGGCCGACAGCCACGAGGAGCTGATCGAGCGGGCCGAGCATGTGCTGGCGCCGCATGCATCTGCTCCGAGCTCGCGGACCAGAAGGTCTCCGCGCTCGCCCATGGCGACCAGCGCAAGCTGGAGGTGGCGATGCTGGTGGCGCTGGAGCCCGACGTCTTCATGTTCGACGAGCCGACCGCCGGCATGAGCGTCGACGACGTGCCGGTCATCCTGGAGCTGATCCACGAGCTGCGCGGCGATGCCTCCAAGACCATCCTGCTCGTGGAGCACAAGATGGACGTGATCCGCAGCCTCGCCGACCGCATCATCGTGCTGCACAACGGCGCGCTGGTCGCCGACGGCGAGCCGGCGGAGGTGATGGCCTCGCCGATCGTGCAGGAAGCCTATCTCGGAAAGGCGGCGACGCGGGGAGCCGGCCATGCCTGAGCCGCTGCTCTCGCTCAAGGGCGTCCACACCCATATCGGCCAGTATCACATCCTGCAGGGCGTCGACCTCGACGTGCCGGCGGGCGGCGTGGCGCTTCTGCTCGGCCGCAACGGCGCCGGCAAGACCACGACCATGCGCACCATCATGGGCCTGTGGCGCGCCTCGGCCGGGTCGATCACCTTCGACGGGCGCGACATCACCATGCTGCCGACGCCCGACATCGCCCGCCTCGGCATCGCCTACGTGCCGGAGAACATGGCGATCTTCGCCAACCTGACGGTGCGCGAGAACCTGCTGCTGGCTGCTGTCAGCCGGGCCGATGGACGACACGCGGCTCGACTGGATTTTCGCCGCCTTCCCGCCGCTCAAGACCTTCTGGGCGCTGCCGGCCGGCAACCTCTCCGGCGGGCAGAAGCAGATGCTCGCGGTGGCGCGCGCGGTGATCGAGCCGCGCCGCCTGCTCCTGATCGACGAGCCGAGCAAGGGCCTGGCGCCGGCGATCGTGGCGTCGCTGGTCAGCGCGCTCGCGCGAGCTGAAGCAGCAGCGAGACGACCATCCTGCTGGTCGAGCAGAACTTCGCCTTCGCCAAGGCGCTCGGCGACACCGTCTCGGTGATGGATGACGGGCGCATCGTGCATGCCGGCGACATGGCGGAGCTCGCCGCCGACGCAGCGCTGCAGGAGCGCCTGATCGGCCTCGCCATGGAGGCGTCGATGAGCGCGCCGGGCCATACGCCGACGCTGGTGCGGCCGTCGCTCGCCGCGCGCCTTCAGCCATGGCTGCCGGTGGCACTGGTTCCGCTGCTCGCCGCAATCGGGCTCGCCGCCATCGGCGAGCCGTCCACCTGGCTGACGCTCTCCGTCGCCGGGCTTGCCATGGGCATGATGATCTTCATCATGGCGTCGGGCCTGACGCTCATCTTCGGCCTGATGGACGTCATCAATTTCGGCCACGGCGCCTTCATCTCGGTCGGCGCCTTCGTCGGCGTCACCGCGCTGCTGGCGCTGTCGCGGCATGACCGGCGCCGATTCCGTCGTGCTCAACGTCGGCGGCGCTCCTCCTCGCCATCGTCGCCGCGATGATCGCGACCGGCGCCATAGGCTACGTCTTCGAGCGCGCCGTGGTCATGCCGGTCTACGGCTCGCACCTGAAGCAGATCCTGGTGACGATGGGCGGGCTGATCGTCGTCGAGCAGCTCATCTATGTCATCTGGGGACCGGACGCGATCTTCATCACCCGGCCCACGACGCTGCAGGGCTCGCTGACCTTCGGCGACGCGGCGATCGAGACCTACCGCATCGCCGCCGTGGTGATCGGCCTGGTGCTCTTCGCTCGCCATGCACTGGGTGCTGACGCGCACCAAGATCGGCCTGCTGGTTCGCGCCGGCGTCGAGGACGGCGAGATGGTGCAGGCGCTCGGCTACCGCATCCGCCGCCTCTTCGTGATGGTGTTCGTGGCGGGCTCGGCGCTCGCCGGCCTCGGCGGCGTGATGTGGGGCCTCTACCAGCAGACCATCACCGCGCAGATGGGGCAGGAGGTGATGATCCTCGTCTTCATCGTGGTCATCATCGGCGGCCTCGGCTCGGTCGGCGGCTGCTTCATCGGCGCGCTGCTCGTCGGGCTTCTGGCCAACTACGTCGCCTTCCTGGCGCCCAAGGTGGCGCTCGTCTCCAACATCGGGCTGATGGTGGCGATCCTCATGTGGCGGCCCGAGGGACTCTACGCCGTGGTCAAGGGGAAGTGAGGGAGCGCAGCCCATGCTGATCCGCCTCATCTCCGGCGACCGCCCGCGCAGCCTGGCGCTGACGATCGTGCTCGTCGCGATCCTCGTCGGGCTGGCGCTGGCGCCGTTCCTCTTTCCCGGCACGCGCAGCCTGGAGACGGCCGCGCGCATCTGCATCTTCATCGTGCTGGTCGCGAGCTACGACCTGCTGCTTGGCTATACCGGCATCGTCTCCTTCGCCCACACCATGTTCTTCGGCATCGGCGCCTATGGCGTGGCGATCGCGCTCGACGCGATGGGCCCGGGCTGGGGCGCGATCCTCCTCGGCGGGCTGGCCGGCACGGCGCTTGCCGCCGGCGCTGGCTCTCGTCATCGGCCTCTTCTCGCTGCGCGTGAAGGCGATCTTCTTCGCCATGATCACGCTTGCGGTGGCGAGCGCCTTCGCCGTGCTCGTCTCGCAGCTCTCCACGCTCACCGGCGGCGAGGACGGCCTCAACTATCGCATCCCGCGCGTCCTCACGCCGGCCTTCCGGCTCGGCGATGCTTTTCGGCGTGCACGTCAACGGCCGCGTGCTCGCTTACTACTTCGTCTTCGTCGTCTCGCTCGTGCTCTTCCTCGCCCTGCTGCGCATCGTCAACTCGCCCTTCGGCCGCGTGCTGCAGGCGATCCGCGAGAACGCCTTCCGCGCCGAGGCGATCGGCTATCGCGTGGTCTACTACCGCACGCTCGCCAACGTGCTGTCCGCGGGCGTCGCGGCGCTTGCCGGCGTGCTCATCGCCATCTGGCTGCGCTACACGGGACCGGCGACGACGCTCAGCCTGGAGATCATGATCGACGTGCTGCTGATCGTGGTGATCGGCGGCATGGGCACGATGTACGGCGCGGTCGTCGGCGCGACGCATCTTCATCGTGGCGCAGAACTATCTGCAGAACCTCATGGGGCTCGCCGCGGACGCGACGGCCGGCATCCCGATCCTCAGCGGCATCCTCGATCCCAACCGCTGGCTGCTCTGGCTCGGCCTGCTCTTCATCATCAGCGTCTATCTCTTCCCGACCGGCATCGTCGGGCGGCTGCGCGAGCGGGCGTCTTAACGTGGCGAAGCTTCATGTCCGCGAAGCGGGGAGCGGCCCGCCGATCGTGCTCCTGCACGGCTGGTCGTGCCATGGCGGCTTCTTCGAAAACCAGCTTGCAGCCTTGTCGGACCGCTTCCATGCCCTCGCCCCCGATCTGCCGGGCCACGGCGCGTCGATTTGCGGCGGAGAGCCCTCCATCGCTGCAGCAGCGGAAGCAGTGTCCGATCTTCTCGCCACCCAAGAACTCGCGCGGCGTCACGCTGGTCGGCTGGTCGATGGGCGCGCACGTCGCCTACAGCCTGCTGCAGGGAAGCGAGGCGGATCGCATCAGTCAGCTGGTCGTGGTCGACATGACGCCCAAGGTGCTGAACGACGCCGACTGGCATCTCGGCGTCCGCTCCGGCATCGACGCAGCGCGCTCGGCGCGGGCCGTCGCCGCTATGCGCGCCGACTGGCCGCGCTATGCGCCGCATGTGGTGGAGAACATGTTCGCACCGGGTGGCGGCGGAAGCTGGCGCGGCTATGCCTGCGCCGAGATCGCGAAGAACGACGGCGCGCTGATGGCCTCGGCATGGGAATCGCTGACGGCGCAGGATTTTCGCGCTTTCCTGCCGGCAATCGCCGTGCCCACCCTGATCGCTTACGGGGGAAAGAGCCGAATCTACGCGGAGGACGTCGCCCGCTACCAGGCCGCCGCGATTCCCGGCGCGCGCATCGTGCGCTTCGACGCGTCCGGCCATTCGCCGCATCTCGAAGAGGCGGAGCGCTTCACCGAGATGCTCAGGGACTTTTGCCGATAGTGGAGCGTGCCACTGGCACGTCGCGAGGCTTGTTACTCTTTCGGCTTCTGATTCGGCGGCCCTCTCCGGAAAATGAATATCGGCAGACGCGACGTGTTTTCCCACGACGCGAACTCGTGGCCACAAACCTTGCAGTTGTAGCTGCCGCTGTCACGGAGAGACATGGGAAGTTTCTCCTGGGTTTGTTCGTAGATCGCTCCGCATTCGGGGCATGCGATTTCTACGCCTCTCGGAAACATGTGATCTCTCTCGCTCGCAACATCTCAAAGTATGGCAAATCAGGCGCCAGGTCGCACTCGCCGGAATGAGGGCATTCAGAACTGGCCATTACTTGCCGACGTCTTTGCCGACGTCCTTGACGAGCACCAGCGCGCGGCCCTTCGCGATCGGCTCGCCATCCGCTGTCGTGCAGATCGTGGCGAGATCGACGAGGTCCTTCTCTGGACGCAGCCGGGTGATCTCGACGCTGGCGACAAGCTCCGCGCCGAGCGGCGCAGGCGCAAGGAACTCAAGCTCCTGCTTCAGATAGTTGGTGCCGAAGCCCGGCAGCTTTACGCCAAGCAGGTAGGAGAAGAGCGCTGCGATCAGCGGCTCCGGCACGGCGTCGCCCGGCGCGTCCGCTCCCGCGAGCGCGCCAGCTCCGTCAGGTCGGCCGCCTGATAGGTGCGCCGCAGCTCCGCGCGCTGCCCGATCTCCATCAGCTCGACTCCGGCACCAGCACCGTCCGGCCGAGCAGGACCGGTTGGCTGTCGGCACGACGATAGGCGGAGATCTCCGCCGTCAGGCAACCGCCCTCGCCCGCCGCGACATGCGCCTCGAAGCGCACCTCGTCGCCGGCATAGGTGGGGTTGGGGAACATCAGCGTCTGGCTCTGCTGGCGCAGGTGCGGGATAGTGCCGGCGGAGCATCGCCCAGACGCGCGAATAGAGCAGCATGCCGTGCGCCACGGTGTGGCCGAAGCGCGTGCGGGCGGAGAAAGTCCGGATCGACATGGATCGGATTGTCGTCGCCGCTGACCGCCGCGAAGCGGTCGAACGCCTCCTGCGTCGCCAGCCAGTCCTCGACGATGACGTTCTCCGAGTCAGCCATTGGCCATCTCGCGCAGGAGTGGCTTGCGCACCTTGCCGGCCGGCGTGCGCGGGAAAGTCGTCGACGATCTCGAAAGCCTTCGGCACCTTGTAGGCGGCGATCCGCTCGCGGCACCAGGCGGTGAGCGCCGCCGTGTCGATGGCGCGCCCGGGCCGCGGCAGCAGGAAGGCGCGGCCGACCTCGCCCCATCTCTCGTCCGGCACGCCGATGACGGCCGCTTCCAGGATGTCGGGATGCGTGGCGAGCAGGCTCTCCACCTCGGCCGGATAGACGTTCTCGCCGCCGGAGATGTACATGTCCTTGATGCGGTCGACGATGAAGACGTAGCCGTCTGTGTCGGCGCGCGCGACGTCGCCGGTCTTGAGCCAGCCACCCTCGGCGAACGCCGCGCGCGTCGCCGCCTCGTTGCCGAAATAGCCCGGCGTGATGTTGGGCCCGCGGAACTGCAGCTCGCCCGCCTCGCCCGGCGCCACAGGCTCGTCGTTCTGCATCGACGATGCGCATCTCGGTCAGGATCTGCGCCTTGCCGACCGAGCCGGGCTTCGCGAGCACGTGCTCGCGGTCCATGAGGAACACGGTGGGGCCGGTCTCCGTCATGCCCATGCCGCCGCAGATCACGGCGCCGCGGCCGGCGAAAAGCTCCACCAGCGGCACCGGCAGCGCCGCGCCGCCGGAGGCCCAGCTCCGCACCTTGCCGAGGTCGGTCGAGGCGAAGCGCTCGTGCAGGCTCATCGCCTGATAGACCGCCGGCACGCCGAAGAAGGCCGAGATGCGGCCGGCGCCGATCAGCTCCAGCGTCTGGCCGGCGTCGAACTTGCGCGCCACGTAGCTGGTGCCGCCCGCCAGGAAGAGCGGCATGGCGTGGAGGTTGATGCCGCCGGTGTGGAAGAGCGGCAGGAAGTTGAGGCTGGTGTCGGTCGAGACGAGATCGACCGCCTGCGAGATGTTCACCGCATTGGCCCAGGTCATGGAGAACGTCTGGATCACCCATTTCGGCTTGCCGGTCGTGCCGGATGTGCCGAGCAGATACCAGATGTCGCCTGAGCGCCGCCGGCCCTCGCCTGCCGGGCCCGCCGCCTCCTCCTCGATCAGCGCCCGGAAGGAATGGCCCTCTCCACCGGCGTCGAGCGTGACGAGCGGCATGCCGCTGCCGCAGGCTAGCTCACGTGCGGTGGCGGAAAAGGCATCGTCATGGATCAGGAGCTTCAGCTGAAGCTCCGCCACCGCTGGGCGCCAGCTCGGCAGCCGGCTGGCGCCAGTTGAGCGGCGCGAGGATCGCTTCGCGCTTCAGGCAGGCGAAGAGCGCGACGAAGAGCTCCGGGCGGTTCTGGCAGATGATGCCGATGCGGTCGCCGGGCGCGACCCCCAGCCGCGCCAGCGCGCGGGCAAAGCGGCTTGCCGCGTCGTCGACACGCGCGAACGTCCACGCTTCTCCGCTTTCGAGGTCATGAAACGCGACGCGATCAGGCGTCAGCACGGCCCGCCGGGCCGCCATGTCGGTCACGTGCTCCATCGGTCGCTTGCCCTGTCCGTTTCCCCCGGAGCGCCGTTCCGGGCCGCTCCGCCGGCGCGTAAGCCGCGCTCATCGCCTCAGTCCGTTCTCGATGATGTCGGAGGCGATCTCCGCCACCTCGTCGACACTGCGGTCGGTTCCGAAGACGGCGAAGCGCTCGCCGAGCGCCTTCGCCATGCCCATCAGCGCCCACGCCCGCACCTCCGCGTCACCCGGCCTGATCTCGCCGCGCTCGGCAGCGCCGCCGAGGAGCCGCCGATAGCGGTCCGTGAAGGACTGAAAGTAGGACCGGTAAGCCTCCGGCGCGACGAACTGCGCCTCCTGCACGATGTTGTAGAGCGCCGGGTGCTCGGCGACGAAGGTAAGGAAGGCTTTCAAGCCCAGCCGCTCGGCGGCAATACGGTCGCTGGCGCCGCGCGTCGCCTCCGAAAGCGTGCGGCGCGTCATGCGCCCCATCTCCAGCACCAGCTCACGAAACACTTCGTCCTTGCCGCGGAAGTAGATGTAGAACGTGCCCTGCCCCACGCCGGCCTCGCGCGTGATGTCGCTGATCGACGCCTCGCTGTAGCCCTTGGCGCCGATAACGGTCTCCGCGGCCTTCAGGATGAGGGCGCGGGTCGCCTCGCCCCGGGCGGTCTTGGGGGCCAGAGTGGTCTCGCTCATGCTGGCGATTGTACGAAACCTGAATCGCAATTCATATCAGTTTCTGCCTATCAACATCCCAGCGGCTCCTGCTGTTTTGGTTGAACTGCAACCGACGCCTCTATCCGTTTGCCACGGCGCCACCTTTTCGCAAGGCCGGTATCCACATTTCCGGACGATCGGTCTAAGAGTCCACCGCCCATGCCGCCGCGATTCCTCACCGAGCCTCAGCCGACCTATGGTCAGGCGATCCCCGTGGCGCCGGGCATTCGCCGCATCGTGGCGCCGAACCCCAGCTCCTTCACCTATCACGGCACCAACACCTACCTGATCGATAGCGCCGACGGGCCGATCGTGCTCGATCCGGGGCCGGACGACGCAGGGCATATCGATGCGATCCGCGCGGCGGCAGGCGGGCCCATCGCCTGCATCGTCTTCACCCATCGGCACCCCGACCATGTCAGCGGCGTGCCGGCGCTCCAGGCCGCCAGCGGTGCACCGGTCGCCGGATTCCCGGCCGGACCAGAGGCGGCTCCGAAGCCCGACATCGCGATCAACGACGGCGATTCCATCGCCGGCATGACGGCGCTCCATACCCCGGGCCACGCCTCCGACCATCTCTGCTTCGCACGCCCGGACGGCGTGTTCTTCAGCGGCGATCACGTCATGTCGTGGAACACCAGCATCGTCAGCCGACCCGACGGCGACATGGGCGATTATTTCAAGAGCCTGGAACGGCTGCTCGGACGCCAGGACCAGCTTTACCTGCCCGGGCACGGGCCGCCGCTGCCCGACCCGCAGCCGCTCGTCGGCGCTCTCCTCAAGCACCGAAGAGCACGCGAGGCCGCCATCCTGCGCGCCATTGCGGAAAATCCGGTCACGGCCACGGGGCTTGCCGATCGCCTCTATCGAGGCCTCGACCCCATGGTGAAGCGGATGGCCGAGCGGACGATCCTGGCGCATCTCGAGAAGCTGCGAGGCGAAGGCCGTGCGCGCGAAGCGCCTGACGGAAGCTGGCAAGCCGACTGAACGAGCCTTTAGAGCCGATTCCATTTTGATTGAATTCAAAATGGCGGCTCTATCTCTTTGTTGGAGCGTGATCTTGTCCGACCTTGCTTCGCCCGCCGAAGCGGACTTCGCGAAGGCGGGAAATCGATTCCCACTTTTCGGGATCATGCTCTAGCTGCTCGGCGCCTTGCGCTTGGCGGAGGATGCCGCCGAGCCCTTTTCGCGTCGCCGCGGTACCCGCGTCTCGGTCTCGCCTTTCTGCTTCTTTCGCCTGACCTTGCCGCTGATCGGGCGCCAGCCTCCGCCGCGGAGGTGGGTGTCGAACTCCAGCGTTTCGCCTGCACGGAAAGTATGCACGTGGTTGCGCACGCCGATCTCCTGCGGCCCCGCCCAGTCCTCCGGCGCGCTAAGCACGACCTTGTCGCATGCGACCTCGGCCAGCAGCGGCGCGCCCTGATAGAGCAGCCTCAAACGCATGCCCTGAAGCTCCTTCGGCACACAGGGGCTGATGTGGAGCACGCCGTCGATGATCTCCAGCGCCGTCTGGCCGCGCTGCACGAAATCCACCGTCCCCGCCATGGCGCCGAGGTGAATGCCTTCCGCCGTGGTGCCGCCTTGCACGTCGCTGAGGTCGCTCTCGAGCGCCTCCTTGAAGAGCTCCCAGGATTGCGTCCGGTCGCTCCGCGCCAGCACCCAGGAATGCACCAGCCGACTCAACGTCGAGCCGTTGGAGGTGCGCGGCAGATAGTAGTCGATGCATTTGTGGATGGTCTCGCCGCCGAAAGCATAGCCGAGCCGGTCGAATATCTGGTGCAGTTCGGCGGAGCTGAACAGATAGAACAGCATGAGGACATCGGCCTGCTTCGACGCCTTGTAGCGGTTGACGCTGTCGCCTTCGGCTTCGAGGATGCGATCGAGCCGCTGAACGTCGCCGTATTTCGTACGATAGGCGTCCCAGTCCAGCTCCTCCAGCCGTTCGTAGCCCTCGAACTGGCTGATGATGCCGTCGTCGAACGGAACGAAAAGGTTGCGGCTGATGTCGCGCCACTTGTCCAGCTCTTCGCGGCGCAGAGCCAACGACTCTTCCAGCTCATGGCGCCGGTCGGCAGGCACGATGTCCAGAATCTTCGGCGCCTGCGCCAGAATCCATGCCGCCATGACGTTTGTGTAGGCGTTGTTGTCGAGCCCGGGCGAGTCGCGCCACGGATACGCATCGTGGAACTCGTCGGGACCCAGCACACCCGCGATATCGTAGCGCTTCCTCGTGTCGTTCCAGCTCGCGAGGCTGGCCCACAGGCGCGCGATCTCGACGAACATCTCGGCGCCGTAGGAGGCGATGAACGCCCGGTCGCCCGCCGCCTCATAATAGCGCCAGATATTGAACGCGATGGCGGCATTGACGTGGCGCTGCAGCGAGCTGTTGTCCGGCGTCCAGCGGCCGGAGCGCGGATTGAGATGCAGCACTTGGCTTTCTTCGCGTCCGGTGCTGCCGCTTTGCCAGGGGTAGAGCGCACCCTCGAACCCGCTTGCCTTGGCCAGGGCGCGCGCCGCCGGCAGCCGCCGATAGCGGTAGAGGAGCAGCGATCGCGAAATCTCCGGTACGCGGAAGTTCAGGAACGGCAGGATGAAAATCTCGTCCCAGAAGATGTGGCCGCGATACGATTCCCCGTGCAGGCCACGCGCCGGCACGCCGACATCCAGCTCGCAGGTATGGGGCGAGACCGTCTGCAGCAGATGGAAGATGTGCAGGCGCAGGATCATCTGGATGCGATGCGAGTCGTTCAGCGCGATATCGCAGCGCTCCCACAGCTGCTTCCAGGCGAGTGCATGGCTGGCAAGCAGGTCTTCGAAGCGACCGGCGTCCGAAATCGTCTGCACAGCAGACAGCCCCGGCTCCGATATCGCCATGTCTCTGCCCGTGTAGAGCGCCACCACCTTTTCCAGCCTGAGCGAATCGCCGGGCGAAAGGGTGACCGTGGCGCGCTGCGAGACATGACCCTCTTTGACGCTCGTCTCCCGCTTCGGCTCGATGATCCTTGCCTCGGTGAAAAACCGCGTCCGCGCCGCCTGAGCGATCCTCAGCCTTGACTGGCTCGTCTCCACCACCAGCAGCATGCCCTCGTCACCCACCGCGCGCGCCTCGAGCGGAATGAGATGCTTGCTGTTGAGCTGCCGGTAGCGCGCCACGCCGGCATTGATGACGCGCCCGTCGAGCGCCGTTTCGATCTCCACGTCGCCCGACCAGTTTTCCGGGCGAATGATGATCTGCAGCGCTGCCAGATGCGGATCGCCCATATGGACGAGGCGGCGGCTCTCGATCGACGTCTCGCGGCCGGCCCTGTCCCTCACGCGGAAGCGCCGCGTCAGCAAGCCGCGCCCGAGATCGAGCTCCTGCCGATAGGCCAGCACCTCATCGCGCTGCAAATTGAGCCAGTCGCCGTCGGCCGGCCGGAACGAGAGCGGCAGCCAGTTCGGCAGGTTGACCAGGTCCTCGTTCTCGATCTCCCTGCCCGGCCATGTCGGTCTTCAGCCGGTTGAACCCTCCGGCGAGATAGGTGCCGGGATAGTGCACCTCGTCGGCGCTCGCCTCTTCGGCCGCGCCGCGCGTGGCGAAATAGCCGTTGCCGAGCGTGCACAAGGCCTCGCGGAGGCTTTCGTCCTCCGGCGCGAAGCCTTCATAGGCGAGCTTCCAGTCAGCGACCGTGATCATCGTCGAGAAGCGCCGTCAGCTTGGAGAGGAAAGACGCCAACCTCGTCCGGATTGTCGAGCAGGTAGTCGGCCGCCGTCTCCTGCTCCGGCATCGCCGACATAAATGGTGACGCCACGTCCGCTGAGCGCCCGGAAGGCGTCCTCGTCGGTCAGGTCGTCACCGATATAGAACGGCAGGATGTCGGCGTCGTCCTGACCCAGCGCATCAAGCAGCCAGAGCACCGCCTTGCCTTTGTCCCAGTCGAAGCTGGGGCGGAGCTCGAACACCTTCTTGCCGCCGCTCTTCCTGAGCTCCGGCACCGCCGCAATGGCTCGATCGACTGCCGCCTCGACTTGCGGCACATCGACGTCGGCGACCTGCCGGTAGTGCACGGCAACGGCGAAGCGCTTCGGCTCGACCAGCGCGCCTTCGATTCCCGTAAGCGCCGGGCGAAGCAGCTCCGTGGCGCGCTGCACCGCCGCTGAGAAGGCGGCGCCCTCCTCATGCTCGATACGCAGGCCGTCCGGCCCGGCAATGTCGAAGCCGTGGCTGCCGGCATAGACGAGATTGTCGAGTCCGACGAGCCGGCGCACATCCGCCAGGTCGCGCCCGCTGATCACCGCGACGCTGCAGCGCGCGGCAAGGCGGCTCAGGATCGCGCGCATCGCGTCGCTGAGGATCGCGAGATCGGGACGCGCCACGATCGGCGTCAGCGTGCCGTCATAATCGAGAAAGACGCTCGGGCGCTTGCCGGCGAGGCGCGGACTTTATCGCGTCGAAGCTTTTCAGGGCGTGGGTCACCGGCGAATCCTTCCTCCGGCCCGAGCGTCGCCCTTCCAGCTCCAGCAATGCAAGGTCCGGAACGACGATATCCGCCCCCGCCTCCCGTAGCTCGTCGGGCTCGCCGCGGCGGTCGACCCCGATCACATGGCCGAAACGCCCTGCCCGTCCGGCCTCCACCCCGCTGATCGCGTCCTCCAGAACCACCGCGCGCGCCGGGCTGGCGCCGAGCCGCTCGGCCGCCAGCAGGAACAGATCGGGCGCCGGCTTGCCCTTCAGGCCGAGCCGCGCCAGCTCGTTGCCGTCGATCACCGTGTCGAACAGCTGCGTGATGCCGGCGGCCTCGAGCACGACGATGGCATTGCGGCTCGACGAGACGAGCGCGGTCTTGATGCCGGCCTCCCGCAGATTGCGAATGAAGCAGACGGAGGTGTCGAATACGTCGACGCCGTCCCGCGCCAGATGCTCGTGGAAATACCGGTTCTTGCGGTTGCCGAGCCCGTAAATGGTCTCCTTGTCCTCCGCATCGCGCGGCTCGCCCCAAGGCAGGTCGATGCCGCGGGACTTGAGAAAGCTCTCCACGCCTTCGAAGCGCGGCTTCCCGTCCACATAGTGCGAATAGTCGGTGGCGATATCGAAGGGACGGAACGGCTCTCCCGTCGTTTCCGCCCGCCTGCGCAGGAAATCGTCGAACAGCCGCTTCCAGGACTCAGCGTGCACCCGCGCCGTTCGCGTGACCACCCCGTCAAGATCGAAGATGAAGGCGTCCCAATCCTTCGCGTGCAGCACAAAGCGTCGGGATCCGCCGACCGGCGGCCCCGGGTCCGCTTGCGACTTGGCGGCCGAGCTCAGATCGCTCTCCTTTGCGCCGGCTAGCTTGATGTGATCCAAGCACGCGCCTCCGCCGCTTGAGCGGAGGGGAACACTTTCATCTCCCCGGGCATCAGGAACTGAAACACCTGCATGGTGTGCCTGATCCAATCCACGTCCGTGACGAGAGCCACACGCTCCCAGCTGCCGATATGCTCCATGCCGACCTTGAGGTCTTCCCACACGGCGCCCGGCTCAATTCCCCCGAAGTCGTCGGCGGTCTCGTAGTAGAGACGAAGCGTCTTGTGCTCCTTGAGGGCCTTCTCCACCGCGGGCACCAGAACCGTGTCATAGTCGCTCCGCGTCACATGACCATGGCAGACGAAGGCCGCGACGTTCTCCGGAAAATCCTTCAGCGCTTCAATCATCGGAGCCTCCTTAGTCTGTTGGTTGCGAATGCGATCGGTCGGCCCCGCCTCTAGCCGCGTGACCCGGCGGCCTTGCGAGCCTCAGGCGTGCGGCCCTCGGCCTCCGCGACGTGCTGCTTCACGGCGAGAAAGCTGTCGGGACTGACAGAAATGGAGTCGATGCCGCATTCCACCAGGAACGCGGCGAACTCCGGATGATCGCTCGGCGCCTGCCCGCACAGGCCGATCTTGGCTCCGGCCTTGTTCGCCTCGGCGATGACGCTGCGGATCATCCACTTCACGGCCGCGTTCTGCTCATCGAAGAGCCCGGCCAGCTCGCCGGAATCCCGGTCGACACCAAGCGTGAGCTGCGTCAGGTCGTTCGACCCGATGGAGAAGCCGTCGAAGCGCTGGGCGAAGTCCTTGGCGAGGATCACGTTCGAGGGGATCTCACACATGACGTAGACTTCGAGGCCCTTCTCGCCTCGCCGCAGCCCGTTTTCCGCCATGACCTCAAGCACGCGGTCGGCCTCTTCCGGCGAGCGGCAGAACGGGATCATCACCACAACGTTGTTGAAGCCCATCTCCTCGCGCAGGCGGCGGATCGCCTGGCACTCCAGCGCAAATCCGTCGCGGTAGCGCTCCGAATAGTAGCGCGAGGCGCCGCGGAAGCCGATCATCGGGTTTTCCTCGTCCGGCTCGAACTCCGCGCCGCCGAGCAGACCCGCATATTCGTTCGTCTTGAAGTCGCTCATCCGCACGATCACCGGATTGGGGTAAGCGGATGCGGCGATCCGCGACAATCCGCGCGCCAGCCGGTCGATGAAATAGTCGGTCTTCCTTCGCATAGCCGCGCGTCAGCGTCTCGATCTCGGCCTTGGCGCTCTCGTCCTTCAGGCTGTCGAACTTCACGAGCGCCATCGGGTGCACCTTGATGGCGTTGGAAACGACGAACTCCATGCGCGCCAGCCCCACCCCGTCGGCCGGCATCCGCCACCAGCGGAACGCCGCGGTAGGGTTGGCGAGGTTGAACATGATCTTCGTGCGCGTGGCGGGGACGTGGGAAAGGTCAAGATCCTCGACGCCATAGTCTGCGATACCTTCGTAGACGTGGCCCTCCTCGCCCTCCGCGCAGGAGATGGTCACGTCCTGCCCGTCGTGCAGCACGTGCGTTGCGTCACCTGTTCCCACGATAGCCGGCAAGCCGAGCTCGCGGCTGACGATCGCCGCGTGCGAGGTGCGCCCGCCGTGATCGGTCACGATCGCCGCGGCGCGCTTCATGATCGGCACCCAGTCCGGATCGGTCGTGGCGGTGACCAGAACCGAGCCGTCGACGAAGCGGGCGATGTCGTGCGCGCTCTCGATCAGGCAGACGCGGCCCGTGGCAACGGCGACGCCGATGCTGAGGCCGGTGGTGAGCTCCCTGCCTTTCTTGCGGATCGTGTAGCTCTTCAGCGCACCGGCTTCCTTGCGTGCCTGCACCGTCTCCGGCCGCGCCTGCACGATGAAAAGCTCGCCCGTCTCGCCGTCCTTCGCCCATTCCATGTCCATGGGCATGCCGTAGTGCTTTTCGATCTCCACCGCGTGGCGGGCGAGCATCACGATCTCCGGATCGGAGAGCACGAAGGCCTCGCGCTCGGCGCGCGAGGTGGAGACGTTGCGCGTCGGCCCCTCGTCGCCAGCGGCGTAGATCATCTTCTGCAGCTTCTCGCCGCGCTTCTTCTCGATGATGGGGACGAGATGCGCATCATCGAGCAGCGGCTTGAAGACCTGATAGGCGTCGGGATCGACAGCACCCTGCACGACGTTCTCGCCGAGACCCCAGGCGGCGTCGATCAGCACCACGCGGTCGAAGCCGGTCTCCGTATCGATGGAGAACATCACGCCGGCGCCGCCGATGTCGGAGCGCACCATCTTCTGCACGCCGACCGAGAGCGCCACCTTCAGGTGGTCGAAGCCCTTGGCCTGGCGGTAGCTGATTGCCCGGTTGGTGAAGAGTGAGGCGTAGCAGCGCCGGCAGGCGTCGAGCAGCGCCGTGCTCACCGGCGATGTTGAGAAAAGTCTCCTGCTGGCCCGCGAAGCTCGCGTCGGGCAGATCTTCTGCCGTGGCGCTGGAGC
This sequence comes from uncultured Alphaproteobacteria bacterium, assembly GCA_963801225.1. Classification (GTDB taxonomy): domain Bacteria; phylum Pseudomonadota; class Alphaproteobacteria; order Rhizobiales; family Afifellaceae; genus DASWJZ01. The sequence goes on from CAWDED010000006.1 coordinate 237,096, forward strand.
GGACGGCGACATCGGCCTCGGGCTTGCCGACACGCGACGACAGCTCGCGGTATCCCGCCCTGATCTCCGCCGCCGTATCCTCGGGCCAGTCGCCGCGCAGGAACGCCTGGCGGATGGCCGCGCCCGCCTCCGCCAGCGTGATGCGCGTGGCGGCGTAGTCCGCCAGCGTCGCAGAGACAACGTCCTTGAGCCCGTTCGCCTCGACGAAGCGCCAATAAGCCGCGGCGGTCGTGGCGAAGCCCGGCGGCACCTTGATGCCGCGCGCACCGAGCCGCTGCACCATCTCGCCGAGCGAGGCATTCTTGCCGCCGACCAGCGGCACGTCCTGCCGGCCGAGCGTCTCGAACCAAATGATCTGCGGAGCGTCAGGCATGTCCGGGCATCCTCAAATGAGCGTGAGCTAGAGTCCCTTCCCAGCCACGACGAATTGGGGTGGGTTCGCGCCCACGGGGCTTCATAATCGCTAAATCAGTGTCGAACATGACGGTTCCGGCTAAACCTTGAGACAAATCAAGGAGCGGAGGAGCGCCCGTTGACATCAACCCTGGACCGTTACCAGCGGATTGCGGCCTATTATGATCTGCTCGATCTCCCTTTCGAGCACGGTCGGTATCGCCGCATTCGGCCGCTGATGTTCCAAGGGCTATCCGGGCGCCTTCTCGACGCCGGCGTCGGCACCGGGCGCAATTTCCCATTTTACCCGCCAGGCGCCGAGGTCGTCGGCATCGATCTCAGCCCGGCCATGCTGGCGCGCGCCGAGAAGAGGCGCGCCGCGCTCGGCACCGACGTCGAGCTGCGGCAAATGGACGTGACGCGTCTTGGTTTCGCCGACGCATCTTTCGACGCGGCAGTGTCGACCTTCCTTTTCTGCGTGCTGCCGGACGCGCAGCAGGAGCCGGGACTTCGCGAGCTCGCCCGCGTGGTGAAGCCGGGCGGCACGATCCGGCTCCTGGAATATGTGCGCCCGCAAGGCAGGCTCCGGCGCTTCATCGCCGGCCTGTGGGAGCCCTGGATGCAGTGGGCTTACGGCGCCGGCTTCGATCGCCATACCGAGGAGCACGCGCGGGAGATCGGTCTTGAGGTGATGGACGTCACGTTCGTCGTGGATGACCTCATCAAGCTGCTTGCGCTGCAAGCTCCCGAATAGGCGTCGGCAAGGCCGATTTCTGCGTCGCCTGCCCGCCCGGTCCCGGCCCTGGGGCTCGCGTGGTGAGAGTCCGGGAAACCCCGCCGATTGAGGCATCTCAAGGTGTAGCCTTGCTGTCACGGCTAGCTCGTTCTACCTCCACCCTGGAGCAACAGGCGGCGGCCCGCAGGCGAGTTGGGAGAGGCGGATATGAAAGCACGCGATGTCATGACCACGGAGGTCGTGACCGTCACCCCCGAGACGAGCGTCGCGGAGGCAGCCAAGCTCATGCTCGACAACCGGATCAGCGGCGTTCCGGTGGTGGAGGGCGACGGCCGGCTGGTCGGCATCCTGAGCGAGGGCGATTTGATGCGCCGCGCCGAGCTTTCCGACGGAGCGGCCCCCTGGTGGGCGGCACTCGCCACATCGGCGGAGGACAAGGCGACGGCCTATTCCAAAGCTTACGGCATGAAGGTGGGCGAGGTGATGACCAAGGAGGTCACCACGATTGACGAGGAGGTGCCGCTCGATGTCATCGCCATGCTCTTCGAGACGCGGCACATCAAGCGCGCGCCGGTGCTTGCCGGCGGCAAGCTCACCGGGATCGTCAGCCGCGCCAACCTGCTGCAGGGGCTGGCGAGCGGAAGCGGCGAGTCCATTCCGAGCGACAGCGCCATCCGCGCCGCGGTGACGGCGACCGCCGAGATGGAGGCGGGCGTGCGCGCCCACATGGTCGACGTGACCGTGTCACACGGCGTGGTGCATCTGTGGGGCACGGTGGCGTCGGAGGCGGAGCGCGAGGCGCTGCGGGTGGTGGCGGAAAACACCGAAGGTGCCCGCGAGGTGCGCGACCATCTGCGCGTCATGCCGCCCTCTGTGCTCGCCTGGGAGCCCGAGTAGCGGCCCCCCGCCGGGCTCAGGGGCTTCCTTTCGAGGAGACGCATGCACCCCATCGCCACCTTGACCATGAACCCGGCGCTCGATCTGTCGACGGAGACGGACCGCGTCGAGCCGCTCCACAAGATCCGCTGCGGGCCGCCGCGCTACGACCCCGGCGGCGGTGGCATCAACGTGGCGCGCGTGGTGAAGATTTTGGGCGGCGAGGTCACGGCCGTCTACGCCGCCGGCGGGCCGATCGGCGAGATCCTGCGCACCTGCCTCGACGAGCTCGGCCTCAACCAGCGCGTGGTGCACGTGGCCGGCATGACGCGCGAGAACATGACGGTCGACGAGACTTTGACCGGCGACCAGTTCCGATTCGTGCTGCCCGGCCCGAGCCTCAGCGAAGAGGAGCAGTGCCGATGCCTGGATGCGATCCGCACACTCAATCCGCTTCCCTCCTATCTGGTTGTCAGCGGCGGCTATCCGCCGGGCGCCGACGAGGCGCGGCTCTCCGCCGATGTCGCGGCGCTGGCACATGAGATCGGCGCGCGCCTCATCCTCGATACCTCGCAAGCCATGCTGCACTCGCCCGATCACGGCGTGTTCCTGATGAAGCCGAACCTGCGCGAGCTTGGCAGCATGGTCGGCCGCACATTGGAGGACCGGGCCGACCAGGTGGCGGCCGCCCGCTCCGTCATCCGGCTCGGCCGCGCCGAGGTCCTGCTCGTGTCGCTCGGCCATGACGGTGCGCTGCTCGTCTCCGAGACGCTCGCCGAGCACTTCCCCGCCCCCGACGTGCCGATCGCCAGCGCGGTTGGCGCAGGCGACACGATGGTCGGCGCGCTGGTTTTCGCGCTCGAGCAGGGATGGGACATCGTCGAGGCGACACGTCTCAGCGTCGCCGCCGGCTCCGCGACGCTGATGACGCCGGGCACGGAGCTTTGCCGGCGCGAGGACGTGGAGCGGCTCTACGTCGAAATGCGCGCCGCCGCCGAGGTGCGGGTGTAGAGATTATCTTCGCCAACGGCGATGAGTGGATGTCCGGTCCCGGTGTGACGCCCTAACCCGCAGTCGCCTTGGCGAGCGCATCGAGCGTCCACGGCACCATTGCCGAGGCCGTTTCCGCAAACGCGCTGCCGAGTGCCGCGGCGGCGGATTGCGCGTCCATCGCCGCAAGCGGCGCATGCGCCTCGAAGCGCTTCGCCGCTGCAATCGTGCCGTCGGAGCCGACGAGCTTGGCGGTGTAGGCGACCACCGCTTCTGGAGCGGAGCCGCCGACGACGTGGAACGTATCCACCTCCACGATCAGCGCCTGCCCGGGGGCGAGGCCCTGGAAGTCGCGGCCGACATCGAGGAAGCCGGCATTCTCGAAGCTGCGGATGATCGCCGTCTGGATCACCTTCGAGGCGGTGTCGTCCCACGACGCCTCCTTGAAGGCGATCTCGTCGCCGCCGGCGGCCGCCATCTTGAACTGCTGCGTGTCGTCGGCACCGGCCATGACCGGCGCATTCACCACGAGCTGTGCCTTGGGCAGCGTGCCGAGCCCTGGAAACGTGCTCGCCGGAGTGAGCTCGTAGATGATTGCAGCCCGGTTCGCAGTGCCGGCGCCCGCCAGCCGCGCCAGCCCGGCGATGATGTCGTCGAAGCTCGCAGAGTTGCGCGACAGCGCTTCGGAGAAGGTCTTCAGGTTGGAGATGGTGTCGGTCAGATTCTCCGAGTTGCCGGAGAGCAACGCGTTGATGCTCGCGAAGGCCTCGCGCGCCGCCGCGGTCCAGTCGACGTTGGTGCCGGCCGAAGCGACGAGGAGCGGCGGCCCGCCGTCGCTCGCCTGCGGCAACGGCGCGCCGGGCGTGCCGCCCGTCAACGCAATCTCCGGAACGCCGGTGAGGCCGCCGAAGACCAGCCCCACCTCCGTATCGACCCTGACCGGCGTGTCCTTTTTGACCGAGATGGTCACCATGACTTGCCGCGGGTCGTCCGGGTTGAGACCGAGCGCCGTCACCTCGCCAACGCGAATGCCGTTGAACTGAACGCCGGAGCCGAGCAGCAAGCCCTGAGACGGAGCTGTCGAAACGGACGCGGTAGATGCTCCGCTCGCCGAGCCCGCCGCTGTTCTCCAGCCAGTAGACGAAGCCGAAGCCGGCGACGATCACCACAAGGGCGAAGAGCCCCATCAACACATAGCGTGCCCTGGTCTCCATCGCTCTACACCCTCACTTCCGCTCTGCCCGCGCCGACCGCGCCGAGCTGCGCGCGCCTGCCGTGAAAATAGGTCCTCACCCATGGGTGCTCGGAGGCGAGCATCGCCGCCATCGACCCTTCCGCCACGATGCGGCCGTCGGCGAGCGCCGCGATGCGGTCGCACACCGTGCGCAGGCTGTCGAGGTCGTGCGTGACCATGAAGACGGTCAGCCCCAGCGTCTGCTGCAAGGTCTGGATCAGTGAATCGAAATCGCCGCCGGTGATCGGGTCGAGCCCCGACGTGGGCTCGTCGAGAAACACGATCTCCGGGTCGAGCGCCAGCGCCCGCGCCAGTGCCACGCGCTTCACCATGCCACCGGAAAGCTCGGCCGGAAATTTCACCGCATCGACCGGTTTGAGCCCGACGAGGTCGAGCTTGGCCATGGCGACCTCCTGCATCAGCCGCTCCGGGATCGACAGGAACTCGCGCATCGGGAACATCACGTTCTCGCGCACCGTCAGCGAAGAGAAGAGCGCGCCCTGCTGGTAGAGAATGCCCCAGCGCCGCTCCACTGCGTGGCGCTCCGCGTCGCTCGCCTTGTCGAGGTCGACGCCGAACACCTCGATCGTCCCCTGCTGTTTGGGAAGCAGCCCGATGATGGTGCGCATCAGCACCGACTTGCCGCTGCCGGAGCCGCCGACAAGGCCGAGTATCTCGCCTTGCCGAACATCGAGGTCAAGGCCGTTGAGCACGCGGTGGCGGCCGAACGCGACGCCGAGGCCGCGCACCCGGATCAGCACGTCCTCGGCGGCGCGCGCCATCCGCGTCACATTCCAATCGATGCGAAGAACACGGCGAACACGCCGTCGAGCACGATCACGAGGAAGATCGACTTCACCACCGAGGTCGTGGTCTGGAGGCCGAGCGATTCCGCGCTTCCCTTGACGCGCAGCCCTTCAGCCGCCGCCACAACGCCGATCACCAGCGCCATGAACGGCGCCTTGATCATGCCGACCTCAAAATGCGTCACCGATACCGCTTCGTGCAGGCGGGCGATGAACACCTGTGGGCTCATGCCGCCGTAAAGCCATTCCACCATGCCGCCGCCCAAGAGCGCCGCCATGGCGCCGAGAAAGGCGAGAATGGGCAGCGCCACGACAAGCGCGATCACACGCGGCAGGATGAGGATCTCGACCGGATCGAGGCCCATCGTCCGCAGGGCGTCGATCTCCTCGCGCATCTTCATGGAGCCGAGCTCCGCTGTATAGGCGCTGCCGGAGCGGCCGGCGACCATGATGGCGACGATCAGCACGCCGAGCTCGCGCAGGACAAGGATGCCGACCAGATCGACGACATAGTCTCCGGCACCAAAGCGCGTGAAATGGAAGATGCCCTGCTGCGCGATGATGCCGCCGATCAGGAAAGTGATGAGGAAGATGATGCCGACGGCCTTCCACCCGACACGGTCGAGCTGATGCACGGCGGATGTGAGACGGAAGTGCCGCGGCCGGACGATGACGCGGATGAGCGCCACCCAGATGGCGCCGAGCATGGTCAGAAACGATCCAACATCGGCCTCCAGCCCCGATGAGAAGCGCTGCACGGCTTCGCCGGCGCGTGCAAGCATCCCCGCAGGGTGACCGGGATGCGGCGCCTGGCGGTTGACCTGATGCACCTTGTCGACCAGCCCGCGGAAATGTGCCGGCAGCCCGACCAGCTCGGCCTGCTGGCCGCGCTCCTGGGCGCCACGCAAAAGCCGCTCCAAGAGCCAGGCGCCGAACGTATCGAGCGCGGTCACGCCGGCGGCGTCGATCGTGACGCTGCGTGCTTCACCGGCGGGAGGAACCGCGTGGACCAGATGGTCGGCGACATCGGCATGCGCCGCGGTCCATGCGCCCGCGGCGGCAAGCGAAAGCCGTCCGTCCGCAAAACGCGATGTCAGGAGGGGTTCGGAGGCCAAATCAAATCCGCCTGTCGGCGCTCCCTCATTGCGGGGCGACGCGCAGGCTTGTACGCCACTTTGACGATCTTTCAACCGGGCGGTTGACGCAGGTCCGTCACCCCGCGCGCGTCAATTCGAAGCCCTGAGCGAGGCGATGTAGGCGGCGAGATCGCGAATCTCATTCCGCGTCAGCGAAAACTGCGGCATCGGCGGATGCGGGTCGGCGAGAAACGCCTCCAGCCAGGAGAATTCACCGGTGGATCGCTTCGCAATCGTGGCGAAAGGCGGCGCCTCGGTGGTGGCGCTCGTCTGCTCCGGCGAGACGAGATGGCAGGACGCGCACCACTGCTCCGCCAGCGTCTTGCCGGTCTGTGCGTTGACCGCGGCCGGCTGCGCCGCAGCCGTCTGTGCCGCGGCCATGGCGACCACGAAGGAAATGCTCAGGAGACGCATGTTGCAAGTTCCACTTCGGCGCTTTTTGGGGTTATTTCTCGGCGGGATCGAGCACTTGGAGATAGGCGACGAGGTCGGCGATCTCCTCGCGCGAAAGGAAGCGCAGCGACAGCATCTCAGCCGCCGGCACGCCATTGATGATCTTGTGCAGAGCCTGCTCCGGCCGGTTGCGGACGACCCATCCGAGCGATGAGCGGTCTCCGCGCTCGCCGCGCAGAAAGCGTCTGCCGTCGAGCTGATGGCAGTTCATGCAGGCGCCTTCGAAGATGTCGCGCCCGAGTTCCGGGTTGCCCACCGACTGACCCTTCTCGTCGAGGAAATCCGCCCGGTCGTAGAGCCCGTCGCGAATGAAGAAGGAGAGAAGATCGAGGCCGAGATCGGGTATCTCCGACGCCGGAAACGGATGCGAAGGATCGAGAATCTTCTGCTTGATCGCGTCGACATCCGTGCCGGCGAGATCGAGCAGGCCAGGAAAGGCGACGCCCCCGATCCGGGCGCCCGAATAGTCCCAGCCATGGCACGTGGCGCAGCGCCAAGTCTCGCGCGCGTTTATCCCCGAGTCGGCGGGAACGGCGGGATTGCGCTCCGCGGGCGGGGACTGGTCGAGCACCGTCCAGAAGTCGTCGTAGAGCTTTCCGCCGAGCGACAGGAGGAAGATGGGGCCGAGCTCCGTATCGGGCGACTGCGCCTCGGCGGGACGCGGCAAGGCAAAAGGCGCCGCCAGCAGCAGTGCCGCGCTGAGCGCGGCAGCGATCCGGTTTAGCCGGGGAGCCGTTGTCGACCTGCAAGCATCCATGCGCAAGCATGCGCTCAGTCTCTCTTCGGCAGCGTTGACCTGAATCAAGGTTGCTCGGCTTTGGCTGTTCAAGCCTATGGGCTCGTTTGGAGGGACGCGCCATGCAGGCCAAAGATTTGATGACCACGGATGTCATCACCGTAAGTGCGGATGCCACCGTGAGTCACGTGGCGCAGCTCTTGCTCCGTCATCGCATCAGCGCCGTGCCGGTGGTCGACGCGAAGGGAAAGCTGATCGGCATCGTCAGCGAAGGCGATCTGATGCGGCGGGCGGAGACGGGGACCGAGCCGCATCGGTCGTGGTGGCTCAACCTCCTGGCGCGGCCGGAGGAGATTGCGAGCGACTATGTTCGCAGCCACGCCAAACGGGTCGGGGACCTGATGACGCGCAAGGTCGTCTCTGTCGGGGAAGACGAGCCCGTGTCGCGCATCGCAGCCCTGCTCGAAGAGAAGCGCATCAAGCGGGTGCCCGTGGTCAAGGACGGCCGCCTTGTGGGCATCGTGAGCCGGGCCGACCTGCTGCACGGCATTGCGACGGCGAACCTCGAACGGATATCCCAGCCCGACGAGGACATCCGCCGCACCCTGATTTCGCGCATGCGCGATGAAGCCGGCGTGAGGGATTGGCTTGTGAACGTCACCGTGTCGGACGGCGTCGTGCATTTCTGGGGCGGCGTACGCTCGGAAGAGGAGCGCCGCGCGGCGCGCGTTGCCGCAGAGACGGTAACCGGCGTGAAAGCGGTGGAGGATCACATGACGCTGGTGCCGGAGATTGTCGGCGGCGGTTGAGAGGGTCGCTCTCGCGCCAGCGCCCCGACCTGGGAGAAGCTTTCAGCTTCGGCGGCAATTTGAAGCAATCGTCGTCACCTTATCTTAGCATGCATGCGTCAGACGAGGCGAGTAAGGGCTTCTGAGCCCGCAAACGACCTCGCAAGCTCGACGCAGGCCCGCATATGACGACACGCAATTTCGACGCGCTCTTCGCGCCGTCGGCCATCGCGCTCATCGGCGCCAGCAACCGGGCGGGCTCGGTCGGCGCCGTGATCGCCCGGAACCTCTTCGAATCCGGCTTCCGCGGCCCGATCATGCCGGTCAATCCGCATGAGGACGCGATCCGCTCCACCATCAACTATCGCTCGGTGGCCGACCTCCCGACCGTCCCCGATCTCGCGGTCATCGCCACGCCGCCGGCGACGGTGCCCGGTCTCATCGCGGAGCTTGGCGCGCACGGCTGCCGTGCGGCGATCGTGGTGACGGCGGGTTTCGGCGAGGGCGAGCGGGTCGACGGCGAGGCGCTGAAGCAGGCCATGCTGGATGCCGCGAGGCCGAGCCTTCTGCGCATCGTCGGGCCCAATTGCCTCGGCTTCATCTCCCCGGCGGCGGGGATCAACGCGAGCTTCGCGCACCTGACGCCGCCGGCCGGCGACCTCGCGTTCGTCACGCAATCGGGGGCGCTCGCCACCGCCGTGCTCGACTGGGCGACGGCGCGCGGCATCGGCTTCTCGCACGTCGCCTCGCTCGGCAGCATGAGCGACATCGATTTCGGCGACATGCTCGACTATCTGGCGCTCGACCGCGCGACGCGCGCCATCCTGCTCTACGTGGAAAGCGTCACGGACGCGCGGAAGTTCATGACGGCAGGACGCATCGCGGCGCGCTCCAAGCCGGTCGTCGTCATCAAGGCGGGGCGGAGCAGCGCCGGGGCGCACGCTGCGCTGTCGCATACGGGGGCGCTGGCCGGCTCCGACGTCGTCTACGACGCCGCTTTCCGCCGCGCCGGCATGCTGCGCGTCTACGAGCTGCGTGAGCTGTTCGAGGCCGTCACGACGCTCGCCGCCGGCGTCAGGCCGCGCGGCTCGAAGCTGGCGATCCTGACGAATGGCGGCGGCGCCGGCGTGCTCGCCGCCGACGCGCTGGAGGATTTCGGCGGCACGCTGGCGGAGCTTTCGCCCAAGACGATCGAGACGCTGGACGCCGCCCTGCCCCCGACATGGTCGCGCGGCAACCCCGTCGACATCCTCGGCGACGCGACCGGCGAGCGCTACAAGGCGGCGCTGGAAGCGCTGCTCGCCGATCCGGCCTCCGACGCCATCCTCGTCATGAACTGCCCGACGGCCGTCGCCGACAGTTTGGAAGCGGCCCGCGCCGTGCTCGAAATCGTCCCGCAAGCGGCCGCGCATGCCGATCCTCACCTGCTGGCTCGGCGAGACGGCCGCGGCCGAGTCGCGAAAGCTCTTCGCGGCCAGGCGCCTCCCCACCTACGAGACGCCGAGCGAAGCGGTGCGGGCGTTGGCGCATCTGGTGAACTACAAGCGCAACCAGGATCTTCTCCTGGAGACGCCGCCCGCCGGCCCCCGGCCGGACGAGGCGGAGGTCGCTGGCGGCGCGTGCCCTCGCCCAGCAGGCGCTCGATGAGGAGCGGACGGTGCTCAGCGAGCCGGAGGCGAAGCAGCTCCTGGCGCTTTTCGGCGTTCCCGTGGTCGCGGCCCTGGTGGCGACCAGCCGCCGAGGACGCGCGCGCCAAGGCGGCGACCATCGGCGGCCCGGTGGTCGCTGAAGATCCTGTCGCCCGACATCACCCACAAGTCCGACGTCGGCGGCGTGCGCCTCGATCATCCGCACGCCCGAGGCAGTCGGCTTTGCCGCCGCCGAGATGCTGGAGGCGCGTCGCAGAGCGCGTGCCGGACGCGCGCATCGCCGGCTTCTCGGTGCAGCCGATGGTGCACCCGCCTGCACGAGCCATGAGCTGGTGCGTCGGCATCGGCAAGGACGCCACTTTCGGGCCGGTGCTTCTGTTCGGACAGGGCGGCACGGCGGTGGAGGTGATCGGCGACCGGGCCATCGGCCTGCCGCCGCTCAATCTGGTGCTGGCGCGCGAGATGATCTCGCGCACGCGCGTCTCCAAGCTGCTTTCCGGCTATCGCGACCACCCGCCCGCCGACATCGAGGCGATCGCGCATGACGCTGGTGAAGCTTTCGGAGCTGCTCATCGCGGTCCCGGAGGTCGCCGAGCTCGACATCAATCCGCTGCTTGCCGGCCCCGACGGCGTGATCGCGCTCGATGCGCGCGTCGTCGTGCAGCAGGCGAAGGGCGCGCACCTCCGTCGCCTGGCGATCGAGCCCTATCCGGCGGAGCTGGAGCACGCCGTCGCGCTCGATGACGGGCCGCCGGCTCATGGTGCGCCCCATCCGGCCGGAGGACGAGCCGCGGCTGGTGGAGATGGTGGAGCGCTCGACGCCGCAGGATATCCGGCTGCGCTTCCTCGGCGCGCTGAAGGAGTTTCCGCACCTCCTCGCCGCGCGCCTGTCGCAGATCGACTACGACCGCGAGATGGCGCTGGTCGCCATCGATGCCGGAGGCGGCCCGAGCCGAAGGCGAGATCCTCGGCGTGTCGCGCATCGTGGCGACGCCGGAGAACGACCGCGCGGAGTTCGCTGTCATGGTGCGCTCCGACATGAAGGGGCGCGGGCTCGGCTTCCAGCTGATGAAGGACATCCTCGCGCATGCGCGCGCAAGAGGGCATCGAGACCGTCTATGGCGACGTGCTCCGGAGAACACCACCATGCTGCAGATGGCGGGCGAGCTTGGATTCATTCGTGAAGGGACGGAAAGTGGCGTCGTGCGCATCTCCATCCGCACCTGACGCGGCAGCCCCGGGGCTTCGCGGAGACAGCTATGAAGGCGATGGTGCTTCACGCGATCGGGGAGCCGCTCAGGCTGGAGGAGCTGCCCGACCGCGGGCCCGGCCCAGACGAGATCCGGCTGCGTGTCGAGGCTTGCGCCGTCTGCCGCACCGATCTCCACGTCGTCGATGGCGACCTCACCGACCCGAAGCTTCCCATCATCCCCGGCCACGAGATCGTTGGGATCGTCGATGCCCATGGCGCTGGCGTGAGCGCGCCGGCGATCGGGATGCGGGTGGGCGTGCCCTGGCTCGGGCACACCTGCGGCATCTGTCCTTACTGCACCACGGGCGCGAGAACCTTTGCGACGATCCGCTCTTCACCGGCTACACGCGCGACGGCGGCTTCGCCTCCTCGGTGATCGCCGACGCGGCCTTCGCGTTCCCGCTGCGAGGGGTTCGACGACCCGGTCGCCGCGGCGCCCTTGATGTGTGCCGGGCCTGATCGGCTGGCGCTCGCTGCGCCAGGCGGGCGAGGCGAAGCGCGTCGGCCTCTACGGCTTCGGCGCGGCCGCCCATATCATCGCGCAGGTGTGCCGCTGGCAGGGACGCGAGGTCTACGCCTTTACCCGCCGCGGCGACGAAGCCGCGCAGGGCGCTGGCGCGCGGGCTCGGCGCGGCCTGGGCGGGCAGCTCCGACGAGCCGCCGCCGGTGCCGCTTGACGCGGCGATCATCTTCGCCCCGGTCGGCGCGCTGGTGCCGGCGGCGCTCAAGGCCGTGCGCAAGGGCGGCCACGTCGTCTGCGGCGGCATCCACATGAGCGACATCCCGCAGTTCCCCTACCGCATTCTCTGGGAAGAGCGGCAGATCGTGTCGGTGGCCAATCTGACGCGCAACGACGCGCGGGAGTTTCTTGCCGTGGCGCCGAGGCGGGCGTGAGGACAACGACGCACGTCTATCCGCTGGAAAGCGCCAACGAAGCGCTGGCGGACCTGCGCGCGGGACGCTTCGGCGGCGCCGCCGTGCTGGTGCCTCGCTAAGACCCGCCGTCAACTCACCGCGCGCCCGTCCAGCGCAGAGCGGATCGCGTCGACGAGGGCATCTCCGAGCAGCGGCTTCTCGACGATCTGCGTCGTCCGCCGCCGCCGCCCGGCGTCGCAGCGCCGGCGTCGGATGGCTGGTGACGAGGATGGCAGGAAGCTGGACGCTCCTCCGGCGCAGCGCCGCCACGAGGTCGAGACCGTCCATCTCCGGCAGCTTGAAGTCGATCACCAGGCAACCCGAAAGTCGGGAGCGCGGCGTCGGCGAGCAGCTCCGCTCCGCCGCCGATAGGTCGAAGACCTGAAACCCCTCCAGCTCCAGCAGAAACTTGAGTGCTCCGACGCACCGCCGGGTCGTCGTCGACCAGGACGACCACCGAGCGCTGTGCACCGCCCTCCGAAGCGGCTTCACTTTGGGCGCAGAGTGTCCATGCTCGACGTGAGCGCCGGCCGGAGAATTTTGCCTTGATGCAGGTCAACCGGCGGCGATGCCCGGATCAGCGCGACAGGCCTTCCGCCAAGAGAGCCGTGCGCACCAGGTCGGACAGGCTGGACGCCTGCAGCTTCGTCATGAGGTTCGCGCGGTAGACCTCCACCGTGCGCGGGCTGATGCCGAGATCGAAGGCGATCGTCTTGTTCGGATGCCCGGCGACCAGCCCGTCAAGCACCTGGCGCTCGCGCTTGGAAAGCTGGCGACAGGCGCGCCAGCCGCGGCTGCGCGCTCGCGCGTCCGGGGCGCCGCTGCTTCCGCGCCGCTCCAGCGCCGAGCGGACAGCGCGACAGCAGGACTTCGTCGTCGAACGGCTTTTCGATGAAATCGACGGCGCCGAGCTTCATCGCCTCCACCGCCAGCGGCACGTCGCCATGGCCGGTAATGACGATCACCGGAAGTCGTCGAGCCGTGTCCTTGAGGCGGCGCGAGCAGCTCGATGCCGCGTCATCTCCGGCATGCGGATGTCGGTGACCAGGCAGGCCGGCGTCCTCGAGCGGGAGCCGGCCAGGAAAGGCGAGCGGCGATTCGTAGGTCGCGCACGTCCAGTCCCGCCGTCTCCAGCAGGAAGGCGAGCGATTCCCGCATCGCGTCGTCGTCGTCGACGACATGCACGACAGCCGTCAGCCGCCATCTTCGCATCCTCTCCCCGTCCGCGCTCGGCAACGTGAACCTGAACATCGCGCCCCCTCCCGGGTTGGGCTGCAGGCCGAGCTCGCCGCCATGCGCTTCGATGATGGTGCGGGAAATCGACAGCCCGACGCCCATGCCCTGCCGCTTCGTCGTCACGAAGGGCTGGAAGAGCTGCGCCGCGATCTGCGGCGCGATGCCCGGGCCGGTGTCCGACACGATGGTCTCCACCAACTCGTCATCCGCCGGTCGGCGCCGTCGTGACGGCGAGCTCCCGCCGCGGCGACCCGGCCTCCGCCATCGCCTCGATGGCGTTGCGCATCAGGTTGAGCAGCACCTGCTGGATCTGGACCTTGTCGGCGAACACCCGGTCCGCCTCGCGGCGAAAGATTGAAGCGCACGCGGACGCCGTGCTGCTTGGCGCCGACGAGCGCCAGCGCGCTCGCCTCCTCCACCAGCTTGCTCAGGCTCTCCACCGCCATCTCCGTCTCGCCGCGCGCAGACGAAGTCGCGCAGCCGGCGGATGATCTCGCCGGCGCGCAGCGCCTGGCGCCGCCGCCTTGTCGAGGGCGTCCCTGAGGCGCTCGGAGGTCGCGGGATCGGATGCTTCGGCCGATCAGGCGGCTGCGACCCTTTGAGGTAGTTGGCGATGGCGGAGAGCGGCTGGTTCAGCTCGTGCGCCAGCGCCGAGGCCATCTCGCCCATGGCCGTCAGCCGCGAGATGTGGACGAGCTCCGATTGCAGCTCCTGCAGGCGCGCCTCGGTCTGCTGGCGCTCGGTCAGGTCGCGGATGAAGCCGGTGAAATAGCGGCGCTCGCCGGAGCGCATCTCGCCAACGGCCAGCTCCATGGGGAACGGCGAGCCGTCCTTGCGCTGGCCGACCACGACGCGCCCGATGCCGATGATGCGCCGCTCGCCGGTGGTGAGGTAGCGCTCAGATAGCCGTCATGCGCCTCCTGGTAGGGCGACGGCATGAGCAGCTTGACGTTCTGCCCAAGCACCTCCTCGGCCGAATAGCCGAACAGCCGCTCCGCCGCGCTGCTGAAGGACTGCATCGTGCCCGTGCTCGTCGATGACGACCATGGCGTCGGGCACGGTGTCGAGGATCGAGCGCAGATGCGCCTCGCGCGCCTCCGCGTCCGCCGTGGCCCGCGCCGCGTCGGCCTCGACGCGGTGCAGCCACTCGCCGAACACGGAAATCCCGACGCCGACGATGGCATAGGCGGCGAGATTGGCCAGTCTCACTGGGCCCGACCGTCGACACGAAGACGAATCCGAGCGCGCCGCCGAGCGCCGTCGCCAGCAGGCCGGGGCCAAGCCCGCCCCGCGCAGCGGCGACCAGCACGGCGATCCCGAAAAAGAAGAAGGGCGTCAGCTGGTGGAGAATCGGCGCCAACAAGAACCGGCCGGCGAAAACCACGAGCACAGCCGCAACCGCCACTCCGTAGTCCAGCCACAGGCGCTGCCGCGCCGCCGGCCACCGGCGGGGAGAGCCGCTTCGCTGCTCGTTCGCAGCCGGTGCGTAGAGCATCCTATAGGCCTTGCTGGTTTCGCCGCCGGCAAGCCAAGGAACCCGCGACGCGGACGGATATACCGCTCATCCCGATGCCTCCCCACCTCCGTGAATCTACGTAGGGATAATACCCGAATTTCGCTGGCTCAACCGCAGCGTTACCCAGCGCAGAACACCCTTGGAGGATCTGTCATGCTACATTGGCAAAGCACGGCGAAAGCGGGCAAGGTCGTCTCGATCGACGCGGCCCGGCCGGCACGGACCGGGCAATCCATCAGCGACGTGATCGAGATGATGGGCGCCTCGGTGAGCTTCGCCCGCAATTCGGAGATTTTCGGCGAAGGCGAGCCGGCCGAATACCTCTACAAGGTCGTATCCGGCGCCGTGCGCATCTCCAAGCTGATGAGCGACGGCCGCCGGCAGATCGGAGCGTTCTATCTGCCCGGGCGACATCTTCGGGCTGGAGGCGGAAGACGCCCATCACTTCTCCGCCGAGGCGGTCGTCGACTGCACCATCCTGGTCGTGAAGCGCAGCGCCTTCCTGGCGGAAGCGACGCGCAACGGCGCCATGCTCGCGGAGCTGTGGACCGAGACGATGATGCATCTGCAGCGGGCCCAGGACCACATGCTGCTGCTCGGCCGCAAGAATGCGCAGGAGCGGATCGCGGCCTTCCTGCTCGACATGTCCGGCCGTCTGCCGCAGCAGGACGCCGTCGAGCTTCCCATGTCGCGCCAGGACATTGCCGATTATCTCGGCCTGACGATCGAGACGGTTTCGCGCACGCTGACCCAGCTGGAGCGCGACGGCATCATCGCCATCCCCGCCTCGCGGCGCATCCTTCTCACAGACCCGGCTGCCCTCGGCTTGATGAACGACTGCCTGGCGGCCTGAACCTCTCACCGGAAAGGCGCGCATGAACGACATTCGAACGGTATTCGCGATCATCCCTGCCGGGGGCTGCCGCAGAGCCGGCGGTCGATGCTTTCCAGGCGCTGCCGCTCGCCGAAAACGCCAAGCTGGTCGGCGTCCATATCGCGCCGATCGCCGTGACCTATGGGCTGGTCGCCGACGCGGCGCTCGCCTCCTTCATCGAAGCGCAGATCGCCGCCGCCGACGAGGAGCGCCAGGCCGCCGAGAGCGGCGTTCGCCGCCGCCTGCCGACAGGCCGGAATCGCCTTTGAATGGCGGGCGGAGAAGGCGGTCGGATACGCTCGTCTCGCCGCATGGCGGCGCCGTTGCGCGCGCCGCCGACATCATCGTGTGCCCGCAGCTTACCGAGGAGGCCTCGATCGGCCGCCATCAGCTCGAGGAGGTCGTCTTCGCCGCGGGGCGCCCGGTGATCGGCCTGCCGGCCAACTGGACGGTCAAGACGCTCGGCAAGCGCGTCCTCGTCGCGTGGGACGGTGGGCGGGAGGCGGCCCGCGCGGTGTTCGACGCCTTGCCCTTCATCGTCAGGGCCGAGGGCGTGCGGATCGTCTCGGTGCAGGGCTTCATGGACGAGCCGCTGCGCCAATTCACCCCGGGAGACGACATCGCCGCGACATTGTCCCGCCACGGCGCCAAAGTCGAGACGGAGACGTTCCGCGCCACGCACGGAAGCGTGCGCGAGGAGTTGAAGGCGCAGGCCCTGGACTTTGGCGCCGATCTCTGCGTGATGGGCTGCTATGGTCACTCCCGCTTCCGCGAGCGCATTCTGGGCGGGGTCTCCCGCGCCATGCTTCGCGACATTCCCTTCCCGCTGCTGCTTTCCAACTGACGGAATGGCCGCGCATGCTGGCGATCAGCGCCCTGCGTGGCACGCTTTGCCGGTCGACGAGACCGCACAGCGGCTCGGCGTCTCCCTAGCGGGGCTTACGGCGGCCGAGGCCGCGACGCGGCTGCAGACCTACGGACCGAACGCCTTGCCGGAGCCGCGGCCGCGCTCGCTCCTGGGCATCTTTGTCGGGCAGCTCAGAAGCCCGCTCATCTACCTGCTGCTCGCCGCGGCGGTGGCTGCTGTGGCGCTCGGCGAATTGGCCGACGCGCTGTTCATCGGCGCCGTCCTCATCCTCAACTCCGCCATCGGCGGAACCCAGGAATGGCGGGCGGAGATCAACACCGCGGCGCTCCGCTCCTCCATCCGCGCGCTGACCCGGGTGCTCAGGGACGACTCGGTCAAGCTGGTGGAGAGCTCCGAGCTGGTGCCGGGCGACGTCGTGCTGCTGGAGGTCGGGCGACCGCGTCCCCGCCGATATCCGCCTGTTCAGCGCCTTCGACCTGCAGAGCCGACGAATCGGCGCTGACGGGCAAATCCTTCCGCGTCGACAAGGCGGCGGGCCAGGCCGTGCGCGCCGGACGCGCCGATCGGCGACCGCGCCACGCTGCTTCACGCCGGCACGACCGTGCAGACCGGCCGCGCCGAGGGTATCGTTGTCGCTACCGGGAGCGAGACGGAGCTCGGCCGCATCGCCCGCGCGCTTGCCGCGCCTGCCGAGCCGCCGCCCCTCACGCTGCGGCTGGAGCGCTTCAGCCGCAATCTCGGCGTCGTCATCGTCGCCCTCATCGGCGTGCTCGTCGCCATGCAGCTGCATGCGCGGCGATCCCCTGCGCGAAACGTTCTTCATCGCCATCGCGCTTGCGGTCGCGGCGATCCCGGAGGGGCTTCCGGTCGCCGTCACCGTCGCACTATCGATCGCCACCCGCCGCATGGCGCGCCGCAACGTGATCGTGCGCCACCTGCCGGCGGTGGAGGGGCTCGGCTCGTGCACGGTCGTCGCGAGCGACAAGACCGGAACGCTCACCGCCAACGAGCTCACCGCCAAGCGGCTGTGGCTCCCGGGTCCGGGCTTCGTCGATGTGGGCGGCGAAGGCTTCGACCCGGAGGGCGGCTTCACCTTTGCCGCGGGCGGATGCGGCCGGACCCTCGCGCACGGCGCTCGCGGCCGCGGCGTCTGCGGCGGTCTTCTGCAACGACGCGGCCTACGATCCGGCGCTCGGCGAGTCCGGCCGCAGCGGCGACACGGTGGAGATCGCGCTGCTCGTCCTCGCCGTGAAGGCGGGCATCTCACCCGCCACGGCGCGGGCGGAGGGACCGCGCATCGGAGAAATCCCCTTCGCCGCCGAGCGCCGCTTCTCCGCCACCCTCAACCTCCACGCCGACGGCCCCCGGCTGCACGCCAAGGGCGCTACTGGAAAGCTGCTGCCGCTCTGCGGTAACGCCGGGGAACAGGCGCAGGCAGCCGCCGAAGACATGGCAGCGGACGGATACCGCGTCCTGGCGATCGCGGCAAAGCCGGTCGATGCGGATCGATCCTTCGCCTCCTCCGACATCGAGGAGGAGCTGAACGGCCTCACGCTCCTGGCGCTGGTCGGCTTCATCGATCCGCTGCGGCCGGAAGCCGCCGAAGCCGTCGCCGCCTGCCGGCGCGCCGGCGTGTCGGTTCGGATGGTCACTGGCGATCATCCGGTGACAGCGCTCGCGATCGCACGGCAGCTCCATCTTGCGGACCACATGGACGAGGTGGTCACCGGGCAGCGAGATCATCGCGCTTGAGGACGGAGCGCGCGATGCGCGGCTGGCCGGGGCGCAGGTCTTCGCCCGGGTGGAGCCGACGCAAAAGGTCGACATCGTCCACGCGCTCAAGGCCTCCGGCCACGTCGTCGCCATGACCGGGGACGGCGTGAACGACGCGCCGGCGCTGCGCCAGGCCGATCTCGGCGTCGCCATGGGGCGCGGCGGAACCGACGCGGCGCGCGACGCCGCCGACCTGGTGCTGACCGACGACAATTTCGCCTCCGTCGTCGCCGGCATCCAGGAAGGGCGTGCCGCCTACGCGAACATCCGCAAGGTCATCTATCTGCTGGTCAGCACCGGCGCGGCGGAGGTCGTCGTCTTCATGCTCGCCATCGCCACCGGCTATCCGCTGCCGCTCACCGCCGTGCAGCTCCTCTGGCTGAACCTCGTCACGAATGGCGGGCAGGACGTGGCGCTTGCCTTCGAAACCCGCGAGCCTGGACTGCTCAATCGCCCTCCGCGCCCCAAGAACGAGGCGGTCTTCGACCGGCTGATGATCACCGAAAGCGCCGTCTCGGGGCTGGCGATGGGCGGCATCGCCTTCGCCTTCTTCGCTTACGCGCTGTCGCTTGGCTGGAGCGAGTTCGAGGCACGCAACGTGCTGCTTTTCCTCATGGTGGCATTCGAGAACGTGCACGTCTTCAACTGCCGCTCCGAGACGCGCTCCGCCTTCCGCATCCCCTTCTCGAACAACTGGCCGGTGGTGGCCGCGGTGTTCGGCGCGCAGGCCGTCCATGTCAGCGCCGCCTTCGTTCCGGGCCTGCGCGACGTGCTTCAGATGCAGCCGATCTCGGTCTCGCTGTGGCTGACGCTGATCCCGATCGCGCTGACGCTCCTGATCGTCATGGAGCTGTTCAAGCTCGCGGTCGCGCGGAACGGCGGCGTGCCGGCTCTTCCGGCTCGTCGGAATCGTCGTTGAGGATCCGTGCCGCGGCGCCGTCGAGGTCCTCGAACTGCCCGGAGCGGACCGACCACAGAAACGCCGCAAGGCCGAGCGCACCCAGAAAGAGCGCCAGCGGGATGAGGATCAGCAACCCGTTCATGCCGCCGCCTCCTTGTGCAGCTGCGCTGCGCTCTTCGTGGCCGCTTTGCGTGCCCTGAGAGTGAACGGCAGCAGCAGCGAATTCGCGGTCACGACGATCGACGAGCTCGACATGGCAAGCGCGGCGATCAGCGGTGTCGCCAAGCCGGCCATGGCCAAGGGAACGGCAACCAAATTGTAGGCGACAGCAAGGCCGAAATTCTGCAGGATCTTCCAGCGTGCCGCCCGCGCCGTCCGAAGCGCCGTCAGCACGGGACCAAGCCGCGCCCCGGTGAACACCAGCGCCGCCGCTGTCTGGCTGATGTCGGAGGCGGTGGCAGGCGACATGGAGACGTCGGCCGCAGCGAGCGCCGGCGCGTCGTTTATGCCGTCGCCGACCATGAGCACACGGCGCCCGGCCTGGCGCAGCGCGGAGAGCGTCGATGCCTTGTCGGTCGGCAGGCAGTGCGAGCGCCATTCGTCGATCCCGGCGCGGCGCGCCGTCCTGGCCACCGCCGCTTCGCGGTCGCCAGAGAGCAGCATCACGCGGAGGCCGCGCGCCTTCAGCGCGGCGACCGTCGCCGCGGCGTCGGATCGCAACGCATCCTCGAACCGGAAGGTGACCGGGGCGCTCGAGCCGACCCGCAGCCACAGCTCGGAGCGGTCGCTGTCGGCCGGCTCCGCCTCACCGCCGGCCCGCCGCCCCCGATCCACTCCCGCCGCCCCAGACGTATGGCGCGTCCGCTCCATTCCGCTTCGATGCCGGAGCCCGGGTGCTCGACGATCTTCGTCAGTGCGGCGGGCTTGAAGCCGCGGCTGGCAGAGGCTTCGGCGAGAGCGCGGGCGAGCGGGTGCCGGCTCGCCTGGCCGAGCGCCGTCGCGATCTCCCAGAGGCTTACGTCCATCACCGGGCTTTCCACCAGCCGGGGCGTGCCTTCCGTCAGCGTTCCGGTCTTGTCGAAGATGATCGTGTCGACTACGGCAAGCTTCTCCAGCGCCGCCCCGTCCTTCATCATGATGCCGCGCTTCATGAGAAAGCCGCTCGCCACGACCTGCGCGGCGGGAACGGCGAGCCCCAGCGCACAGGGACAGGTGATGATGAGGACCGCGACGCAGGCGGTCAGCGCCGCATGGAAGCCGGCGCCCGCGATGAGCCAGCCGAGCAATGTGGCGGCGGCGAGGATGTGCACTGCCGGCGCGTAGATGCGCGCGGCGCGGTCGGCAAGGCGCACGAAGCGGCTGCCGCTTTTTTCCGCCGCCTCCATCAGCCGCACGATATCGGCCAGCAGCGTGTCGCGGCTCGTCCTGGCAACCGCGATTGTGAGTGGGCCGGTCAGATTGAGCGTGCCGGCGAACACCTTCCCGCCCACCCGGACGGGCGCGGGATCGGCCTCGCCGGTCAGCATTGAGCGGTCGATGTCGCTCTCGCCTTCGAGCACCTCGCCGTCCACCGGAAGCCGCTCGCCCGCGGTGACGAGCACCCGATCGCCTGGGACGATATCGGCGATCGGCACATGCGTCGTTGCGCCGTCCACGCCGATGAGCATGGCGCTTCGCGCCGCAAGCGACATCAGCCGCGCGGCGGCGGAGCGCGCCACGTCGCGCATGCGATGGTCGAGATAGCGGCCGACCAGTAGGAAGAAGAGCAACCCCACGGAGGCGTCGAACCAGGCCTGCTCGCCGTGCGTCGCCGTCTCGTAGAGGCTCATGCCGGCGGCAAGAACCACCGCAAGCGATATCGGCACGTCCATGTTGAGCGCACCGGCCCTCAGCGCACGCCAGGCGGAGCCGAAGAACGGCCGCCCCGCATAGGCGATCGCCGGCAAGGCGATCAGCGCCGAAACCCAGTGAAAGAGATCGCGCGTGGCGTCCTCGGCGCCCGACCAGACCGAGACGGAAAGCAGCATGATGTTGCCGGCGGCGAAGCCGGCAACCGCCATGGCGCGCAGCAGCGCCTTGCCGGCCTCGTCGCTATCCGCCGCAGCAAGCACCGTCGCATCGAACGGCCGCGCCTGATAGCCGAGCCCTTCGATGGCGCTCAGCATGTCGTCGGGCGAGGCCTCACCGGCGTCGAAGTCGATGCCGACCCGATGCGAGGTCAGGTTGGCGCGCGCCGTCGTCACACCCGGCCGTTCGGACAGAGTGCGCTCGATCCGGGAGATGCAGCCGGCGCAGTGCATGTCCGGCACCAGGAAATCGATGTGGCAGCGCCCCGGCTCGACCTCGTGCACAAAGGTCGGATCGACGCGCGTGCTCGCCAGTCCGGCCGCGACGACGGCGTTGGCCGCCAGTGCGCCGCAACAGCTCATGGCTTGACGAAGACCTCCTGGGTGCGGCGGAAGACGATATCGTCCTGGCGCTCCGCCTGAACGTCGACCTCCCACAGCCCGGGCGGCAGCGGCTCGCTCGACGCATAGGCGCCGTCATGGGTGGAGGCGAGCTCCAATATCCGGTCCTCGCGCGTGGTCGACGGACGCCCGACATGCGCGGTGACATCGAGGCCGCGGAGCAGCGTCGTGCCGTCGCGCGACAGGGCCACGCGGATCACGCCGCCATCCATGGCAAGCTGGTAGTGCCAGCCGGCCTTGTCCTGCGCCTCGGCCTTCGCGAGCATCTCGTCGTAGTGCTGGCTCGCCACGTAGCTGTTCTCCACCACGAGCCCGGGGAAGGTGCCCGTCGCCTCGAAGGCGAGCACCAAATTCACCGCGATGATGGTGCCGAAGAAGAGGAAGACCACCACCAGCATGTGCATGCCGGTGAAGGGATGGTCGTCGTCAAGGCGGAAGAAGCGCATGTCAGCTCACCATCACACGATCAGGCTCACTTTTCGGGGGCGAAGAACTCGGATTCCTCGCTCGCCGTCTCGCCGCCCTCCTCCAACAGCTTGAAGGAGAAATCGGTCGACCCGTGCTTGACAGATTCGCGCGGCTGCCGGACGAACACCTTGATCTCCTTCAACTTGTCCGGCTCGACCTCCACGCCAAGGCCGGTCCTCGCGTCCTCTTCCGACTCGCCGGCAAGCCACAGCACCGCGGACGGCAGGCCTTCCACCGACACGGTGAAATGCCGCTGCTCGGGCCGCATGTTGAGGATCTTTACCGTGTAGCCGTTGCGGATGGAGCCGTCCGACAGCGTGACGAAGAGCGGGTTGCGGTCCCGCAGAACGTTGATGCCGAGGCGCTCGCGCGTGACGAGCGCGAAGAGCATGAGAAGGCCGATCAGCGACCAGAGCCCGGCATAGATGAGCGTGCGCGGCCGCACGATATGGGAGACGCCGACGGCGCGCTGATGCGCGGTCGCCTCCGCGCGGCCGGCCGTCGCGGCTTCGGCGGCATGGGCGTTGTAATCGCGCAGCGTCGTGTAGGAGATGAGCCCTTCCGGCCTGTCGACCTTGCGCATGATGTCGTTGCAGGCGTCGATGCACAGCGCGCAGGTGATGCATTCGAGCTGGTTGCCGTCGCGGATGTCGATGCCCATCGGGCAGACCACCACGCAGGCATTGCAGTCGATGCAGTCGCCGGCGTCGATACCTTCCGCCAGCGCCCGCTTCTGGCCGCGCGAGCGCGGCTCCCCGCGCCAGTCGTTGTAGGTGACGAGGAGCGAATCCTCGTCAAGCATGGCGCCCTGGATACGCGGCCACGGGCACATATAGGTGCACACCTGCTCGCGCATGAAGCCGGCGAAGACGAATGTCGTGGCCGTGAGGATGCCGACGGTGATGTAGGCGACCGGCGCGGCCTGAAACAGGACGAAGTCCTTGAGCAGCGTCGGCGCGTCGGCGAAGTAGAATATCCAGGCACCGCCCGTGCACACCGCGATGATCAGCCACACCGCATAGACTGCGGAGCGCTTGGCGATCTTCTCCATGCTCCATCGCGCCTTGTCGAGGCGCATGCGGGCGTTGCGGTCACCCTCGATGAAACGCTCCACCCAGATGTAGAGGTCAGTCCACACGGTCTGCGGGCAGGTGTAACCGCACCAGGCGCGGCCGACCACCGAGGTGACCAGGAAGAGGCCGAGCCCCGACATGATCAGGAGGCCGGCGATGTAGTAGAACTCCTGCGGCCAGATCTCGATGAAGAAGAAATAGAAGCGCCGGTTGGCGAGATCGACCAGCACCGCCTGGTCGGGCGCGCTGGGGCCGCGGTCCCAGCGAATCCATGGCGTGACCCAGTAGATGCCGAGGGTCACGGCCATGATCCACCATTTGAGCTTGCGGAACGTCCCCCAGGTCCGCTTGGGGAATATCTTGACGCGGGCCTGATAGAGCTTCTGTCGCGGGCGGGCGTTCACCGCCTCGACGTCGTGCTGTACGACGTCGCCGGACGATCCCCCCGCGTAGGTCTGCTCGTTCATGTCCACGTCTTGCCCGCTACTTCGTTGCGAGCTCGTTGCTCGCCGGCATGGCCGCCGTCGCGGCCTCGCCGCCACCGAGCGAATGCACGAAAAGTGTCAGCTCCTTGATGGTGGTCGGGTCGAGCCGGTTGGCCCAGGCCGGCATCACGCCGTGGCGCGGCTTGGTGATCTGGGAAGCGATCTGCTTTTCGCTGTTGCCGTAGAGCCAGATGGCGTCGTTCAGCCGCGGCGCGCCCAGCTCACGGTTCCCCTGGCCGTTGTCGCCGTGGCAGACGGCGCAGTTGTCGGCGAAGATCGGCTTGCCCTCCTCGGCAAGAGCCGCGTCGTGATCGGAGCCGGAGAGCGAGAGCACGTAGTTCGCTGCCGCCTGGATCTGGTGCGCGTCGAGGATGCCGTCGCCGAAGGCTGGCATTTCGGAGACGCGCGTGTCGGGGTCCTGCGTGTAGCGGACGCCGTGCGTGATCGTGGTGTGGATGTCGTCGAGCGTGCCGCCCCACAGCCAGTCGTCGTCATTGAGGTTCGGATAACCGGGCGAGCCGGCAGCGCCCGAGCCATGGCACTGCACGCAGTTCACCAGGAAGGCGGAGTGGCCGCCGGCAACGGCGAAGCGGCTCAGCTCGTCGTCCTTGGCGATCTCGTCGACCGACATGGAGGCGATTTTCTGAACGTTGCCGGACTGCGCCTCCTGCGCGGCGTCGAGCGACGTCCTCCACCTGGCCGCGCGTCGAATAGCCGAGCACGCCGCGCGTCGCGGAGTGGACGAGCGGAATGGCCGGGTAGAGCACGACATAGCCGAGCGCGAACACGATCGTGGCGTAGAAGGTCCACAGCCACCAGCGCGGCAGCGGCGTGTTGAGCTCCTTGATGCCGTCCCATTCGTGCCCGGTCGTCTCCTGGCCGGTCGGCTGATCGACTTCGACCCCCGCGGCGGCCTTGCCCTTTTGGAGATCAGCCATGTCTCAATCCTTCTCTTCGTCGTGCTTGAAGGGAATTTCGGCGTGCTCCTGGTAGGTCCCTCGCGAGCCCGGCCTCAGCGCCCACAAGATGGCGCCGAGAAAGACGACCGTCATGACGAGCAGCCCCCAGCTGTCGGCTAAATGGCGAAGCTGATTGTAGTCCATCGCCTCACCTCAAATTTTCTTCCGCGCGCGGCTCGTAGCTGGTGAAATCGACCAGCGTGCCGAGCATCTGCAGGTAGGCGACGAGCGCGTCCATCTCCGTGATGCGGCTCGGATCGCCATCGAAGTTGCGCACCTGCACCTTGTCGCCGTAGCGGGCCAGCAGCCCGGCTGTGTCGGCGTTCGGATCGACCTGTGTACGCACGTCGGAAAGCGCATTCGCGATCATCTCGTCCGAGTAGGGGACGCCGACATCGGCGTTCGCCGTCAGGTCATCCGCAATGTGCGAAAAGCTCAGCTCCGTCCGCGCCAGATGCGGATAGCCGGGCATGATGGAGGCCGGCACCACGGCGCGCGGATTCATCAGGTGCTCCACGTGCCATTCGTCCGAATAGCGGCCGCCGACGCGAGCGAGATCCGGCCCGGTGCGCTTGGAGCCCCACTGGAAGGGATGGTCGTACATCGACTCCGCCGCCAGCGAATAGTGGCCGTAGCGCTCCACCTCGTCGCGCATGGGGCGGATCATCTGGCTGTGGCAGAGGTAGCAGCCCTCGCGGACGTAGATGTTGCGGCCGGCAAGCTCCAGCGGCGTGTAGGGCCGCATGCCCTTCACGTGCTCGATGGTGTTCTGCAGATAGAACAGCGGCACGATCTCCACGATGCCGCCGATGGTGACCACCAGCAGCGAGAGGATGAGCAGCAGCGTGGCGCTCCTCTCGATCGTCGCGTGACTCCAGCGACGCGGCGGCAGATCGGTATTGGCTTCTGCGTTCGACATGTCTCTCACTCCGCCGGCTGGATGGCGCCCATGGGCACCTCTTGGCGCATCTCGCCCTGGATCGTCTTCCAGACGTTGAAGGCCATGAGGATCGCGCCGGTGAGGTAGAACAGGCCGCCAAGAGCACGGATGATGTAGTAGGGATGCATCGCGGCGACGGTCTCCACGAAGGAGTAGACCAGGAAGCCGAGATTATCGTATTCGCGCCACATCAGCCCCTGCATGATGCCGGACACCCACATCGCCGAGGCGTAGAGCACGATGCCGATGGTGGCGAGCCAGAAGTGCCAGTTGACCAGGCGCAGGCTGTAGAGCCGCTCGCGATGCCACAGGCGCGGCGTCAGGAAATAGACCGCGCCGAAGGAGATCATGCCGACCCAGCCAAGCGCGCCGGAATGCACGTGGCCGATGGTCCAGTCGGTGTAGTGCGACAGCGAGTTCACCGCACGGATCGACATCATCGGGCCCTCGAAGGTCGACATGCCGTAGAAGGCGACGGCGATGACCATCATGCGGATGATGGGGTCGGTGCGGAGCTTGTCCCAGGCGCCCGACAGCGTCATCAAGCCGTTGATCATGCCGCCCCAGGAGGGCATCCACAGCATGACGGAGAACACCATGCCGAGCGTCTGCGCCCAGTCGGGAAGCGCGGTGTAGTGCAGGTGGTGCGGACCGGCCCAGATATAGAGGAAGATCAGCGACCAGAAGTGCACGATCGACAGCCGGTAGGAATAGATCGGCCGGTTCGCCTGCTTCGGCACGAAATAGTACATCATGCCGAGGAAGCCGGCGGTCAGGAAGAAGCCGACGGCGTTGTGGCCGTACCACCACTGGATCAGCGCGTCCTGCACGCCGGAATAAAGCGGAGTAGCTCTTCGAGCCGAGGAACGAGACCGGCATCGCCAGATTGTTCACCACGTGCAGCATGGCGATGGTGACGATGAAGGACAGGTAGAACCAGTTGGCAACGTAGATGTGCGGTTCCTTGCGCTTGAAGATCGTGCCGAGGAACACGATGAGGTAGACGACCCACACGACCGTCAGCCACAGGTCCACGTACCATTCCGGCTCGGCATATTCCTTCGACTGGGTGATGCCGAGCAGGTAGCCGGTGGCGGCCAGCACGATGAAGACCTGGTAGCCCCAGAAGACGAACCAGGCGAGCTTGCCGCCGAACAGCCGCGCGCCCGTCGTGCGCTGCACCACATAAAAGCTGGTGGCGATGAGTGCGTTGCCGCCGAATGCGAAGATCACCGCCGACGTGTGCAGCGGGCGAAGCCGCCCGAACGTGGTCCAGGGGAGATCGAGATTGAGCAGCGGATAGGCAAGCTCAAGCGCGATGTAGAGGCCGACCAGGAAGCCGGCCAGCCCCCAGAAGACGGTGGCGATCACCCCGGCCCGGACGACATCGTCCATATAGCCGTCGGGTTCTCGTGCAGCGGAATCGTCCGCGCCGAGACGTCCATCGTCCTCAGTCGCCAGATCATGCCGATCATGCCGATGACGGCGACCAATCCCATGTGGAAGGCAAAAAGCGGATCGTGCGCCTTCGCCGAAGCGATGAGCGCGACGAAGCGCCACCGCTGCGAAGATCCACGCTTGGATCATTTGCATCGAAACCAATCCCCCAAACAGCGAGCGGCTGTGTGTACCGATCTCCCCTAGGGGAGCACCCGCGGATTACCCTTGATTCAAATCAAGACGGGCGGCGGCGGCCGCTATGGATGAGGATCGGCGACGGGCGCCTGTGCCGACCCAGGAAAAGGAAACCCGCTAAAAATCTGCACGTAGCGCCGCGCGCCGGCGCGGCAGGCGGGGCCGTCGCCGGCCAATATCCACGGAATTCGAAAGCGGTTGTTCCGCTTTCGTGCACCGCGGTTAGTGGTTCGGTGATTCGACGTGCGACCTCATGCCGCCAGCTTCACTTCGCGAGTTTCTCCGCCAGCCAGGCGAACGAGGCCGGCGCCCATTCGCGATAGTGCTTGAAGGCGCAATGGCCGTCGTCGGGATAGACGCGCGCCTCGCGGCCGGCGACCGGTCCGTGCTCCAGCATGAAGTAGATGTTGCCGATGGGGGCGAGGTGGTCGTGCTTTCCGTTGATCATCAGGATCGGCATGCGTGATCTTGTCGAGAATGCCAAGCTCCGACAGCGCCCAGCGGGAGAAGACTTCCTTCTCCTTCTCCACCGACCAGGCCGGGAACGAGGGCGGCCCGCCCGGCTCGCCGAACACGAAGGTAGAGCGCTTGTTGCGCGCCTCCACGACGGCCTCCATTTCGCTCTCGCTCAGGCGGTAGCCGAAGGGATGGCCGGCGACTCGCGACGACGGCACGCACCATCTGCGGGATACGTCCCGGCAAGCTGCATGACCGAATAGCCGCCGCGGCTGATGCCGAACGCGCCGATACGCGATCGATCCACTTGCGGGCGCGCGGCCAGGTAGTCGACGGCGGCGACCCATGCTTTCACCGATGCCGGGTCCCAGGGAAACGGGTTCTCGCCCGTCCCCGGCGCGTCCATCACCAGCGAGGCAAGACCGTTCTCCAGCGCGAACTCCGCCGCCCAGCCGCGGTCCTCCTTGAAGACGTCCGCACCGCACATGATGAGCACGGCGGGAAACGGCCCGCTGCCGCGCGGAGCCCGGAAATGGGAACGGATCGCCTTCCCCTCGCACTCGACCTCCACCACCTCCAGCGGCGGGTCGAGATGCGCCGAGGCCTTGCGGTAGGCGCGGGCGCAGTCGGCGCTGATCTCCGCCTTGAGCGGCGTGATCTCGCCCGGGAAGCGGCCGATCGCATAATAGGTCTTGGCGACGAGGTGCTCCTTGCGCGCGCCGGCGAAATCCCCCGCCGCCTCCAGGCGGTCGCCATCGTCCTCGTGGCGCCGGCCGGCTTCCCGCCACACCGGCACCCATTTGTCCTCGGTCGTGGCTTCCAGCCGCGCCACCAGCCCGCGCAGCTCGTCCAGATCGTCCAGCATGGCCAGCCAGCGGCGATAAAAGCCGCCATGCTCCACGACGAAGGGATCCTCGCTCGGCGCGAAGCCGAGCGCTGGTGGCTGAGCCGTCATGCAATCCTCCCCAAGCGGCGCGTGGCGAAACCCGCACCTTGACCGTCCCGTCACACGATAATACCGTATGAGATGAACGATGCCAGAGAGGAAGTGAGCCGCCCAGTTTCTTCGTGCCGCAGACGCGCAGGCGGGGGCATCGCAAAAGAAGAGCCAAACTGCGAGATTTACGGTGAGAGCACTTCCGGACTCGACGCTAGCGGCGTCCTATGGTCTCTCTCCGACTAGGCAAGAGCAACAAGTCTGACGTAAGATGCAAACGATTGCAAAGAAAGACGGCCGGGAGGATAGCGCAGGTTATGACCGTGTTGGCGACCAGGCCGGATCGAGTGGCGACTGAACCGTCACAGGCGCCCGCCGCGGCGAAAGCCGCGCCGGTCATCGTCTCCGAAGGCCTTACGGTCGGCTACAAGCTGCATCGCGAGCGCAAGCTGCTCACCGCGCTCAGAGACATCAGCCTGACCGTCAATCGCGGCGAGTTCGTCGTGCTGGTCGGCCCGTCGGGCTGCGGCAAGACCACCTTCATCAACGCCATCGCCGGTCTCGTCGAGCCCTTGGGAGGGCAGCATCGACCGTCAACGGCCGGCCGGTCACCGGCCCCGGCCCCGACCGCGCCATGGTCTTCCAGGACTACGCGCTGATGCCGTGGCGGACGGTGGAATCGAACATCCGCATGCCGTTCGAGTTCCAGAATCTCGGCCTGTCCAAGCAGGAGATGGACGAGCGCGTCCGCCGCTACATCGATCTCGTCGACCTGAGCGGCTTCGAGAAGTCGTTCCCCTACGAGCTGTCGGGCGGCATGAAGCAGCGCGTCGGCATCGCCCGGGCGCTGGTCTCCGAGCCCGACATCCTGCTGGCCGACGAGCCGTTCGCGGCGATCGACGCCATGACGCGCGAGGCCATGCAGAGCGAGCTTGAGCGCTTCGTCACCAAGACCGGCCAGACGGTCGTCTTCATCACCCATTCGATCGACGAAGCGATCACGCTCGCCGATCGCGTCGTCGTGATCTCGTTCCGGCCCGGCCGCATCAAGGAGATCGTCGACGTCAATCTGCCGCGCCCGCGCTTCGACTACGACGTCAAGATCCTTCCGGAATTCGGCGAGCTGTACGACCACATCTGGCGGCTGGTGAAGGACGAAGCGCTTCAGGCCTCACGCGGAGCAAGATGATGAGCACGATCGGAGAAAGGGAACGCCTGTCCTCCGGCGAAACGCGGAACACGATCGGCTTCGAGGACACCGAATGGACCCTGGGCGAGGTCTGGCAGCGCTACGGCTCCTGGGTCGTGACCGTGGTCAATCTGACGGTGTTCTTCTGCCTGTGGGAGCTGTTCGCCCGGTCCGGGGCGGTCAGCCCGCTCTTCCTGCCCAGCGCGAGCGCCATGTTCGAGGCGCTGTGGCACGGGCTGACCACATCGGCGCCGCCGGGCGCGGTGATCTCCGGCAGCATCCGCGACCATTTGCTCTACAGCCTGACGAATCTGGGTGCCGGGCTCCTGATCGCCTGCGCGGTCGGCATTCCGGCCGGCCTCCTGATGGGCGGCAACAAATATGTCGAGCGCATTCTCAGCCCCTATGTCTGGGCGCTCGCCTCGCTGCCGCGCATCGCGCTGGTGCCGCTGTTCATCCTGTTCCTCGGCTTCACCGAGAAGATGCAGATCACGATCATCGTGCTGTCGGCGGTGTTCCCGATCATCATCAATGCCTGGGCGGGCGTGAAGACGACCGAGAAGTCGCTGCTTGCCGCCGCGAAGGTCTTCGGCGCCAGCCGCCGCGAGCTCTACATCAAGGTCGTGCTGCCCTACACGCTCCCCTTCATCATCGCGGGAATTCAGCAGGGCATCGGGCGCGGCCTGGTCGGCGTGGTCATCGCGGAGATCTTCGGCGGCTCGCACGGCCTCGGATACCTGATCAATCGCTCCGCCGACACGTTCAACTCTGCGCTGATGTACGCGGTGCTGTTCCTGCTGGTCGTCGTCTCGCTGACGCTGATCCAGTTCACGCGCTGGTTGGAGGCCTATGTCGCCCCGTGGCGGCAAATCGACAGGGTGTGACCGGTATCCCGCCGGTCATGCTCCGAGATGAAGTATCCAAATGGGAGGAAAAGGTATGAAGAAGACACCACATCGTTCTGCCGCGCCGCGAGTTCCTGAAGATGGGCGGCGCCGGCGTGCTGGGCACATTCATCGCCGCCGCGACGCTCAATCGCGCCGGTGCGCAGACGCCCGACATGAAACACGTCATGGCCAACCTGAAGACCCTCAGGATGGGCGACTTCAATCCCAACTACGCGACGCAATGGTCGTATCGGCTGGCGTCGGCGCTCGGCTACTTCAAGGAAGTCGGCATCGACAACCTCGATGTGACCCTGTCGGAAGAGTACATGCCCGGCCTGATCGGCGGCAGCCTCGACATCACGCATGGCGACACCAGCGTGTTCTTCGGCTCCGGCGATGCCAGCGGCCTGCCGATCAAGATGATCTCGCTCTACCGCGACAAGGAATGGTGGATCATGGGCGTCCGCAAGGGCATCGACACGGTCGACGACCTGAAGGGCGGGAAGATCACCGGCGGCGGGCTCGAGGGCCGCAACACCTGGATCATGAAGCAGATCCTGATCGAGAACGGCCTCGATCCCGAGAAGGACGTCGAGTTCGTTCCGATGTCCGGCGGCTCGGACGCCCGTCTGCAGGCGGTGCTCGCCGGCACGGTCGACGCGGCGAGCCTCTTCCCGCGCCACCAGGCGGGGCTCGAGGCGGCCGGCGGCAAGTTCATCTCCCAGAAGCTGCACGAGGTTCCGCAGGAAGGCTTCGCCGCCATGGGCGGCTGGCTCGCCGACAACGAGGACACCGCCTATGCCTGGGCCCTGGCCGACATCAAGGCGCGCCAGTGGATGTTCGACCCGGCCAACAAGGACGAGTCGTACAAGACTCATGCGCGACCTCGGCTTCGACATCCCGCCCGAATTCGAGGCGCAGTACAAGCTCGAGCTCGACCAGATCAGCCCCGACGGCGGCTTCGCAGAGCGCCGAGGTCATGGACGACTTCGTCGAGTCGCTGGCCGTCACCGGCGACCTGCCGGAGGGCTTCGACTGGCGCCAATACGTCGACATGAAATACGTCTGGGCGGCGCAGGAGGCGCTCGGCCTTCCGAAGCGTCCCGCCTCGCTCTGACGCCGGGGTTCGAAACGAGCCTGATCACGGCTCCGGCGGCGTTCGCGTCGCCGGAGCTTTTCTTTGTTCTCTAGCTCCGTGAGCAAGCATGCTGACGCTTTATCACTACGACCGCTCCACCGCCGCCCAGCGCGTCCGCCTCTCTCTGGAGGAAAAGGGCATCGCCTGGAAAAGCCTGATCGTCGACACGGCGCGCGGCGACGTCGACGAGCTGCCGGCGGACTACCACCGCCTCAACCCGAAGGGGCTGGTGCCCGTCATCATCGACAACGGCGAGGCGATCCCGGAATCGCTCGTCATCCTGGAATATCTCGAGGACGCCTATCCGGATGTGCCTTTGAGGCCGGACACGCCGGCCGCGCGCGCCAAGATGCGACTGTGGATGCGCCGCATCGACGACGGCGTGCACGTCGCCAGCCGCACGCTCGGCGTGTGCATCGTCAACCGCCACATCTACGCCGCCAAGGGCAAGGAGAAGATCGGCGCCTACTACGCCAAGATGCGCGACCAGGTGCGCAAGACCAACGACCAGGTGAACATCGCATCCGGGCTCGACTCCCCGCTCCTGCCGGATTCGGTCGCCACCTTCCGCAAGCTCTTCGAGGAGATGGACGCCACGCTCGCCGCGCAGGAATGGCTCGCCGGCGACAGCTATTCGCTCGCCGACATCGCGCTCGTCGTCTACGTGCGCCGGCTGGAGTCGTTTCAGATGGCGCCGCTGTGGCAGCACCTTACGCACCTCAACGCCTGGTATGAGCGGATCGCCGCACGCCCGGCCTACGAGCGGGCGATCGTAAAATGGGGCGACGTCACCGAGGGCCAGCGCCAGGAGCACGGTACCGCGGCGTTCCCGCGCATGGCTGAGCTCTGGGGCTGATTCCCCAAGCGGCGTCCCGTCTCTCAAGTCTGCTGGAGAGTGCGCGGCCTTTTTGGCGCGTGGAGATGTGGTGAATTGACCTTGCCCCTGCCCCGTATTACGATATGACAATATTGCAGGGCTGCTTAGCCGGCCCTTCTTCTAGCGACTCAGGGAGATCATGAGCACACAACCCGTCAAACTCGGCATCGTTGGCCTCGGCCGCTGGGCAAAGGTGCTGACGCGCGCCGCCGCAAACTCGGACAAGTTGCAGATCGTGGCAGGCTACAGCCGCTCGGAAGAGAAGCGCAACGCGTTCGAGAAGGAGATGGGCGTCCCCTCCGTGCCGGACATGCGCACCATGCTCTCCAATCCGGAGATCCAGGGCGTCATCCTCACCGTTCCCAACGAGCAGCATCTGCCGGTGGCCGCGGAAGTCGCCAAGGCCGGCAAGCACGTCTACACGGAAAAGCCGATCGCCAGCACGCTGGAGGAAGGTCTCGAGATCGCTGCACTGCAGGAGCAGTACGGCGTGACCGTCACCGTCGGGCACAGCGCGCGGCTGATGGCCGGCATTCGTCAGATCCGCGAAGCCATCGACGCGGGCGAGCTCGGCCGCGTGGCGATGATCGAAGCGAACTTCTCCAACGAGCGGGCGCTGGAGCTGACGCCGCAGACCTGGCGCTGGTACAAGGACCGCGCGCCGGGCGGCCCGCTCTCGCAGCTCGCCATCCACATGTTCGACATCGTGCACTATCTCGGCGGCGAGATCGTCGAGGCGAGCTCCATGGCCTCGAAGCTCTCGCCGGTCGGCGCGGAGGTCGACGACCAGTCGCAGACGCTGGTGAAGTTCGCCGACGGCAAGGTCGGCTATATCGGCTCGTGCTGGACATCGCCGGGCGTCTTCGCGGTGCGCGTCTTCGGCTCCAAGGGGATGATGCACTACGAGATCGATTTCGGCGTGTGGGACACGCCGGCGGAGATCCACAAATCGTCGACGCTCTACATCCAGCGCGGCAAGGACGGCTACGGCAAGCGCGAAGAGATGAAGGACAAGCCGAGCGACATGTTCCGCGCCGAGCTGGAGATGTTCGCCGAGAGCTGCCGCAGCGGCAAGGCCAACGAGCTCAACGCCGACAACGGCAATGCCGCCGTGGCGGTCGTCTATGCGGCGCTGCGCTCCATCGATCTGAACGGCCAGTCCGTCAAGCTCGCCGACGTGATCGAGGCGGCGCGCCAGCGGGCGGCGGAAGGAAAGCGGAATGTTGCCTAGCCGCTATTTCTGGGAGCTGACGCAGCCGGAGATCGCGCAGCAGCTCCAGAAACACCCGCTGGTCATCCTGCCGGCCGGCAGCGTCGAGCAGCACGGGCCGCATCTGCCGACCGGCACCGACATGTACGCGGCCAACATCATCGCCGCTGCGGTCGCCGAAGAGATGGACGGCGTGGTGCTGCCCGGCCCGGCGCTCGGCGTCACGCCCATGCACATGCCTTACGAAGGCACGCTCTCGCTGACGCCCGACACCTATATGCGGGTGGTGAGCGAGACCTGCATCTCGGCGGCACAGCACGGCGCGAAGTCGCTGCTCGTCCTCAACTGGCATGAAGGCAACATCCCCTCGCTCGCCATCGCGGCGGAGGACCTGCACCGCAAGCACGGCATGAGCGTGCTGACCGTGCAGGCCTGCTACGTGGCGGCCGACCTCTACGGGCACGAATGCAACGGGCTGACGCATGGCGGCGAGATCGAAGCGCTTGCGGTGCTGGCCCACCAGCCGCATCTGGTACACCTCGACCGCATCGGGAACTCCTCCGATCCGGGCCTGGGCAGCAAGATGGACAAGCTGCGCCGCACCCGATCCTACCAGCCGGTGCTGACCGATATACGGTCGATTGCGCCGACAGGATGGTACGGGACGCCGCAGGGTGCGACGGCCGAGCGCGGCGTGGCGATGATCGCCAAGATCGCCGAAGCGATCGCCGCCGAGGCGACGGAAATCTTCCGGCAGCTCGACAAGGTGCAGGGCGGCGTCGCGGAGGTGAAGCATCTTCGTCAGGCGGTGTGATGGCCAAGCTCGTCAAAGAAGCCGACGCAAAGCTGCTTTCCCTCCCGGGCCGCACCTCGCGTGAGATCGTCTCCGGCAAGCTGGGGGCCGACAAGGTGTCGATGCGCCTGGTCGAAATCGCCGCGCTCAAGCCCGGCGAGAAGCCGCGCGGCCCGCATGTTCATTTCACCTTCGAGGAAGTGATCCACGTGCTTTCCGGCGAAGGCGTCACGGAGACGGAGAGCGGTGCGCTCCCGGTCCGGGCCGGCGACACGGTTCTCGTCCCGGCGGGCGAACGGCACGTCACGCGCAATACCGGCAGTGAGCCGCTGAAGCTCATCTGCTTTTTCCCGGTCGGCGAGGTTGCCTCCGGGACCCAGGAATTCCCCGACTGGGAAGAGCCGAAGGCGACATCATGAGTTTCGACGTTGTGTGTCTGAGGCCCGCGGAGGATTTCTCCCGGGTGGGCGTCCGGCCGCCGGAAGCGCTTTCCGCCACCTACCGCAAGCCTGACGACGCGGAGCTTGCCTCGCTTCTGAAGAGCGCCAAGGCGCTGATCATCCCGGCGGTGGGGCCGAAGCTCGCGCCGGAGCTGTTCGAAGGCTCGGCGCTGAAGCTCGTCCAGGTGACCGGTGCCGGTCTCGACCGGCTCGACCGCGACACTCTCGTGCGACTCGGCATCCCTGTCGCCAACGTGCCGGGCGGCAGCAACGCGGCGCTGGCGGAATATGTCACGACCAACGCGGCGGTGCTCCTGAGGCGCTTCGCCTGGGCGACGCGGCGAGGTGCTGAAGGGCAACTACGCGAGCTTCCGCGCGCGCATGGTCTCCGACAATCTCGGCGGGCTGGAAGGCCTGGTGGCGGGCGTCGTCGGGCTCGGCGTGATCGGCATGGCGGTGGCGCGGTCGCTCGCCGCGCAGGGCTGCCGCATCATCTACTACGACCCCAAGCCGGCCGACCCGGCGGGCGCCGCGGCGCTCTCGGCGGAAGCCGTCTCGCTCGACGACCTCCTCGCCCGCGCCGATCTGGTGACGCTGCACGTGCCGCTCATCCCGGCGACGCAGAACCTCATCGGCGCCAAGCAGCTTGCGGCGATGAAGCCCGGCGCCGTGCTGATCAACGCGGCGCGCGGCGGCGTGGTCGACGAGGCGGCGCTGGCGGAGGCGCTGAAATCGGGCCATCTCGGCGGCGCGGCGGTCGACGTCTATTCCACCGAGCCGCCCTCCCCCGACAATCCGCTGCTGCAGCTCTCCGGCGAAGCCGCGGACCGCGTCATCCTCACCCCGCATATCGCCGGCGTGACGCGACAGGCCTCGGCGTTCCTCTTCCGCTCGGCGTGGGAAAACGTTGAGCGGGTGCTTTCGGGCGGGCAAGAGCCGCTCAACCGCGTCTATTGAGCCGCATCGGCTCTGATTGAATCAGAACCGGGCTCTTTGTTTGGGCAGAGCACGGCTCCCCCGGGGAAGCACGCAACCTCCCCTCAAGGGCAGGGCAATCGTATTTGGTTATCTCCACCCTCATGGTGAGGCGCTCGCGCCGAAGGCGCGAGCCTCGAACCACCATCGACGGCGCACAGCATTGCCACGTGCAGCCTCCAACAAACCACCGTGCCATCGCCCTCGTCCTTCGAGGCTCGCTACGCTCGCGCCTCAGGATGAGGGCTTTCTCCAAATGCGATTGCCCTGCCCTCAAGCGGGAGGTTACGGGTGATGCCGCCACCGTACATGCCCATTCACTCCCGCGACCGTTTGGCCCGAGGCTCTGCTTCGTGTTCGCCTCCTCGCCCATGAGGAGGGAGCGGGGCGCCTCAGGCGTGCCTCGCAAAGTTTAGTAGCGGCGCCCCTCAGGCGCCCCGCGCAGCTTTTTCGGCCCAGTCCTCCAGCTCTCCGCCAGCCCGGTGGGCTCAGCCTCACCGGATCAGGCTTAAGGCGGTCAACAAGCCGCAGACCGGTCCTAGTGCCGGTCGGGCGGAGTGTCGGAACCGACCGGGACGGAGCAGCTCGGAAAGCCGCCCCGCCGCGGACTGCCCGCCCTTCCCACATGGTTTCCGTTGGCCACACGGTCCCTCCGGCGAAGAGCGGTGGAGGCATTGTAGGAGAGGCTCGGGAGGCGGGGATTATTTTCTGGGCCGCGCACTTGGATGCGTGGCTATCTGGAGCTTGATCTCATGTCGCAGACGAACGCCAGAGCAGACGTTCGCGCGGCCCGGGCGAATTTCTTCGTCTGCCCCAAATCGGACTCAGGCTCTCAAGTCCGCCGCCCCATTGTCAGCAATAGTTCGTTAGGCCCTTCCCAGCCATCGGCCGTGTTGAAGGCACTCAGCTTGGATTTGATCTCGGCCCAGGCCGCTTCTTGCGCCGTCGAGTCGAGCCGCCCCAGAATTTGCAGGATTGGGCTCGCCGAGTTGCGGATGAAATCGAGATAGTCCTTCACCGAAGGTAGCCTGAAGGGCGCCGCCAGCTTCGTGGTCGCTACACGCGAAAAGCCTGCTTGCTGGAACAGCTCGTCGACGAAGCCTGGTCTGCCGAGGCTAAGCAGACCACCCGGCCGATACGGGTCGTGCGACGGCAGGCCGGCATGCTTGAACGCGGTCGAAACCAGGATGCTCACGCATGGGTTCTTGTCGGGCGCCGAAAACACCATGGTGCAGGCGTGGCCGCCCGGCTTGAGCGCACGGTACATTTCCCGCAACCCCTTGGCCGGATCAGGAAAGAACATCAGCCCTAGCCGGCAAACCGCCGCATCGAAGACGCCCTCCCCGACATCGAGATTTTCGCCATCGGCAACCGCCGTCTGAACATTGCCGTAGCCGGCGTGGCGTGCCCTGACTTTTGCGAGTTCCAGGATGGCCGGCGACAAGTCGGTCGCCAGTACGGTACCGGCTGTACCGACGCGCTGGGCGATGTCGAGCGTCTGATCGCCGGCACCGGCAGCGACGTCGAGCACCCGCGCACCCGGCCCGACCTCGGCCATCGCCAGCATGGCGTCGGTCGCCTCCCGCAGCCAGACTCTGATTTGTGCGCTGTGCGCGTTCCAGCCGTTGGCATGCCTGTCCCACGACTCTCGGGTGGTGGCCTTGAATGCTTTCGGGTCGAAGGTCGTATTCATGATGTCCGGCTCCATCGCCTGCGTGTCGATGGCTGTTCACTACGCCGGCAGGTCACCCCTTCGGCAGCCGCATGATTGCGTCAGGGGGCCTCAGAATTGCATAATGATTGGATGTTCGATTGGAACGACCTCAAATACTTCCTCGCCGTCGCACGCCACGGCAGTACGATTGCGGCGGGCAAGGCGCTCCGGGTCAGCCAATCGACCGTGCAGCGGCGGCTGGTCGAATTGGAAAGGAAGATCGAACGCAAGCTCGTGTCGCGCTCGTCGGCTGGCTATCGGCTCACCGATTTCGGCCAAGGCCTCCTTCCCTATGCCGAGCGCGTGGAAGCGATGGTCGGAGACTTCGAGCGCCATGTAAGCGACACGGGGCGCGACCGCGGCGGCGTCATTCGCGTGACCTGCCCGGAACCGATCGTGCAGCGCATGACGCCCCTGATCGAGCGCTTTCACGCGCGTCATCCGAACCTGCGCGTCGAATTCGTGATGAGCGACCTCTATCTCGACCTTTCCAAAGGGGACGCCGACATCGCCTTCCGCTCAGGCGATACCGATGACGAACTGATCGGACGCAAGATCGCGGACTCGATCTGGGCCGTCTATGCCAGCCAAGATTACATCGCACAGCACGGCAAACCGGCGCATATCGTGGATTTGTCGCAGCATCCCCTAGTCTGCCTTGATGAATCGATGAGCGGCCACCGGGTGGCGAAATGGCTGAAAGAGGTCGCGCCGAACGCCAGGATCACCGCCCGCAACAACAGCATGCTCGGCATGATGTACGCCGTGAAATCCGGCGTCGGGCTCGGGCCGCTGCCGACCGCGATTGCCGACGCCGAGCCCGGCCTGGTGCGTGTGCTGGGACCTATCCCGGAACTGGCACGAAGCTGGCGGCTATTGACGCACCCCGATCTACGACGCACGCCGCGCATTGCGGCGTTTTTTGATTTTGTCGTTGAAGAGCGCGATGCGCTGAAATCGATACTGACTGGATAGCGGGCCGACATCCGTTGTTGGCGCATCTGTGACATCCTCGGCCACGGCGGCCATATCGGATAGGCCCGTGGAAGCGGACATGGTGGGCCGCAAATGGATTGCGGGTCAGGAGGCTGCCTTTGTCCCCAGCCGCGTTCCCCGGCCGAGCCCGAGCTCGGGATAGATCTGCGACAGGCGCGTCCCTTCGTAGAACGCCTCCTTGTAGGCGGGCCGCGCCTGCATGCGTGCAAGCCAGTCCTTCACGCGCGGAAAATCCTCTTCCCATAGATAGGCGAAGCCGAGGTCTTCCATGCGGTCGATGAGCGGCGCCACGGCGATGTCGGCGATCGTGTAGTCGCCGAAGAGCCAGGGGCCGCCCTCGGCGAGCATCTTGTCCATGCGCGCCGCGGTCTTGCGGATGTCCTCCAGCGCCTTGTCGATCTCCGCCTGGGGGAATCCGGCGGGGCCGATCATCTTCTCGTAGAAGGCTGATTTGAGCGGGCGCTTCTTCGCCTTGGCCGCAAACTCCTCCTCCGTCAGTTGCTCGAACTTCTTGCGCAGGCCGCCGAACTGGAACGAGGGATAGCGCACGGCCGGCGTCGGCACGTGGTCGACGAAGACGAGCCAGGCGCGCAGCGCCGCCCGCCGAGCCGGATCGGCCGGCACGAGGCGCGGCTCGGGAAAGACCTCGTCGAGATATTGCAGGATCACCGAGGATTCGATGATCGGCACGCCATCATGAACGAGCGTCGGGACCACGCCGTTCGGGTTGAGCTTGCAGGTACCAGTCGGAGAGATGGTCCTCGTTCTTGGAGACGAGCCGCCGGTCGGTCCATTCGACCTCTTTCTCCGCCAGGCAGATGCGCACTTTCAGGCTGCAGGTCGACTGCGCGAAGTTGTAGAGCTCGATCATTCCATCCATCCCAAGTGGCGGCATTGCCGCAGCATGAAAATAAGAATACCGTAATACCGTAGTCAAATACATGCGGCCCGTCGTGCGAGGCGCCGCCTGCAAGCAGAAGTGAATTCGCATGGACGCGAAAGCCGAGATCCCCGCCCTCGTCACGCCCGAATGGCTGGAGGCGCATCTCGACGATCCCAATCTCCGGCTGATCGAGATCGCCGGACTTCGCCAGGACGACATGGCCGCCTACAAGTCAGGTCACGTGCCCGGCGCCGTCTGCTGGCTGTGGAAGGAGATGCTGTGGGACGCGAAGATGCGCGACTTCCCGTCCCCGGCGGATTTCGCCCGGCGCCTCGGCGCAGCCGGCATCGGCAATGACACGACGGTCGTGGTCTACGGCGAGGACGTGCAGTTCGGCGTCTACGCCTGGTGGGTGTTCCGCTATTGCGGGCACCGAAACGTCCACCTGCTCGACGGCGCGCGCTATCGCTGGAAGGCGGAAGGCCGCGCGCTGCAGACGGCATTTCCGCCCGCTCCCAGCCCCGGTCACCTATCATGCCGGTGGAGCGCGACCCGTCGATGCGCGTCTTCCGCGACGAGGTGCTCGCGTCGCTGGGGAAGGACGACGTCACCATCCTCGACCTCCGCTCGCCGGAGGAATATCGCGGCGAGCGCGTCGGAGGTCCCGGCGGGCCGGACGTCGGCGCCATGCGCTACGGCCGCATACCCGGGGCGAAGCATCTCTTTTACATGGACCTTCTCGACGAGAACAAAGCCTTCAAGTCGCCGGAAGAGATCAGGGCGCCGTCGCGGCGCGCGGCGTGACGCCGGAGAAGCGGACCATCAGCCTATTGCCGCCTGAGCCACCGCGCCACGGTCGCCTATTTCGCGCTGACCCAGCTTCTGGGCTACGAGAATGTCCGCGTCTATGACGGCTCGTGGATCGAATGGGGCAACATGGTCGGAGTGCCCGTTGAGCGCTGAGCGGCATGCAGGCGCCAGCTTCCGTGCGGATTAGGGCGGGCGCGCCATTTCGGCTACGATTTGCCGGCGAATTGCTCACGCGCGCATTGACGGGGAATGGCATGAGCCGCCCACCGCGATCCGATGCCGAAGCGCACCCTGATGGCCGTCGAGCCTTCCGTGCCGATGATCGAGAAATCGGCGGCGCCGCTTCGCCGCAACGTGGTCGATGCGCTGCGCACGGCGATCATCGAAGGGCCGGCTGGCGCCGGGCGCGCGGCTGATCGAGCGCGAGCTGATCCAGATGACCGGCGTGTCGCGCACGGTCATCCGCGAGGCGCTGCGGCAGCTGGAATTGGAAGGCGTGGTGGCGACCATCCCCAACAAGGGCCCGGTGGTGCGCCAGCTCACGCTCGACGAGGCGAAGGACCTCTATCTCATCCGCGGCGTGCTGGAAGGCCTGGCGGCGAAGATGTTCGTCGGCAAGGCGTCGGAGGCCGACCTGGCGGAGCTGAAGGTCGCGCTCGACGACACGGTCGCCGCCTACCGCGACGGCGATCCCGACATCGTGCTCAACGCCAAGAACCGTTTCTACGAGACGCTGACGCGCGGCGCCGGCAGCGAGATTCTCTCGCAGATGCTCGCCACGCTGCACGCCCGCATCCGGCGGTGGCGCGCGCTGGGGCTCGGCCATCCGAAGCGCTCGTCGACGCGCTCGCGCGAAAGCGTGAAGGGCCTGCGCGACATGTTCGACGCCGTCCAAGCAGCGCGACGCCGACGCGGCGGAGGATATTGCCCGCCGCGAGGTGGCGAATGCGGGCGCGGAGATCATGCGCATCCTCGACAATCCCGCGGCCCCCGAGGAGAGCTAGCACCTTCTGTCGCGAAAGCGCGGCAACGGGCCCGGCCGACGCCGCATGGCGCGTGGGAAGCCGGAGAGCTCACACACCGCGTGACCGAATCGCTGGGGCGCGATCTGCTGGCCTGACCGCTGCGCGGCGCGGGCTTTGTCGCCGCTTGCCTTGTCCCGCCCCTCTTGCTGCGCTAATGTTACGATAATACGATCCTACGGTCTCCCCTTCGCTTCAGTCTCTCCCAACGGTTCGCCCGCGATGCCTCCAGCCTCACGCATCGGCACGATTGCCAGGGTCCTGAAGAACCCGAGCTTCGGCACTTACACGGCCGGCAGCTCGATCTCGCTCGTCGGGTTCTGGATGCAGCGAGTAGCGACCGGCTGGCTGACCTGGCAGCTCACCCAATCGGGCGCCTGGCTCGGCCTCGTCGCCTTCGCGGACCTTTTTCCGACCATGCTTCTCGGCCCGATTGCCGGGGCGGTCGCCGACCGCTGGGACAGGCTGCGCGTCACCAAGATCACCCAGGCGCTCTCCCTCGCCCACGCGCTGACCTTGTTCGCGCTGACCGCGAGCGGCGCCATCACGCCGCCTCTCCTGCTCGTCCTCGCGGTGCTGCTCGGCATCGTGGCGGCGTTCAACCAGCCGGCGCGGCTGGCGCTTGACGCCGGCGCTCGTGCCCTCCGCCGACCTCACCGCCGCCGTGGCCATCACCTCGGTCGTCTTCAACCTGGCGCGCTTTCTCGGCCCCGCCGTGGCCGGCATGATCATCGCCGTCGCCGGCATTCCCATGGCCTACGCGGTGAACGCGCTGGCGATCACCGCCTTCCTCGCGGTCCTGTCGCGCCTCGACATCGCCGCCACGACGGAGCCGGGCGCCGGCAGAGGCAGCCTGTTCAGCGACCTCTTGGCGGGCCTGCGCTATATCGGCTCGCACGCCGGCATCCTCACCGTCCTCGTGCTGCATGGTGGCCGGCAATATCGGCGGCCGCCCGCTGATCGAGCTGCTGCCTGGCTTCGCTGGGCGACGTGTTCCACGGCGACGCCGGCACGCTCGCGGTGCTGACCTCTTCGGCCGGCGCCGGAGCGATCGTCGCGGGCCTCTGGCTCGAGCGGCCGGGGCGATGGGGCGGGCCTCGCCGGCATCCTCATGACGAGCTCGCTGGTCGTCGCGGTCTCCGCCGCGCTCTTCACCGCGACGCAGCGGCTGTGGATGGCGGCGGCAATCCTGGTGGTGACCGGATTTGGGATGTCGTGCACCGGCATCTCGGCGCAGACGCTCATCCAGATGTCGGTCGAGCCGGCCATGCGCGGCCGGGTGCTCGGCATCTACGCGCTGCTGTTTCGCGGCGGCCCCGCATTCGGCGCGCTCGTCATGGGCGCGGCGGCCGAATATGTCGGACTGCAGGATCCGGTCCTGGCCGGTGCGTTCTTCGTGTTTCCTGGTATTTGTGTGGGCGTGGACTGCGCCGCCAGGCGGATGTTCCAAGGCCTTGGCCAGACATGACGCGACTGTTCGCAGCGCAATGTCAGCCAACTTCGATCGAGATAGGGAGTACATATGAGCATGACAAACGGAAACGGAGCGAACGGCGAAGCCATGATCAAGGGCTTCAAGTTCCTCTCGCAGAACGACCTCCTGGGCTATGGCGGCCTGGGCGAAGGCATGGCGATCTCGATCGCCAAGGACGGCCGGCGCATCATGTGGCTGGCGCATGAGTTCGCGCCGAAGAACTTCACCGGCGTCGACGTGACCGATCCGCGCAATCCGAAGATCGT
Source organism: uncultured Alphaproteobacteria bacterium (assembly GCA_963801225.1). Classification (GTDB taxonomy): domain Bacteria; phylum Pseudomonadota; class Alphaproteobacteria; order Rhizobiales; family Afifellaceae; genus DASWJZ01. Next base: position 280,323 of record CAWDED010000006.1, read on the forward strand.
CGTGCAGACCGAGCTGCCGGAGCCCTACATGCGCTCCAACTCGCTGGAGCTCACCGGCGACATCATGGCGGTCGCCTATCAGTGCAAGGACCCCGGCCAGAAGCCGGCGGGCATGGAGCTCTTCGACATCTCCAATCCGGAGGAGCCGAAGTCGATCTCCTTCTTCGACTGCTCGGGCCCCTATTCGCGCGGCGTGCACCAGCTGTGGTTCTGCGACGGCGAATACGTCCACTTGGCGGCCGGCTCCGCCGACTTCCAGCCGCACAACCAGAAGGACGATCAGTTCTATCGCATCATCGACGTGCGCAATCCGTCCAAGCCGCAGGAGGTGGGACGCTGGTGGCTGCCGGGCGTGCGCGTCGGCGACACGGAGGCGCCGCCCGTGCGCCACAAGGTGAAGGACGCCGGCTTCCGCGTGCACAACACCAACGTCTATCCGCAGCGGCCGGACCGCGCCTATCTCGGCGTCATCGACGGCGGCGCCGTGCTCCTCGACATCTCCGACAAGTCGCAGCCGAAGATGATCTCGCGCTGGGACAACTCACCGCCCTTCACCGGCTTCACCCACACGCTGCTGCCGCTGTTCGAGCGGCAGCTCATCGTCTCGACCGACGAGTCGACCATGGACGCCGCCGCGGACTGGCCGAAGCTCGTCTGGATCCTCGACGCGCGCGAGGAGAAGAACCTGGTTCCGATCTCCACCTGCCCGATGCCGCCGAAGGAGGAGTTCGCCAATCGCGGCGGGCGTTTCGGCGCGCATAATCTGCACGAGAACGTGCCGCGGGAGACCTCCTTCCAGTCGGAGGAGATCATCTTCGGCACCTTCTTCAACGGCGGCACGCGCGCCTTCGACATCTCCAACGCGTTCCAGCCGAAGCGAGATCGCGCATTTCGTGCCGCCGGCTCCGCCCAACTCGAAGGTCGGGCCAGATCCAGCTCAACGACGTGTTCGTCGACGAGCGGCAGATCGTCTACACGGTCGACCGGCATTCCGGCGGGCTCTACATCCTTGGAGACGGATTTCTGATCCTTCCGTCTCCGCTCGACGATCTCGGCCAGGATGGAGAGCGCGATCTCGTCCGGCGTGATGGCGCCGAGATCGAGGCCGGCCGGCGCCTTGACGGCGTCGAGCCGGCCTTGATCGACGCCCTCGGCTGAGAGCTTGGCGCGCAGCGCATCGGCCTTCTTGCGGCTGCCGACGAAGGCGACGTAGTCGGCCTCCGCTGCGAGCGCGGCCTTCAGCGCCGCCTCGTCGCCGCGCCCCTGCGTGGAGACGACGATGAAGCGCGCGCCCTCGCGGCTCGACGGGGAGCGCGTAGCCCTCGATGCGGCGGTCGACCTCGGCGAACGCCGCCTGCTCGGCGGCCGGGGCGCAGGCGGTCATCTGAAAGCCGAGACGGCGGCCGAGCGCGGCCAGCGCGACGGCGACCGGGCTCGACCCGCAGATGACGATCTCCGGGCGCGGCAGCACCGGCTCCACGAAGATGTCCATCGTGCCCTGGCTCGGGCACATGTTCTTGGCGAAACGCACGCCCTCGCGCTCCTCGCCGGCGGCGATGCCCTTCGCCTGCAGCACGTCTGGCGGCTCCACCGAGACGAGCCGCGACTTGCCGTCGGCGAGCGCCTCGCGCGCGGCCTTCAGCACCGCGCCGCGGGCGCAGCCGCCGCCGATCCAGCCCTCCGAGATCGGTGCCGTCCGGCAGGATGATCGCCTTGGCGCCGGCCTTGGCGGCGGTGGCGGCGACGGTGCGCACCACGGTCGCGAGCGCAAAGGGCTCGCCCTTCGCCTTCATGGTGGTGACGAGATCGAGAATGTCGGTCGCGCTGTTCATGGCGTCAGATCCTCGCAAGATAGGGCTCGAGCGCCGCGAGGCTTTCCAGATTGTGCGCCGGCGCGAAGAGATCGACATAAGGCAGCGCCGCCTGCATGCCGCGCGCCGCGGGCGCGTAGTCGCGCCAGCCGATCAGCGGGTTGAGCCAGACGATGCGCTTGCAGCGCCGCCGCAGCCGCCGCATCTCCTGCGCCAGCTGCTCCGGCTCGCCGGTGTCGTAGCCGTCGGAGACGATCATCACGACGGTGCGCGAATTGATGACGCGCGCCGCGTGCCAGCGATTGAAGGTGGCGAGGCTCTCGCCGATGCGCGTGCCGCCGCCGATGCCCTCGCGCCATCAGCGCAAGCTTCTCCACCGCGCGCGTGACGTTGCGGTCGCGCAGCGTCGGCGAGACATGCGCCAGCCGCGTGTGGAAGACGAACGCCTCCGCCTCGCGGAAGGCATCGACCACGCCATGCAGGAAGCGCACGAAGAACGCGGTGTAGAGGCTCATGGAGCCCGACGCGTCGAGCAGCACGACGAGGCGCAGCGGCTTCGGCTTGCGCCGCCGCCAGAGCGAGATCGACCGGCGTGCCGCCATGCGCGACGCTCCTGTGGATGGTGCGGCGGAGGTCGAGCCGCCGTCCCCTGCGCTTGATGCGCTCGCGGCGCACGATGCGGGCGCGCATGCTCGTCGCGAGCCGCGCGGCAAGCGCGTGGGTGAGCGCGATCTCGTCCGGGTCGACGATGTGGCGAATATCGGTAGAGGCGAGCGCCTCGCTCTTGCGACGCGCCGCCGGGGCGGCCGCGTCCTTCCGCCGCGCCCTCCTCTCCTCCGCCGAGCTGCGCCTTGTCGGGAGCGCCGGGTGAGCCGGTCGGCGTGCCGGCATGCGGCAGGCGGCGCGGCCGTTTCGTGTCGACGCCGGCAACGCCGCTCACGGAGGCCATGCGCCGCATGTGTTGGCCAGTCCAGTAGGCGGCAAAAATCTCGTCGAATTTCTGCCAGTCGGACTGGTCGGCGGAGAAGAGCGCGCGCAGCGCCGGCTTGAGCGTGATCGCCTGACGCGCCGCGGGCGAGGCGAGCAGCGTAGCGCATCGCGGGTCTCCGTAAGCCCGACGGTGAAGCCGTTGTCGCGCAGCGCGCGGTGAAGCCGGCGAGCTTTTCGCGCATCGCCGCGCCGACGCTTGTGTCCCCTCCCGTCGGCATCGCCTCGGCGGGCATCACGCCACCTTGCCGAGCAGCCGGTCGGTGACCTCGCGCGTGATGCGCGAGCGGTCCTCGTGCGTCTTCAGGAGGCAGATCATCGTCTCGTAGACCGCCTCCGGCTCCTGCCGGAGGTCGTGCAGGTCGAGCCCGGCGAGCGTCGCGGCCCAGTCGAGCGATTCGGCGATGCCGGGCACCTTGCGCAGATCCTCCTTGCGGATCGCCCCCACCATGCGCGCCACCTGCTGCGCCAGGTTGGAGTCGATGCCGGGCAGCCGCGCAAGGAGAATGCGCGCCTCGCGGTCGACATCGGGAAAGTCGAGATGGTGATAGAGGCAGCGGCGGCGAAGCGCATCGGACAGCTCGCGCGTGCGCGTTGGAGGTCAGCACGACGCGCGGGATGGAGATCGCGTTGATCGTGCCGAGCTCGGGGATCGACACCTGGAAGTCGGAGAGGAGCTCCAGCAGGAACGCCTCGAACTCCTCGTCGGCGCGGTCCACCTCGTCGATCAGGAGGACCGGCGGCGTGGCGCGCCGGATCGGCTTCAGAAGCGGCCGCTCCAGCAGATATTCTTCCGAGAAGATGTGCTCCTCGACGCGCTCCGGGTCTTCGCCGGCGCCCTCGCGCGCCTTGATGGCGAGAAGCTGGCGCTGATAGTTCCACTCGTAGAGCGCGGCGTTCTGGTCGAGGCCCTCGTAGCATTGCAGGCGGATCAGCTCGGTCTTGTGGACCTCCGCCAGCGCCTTGGCGACCTCCGTCTTGCCGACCCCCGCCTCGCCCTCGATGAGCAGCGGCCGGTGCAGGAAATCCATCAGCCACAGCGCAGTCGCCAGATCGCGGTCGGCGATGTAGCCGACCTCGGCGAGGCGATCGGAGATCTCTTCGCGGGTCAGGGGCATGCCCGTTCCACTGGCTTCGACACTTGTTCTGTCGTCATTGCCGGGCTTGACCCGGCAATCCATTCCGTGACGCTGGCAACAGCCGCAATCGTTGCGGAATGGATGCCCGGATCAAGTCCGGGCATGACGACAAATGTAGATGCACGTCCTCTCCGGCAAGGCTGCTACGTATGCAGTCCCAGCCGCTCCGCCGCCTCCCACGTCCGCCAGGCGTCGTGCGGCATCTGGATGTGGGTGGAGCCGAGGAAGGCGAAGGCGTCGTTCACCGCGTTGGAGAAGCACGGCACGCCGCCGACATTGGGGCTCTCGCCGACGCCCTTGGCGCCGATCGGATGATGCGGCGAGGGCGTCGTCGTCCAGTCGGTCTCCCATTTCGGCGTCTCCACCGCGGTCGGCAGGAAATAGTCCATGAGCGAGGCGGTCATGATGTTGCCGGTCTCGTCGTAGAAGAGCTCCTGCCCCATGGCGATGCCGAAGGCTTCCGTCAGCCCGCCATGGATCTGCCCCTCGATGATCATCGGGTTGATGCGCGTGCCGCAATCGTCGAGCGCGTAGAAGCGGCGGACCTTGGTCTCGCCGGTATCGACGTCGATATCGACCACGCAGATATAGGCGCCGAACGGGTAGGTCATGTTGGGCGGGTCGTAATAGTTCACCGCCTCCAGCCCCGGCTCCATGCCGGCCGGCACCTCGTGATAGGCCGCCCAGGCGAGCTCCGTCATGGTCTTGAAGCGCTCCGGGTTGCCCTTCACGCGGAAGCGGTCGACGTCCCATTCCAGGTCGTCGTCGTGCACTTCCAGCATGTAGGCGGCGATCATCTGCGCCTTCGCCTTGATCTTTCTGCAGGCCATGGCGGTCGCCGCGCCCGACACCGGCGTGGAGCGCGAGCCGTAGGTGCCGAGGCCGTAGGGCGCCGTGTCGGTGTTGCCCTCCTCCACGGTGATGCCGTCGGCGGCGAAGCCCAAGCTCGGTCGCGATGATCTGGGCGTAGGTGGTCTCGTGCCCCTGCCCCTGGCTCTTGGTGCCGAGCCGGCAGATGCCGGAGCCGGTCGGGTGGATGCGGATCTCGGCGGAATCGAACATGGCGATGCCGAGGATGTCGCAGGCGCGCGACGGCCCGGCGCCGACGATCTCGGTGAAGAAGGCGACGCCGATCCCCATCAGCTCGCGCGTCTCGCCGCGCTTGAAGGCCTCCTGCTTCGCCTTCTGCTCGGCCCGCAGCGTCGTTGTAGTCGACGCTGTCCATCGCCTTCTGCAGGGCGGTGTGATAGTCGCCGGAATCGTATTCCCAGCCGAACGCCGAGGTGTAGGGGAACTGCTCCCGCTTGATGAGGTTCTTCATGCGGAACTCGGCCGGGTCCATGCCGAGCTTCTGCGCCATGATGTCCATGGCGCGCTCGATGCAGTAGATCGCCTCCGTGACGCGGAACGAGCAGCGATAGGCGACGCCGCCCGGCGCCTTGTTGGTGTAGACGCCGTCGACCAGGCAGTAGGCGGCCGGCACGTCATAGGAGTCCGACACGATCGAGAAGAGCCCGGCCGGCCATTTCGTGGCGTTGGCGCAGGCGTCGAAGGCGCCGTGGTCGGCGATGCGTGTAGACGCGGAGGCCGGTGATCCGGCCGTCCTTCGTCGCAGGCGAGCTCCGCCGTCCATGTGGAAGTCGCGCGCGAACGCGGTGGTGGAGAGGTTCTCGATGCGGTCCTCGACCCATTTCACCGGCTGGCCGGTGACGATGGAGGCGACGATGGCGCAGATATAGCCCGGATAGGCGCCGACCTTGTTGCCGAAGCCGCCGCCGATATCGGGCGCGATCACGTGGATCTTGTGCTCCGGGTATCTTGGAGATCAGCGAGCCTACCGTGCGGATGACATGCGGCGCCTGGAACGTGCCCCACAGCGTCAGATCGCCCGTGATCTTGTCGAACGAGGCGACGCACTGGCAGGTCTCCAGCGGGCACGGGATGACAGCGCGGATACTGGATGAACTCCTTGATCGTCACCTCGGCCTTGTCGAAGGCCGCGTCGGCCGCCGCCTTGTCGCCGGCGTCCCAGGTGAAGATGTGGTTGGGGTGCTTGCGCGGCCCGTGCGCGCCGTCTGTCTTGTCCTTGATCGTCCTCGCGCACGATCGTCGCGTCCGGCGTCCATCGCCTTCAGCGGGTCGATGTTGACCGGCAGGTCCTCGTAGTCGACCTCGACCAGCTCCGCGCCGTCGGCGGCGGCGTAGCGGTCGGTGGCGACGACAAAGGCCACCTCCTGGTTCTGGAACAGCACCTTGCCGTCGGCGAGCACCATCTGCACGTCGCCGGCGAGCGTCGGCATCCAGGCGAGATTGACGCCCTTCAGCTCCTCCGCGGTCAGCACCGCGACGACGCCGGGCACGGCGGTCGCCTTGGAGGTGTCGATCGACTTGATGCGCGCGTGCCGTGCGGCGAGCGGACGAAATCGCCGTAGAGCATGCCCGGCAGATTGATGTCGTCGACGTAGTTGCCCTTGCCCTGCGTGAAGCGCACGTCCTCGACGCGCTTGCGCTTGCAGCCGATGCCCTGGAGCTTCTCTGCGCGGACTTCCGCGGTTTCTGACATGTCGTTCATTCCGCAGCCTCCTTCACCTCGGCGCCAGCCATGATTGCCGCGGCGCTCTGGATAGCCTTCACGATGTTCTGGTAGCCGGTGCAGCGGCAGAGATTGCCGGAGATGCCGGCGCGGATCTCGTCCTCCGTCGGGTTGGGGTTCTCCTTGCAGCAGCCGGTAGGCGCGGGTGATCATGCCCGGCGTGCAGAAGCCGCATTGCAGCCCGTGATGCTCGCGGAACGCCTCCTGCAGCGGGATGCAGCGAGCCGTCGGCGGCGCCATGCCTTCGATGGTCTTGATCTCGGCGCCGTTCGCCTGCGACCGCGAAGATGGTGCAGGCCTTCACCGACTTGCCGTCGAGATCGACGGTGCAGGCGCCGCAATGGCGTGGTCTCGCACCCGATATGCGGGCCGGTGATGCGCAGCTCCTCGCGCAGGAAGTGGATGAGCAGCGTGCGCGGCTCGACCAGCGCGTCGACCGGCTTGCCGTTGACCGTGAGCGAAATCTGGACCTTGGCCATGACTTACTCCGGTCAGGCGGCGCGCGATTTTGCGCGAGCCAGCGCGCGCGGCGAGCATCACGCCCGCCATCTTGGTGCGGTATTGCGGCGTGCCGCGGCGGTCGTTGGCCGGCGCGGTGATCGCCTCGGCCGCCGCGACGGCGCGCTTCACGGTGTCGGCGTCGAGCGACGAGCCGGTGAGAATGCCGCGGCCTCCTCGGCGAAGAGCGGCGTGTCGGCGACGTTGGTGAGCCCGATGGCGCACGATGTCCACCTTGCCGCCCTCCATGGTCGAGCACCACGGCGGCGGCGGCGGTGGCGTAGTCGCCGACCTTGCGCTTCAGCTTCTCGTAGGCGTAGCCGTGGCCGGCGGGCGGAACCGGAATGCGGATGGCGGTGAGAATCTCGCCGGGCTTGAGCGCCGTGTCGTAGGCGCCGCGATAGTAGCCGCGCGCCGGCACGCTGCGCTTGCCGCCCTTGCCGGTCAGCTCATAGCCGGCATTGAGCGCCATCATCACCGCCGGCATGTCGTTGCCGGGATCGCCGTTGGCGGCGTTGCCGCCCGAGCGTGCCGACATAGCGCACCTGCGGATCGGCGATGAGAAGCGAGGTCTCGCGCAGGATCGGCAGCTTCGCCGCGAGGAGATCAGAAGCGATCACCTCCTGCTGCGTGACCATCGCGCCGATGACGATGTCGCCGCCCTCCTCGCGGATTCCCTTCAGGTCGCCGATGCCGCCGAGATCGACGAGATGCGTCGGCTGCCGCCAGCCGCAGCTTCATCATGGGAATGAGGCTGTGCCCGCCGCTCAGCGGCCGCGCATCCTCGCCGAGATCGGCAAGCAGGGCGACGGCTTCGCTGACGGAGCCGGGCCGGTGATATTCGAAAGCGCCAGGTATCACGGCAGGACCTCCCCATAGCGCGCCCGATGCCGCAGCGCCGTGCCCGGCTCGGGCGAATTCATGCTGTTTGGACAAAATTGAACCGCTTCGCGGTGCAGCAACAATGAGAGTTTCACCAGCCGGGCGGCGGCTGCACGAATTGCAGCCGGTGCTGCACGAAATGCGTCAGCGACGTTGCCACATTCGGGTCAGGAGCCGCCCCGTTCGGGCGGAGCTTCGCGCCCCATCCGTGCACGCCGCGCTGCGCCCATTGCAGCGCGGCGAACCGTCTCAGATGATGGCTTCGCGGGGGATGGAAGCGCTGCGCGCCATGCTGTCGCGCGGCTTCAGTCCGAGCTGCGTCTTCAGGCGGCCATAACGGCTGCGGCTTACCGGCACGGTGTAGGGGTCGTGGCCGCCGTCGAGCTCGATCAGGCCCTGGTCCCCGCTGCGCTTCAGGCCGGCCACACGCTCGATATTGACGATGTGGCTGCGATGCACCCTGCACGAAATGCTCCGCGTCGAGCCGCGCCTGCACCTCGCCGATTGAGAGCGGGCAGAACAGCTTGACCCGTCCGTCGAAGACGTAGGTGTAGTGCGCGTTGGCGTGCACGGCGGCGATCTCCCGCACTGCGATGAAGCTGGTCGCGCCGTCGCGCTGAACCGGCAGGACGCGTGTCGGAACCGCGCCGTCCCCGTTGTCGGAGGGCGCGTCATGCACCGCCGCTGCCAAAGGATGCCCCGCCGCGGCGGTCGCCGCCCCTTCCTCGTCGGGATGGGCGGCCGGCGCGGGTGCGCGTGGCGCCGCCTCTTCGGAGATCGGCGAACGCCTATCCGCCAGCGCTTCGCTCCGCGCCTCCAGACGCTCGGGAACGAGGATCAAAAGGAAGATGCCGGAGACTCCGAACGCGACAACCGCGACCACGATGGCGAGAAGGTCGGTCGACAGCACCGGCGCCGTGGTGACGAGCGCCTCGTGCGGCCAGATCGTCACGCCGGCCATGGCCGTGTAGTGCATCCCCGATATCGCGATGCCGAGCGCCGCCGCGGAGCCGATCAGCGGCACACGCCCGGCCCGGCCGCTCGCCAGGAAAAGCGCCAGGCCCGAGGCGGCGATCGCGATGGCGACGCTGGCGATAACGAAGGGAATCGCATGCGTCATGTGAGCGCTCGCATGCAGGGCCCACATGCCGATGTAGTGCATCGATACGATGCCGAGGCCCATGAAGACAGCGGATGCGCCAAGCCGCGGCGGGGTCAGCGGACCGGCGCTCGCGGCGAAAACCGCGGCACCCACCACGATGACGCAGACCAGGAAGGACAGCAGAGTCGGCAGCACCAGGTAGTCGACCGGGAACGGCAGGCGCACCGCCAGCATGCCGACGAAATGCATGGACCAGATGGCGACGCCGAGAGACAGGGCCGCGCCGGCGAGCAGCAGCCGCCGGCGGACGCCCGCAGCTGCGCCCATCTGCACTGCCAGTGAGAGGCCGACATAGGCCCCCTGGATCGCAACCGCGATGGACAGCGCCACGAGCCAAGGCTCGTGCATGGCCGGCATTATTGTGTCCTCCCTTGCGTCCATTATCGCCCGGCAAGAGCAATTGGTAAATCGCGGCAGGAGTAAACTCGCGGGGAACCGCCCGAACCGCAGCGCCCGGAGCTGCGTTCAGCGCACGGCAGCCCGCCCGAAAGATTGGGACACGCTTATTGACCTATCTCGCCGACAGCCGGAGACATCGGCCGTCTGGTGCGGATGGTGGCAATCGGCTGCCGGCCGACGTCAAGAAGGCCAGCCGGTTGGGCTGGCCTGAGCTGAGCGCTGGCGCCTTCTTCATCCCGATTGAATCAGAAGAGGACCAAATCTTCTTTGCTGGAGCATGATTTAGGGCGTGGACTCATAAACGCGTTGAGAACGCGGCGCTCATCGACGCGGGGGAATGCCCGCGCGGCTTGTTCGGGAGCATCGGCCTGATGACCCTCGCCATCCGATTGCAAATTAGCCGATCGTTAATGGTGTCCGTAGTCCCTATGTGCATGAACGCCAAGTATCTTCCCTGACGAAACCGGGATGGATTCCAGGGATGCTTTTGCTGTGGGACAACATTCGACGGGTGACGCATCCCGTCATCGCGAATAGGCGCGACCTCGCAACCTATGTCGTGGCCACCACCCTGGTCTGCTTGGTCGTGGCGCTCAGCGCCGACGTGACCAATCAATTGGTCTTCTTCGCGGGATGGCCGGCGGCATTCCGCAGTTGGGCCATTACCTACGCAGTGGTGGCGTTCATCGCCGTCCCGGTCAGTTGGTCCATCGGTCGCGCCCACCTTGAACTTCACGTCGCCAAACAGATGGTCAGCCAGCATCTTGCGGCGCTCGAAAAGGCTCACGAAGCTACAGAGGCCGCCCATCGGCTGGCACAATCACTCGCCCGGCATGACGCGCTAACCGGCCTGCCAAATCGTAGGGTCTTCGCCGAAGCGCTGGAGAAGGCAGTTGCCCGCGCCGATCGGGGTTCCAGTATATACGCCGGTACTGAGCATCGATCTGGATCGGTTCAAGCCCGTCAACGACGTTCACGGTCACGCTGCAGGCGACACTGTCCTATGTGAAGTCGCGAACCGTCTCCATGAGGTCGTCAGAAAAAGTGACACGGTGGCACGCTTCGGTGGCGACGAATTCGCCGTCATTCTCGAATTCGATTCGTCCGACGATTCGAGCGAAGCTGCGGCTCATCTTGCCAAACGCATGATCGACCGGATTCAGGAGCCGATCGACGTGTCTGAAAAGCGTGTGGAGGTCAGCGCTAGCATTGGGATCGCGCTCTGCCCGACGGACGGGTCCGATTCGGAAACGCTTCTCCGGGCGGCCGACATGGCCATGTATCGCGCCAAGCAGGACGACCGAGGCGGATACCGCTTCTTCCAGCAAAGTATGGAGATAGACCTTCTTGCCCGAGCGGCGCTGGAGGAAGATATTCGACATGCGGTTGCCAGCGAAGAGATCCGGCCCCACTATCAGCCGCTCGTGAAGCTCGCGGAGAATCGCCTCTCCGGGTTCGAGATACTGGCGCGCTGGCACCACCCGACAAGGGGAGAGGTTGAGCCGGAGATCTTCATCCCGGTAGTAGAGAAGCTCGGCCTCATCGGCCAACTCACCTACTCGCTCCTGCGCCGGGCTTGCCTTGATGCAAGGCACTGGCCACCAGAGATCACAATCGCACTGAACGTTTCACCAGTGCATTTTGGGGATCCGCTGCTGCCGGTGAAATTCCTCGCGATCCTTTCGGAAACCGACTTCCCGCCAACACGGCTTGAGGTTGAAGTCACCGAGACGGCACTGGTCGGCGATCTTCCGATAGCGCGGGCGGCCCTTCGCGCCCTGCAGGATATCGGCGTCAAGATCTCGCTCGACGATTTCGGAATGGGGTACTCCAATCTGTACCGTCTACGTGAGCTTCGATTTGACACGATCAAGATCGACCGGTCGTTTGTGACGTCCATGGTCACTGACGGTAACCAGGCCAAGATCGTGCACTCGATCCTGCAGCTGGCAAAGAGTCTTGGCGTGCCGACGATCGCCGAGGGCATTGAACACATGCAAACGGTAAGAGAGCTGACGCAAGGCGGCGCCGAGTTCGGTCAGGGATTCTATTTTGGCAAGGCAATGCCAGCCGACGCGGCCGACAAGCTCGTTCAAGACGCTACGCGTGGCGTTGCACCGCGCAGCGTAGCGTAGCTTGGTGACGTCCGGAGAGCCGCCCAACAACAGCACGCGCGTTTATGCGTTCATGCCCTCGTCCGATAACCGGCACCCGATTTCCGCGGTCGTGCTCTAGCCGACGAACTGATAGCCCAGGAACCGCTTGGCATCGATCACGTCGTGGCCGAGCCGCATGCGCAGCTTCTTGCGAAGCTTGCTGATGTGCCCCTCGACAACCGTCTCGTCGACGTCGTCGTTGAAGACTCCGTAGATGGCATTGAAGAGTTGTGTCTTGGTGATGCGCCGCGATGCGTTCTTGGCGAAATATTCGAGGATATGGCGTTCCCGGCGCGGAAGCTGCAGCGGCTCGCCGTCGATCTCCGGATCGCGTCCGTCGAAGAAGATCTTCAGCCGATCGTTCCCGACTTCCCGTTTCTCGCTCTTGACGCGACGCCAGACCGCGTCCGAGCGCGCCACGATCTCCTTCACGTGCACCGGCTTACGCACGACGTCGTCAATGCCTGCCTGGAAGAGCTCCAGTGTCTGCTCAAGAGAGCGGACTTCGCTCAACGCAATGATCGGTGCCTGCGAACGGTTTCGGATTGATACGGGAATGCTCGCTCGCAACTCGAACTCGCCGAGCACAAACCCCTCAACCGCTCCAAGATCCCGTTCGGACGCGGAGGACAGCCAGTCGTGAAAGTCGTCTGAGTCAAACCCGACGGCCGCCAACCCCTCTCGACCGAACATTGCCGTGAACCCACCAGCCACATCACTACGCTGATCCACAACGATGTACATTTGTTTTTGCCCTCTCTCGACAAAATACTCGCTTGAGTAGGTATAGACGGAGTATTCATCGCCCCGTCTCAGCTTCTTCACCTCCTAGGTAGCCAGCTGAATTCATTCCACACAACGAGAACTGCATCCTTTGTGATCGACAGTTTCCCCCAAATCGATCACCAATGGATCATTACTACCTCTGGCTAACTTTCGGTAAATTTTGATACAGTTTTGACGAATTCTCGCCGCAATTCCTGCGAGAGGGGAGCAGGATCTTCCCGGGAAAAAGGAGCAACCGCTCTGGGTGCCGGGCGGCCGCGCGAGCGCACACCAGCCGCGCGTGATGTGTCACGCGGCGGTGCGAGAGAGAGAGAGAGAGAGAGAGAGCTAGCTTTGGAAGACGGCTTCGATCTTGCCCCTGAGGGTCTGGGCATCGAACGGCTTGACCACATAATTGTTCACGCCGGCCTTTTCGCATCTTGTTGAGCACCTCGCTGCCGTCTGCGGCGTTGTCGAAATCTTCGAAGCCGGGCTACGTCCCCAGATTTCTAATGATGCGGATCATGATCTTGTAGCCGTCAACGACCAGGATCGGCATGGAAAAGTTCAACGACAAGCGACATTACAAGCTCCTTATGAAGTCGAGATCACGCCGATGGGGGAATCGGCTGGGGACTGGCCCGGTTTTACATTGCCTTGACTTGTCCGAAGCTTGCTGCCCGGCAAGCACTTGCTTTCCGATTGGGTCAAGCGCGGCGGGAGCCTCCCTTACCGAAGCTGATCGCAGCCGGAAGACGGCTTCGCGGATTCGGTTTCCAGTCTAGCCGCAGAACGCTTTCGATTCCGGCGTCCAGGCGCCGAAGCCGGTCGCCACCATGTTGGTGATGACCGCGCACACATAGCGCTTCTGCGCCGGGTTGTTGTTCGGTCCGGCATGATAGCGCGCAACAGCCAGGGTCCAGCTTCCCTCCCGCTTGCGAAGGTCGGTCAGAAAGCGCGCGGCATAGTCCACGTTCTTGTGCGGATCGAGCATCTCCGAGACCGACTGGAAATGCTCACCGTGGAAATAGTGATTGATCTGCATGCAGCCGAGGTCGATCAGCTTCTTGCCCTCGGCCGTCGCCGCATTGAATTTTTCGATCGCGTCGGCGCGGCTCTTCGCGAAATAGGCACGGCCCTCGATGTTGAGCGCGTTCGGCTGCAGCGAGCCTTTGTTGCCCGTCTCCGTCAGCCCCACCGCGTAGAGCACGCCGAGCGGCACGTTGTAGGCCTTCGACGCGGTAGCCATCTCGCGCTCGCAGACGTTCTGTCCCGCCAGCGCCGCTCCCGATGCCAGACTAAACGTAGAGATCGCGACCGCGGCCGCCTTCGCCAGAAGACTGCGCATTCCCTTCGGCTCCCTGCTGGAGTTGCCTGCGGCCCCATTCGGGGCTCTGTTGCTGCTGCGGCGATGGCCGGCCCTGCTCGGCTCCGCTGCCGGTGCCCTGCCCGGCGGCCCCCTGCCCGCCGGCCCATGCCTGTGCGCCGCCGCGGCCCGTCGATTGCTGCGAATCCTGCTGCATGGTGCCGGCATCAGCGTGAGCGGTGTGAATGGCGAGCCGGTCCGCATCATGGCCGGAGGCGCGCAGCATATCGATCAAAGTGTGCTTGTCGCGCTCCAGCATTTTCGCCGTGTCGTCCCGGCTGGCGCGGAGCGTGACCGACAGCTCCCCGTGGCTCAGCCGAAGGTCGATGCGCACCGTTCCGAGACCCGCCGGGTCGAGCTGCAGGTTGAGGGTGCGAACCGGTCCAGCCGTGGCCTGCGCGGACGTCGCTGCACCCGGCGTCTGGCCCGCCGATGCCGGCTGTGAGGATGCCAGGTCGAGGCCGTCGTCGGCGATGGCCGACGCGATGCGGCCGAGCTGGCTTGCCGGCAATCCGTCCGGGGCCGAGGGTGCAGGATCCGCAGCGGCTTCCGCCGCCTTCCCCGACTGAAGATTTGCGCCCGCCTCGGGCTGAAGATTGATTGCCCGCGTCTCGGGCTGCGGCGGGCGTGGCGCTGCCGTTGCGTGAAGTCGGGGTGGCGCGTCTTCCTGCTGCGACGCCGGCTGTGCGTCCGCGGGGCGCCGACGGCTGAGGAGAAGCGACGCATCGTCGATGCTGCCGGGATCGGACGGTGCACCCAGAGAGGGGGCCTGACCCTCTCCGGCCGATTGCGTTGCGATCTTTCGGCCCGTTTGCGCGGCGCCGGGACTCGCCGCGTGCGCGGTGACCGGCGCGAAATGCGTCTCGCCGCCCATGACGCTGAACCGCATGCGGCTCAATGCCGTCAAGGCATCGCCCCCGTCGGCGTCCGCCTCGGGAGGAACCGGCGCTGCCTGCGCTTGCGCCGCCACCCGCGGGTCGATCTCACGGTCACCAGACGGCGCGGCGGCCGTCGGGCGGAGAGCCCGATGCAGAGCGAAGCCCGATGCGGAGGAAAGCATCTGAAGAACCGCCGCTGCGGCCGGCGGCTGGCCAGCCTCCGCTCCGGCATGAGGCACTCCCGCCTGTGCGCCGGCGGAAGGCGCTCCCGCGTGTGTGCCGGCGGAAGGCGGACCCGCGTCTGCATTTGCGTCGGCCGGATCGTCTTCGCCGGTGTGCCGCTCGCGGTGGTCTGCGGCGAGAATCAGGCGAACCTTGCCCGTCTTCAGACGCGCGGCATGCGGGTCGTCTCGGCCAGCATCGCCGGCCTCCACCTTCAGCGGAAGGTCCTCCAGAATCTCGATGAAGCCGTCTTCCCCGTCGGCCGGGGCATCGTCCCTGGCGCCGGTTTTAGCCTGCTCGGCGGAAGGCATCCGCTTGAAGATCATGTTGTCCGGGATGTTCATCTTGTTTGTGCTCCAAGGAGAGCGTCGACGCCCTTGATTGCATTTTCCGCGCTCGCGATGACGGGATTGGCCTTGGTGCCATCCTGTTGATCGGCAGGCCGCTCGGTGGCGGCGGAAACGGGCGCGTTCGTCTCCGTGGCCGAAATGATGAGCTTCGTGGTCTTCGCGACGGCGTCGTAGAGCGCCCAGTCGGACGGCTCCAGCAGCGCCTGGTCCACGGCCTTGAGGTCGCGCAGCGTCGCATCGAGCCCATCCGGCTCGACAACCGTAGCGGCGGCCCGATAGAGCGTCGCGCGCGCCGCCTCCACTGTCCCGGGCGACGCCAGCGAGAAGGCGCGATCGGCGGAAAGCTGCGCGGCTTTCGACTTGCCCTGAACGTCCGCGGCACGCGCGATGACAAGGAAAAGCTCAAGACGCGCGTCCGGCTCCAGCTCCGCCATGATGCCGTCAAGCCGCGTGAACTGCTCGGGGTCTTCGATGAAATGCATGCGCGTCAGCGCCGCCGCGAACCTCTGCCGGAAGTTGCCCGCATAGACCGAATGGCGGAACCGCTGGAGATATTGGCGCGACAGGGATTCGAACTTGCCGGCGTCCTGCAACTCACCGGCAACAAGAATCTCGCGCCGCAGTGCCGCCTCCTCCGCCAGCGTGCCGGGCGAGAGCAGCCGTGCGATGTCGAGGAACATCGCCGCCTTCTTCGGATTGTCCGCAACCATAAGGGCTGCCTGGGCGATGGCGAGCTGACTGCCCATGCTTGCGGGGAAGTCGCGCGCATCGATGTCGACAAAGAATTCCTTCGCCTCGTCCGTCCGCCCCTGGACGTAAGCGAGCGTCCCGCGCATCAGCTTTTCGTCGAGATTGGGCAAAGCGTCGCTTTCAAGCACCATCTGCAGCACAGTGGGCTTGCCGCCGCTCAGCACATAGGTCACCAGCGCGGAGGCGTTCTGGCTGTCCTGCCAGACTTCCGGCTGCATGCCCTCGAACATCCTTTCGATGCGATCGAGCATCCCGCGCTGCAATTCGAACGCCTCGGTAGAGCCCTGCGCGATCCGGTCCTGAAGCGACTGCAGCCGGCGCACCAGCTCGTGCGGCGCAACGAACTCGTCGCCGATGCTGAGGTCGACCGGCGACACGGATTCGGAATCGGCCGGTTGCGGCCCGGGCGTTTCGGATGCGGCGGCGGGCTTGCCGGCAAAGTCGATCGAGCCGGTCTGGTACGGGAAGTCCAGAATGACCTTGACCGGCCTGGCACCGATCGCACCGGTCGTCATCTCCCGATCGGACCGGCCGATCGGCAGCGGATGCATGCTCCCTGCGGCGAGCACGGCAATGCTGTCCGCCTGCTCGGACGCAAAAGACAGCGGCTCTCTCTCCGCGACGACGAAGTGCGGGGCCGCTGTGTCGGGAATGGCGATCGCGAAATCGGATGGAGCTCGGCCGGGCGCGGGGCCGGCTTCGACGGCAGTGGAAACCAATTCGGCCGTGGCGACAACGGAAGGTGCGCCGGAGACGACCTCGGCCGGAGCTTCCGCCGGAACGGCGGCCCCTTCCGCCACGGAGAGATCGACCGCCTCCGCCTGGGGGACATTCGCATCCGCGACGGGCACCGTTTGCGCGGCCGCCGGCTCGGGACCCGGAGCGGCCGCGGGTGTCTCCTCCGCGGCAGCCATGACGAGCTTGGCGATCGCGTCGGCGTGCGTATCGGCAACGGTAACGGCCGGGCTCGGCCGCGGGCGCGGGAGCCGCGCGACTACGACGACAGCCGGGGGCGCGGCCTGCGCTTCCCGAGGCGCGGGAGGCAGGGGCGCCGGAGACACCGGCGCTGGAGGCACTGGCGCTGGAGGCGCCGCCGATGCCGGTGGCGCAGGCTCAGGATTGGCCGGGGCGACAGTGAGCACAGCGTCGCCGGTATCGAATCCCGGTGCCATCGCGGGGCCGACCGGAAGGGCATCGACCGGCGCGGCCGGCTCTTCTGCCGGTGGCGATTTGTGCCAGAACCCGGCAACGGATCGGACCGTACGCCGCCACAACGATGGCTTTTTCGGCTCCTCGGCCGCCGGGGGCGGAGCCATCTCCGGCGCCGCCGCTTCGACCCACGCCGCCTGCGCGGCTGCGCGCGTCGCAACAAGCGGCGATGCCACGAGCATGCCGGCAAGCGCGAGCGCGATCAAAGGCATGCGCCTCATGTGGCCGGCCACTTCAGCAGGATTTCAATGCGACGATTTTCGGCCGCGTACGGATCGTCCGGGTTCTTGAGGCGACGGTCCGCGAAGCCTTCGATCTCGAGGACCCGGCTGTCCGGCAGGCCGCCGCGCGTCAGCATGTAGAAGGCCATGTGCGCCCGCGCGGTCGATAGCCGCCAATTGTCGTAGGCGCCCGAGTGGAAGGGACGGCCGTCCGTGTAGCCGCGAATGACGATCTCTCCAGTCCGTTCAGCCAGAACCCCTGCCACCTTCTCCATTGCGACGACGACGACGGGCTTCGGCACTGCCGAGCCGATCTCGAACATGCTGAAATTCATGCCGTCGGTAAGGCTGATCAGGACGCCCTCATCGGTGGCACGCACCTCCACGTTGGGCGCCTCCGTGGAGCCGAGACGCTGCTTGAGCGCGGCCGACAGCTCCGTCTCGATCGCCTTTGCCTCCGCCTGCCCCTCGGAGACCGGCTTGGTGGATAACGCCGGCCGGGTCGAGGACGGCGGCGGCGCCGGCCTGGCAGGGACCGCATCCGACAGGGTGCTGCGCATTTCCGCCACGACGCGTTCGGCTTCACGCGGTGCGGCCGCATCCGGCTTGCCCTGCGCCGGTACCTCTTGCGCCTTGTCGATCGGGCCGGGCGCATCGGTCCTCAGGGTCTCGGAGGGCGCCATCTGCCAGTAGATCGGATCGAACGGGTCACGGTAGGCGTCACCGCTCTCGGCGCCCGACGGCCCGGTCTCGCCGACCGGAGCATCGCCGCGCAGCGCCTCGGGCGGAGGAACCTTCTCCGCAAGCTTGTCGAGCACGGCATAGGGATCGCTGAAAGCGGCCTTTTCCAAAGCATCCGGTGTGCTGCCCCCGCCGCTTTCGTGAGCGCTGGTCGATGGGCGATCGTGCATCGCAGGCGGCTTGGGCTCGTGCGAGGCGTCGCTTTGCACCTGGAACTCGGCGTTCTCCCCCTGCAACGGCTGATCTTCCGGCGTGGAATCGAGCGTCGTCTTTGCCTCGCCCGCCTTGCCCGACCCGTCGGGGTGGATATCGTCCGGATTGTTGAGGCCCTTGCGGTTGGTCACGCTGGCCGACAGCTTCACCGGATTGAAGTAGTTGGCGATGGACTTCTTGACCTCCTCGTCGGTCACGTTGATCAGCCACATGATGAGAAAGAAGGCCATCATCGCCGTCATGAAGTCGGCATGCGCGACCTTCCAGGCGCTGCTGTGGTGGTCGTGCTCCTCGTCCTCGTAACGCTTGATGATGATGAGCTCATGGTGTTCGGCGTCAGCCATGGCCGTCCCCGCCGAGCGACCTCAACAGCCTCTCGCTCCAGCTCTTGAGCTGCGCCTCGATGACGGTGTCGCCGGCAGCCAGTATGACGCCGGTCGCTCCCTCCTCGCCAATGAACTCGAAGCTCGCCCCGACATGACCGAGGCGCACACGGAGCGCCTCCAGCAGATCTTCGCGGCCGGTGACTTTGAGGAACGGCTGTCGCTCCTGCGACACGATGGCGTGGACGGCCTCTTCGATCTCCGATACCGCCTTGGCGGCAAGCATCTTGTCGATCAGCGGAAGCAGGACGCCCGCCACATCGTTGGCCAGCCGGGACTCCAGCGCGCAGAGCGCCACCTGCAGATCGTCCGCCAGGCGTGCGCTCTCCTGCTCGCTCCAGCGCGCGCGCTCCTCCTTGAGCTGCCGCTCGAAGTCGAGCCTGACCTCCTCCAGCCTTGCCTCGTACTCCTCGCGCGCCGCCGCCATGCCGTTGTCGAAGCCCTGCGCCTCGGCATCGGCGACGGCCTTGGCCCGACTGTCCTCCACGAAGGCGGAAGCCGCGCCCCCGCCGGGGCGCGACTGTCCGGTATTGACCGTCCCGAACGTCGGCAGCACTTGCCTCAGTGCGCTCATGCTCAGCCGCGCTCTTCGATCCGCATCCACTGCCGCAGAATGTCAGCCGCCTGCTTCTCGTCATAATCGACAATCTGCTGCAGACGCTTCTGCGGCGAATGCCGCATCCTGCTTGTCAGATCCTCGATCAGGTTGATGTCCTCGCTGGCAGGAAGCTCCGGCACCCCGGCCGGCGCGGCAAGCGCCACGGCGGCGGCCGGCTCCGGCGCCCCTGAAGCGGTGGCCACCTGCAGCGGACGCGCAAGCATGGCTTTCATTGCGGGCCGCAGCCCGAAGGCGATCAGCAGCGTCGCCAGCACCAGGACGATGGCACCGTTGATCAGCGCGCCGGTCTGTTCCTTCAGGATGTCGCCAATGCCGAAGCCGGCCTCCACGGGCTGGATATCGTTGACGTCGTCGGCAAAGGCGACCGCCGCGACCTTGAGCTGGTCGCCCCGATCCTTGTTGAAACCGACGGCCGACTGCACGAGCTGCTCGATCTGCATCAAACGCGTCTCGCGCGGAAGCGCATCGGCGCCTTCCGCCTGATCGTCCGCCTTCAGCCGTGCTTCGTTGACCAGGACGGCGATCGAAAGCTGCTCGACGTGATAGCCGTCCTCGGTGGTCTGCACCGTCTTTGACGAGATCTCGTAGTTCGTCAGCTCCTCGCGCCTCTGGTTCTCCTCGTTGGAGTTGTTGCCCGAGCCTCCCCCGATCTGGTCGACCGGGATGTTCTGCTGCACGGAGGCCGCCGACTGCGTCGACGTATTCTGCGAAGTGCCGTTCTCCTTGACCACGCGCACCGAGCGCTCGACCCGCGAGGTCGGGTCGTAGATGGTCTCGCTGACCTGCTTCTGGTCGGTGTTGACGGTGGCGGCGACGCTGACGGCGAAATTGCCGATGCCGAGATAGGGGGTCAGCGTGCGGCGGATCTTGTCTTCCACGTCCCGGTTGATGCGGTGCTGAAGCTCCGCCATGCGGCCGGTGCCGGCGCTCGACGGGTCGTCGCCGGAGGCGAGCACCTGGCCCTCGGTGTTGAGGACCGTGACGTCGTCGATCTTCATGGAGGGGATGGCCGCGGCGACGAGGTAGCGGATGGCCTGGGCGGCCTCCGAGTTGTCGGGCATCTGGGTCCGGATGACGACCGAGGCCGATGCCTGCTGTTGGTCGCGGCGAAACGACGCGCGCTCCGGCATGACCAGATGCACGCGCGCGGCCTTGATGCCGTCCATGGTCTGGATGGTGCGGGCGAGCTCCCCTTCCAGGGCCCGGACGCGGGTGACGTCCTGCATGAACGAGGTGAGCCCGAACGAGCCCAGGTCGTTGAAAAGCTCGTAGCCGGAATGGGCGCTTTGCGGCAGGCCCTTCTCGGCCAGCAGCATGCGGGCACGCGCCGTGTCGGCGTAGCCCACCAGCACCGAGGTCCCGTCGGCGCTCACATCGAAGGAAATGCCGGAATCCCGCAGGACTGAGCCGATCTGGGAGACATCGCCGCGCTCAAGGCCGGTATAGAGAACCTCGCGCGCCGGCTGGCTCACGTAATAGGTGCCGAGCCCGATGGCGAGGAGCACAACCGCGCCAACCACGCCCAGGCCCGCCAGGCGACGGCCGCCGAGGCCGAGAATGCTCGCCCAAAGTTTGTCGATCTGGTCGCGACCGCTCATGCCCTATCCGCTCCTCTCGGATGCAGCGTGTGGCGACTGTTGTGGCCGGGCAACCTTGCCCCAGCATTGCAAAGCAAAAAGCCACGCCCCAAAAGGAGCGTGGCTCTCGGTTCCCGCAGTCAGGAGGAGCTGACGGCGGAAGCTAGGTTAGTTCCTGAACAGCGCCAGGATGTTCTGGCTCGAGGAGTTGGCGATGCCGAGGGACTGGATCGCCAGCTGCTGCTGGGTCTGCAGGGCCTTCAACTTGGTCGACTCCGCTTCCATGTCGGCGTCAACCAGCGTGCCGATGGCGCGGTCGTTGGCGTCCATGAGGGCCTTCACGAAGCTCTGCTGCGACTCGATGCGGCTGGTGAGAGCACCGGCCTTGGTCGAGGCGTCGGTCAGGTCGAGCAACGCTGCGTCCACGATCTTCAGGTAGTTCGTCACCTCGGTGGCGGTTGCGCTCGAGATGTCGATATCCGCGACACCGCCGACGACAACAGTACCCGCTGCGCCGGTGATCGCCGCGTTGAGGCCCATGTCGGAAGCGGCCACTGTGCCGGTGCCGCCCGCGGCCTCCGTCGCAACGCCGATGTCGAACGTATCGGTGGACGAGAACGTCACTGTGCTGCCGTCCGCCGACACGTCAAGCCCGGTAACTCCGGCATCCTTGAAGGCCTGGTCGAGGACCAGCTTCATGTCATGCGCGCTGGCGATCGTCGTCGAACCGAGAGCGGCCGTGGCGGTCGTTGCGTCGATGGTCACGAGATGGGCGGAGCCGTTCACGGTCGTGGTAAACGTGAAGCTTTCGTCCGTGAGCGTCTGGGTCGCTGCGTAGCTGGTCGTGTCGGTGTAGGAATCGACCGCACGGTCCTTGTCGATGATGCCGGTGTTCGTGCCGGCCTCGTACAGCGCATAGTCGTCGAGGTTGACCCCGATCGTCTCCAGGGAGATGTCCGCACCGGTGCGCGAGAAGGACACGACGATGTCCTTCGTGTCGCCGGCTGCAGCAACCGAAAGCCAGTTGTTGCCGCTGATGACCGACGCATCGGCCGTGTTCTTCATCTCGTCGAGCAGGCTCGAAATTTCCGTCTGCAGCTTGCCCTTGTCAGCTTCCGGAGCCACCCCCGTGACGAGCTTCTCTTTGATCTTCTGGAGAGCGGCACGCACGGTGTCGAGACCGGTGTTGGCGGTGTCGACCGAAGCCGCGCCAAGACCCAGGGCGTCCTTGACGGCCGCGAGAGCGCCGTTGTCGGAACGGGTGGTCGTGGCGATCGACCAGTACGCGGCGTTGTCCGCGGCCGAGTTCACACGCAGGCCGGTGGACACGCGGTTGTTGGTCTGATCGAGGTTCATGTTGATGTTCCGCAGGGTCTGCAGAGCCACCATCGCGGACGTGTTGGTGATAAGGCTAGACATGACGATGTCCCTTTCGTTCTTAAGTTCGTGATGTTGAATGGGGACATGCCGGGCTTGCACCGGCATGGCAGGGCGGCATCATGCCTTTGGGGGGTGCGGGGCGCTCAGGCCATCCGCGAAACTGCTCGGCTCAAGCGAGCAGCCAACCTGCCATGCGCGGGACCTTGACAGACAAAGCTTGCGCAAAACTTACCAACTCCGAGGGGCAGAGAATTTTTTCGGGCAGACCGCGCACACCCCGAAACCGAAGCCGGCGAGCCGGCGGGGCGCGCTCAGAAGAACGAGCGCATCAGCCCGCCGACCAGGAGATTCCAGCCGTCGATCAGCACGAAGAAGAGGATTTTGAACGGCAGCGAGATGACGGCGGGCGGCATCATCATCATGCCCATCGACATGGTCAGCGTCGCGACAATCATGTCGATGACCAGGAAAGGCAGCACGATCAGAAACCCGATCTCGAACGCCCGCCGCAGCTCCGAGATCATGAAGGCGGGAACGAGAACGCGAAGCGAGATGGTGCTGTCGAGATTGCCGTCGGGCTCAGCCTCGCCGCCGGGGGCGGCAGGAGCGGCCGGCGTCGCGTCGGGTCCGGGCGCGACCTCGGCGGCTCTCGCGGCGCCGGACGCGGTCTCCTCGGCGGCGAGATCGCTGAACAGGCGCAGATCCTTCGCGCGCACCTGCGTCAGCATGAAATCCTTGAACGGGCCGCTGATCCTGGTGAACGCCTCCTGCTCGCTGATCTCGTTGTCGGTCAGCGGCTTCAGCCCTTCCGTCCACGCCCGGTCGAATGTCGGCCCCATGACGTAGAAGGTCATGAAAAGCGCCAGGCTGATGAGCACGATGTTGGCCGGCGTGCCCTGCAGCCCGAGACCGGAGCGCAGGAAAGAAAGCGCGATGACGAAGCGCGTGAAGCTCGTCACCATGATGAGGAGCCCGGGGGCGATCGACAGAACGGTGAGAAGCGCCACAAGCTGGACGATGCGCCCGCTCGCCGACGCGTCGCCGGCCGGAATGAGGTCGTTCAGATCGGGGACCTGGGCATGCGCGGCGGCCGTCAGAAGCGGCAGCAGGCAGAGGCCGAAAAGGATGCGTTTCATAAGGCCGGTTCCCGCCGACTCCTCCGTGCGGCGAACGGGCATCACTGCAGCACCATCGTCTCGATGATCAGCTCGCTCACCTTCCCGCCGGTGCGCACCGAGGCGCGCTCGTTCAGGTCCTCGCGCAGATGCTGCAGCGCGCTCGGCCCTTCGAGCTGGGAAAGCGGCAGGGTTCGCGCATAGGCGACGATGTCCTGGCGGATCTCGGCCCCGGTCACCTCGGGATTGGGTATGTCGTTCTGGGCAAACACAATCGCCGTCTCCAGGCGAATCCACATGTCGTTGGGGTTTGCCAGGTTGACGACCACCGGCTCGAGCTGCTGCAGCCGCATGTCGCCGGTATAGCGGATTTCCGGCTCGTTTTCGGGCGGCGCCTTGAGCTTTTCCGCCACCGTCGCCTCGATCACGCCGGCGAGATAGATGCCGATCCCCCCGCCTGCCCCCGCGGTCACAAGCGTGACTGCCAGCAGGCCCACGATGGTCATGAGGATGCCGCTCTTCGACTCCTTGGCCGGTTCCTTGCTGGCCTCCTTGTCCCCCTCCTCCGCCGCCTCGGGCGGCTCTTCTTCCGGCTCGGTCACCATGGCGTCACCTTATCGTAGGCGCGCTGGCCCCAGCCGGGCTGCTGCATGTCGGAGATGCGCCCGCGGCCGCCGTAGGAGATGCGGGCCTCTGCGATCTTGTCGTAGGGGATCGAGTTGTTCGTGGAGATGTCGGTCGGACGAACGATGCCCGCGATGTTCAGAACGCGGACTTCCTTGTTCACCCTGACTTCCTGTGACCCGCTGATCATGAGATTGCCGTTCGGCAGCTCCTCCACGACCACCGCCGCGATCGAAAGCTTCAGCTTCTCGGATCGGCCGATCGAGCCCTGGCCGGTGGTGGAGGATTTCGAGTTGATGCTCATGTCACCGGACGTCTCTCCGGACTTGCCGAGGAATCCGAAGCCGGCCCAGCTGATGAGCGCGCTGAAGCCGCCGCCGATCTTCGCCTCGCGCGAGCGGTCGGTCTGGTTGTCGAACTGCGCCTTGTCGTCGATCAAGATGTTGACGGTCAGCACGTCGCCGACCCTGCGGGCGCTGCCGTCGGTGAACAGGTCCTGCTGCCCGGATACGTAGATCGACTGGAACGTTGCCGGATGCGGCTTCTCAAAAGTCACCGGCAGCGGGTCGCGGGCGACGGCGAGCCCTTCGCCGACCGGGCTCAGCTCCGGTCCGGTGACGATGTTATCGTGCGTCTGACAGCCGCCAAGGGCGAGAAGCAGGGCTGCGAGCGGGGCGTATCTCATCCCGGTGTCTGTCCCTCGTCGGAGGGGTTCGCGAGCCCCGCCATGGTGGTCGTCAACATTGCCGCTCTTGCGGGGTCCATCTCGTTGAGGATCGCGCTGGCGGTCCGCGGATTGAGCTTGATCAGGATGCCGGCCGCCGCCTCCAGCGACATCGCCATCATCTGCTGCGATGCGGCGTCGGGGCGCATCTGCGTGAAGATCGCAACAACGCTCTCGTCGGCCTTGCTGAGAAACTCCTCGCGGCGCTTAAGCCAGTCCTCGTATTCGGCGCGCTTATCCTCAAGCTGCTTGATCCGCTCCTGGACCTGCTTTTCCATATCCGCCAGCGCTTGCGCCTGCCTTGCGTAACGGGCGTCCGCGGCGGCGTCGGCGATGTTGGCGCAGTAGGTGCGGGCGTTCTCCACGTCGCCTTCCGAAAGCGCCGCGCGCCGGGAAGCGTTCTCCGGCAGAAGGTCACTTCCGGTTTCTTTGGCAGTTTCCGTCGCGGCACCCGCGGGCGCCGTGGCCGCGGCGCCGGCATCGGGCGAAGATGGCGCCGCCGACTGCTGCTCGGAGATGGGCACAACGTTCTCCACCGGCGGCAGCGCGGCGGTGGTCCCGCCCGACGTCTGCGCCGAGCCGGCAGCCGGCATCAACACAAGCGCCGCGGCGAGCGCGGCGCCGGCGGACGCGCGTTTTCCGGTTCTCAGAAAAAGCTGGCTCATGTCTGACTGCCTCTCCTCAGGCAAGGGCACGGCCGCCGTGCCGGTGCGGCCGGCCGGCTACTGCACGATCAGCTCGGCCTGCAGCGCGCCGGCCGTCTTGATCGTCTGCAAAATCGCAATGATGTCGCTCGGCTTCAGGCCGACCTGGTTCAGTCCCTGCACGAGCGTCTGAAGATCCGTCCCGCCGATCACCGCCAAATGGCCGTCCTGCTCGTTGGCCTGGACGTCGGTCGACGGGGTCACGACGGTCTGCCCGTGGGAGAACGGCAGCGGCTGCGAGACCTGCGGAAACTCGCTCACGCGCACCGTGAGGTTCCCGTGCGTCAGCGCCACGGTCGATATCTGCACGTCTTCGCCGATGACGACCGTTCCGGTGCGCTGATCCACCACGACCCGCGCCGGCGTGTCGGGCGTCACCACAAGGTCACCGACATCGGCCAGGAAGCGGGCGGCGCTGATCTTGGGCGGCCGGTTCAGCACGATCGTGCGAAGGTCCTGCTCGGCGGCCAGCTCGCGGCCGTATTTGAGCGACGTCATGGCATTGATCGCGTCGGCGACTTGGATTGCGGTCTTGAAGTCGGGGTTGCTGAGGACAAGCACGAGGCGGTGCAGATCCTCCAGCTCTCCCGCGGTCTGGCGCTCCACGATGGCGCCGTTGGGAATGCGCCCCACGGTCGGCACGCCCTGGGTGATCGTCTCCGCCTGACCGCCGACGACGAGGCCGGAAACCGCCAGCGCGCCCTGGGCCATCGCGTAGACCTGGCCGTCGGAGCCGGTGAGCGGCGTCATGACGAGCGTGCCGCCCTTGAGCGAGGTGGCATCGCCGATGGACGCTACCGTGACGTCGATCTCGCTGCCGGCATGGACAAAGGGCGGAAGGTCGGCGGTCACGGTGACGGCCGCGACGTTGCGGCCGCGCAGCGGCACGTCCTTGACGTTGACCCCCATGCGGTCGAGCATGGATTGCAGCGACTGCTCGGTGAAGGGCGAGTTGCGCATCGTGTCGCCGGTGCCCTGCAGCCCGATGACGAGGCCGTAGCCGACCAGCTGGTTCGTCCGCACGCCCTCGACCGTCGTGATGTCCTTGATGCGGGTCGCGGCCGTGGCGGCGTCCGCAGTCAGGCCGGCGACCAGAACCATGAAAGCGATCAGCGGCTTCATCGCCCGCCTACCCTCACGGTTCCGTCCATCTGGACCACGCCGGAGATGACGCGGCCGGAATCGATGTTGCGCACCTGGATCACCTGGCCCAGCGATCCGCTCTGCAGCGCGACCACGCCGGCTGTCATGTTCAGCCCGCTGGCGCTGAAGATGGCGGTGGTGAGCGAGCCGCGCGTGACGAGCTCCGGCTCGGCGACGGCATTGTTCGGGATAAGCCTGTCCGGTACCAGCGTGCGCCGCGCCACCTTGCCGATCAGCGTCGCAAGGTTGTCGGCGACGGGATAGAGCGAGCGCGTGCCGGGCAGGAATTTCTCCTCCTTCAGCATCGACTCGTCGATCAGGTCGCCGGGGTAGATGGTCACCGCAGGCACCGGCAGTATGTCGTACGGTTGCTGCTGTTGCTCGGCGGCGCCGGCGCTCACCACGGAGACGCCGAGCACGGCGGCTACGACCAGAGCGGCAAGCACGGCGCGCAAGGCGCACCGCGCAAGGCCGTCCGCCCAGGTGGACGACTTCGTAAGGCAGCTTTGGCTCATCGTGCGCATGTGCCGGATTACCGGATGCCCTTGGAGACGGTCGACGACATCTCGTCGGCGGCCTGGATGACCTTGGAGTTCATCTCGTAGGCGCGCTGCGCCGAGATGAGCTCGGTGATCTCCTTCACCGGATCGACATTCGAGCCTTCGAGATAGCCTTGATGAATCTTGCCGAAGCCCGCATCGGAGGCGACGCCGGAGACCGGCTGGCCGGAGGAGACGGTCTCACGGTAGAGATTATTGCCGAGCGGCTCGAGACCGGCCTCGTTGGCGAAGTTGACGAGGGTGATCTGCCCGAGCAGCTGCGGATCCGTCTGGTTGGCGACGGTGGCGTAGACCTCGCCCAACTCGTTGATGGAAATGTCGACGGTGTCGGCCGGAAACGTCATGGCCGGCTCGACCGCATAGCCGTCGACCGTCACCAGCTCACCGTTCGGGCCTTTGTTGAAGGTGCCCGCCCGGGTGTAGAGCGTCTCTCCGGCCGGGCCGGTGATCTGGAACCAGCCGTTGCCGTTCACGGCGAGGTCGAGCGGATTGCCGGTCTGGTTCAGCGGCCCCTGGATGTGCAGGTTGCGCACGCCGAGCGTCCGCGTGCCGAGGCCGACGCGCGCGCCTTCCGGAATCGGGTTGCCGCCGCCGCTGTTGGGCACGCCGGTGGCGCGCTCATTCTGATAGAGGAGATCGGAGAACTCCGCGCGGGCGCGCTTGAAGGACGTCGTGTTGATGTTCGCGATGTTGTTGGCGATGACCTCGACGTTCAGCTGTTGGGCGGCCATCCCCGTCGCGGCGATTGCGAGCGCTCTCATGTTCTGATCCTTAGATTTGCATCCGGCTGAGCTCTTGGTAGGCGGCAACCACCTTGTCGCGGACGGCAAGTGCCGCCTGCAGCGTCTGTTCCGCGGCCATGACGGCCTGCACGACCTCCTGCGGAGAGGACTTGCCGCCGATCCCCGAGATCGCCGCGGCTTCGCCCTTCTCCAGCGTGGAGATGGCGCCAGACGACATGTTGGACAGCATCGTCGCGAAATCGGAGCCTGCGCCGCCGCTAGCGGCGGTGGCGGCGGAAGGGGCGGTGGGGCCGGCGCTCTCCGCGGAGGTCACTCGGCCGACCAGCCCGGAAAGGGCCGAGACAGAGTCGATCATCAGGTATTTCTCAACAGGTCGATCGTGGCTGAGAACATGCTGCGGACCTGCTTCATCATCTGCAGGTTCGCCTCGTAGGAGCGACTGGCCTCGCGCATGTCGGCCATCTCCACGAGCATGTTCACGTTCGGCAGCTTGACGTTGCCCTCCTCATCGGCCGCGGGGTTGCCCGGGTCGTATTCGATGCGGAACGGCGAATCGTCGACGCCGATCGTCTTCACATGCACGCTCGACGCGTCGAGGCCGCGCTCCATGAGCGCCTCGAAGGACACGGTCTTGCGCGCATAGGGATCGGCCCCCGGCGTGCTGCCGGTGGACTGCGCGTTGGCAAGGTTTTCGGAGACGACCCTCAGACGAGTGCTTTGCGCCCTCAGACCGTCTGCCGCGATCTTCGAAGCGCTGCTGAGGGGATCGATCATGACCCGCTCCTTACGCTGGCAAGCAACATGCGGTGGAAGGCTTTGACGATACCGGTATCGAGGCTGTAGGCGCGGTTGACCTCATCCGCCTTGACGAGCTCCTGGTCGAGGCTGACCGAGTTGCCCGAATAGGAGACGTCCCAGCTGTCTTCCTCGGCGGTCGCCGTGGTGCCGAGCTCTGTGCCGTTGATGTCGACATGGCCCGGAGCGGTGCGCGCCAGGGTGAGGTGGGTGGAATCGAAAACGTCCTCGAAAGCCTCCACCTCTTTCGCCCTGAAGCCGGGCGTGTTGGCGTTGGCGACGTTGCCTGTGATGACCGCCTGCCTCACCGAAAGCCATTCAGCGTGGCGGGAGGCGAGACCGAAAAGATGCACGGGCTGCAAGCGGGCCTCCTTGTGCTTTTCCCGTTCGGTCTAAGGGGCGAGGCTTGCGTGAAGCTGGCGGCCCCCGGAATTGCAGGAAATCCGCGGCTTCGGGCCCTCAGGCGTCAGGGCGCCGAATGTCGGCGACGGCGCGCGCGAACCGCCGGAAGCCATCCTGCGGATCATCGATGTGGGAGCGGTACCTCGAAACCGAGGATGTCGATCCCGACTGCGTGGTCGTCGAAGACGAGGTCGAAGAGCGCGGTTAACGAATCGTGCACGAACTCCATACGCAAAGCGATGGCGAACGCCTTGTCCCAGTCGAAATCGACGGCTGCGCGCCGGGCATAGCGCAGCATGTCCGGCCGGACGAGGATTTCCGCCGACGATGCGAGCAGGTCGCAGAGGTTGCCGTCCCGCCGGGCATAGATGTAGTGCGCCATGGTGCCGGGGTCGACGAGATACACTTCGGCCATGAACGGCCGGATGCTCTCGCCGAGCAGCCTTTCACATGGAATGAAGTCGTGCTCGTTTCCTTTGTGCTTATGGATCACATAGGTCGCTTCAGCGTGCATGGGCTTCCTGTGCGTAAAGATAGTGAAGGAGCTTGGCGACGGGGTGGTAGAATTCCGCCGGAATCCACTTGTCCACCTCCACGGCGTTATAGAGAGCGCGCGCGAGGGGCTTGTCTTCGATGACCGGAATATCGCTGCGCTCGGCGATCTCGCGGATCTTGAGCGCCACGAGATCGGCGCCCTTGGCCAGGACCAGCGGTGCGCCGCCTTCCTTGCGGTCATAGCGCAGGGCGACGGCAAAGTGCGTCGGGTTGGCGATCACCAGGGAGGCGCGCGGAACCGCTGACATCATGCGGTGGCGGGCGCGCTGACGCGCGATGGAGCGCAACCGGCTCTTGACGATCGGATCGCCCTCCATCTGCTTCATTTCTTCCTTCACCTCCTGCTTGGTCATGCGCAGGTCGGTGCGCCAGCGAAGCCGCGACCAGACCAGGTCGCCGGCGACGAGCAGGATGGTGGCCACACAGATCGTCGCGGCGAGCCGCACGGCAATCGACAGGAGGAGCTGGGGGATCAGCGTCGGATCGGAGTACATGGCGCCGATCACGGCAAACTGGTCGGCGTTCAAGACCACCGCGCAGGTCACACCCACGGCGACGAGCTTGAACATCTGCTTCAGGAACTCGACGTTGCCCTGCTTTCCGAACAGCCGCTTCCAGCCGCCCTTGATCGATATCCGCGACACTTGCGGGCGGATGCGCTCCAGCACCAGGCTCGGAGCGTTCTGGAACAAGGAGGCCGCGATTCCGGCCAGTCCCAGCAGGACCACGGCGGGAAAGATGAAGCGCCCGGCCTCCAGCGCGACCGCCCATAGCAGCCGCGATGCTTCGGCGCCGTCGAAGAGCGGAAAGCCGCCGGGATCGTCTATGAAACGTGCCATCATGCTCGTCAGCTGCGCAACTTGGCTCGGTATGAAGAGGATGAAGAGCGTGAGAATCGCCAGCATCGACGCGAAAATCCCGGTCTCGCGCGAATGCGGCGTATTTCCCTTCTCGATCGCGTCGGCGACCTTCTTTTCGGTCGCCTCTTCGGTCTTGCTTTCTTTGTCGGTGTCCTCTGCCATCACGCGAGCGGCCTACTGGACGTAGGCGTCTTCCTCGCTGTCGTTGTTGAGCTCGATCTCGCCCTTCCCCGCCATGTCGAGGGCAAGATCGGTGATGGCACGGCGAGCATCGGTCACCTCGCGGTGCGGGGCGGGCTCGCTGCTGTTGAGCTCCTGCTCCACCATGCGGCGGACGCGCGTGGAGAGCGACTGCAGGATCACCTCGCGGAACTCCGCGTCGGTTCCCTTCAGCGCCATGACGGTCTTGTCGTTCGGCACCTTGTCGAAAAGCGACGTCCGCGCTTTCGGCGTCAGCTTGACGATGTCGTCGAACGTGAACAGCAGGCTCTTGAGGATTTCCGCCGACTTCGGACGCGACTCGGCCAGGCTGTTGAGCACGTCTTCCATGTGATCGCGCTCCATCTTGTTGATGATGTCGGCCATCTTGGCATGCGAATCCGCACCGGAGTTGCGCGAGAAGTTCATTATGAAATCCTCGTGCACCACGTGCTCGATGATGCGCATGGTCTCGTCCAGCATCGGCTTGAGAGTGAGCATCCGCCGCATGAGCTGGTTGCGCAGATCGGGCGGCAAATGGCTCATCACCTTGGCGGCACAGCCCGGCTTCACCTTCGACAGGATGAGCGCCGCCGTCTGCGGGTGCTGCTTCATGAGGTAGGTGGCGATCAAGCTCTCCGACACGTTGGAGATGCGGTCCCAGACGGAGCGGCTGGCATTGCCCATCACGTCCGCCATGATCTCGCCGATCTGCTCGGGCGGCAGCACGCCGTCGAGCATCTTCTCCACTTCGCCGGCCGTTCCGATCAGTTGCGCCCCGCCGGCGAACTGGCCCGCGAAGTCTTCGATCAGCACTTCGATCTGCGGAGCCGGCACGCCCTTCAGATCCGCCATGGCCCGGGTGATGAGCCTGATCTCATCGGGGTCGAAATGCTTCATCACGCGCGCGGCGACGGGCTTGCCCATCGTCATGAGCAAGGCGGCGGCGCGTCCCGATCCGTCCAACGGGCGCCCGGGCGGGGATTTCGAGCTGGCAGTGGTCATTTTGCGTTACATCAGTTCGGGAGTTACGAGCCGGCCGGGCCGACGATCTCCGTCAGCGACACGCCGAAGCGGGAATTGTCGTCTTCCACGACCACCACCTCGCCGCGGGCGATGACGCGGCCGTTGACGACCACCTCCACCGGCTCGCCCACGCGGTGGTCGAGCGGCACGACGGCGCCGCGGCCAAGCTTCATGAGGCTGGAAACGGGCATGGTTGCCGAACCGAGGACCACCTGCATCGTCACCGGGATACGCAGGACGGATTCCAGGTTGCGACCGCTGCCGAACGTCTCCGGTCCCTTGCCGGCGCGCGGCGCAGGCTCGTCGACCACGCTCTCGGCGAGCTGGTCTTGCATCTCTCTAACGGGATTGGCTGACACGGATGACTTCCTTCGGTTTGGTTAACGGTTGCTTACCGGCCCGGTCGGCCGGCGCGGCGGGAGCCTGCCGCCCGGGCGCGCGCGGCAGCGGCCCGCGTGATGCTGCGGCACACAAGAACGGCGGCGAATGCGGCCGCCGCGGCGAGCGTCGCCAGAAGCAGCGGTTCAGCTGGAGAGAATGTCATTCACGAACTCCTGCTCCTGGTCGAAGAGGTCCTCGACCCGCAACTTGTAGATGCCCTCCGACTGCCCAAGCTGACACCAGAAGAGCGGCTGCTCCTTGCTTTCCACCTTGATTCGAGTGTCCGGATTCGCCTGCAGCTGCAGAACCTGGCCAACCTTGAAGCTCGCCACTTCCGCGAGCGTAATCGGGCGCTCCTCAAGGATCGCGCGCAGCGACACGGAGGTCTTCTGCACCTCGCCGCGGATCTGGCGGCTCCACACCGGGTCGCCGGCATTCGACTCGCCCGAGATCACGCGGGAGAGCACCTGCCGCATGGGGGTGAGCGCAGACTGCGGGATGATGACGAACATCTCCCCGCCCCGGTTGAGCGCCTGCAGCAGGAATTTCGCCGCCACCGCCATGTCGTTGCGGCGGCCGACGACGGCGAAATCCATGCGCGTCTCGAGCCGCTCGAACTTGAACGCGGTGTCGCTGACCAGCGCGAAAGAGGCCTGCAGCGCCTCCGCCGCCTGCTCGAGCAGCATCTGGGCGAGGCGGATCTCGATGGTGGAGAAGCTGCGCTCGTCGTCGACGGGCGGCTCGGAGCCGTCGGCGCCGAACAGCACCTCCACCATGGAGAAGATGAAATCGCGGTCGAAGCCGACGATGATGTGGTTGTCCCAGCCGGGCGCGTGGAAGATGCCGGCCACGGCGTTGGCCTCGTAATCCTCCAGAATGTCGCCGATGCGCCCGCACGCCACGTTGGATAGCGAGTAATGGGTCTGCGACGCGGCGAACTGGCGAAGGCTGTCGGCGCAGAGCGTGGCCATGCGGTCGAAGATGATCTGCAGCATGGGCAGCTTGTCGATCGACAGGCCGCCTGCATCGAGCAGCATGTGGCGGATATCCGGGCTCTTGGGCGAATCGGCTCCCCCCGACATCGTGCTGCCGCCGGAGGTCGCGGCCGGCGCTTCCGCCCGGCGCCCCCGGCTTGTCGAGCATCGCGTCGATGTCCGCGTCTGACGTTTTCTCTGCCATAAGCTACGCTGCCTGCTGCATTGGCGCGCTCGCGCTCGGCGCGTTCGCGATCACTTCGCTCTCCACGTCGTCGATGCTCGGCCGGTCCTTGGACGAGATGGTCTTGCGCCCATGCTCAAGCGCGACCTGCGGTAGCGCTCCGTTCATGAAGGCGATCAGCGTCTGCTTGACGATGACGTAGGGCTGCAGCTGCTTCTCGCGCAGCACCTTGATCTTCGCCGCGAGCGGCGAAAGGATCGCGTAAGACATGAAAATACCTGCGAAAGTTCCGATAAGGGCCGAGCCGATGTAGTGGCCGAGGATTTCCGGCGACTGGTCGATGGCGCCCATCGCCTTGACGATGCCGAGCACCGCCGCGCAGATGCCGAGCGCCGGCAGCGCTTCCGCAACCGTTCCGAGCGCTCCGGAGCTTTTGGTCCTGGTCTTCTTGATGGTCGATATCTCCTG
The DNA here is from genome assembly GCA_963801225.1 of uncultured Alphaproteobacteria bacterium. GTDB lineage: Bacteria > Pseudomonadota > Alphaproteobacteria > Rhizobiales > Afifellaceae > DASWJZ01. Next base: position 314,080 of record CAWDED010000006.1, read on the forward strand.
CTCCATCAACGCCTCGATCTCGTGCGAGCGGGCATTGCCGATGATGATGAGCCGCACGTAGTCGCAGACGTAGCCGGTCAGTTCCTTGTCCTTCAGGATGGCCGGGAAGTGCTTGAACAGCTGCGAGTTGTTCGGGTCGTCGATATGCGCCTCCACCTCGTTGCGCGGCCGGGTCCTGAGATCGCGCATGAGCGCGAAGAGCAGGCTGAGAAGCGCAAGGAAGTCCTTTCGTTTCGGCTCGGTCCCTTTCATCGCCTCCATGATGCCCGCAGCCGCGTCCTTGATGACGGCCATGGTGTTGGCGATGATGAACGTGCCGAGCGCAATGCCGCCGATGATGACGAATTCCCACGGCTGCCAGATGACGCCGATATGGCCGCCCATGGCCATGAATCCGCCCACCAATGAGCCGACACCGACGATAAGACCGATAAGAATTGCCACTGGACGGACCCGTCACGGAAATGCGCGCGGGTTAATGAGGTGTGCGATTTTGCTTGTGCGAAGCTGTCGCGACCTGAGGTCAGTCCCGTGCAAGCTTGGCTAACTAGCGTCCCTCCCCGCTTACGAGGCCGCGATGTTATCCACCTTCGTCTCCTATCAGCGCATTGCCGCAAACCTGGACCGTTCCCTGGAGCTGAAGGCTGCCGAACGGCCCGTGGCTTTGGAGACGAGCTACTACCTGGAGCATATTGGCGACGTTCAGTCGATCGACGACTTCCTCAACGACACGCGGCTCTTCCGCTATGCCATGACGGCGTTCGGCCTGGAGGACATGGCCCACGCCAAGGGCATGATGCGCAAGGTGCTGGAGGAAGGCGTTACCGACCCGACCAGCTTTGCCAACCGGCTGTCCGATGACCGCTTCGTCGAATTCGCCAAAGCCTTCGACTTTTCCGCCAATGGCGAGGCGACGACGTCCTTCGAAACCGCGCAGCAGGGCGTCGTCGATCACTACATCCGCCAGTCGCTCGAGGTGGACGCCGGCGAGGAGAACGAAGGCGTGCGCCTTGCCTTGTACTTCCAGCGCGCGGCGCCGAATGTCACGTCAGCCTACGGCCTGCTCGGCGACGAGGCGCTATGGAAAGTCGTGCAGACGGTGTTCGGCTTCCCCGATGAGATGGCCAACGCGGACATCGAACAGCAGGCGGCCGCCGTCTCCAAGCGGATCGACGTCGAGGACCTGAAGGATCCGGAGAAGCTGGCGCGTCTCATCCAGCGCTTCACGGCGGTATGGGACGCCACGGAAAACGTCACGCAGTCCCCGATCCTCGATCTTTTCTACACGAACACCCCCTCGATCGGGCTCGACCTTCTTCTGAGCCTGAATAACCTGAAGCACGGCGGAGGCTGAAGCATGCCCTCGAGCGTCTATGTGGCGCTTTCCGCGCAGGTCGCGCTGGACCGCCGCCTCACCACCATCGCCAACAACGTCGCGAACATGAATACGCCCGGCTTCCGCGCCGAGGAGATCAGGTTCGAGGCGATGATGTCGCGCACCGGCGGTGAGAACGTCGCCTTCTCCTCCGCAGGAGAGTCCTACATCACCCGCAACCACGGATCGATAAACCACACGGGCAACCCGCTCGACGTTGCCGTCGACGGCGACGGCTGGCTCGGGCTGTCGACGCCGGCGGGCACCGTCTATACGCGCGACGGTCGAATGCACATCACGGAATCGGGCGAGTTGCTGAGCTCGGCCGGATATCCGGTCCTCGATCCGGGCGGGTCTTCCATCATCCTCTCGCCGAACGGTGGCGAGGTCACCATCGCCGCCGACGGCACGATCTCGCAGGGCGGCCGCCAGGTGAGCGCCATCGGCATCTATCTGCTGCCCAAGGAAGCCAACCTGTCGCGCTTCGAGAATTCCGGCGTCGTTTCGGACATGCCGGGCGAGCCGGCGGAGGACCTGACCACGAACGGCGTGCGCCAGGGCTACATCGAGGGCGCCAACGTCAACCCGGTGATGGAGATCAGCAAGCTCGTGATGCTCTCGCGCACCTTCGAAAGCGCGGCATCGGCCGTGAAGGAAGGCGAATCGACTCAGCAGCAGGCGATCCGGGAGCTAGGCCCGGCCTGAGAGCGGCAGAAAGCCGGGCTCCCAGGCGACAGGAGAAGCAATGCACGCGCTCGCGCGCCTCAAATCCGCGATCGACAGCGCCTCGGTGGAGACGCCGCTGGTGCGCATCGGCGGCGTCGTTTGCGAGGTCGCCCCCACGCATTGCCGTGTGTCCGGTCTGTCGCCCTTCGTGCGGCTCGGCGAGCGTGTCTGCTTCAGCTGGGACAACCGCACCACGCTTGGCGAGGTGGTGCGCGTCGACAACCAGGACGTCACGATCAAGTCGTTCGACGGGCGCATGCCCTTCGGCATCGGCACGATCGCCTACCGCACCGGCGCCATCGGCCTTGCGCCGCTGCCGGAGTGGAAGGGCCGCGTCATCAACGCGATGGGCGAGCCCGTGGATGGGCTCGGGCCGATCATACACGGCGACAAACTGGTGCGGATCGACGCCGAGCCGCCCGCCGCCATGCGCCGCTCGCGCATCCATCGACCCCTGGTGACGGGCGTCAAGGCGATCGACATCTTCACCCCGATCTGCGAAGGGCAGCGCATCGGCATCTTCGCCGGCTCCGGCGTCGGCAAGTCGACGCTGCTGTCCATGCTGGCGCATTCCGACGAGTTCGACACGATCGTCGTGGCGCTGGTGGGCGAGCGCGGCCGCGAGGTACGCGAGTTCCTGGAGGGCGCGCTGTCCGCCAACCGGCAGCGCGCGGTCACGGTCGTCGCGACCGGCGACGAAGGCCCGATGATGCGGCGGCTGGCGCCGCTCTCCGCCATGGCGGTTGCGGAATATTTCCGCGACCTGGGGGATTCGGTCCTCCTCATCATCGATTCGGTAACCCGCTATGCGCATGCCGCGCGCGACGTGGCTTTGGCGGCCGGCGAGCCGGCGGTGGCGCGCGGCTATGCACCGAGCGTCTTCAGCGACCTTCCCAAGCTCCTGGAGCGCGCCGGCCCGGGCGCTGAGGGCGCCGGCTCCATCACCGGCATCTTTTCCGTTCTGGTCGATGGCGACGACCACAACGACCCGGTCGCCGACGCCGTCCGCGGCACGCTCGACGGCCATATCGTGCTCGACCGCGCCATCGCCGACCAGGGCCGCTACCCCGCCATCAACGTGCTCGGCTCCATCTCGCGTCTCGCAGACCTCTGCTGGAGCATCGATCGCCGCGACCTGGTCCGCAAGCTCCGCACAATGATTTCGCGGTTTGAAGACACGCGCGACTTGCGCCTCATGGGCGGCTATCAGCCCGGGAGCGACGTAGAGCTCGACCGCGCGGTCTTATTGGTGCCGCGCGTCTACGACGCGCTGCGGCAATCTCCCGACACGCCGCCCAGCAAGGATGCGTTTGCCGATCTGGCGGTCATCATGCGGCAATAGCCAGCCGCTCGACAGCTTCACACAAGCTCAGCGTCTCTAGGATGCCGCTGAGGAAAGCACGAGGACCTTCGCGATGAGTCTCTATGGTATGCTGCGTACCGGCGTTTCAGGCATGAACGCGCAGTCGAACCTGCTCGGCACCGTTGCCGACAACATCGCAAACGCGGGAACGACGGGTTACAAACGCTCGCAGACCGAGTTTTCATCGCTGATGCTGCAGAGCAGCCATGGCAGTTACTCCTCCGGTTCGGTGGTCACCCATGTCCGTCAAACGACCGGTGAGCAGGGTCCCCTCGCCTACACCACGTCCTCGACCGACCTGGCCATCCAAGGCAGTGGCTATTTCGTCGTCGCCAACGCAAGCGGCTCTCCCTTCCTGACGCGCGCCGGATCGTTCGTGGCCGACGGAGAAACCGGCAACCTGGTGAATTCCGCCGGCTTCACCCTGATGGGATACGACATCAGCAACGGCGACCCCTCCGGCGTCATCAACGGCTTCGCCAATCTGGTGCCCGTGAACCTGCAGAACATGAACATGCGCGCCAGCGCCACCACCGAAGGCGACTTCATGGTCAACCTGCCCGCCAACGATGCGGCGGTGACCGGCGACACCCCGGCGGACAACCTAGTGACCTCCACCTACAGCGAGAAATCCTCGATCGTCGTCTACGACAATGTCGGCAACGAGGTGACGCTCGACGTCTACATGACCAAGACGTCCGACAGCCCGGCGCAATGGGAATATTCCGTCTACGACCAGGCCGACGCCGCATCGGGTGGCGGATTTCCCTATTCCTCCGGGCCATTGACCTCCGACACGATCGACTTCGATAGCAGCGGCAAGCTCTCCGGCACCTCGTCGCTCACCTTTACCGTTCCGAACGGCGCCGACGTCACGCTGGACCTCTCGGGCACGACCCAGCTTGCCACCATCTATACGCCCGTGAACGTCGCGGTGAACGGCAATGCGCCTTCCACGCTCGCTGGCCTCACCATCTCCGACGACGGAACTGTTTACGCCAACTATTCCAACGGCGCCCGTACGCCCACGTTCCGCATTCCGCTCGCCGACGTGCCGAGCCCGGACAACATGGAGACGCTGGCGGGCAATATCTTCCGCACCACACCCACCTCGGGCGACATCCAGCTCGGCTTCCCGACCGAATCGAACCTCGGCTCCGTCGTTTCCGGCGCCCTGGAGCAGTCGAACGTCGATATGGCCGAGGAACTGACCGAGATGATCGTGGCGCAGCGCGACTACACTGCGAACTCGAAGGTGTTCCAGACAGGCTCCGAGCTTCTCGAAGTCCTGATGAACCTCAAGCGGTAACCCCCGCAAACGCAGCATCGCCTGCAAGGTAGGCCATGAGCCTTTCTGCCGCGCTCAATACCGCCCGGTCGTCGTTGCAGACGACCGCGGCTCAGATCGCGGTCTCCGGAAAGAACGTCTCCGGAGCCAACGATCCGTCTTATTCGCGCAAGATCGCCTCGAGCGTCACCACGCCCGACGGCGCGGTGCGCCTTGCGACGGTCAGCCGCGCCGCCGACAAGGCGCTCTACTTCTCCATGCTCGGCGCCACATCGAAGGCCTCCGGCCAGACGGCGCTCGGCGAGGGCATCGACAAGCTGTCCAACACGATCGGCGACCCCGAGGACGAGAATTCCCCCACGGCAAAGCTCACGGCGCTGGCCACAGCGCTGCAGCAATTTGCGAACCAGCCGGGTGACAGCGCGCTCGGCCAGCAGGTCCTCACGCAGGCGATCGGTCTTGCCGACACCCTCAACACCGCCGCCCAGACGGTGTTCGACGTGCGCCAGACCGCCGACGACGAGATGGCCACGTCGGTGCAGACCATCAACAATCTCCTCGACAGGTTCGAGGGTCTCAATCGCTCGGTCGTCCAGGGCACCTTCTCCGGCGCCGACATCACGGACCTCCTCGACAAGCGCGACGCCGTTCTCTCGCAGCTTTCCGAGCAGATCGGCATCTCGGTCGTCACGCGCGCCAACAACGACATGGTCATCTACGCCGACGGTGGGGCGACCTTGTTCGAGACCACGGCCCGCAGCGTCACCTTCGAGCCCACCTCGTCCTACGGCGGAGGCACCGTCGGCAATGCCGTCTTCGTCGATGGCGTTCCGGTCACCGGCGAAAACGCCACCATGCCGATCCACGAGGGCCGGCTGGCGGGGCTCGCCAAGCTTCGCGACGATGTGACGGTGACCTACGAGAGCCAGCTCGACGAGCTGGCGCGCGGCCTCGTGGAGGCTTTCGCCGAGAGCGATCAGACCGCCGGCGGCAACCCCGACGCGGCCGGGCTCTTCACCTATTCCGGCGGACCGGCGATCCCGGCGACCGGCACCGCTCAGGCCGGGCTTGCCGCGGACATCCGCATCAATCCCGCCGTGGACCCACAGCAGGGCGGGCAGATCCGCCTCTTGCGCGACGGCGGCATCAACGGCGCGGCCTATGTCTACAACGCCACGGGCGCCGCAGGCTTCTCCGATCGCCTCGCCGCGCTCGGCGACGCGCTGACGGCGAACCGCAGCTTCGACACGGCCACCGGGCTGGAAGGCACGCAGAGCGTGCTTGGATACGGCGCCTCCTCCTCCGGCTGGCTGGAGGGCCTGCGCCAATCCGTCACCAGCGACATCACCTACCAGACGACGCTGGTCTCGCGCGCCTCCGACGCGCTCTCGAACGCCACCGGCGTCAACCTCGACGACGAATACGCGCTGCAGCTCCAGCTGGAGCAGAGCTACGCGGCGGCCTCCAAGCTCTTCGGCGTGATCAACGACCTCTTCGACACGCTTCTCACCAGCTTCAGGTAGAAGCCATGAAGACGACGTTCGTTTCCACCTATGCGCTTGCCAACAACCTCAGGTCATCGATCCCGCGGCTGCAATCGGAGCTGACCAAGGCGAGCACGGAGGTCGCCACCAGCCGGCATGCCGATGTCGGGCTGGCGCTCGGCAACCGCACGGAGCGCACGCTGTCGCTGCGAACCGATTTCGCCGTCCGCGATAGCCTGATCGACTCCAATTCCATGGTCAAAGGCGATCTGCAGATGACGCAGTCGACGCTCTCGGCCATGACAGACGGCGCCTCGTCGTTCCTCAACGATCTCGTCTCCTACTCCAACCTTTCCGCAACGAGCCCGCAGCTCCTCCAGAGCGCCCAGGCGGGGCTATCCGCCTTCATCGGCTTCGCCAACACCTTCGCCGGCGGGGAGTACGTCTTCGGCGGGATCAACAACGGCGTGCCGCCGATCGCCGACTATTCCGGCGCGCCCAAGCTCGCGCTCGATACGGCGTTCGCCACGAAGTTCGGCCTCGCGATGCCCGATCCGCAGGACGATCCGGCCGTCGCCTCCATCAGTCCCGCCGACATGCAGGACTTCCTCGACAACGAGCTCGCCGATCTCTTCGCCGATCCCGCCTGGACCACCGATTGGTCTTCGGCCTCCAACACGAATCGGACCAGCCAGATCTCTCCGACGGAGAAGATCGAGACGTCGGTGAACGCCAACGAGCCAGCCCTGCGCAAGCTCGCAATGGCATACGCGATGGTGGCTGATCTCGGCACCGAGCAGCTCGACACCAAGACGCTCGACGTCGTTGCCGCAAAGGCCCGAGACCTGGTGGGAAGCGCCATCGCCGACCTGAGCAGCATGCAAAGCCGGATGGGCTTTGCCGAACAGCGGGTCGCGACGGCCACGGAGAGGATGACCAAGGAGAAGGACATCGTATCGCAGGGCATCACGTCGCTGGAGGGCGTGGACCCGGTCGAGGCGAAGGTGCGGTTCGATACGATCTCGACCCAGGTCGAGATGTCCTACGCGCTGACCAACAAGATTCTGAGCCTGAGCATTCTGAACTACGCCTGACCGGAGGAGCGGCGAAGATGTATAAGTTTTCCTACGCGGAAATCCTTGACGAAGGGGGGCACGCCAGCCGTGAGCGCGAAGAGCTCGCGTTGGACCGCGCCATCGAGTTCCTCAGCGTCGCAGAGGCCCGCGGACCGGACTCGCCAGAGGCCGTGTCGGCCCTCCACTACATCCAGAAAGTCTGGAACTTCCTTATCGAAGACCTCGCAAATCCGGGCAACGTCCTGGCCGAGCAGCTTCGCGCCGATCTCATCTCCATCGGAATCTGGGTCATCCGTGAGGCCGACCGGATCCTCGTCGATCCGTCGAAGACCTTCGCGGCGCTGATCGAGGTCAACAAGACGATACGGGACGGACTCAAATGAAAAGCATGCTTATCTCCCTTCGCCCGGGACAACGCATCTACCTGAACGGAGCGGTCATCCGCGTCGATCGCAAGGTCACGCTGGAGCTCCTCAATGACGCGACGTTCCTGCTGGAAAGCCACGTCATGCAGCCGGAGGAGACGACGACCCCGCTGCGCCAGCTCTATTACGTGGTGCAGATGATGCTCATCGATCCGAGCGCCACTGAGAACGCGCGGCAGCTGTTCGCCGAGATGGTGGACGGCGTCGGCGTCACCTTCCAGAGCGAGGCGGTGCTTTCCGGACTGAAGGACGTGGCGGGACTGGTCGAGAAGGGACGCAACTTCGAGGCGCTGCGTACCATCCGCGGCCTGTTTCCACACGAAGACGCCATTCTCATCCGCAGCGAAATCGCTCGCGCGGCCTGACGATCACCGTCGACGCTGCCTGTCGGCGCCGGCGGATCCTCTCCGATCGGCGCGAGGCTCCTCGCGCCACGTGACACGATCTGGACGGACATCATGACCACAACGTCAGGCGTAGGCTCCACCGCGGGAACCACGGCAACGTCATCTTCCAGCGGATCGGGCGCCTCGACCGACTACGACGCCTTTCTTCAGCTCCTGGTGACGCAACTGAAGAACCAGGACCCCACCAAGCCGATGGATTCCACCGAATACATGGCGCAGCTCGCCACCTTCTCGCAGGTCGAGCAGAGCATCCAGACGAACTCCAAGCTCGACGCATTGCTGACCTCCTCGGCCATCGAGCAGGCGAACCAGCTGATCGGTCACACGCTCACCTCGTCCGACGGCGAGGCGTCCGGAAAAGTCGCGTCGGTCCGCATCACCAGCGACGGCCTCGTCGCCATGCTCGATGACGGCACGGAGGCCTCGGTCGGCGCCGGCGTGACGATCAGCTGAGATGAACGAAGCAGACGCCTTTGAGATTGTTCAGTCGGCGATCTGGACAATCATCGTCGCCTCGGCGCCGGCGGTCATTGCCGCGATGCTGGTGGGGCTCGTCATCGCACTTTTCCAGGCGCTGACGCAAATCCAGGAAGTCACCCTCACCTTCATCCCGAAGATCATCGCAATCCTGCTCATGACCGCGCTCAGCGCCTCGTTCATCGGCGCGCAGATCTTTGCCTTCACGAGCGAAGTGTACGGGCGGATCGGCAGCGGATTCTGACGACGGCGCACCGCAAGCACGAGGACAGGTGAGGCATGGCCGAGACCCTCGCAATCACCAGCAGCAGCAGCAACACCGCCGGGAGCGCCAAATCCTCCCGCGACGTCGGGTTCGCCGGGCTGATCATCGGCATCCTGCTCGTCCTCTTCCTGCCGATCCCGACCTTCCTCATCGATTTCGGGCTGGCGATCTCGATCTCCTTCTCCATCCTCATCCTGATGGTGGCCCTGTGGATTCAGAAGCCGCTCGAGTTCTCCGCCTTTCCCACGGTCCTGCTGATCGCGACGGTGATGCGCCTGGCGCTCGGCATCGCCACGACGCGTCTCATCCTGGCGCACGGCGACGAGGGCGTGACGGCGGCCGGCCATATCATCAACGGCTTCTCCAAGTTCGTGATGAGCGGCGATTTCGTCATCGGAATCGTCGTCTTCCTCATCCTGATCACGGTGAACTTCCTGGTGATCACCAAGGGCGCCACCCGTATCGCCGAGGTGGGTGCCCGCTTCACCCTCGACGCCATTCCCGGCAAGCAGATGGCGATCGACGCGGACCTCTCCGCCGGCCTCATCGACGACAAGGAGGCACAGCACCGGCGGCGTGAGCTGGAAGAGGAAAGCGCCTTCTTCGGCTCCATGGACGGCGCCTCGAAGTTCGTCCGCGGCGAGGCCGTGGCCAGCCTGATCGTCATCGGCGTCAACATTTTCGGCGGCATCATCATCGGCACGACCCGTCACGGCATGCCGCTCAACCAGGCCGCCGACATCTTCACCCGCCTGTCGGTCGGCGACGGGCTGGTGGCGCAGATCCCGGCTCTCATCGTTTCGCTGGCGGCCGGCCTGCTCGTCGCCAAGGGCGGCACGCGCGGCTCTGCCGAGCAGGCGGTCTTCGGCCAGCTCGGCGCCTATCCGCGCGCCCTGATGGTCGCCGCGTTCCTGATGGCGGTCCTGGCGCTGATGCCCGGCCTGCCGTTCCTTCCCTTCGCAGCGCTCGGCGCGGCCCTTGCCTTCGTCGGATACTCGATCCCCAGGCAGATCGAGGCGAAGCGCCAGGCGGAGGAGCGGAAGTCGCTGGAGGAGAAGCAGCAGGCGGACTACGAAAGCCGCAACTCGGTGAAGGAGTTGCTGAAGACCAGCGAGATCGAGCTCTGCATCGGCAAGCAGCTCGCCTCGCACATCCTGCGCGACCCAACCGAGATCGCCCAGCGCGTGGCGCGGATGCGCCGCAAGTTCGCGCAGCAGTACGGGTTCGTGGTTCCCGAGATCAAGCTGACCGAGACCCTCGCGATCCCCTCGAAGAGCTACCAGATCAAGATCCACGGCACGGTGGTCGCCTCGCAGGAGATGCGTATCGGCGAGCTGCTGGTCGTGACCGGCGACTCGCGCAGGCCGGACGTCCCCGGCGACGAGGTGCGCGAGCCGGCCTTCGGCATGAAGGCGATGTGGATTTCCGACGCCTTCGCGACCGAGGTGAAGCGCGAGGGCTTCTCTCCAATCGACAACCTCTCCGTGGTTCTGACGCATGTCAGCGAAGTGATCCGCAACAACCTCTCGCAGCTCCTCTCCTACAAGGACATGCGCTCGCTGCTCGACCGGCTCGACCCGGAATACAAGCGCCTCGTCGACGACATCTGCCCCAGCCAGATCACCTATTCCGGCCTGCAATCGGTCCTCAAGCTGCTGCTTGCGGAGCGGGTCTCCATCCGCAACCTGCATCTCATCCTGGAGGCGATCGCGGAAATCGTCCCGCATGCGCGCCGCTCCGAGCAGATCGCCGAGCACGTGCGCACGCGGATGGCGCAGCAGATCTGCGGCGACCTCGCGCACGGCAACGTTCTCAACGTGCTGCGCCTCGGCAACCGCTGGGACCTCGCCTTCCATCAGGCGCTGAAGCGCGACGCCAAGGGCGAGGTGGTGGAGTTCGATATCGATCCGCGCACGGTGGAGGAATTCGCCGGCGAGGCGTCCGAGGCGATCCGCTCGCGCATGGCCGAGGCGGAGGATTTCGTGCTCGTCACGGCTCCGGATGCGCGGCTTTACGTCCGCATGATCATCGAGCGGATGTTTCCCTCGCTTCCGGTGCTTTCGCATCTGGAGCTGGCGCGCGGGGTTGAGATTAAGTCGCTCGGATCGATCTCTTGAGCGAAATCGCCTCCAGCACCGCGCTGGCGGTTTTTCTCATCTTCTGCAGAATCGGTGGCTGCCTGATGCTGATGCCGGGCTTTTCGAGCACGCGCGTCCCGGTCAGGATGCGGCTGTTCCTCGCCTTTGCCATCACGCTGGCGCTGTCGCCGCTGCTCATCGACAAAGTGGCGCCGATCGCCGACTCGGGCGATCCCGCCGATCTTCTCAGTGCCATCGGCTCGGAGCTGATGGTGGGAATCCTGATCGGCCTGCTCGGCCGCCTGTTCTTTTCCGCGCTGCAGACCATCGCCGTCAGCGTCAGCCATGCGCTCGGGCTTTCCGCCATGCCCGGTCTCACCGTCGAGGAGGACGAGCAGCTCCCCCCGATCGCTTCGCTCTTCACGCTGACCGCCGTCACCGCGATGTTCATCACCGACCAGCACTGGCTGGTGCTCAGCGGGCTCGTCGATTCCTACGACCACATCACGCCGCAGCACGGCTTCGATTTTCGTGCCAGCCTGGGCGACGTCACCGATCAGCTGACCTCGGTCTTCCTGCTCGCGCTGAGGATCGGAAGCCCCTTCCTCATCTACTCGATCATCGTCAATTTCGCCGTCGGCATCACCAACAAGCTCAGCCCGCAGATCCCGGTCTATTTCATCGCCATGCCGTTCGTCACGGCGGGCGGGATGCTGCTCCTGGCGTTCACGGTGCACGAGTTCGTGGCGAATTTCGTGGCCGCCTTCGGCGTCTGGCTGACGCAGGGCTAGCGCGATGCAGGACCGTCACAAGAAGATCAAGCGCATCCTGCAGGTCCAGCGGCAGATGCACCAGATCGCGGAGTGGAAGCTCGCCAAGCTCCAGCAGCGTGGGCTCGAGCTCGACGAAGCGCAGGTCGAGCTCATCCGCTCGCTGAACGACGAAAGCAGCTTCCATGGCATGTTCGTCGACTCCATGGCGCGCAAGCTGAACCGGCTCTCCGGGGAGGCCGAGGAAGTCAGCCGCGAACAGGCCGAGCAGGCGGAGCGCGTCCTGGAAGAGGCGCGGCGCGTCAACACCACGGAACGGCTCTCCCGCAAGGTCGATCGCGAGCACAGGCAGGCGGCGGAAAAGCTGCGTTTCCGCAGCATCCTGGAGGCGTTCATCAGCCGCTACGGCGCAAGCTCCAGGTAAGCTGACGGGGTCAGACTGCAGGCGATCCAATCGCTAAACTGCAGGTAAATCCATGTCGATCAGTCCGCCCTCGGACATAGTGCTCGACGTTGCCCGCGCGGCCGACCCCACACGCTACAAGCAAGCGGCGCAGAAGCTCTCAGAACTCGCCTTCGCCCGCACCCAGGGGGCTCAGTCGCCCGACGCGGCAAGCGCCTTCGACAGCGCCCTGGCCGACGCCGGCAACGATCCCGTCAAAAAGGCAAAGCTCACGCCAAGGCCGATCATCCAGATGCCGTTCGACGCCGACACGGCGATGATGCGCCTCAAGTCCGATACCGCCTTGTCATCGGGCATGAGCGTCTCGACCGCGACGGCCGGCAGTGCCAAGGACTCCTATCAGGGCTTTGAAGCGATGTTCCTGTCGAACTTCGTCGAATCGATCCTGCCCAAGGATTCCGCCGGCCTTTTCGGCACGGGCTCGGCCGGCCAGATCTGGCGCTCCATGCTCGCCGAGAAGATTGCCGGCCAAATGGCAAAGGCCGGCGGCATCGGCATCGCCGACCAGCTGGCGTCTGCCGAGACAAAGGCCGCCGCCCCCTCGGCCGGCACCAAAAGCCCCGCCTAAAGGACATTCCCCATGACGCCCGCCTCCCCCCTCGCCTCCCCCGATCTCGGCACCGCCCAGGCTCTGGCCACCTGCATCCAGCGCCTCGAGGAGCTGATCGACAGCGAAACCTCCGCCCTTGCCGAGCACCGCGAGATCGACCTGGATGAATGCAACCGGCGCAAGAGCCGTGCCCTCCTGGAAATCACCCGGATCGCCCGCGCCTTGCCCCCCTCCGCCATCGAGGCAGGCGTGCGCAAGGGTATCGCCCGCCTGCGGGAGAAGCTTCAGCGCAACCGCGACCTCCTGCAGATCCACATCACCGCCGTGCGCGAGGTGGCCGACCTCCTGGCCCAGGTGACCACCGAGATGGAGTCCGATGGGACCTACTCCGCGGGCCTCGCCGGGCGCTATTCATGCTGAAGACCATCGCCATCGGCCTATGGGCCTGCATCGTCACCGTCCTGGCCAGCTACTTCGCCGCGCAGTGGAAAGCCGACGTCAAACCGAGCGCAGAAGAGCCCTACTTGGAAGGCATCGAATATCGCAAGCTCGAGCCGATCACCGTGCCGATGATCGTCGCAGGTGAGGTTCAGGGCTACGTGCTCGCCCGGCTCGTCTTCACCGCCGATGCCGGCGCGCTTCGCAAGCTTTCGGTGGAGCCCGATCCGTTCGTCGCCGACGAGGCTTTCCGCGAGATCTACGTCAACGGGCACGTGGAGTTCGGCAAGCTTGCCAAGTATAACCTCGATCAATTGATCAAAAATATCAAGGAAAAGACCAACGCAAGGCTTGGGCCCGATTTCATTCAAGACATTCTAGTAGAGGAAATAAACTACGTTCCACGAGACCGGGTGCAAGGCTGACAAAAGCTTCGTGAAGCATATCGATACCTTGCGACCAACGCGGCAGAGGCCCAGGAGGCCGCCGACGCGTTCGCAAAGGCCTCGATGAGATGGATGCCACTTTCGAGTACCTGAAGAGCATCACCCCGCCTGAAATCCTCCGCCACTGCGGAAACGCTCGCGTCCGGCTTGAGCGAATACCGCGCTGCCAACCAGCGGCTTCATTCTGCTCCACGGAGAGCGACCTCGACAGGCGATCCAGCAAGGCGATCCAGCAAGGCGCCGAAGAGTACATCATGAAACCGTTCGATGCCGAAATCCTGTGCGAAAAGCTGGTAGCCGTCGGCGTGCTCGCGAGGCTCTCGTGAATCCCGTCACCCCCCTGCGCAGCTCACCGCCGATCCGCGCCGCGGCAGCCGCGCCGGCGAGCCGCGAGGATCCGATCCGCGTGATGATCGTCGACAATTCGTCGTTCATCCGCGGGATCATCGCCCGCTGGATGTCCGAGGAGCCCGGCATCACCGTGGTTGCATCGCACCCGAACGGCCGCCGCGCCGCCGACGATGTTGCCCGCTCGCGGCCCGACATCGTCGTCCTCGATATCGAAATGCCGGAGATGGACGGCTTGACGGCTCTGCCGCTCATCTTGGCGCGCAAGCCGGGAACCGCCGTCATCATGGTTTCGACGCTGACACGGCGGGACGCCGAGATCAGCATCCGTGCCCTGACGCTCGGCGCAGCCGACTATGTCCCCAAGCCCGACACCAACAACGGGCTGGCTGCCGCCACCGATTTTCGCCACGAGCTCATCACAAAGATCCGCTGCCTCGCCCCGGGTGCCCACCGAAAAGATCGGACGCCGACCGCGACCCGGCCTGCGACAACTCCCGCGCGCGCCACGGACGCGGCCACGCCCTCCCCAGTGCCCCGCACCTCGGTCAAGTTGCGGCCGCCTTCGATGAGCGCGGTGCGCGTCCTAGCCATCGGCAGCTCGACCGGCGGGCCGCATGCGCTGACCCAGCTCTTCACCGAGATCGGGCCGTCGCTCGGATCCGTGGCGGTGCTGGTTACGCAGCACATGCCGCCGATCTTCACCACGATCCTCGCCGAGCACATCGCCAAGGCTGCGGGGCGTCCGGCTTCCGAGGGTATCGATGGGGAAACCGTTCGCCCAGGGCACATCTACATGGCACCAGGTGGCAAGCACATGACCGTGTCGAAGTCCGCCAACGCCACGGTCATTCGCCTCACCGATGGACCGCCGGTCAATTTCTGCAAGCCTGCCGTCGATCCGCTCTTTCAGTCGGTCGCCAGCGTCTACGGCAGCACGGTCCTCGGGGTCGTGCTGACCGGCATGGGAAGCGACGGCGCCAAGGGCGCGACGCTGATCGCCGATGCCGGCGGCAGCGTGATCGCTCAGGATGAAGCGTCAAGCTTGGTCTGGGGCATGCCGGGCGCCGCCTACGAAGCGGGCGCCTGCTCGGAGGTCCTTCCGCTGAGCGAAATCGGGCCGCGGCTCGCCCGCCGTATCACAGGAGGCCGCGCATGACCCCCGCCGACTGGACATGCTCAAGGTCGAGCCGCGACCCCGGTCAGCCGATCTCGAGGACCGGCAGGTCGAGGGCGGAGGCCACCGCCCGCAGCTTGTCGCGGACATCGCCGTAGACCAGCGCCACGTGGTGCTCCAGCGCCGAGCCAACGATCGTGTCGAGCAGCGTGCGCGCTGGCGCATCGGTTCGCATGGTGCCGGCCGTACCGGAGAAGGGCAGCGGCGCACGCACCATCTCGCCGCCTGCGATGACGAGCTTCTGCTCACCGCGCGCCTGGCTGACCCGCGCCAGCGTGATGCGGCCCGGTTTCAGCGGAAACTCATAGAGGAGCGGCATGCGACGGTTGGAATGGATCGCCGCATGCGGCTGGACATCCGGGTCGTGCATGGAAATCGGCGCCTGGCCGCAATGCCAAACCACAGACGTGCCGGCCTGCGCGTCGATATCGACGACGTCGACCAGGAAGGCGGGCGCGCCGGCCGCTTCCTGGAGGATCAGCGACGTCAGCGCGCCGTAGACATCCGCCTCGCAGGCGCAGGGAACGCGCCGTTCGCCCATCATCGCCACGGGTCCGCAGACCGCGCCGCCATATTCGGTGAAGGTCTCCGGCCAGCAGCGCACGGCGAAGGCCGAATAGCGGCCCGCTTCGCGAAGCTGATCGAGCGCGCTCTTCAGCCGCAAGGAGCGATCGAGCTCCTCCGCGTTCACCTCGGAAAGGCCGGCTACGTCCGACTGGGCAATGGCCCGGGCAGCATCGACCGCATCTTGCGGAGCTGCGCGGGCAAGATCGAAGAGGTGCTTCAGCTCGATCGGCTCGACTGAGATGCCGGCAAGCGCCTGCAGCCGCTCGTCGCTGTAGTCGCACGTGTCGAAACCGGCGGGATGCTCGCCGAGCCGCCCGATGCGGGCGCCGCGGATCTTGTCGACGATCGCCGCTCCCTCCCCCGCCGGCGCGGTCGAGCGAGCCGGCCGCGCGTCGGTGCCGCGGCGGCCGCCGGCGAGTATCTCGGTCAAGGCAGCGCCGATGCCCGGGGCGTCGGGCACCGCATAGAGATAGCCGAAATCGCGGCCCGCAAGGCCGAGCGCATGGCCGGCGAGATTGAGGCCGCAGAACGAATTGAGCCTGAGCCGCCCGCCCGTCCTCGGCTCGGGGAAGGCCCAGATCGCCAGCGGCGCGTCCAACGTGGCGGCAATCTTCGCCGTCATCGAAGCGTCCGTGAAGGTCACCTGGAGCAGGAGCAGAAGATCGAGTGCCTCGGCCTTCAGTTGCCGAAGCGCCTTCTCTGTTGCGTCCGCATCAAACAGAAGCTCTCGCGAGCCGACGATCTCGTGTCCGCTTGCACCGAGGGCCGCAAGCGCCTTTGCCGCGGTCGCCTCCGCAAAGGGGACATCGAAGGTCGGACGCGCCAGCGGAAGGATGCCGAGCCGCGCCATGGTCAGGCTCCGAAGCCCGCGTAGTGGACGCGGAAGGACGCGTCCGGATGGGCAATACCGGCACCGGAGGCGCCGTACGCCGAATGGCCGTCCCCAGGGCGTCGCCTGCTCATCGGTCAGCGTGTTGAGCTCGCGCATATAAGGCAGCGCATCCTTCCGCAGCCGGCGCCTGATCTCTTCCCAGTCCGGAAAGGCCTTGAACGCCTCCAGCCAGATGGCGCGCCCGGCCAGATAGCCCGAGGCACCGGCCTTGTAGGCGTGGGTCAGGACCTTGCGGAAGTCCGCCATGCTGGCGCCGGCCGACAGCATGACCCAGGGCATGCCGGCCAACCGGCCCATCTCGTCGAAGAGTGCCTGCGTGTCCTCCCAGCCGGGATTGCCCACGCCCGGCACCTCGGGCGCCGCAATGGGGCTTTCCAGCTTGAAGAGATCGACGCCGTAATCCGGCGAGGCATAGGTCTCCACGGATTTCAGGACATGGTCGGCGCGCTTGGCGCGCATCTCGACATATTCCTTCGTCTGCTCGGCATCGCCGGCCAGCGGATAGACCAGAAGCTCCAGCACAAAAGGAATGTCGAACCGGGCGCAGGCCTCTCCGATGCGCTTCACGTAGTCCTGCTGATGCCGGACGACGGATGCTTCGGCGTCGGGACGATACCAGGTAAGCACCTTCACGGCGTCGCCGCCCGCGCGCTTGATCTTCTCCACCGACCAGTTGGTGATGTCTTGCGAGAGGCGTCCGCCGGGCGTCTCCTCGAAGATCGAGTCCTCCAAGGTCAAGATGAGCCCCCTCTTCGGATCGAGCATCCGGATGCTGGCGGGATAGGCGTAGTGCGGATCGAGGAGCACGGCGGACGCCTCCCCCTGCAGCTCCTCCACCAGCATGCGCTTGAACGCCGCGACGTCCTCCCAGGGCGCCACGTCGCAGGCGCGGACCGCCCGGATCGGGCCTTCGATCGGCGGCCGCTGGTCTACCGCCAGCATCTTGAAACGGCCGTGACCGTCGGCAAGGCGCGAGAGCCCCCGATATTTTCCCGGCGACAACATCATGCTGCATGATCCATCAAGAAGTGCTCCACCTGATCGCGCGTGGGGATGGCCGAGCGGCCACCGAACGCGGTGCATTTGAGCGCCGCCGCCGCCGCGGCGAAGCGGATTGCCTCCCTCTCCCCACGCCCCTCGGCGAGGGCGAGGGCGAAGGCGCCGTGCCAGATATCGCCGGCGCCGAGCGTATCGACGGCATCGACGACGAATGTCGGCACGCGGCCGGTCTCCTCCCCACGCTGGAAGCGCGTGTCGTTGGCGCCGTCGGTTACGCAGACGAAAGCGCCATTTGCTGCCGCTGCCGCGAGGCCTTTTTCCACGTCATCGGTTCCTGTCCACTCAGCGAGCCCGTCACGGGAGAACGCGATATGCGAGGCCAGACGCAGAGTTTTCTCTGCGAGCTTGACCGGGGGCTCGGCGTCGACAACCGTCGCAAGCCCGCAGCGCGCGTGCGCGTCCGATCATCGCGGCCCCGCCAGCCGGCCAGCGCGTATCGGCAAGGGCGACATCGATCCCGAGCGCTTTCGGGTCGGGCAGCCAGTCGGTGTCTTCCGGAAGCTTGGGGTCGCGGTAGTTCACGATCATCCGCTCGCCCGCGGCATCCACCATGACGGCGGAGAGCGAGGACCGGCAGCCATCGAAACGGGCGGCGTAGGTGCAGTCGACGCCCTCGGCTTCGAGCTCCGCCACGATGGCGTCACCGAGCTTGTCGGCGCCAAGGCGCGTGACGAGCGAAGCGCGTCCGCCCAGGCGTACCACCGCCACGGCAGCGTTTGCGGCGCAGCCGCCGCCTACGATGGTGAAATCCCTGGCGCGATATTTCTCCGCTGCATGCGGCATCTCCGGAAGAGAAAAGACGTAGTCCTGCACGGCGACGCCAAGACAGAGCACATGCGCGCTCATCTAAGCGCCCCCGCGCCAAGGCCATTTCTGCTCGCCGACAAACGCACCTCAGCCTCGCGCAAAGCGATACTCCGTCACCTGCCGATAGCGCTCCCCGGGACGCAGCACGGCGGAGGGAAAGTCGGCGTGATGCGGAGCGTCCGGCCAGACCTGTGCCTCAAAGCAGAAGCCGGACCTTGCTCCATACGTGATGCCGTCTAGGCCGGGGACCGGCACGGCGATCTTGTGCCCGGCGTAGAACTGCATGCCAGGCTCCGTGGTAAGCACCTCAAGGCGCACTCCTGACGTCGCCCCCGTTGCGCGAACGACGGGGCGGAGCGCCGTGCGCTCTTTGGAGACGCAGAAATTGTGGTCATAGATGACCTGCTCTCCGTTGTGCTCGCGGCGGACGGGGCGCGCGGTGCGGAAGTCGAAGTCCGTCCCCTCGACCGGTCGCACCTCACCGGTTGGGATCAGCTCGTCGTCGACCGGGAGATAGCTGTCGGCAGCAATCTCCACCTGATGGTCGAGGATCGGCGACGCGCCGCCATCGTCGAGATTGAAGTAGCCGTGATGGGCGAGATTGCAGAGCGTCGGCGCGTCGGTCTCCGCGGTGAACTCGATCGAGAGCGCCGCCCTCGCCGGTCAGGCGATAGGTGCAGCGCGCCGTGAGCCGGCCCGGATAGCCCATGTCGCCGTCGTCGGAGACGAGCTCCAGCGTCGCGAATATCGGGGCCGTGATCGACGAATGTCCAAAGCCGCTTGCCGAAGCCCTTCGAGCCGCCGTGCAGCTGATGCTTGCCGAGGAAATTCGGATCGAGCCGGTATTCGTGCCCGTCGAGCTCGAAGCTGGCATTGGCGATGCGATTGGCGCAGCGTCCGGGGATCGCGCCGAAATAGGGCGAGTGAGCGCGGATAATCCTCGAACCTTCTCGAAGCCCGAGCACCAGCGGGGGCGCATGTCCCTCGAGGCGCAGGTCCTGCACCACGCCGCCCCAGCTCAGGACATGGGCGGTCAGCCCCCCGCCCGCGATCGTCACGCGCCGGACGACGCCGTCCGCTGTCTCGCCAAAAGCCTCACCGATCGTCACCACCTGCCTCCTATCGCAGCCCCGGCTCCGGCAGCATCGTGACGGCTTCGGTTGCCGTCACGTGTGCGTCCGGATGACGCTGAAGCAGCGAGGCTGGCACGGCGGCCGTGACGGGACCGTGCATGAGCTTGCGCACGATGGCGCACTGCCACAGGCGATTCATGAAGATGCGCACTTTGCGGCTCGCGAGAATCTCCTGCATCCCGACCGTCACGGCGAACGCCGGGATGCGGTCGATATTGCCCCTGGCGGCGGTGACCGAATTGATCAGGCGCGTCTCGCGCGAAAGCCGCACGACGCGCGTGGGAAGCGCGGCGAACGTCTCCGCGTCGATTCCCTCGCCCGGCTCGGGCGGATCGTTGAAGGCGAGATGCCCGGTGATGCCGACTCCACCGAAGCAGACGTCGACGCCGCCAAGCCGGTCGATCAGCGCGCCGATCGCGTCCGGCCGCCGCGGGTCGGGGAAGACGCGGGCGCTTTCCGGCGGCGCCAGAGCGCGGGTCGAGCCGGCCATAGAAGGCGCGATCCATATGGGCGCGGAAGCTCAGCGGGTCCGACTTCGGGATGAAGCTGCCGTGTTCGCCGGTCAGGTATTCGTCCATGTTGATGAGGACCGCGTCGGCGAGGCTGGTGCCCGTGGCGTTGCAGTGATCGGCCCACAGCTCGAACTGGCCGACCGGCCCAACGGGCAGGATGAACACCACCTTGGCGCGACCCGCCTGCTTGGCTGCCGTGTATTCGTCCATCAGCATTCGGGCGAAGCAGGCGGTGAGACGCGTAGTCGTCAGGCACGACGCGGAAGCCGATGGGCGAGCCGCGGCCGAGGTCCTGCGGGGCGACCGCCAGGGGATTGGCCGAGGCGTCCGGCACGGCGGAGGCGGCCATCTCAAGCGCCGGCATCGATCCGCTGCTCCGTCTCGGCGTCGAAGAGATGCATGCGGTCGGGGTCGATGGCGAGGGGGATGGTGCGCCCTTCCTGAAGTCCGGCCGCCGGCGGCAGGCGGGCGATGACCTCCGCGCCGCCCAGATCGAAGAACACCAGCGTGTCGGAGCCCAGCGGCTCCACGAAGCGGATCGCGGCCTCCAGGTCGGCGGAACGGCCATTGCCGGCCGGCGCAAAAGCTTCCGGGCGAAGGCCGAGCACGAGACGCCGCCCGTCCGACGGCGCGGCCACGGAGGCGGGCAGCTTCAGCCGCGGGCCGCCATCGATCTCGACGGCACGCTCGCCGCCCACCGCAAGGCGCGCGGGGATGTGGTTCATGCGCGGCGCCCCGATGAAGCCCGCCACGAAGAGGTTGGCGGGATGGTTATAGACATCGTCGGGGGCGCCGATCTGTTCCACGTGGCCGGCGCGCATCACCACGATCCTATCGGCGAGCGTCATGGCCTCCACCTGGTCGTGGGTGACGTAGATCACCGTGGTGCGCACCTCCTGGTGCAGCTTCTTGATCTCGATGCGCATGTCGGCTCGAAGCTTGGCGTCGAGGTTCGACAGCGGCTCGTCGAACAGGAAGACTTTTGGGTCGCGGACGATGGCGCGGCCCATGGCGACGCGCTGGCGCTGGCCGCCGGACAGCTGCCCGGGCCGCCGCTCCAACAGGCTGGAGAGATCGAGGATGCTGGCGGCATGCTCCACGCGCCGGCGGATTTCCGCCTTCGGCAGCTTCCGCATCTCCAGCCCGAAGGACATGTTGCGGTAGACGTTGAGGTGGGGATAGAGGGCGTAGTCCTGGAAAACCATGGCGATGTCGCGGTTTTTCGGCGCCAGCTCGTTGACGACCTGCCCGCCGATGGCGATCTCGCCGGAGGTCACGTCCTCGAGCCCGGCAACCATGCGCAGGAGCGTGCTCTTGCCGCAGCCCGACGGCCCCACCAGGACCAGAAACTCATTATCCGCGATGTCGAGGTCGACGCCGTGAACCACCTGGACATCGCCAAAGCGCTTCCCAACGTGACGCAGACTGACCTCGGCCAAGAACCCCTCCCGCGCTGCCTCGGCACTGTTTCCCAGATGGCACATTTTCGTGCTACATATCCGTGAAACCGATTACAAGCTAGCACCTGGATTGTTCTCAGTCGAGCCTCGATGACCAGCGACATCTCCAGCCTTCCTCGAAGCGCCGAGGACGACGGCGGCGAAGCCCGCCACATCAAGATGCGCGACGTCGCGAAGCTCGCGGGCGTCTCGATCGCGACCGTCTCGCGCGCGCTGAGCGAGCCCTCGCGCGTCAGCCTGGACATGCGCAACCGGGTCGACAGCGCGGTGCGGGAGCTTGGCTATATCCGGGACGGCGCCGCGCGCGCGCTCTCCATGCGGCGCTCGCATGCGATCGGCGCCATCATCCCGACCGTCGACAACGCGACGCGCGCCGGCAAGATCACGTCGCTGCAGAAGCGCTGCCGGGAGCGTGGCTACAATCTGATCCTCGCGCTTTCGGAATACGATCTCGACATCGAGCTGCAGCAGTGCCGAAATCTGGTCGAGGCCGGCATTGACGGGCTGATGCTGGAGGGCGCCCTGCACGACCCGGCGCTCTACAAGCTGCTCGACCAGCGCGGCATCGCGCTGGTCAATACCGGCGTCTACGATCCGGGCGCCCCGCACCCCACGATCGGCTTCGACAACCGCGCCGCAGCCCGCAGATTAGCTGAGCATTTGATGGATCTCGGGCACCGCGAGATCGGCATGGTCGCCGGCCCGACGAGCGGCAACGACCGCGCGACCGCCCGCGTCGCCGGCGTGCGAGACGCGCGTGACCGCGCGCGGTCTCCCCTTCCCCGACAGCCGCGTTGTGGAGCGACCCTATCGCGTGGTCGAGGGGCGGCTCGGGCTGCGCGCGCTGCTGGCAAGCGAGCCGGCCGTGACGGCGGTGATCTGCGGCAACGACGTGCTTGCCGGCGGCGCCTTGATCGAGGCTCAGGCGATGGGGCTTTCGGTGCCGCGCGACCTTTCGGTTGCCGGATTCGACGACCTCGACTGGGCCGCGCAGATCCCGCCGGGACTGACGACGCTCGCCTTGCCGGCAAAGGAGATCGGCCACCTGGCCGCCGACTATCTGATCGACGCTCTGGGCGGCAAGAGCGTCCCCCACGCGGTGGAGGTGGAGGTGAAGCTCATCCTGAGAGGATCGACGGGTCCGGCTCCATCATAGCGCGCAGAATCCGCGATCCACACGGATGGACTCCTCTCGAAGCACGATTGACACACAGCCCGTCGCCGGGTCTAATCTTTGGTAATCGGTTACAAGAAGACGCAGTCGGGAGGGTCATTTGCTGAGGATGGGGCTTATCGGTTACGGGCTGTGGGGCAAGCACCACGCCGAGGCGATCGTCAAAGCGCCCGGCGCCGAGCTGGCGGCCATCGCATGCCACACCGAAGCAACCGCAGCCGCAGCCGCCGAGCGCTTCCCCGACATCCCGGTCCATCGCGGCATCGACGCCCTCCTGAGCGACGCGACGATCGAGGCGGTCGACATCGTCGTCCCCAACCATCTGCATGAGGAGATCGGCGTCGCCGCGCTGAAGGCCGGCAAGCACGTGCTCCTCGAAAAGCCGATGGCGCTCTCCGTCGACGCCTGCGACCGCCTGAACGAAGCCGCCAAGGCCTCCGGCAAGGTGCTGACGATCGGGCACGAGTTCCGGCTCTCCACGCAGTGGGGCCGCATCAAGACGCTGATCGACGAAGGCGCCATCGGCGCGCCGCTCTACGCCATGGTGAGCCTGTCGCGCTTCCCCTACCGGCCGGGATCGAGCGGCTGGCGCTACGACCGCAACCGCGTCGGCTCGTGGATCCTGGAGGAGCCGGTCCACTTCTTCGATTCCGTCATGTGGTATTTCGAGGAGCTGGGCGACCCGAGCTCGCTCGTCGCCTACGGCAATTCGCGCCCGCGCGACGGCTCCGACCGCGCCGCGATGGCCGACAATTTCACCACCGTCGTGCGCTGGCCGGGCGGCCAGTTTGCCGTGATCAACCAGACGCTCGCCGCGTTCGAGCATCATCACGTGATGGAGATCGTCGGCACCGAGGGCGCCATCCGCACCTGGTGGTCCGGCGCGGAAGACCGCACGCGCTCGCCCTCCTTCGAGCTGAAGGTGAAGCGGGCGGGCGCCGACAAGGTCGAGATCGTCGAGCTCGGCGCGTCGGGCGAGCTCTTCGAGCTTGAGGAGGAGCTGCGCCTCGTCGTGGGCGCATTCGAGCGAGGCGAGCCGATCGTTTCGGGCGCGGAAGCCCGCAAGCGCATTCTCGTGTGTCTCGAAGCGGAGCGCGCGCTCGCCGAAGATCGCGAGATCACGCTCGATTTTTCTGAAGCCGGCGGTGCTCGCACCGAGCAGGCCGGCCGGAAGCTGGGCTGAGTGGAGCCCACCGCAGAAGGGAGGACTTGATGAAGCTATTTGCATCCACCTTGGCAGCCGGCGCGTTGGCGCTCAGCGTTGCCCTCTTGCCGGGCGCCGCAAGCGCCCAGGACAAGAAAATCACGGTGGTGACCTGGAACATCTCCTACTTCGAGGAGGGGTTCCAGAAATGGGTCGACGCGTTCAAGAAGATCCATCCGGACTTCGATGTCGAGCACATCGACATGAAGGGCACCGAGCTGCCGACCTGGTACCAGACGCAGGTGGTGGCCGGCACGCCGCCCGACATCGTCGACATCCAGGGCGGCCTCTGGCTTGAATACGCCTCGCAGGGCGGCCTCAAGGACCTCACGCCGCTGCTGGAGCGCGACAAGGACTATTCCGACCGCATCAACAAGGACGTCCTCGCCAACTGGAATTACCAGGGCGGCATCTACGGCGTGCCTCTCTACGTCTCCAAGACGCTCCTCTTCCTCAACCGGAACATGATGAAGGCAGCCGGGATCACCGAGGATCCGAAGACCTTCGATGAGCTGATGGCCGACGCCGAGAAGATGACCGGCGGCGAGAACACCGGCTTCATGACGCTGAACTTCGACTGGCTCTACTGGCCGATCTTCGCCGCGAACGGCATCCAGTTCGCCAACGAGGACCTCACCAAGGCGGCCTTCAACACGCCGGAAGCCGTGGCGCTGGTGGAGAAGCTCGCCGACCTCACCCAGAAGGGCGTCATCAACAAGATCAGCTGGACCGGCCGCTGGGTGGAGCCGAACGGCGCCTTCGCCGCCGGCAATGTCGGCATGCTGCATGCGCACGCACCGGCCTTCTTGTGGTTCAAGAGCAAGGCCGACTGGGTCAACAACGACACGGTCGGTGCCATCAACTTCCCGGGCGGCTGGTCGACGCCGAACTCGCACTCGCTGGTCATG
The DNA here is from genome assembly GCA_963801225.1 of uncultured Alphaproteobacteria bacterium. Classification (GTDB taxonomy): domain Bacteria; phylum Pseudomonadota; class Alphaproteobacteria; order Rhizobiales; family Afifellaceae; genus DASWJZ01. The sequence goes on from CAWDED010000006.1 coordinate 338,952, forward strand.
TCGGCGGGCAGCAAGCATCCGGAAGAGGCGTGGGACTTCATGAAGATCGCCACCAGCGGTGACGGCGCCTACGCCATGGGCACGGGCACCAACAACCTGACCGGCGACACGCAAGTGAACGCGCAGCTGATGGACTACTTCAAGCAGAACCTGCCCGCCGTGGTGCCGGTGCTGGAGACGCAGTTCGAGAACCTCGACAAGCTGACCGGCAACTGGCCCTTCGCCAAGGACGCCGCGATCAAGGAAGCCTTCTATCCGGAGCTGCAGGCAGCCCTTCTCGGCGAGAAGAGCGCCAAGGAGGCGCTCGACGCGGCCGAGAGCAAGGTGAACCGCATCCTCGCGCGGCAATAAGGCCTGAACCCGAAAGGGCCTTAGCCGAGATGGCGAGTGACGCAACGATTGCGCCGGCGCAGACATTGCGCCGGCGCGGACTTCCTCCCGCGCGGGGCGCAAGCGCTCGCGCGAGCTGGCGCTGATCTGGCTGTTCCTGGCCCCCTCGCTGGCGATCTTCGCGCTCTACCGCATCATTCCGCTCGTCTGGAACGGCGTCCTCTCCTTCCAGTTCTGGTCGCCCTACAAGCCGGCGACCTTCGCGGGCCTCTATCATTACGAGGAGATGCTGTTCTACGACGACGTCTTCTGGCAGACGCTGAAGAACACGCTCGTCTTCATGGCCTCCGCGCCGATCGGCATCGCGCTGGCGCTGCTGGTGGCGCTGCTCGTCGACATGCCGGTGCGCGGACGCAACGTCTACCGCACCATCGTGTTCATGTCCTATCCGGTGATGACGGTGGCGGTCGGCATCATCTGGCAGTGGTTGCTCAACGAGAAAGTCGGGCTGATCAACTATCTGCTGATCTCGGCCGGGATCATCGACAAAGGCATCCCGTTCCTGCAAAGCTTCAGCTACGCGCTGCCCTCTGTCATCGTCGCCTCGATCTGGCAGGTGATCGGCTTCTACATGATCATCCTGCTGACCGGCCTGCAGAGCATCCCCCCAAGTCTTTATGAGGCGGCGGCAATCGACGGCGCGGGCGCCTTCCAGCGCTTCCGGCGCATCACGCTGCCGCTCATCCGCCCCTCGCTCTTCCTCTGCTTCGTGATCGGCATCATCAACTCGTTCACCGCCTTCGACCTGATCTTCGTGATGACGGGCGGCGGGCCGAGCCACGCGACCGACCTTCTCGTCACCTACATCTATTCGGTCGCCTTCAAGCTTTCGAAGTTCGATTACGCCGCGGCAATCACGGTGGTGAATTTCGTGCTCTTCCTGGCGCTCGCCGTTGTCGCCAACAGGCTTGCCGGCGGCGAGGCCGGCGCCGTCAAGACGGGCTAGGTGAAACCATGAGCCGCTATCCGCATTGGCCCATCCAGCTGGCCCTGGCGCTGATCTCGGCGATCATGCTCGTGCCGTTCTACTGGGTGCTGAAAACCAGCCTGACGGGCGAGAACATCTTCGTCTATCCGCCGTCGCTGATACCGAAGAACCCGAACGTCTTTTTCTACGTGGACGTCTGGTACGCGATCCCCTTCGTGCGCTACCTCGTCAACTCCGTCGTGGTGTCGGGGCTCGTGGTCGCCGCCAACGTGGTGCTGAACGCCATGGCGGGCTACGCGCTGACGCGGGATTTTCCCGGCAAGGCGATCACCGTCATGCTGTTCCTCTCGTGCATGATGATCCCCTTCCAGGTGACCATCATCCCGGCCTACCTCATCACCTCCAAGCTCGGGCTGCTCAATTCCTATGTCGGGATGGCGCTGCCGCTCGCCTCCACCATCGTGTGCATCTTCGTCTTCAAGGCGGCGTTCGAGGCGATCCCGCGCTCGCTGGTCGACGCGGCGCGCATCGACGGCGTGCCGGACTGGATGATCGTCTTCCGCATCATCCTGCCGCTCACCAAGCCGGCGATCGCCACCAACGTCATCCTCTCCTTCATCTGGTCGTGGAACAGCTTCCTGTGGCCGCTGGTCATCGTGCGCGACGCGGAGATGCAGACGCTGCCGCTCGGGCTGGCGCGCTTCCTCTCCATCGTTGAGGACACGACCGGCGCGCTCTACGCGTTCTGCGTGATGGTGCTGGTCCCGGGACTGGTGATCTTCCTGCTGGCTCAGAAGGAGTTCATCAGCGGCCTCACCTCCGGGGCGACCAAGGGCTGATCCGGCATGCGATTCTGGCTGCTCAACCGGTTCGTCGTCACGATCGTCGTCGTGGCGGTCGCCGTCGGTGCGTGGAACATCTACGTCGCCAACAACGATGACGGCATCATCGAGGGGCAGGTGGTGGGGCCGGACGGCGCGCCGGTGGAAGGGGCGACCGTGACGCTGTCGGAGCGCACGCTGCTCGTGGCGCAGGCGCGCGACAAGGCCACGACCGATGCGGACGGCCGCTTCGTCTTTCGCGACCATCGCCTGCACCGGCTCTACCTGGAGGCCGACAAGGAGGGCGAAGGCCATGCCGGGCCGATCGAATACCGCCTCTATTTCAAGGGCGAGAACATGGTGCTCGAAGAAGCCGCTGAAGCTGCCGGGGCCGTCCGCCACATGAGCAGCCCCGCCGGCGACGCCGCGCGTCCTCTCGTCATCTTCGATCCGTTTCCCCGCTCGCGCGCCCTCATCTTCACCGACGATGTGTGGGAGCGGCTGAACGCGGCGGCACGCGTCGTCTCGCATGAGGGCGAGCGCATGCCCGACGCGATGGTGGAGGAGCATGTCGGCGAGGCGGCGCTGATCCTCGGGCAGACCGACCTGCCGCGCGAGCGGCTCGAGCGCGCGGCGAAGCTGAAGGCGATCATCAACGTGGAGGGCAATTTCCTGCCCAACGTCGATTACGCGACGTGCTTCCAGCGCGGCATCAAGGTGCTGGGCGTGGCGCCGGCCTTCGCCGTGCCGGTGGCGGAGATGGGGATCGCGTTTGCGCTCGACCTCTGCCGCGGGGTGACGGCGGCCGACCGCGCCTTCCGCGCCGGCGAGGAGCAATACGGGCTGGCCGGGAACATGGACTCGTTCATGCTGTCCGGCTGCGAGATCGGGCTGGTCGGGTTCGGCAATCTCGGCCAGGCGCTGCTGCCGCTGCTGCAGCCGTTTCGGCCGAAGGCGATCCGCGTGTTCGATCCGTGGCTGCCGGAGGGGTATCTGCGCGATTTCGGGCTGATGCCGGCGCCGCTCGACGAAGTGCTCGGCGCCTCGCGGGTGACCTTCGTGCTGGCCGGCGTGACGCAGGAGAACCGCGGCATGATCGGCGCGCGGGAGTTTGCGCTTATCCCGGACGGCGCCGCCTTCGTGCTGCTGTCGCGCGCCGACATCGTGGACTGGGACGCCTTCATGGCGGCGACGAAGGACGGCCGCATCCGTGCGGCGACCGACGTGTTCCCGCAGGAGCCGGCGCCGGCCGACGAGCCGGCGCGGAGGAACCCGCATGTGCTCCTCTCCGCGCATCGCGCCGGCGGCCTGCGGCAGGCGCTCTACCGGATCGGCGAGATCGCCGTCGACGATGCGCTGCTCATCCTTCGGGGGCTGCCGCCGGTGCGGCTGCAGGCGGCGCGGGCGGAGACGGTGGGGCGGATGCGCTCCAAGCCCGGGCGCTCCTACAAGCCGGGAGAGGTGACGTGAGCGAGGTGCTTTCGCGGCTCGGGCTCGATCCGGCGCGGCGGGCGGCGATCCTGCACGCCGACGACGTGGGGATGTGCCATGGCGCCAACACCGCCTTCGTCGAGCTGTCGCATCAAGGGCGCGCTCACCTGCGGCTCGGTGATGGTGCCCTGCCCGTGGTTTCCGGAGATCGCGCGCATCGCCGCCGAGGATGCGAGCCTCGACCTCGGGGTTCATCTGACGCTGACCAGCGAATGGCCGGGCTATCGCTGGGGGCCGCTGACGCGCGCCTCGAAGAGCTCCGGGCTGCGTCGACGATGAGGGCTATTTTCCGCGCAACGTCGCGGCGCTGGCGGAGCGGGTCGATCCGGAGGCCGCGGAGGCGGAGATGCGGGCGCAGGTGGAGCGGGCGCTCGCCTTCGGCATCGACGCCACGCATCTCGATACGCATATGGGCGCGGCGCTGTCGCCGGCGCTGGTCGACGCCTATTGCCGCGTCGGGCGCGACTACGATCTGCCGGTACTGCTGCCGCGGCGCGGCGAAGAATACGCCAAGGTGCTGAAGCTCGACACGCCGGAGGCTTTCGCGAAATGGCGCGAGGTGGTCGCGTGGCTTGAGCACGAAGGCGTGCCGCTGGTCGACGATTTTGCGATGACGCCGGGCGCGCCGGTCGGCGAAAGCGAAGCGGCGTATCGCTCTCTGGTCGAGACGCTGCCGGAGGGGCTGACCTTCGTGGCGCTGCATCCGAACGCGCCGGGCGACATCGAGACGATCGTTCCGCCGCGCGCGCATTTCCGTACCGACGAATACGACCTGCTGCGGCAGACGGCCGCATCAAGGCCTGGCTCGAAGCGGCGGGCATCCAGACGATCGGCATGCGCGCGCTGCGCGATGCGATGCGGGCGAGATAATCAGGCGGTCGCGGAGGCTTCGAGCGTCCGGTAGCGCTTGATACGCCCGACATCCGGCTCGAATCCGAGCCCGGGAGCTTCCCGCAACGCCATCCACCCGGATTCGACATCCAGCCAGCCCTTCACCAGCTCACTTCGCAGCGGGTTCGGGTTGACGTCGATCTCCAATAGCCCGTCCCCGCCGGCCGCGGCGAGAAGGTGCGCGGAGGCGGCAAGGCCCACGCCCGAGCCCAGGAAGTGCGGGCAATAGGTGAGGCCGGCGGCGATCGCCGCCTGCGCCACGCCGAAGCAGCCCGTCACCCCGCCCCACTTCGCCGCGTCCGGCTGGATGACGCGCAGATGCCGCGCCTTGATCGCCGCATCGAACATGGCTCGACCGGCGAAATTCTCGCCGCCGGCAAGCGGCATGGAGGCGCGCTCGCCGAGCGTTCGCCAGGCATCCGCCGGCGCGTCGACGCGCAGCGGCTCTTCCAGCCAGCGGAGGGACACGTCCTTCAGCGCCTCCACGGCCGAAAGCGCCTGGTCGGGCGTCCATCCCTGGTTGGCGTCGATCGCCATCCGCTCGCCCCGCTCAAGCCCCGCCACCAGGCCCGCGACCCGGCTCGTTTCGTCGGCAAGGCCGAAGCCGACCTTGACCTTGAAGTCGCGATAGCCGTGCGAGCGGCTCTCCGGGATGACGCGCTCCGCCGCGCGGATGTCGATACCGCTCGCATAGGCGCGGATATGCCCGGTGCTTTGCGGGGCGAGCAGCTTGTGGAGCGGCTTCGATGCGCGCCGCGCCGCCATGTCCCACAGTGCCATGTCGAGCCCGGCGACCGCCTGCGCGTATGGCCCCGGCTCGCCGGATTGCAGCGCCTTGATCTCGACGCGCTCCGACAGGAAGGCGAAGCATTCCGGCGCCGTCGCGAATGCCTGCCCGAGCACCAGCTCGGCAAGGTCTTCCGTCAGCAGGCGGATGCGATGCTCGGCGGCGCTGGCCGGCCAGTTGCACCACACCTCGCCCCAGCCATGAGCGCCGCCGGAATCGGTGACCTTCACCAGCAGCGCCGGCCGGTCGCGCATCGTGCCGAAGGCGGTGGCGACCGGAACCTCGAGCGGCGCGCGATAGATTGCTGCGTCGATTCTCGCGATCTTGAGCGGACCGGATGTCATCGCGGCTGCGGCTTGCTGAGTCTTATATAAGTTATGATACCTTAGCACCGCGATCGCCGGCCAAGAAGCCGCCGCGCACGGGACAACGGAGGGAATGTGACGACCGAAGCGCCCCCGGCCTTTCGGCCGCTTTACCAGCAGGTGAAGGAGCGGCTCGTCAACCGCCTGATCGACGGCACCTGGGCACCGGGCGCGCCGCTGCCGAGCGAGCACCAGCTGGCGCGGGAGCTGAACGTCAGCCAGGGCACCATCCGCAAGGCGCTCGACGCCATGACGGCCGAGCATCTTCTGGTGCGCGCGCAGGGGCGCGGGACCTTCGTCGCCGAGGCGGAGGACCGGCGCATCCTCTTCCGCTTCCTGCGGCTCACCGCCGACGACGACAGCCGCCAGCTTCCCGAAAGCTCCGTCGCCTCGCTCCGGCAACGCGCCAGCGACGCCGAGCAGCGCCGCATGCTGCAGCTCCAGAAAGGCGACCGGGTGTGGATCATCCAAAGGACGCGCGAGCTGGGCGGGCGGCCGGTCGTCTTCGAGACCATCTGCCTGCCGGTGGCGCTGTTTCCCGGCCTCGACGAGATCGCTCCGATCCCCAACAACGTCTATGCGCTCTACGCCTCGCGCTTCGGGCTCACGGTCGGCCGCGTCACCGAGAAGTTGAAGGCGATCCTGGCGTCAAAGTCCGATGCGGCCAAGCTCGACTGTGCTGAGGGCACGGCCCTCCTCCAAATCGACCGCATCGCCTATTCGCTGCGCGGCACGCCGGTGGAGTGGCGCGTCTCGCACTGCCTGACGGATGCGTTTCATTATTTGTCGGAGCTTTGAGCTAGCCTCGCTCTTCCAGGCAGGCGAGTGGCTTGGTGCCGCGCATGTCAGCTGTTTGGCGACCCATCTCGGACATTCCTCAACGATGCCGCATCGGCCCAAGCGGATATGGCCCCGGGTATTTCAAAGAAAACTCTCTCCTTCTCGCTTCAGAAATCGTTGCGTGGCGTTGCTGCTCCCGGGCATTTGCGAGGCAAAGGCCAAGAACGACGTTCACGCCTGGATGCGGGCAAGCAGGTCTAACCTTTCAGCGAAGTCCTGAGTATGACCGCTCTTGTTCGATAGAAGGGCCAGCGGTCTGCGTCGCGGCTGTCGACCCTGGAACCAAATCGCCGGCCAAACGTTTCTCACAAAGCTAAATTCCGACCTGCACAAACACGCAGCATTCCGATCAGAAGGAAGACGGATATGACCACCACCACTCTTCTCATCATCGGTACTTGCGGTTCTTCTGCTTGGCGGCGGCGGCTGGTACGGCCGCGGGCGCTGGTACTAAACTGAGGAATTTTGCAAGCGAAGGCGCGCGTTGCTTGTCGAATTGAAAGACTTGGCGACCTTCGCGTCATGGGATCAAGCGCTGCGATGCGCCTGAGCCCGGCTCAGGCTCGCCGGGCATTCCCGTGATCATCAATCGGGAGCTTCGTGGTTAGCCGGGTCTGCTCGAAGGGTCCCTCCGGCTATCCAACTCTCGATCCGCGGGTCGACTAGCGCCAACGGAATGACGGTCTGTCCGGTATTCGATACGCAAGCGCCGCATGGCTTGCAGGGGACGGCTCGGGACAACAGTCGAGCCTCCTTCGCGGAGACAAGAGTCTTCGCGGGAACCGCCGTAGCGAACCGGCGTTGTACATGCGGGTGAATAAGAAGCGCCTGTTCCTCCGCTCGCCCCCCGCAGAGATGGAACGGGCAAAAATCCGCAACGCCTAAATCCGCAACGCCTCGGGCCGCCTTTTAGGCGGCTTTTCTTTGGCCGCCCTTCACAGCGCCCGCACATCCCGGACCCGCGCCATTGCCAGTCCACCGGGCAATAGGCATGCGGCTCCGGCGGGAGGATGCTGGGTGCTCCACGCCGGACCGTGGTGAAGGATCAGCTACGGAGAAGGAAGAAGCTCCCGACGCTGGCAGTTTGGCGGGATGATGCGGCTTATGGCGTGCGGCGACGAAACGCCAGCACAGCAATACCCAGAACGACCAGCGCGATCACAAGCAGGCCGATTCCTCCGAAGCCGCCCATTCCGTAACCTCCGTTACCCATGCCCCATCCCCAGCCTCCGCCCATCATGCCGCCGCCATTGCCCTGACCCGGCCCCTGCCCCTGCACATACATCTGAGCCTCGGCGGCTGTCGCGAGACCCAAGGTGGCGAGCGTGGATATCGCGAGCAGCCGCACCACGGCGTTGCGGAATAAAGACATGACAAATCTCCTGAAGATACCGAATGGAGACATCATTGCCTCGAACTCACGATGGTCAAATTGGGCAAAGTCTTTTTCGGTACTTAATGTTTAACGCCAGCCCTATGGAGTAGTTCCAATTCGCCATCGTGAATTCGCCCCGGTGCGCGTTTTGTGTGCCTCCTGGTAGCGCTGCTCCGATGTCTTCATATCGCGCCGCTTTCGGGTGGCGAGGCATCGCGGGCCGTCTTATACCTTGGACGAATGCCGAGCCAATACGTCGAGATGAGCGCCAGGAGAACGAGCGCAATGGCAATGGGATGATCGAAAATTTTGGCGGGCTTTCCGTTGAGGATCACGAGCGCTTGCGACATAGACAGCTCGAACCGTGACCCCAGAAAGAACGCGATGATGAAGATGATCGCGGAATAACCGAACGCTGTCATCAGATAGCCGACGCCGGCGAAGATCAACATCGTGGCGACCCCGAACAGGCCGCCTGTCGACATGAAGACGCCGACGATGCAAAGCAGCAGCGCAGCGGAGTAGACGATCGATTCCGGTGCGCTGACCACGCGTATCCAAAACCGCAGGCCGAGTTGGCCCATCCAGAAATTCACGACGTTGGCCATGATCATCGTCCCGAACAACCCGTAGATGAGCCGCCCTTGCTGATCGAACAGCAAGGGCCCCGGCTGAATTCCCTGGATCATGAAGGCGGAGATAACCAGCGCGGCCGACACGCTGCCGGGAATGCCGAGGGTAAGAAGCGGGATCAGGTTGGCGCCGACCACGGCGCTGTTGGCCGATTCCGCTGCCGCGATCCCGTGGATGTTTCCCTTGCCGAAGCTCTGAGGGTCGGGTGCAGTCTGCTTTGCCGACGCGTAGCTGATGAAGGCGGCCGCAGTGGAGCCGATTCCGGGAAGCGCACCGAGGATCGTCCCGATCACGGCGCCGCGGAGCATGGTGAACCGGCACGCCCAGGTACTCCGACAGGCTGACCCTGGTGTCGGCGGCGTCGGGTGAGGAGGGAACGGCAACCGCTGCACCCACCTGGCCCCGCATCCTCGACAGCTTGCGCAGGATCTCTGCAACGACCAGCGTTCCGATCGCGACGGCGGGCAGCGACAGACCGTCATAGAGCTCGAAATGTCCGAAGATGAGCCGCGGCGTGCCGTGCTCCGGATCGAGCCCCACCATTGCGCACAAAAGGCCGAGCGCGGTCGCGACGATCCCCTTGGTTAGGGAGTCGCCGACAAGCCCGGCTATGACCGAGAATGCGAAGATCATCAGCGCAAAAATCTCTACCGGTCCCATCTTGAGCGCCACGACTGCAAGAGGCGCCGAGACGCTGATCAGCACCAGATCGCTGAACGTGTCCCCGGTAACGGAGGCATAGAGCGCCATCTTCATCGCCTTCAGCGGCTTGCCCTGCCTTGACATCGGATATCCGTCCAATGCGGTTGCTGCGGCATCCGGCGTGCCGGGGGTGTTGATGAGGATAGCCGGGATAGCCCCACCTACCAGCCCGCCCTTGTTCACGCCGATCAGGAAGGCGATTGCCGGAAGCGGGTCGAGGACGAAGGTGAACGGAACGGCGATCGCCATCGCCATCACCGGCCCGATGCCGGGCACGGCGCCGACGAATTGGCCGACGGCGACGCCGCCGATGACGAACAACAGGTTGGTGAGCCCGAAGGCGTCACTCAGGCCGGCCAGGATTGTCGTCAGATCGACCAAGCCCGCCGCCTGCCGTCAGGGGAGCGGTCGGTCGAGCACAACCGTCACTGCAAACCAGATGACGAATGGGACAACGACGACCCCTGCAAGAAGCCAGACTGGGCGCCGCTCGCCGATCAAGAGCATCTGCACCGCTGCAAATGCCGGCGCCACATACGCGAACCCAAACCGGCCCATGAGAAAGACGGCTAGTCCCGCAAGCCCCAGAAAGAGCGCGGCGCGCAGGGCCTGCGAGCCTATCAGCTCGGCAGACCCCTCCGGGGCCAGCGCCAGCTTCGCGCCGGCGGCGAGAAGCACCAGAGCCGTCAGGTTGGGAATGGTCTCAGGCCGTACCCAGCCGTAATCGACGGATTCTGTCTCGTGCGGGATGATGATCGCATAGAGCGCCAGCCCAAGCAGAGCCAAGAATAGGCCCGAGGCACGGGTTATCATCATGTCGATGCGCTTCCGTCGGCAGTCTTTGGCCAACGCCGCCGCGGGGGGCGGCAGCGCCGGCTCCTCCTAGTCGTTGGCCAGAAGCACGCGCACGACGTCGAGGCCGTCCGCCAGCATCCCGCCGGTGCCATCGGGACCGAGATTGCTCGGCTCGGTCTTCAGAGCATTGACGATGACGTCCTTCACGGTGTCTGAGCTGATGGCTTTGTTGAGTGCGTCGGCAAGAGCGGACTTGGCCTCCTCGGGAAGGCCGGCCGGCGCGGCGATGTAGAAGTACGGATCCGTATAGATGTCCCACCCTTGTTCGATCAGAGTGGGCGTGTCAGGGGCGTACGAATGGCGGGTAGCATTCGCGCTGGCGAGCATCTTCATGTCGCCGCTCTCCAGGTACGGTATATGGGCGCCGGCGGTGAATGCCGCGTCCACATGCCCACCAAGAACGTTCTGAATGCTCTCCGCCGAGCTTTTCGTGGAAAGGAGACGGAGGTTGGCGCCGTCGGCCTTGTTGATCGTTTTGATCAGCAGCTCTTGCGGCTTGGCGTCGAAGGCAATCACGGCTCCGTCACCCGATTTGGAGTAAGCGACCAGCTCCTTGACGTCGTCATAAGGCGCATCGGCCGGTGCGACGATTGCGAGCTGGGCACGGGCAACGGTGGCAAGGTAATCAAAGCTTTCTAGGTCGAATGGAAGCTGGTCTCCGCGGAGCACCAGGTTGATCAAAACCGGCATGCTGACGCCCATGCCGATCGTCAGGCCGTCCGCCTTATCGGCCGCAAGTTCGGTGAACATGGCAATGCCGCCACCGCCGGGCTTGTTCTGCGCGACCACGTCCCAACCGGTCGACTCTTCCATGCTCGCGGCGATAGCCCGGCCAATAGTGTCGGTCTCGCCTCCCGCCGCAAAGCCGATCTCAAGCGTAATCGGCCCGGACGGCTCCCAGCTCTGAGCAAGCGCCGCGCCCGTGCTCGCTGTGATAACGCCTGCCGCAATGGCCCCTATCGCCCGGATCATGTTCATGATGAAACTCCCTCCCGATATCGTTTGCGCGGCGGAACCGGTGGCAACGTCACCGTCCCCCATTTGTTGGTACTTCCCATGCGAAGCACAGAGTCAGCGACGCTGGAAAATTTCAGGCTAACTCTCCATCACTCCGGAGGCAAACCGACAGTAGCTGGAGAACCAGTCTCTACTGACCGAACGGCAGCGGCAAATCCACGTTCAAGACCGTCCTTTTGCGAAAGTCTACCCTTCGTATTCGACGAGAGGGGCCGGCGGCGTCTTGTTGCGGTGCATGGGTCCGAAGTTGGCGCATTCCGGAAGTAGCAGCGCTTGCAACCGACTTCCGCACCGCGGACTGCAGCGGAAGTCTAAGTGCTGTCTATGCCGCTCGCGGCCCTACCCCAGACCCGCCACGCAGACATATTTGATGTCGAGGTAGTCGTCGCAGCCGTATTTGGAGCCTTCGCGGCCCTGGCCCGATTCCTTCATGCCGCCGAAGGGGGCGACCTCGGTGGTGATCATGCCCGGCGTTCACGCCGACCAGCCCGTAGCGCAGGCCCTGCGAGACGCGGAAGGTGCGCGCCAGGTCGCGGGTGTAGAAATAGCAGGCGAGGCCGAACTCCGTGTCGTTGGCCTGGGCGACGGCCTCCTCCTCCGTCTCGAAGCGGAAGATGGGGCTGAGCGGGCCGAAGGTCTCCTCCTTGGCCACGGCCATCTCCTGGGTGGCGTCGCGGATGACGGTCGGCTCGAAGAAGGTGCCGCCGAGCGCGTGCAGCTTGCCGCCGGCCACCACCTTGCCGCCCTTCTTCACGGCGTCGGCGATGTGCTCCTCGACCTTGGCGACGGCGCGCTTGTCGATGAGCGGGCCCTGCGTCGTATCCTTCTCGTGGCCGGGGCCGACCTTGAGGCGCTTGGCGGCCTCCGCCAGCTTGTCGGCGAAGGCGTCGTAGATGCCGGCCTGCACATAGAAGCGGTTGGTGCACACGCAGGTCTGGCCGGAATTGCGGTATTTGGCGATCATCGCGCCTTCCACCGCCGCGTCGATGATCGGCGTCGTCGAAGACCAGGAACGGCGCGTTGCCGCCGAGCTCCATCGACATGCGCTTCATGGTGCCGGCGCCCTGCTCGACGAGCTTCTTGCCGACCTCGGTGGAGCCGGTGAAGGAGATTTTTCGCACCGTCGGATTGGAGGTGAGCTCCGCGCCGATCTCGCTTGCCGAGCCGGTGACGATGTTGACGACGCCGGCCGGCACGCCCGCCTTCTCGCAGAGCACGCCCCAGGCAAGACCCGAATAGGGCGTCTGCGAGGCGGGCTTGAGCACGATGGTGCAGCCGACCGCCAGCGCCGGCCCGAGCTTGCGGGCGAACATGGAGGACGGAAAGTTCCACGGCGTGATGGCGGCGACCACGCCGACCGGCTGCTTCTGCACGAGTATCTGCCGGCCGGGCCAGGGCGAGGGAATGATGTCGCCGTAGATGCGGCGCGCTTCCTCGGCGAACCATTGGACATAGGCGGCGCTCATGCCGACCTCGCCGCGCGCCTCGGCGAGCGGCTTGCCCTGCTCGGTGGTGAGGAGGATGCGCGAGCTCCTCCTGGTTCTCGCGGATCAGCTCGGCGAGGCGGTGGAGGATCTGCGCGCGCTCGGCGGCGGTCCTGGCCGCCCAGGCCGGCTGCGCGGCGGCGGCGGCCTCGATGGCGCGCTTCGTCTCGGCGCGCGCCGCTATTGGGCACGGCGCCGATCGTCTCGCCGGTCGCAGGGTCCGTCACCTCGATGGTCGCGCCCTTGTCGGCGCTCACCCACTCGCCGCCGATCAGATTGGCTTCGCGCTTGTATTCGAGCTTCTGCAGCATGGGCTTACTCCATCTTTTCGGGGGACGGCTCTTCGATACGGGCCTCGCGGTTTTTCTAGAGCGCTTCGATCTCGGCGAGAAGGGCCGGCGCGATCTTTATTCCCTCGGCCTCGGCTTTGGCGCGGTTGGCGAGGCGGCGGCTGCCGGGAAGCCGCGCGCCGGGCTCCGCCTCGATCATGGCGGCGAGCGTGGCGAAACGATGGAGAGCGCCCTCCCCGCCGAACATCACCGGATCGAAGGCGATCATCAGCTGGCCGGTTCCCGGCGGCGGGCCTTCGGCATCGAGGAAGGACGAGGCTTCACTGGCGTAGTTGGCGCCGGTCAGGCCGGCGGCGAGAAGCTCCACCATCAGCGCCAGCGCGGTGCCCTTGGCGTCGCCGAGCGGCACCATGGTGCCTTTCAGCCCCTCGGCGGCGTCCGTCGTCGGGTTGCCGGCGCTGTCGAGCGCCCAGCCTTCGGGGATCGCCTCGCCGCGCTGCTTCGCAGCGAGGATGTTGCCGCGCGCCACCTTGGAGAGCGACAGGTCGACCACGATCGGAGGCTTGCCGGGAAGCGGGCAGGCGAAGGCGATCGGGTTGGTGCCGTAGAGGCCCTTGGCGCCGCCCCACGGCGCGATGGCGGCCGGCGAGTTGGCGAAGAAGAGCGCCATCAGCCCCTCCTCCGCCAGCGCTTCCACCGGATGGCCGGCGACGCCACAATGATGCGAGCGGCGGATGGCGGCGACCGCGACGCCCTCGCTCCGCGTTGCGGCGACCAGCGCCTTGTGGGCGACGTCGAGTGCCGGATAGGCGAAGCCGCTCGCCGCGTCGATCAGCGCCAGCGCCGGGCGCGGCGCAGCGAGCCGGGGCGTAGCGAAGCCGTCGACCTTTCCGACTTTCGCCTGCGCGGCGTAGGTGGGGAGGCGCGAGAGGCCATGGCCTTTCAGCCCGTCGGCCTCGGCGGCGACGAGCGCGTGGGCGACGAACGCCGCGTTCTCGGCGCTGGTGCGGCATCGCCGCAGCGTGTCGAAGGCGAACGCACGCGCTTCCGCGAGGGTAAGCTCTCTCGCGCTCAACGGCCGGCCTCGAGGTGCTGGCGGACTTTTGCGGCGATCAGGCCGGAGACGCGCACGTTGGACTCCGCCGTCACGCCGGCGATGTGCGGCGTCAGGACGAGGTTGGGCACGCCGGCGAAGAGCTTGCCGGAATCGGCGCTGACGGGCTCGCCGGCAAACACGTCGAGCGCTGCGCCGCCGAGGCGGCCGGCCTTCAGCGCCTCGCACAGAGCCGCCTCGTCGACCACGCCGCCGCGCGCCGCGTTGATGAGGATGGCGTCCGCCTTCATGGACGCGATGGCGCCCTTGTCGATGAGGTTGCGCGTCTCGTCGGTGAGCGGGACGTGCAGGCTGACGACATCGGAGGCGGCGAGCAGGCCGGCGAGCTCCATGCGCTCCGCCTCGCGCCAGGCCGGGTCGTCGGCCGGAAGGTGGGGATCGAAGGCGGCGATGCTCATGCCGAGCGCGCGGGCGCGGACGGCGGTGGCGCGGGCGATCGCGCCGTAGCCGACAAGGCCGAGGCGCTTGCCGGAGATCTCGCGGCCATCGATCAGCTTGCTGCGCGGCCAGGCGCCCGCCGCCACGTCGGCGGTGGCGGAGTAGGCGCCGCGCAGCAGCAGCATCGCGGTGGCGATGACATATTCCGCCACGGAGAGGTCGTTGGCGCCGGTCGCGGGATAGACCGCGATGCCGCGCGCCTTGCAGGCCGGCACGTCGATGTTGTCGAGGCCGACGCCGAGGCGGCCGACGCAGGTGAGCCCGGCTGCCGCCGCAAGCAGCTCGCCGCGCACCTGCGTGCGGTTGCGCACGATAAGGGCCGGAGCCTCGGCCACGAGCTGCCGAAGCTCATCGGGCCGATCCACAAGCGTTGCGTCGTAGATGACGTCGAAGGAGCGCGACAGATCGGCGACCGCCGACTCGTCCATGAATTCCGAAATGATGATGTCGGGCATGATGACTCAGAACAGACGCGCCTCGGGGAGAGGCACATAGAGGACATAACGAAAGAGCACGGTGAACGCTATGACCGCAAGCACGCCGATGAGCGGAAAAGCGATCGCTCTTCGCAGCGTCCACGGATCGTACATCGCGATCAGGATGAGGATCATGAACGCCACGATCATCGCCGCCAGGAACCCGATCCAGGGCAGCGCGAGCGCTGCGGCAAGCATGACGAGCAGAAGCGCGCCGCGGCGAAGCACGGAGCCCTGCTGCGGGGCCTCACGCGTACGCAGTCCGAGCAGCGCGCGCCCGATGACCGCAAGCGACACGGCGATCAGCACGATGGAGACGGTGCGCGGAAACACCGCCGAATCCGGATCGAAATAGCCGGCCGCATCGACCAGCGCCAGGACGCCGACGCCGACCAGCATGAGGCCCACGATGACCGAGCCGATATCGACCGGACCGCGCTCGATGCTCGGCCCCACGAGCTCCGCCAGCGCCGGACGACCGCGCAATCTGGCAAGCCGCGACTTCACGAAGGGCCACAGCAGCGACAGCAGCGTGAACGCGATGATGGCAAGCGAGATCGGCCGACCGAAGAACATGCCCGGCAGGTCGTCGATGGCCGTGCCGATGGTCCAAGCCTGCACAAAGCCCTGTTCGGCAATCGGGCCGAGGATGAGGCCGAGCACGATCGGAGAGACGGCGAAGCCGAAACGCGACAGCACCCAGCCCATCGCGCCGAGCACGATCATGATCGTGACGTCGGAGGTGTTGTTGCGGATCGCATAGGTGCCGATGACCGTCATGAAGGCGACGGACGGCACGAGGATCGCCTTGGGGATGCTGACGATCGTCTTGTAGGCATAGCGGCCGATGAAAAGGCCCGTCGGCAGCATCAATATAGTGGCAAGGAAGAGCCCCCAGATGAAGGTGTAGACGATCGCGCCCTGGGCCTGGAAAAGCTGCGGGCCGGTACGGATCCCCTGCACCAGAAGCGCCCCGAGAATGACGGCGTCAGGCGGCGTGCCGGGAATGCCGAGAACCAGCGTCGGTATGAACCCGCCCCCGACCGTTGCGTTGTTGGACGATTCCGTTGCCAGCACCCCGCCCGGCTCGCCCTTGCCGAATTCCTGTCCCGGCTTCGCCGTGCGCCGCGCCTCCGAATAGGCGACGAGGCTGGCGACCGACCCGCCCGCTCCGGGCAGCACGCCGATGATCGTGCCGATGATGGAGGAGCGGAAGAGGTTGATCTTGTTCCGCAGAAGCAGGCTCCAGGCCTCACGCAGGCGGAAGCCGCGCGCCTCCGTCTCCACCTTCAGATGCCGGTCGGGCGTGGCGACGAGGTCGATCAGCACGGGAATGCAGTAGAGGCCGATCAGCGCGGCGACGACCTGGATGCCGCCGACCATCACCTGCGTGCCGAAGGTAAGGCGCACGTCGGCGGATACCTCGGCAACGCCGATGGTCGAAAGAAGCAGGCCGAATGCGCCGCCCGCGATGCCCTTGAGGAGGCTTCCCTCCGAGAGGGCAGCGATCAGCGACAGCCCGAAGATCGCCAGCCAGAAATATTCCACCGGCCCGAAGGCGAGCGCGAAACGCGACAGCGGCGGCGCCAGCGTCAGAAGCAGAAAGGCGCCGACCAGCCCTCCGATGACGGAGGCGAGGCAGGCGAGCGTGACGGCGAGGTCGCCGTCGCCCTTCTTGGCCATCGGGTAGCCGTCGAACGTCGTGGCGATGGCCGATGGCGTGCCGGGCGTATTGAGGAGGATCGCCGAGTAGGCGCCGCCATAGATCGCCCCGGTATAGATCGCGCCGAGCAGGATGAGCGCCGAGGCCGGCGGAAGCGTGAAGGTGAGCGGCACCAGCACGGCGACCGCCATCGTGGCCGTCAGGCCGGGAATGGAGCCGATAATGGTGCCGGCCGCCACGCCGAGCAGCGCGAAGAGCAGGTTTAAGGGCGTCAGCGCATCAAGGAAGTGATCGAATCCTGGCATATCCCGACGACACCCTTATCCGGGATTGGACGACGTCGGGCCGCCCCGGCGGGGCGACCCTTCGGCAGGCTCGGGCCCCTATTGCAGGATGCCCGCTTCTTTGGCCGCAGCGAGGTACTCGTCCTTCCGCTTCTGCATCCAGGCCCCCATCTCGCTATAGGGCACGTCGATGAGGGCGAAGCCGCCGTCGAGCATCTGCTTCTTGAAGTCGGGATCGGCATTGATCTCGCCGATCATGTCCGACCACTTGGTGCGGATATCCTCAGGCGTGCTGTCGGGAACCGCGATGCCGCGATAGGCGCCGCCGACCTGGTCGAAGCCGAGCTCCTTGAAGGTGGGCGCATCGGGGAAGAGCGGATGCCGCTCATCCATGGCGACCGCCAGCAGCCTGACCTGATCCCCCTGCTGCGAGCCGACCGTGGTATAGCCCCATTCGGCCGTGACCTGGTTGCCGAGCAGCGCCTGAACGGCCGCGCCGGTTCCCTTGAAGGGCACGTAGGTCGTCTTGATGCCTGCAAGGCCATCGAACCGCACCTGTGCGAGGTGGTTGGCCGTGCCCTTGCCCGAGCCGGAGAACGTCAGCCTGCCCGGGTTCGCCTTGGCGTAGTCGATGAGGTCCTGCAGCGTCTTGAACTCGCTGTCGGCCCTGACGACGATGGCGTCGGGCGTGTAGTGGAACCAGTAGACGGGAACCAGACCGTCGGTCGTGTAGCCGACATCCTTCTGCGCCGGCTGGATGACCACATGCGGCAGGTTGATACCCATGATGGTGTAGCCGTCGCCCGGCATGGAATTGAGCTGTGCCCAGCCCACGGCGCCGCCGCCGCCTTCCTTGTAGGAAATCACCAGGTCCTGGCCGAACTTGTCCTTGAAATAGGGCTGCTGCAGGCGGGCCGATATGTCGGACTCGCCGCCCGGACCGAACGGGATGACGTAATCTACAGGTTTATCGGGAAAGTTCTGGGCAGCTGCCGTTCCGCATGCTGCCGCTGCAATACCGAGTGAGACCGCGATGGCGGTCAACGCACTTCTCTTCATGAGATTCCTCCTTGCCGTCGATAGGGACTTGACTGCGCGCACCCTTCTTCACGGAGCGCTTGGCGGCCGGGTGGGGGGGCCTACACCGTACCGATCGGCCACAGACACGTGCGCCAGCATAGGAAGCCGATCCGAAATCAGACCGGCTTCGCTTTCTTATCAAACCTGCCGGCGCAGGAAACCCGGAAGTTCACGCACTCCGGTAGAGCTTGGTCATGACGAACTCGCGATGACCGAGCGCCTCCGCCGCCGTGTTGCGGCCGTTGGCAGTGCGGATCACCATGTCGATCAGCGCGTCGCCCGCCTGGTCGATGGTCATGTCGCGCCGCAGGATGCCCGTCACGTCGAGATCGACGTGCTCGCTCATGGTGCGCACCGTGCGCGGGTTGGCCGATATCTTGATGACGGGAATGATCGGGTTGCCGATGACGTTGCCCTGGCCGGTCGGGAAGGTGTGCACCACGTAGCCGGCAGCGGCCATCAGCGTGACGCACTCCGCCGCGGCCGAGGACGTGTCCATGTAATAGAGCCCCGGCCCGGACTGCGGCGCCTCGGCCGGCTCCAGCACATCGATGTAGCGGCACTGGCGGCCGATCTTCTCCAGATTGCCGAGCGCCTTCTCCTCGATGGTGGTGAGGCCGCCCTCGATGTTTCCCTTGGTCGGCTGGCTGTCGGAAAGATCGCTGGTCTTGTAGGGCTCGATCACCTCGTCCTGATAGGCCTGGAACATCTTCATCCAGCGCTCGCCCACCTCCGGCGTCGCGGCGCGCGCCTTGCAGATGTGCTCCGCACCGGTGATCTCGGTGGTCTCGCCGAAGACGCCGTAGATGCCTTCCGGGATGAGCTTGTCGTACATGTTGCCGACCGTGGGGCAGGAGCCGAGGCCGGTCGTGGTGTCGCTCTCGCCGCACTTGGTGGAGACCCACAGCTCGGAGATGTCGCAGGGCTCGCGCTGCAGCTCGGTCGCCCGGTGCACGAACTCCTTGGCCTTGCGCGAGGCGTCCATGATGGTCTTCAGGTCGCCGTTCTGCTCGATGGAGAAGCCCGCCACCGGCTTGCCGGTCTTGGCGATGCCCTCCACGATCTGATTGGTCCAGCCCGGCTCAATGCCGATCACCACGCAGGCGGCCACATTGGGATTGGAGCCCGTGCCGATCATGGTGCGGAAGTGCAGGTCGAGGTCTTCGCCGAATTGCAGCCGCCCGTAGGAGTGCGGCAGCGCCATCGTTCCTTTGATGTTGTTGGCGACGCCTTCGCAGGCGGCGTTGGAGATGTCGTCGACCGGCAGGATGACGACGTGGTTCCTGACCCCGACGCGTCCGTTCTCGCGCCGGTAGGCCATGATCTTGGTGTTGCCTGTAACAGCCATGGCGAGACTCCCTTACCAGCGCTTGGTCTTGAGGTTGTGGACGTGGACGTGGCCGCCCTTTGCGACGTCGGCGACCATCTTGCCGATATCCTCGCCATACTTGATGGCCGTATCGCCCGACTTCAGGTCCTTCAGCGCGATCTTGTGGCCGATCGGCACATCGGCCGTGCTCTTCAGCTGGAAGGACGAGTTGTCCTCCGTCACCACGCACAGCATGTCGGTGCCCGCCTTCAGGCCTTCCACCACCACAACGCCAACATTGTCCTTGTGGTCGTGCACAAGCAATTGCGGAATGCTCATGCAATCTCTCCCGCTTGTTGTTCTCGATGACCGAACCGGTCCCTCCGGGAGGGACCGCATGTTTTATGTCTTATATAAGAACTCCGACGGACGGCAAGGGATGCTCGGGCCGATCCCTGCCGAAATTGCGGCAGCCCTACGGGGGACGCGAGAACGGCTACCGGCCGGCGAGGAAGCTGTCGATCGCCTTGCGGTCGGGCATGCTTTCCAGCGCGCCGGCGCGGGTCGCCACGATGGCGCCGGCGGCGCAGGCGCGCGTGGCGACCGTCGCCAGCGCGTCCGCCTCGAGGGCGAAGTCGTGGTCGAGCAGACCGGAGAGCAGGCTTGCCATGAAGGCGTCGCCGCAGCCGACCGTGTCGACCACCTTGACGGAGAAGCCCGGGACGGAGACGGCCCGCTCGGCCGTGAAGAGATCGGCGCCGCCGCTCCCCTTCGTCACCGCGAAGGCGATCAGGTCCGGATGCCAGAGGGAACGGACGCCGGGCTCGGTATCTTTCGATCCAGTCAGGAGCGTCAGCTCGTCGGCGCTGGCCTTCACGATGTTGGCGGACTTGATGGCGTCCAGCCCGGCGGCGCGCATTCTCTCCTGGTCGCGCCAGAAGAGCAGTCGGAAGTTCGTGTCGAGCGACACGCGCACGCCCTTCTCCCTGGCGAGCGTCATGGCGTGGCGCTGGCCTTCCGCCGACACACCCGCCGACATGATCAGCGTGCCGACATGCAGGATGCGCGACTGCGCGATCAACTCACCGGGGATGTCCTGGGGGGTGATGTTCGAGTCGGCGCAGCCCTCGCGATAGAAGAAGAAATCGGACTCGCCGCGCTCGTTGAGAGAGACGACGGCGAGCGGGGTGTTGTGCGCCGTGTCGCGGATCACCGCGTCGGTGGCGACGCCGACGCCTTTGAGCGCAGCGACGACGGTTTCGCCGAACGCGTCCGCGCCCACCTTGCCGATCATCGCCGCTGCGTGCCCCAGCCGCGCGAGGCCGGCGGCCACGTTGCCAGGGGCGCCGCCGGGCTTCGGCAGGTAGACGGTACGGGCGTCCGCTCGCATCGGCACGAGATCGATGAGAAGCTCGCCGAGAGAGGTGACGTCAGTGCGCATCCATGCCTCCGCCCTGTGCCGAACCGAGGCCGCTCCACGGACGGCAGCCATTTCGATTTGGTATTTCGCTTCGTATGAGCATATTCTCAGCCGCGCATCAAATGTTCAGAAACCGTGCTCAACGCTTTGGACCCATTCCAACCGTGCCGCATATGATTTGCAATACGCGCTTGCAGTGGCGTCGGGATCATCGCATCGGTCTCATGGGGACGGCCCTCCAGGCCGAAAGAGCCGAGCGCGCCGAGGCTGGAATTCGATGACGAAGCGGCTCGACAACGGAAGCAACCGCCTGGACGACGCGGCGCGCGCCGGCTGGCTTTACTACATCGCCGGCAATACCCAGGACGAGATCGCCTCCAAGCTCGGGATATCGCGGCAGTCGGCGCAGCGGCTCGTTTCGTTGGCCGTTTCCGAGGGCCTGGTGAAGGTTCGGCTGGACCATCCGATCGCCCGCTGCCTCGACCTGGCGGCGAAGGTGCGCACGCAGTTCGCGCTCGACCTGGTGGAGGTGGTGCCGAGCGACCCCGGCTCGCGCTCCACGACGATCGGCATCGCGCAGGCCGCGGCGGCGGAGATGGAGCGCTGGCTGAAATCGGCGAAGCCCATCGTCATGGCGGTGGGCACCGGCCGCACGCTGAAGGCGGCGATCGAGCAGCTCACGCCCATGGATTGCCCGCAGCACCGCATCGTTTCACTGACCGGGAATATCGGCCCGGACGGCTCCGCCTCCTATTACAACGTCATCTTCGACATGGCCGATGCCGTGAAGGCGCGCCTCTTTCCCATGCCGCTGCCGGTTATCGCCTCCTCCGCCAGGGAGCGGGAGCTACTGCACGGGCAGGCGATGATCGAGGCGACGCTGAAGCTCACCGAGAGCGCCGACGTGACCTTCGTGGGTGTCGGCGACCTCGGCGCCAACCCGCCGCTGTTCCAGGACGGCTTCATCACCAGGGCCGAGCTGAAGGCCCTGCACAAGGCCGGTGCGGTCGGGGAGATTGTCGGCTGGGCCTTCGACAAGGGCGGCCGGCTCATCGAGGGCATCACCAACGAGCGCGTCGCCAGCGCGCCCATCCCGTCGCGCGAGCGCTCGCAGGTGATCGCGGTGGCGATGGGCGAGCACAAGCTGCCGGGCATCCGCGCGGCAGCGAACCGGCGGCTCGTCAACGGCCTGATCACCGACGAAGCGACGGCCGAAGCGCTGCTCGCCGGCGCCTGACACTCCCTCCGATCGCGGCACCGTTGCGCCGGCGCACTTGTGCGCTGCAGCGATGATTCCGTCTTGACTCGATAGCAACGTGGTGAGTAATTGCCCTTAAGAAGAATATTTGCTCAATGGTAGGAGGAAACCCATGAGCCGTAGTTCCCTGAAATTTGCAACGCTTGCCGCCTGCTCGATGCTGGCCCTTAGTGCCGCGAAAGCAGAGACCATAACGGTCGCCACCGTGAACAACGGCGACATGGTCCGCATGCAGGGCCTGATGGACGACTTCAAGTCGAAGCATCCCGACATCGACGTGAACTGGGTGACGCTGGAAGAAAACGCGCTGCGCCAGCAGGTCACCACCGACATCGCCACCGGCGGCGGCCAGTTCGACGTGCTGACGATCGGCACCTATGAAGTTCCGATCTGGGGCAAGCAGGGCTGGCTCGAGCCGCTGGACAACCTGCCCGCGGACTATGACGTGGGCGACCTGCTGCCCGCCGTCAGGGACGCGCTCTCAGTCGACGGCAAGCTCTACGCGCTGCCGTTCTACGGCGAAATCGGCGATGGTGATGTATCGCAAGGACCTGGCGGAGAAGGCCGGCGTCACGATCCCCGACCAGCCGACCTGGACCGACATCAAGAAGGCCGCCGACGCGATGACCGACAAGGCCAACGAGGTCTACGGCATCTGTCTGCGCGGCAAGCCGGGCTGGGGCGAGAACATGGCGTTCCTCACCGCCATGGCCAACAGCTACGGCGCGCGCTGGTTCGACATGGACTGGAAGCCGCAGTTCGACAGCCCCGAATGGAAGGCCGCGGTCACCGACTATCTCGACCTGATGAAGAACGACGGACCTCCGGGCGCCGCGTCGAACGGCTTCAACGAAAACCTCACCCTGTTCCAGCAGGGCAAGTGCGGCATGTGGATCGACGCCACCGTGGCGGCCGGTTTCGTGACCGACCCGAAGAACTCCACCGTCGCCGACAAGGTCGGCTACGCGGTGTTCCCCAACAAGGAAGGCGTGGACAACCACGGCAACTGGCTGTGGGCCTGGTCGCTGGCCATCCCCGCATCGTCCGACGCCAAGGACGCCGCCATGACATTCGTCGAGTGGGCGACCTCGAAGGGCTACACCGATCTCGTCGCCTCGAAGGAAGGCTGGCGCGCCGCACCTCCGGGAACCCGGGTCTCGCTCTACGAGAACAAGGACTACCAGGCGGACGCGCCCTTCGCGGCGATGACCCTGAACGCGATGAAGGCGGCGAACACGCAGAAATCCTCGGTACAGGACATTCCCTATACCGGCGGCCAGTTCGTCGCGATCCCCGAGTTCCAGGGCATCGGCACCGACGTCGGTCAGCAGATGTCGGCCGCAGTCGCGGGTCAGAAGTCGGCTGACGAGGCGCTCGCCGCGGCGCAGGATCTGACGACCACAGCGATGGAAGACGCCGGCTACATCAAGTAGTCCACAAAGCGCGGGGACGCGGGTCCAACCTGCGCGCCCCGCGTCCGCCGGACCGAGCCGGACCGCGCGTGTCCTCCCAGCGCACCGGTTCGATCCGGCCTCCCCTAGCCGCGACCCCATAGCTGGAGCGTCCCATGGCTACACAAGCCTCGCGATCCGCCGCTCGCTTCATGATCTCACCGTCGGTGATCCTGCTATTCTTCTGGATGGCGATCCCGCTCGCGACCACGATCTACTACTCGTTTCTGCGGTACCAGCTGCTCTATCCCGACCGCACCGGCTTCGTCGGCTTCCGCAACTACTCGCGCTTCGTATTCTCGCCCTCCTTCGGCGGTGCCGTGGCACACACGCTGATCCTGGTCCTGGGCGTTCTGATCCTGACCGTCGTCCTCGGCATCCTGGTGGCGCTGCTGATCGACCGGCCGCTCTGGGGGCAAGGGCCGGTGCGCATCCTGGTGATCTCGCCCTTCTTCATCATGCCGCCGGTCGCGGCGCTGATCTGGAAGAACATGTTCTTCAACCCCTCGAACGGCCTCTTTGCCGAGGCGTTCAAGTCGATCGGCCTCGTGCCCTACGACTTTCTCGGCCAGGCGCCCCTCGCCTCGATCATCTGTATCGTCGCCTGGGAATGGCTGCCCTTTGCCACGCTTATCCTGCTGACCGCGCTGCAGTCTCTTGACGGCGAGCAGATCGAGGCCGCCGAGATGGACGGCGCACCGGCCCTCTCACGGTTCATATACATCACGCTGCCGCACCTCTCCCGCGCCATCACCGTGGTCATTCTCATCCAGACGATCTTCCTGCTCGGCGTCTTCGGTGAGATCCTGGTGACAACCAACGGCGGTCCGGGCACCTCGTCCACCACGCTGCCCTTCCTGATCTTCAAGAGGGCCCTCCTCGACTTCGACGTCGGCACCGCCGCCGCCGGCGGCGTCGTCGCCGTCATCCTCGCCAACATCGTCGCCATCTTCCTGATGAAGGCGATCGGCAAGAACCTGGACTGAGGACAAACCGTCATGGCCCGTGCCGTCAGCCCCACGCAGAAGTCGATCAACACCGCCGCCGCCTGGATCGTCGGTCTGATCATCTTCTTCCCGATCCTGTGGACCGTGCTCACCAGCTTCAAGCCCGAGCCAATCGCCGTGGCTTCACCGCCGGTGTTCGTCGACTTCGACTGGTCGTTCCAGAACTACGCGGACGTCATAAGCCAGCGCGGCTATGGCCACTTCTTCTGGAACTCGGTGATCATCTCGGTCGGCTCCACCGTGATCGGCATGATCATCGCCATCCCCGCGGCCTGGGCGATGGCCTTCGTCCACGGCCGGCGGACCAAGGATCTGCTGATGTGGATGCTCTCGACCAAGATGATGCCCGCCGCCGGCGTCCTGGTGCCTATCTACCTGATGGGCAAGTGGCTGGGGCTGATCGACACGAGGTTCATGCTGACCATGGTGCTGATGCTGATGAACCTGCCGATCATCGTGTGGATGCTCTACACCTACTTCCGCGAAATCCCCGCCGACATCCTGGAAGCGGCCCGGATGGACGGCGCCAGCCTGGTCAACGAGATCCTTTACGTGCTGACGCCAATGGCGGTGCCCGGCATCGCCTCGACGCTGCTGCTCAACGTAATCCTGGCGTGGAACGAGGCGTTCTGGACGCTGAACCTGACCTCGTTCGATGCGGCGACGCTGACCAAGTTCATCGCCGGCTTTTCCAGCCCGCAGGGCCTCTTCTACGGCAAGCTCTCGGCAGCCTCGGTGATGGCGATCATGCCGATCCTGATCCTCGGATGGTTCAGCCAGAAGCAGCTCGTGCGCGGCCTGACGTTCGGCGCCGTGAAGTAGGGGGAAACCATGGGCAGAATCACACTCAGGAACGTCTCCAAGGTGTTCGGCGAGGCCGTGGTCATCCCCGGCCTCGACCTCGACATCAACGAAGGCGAGTTCGTCGTCTTCGTCGGCCCCTCGGGCTGCGGGAAATCGACCCTGCTCCGGCTGATCGCCGGCCTGGAGGACATTTCCGGCGGCGTCATCGAGATCGACGGCAAGGACGCGACCCATACGCCGCCGGCCAAGCGCGGCCTGGCGATGGTGTTCCAGTCCTACGCGCTCTACCCGCATATGAGCGTGCGCAAGAACATCGCTTTTCCGCTCAAGATGGCCGGGATGAACAAGGCGGAGATCAACCGGAAGGTCGAGGCCGCGGCAAACGTGCTGAACCTCACCCCCTATCTCGAGCGGCGGCCCGGCCAGCTTTCCGGCGGCCAGCGCCAGCGCGTGGCGATCGGCCGGGCGATCGTGCGGGAGCCGGCGGCGTTCCTGTTCGACGAGCCGCTTTCCAACCTCGACGCGGCGTTGCGGGTGAACATGCGGCTGGAGATCTCCGAGCTGCACCAGCAGCTTGCGACAACGATGATCTATGTCACCCACGATCAGGTGGAGGCCATGACCATGGCCGACAAGATCGTCGTGCTGAACGCCGGGCGCATCGAGCAGATCGGCTCGCCGCTGGAACTCTACCACAAGCCGCGCAATCGCTTTCGTCGCAGGCTTCATCGGATCGCCGAAGATGAACTTCATCGAAGGCGCGGAGGCGAAGAAGCACCATGCGGCGGCCATCGGCATCCGGCCTGAGCACGTCGCCCTCTCGACAAGCAACGGAACCTGGCAGGGCACGGTCGGCGTCGCCGAGCATCTCGGCTCCGACACCTTCCTTCACGTGACGGTCGATTCGATCGGGCCGCTCACCACTCGTGCCGGCGGCGAGTTCTCGGTCAAGCATGGCGACCGCATCTTCCTGACTCCGGAAGCGGACAAGATCCATCGCTTCGGGCCGGACGAGATGGCACTGGGGTGAAGCGGCTGGCGGGCAAATCGGCGATCGTCACCGGCGCGGCGCGCGGCATTGGCCGGGCTTTCGCCGAGGCCTACGTGCGTGAGGGCGCAACCGTCGCCATTGCCGACATCGATATTGCCCGGGCGGGGGAAACCGCCAAGGAGATCGGCGATGCAGCCTATGCCGTGCCGCTCGACGTCACCGACCAGGATTCGATCGACGCCTGCATAGCGACCGTGATGAAGCGGAGCGGCGGTGTGGATATTCTCGTCAATAACGCCGCCGTCTTCGATCTTGCGCCCATCGTGGAGATCAGCCGCGGGAGCTACGAGAAGCTGTTCTCGATCAACGTGGCGGGCACGCTCTTCACGCTGCAGGCCGTCGCCAAGGCGATGATCGCCGGCGGGCGCGGCGGACGGATCATCAACATGGCCTCGCAGGCGGGCCGCCGCGGCGAGGCGCTGGTGGCGGTCTATTGCGCCACCAAGGCGGCGGTCATCAGCCTCACGCAGTCGGCCGCCCTCAACCTCATTCCGCACGGCATCAATGTGAACGCCATCGCGCCGGGCGTGGTCGAGGGCGAGCACTGGGACGGCGTCGACGCGCTGTTTGCCAAATACGAGAACCGGCCCGTCGGCGAGAAGAAGCGGCAGGCCGGCGAAGCGGTGCCGTACGGGCGGATGGGCACGGCGCAGGACCTCGTCGGCATGGCGATTTTCCTCGCCGGGCCGGAAAGCGAATATGTCGTCGGCCAGACCTACAACGTCGACGGCGGTCAGTGGATGAGCTGAGGAGCTCGCGATGTACCTGGAAAAGCTCAAATTGGACGGACGGATCGCCGTCGTCACCGGCGGCGGCCAGGGGATCGGGGCGGCATGCGCCCGCGCGCTCGGCGAGGCCGGCGCCACGGTCATCGTCGCCGAGCTTGTGGAGGAGCGGCACCAAGCGGCCGTCGTGGATCTGCGCGAGGGCGGTGTCGTGGCGCACGGCATGACGCTCGACGTCGTCAGCTCGACCGCCGTCGACGAGGTCGCCGCCTTCATCGAGAGCGAGCACGGGCCGGTCGACATCCTCGTCAACAATGCCGGCGTCGCGATCAGCGACGTGCGGGCGGAAGACACGACCGACGAGCATTGGCGCTTCCACATGGACGTCAATCTCGACGGCGTGTTCTGGTGCTGCCGCGCCTTCGGGCGGCAGATGCTGGCCAAGGGCAAGGGCTCCATCGTGAATGTCGGCTCGATGTCCGGCTTCATCGTCAACAAGCCGCAGCCGCAGTCCTTCTACAACGCGTCGAAGGCGGCGGTGCATCACCTGACCCGCTCGCTGGCGGCGGAGTGGGGCCGGCGCGGCGTGCGCGTCAACGCGGTCGCCCCGACCTATATCGAGACGCCCCTCACCGCGTTCGGCATCGAAGAGAACCCGGAGATGTACGCAGACCTGGCTGGAGATGACGCCGATGGGGCGCGTCGGCCAGGCCGACGAGATCGCCTCGGTGGTGCATTTCCTTGCCTCGGACGCGGCGAGCCTGATGACCGGCTCCATCGTGCTTGCCGACGGCGGGTATACGTGCTGGTAGGCATGTCCCGCACTCGTTGAGCGTGGGCGGCGCCCCCGCTCCACCGATCCGTCATGGTTCCCAAGCTTCTCATATTCGACTGCGACGGCGTCCTGGTCGACAGCGAGCCGCTCGCCATGCGCGCGCTGCTGGAGACGATCGCCGATGCGGGGATCAAGATCGGCCCGGCGCGCGGCTATGAGCGCTTCCTCGGCAGGGACCTCGCGTCGGTCACCGAGGTGCTGAGCCAGGAGTTCGGCGTCGACCTGACGCATGCGGCGCTGGACGAGATGCGGCGGCGGCTGTTCGAGTTGTTCCGCCGCGAGCTGAAGCCGATTCCCGGTATCGCCGAGGCGCTCGATGCGATCGACCTCCCCCGATGCGTCGCCTCCTCCAGCCAGATCGACCGCGTGCGGCTGGCGCTCGAGGTGACGGGATTGCGGTCGTATTTCGAGCCGAACATTTTTTGCACCTCGATGGTTGAGCGCGGCAAGCCGGAGCCCGACCTCTTCCTGCATGCCGCGCACGAGATGGGTGCCGACCCGTCGGATTGCGTGGTCATCGAGGACAGCCCGTCGGGCGTGACCGCGGCGCAGCGCGCCGGCATGTCGGTGCTGGCGTTCAACGGCGGCACGCATGCGCTCCGCCAGGAGCACCATGAGGCATTGCAATTGCTCAAGCCGTCGCTGATCTTCAACGATATGCGACGTCTGCCCGAGCACCTCAAGATGCTGCGGCACGTGGGAGTGAGCGCCTGATGGCTGAGTTGGTCGCCGCCGTCGACGTCGGAACGGCGAGCGCGCGCGCCGGTATCCTGGATCGCGGCGGCAAGCTGCTGGGCCGCGCCGCGGCGCCCATCGACATGAACCAGCCGGAAGCGCACCACGCGGAGCAGGATTCGGAGCAGATATGGGCGGCGGTCTGCACGGCGGTGCGCGGCGCGCTGACCCAGGCCGGGGCGCGGCCGGAGCATGTCGCCGGCATCTCTTTCGATGCCACCTGCTCGCTGGTGGTGCGCGACCGCGACGGCCGCCAGCTCGGAGTCTCCAGGAGCGGCGAGACCCGCTGGGACACGATCGTGTGGCTCGACCACCGCGCCATCGCGGAGGCGGAGGAGTGCACGGCGACCGGCCACCGCGTGCTCGACTATGTCGGGGGCGTGATGTCGCCGGAGATGGAGATGCCGAAGCTCATGTGGCTGAAGCGTCACCTGCCCGAGCGCTGGGACGCCGCCGAGCACTTCTTCGACCTTGCCGACTTCCTGACGTGGAAGAGCTCAGGCGCGCTCGACCGCTCGCAATGCACCCTCACCTGCAAATGGACCTATCTCGCGCACGAGGAGGCCGGATGGCAGCGCGACTTCTTCGAGGCGGTCGGCATTGGCGACATGCCGGAGCGCGGGCGGCTGCCGGCGAAGGCAAGCGCCATCGGCGCGGATGCCGGTCCGCTCACGCCGGAAGCCGCCGAGGCGCTTGGGCTGACGACGGCGTGCCGCGTGGGTGTCGGCCTCATCGATGCACACGCCGGGGCGCTGGGCGTGCTCGGCGGCGTCGTGCACGACATGAGCGAGATCGACCGGCATCTCGCGCTGATCGCCGGGACATCGAGCTGCGTGATGGCGCTGTCGCAGGAGCCGCGCCCGACACGCGGCGTCTGGGGGCCGTATTTCGGCGCCGTGTTGCCGCAGTGCTGGCTGAACGAGGCAGGCCAGTCGGCCACGGGGGCGCTGCTCGATCACATCATCCGCTGGCACGGGGCGGGCGGCGAGCCGACCGGCGAGCGCCATCAGGCCATCATCCGGCGGGTCATGCAGCTCCGCGAGCGGGAAGGCGTGGACTTGGCGAAGCGGCTGAACGTGCTGCCGGATTTCCACGGCAACCGCTCCCCGCTTGCCGATCCGAACGCGGTCGGCGTGATCAGCGGCCTGACGCTCGACGCGTCGTTCGACAGCCTCTGCCGGCTCTACTGGCGCACCGTTGTGGCGATCGCGCTGGGCGTCCGGCACATCCTCGATAGGCTCAACGAGAGCGGCTACATCATCGACATGCTGCACGTGACGGGCGGGCATACCAAGAACCCGCTGCTGATGGAGCTCTATGCCGACGCGACCGGCTGCACCGTGATCGAGCCGCAGGCGGAGGACGCCGTGCTGCTCGGCACCGGCATGGTGGCGGCGACGACGGCGGGGCTCTACCCCGGCCTGGCTGACGCCTGCCGCGGCATGCAGCAGGGCGGCCGCGCCCGGCCGCCCGACCCGGCGGCGCGGCAACGCTTCGACACCGACTACCGGGTGTTTCTCGGCATGCACCAGCAGCGGCAGGCGCTCGATGCGCTGATCGCCTCGGGATAGGCGGGGTTACGAGCGCTCAGCCGGCGATCTCGGCCCGGACCAGATCGCGGCCGTCGACCATGGCCTGGAGCTTGGCGTAGGCGACCTCCCGCGGCAGGTATTTCAGGCCGCAATCGGGGGCCACGACCAGCCGCTCCGGCGTCGATGTGATCAAGCGCGGCGCGCAGGCGTTCCGCGACGATTTCCGGGGTCTCGACCGTGTGGTCCTTGAGGTCGAGCACGCCGTACATCACCTGCTTGTCGGGCAGGAGCTCCAGCATCGAGGGATCGAGCCGCGGCTGCGCCGCCTCGATGGAGATCTGCGTCGCCCGGCACTGGTTGAGGGGGGCCAGGAAACGAGTAGCGGTTCGGCTTCTCGACCTGGACGTAGTGGCCGTAGCCGAAGCAGACATGGACGACGGTCGTTCCCTCGATGCCTTCGAGCGAGCGGTCGATGCCCTCCACCGCGAACTCCTCCGCCTCATCGACGAACGATTCCACGAAAGGCTCGTCGAGCTGGACGATGTCGGCGCCGGCCGCCTTGAGATCGCGAGCCTCCTCGTTGACGGCGCGCGCATACGCCATCAGCAGCGCGTGCCTGTCGCCGTAATGCTCGTCCTTCGCCAGACGCATCATGGTGAAGGGGCCCGGCATGGTGATCTTGATCGGACGCTCGGTGATGGCGCGCAGATATTCCACGTCGCGCACCTGCACCGGCCGGGAGCGGCGAATCTCGCCGACCACGCGCGGCACGATCTGCCGCGTCTTGTTGCGTCCCTCGACCTCGGCGGGATTGTCGATGTCGATGCCGTCGAGCGCCGTGGCGAAGCGGTTGAAATAGCTCTCGCGGCGTATCTCTCCGTCCGAAACGATGTCGAGGCCGATCCTTTCCTGCTCGCGAACCGCCAGGTAGGTGGCGTCGTCCTGCGCTTCTTCGAGGTAGGGCTCGGGGATGCGCCAGACCGATGCGAGGCGAACGCGCGGCGGCTTCTTGGAGAGCATCACCTCCTTGTCGACGAGCCAGTCCGGCTGCGGCAGGCTCCCCACCACGGTGGTCGGCATCAGGACATCCAAACCGTTTCTTGCAGACGACATCGGCGCGCTTCTCCCAAGGCTCGATCGGCTTTAGCCCATTTATCTATCCTATAGGTCAAATATTGGTGTCAAAGTCAAATTCGCGCGGAAGCGCCCGCGGAAATGCGCGGGCGGCGCGACGCCGGTGGTCCTCTGCGGCTCCTAGCGGCGCTTGGCCGCGCTCTCCGCCAGGACGCAGAGGAGCTCGAAGAGCAGCGTGGCGCCGGTGAGCGCCGTCACGCCGGTCGGATCGAGCGGCGGCGAGACCTCGACCAGATCGGCGCCGACGATATCGAGGCCGCTCAGAAGGCGGATCATGCGCTGCGCCTCGCGCGTGGTGAGGCCGCCGATCTCCGGCGTTCCGGTGCCGGGCGCGAAGGACGGGTCGAGCGCATCGATGTCGAAGGAGACGTAGGTCGGCGCGCCGCCGACAAGCGCCTTCGCCTCGGCCATGACCTCCTTCGGCCCGCGGTCGGCGAATTCCTCGACGAACACGATGCGGATGCCCGCATCCTTCGCGAAATCGTAGTTCGCCGCATCGGAGATGGCACCGCGAATGCCGATCTGGATCATGCGCTTCGGGTCGAGAAGCCCCTCCTCCACGGCGCGCCGGAACGGCGTTCCGTGATTGTAGCGCTTGCCGAAGAAGCTGTCGTAGGTGTCGGAATGCGCGTCGAAGTGGATGAGGCCGACCGGCTTCTCCTTTGCCAGGCTGCGCAGGACCGGGAGCGAGATCAGGTGATCGCCGCCGGCCGTGAGCGGCGTGGCGCCGGCGGCGCGGAGATCGGAAAAGAACGCCTCGATGCTCGCCAGGCTTTCGTCGAGGTCCAGCGGGTTCACCGGCGCGTCGCCGCAATCGCCGACGCGCACCAGATCGTAGGGCGAGACGCCGGTCACATGATGCACGCGTCGCACCAGGCTCGACTGATTGCGGATCTCGCGCGGACCGTGCCGGGCGCCGGTGCGATTGGTGGTGCCGCCGTCGAAGGGCACGCCGACCAGCGCCACGTCGACCTCGTCGGGCCGCGCCGCCGGGAGGCGCATGAAGGTGGACGGGCCCGCGAAGCGCGGAACGAGGCCGGAGTCGAGCGGCTGAAAATCCGCGGTGCTCATCGCGCCCTCAAAGCTTGAATTCGGCGCGGATGGCGGCGGCAATCAGCTCGACGTGGTCGTCGATGAGGAGCTGGCCCTTTTCGGCCGTCGCGTTCTCGGCGCGCGCCAGGACGCCCGAGGCCGGAACGAAGCCCTGCGGGACCGGGTGGCGGTCATAGGTGGGGAACTTGGCCGGGCCGTCGTCGGGCACCTTGCTCATGTCGACGAGGTCGGGGCGCAGGAGCAGCATCAGCGAGGTCTCAAGCAGGCTGGCATGCTCAAGCTCCGTCCCCGGAAAGCCCTCCGGGAACAGCTTGTCGAGCGTGGCGCGGCGCACGAAGTCCCAATATTCGAGCCGCATCATCTGCATGTCGGCGATGCCGTCGCGGCGAAGCTCCCTGAGGCCGAGATCGACACCTTCGACCGCCGGCCAGGAATTCTCGAAATGCCCGTTCACCACCACGAGGCGGCGCACGCCGTGATGGCCGAGGCCGCGGATCACGTCGCGCACCACAAGCGAGAAGGTGTTGGCATCGAGGCTGGTGGTGCCGGGGAATTCCTCGCCGCCGCCCGAACGCGCCTGCGATTTGTATCCGTAGGGGATGGTCGGCGCGACGAGGCCATCGATCTGCCTGGCAACCCGTTCGCAGACGGCGGTGGGAAGCACGACGTCGACCGACATTGCGAGATGCGGTCCGTGCTGCTCGGTTGCGCCGAGCGGCAGGAGCACGGTCGCGCCCGTCTTCACCTTCTCCGCAAATTCGGGCCATGAAAGCTCGGCCAGGAATACGCTGTCCGTCATCGTCGTATCGCTCCCCTAGAACATTGCCGCGCCGCCGTTGGGGCTGACGCATTGACCGGTCATGAACGTGGCGCCGGGGCCGGCGAGAAACACAGCTGCGCCGGCGATCTCCTCCGGCCGGCCGATGCGGCCGAGCGGATTGACCGTCTCCAGCGCCAGCATCTCGGCCGACATGGTCTCCGGCGCGAGCAGCGCCGTGTCGGTCGGGCCGGGCGCAATCGCATTGACCAGGATGGAGGGCGCGAACTCGCGCGCCCAGGCGCGGGTCATGGACAGGACGCCGCCCTTCGAAGCGCAATAGGCCGAGCAGTTGGCGCGGCCGAGATAGGCCAGCTCGGAGGCGATGTTGATCACGCGCCCGCCGGCGCCGGCGGCGACCATGGCGCGAATCGCCTCGCGGCCGACCAGGAACACGCCGCGCAGGTTCACGCCGATCTGCCGGTCGAACTCGGCGGCCGACATGTCGAGCAGCGGCTTCTCGATGAGGATGCCGGCATTGTTGACGAGGATGTCGAGCCCGCCGAGCTGCGGCAGCACGGCATCGAACAGCCCCGTGACGCTCGCCTCGTCCGACACATCCACCTGCGCGGCGATGACATCGCCGGGCGCACCGATGCCAGCGGCTGCGGCGCGCACCTCGTCAACCGGCACGCGGTCGGCGATCGCCACGCGCGCCCCCTCCCCGGCCAGCGCGATGGCGATCGCCCGGCCGATGCCGTTGGCGCCGCCGGTGACGAGCGCGCGTTTGCCGGCGAGCACGCCGCTCATGCCATCACCTCACCGCGGTCGACGTTCCAGGCCTGGCCGGTGACGTTGCCGGCGAGATCGGACGCAAGGAAGAGATAGGTGCTCGCCAGGTCGTCCGGCTGCATCAGCCCCGGCAGCGCCTGGGCCGAGAGAATCTCGCCGAGCATCTCGTCCTCGCTCGTTTCGGCGCGGCCCGAGACCTCGCTCAGCGAGCGAAGCGCCGCGCGCGTCCGCACCCAGCCGGGGCAGACGGCGTTCACGCGGATGCCGCGCGGCCCGAGCTCCTTGGCGAGCACACGCATGAAGCCGATATTGGCGTGCTTGGAGGTGACGTAGGCTGAGAAATCGGCGGCGCCGGTCTTTCCCCAGATCGACGAGGTGATGACGATGCTCGATCCTGCCGGCATCAGCGGCAGTGCCTCGCGGGTGACGTAATAGGTGCCGATCACGTTGATCTCGATGATGCGGACGAAGGTCTTCTCCACCGCGTCGCCCGGCTCCGTCATCGGGGTGATCAGTTCCAGGCCGGCATTGTTGACCAGCACGTCCAGCGCGCCGAGGCCGCCGACGGCTTCACGCACGGCCGCGCGGTCGGTGATGTCGCAGACTTTCGCGCCCACCGGTCGTCCCGCGGCCTGCGCGATCCGCTCGCCGGCCGCCCGGATGTCGTCGGTGCTCGACAGGATGGTCAGATCGGCGCCGGCACGCGCGAACGCTTCGGCGACGGCGAAGCCAATTCCGTGGCTCGCCCCGGTGACGAGCACGCGCTTGCCGGTGAAATCGAAGCTGCTCATGCCAGATTCCGGCGTCACGCCGCTCCCGCAAGCTCGGCCGCTTCGGTGCGCGCTTCCTCGTCACGGATCAGCCCCAGCACGTCGTGCCTGAGCCGGCGGAACTCGGGCGTCTCGGTAATGTCGAGGTTGCGCTCGGCCGGCAGCTCATCGGCCACAATAACCTGCCGAAGCACGCGCGCCGGCCGCGCGGAAAAGACCACGATGCGGTCGGCCAGGAACACGGCCTCGTCGACATCGTGGGTGACGAAGATGATCGTCTTGCGTTCCGCCTTCTGCAGCTCCAGCAGCTGCTGCTGCAACCGCTCGCGGGTCAGCGCGTCGAGCGCGCCGAACGGCTCGTCCATCAACAGGACGAGCGGGTCGGCGGCGAGCGTGCGGGCGATCGCCACGCGCTGGCGCATGCCGCCGGAGATGCGATTCACGTAGTAGTGCGCGAAGGGCGTGAGGCCGACGAGATCGAGATAATGCCGGGCGATGCGGTCCTTCTCGGCGGCCGATATGTCCTTGCGGTATTTCAGGCCGAAACGGACATTGCCCAGCACTCTCAGCCAGGGGAACGAGGAATAGGACTGGAAGACCATCCCCTTCTCGCGGCTCGGGCCTTTGACCGGCTTCCCCTGTAGGCGAATCTCGCCGGTGGTCGGCGTTTCCAGCCCACCGACCATGCGCATGACCGTCGTCTTGCCGCAGCCCGACGGGCCCACGAAGACCACGAACTCGCCCTTGCCGACGGTGAGCGAAAACGGCTCGACGACGTCGATCGGCGCGCCGTGCGGGTCGGTGAAGGTCTTGGTGACCTCACGGAACTCGAGGAACTGGGGCTGAGGATCGTGCATGGACATGGGGCTCGCCTCAGCCCAGATAGCGGAACCAGCGCCGGTGCAGCGCCCGGATCGCCTGATCCGAGGCGAGCCCGATCACGCCGATGGTGAGGATGCCTGCAAAGACCTCGGGCGTCTTGCCGTAGCGCCGCGCGGCCCACAATTCGTAGCCGACGCCTGAATTGGAGGCGACGATCTCCGCCACGATCAGATAGGTCCAGCACCAGCCGAGCGTTATGCGGAGGCTGTCGACCATGTTGGGCAGCATGGCGGGGAACAGCACGTCCTTCATCAGCGCCCGGTCGTGGGCACCGAGGGTGCGGCCGGTCTCGATGAACTCGGTCGGCACGCGGCGCGCATCGTCGGCGATGAGGAGCACGAGCTGGAAGAACGTGCCGATCCACAGAAGCGCCAGCTTGGAGCCCTCGCCGATGCCGAGCCAGATCAGCGTCAGCGGCACCAGCGCCGGCACCGGCAGATAGCGGACGAAGTCGATGAGCGGCTCGGTGACGGCGCCCACCGCGCGGTAGCTGCTCATCAGGATGCCGAGCGGGATCGCGATGATCGCGGACGCCAGGAAGGCGACCCAGACCCGCTCGACGCTGATGCCGATGTCCCAGACGTAGCCGGCTTGCGTGAACAGCCGCCACAGCGCCGCGACCACGGCAACCGGTGAGGGCAGGAACTGAGGCTTGACCAGCGAGAGCTCCGTCACCAGCAGCCAGGCGACGATAACGAAGACGAAGCCGCCGATGCCGACCCAAAGCTCGAGCTCGGCGGGCACCTTGCCTCGGAAGGTGAAGAGCCCGCGCACGCCGCTCCAGCGGCGAGACGCGACGGGATTTCGAGGTTTGCCCGCCAGCCGAGTCGCTCCTTCCCTGTCCCCCGACCGTGATGGCGCGGAGGCGGTAGGCTCTCCCCCGTCGCGGGGGAGAGCCAGCGTCGCGGTATCGCTCTTATCCGCTGGCATTTGAGAGTGTCTCAGCCGGCACCAGAGCGCAACGGATCGTCACCAGTCCTTGGTGACGGAGTTGATGATCGAACGGTCGATATGGTCGTTCGGATCGAGCTTCACGTCGGAGGAGCCGAACTCCAGATTGAGGTCCATCGCCTCGCGGAAGACCTCGTAGACGCGGCCTTCCTTGTCGACCGGGCCGATCAGGTCCTTGGCCTGCTCGAAGGTCGTGTAGTGGAAGTTCGGCAAGGTCGCCTCGAAGTCTTCCGGCGTGATGGAAAATTGTTCGGCGATGATCGGGATGGCCTTGTCCTCGTTGGCGTAGAAGTAGTCGACCGCCCGATAGATCGCATGCAGGAACTTGCGGTACTTGTCGGGGTGCGCCTTCAGCTCGCCGGTGTGGGCCATGATGATGTCGAGGATGAGATCGTCATAATCCTTCGACGACAGGAGGATATGGGCTCCGCGTTCCTGGTGCGCGGCAGCGACCTGGCTCAACACCGGCTCGTAGGTGCCGACCGCCGCCAGACTGGTGTCGGAGAACGCGCCGACCGCGTCGCCGGCCGCCATGTCGACGAGATTGGTGTCGGCGATGGACGTGTCGCACTGCTTCTTCAGCGCCATCTGCATCAGGAGACGCGCCGGCAGGTTCGGCTCCACGGCGATGGTCTTGCCCTTGAGGTCGCAGACCGACTTGATCGAATCGTCTGCCACCCAGCCGTCGCCGCCGGTGGAGACGTCGATCGTGCCGATGATGATGCCCTGCGTGTCCTTGCGGCGGCCGAGGCCCTGATATTCGCCGACGGTGCGCAGGTAGCAGTCGATGTCGCCGCGCTCCATGGCGGCGATGGCGTTGGGCATGTCGTCGTCGAGGATCTCCTCCACCTCGATGCCTTCGTCGGCGAAATAGCCAAGCTCGTTGGCGATGTGGACCGGCCCGAAGCCGACCCAGACCGGATACATGCAAGTGATCTTGTTCTCCTCGCCGACGGCGGCATTGGCCTGGCCGGCCAAGCCGGCAAAGACCGTACTCCGGCGCAAACGAACAGCGGCTTAAGCAACCCTTTCGGAAACTGCAGCATGGACCCCTCCTTGCTAAGCAACGATTTCTTCCGTTCCGCTCCCTTCGACCCCGGCACCCCGGCCAGGCGCTATTGTTATCGAGGCGCTGCTTGCCGAGCTCGCTCGTGAAAGACGAAGCCCAGGAAGTTCAGCAAGACTTGTGCCGCGAGGATCGCCGTCACCCCGGACGGATCGTAGGGCGGCGCAACTTCCACGAGATCGATCCCGACAATTTCGCCGCGCTTCGCCAGTCCCTGCAGCAGCTCCATCACCTCCCAGTAGAGGAAGCCGCCGTGGCTCGGCGTGCCGGTGCCCGGCGCGATGGACGGATCGAACCCGTCGATGTCGATGGTGACGTAGTAGCGGACGTTCGGCCGGGATGAGGGCGAGCACGCCCTCGGTGCCGAGCTTGCGGCACTGGCGCACCGAACGGATGGTGGAGCCGCGCCGCCTGGCATCCTCGTAGCCCTCGCGGGCGGTGGAGGAGACGTTGCGGATGCCGAGCTGCGTCAGCCCGGTGACGTGCGCCTGCTCGGCCGCGCGGCGCATGGGATTTCCGTGTCCCTCGGTCACGCCATGCCGGACGTCGACGAAATCGAGATGCGCGTCGATCTGCACGATGTGGATGGGCGGCTGCTCTGAGAAGGCGCGCACGCAAGGGATATTGATCGCGTGATCGCCGCCGAGCACGACAGGCATCGCGCCGCGCTCCAGGATCTTGCGGACGGCAAGCTCGGTGTTGCGATGGCTGGCGGCGGTGTCGGTGTGGACGATGTCGGCATCGCCGACGTCGACGATGCGCACCTG
The DNA here is from genome assembly GCA_963801225.1 of uncultured Alphaproteobacteria bacterium. Classification (GTDB taxonomy): domain Bacteria; phylum Pseudomonadota; class Alphaproteobacteria; order Rhizobiales; family Afifellaceae; genus DASWJZ01. Next base: position 377,175 of record CAWDED010000006.1, read on the forward strand.
GTCCATGGGCAGGTAGACCGCGTCGTCCTCGTGGTCGTAGGCGCCGCCGTGCCCGAAGGAGAACAGGGTGGAGGCCTCGCGGATGGCGCGCGGGCCGAAGCGCGCGCCGGGGCGAAACTGCGTGCCCATGTCGTTTGGCACGCCGAGGACCGCCACGTCGGCGTCCAGCGCATCCCAGTCCAGACAGGGAGGCCGCTTGCCGAAGGTGCAGTGGCCGACAAACGGAAGATCGAGCCGGCCGCTTTCGTAGGAGTGCATCGATCACCTCGCCCGAGCGCAATTAAGGGGGCTTCCGAAATTCTGAAAAAGAGAGAAGATGCGATGGTTGCATTCGGAAAACGGAAGTGAGCCCATGCGCCGGCTGCTCGATGTCGACCTTCGCCTGATCCGCGTTTTCCGGGTCATCGTGGAGTGCCAGGGCATGGCCGGGGCGGAGCTGGTGCTCGATCTCAGCCAGTCGCGCATCTCCGCCTGCCTTGCCGAGCTGGAGGCGCGGCTCGGCGTGCGGCTGTGCCGCCGCGGCCGCTCCGGCTTCGCGCTGACGGAGGCCGGCACCGCCGTCTACGAGGCCTCAGGCGAGCTTTTCGAGGCGGTCGACCGCTTCTGCAATCGCGCCGGCGCGGTCTCCGCCAATCTGAAGCGCGTGCTGCGGCTCGGCAGCGTCGATGCGGTCGCCACCAACGAGGACTTCGCCCTCTTCAAGCTGCTGCGGCAGTTCCGCCGGCAGATCCCTTCGGTGATGATCGACTTCACGACCGCCGGCCCGGAGGAGCTCGAACGCCAGCTGGTCGCGGGCAGCCGCGACGTCATCATCCTGCCGAGCCGCAACAAGCGCTCCGAGCTCGACTATGCCAGGCTCTTCGAGGAGCGGCAGTCGCTCTATTGCGCGCGCGGCCACCCGCTCTTTGCCCGGCGCGACGAAGACATCACGACCGCGGCTTTGTCGGAGCATGCCTTCGTGGCGCGCGGCTATCTTCACAGCGAGGACCTGAAACGCGTCGGTCACCGCGGCGCGGAGGCGACGGTCGACACGATGGAAGCGCAGCTCGTGCTGATCCTCACCGGCGAGTTCATCGGCTATCTGCCGGCGCATTACGCCCAGCCATGGGTGGACCGGTCCGAGCTCCGCTGCCTGCGCGACGAGGCGTTCAACTACAACTCAACCTTCTATGCCGTGGTGCAAAGCGGCAGCACGGAGAGCCCGCTGGCACGGCGCTTCCTGGCGGCGGTCGGCGCCGGCTCAAGCGCCTGAACGGGCGCCGCGACCGTTCGCGGCGATCTAAGCTTCGGGTGGCTTACTCCGCCATTTCGGAGACGACGTGGCTCCTGACCACGGCGCCTTGCCGGCGCAGAATGTCCTGGACCTCGGCGACATCGACCTTTCGCGGCTGCAGTCCCCGGTTGGCGGCGACGCCGGCGGCGACGCCCGCGGCCTGCCCGGTCAGCCAGCATTGCGGAATCTCGCGCATGAAGCCGTGCGAGTTGGCATCGCAGGAGATGTGCCGCCCGGCCGCGAGAAGTCCGTCGAGCCGCGCAGGCACCAGTGCGCCGTAAGGAACGGAGATCACCGGGAATTTCGGGGAGACGGACGGGCTGACGCCGATCTCGTCGGGAAACGCCTCGCCCGAGGGCCATTGCCGCCGCTCGATGCGGCCGATTCCGGCCAGCCGCCGCGTGTGGCGCACGCCGAGCTGCGGGGCGGAGAGCATCATCCAGGCGTTCTGGAAGCCCGGCGCATGCTTGCGGAAGAACTCGCAATGCGTCTGCATGAAGCGGTGCGAGCGGATCTCGACCTCGGTCATGTCGTCGACGTCGAGCGCCGAGAGCCCCGACTGCCGCGGCCCGAGGAAGAGCGCCACGTCGTTGCGCCAGGAGACATAGGGCGCCTGGAAGAAGCCGAGCTGCTCGCGGCCGAGCTTGTTGAGCTCGGAGAAGGCGTCGGGGTCATTGAGGCGGAAGTCGAGCCAGGTCTTCATGTCGACGCCGGCAAGCATGAAGCCGGTGTTCATGCTGTGGTGGACGTCGCCTTCCTCGATGTCGTTGTCGAAGCCGGCGCCGGCGCGCGCGAAGACGTCGCCGTCGCCGGTGCAGTCCACCACCACCTTGGCGAACAGCGCCTGCCGGCCCGCCTTGCTTTCGAAAACGACGCCGGTGACCGCCCCGTCCTCAACGATCGGATCGGCCATCCAGGAGTGAAAGACGATGCGGACGCCCGCTTCGATCAGCATCTCCTGCGAGGTGAGCTTCAGCCGCTCGGGATCGATCGTTGGCGCCCAGGTGACGATGCCGTGGAAGGCCGAGGTCCTGAGCCGCCAGTATTTGGCGAGCGCCTCGTCCCGCACGCCCCACAATGTCTTGTCGGGTCCGGCGACGGCGTCGGGCGGCAGGCGGTCGATCACCTCCTCGGCGAAGCCCTTGATGATCTGCTTGCCTTCCCAGTCGGTCATCCGGTCGATCCAGATGACGACGCCGCCGGTCGAGAGGCCGCCGAGATGATTGTAGCGCTCCAGCACCACCACATCGGCGCCGGTGCGGGCGGCGGCCAGCGCCGCGGCGGTTCCCGACGGCCCGCCGCCCACCACCAGCACGTCGCATTTATGGTAGACCGGCACGTCGCGCGCGGCTTCGCGGTAGGTCCCGCGGCCGTTGCGCGGCGGGAAGGTGTAGGTGCGCTCCTCGAAGATGTCGGAGGCCAGGAAGCGATCCTCGGTCTGGCGGACCTCCTGCACCTGCGGCTTCGTCTCTTTCATCGCTCTCGCTCCAATCGTTCCCTACGCCGCGGCAAGGATCATCTCGGCTGCCCGCTCGGCGATCATGACGACCGGCGCGCAGGTGTTCCCCGAAGGGATGGTCGGCATGACCGATGCATCGACGACACGGAGGTTGTCCATCCCGTGGACCTTCAGACTTGCATCGACCACCGCATCCGGGCCCTGCCCCATCTTACACGTGCCGACCGGATGAAACGTCGTCGAGACGGTCCGTCGTGCATAATCGAGAATGGCGTCACGGCTTCGGACATCACCGCCCGGTGCAATCTCCTCAGGCTCGTATCGGCGCATCGCCGGGGCGCTCACGATGCGGCGGACCAGATCGACGCAGCGGACGGCGATCTCGCAATCATAGTCTGCCGCGAGGTAATTGTTGAGGATTTCCGGCGCCGCCGCCGGGTTGGGGTCGGTGGCGTGCACATGGCCGCGGCTTTCGGGGCGCAGGATGCACACCGCCGACGTGATGCCCGGATAATCGTGCACCGGCCCGCCCACGCGGTCGTAGCTTGCCGCCGACACGTGAATCTGGACGTCCGGGGCCGGCGCGTCCTCCATCACGCGGGCAAAGGCCGCGAGCAGAACCGGCTGTGCGGAGAGCGGACCGCGGCGCCGCAGCAGATATTCGGCGCCCAACATCATCTTGCCGAGCAGCGAGCTCACCCGCGAGTTCAGGGTCTTGGTGTTGCGCACGCGGGTCTGTACGCGCAGGTGCCAGTGGTCCTGCAGGTTCTCGCCGACCCCCGGCAGGTCGTGGACGGGCTCGATCCCCAGCGCCTGCACCCGCTCCGCCGCGCCGATCCCGGAGCGCTCCATCAGCGCCGGCGTGCCGAAGGCGCCGGCGCAAAGGATCACCTCGCGCCGCGCCCGTCGCCGTTTCGGTCTCGCCCTGCGCGCGGAAAGTCAGGCCGGTGGCGCGCTTCCCGTCCGTGACGATCCTCTCCACCAGCGCGCCGGTGCGCACCGTCAGGTTGGGGCGGCCGGCAGCGGGGCGCAGGAAGGCCTTTTCCGTCGACTGCCGACGGCCGTCCGCCACCAGCGCCTGGAAATATTGGACGCCTTCGTTTTCGCCTGAATTGTAGTCGCGCGTCGCAGGAATGCCGATCTCGGTCGCGGACTCGGCGTAGCCGTCGATCGCCGGCCAGCGGACGCCGGGATCGGAGATGCGCCACTCGCCGCTCGTCCCGTGGCCCTGCAGGTTCTCGCCGATGAAATTCTCCGAGCGCATGAAATAGGGCAGCACCTCGGGCCAGCTCCAGCCTTCGTTGCCCTGCGCCGCCCAATTGTCGTAGTCCCAGCGGTGGCCGCGGACATAGACCATGCCGTTGATGCCGGACGAGCCGCCGAGCATGCGCCCGCGCGGAAGCGGGATGGTCCGACCGCCGAGATGCGGCTCCGGCGCGCTTCTGTACATCCAGTCGAACTTCGGATTGCCGAGAAGCTTCGGCAGCATCAAAGGCACTTCGATGTAGGGATGGCGGCCCGAGCCACCCGCCTCCACCATCAGGACGCGGATATTCGGGTCCTTGCTGAGACGGTTGGCGAGCAGGCATCCGGCGGTGCCGCCGCCTGCAATGACGTAGTCGTAAGTCTTGTCGCTCACCGCCACGCCTCACTTCATCAGGTGAGGAAGGAACAGCGACAGCTGCGGAAAGCTGATGAGCAGCACCACCACGACCAGGTCGCAGACCAGGAACCAGCCGACGCCGCGGAAGATCGTCATCAGCGGAATCTCTCGCCCGGCGACGCCCTTCACGACGAAGACGTTGAAGCCGAGCGGCGGGGTGAGCATCCCCATCTCGATGAACTTCACCACCAGCACGCCATACCAGACAAGGTCGAAGTTGAGCGCCTTCAGGAGCGGGATGAAGACCGGCATGGTGATCAGCATGATGCCGATCGGATCGAGGAACATGCCGAGGATCAGGTAGATCACCGTCATGGCGATCACGATGAGGATCGGGCTCAGAGCCAGAGGCGCCACGAGGTCGGCCAGCATGGCGGAAGCGCCGGAGAAGCTCAGGAGCCGCGTGAACATGAGCGCGCCCATGCCCACGAAGAAGATCTGCGCCGTGGTCATCACCGAGTCGCGCGCCGCCTGCCACAGCTTGCCGAAGGTCATGCGGCCCTGCAGGATGGCGATGACGAGGGCGAGGAGCGAGCCGGCCGCGCCGGCCTCGGTGGGCGTGACGGTGCCGGTGTAGAGCCCGCCGATCACGCCGAGCACGAGGATCACCAACGGCCAGATCTCGGCAAGGGCGCGCCAGCGCTCGCGCTTGAGCTTGCTGTCCTCGTAGGTGACCGGCGGCGCCAGTGACGGGTGTCGCCAGCACCGCAGGATGATCATGATCGTGTAGGCGCCGGCCGTCATCAGCCCGGGGATGATCCCGGCGATCAGCAGGTCGACGATCGAGGTCTGCGGCGAAGATGCCGTAGAGAACCATGCAGGATGGAGGGCGGGATCAGCGCCGCGATGGTTCCGGCGCGAGGCCACGACGCCGGAGGCGAGCCCCTTGTCGTAGCCCATCTTCAGCATCTCGGGGATGGCGAGCCGGCCCATGGCCGCCGCAGCGGCGACGGAGGAGCCGCAGCCGGCGGCGAAGCCGGCGGAGGCGATGTTGGCGGCGACCGCCAGCCCGCCGGGGAGCGCCGACAGCCACAATCGCGCCGCGTGGAAGAGCGCGCTGGCGATGCCCGAGACGTAGACGATCGAGCCCATCAACAGGAACATCGGGATCGCCGAGAGGTCCCAGTTCGCCGCGAAATAGTACGGGATCTCGCGCATCTGGCCGAGCGCGACGTTGAAGTTGCGCAGCCACCAGAAGCCCGCGAAGCTGACGACGCCGAGCGCCACGCCGATCGGCACGCGCGCCGCGATCAGAACCAGCACGGCGCCGAAGGCAGACCAGGCTCAGGATCAATCCGTCCATCGAGCCCGGCTCACTCGTCGGGCATGCGGGAATGATGAATTGGCTCGTCTCCGCCAGGCAGCAGGAATGCGGACGAGCCGCAGCGTCAGACAGAGGAAGAGGCTGGCGCCGGCGATGGGCAGAAGCCAGCGGCCCGGCCACACGATCATGTAGCCGCCAGAGATTTCCAGGACTTCGCCCTGCGTGGTGCGGCGCGCGGCCGAGAGCCAGCTTTGCCAAGTGAAGCCGACCATGTAGGCCATGCCGAGAAGGTTGGCCAAGACGGCGAGCGCACGGCGCAGGCCCGGCCCCACGAAGTCGGTGAACACGTCGGCGGAGATGTGGTCGTCATGCTTGCCGAGGAGGGCTATCGGCAGGAAAGCCACCGCGATCATGTAATAGGCGGCCACCGTCTGGTTGGTCTGGCGCAGCGGCGCATTGCAGCACGGTGCGCGCGAAAACATCGATGCTGACGTGAATCATCATCGCCAGCGCCGCGAGGATCGCGAGCGCCAGAAGCGCCCGCGACCACCATTCCAGAATCCGGTCGACCCGGTCGAGCAATTCAGAGGCTCCCGAGATCGACCTTCGAGTAGACCTCGTCCCAGAGCTTCTGCTCGAAGGCCTCGACGTTGGTGCCGATCTCGGCCGAGTAGCCGCGCCATTTCTCGAGCGCCGGCGTCATAGGCGTCGAGGAACTCTTCGGGGTTCGCCACGCCGAAGCCCTTGGCGAAATTGATGGCGATGGTGCGCTGCTCCTTGATGAACTTGTCCATCAGCGCCTGCCATTCCTCGGGGTTCTTCGGCTCGATCATCTTCACGCCGTTATTGGCGATCTGGTCCTCCATCACCTTGTTGGTCTTGATGATGAAGTTGTTGATCGTATGCGCGGCGGAGAGATACACGACCGCCTTGAGATGCGCCCGCTGCTGCTCTTCGGTGAAGCCGGTCCAGTCGTCGCGGTTGATCATGAGGCCGATGATCGGGGCGGAGACGCCCAGCGAGAAATCGGTGACGTTCTTGGCGAAATCGCCATAGCCGAACGTCTTCAGCCAGTCGCCGATGCCCGTGGTGCAGTCGACCCCGCCGCGCTGCAGAAGCGACACCGTATCGGTGAGCGAGACCTGCACCGTGTTGGCGCCTGCCATCTGCATGATGTTGAGCGGTGCGCCGGAGGCGCGCACACGCAGGTTCTTCAGCTGATCGACGGTCTCGATCGGGTCGCGGCAGATCAGCAGATATGGCGCGCTGGCATAGCCGCCCATCGGCACCATGTTGAGCGCCTTGGTCTCGGCCAGGCACGAGGGGCAGTGGAGCATCACCACCTCGTTCGCCGCGCCGGCGGCAGCGACGGGATCGTCACCCGGGACGGCAAGCCCGTAGAGCGTGGCGATGGAGGGCAGCAGGTTGGGAACGTAGTTGGTGGCCGCCACGCCCGCGTCCATCAGACCGTCCTGGATGGCAGCGAACGTCTCGACCCCGCCGGCCAGCTGTCCGCCGGCGATGAGGTTCCACTTCACCTCGCCGTTCGTCGCCTCGTCGATCCGCCGGAACACCTCCGGCAGGGCTTCGGCGTTGATGTAGTCCGAGGCCGGGACCCACGAGCCATAGGTATATTCCTTGGCCGATCCCGGCGCCGCGGAAACCGCGAACGGGGCCATTCCTGCTTCGGCAGGTGCCGAAGGGGCGTCAGGCCTCGACGGATTCGTCCGAGCGGCTGGCCGCGCGCCCGGAAAGATCGACCACCACGTATCGGCCTTCGACCTCCACCGGCACGGTGTCGGCAACATAGGGCCCTTTGACCAATTCACCGCCGGCGACGGCCTCGGCCGCGTAGGCGCGTGTGCGGGTGGATTTCGGGTCGCTCCAGGACTGCCCGGTGCGCACGTCGTATTCCCAGCCGTGCCATGGGCATTTCAGCATCTCGTCTTTTCGGCACAGCCGGTAGTGCCCCGGTCCGTCGCTCTCCACCGCGCCGGTCAGGCGACCGCCCGACAGGCGCGCGCCGGCATGCGGGCAGCGATCGAGAAGCGCGAAGAACTCCTCGCCGAGCCGCACGAGGCAGATCTCCCTGCCGGCGACTTCCACGTGGCGGATACTTCTGTCAGGGAAGCCGTCCACTTCCGCAACGACGTGACGGGTCATGCGTAGCCATAGAGCTGCCGCGCGTTGCCGCTCAGGACGGCCTGACGCTGAGCCTCCTCGAGCGGGAAGCGGAAGATGCGGTAGGCGTCGTCATAATCCCAATGCGGATAATCCGACGAGTACATGAGCCGATCCCAGCCGATCCACGCGATGACCTCTGCGATGTCGTTGCGGTTCTTCGGCTCCTCCATCGGCTGCGTCGCCCACCAGAAGTGCTCGCGCATGTATTCGGAGGGCTTGCGCGTCAGATGCGGGACTTCCTTGCGGAACGTGTCGAAGTGCTTGTCCATCCGCCATCCGAGCGCCGGCACCCAGGAAAAGCCGCCTTCGACGATCGCCACCTTCAGCCCCGGGAAGGCTTCGAACACGCCTTCGATGATCAGGCTGGTGACGAGCGCCTCCGAGCCGGGGACGAAGGTGTAGTGCTCCTGGAAATAAAAGCTCGGCCAGCCGGTGCCGGTGCTCGGCTTGCCGGCGGAATAGCCGGCGGGATGCAGGCAGAGCGGCAGGCCGGCAGCCTCGGCGGCCTGATAGATCGGCCAGTATTTGCGGGCGCCCAGCGTCTCGTTGGGCCGGGTCGACATGACGACCTGCACGAAGCGATCGTCGCCCGCACGGCGCTCGATCTCGGCGACCGCCGCCTCGGGAACGTCCTGCGCCACGACCAGGCCGCCGCGCAGCCGCGGCTCCGGCTCCAGCCATTCGGCGATCTGCCAGTCGTTCGTGGCGCGCGCCATGGCGACCGCGAGGTCGGGATTGCGCTCCTCCATCCCGGCGCGGCCGAGGGGGATCAGGTTGGCCAGTTCGACATTCAGCCGGTCGAGGTGCTGCTCGCGCAGCATCTCCAGGCTCGACCCCGCCGGCCCTTCCTGCGGACGCGCATCCATCCGCATGCCGTTCGCGGTCATGCGCGGATAGCCGAGCTGGCCCACCAGGGCCTGCCGGATGCTCGCGCCGAAGGTCTGCAGATGCTCCACCCAGCGCTGCTCGAGATAGGGGAAGATGGCGCTCGGCGACTTGTAGGCCGGATGGATGTCGCAATCGACGATGCGCAGCCGCGTGGCGTTTCCCACGTCCTCCATGGGCCGGTTCATGTCGTCACCTCCAGGGTTTCGGCGGCACTCCGCACCGCCGGATCGTCGGCGAGGCGCGGATAGGCCTTCAAAGCGTTGCCGGCAAGGATGCCGGGAAGCGCCTCATCGGGAAGCCCCTCCGGCAGGGGATCGTCGCGGAATTGCCGGTGGGGATAGTCCGTCGAAAAGAGCAGCATGTCGGTTCCGCCGATATGTCTCAGCGTGCGCTGCAACTCCTCCGGGCCCGGCGGATCGACCGGCTGCAGCGACAGGAAGACCCGACCCGCCATGATCTCCGACGGCCGCCGGTCGAGCCAGGGCACCGCCTGCCTGACGCCGCGCCAGGTCTTGTCGTTGCGCCAGATGGTCGTCGGCAGCCACGCAAAGCCGCTCTCCAGGAAAACGACGCGCAGCTGCGGGAATTTATGGAACACGCCCTCGCCGATGAGGCCGGTGAGGATGTTCTCGAAGACCATGCTCTGCATCAGGTAGTCCTCGAACTGGTAGGAGGGCCACCCCGAGACGCTGGGAGGAAAGCGGTAGAGGCTGCCCGCGTGGATGGCGAGCGTCAGGCCGTGCTTCTGGCAGGCCTCGTAGATCGGCCAGTAATAACGGTTGCCGTGATGGATCTCCTGCATGGCGAGCAAGAGCACCTGCACGAAACGCCCGTCGCCTGCCAGCCGCTCGATCTCGGCGACCGAGGCCGCCGGGTCCTCGCCGGAGACATAGATCGAGCCGCGCAGGCGCGGCTCCTTGTCGAGCCAGGTCTTCGCCACGTAGTCGTTGACGGCGCTGAGAAGCGCGGCCCGCATGTCGGGATTATGCAGCGCCACGACGCCATGGAGCATCGAGGCGACGGCGATCTTCGTCCCGAACCGGTCGAGCGCCCCGGTTACGTCGAGGCCTTCGAAATCGGGATTGCGTGTGAGCGGCGAGTTCGCCGGGTACGAGCTCAGCCGAAACGGCATCGAAGGCAGCTCGCGGTCTGCGACCTGCAAGCGCCAGTACTCGTCGAGGAAGGGCAGCAGCTCACCGATCTCGGCCTGCGGCAGGTGAAAGTCGACATCGATGCGCGTTGGTGACGGCACGTTTTCCTCCCGGCGTCTCCCTGTATACAACACATTCCGGCCATTCGTGCCAGGGATTTGGATGCACTTGCCATCCGCGCCAAGGCTTCACCGGTGACAGCAGCCGCCCGGCCCCACAACTCTGCGGTTGCCAGGCGCGCGCCTTCCACGAGGCTCTCGAACTTCGCCCACATCACGGAGGGATGGACGCGCTGAATGCTCTCCGCCTGCGCGAAGCCGCAATCGGTCCCGGCGATCACGTTCTCACGCCCGACGAGATTGGCGAATCGCACGATGCGGTCGGCGACGCCCTGCGGATGCTCGACCGTCGCGGTGTGATGCGTGATGACGCCCGGGATGAGGATCTTGCCGTCCGGCAGCTTCGTCGTTTCCCACACCCGCCATTCGTGCTCGTGGCGCACATTCGCCGCCTCGATCGAATAGGCGCCGGCGTTCACCTTGAGGATCAGATCGAGAATGGCCGAGAGCGGCGCGTCGGCGACATGCGGAACATGCCAGCTCCCGAAGCAGACATGGTAGCGGATGCGGTCCTGAGGAATGCCCTCCAGCGCCCGATTCAGCGCGGCGACGCGCAGCTCCGCCCATTCGTAGTAGCGCTCCGGCTTCTCCTGCACGAGGTGGTCGTACATGTTGGCGAGCACCGCGTCGTCCACCTGGAGGACGAGGCCGCTCTCGTAGACGGCGCGGTATTCCTCCCGCAGCGCATCGGCGATGGCGAAGATGTACTGTTCCTCGCTGTCGTAATATTCGTTCTCGGCGTCGTAGCCGACGCTGGCCGGCGCCACGCAGGTGAAGAACGCCTCCTCCACGTCGACGGCGCCGACGGCCGATTGGAGATTGGCGATGTCGCGGCGCACGCTGTCGTGGTCCTGATAGGCGATCGGCCCGACGCAGGCGTGGCCCGACGTCCCCCGCGCGCCGCGCGGAAACTGCTCGGCCATGAACTCGGCGAAGCGGAAGCGGTCGCGACCGAGCCAGACGGCGGGAAAGAGCTTGTCGGGGCGCGGCTCGAAGCCCGCGACACGCTCCAGGATGTAGTTGGCCCAGCCCGACTTCCCGAGCTCGCCGTCGTTGACGACGTCAATCCCGGTGTCGGCCTGCCGCTTTACGATATCCGCGACGAAAGACTTCAGCTTGGCATCGAGCTCCGCTCTGTCGCCGCCCTTCCGGACCGCCTCGAACGCCTCGAGCAGCTCCCGCGGGCGCGGCAGGCTTCCGACATGCGTGGTGAGAATCCGATCGATGCTGCGCTTCATTGGAGCTCCTCCGCCAATGCCCATCCTCGTTGGCCGGGCCGACGCTTAGCACATCGGTCTTCCTCTGGTGCGCGGTGCGGCGCAAGGGCATGGCCGGCTCGTTACGAGCTTCGTGCTGCTGCCGATGGCCACGCGGCGAATCCGTTCGCGGACGCCGCCGCGGGTATCATCCGCTGTTGCTTGTTTGACAACCGTCCGACGCCCGCGCGATATGGATAATGTATACCGCTTGGCGTGAACCCACGCGAGTGACGCCACTTGAACGCGTGCGTCCCGCGAGCGCCAGACAGATGGGAAGGGGCTTGAGGATGCGCCGCGCCGGCCGGGTCACGACATTCGAAGGGGCAGACGCAAAGGGAGACCGCGTGCAGTCGCAGACGGCGCGGGCGCTTCTGGCACTCCGCGAGATGATTCTCGGTGGCGAGCTCGCTCCCGGCGAACGTGTCTCCGAGCTTTCCATCGCCGAGCGCACGGGCATTTCCAGGACGCCGATACGCGCTGCGCTGCAGCGCCTGGAAGTGGAGAACCTCATCGAGGCCATCCCCTCCGGCGGCTTTTCCGTCAAATCCTTCTCCACGCAGGATGCCTTCGACGCCATCGAGATTCGCGGCGTGCTGGAAGGGCTGGCGGCGCGCCTGGCGGCGGAACGAGGTCCCTCACCGGCCCGGATGGAGCCGGTGCTGGAGTGCCTGAGCGAGCTCGACGAGCTGGTGGCCACGGCTCCCGATGCGGAGGGCTTCTCACGCTATACGGCCGTCAACGAGCGGCTGCACGCGCTTCTCGTGGACCTTGCCGACAGCCGCACGCTCAAGCAGCAGATCGAACGGACGTCGGCGTTCCCGTTCGCATCTCCGAGCAGCCTGGTGGCGGCGCAGGCGGTGATGCCCGAAGCGTTCACGATACTGACCGTCGCGCAAGACCAGCACCGGTGCGTCGTGGAGGCGATCAGCAACCGCGAGGGCGCACGGGCGCAGGGCATCATGCAGGAACATGCCCGTCTCGCCGCGCGCAACCTGCGGCTGGCGCTGCGGAGCGAGAAGGCGCTGAAGCGCGTGCCGGGCGGCTCTCTCATTCGGCGCGCGGCCCTGTAGGCAGCGTCGGGCGGCGGGAGTTTTGGCCTCGTCGCATCCCGAAGCGTGACGCTCAAGCAGCGACCTCAAGGGCCGGCGATCCCCAGGGCGTGAGAGTTGCGATGCGGGCAACGACAACCGTGTCGTTCCCGGCCGGAAATCCGCTGCTGCCGCCGGCTTTCGGCGAGCCTCCCTTGACGCACTGCGTTTGTTGACAGGGCCGGCCGTTTCCTGAATTGTATACATAGTGCATTCAAGAAGCGGGATCGTGCGGGATGTCAGTAGCGGAACCGATATCGCCGGGTCAGGAATCGGAGCTGGCGCGCTTGCTGAGCAGCCATTCGGTCGAAGTGACGTCGCGTGACCGCAAGGGGATAGACGCGGCGGCCGAGCTTCTGCCACCCGGCTCCCAGGTCTTCATCGCCAACCTCCCGAACGAGGGCGTCGATGCTCTTGTCGACGCCGCGGCCCGGTTGCGACAGGCAGGGCTTGTCCCCGTCCCGCACATCGTTGCGCGCAACATCCCCGGCCGCGACGAATTGGATCGGATGCTTGCTGGCCTGGCCGAGAGGGCCAATCTGGAAATGGCGCTTGTGCTGGCCGGCGACCGCGACGATCCGGTCGGCACGTTCGACGCAAGCATCCAGCTGATCGAGACCGGCGCTTTCCGGAAGCACGGCATCAAACGCATCGCCATGGCCTGCCATCCGGAAGGCCATCCGCGCGTCGGCGCCGCGCGTGCTGGAAAAGGCGCTCATCGACAAGATGGCCGCCGCGCAGGCCGCCGGCCTCGACGTGCTCCTGGTCAATCAGCTGCTGTTCGATGCGAAGCCGCTCGTCGCATTCGTCAGGCGGCTGCGCGCGCAGGGCATATCCGCTCCGCTGCGGGTCGGGGTCGCCGGCCCGGCGAGCCGCACGAGCCTCATCAAGTTCGGCCTGCGGTGCGGCGTCGGGGCATCGCTGCGTGCCCTGCGGGAGCGCCAGGAGCTTGCGCGGAACGCCATGACGGGCGAAACGCCGGAAGGGCTGCTGACGGAGATCGCGCTTGCCTACGCCGACGACCCGTCGCTCGACATCGAGGGCGTCCACTTCTTCACGTTCGGCGCCACGCGCAAATCGATCGAGTGGGCGCAGAGCAATAGCTGATCGCTCGGCCCTGCATATCAGCCTGGGATGAGCGCCTCGACGCGGCAGCCGGTAGAGCCGTGCTGATAAAGCTCAAGCACGACTCGACCGGTTCTGTCTGACCGCGAAGGCGCGGGCCGCGGGTCAGGCGGCGGCGCTCTTCTTGGTGCGCCAGCTTTCGGCGTAGTTCTCGCGCGCCTCGCGGGCATAGGGCGTTGGCGCGACGCGCACGCGGATCTCCGCCTGCTTGTGCTTCTCCGTCGACGTCTTGCCGGTCTGTTCCGGCTCGCCCCAGATCAGCGTCAGCACGTCATTTTCCTGCACCTCGGCGTCGACCACGCCGAGCGACAGCATGCATCGCTCGTTGTAGGAATAGCCGTTGAACATCGACATGCCGACCATCTTGTCGCCGTGCATGATCATGTCGGCGCTGGTGGAGGCGTAGTTCGGCTGCGGGAAGTCGATCCACTTGTAGGGCGTGCCGTCCTCGAAGCCCGACGCGACGACCTTCAGCACGTCCTCGCGGTTCCACTCGAAGGTGACCTTCTTGCGGTTCTTCTGGTCCTTCATCTTGGCGAGCGCGTCCTTGCCGATGAAGTCGGTCTTCCAGCCGATATAGAAGCCGTAGCCCAGTTCGAACGGATTGACGTAGTAATCCTCGATGTTCTTGCTGACATAGCTGCCGCCGATGGAGCCCACCGCCTCGTAGCTGTCGGCGCCGAGCCATTCGCGGTATTCCTTCATCATGCCGCCGCCGGTGTAGATGCCCGGCAGGGGTGAGGGAATCCAGCCGGATTCCAGCGTGTTGGTGGAATAGGCGCGGCTGCCCACCATGTGCATGTCGACGCCGATGTCGCGCGCCGCCTGGATGATGGTGGACTGGATGTAGTGCTTGTCCGCGTAGGGGCCCCAGATCTCCAGGCCGGGCGCGCCGGCCATGCCGTGGCGCAGCGCCTGCACGCGGCGGGAGCCGACATTGATCCAGTCAACGTGGAAGAATTTTACCTCCGGAACCGGGCCGCCGTTGATCTTCTCGAAGATCTTGTCGGCGTCGGGCCCCTGGATCTGGAAGCGGTAGTGCGTGCGGTAGATCGCCTTGCCGTCGGGGCGGCTGTCGGAGCGCGGGTCGTGCGTGAGGCGCACCTTGTGGCTGCCGATCGCCGCCTGGAATTTCACCCAGTTCGCAGTCGGCGCGCGCCCAACGAGGATGAACTTGTCCTCACGCTCGCGGAAGATGATCATGTCGCCGATGACATGGCCGGCCGGCGTGACCGGCACGAAATGCTTGGCGCGGTTGAGGTCGAAATTGGCGAAGCTGTTGACGGCGATGCCCTCAAGAAATGCAGCGGCGCCCGGGCCTTCGACGATCAGCTCGTCCATGTGGTGGGTCTGGTCGAACAGCACCACGGAATCGCGCCAGGCGCGCTGCTCGTCGCGCCAGTTGGTGAATTCCGGAGCCACCACAGGGTATACATACATGCCGATCTTCGAGTTGCGCAACATCCCGACGATGTCGCCTTTTTCCCGGATTACGGCCTCCAAGCTGGAATTTGCCATCAGCGTATCCTCCGCCAGATTGCACATGTTGTATACAGCGTTTGGAGCAATTCAGGCGCAAACGCAAGAGGGCCTCCGCCATCGGCGGACCTGAGATGGCGGTCGGTCTTGAGGAGGAGGGCGGAGGCTGCCGTCGGGCGGCAAGGCGGATGCAGGGCTTGCCCCGGGCGGGTTTTCGATCGTCCGGGCCGGGCGGCGATCTGCGAACTTTCAAGCCAGCATTTTCAGCCGCGAGCGCGGTGACGCGTCGGCGCGCGATGCAGGGCGGCGGCCCAGAGCCGAAGCGGATCAGCCGCGGCTGGTATAGCCGCCGTCGACGACGATCGAGGTGCCGTTGATGAAGTCCGAGGCGGAGCTTGCAAGCAGCACGGCGACACCGGCGAAATCTTCCGGCACGCCCCAGCGGCCGGCCGGCGTTCGCGACAGCACCGCATCCTCAAGCCCGGGAATATCGGCGCGGGCTCCCACGGAGAGCGGCGTGTCGATCCATCCGGGGAGGATGGCATTGACCTGGATGTTGTCCTTCGCCCAGGCGCAGGCGAGTGCCTTGCCGAGCTGCACGATGCCGCCCTTGCTCGGGCCGTAGGCGACGGCCGATCGGGCTGCCCATGAAGGACATCAGCGAGCCGATATTGATGATCTTCCCGCCGCCCGCCTTCAGGAAGTGCGGATAGACCGCCTGGCTCAGAACGAAGGCGGCCGTCAGGTTGGTGTCGATGACCTGATACCAGTCGTCGAGCGTGAATTCCTGCGGCATCTTGCGGAAATTGATGCCGGAATTGTTGACCAGGATATCGACGCCCCCGAGACCCCTGACCGTCTCGTCCACCAGCGACGTGCACTCGTCGGGCTTGCGGATGTCCGTCTGGATGAAGATCGCGCTGCCGCCGGCCTCCTCGATCTCCGCAATGGCAGCGGCGGTCTTCTCCGCGTTGCGCGCGGCGATGACGACGTTTGCGCCGGCCTCCGCAAAACCATGGGCGATTCCCAATCCGATGCCGCCGTTTCCGCCGGTCACGATCGCAACTTTGCCGCTCAGATCGAATCTCTTCATGACTGCTCCGGAGGCCCAGTGGGGCGGCGGACAGGATGCGGCAACGCCCCCCTCCCCCTCCATGCGCATCAGGCGCTATTTCGGGAGATGAAATCTTCCCGCTTGGCGCATCCGGTCGGTCATTCGGCTCCGTCCGCGTGCACCTCGTCAGGTGAAATAGAAGCGCAGCGCCGTCCTGTCGATCTTCCGCCGGAGCGCCGGGTCGGGCACCAGCCGATAGAAGTCCGCCAGGACATCGTCATAAGTGACCTTGCCCTCGAACCCCGCAAACGGCCAGTCGCTGCCCCACAGGATGCGGTCGCCGCCGCCGACGCGGAGCAATTCAGCGGCATATTTGTCCGCGGCGTCGGGCGGCGCGAAGCGGAAGCGGCAGGAGAGCTTGACCCAGGTGTTGCCGCGGTCGATCGCGGCCAGCAGTGCCTTGAACGCCTCGCCATTGATGCCATCCGGCGTGTCGAGCAGGCCCATGTGGTCGACGACCAGCCGGGCGCCCGATGCCTCGACCGTTGCGATCGCATGGGCGATGCGCTCGGGCTTTTCGATGAGATGCACGTGCCAGCCAAGGTCCGCGATCCGGCGGAGAAACATGCGATAGTCGCCGCTGTCGATGGAGGGAACCTCGTCGCTCAGCGACCACATGAGACGGGCGCCGACGAAGCCGTCGTCGCGCATCCGCTCCATCCGGTAGATGTCGGTGGTCGGGCTCAAAGTGGCGGTGGCGCGCAGCCGCCGATGCGCTTTCAGCGCGGCGCGAACGTGGTCGTTATACTCGCCATGCAGACTGGCGGCGGCGATGACACCAAACACCACGCCATGCTCGTCGAGCGTTTTCAGGCATTCTTCCAGCGATGCATCGGTCGGCGGCTTGTGCCACGCGGTATCCGTCAGCGGCAGATCGCGCGTCCAGATATGGAAATGCGCGTCGACAAGCGGGGGCTCTGGCGTTTCCAAATGCGATCCCTCAGTGGCGAGCGAAGCAGCCAAAGCGCCCGACTTGAGCGCTTCGCCGACCCGGCTCAAGCAGGACAAGTGCCCGAGCGCAGCACGCCGATCAACCGTTTCGACGATCCCGCTCCTGGTATCGCAGGACGGGCATTCACGCTATTTCAAACGGCGAAATAGGCCCTGAAACCATTGGCGACTCCTGCCACCCCAACGGATCATTCCACGGCCGCTTGGCGCCGGCGACGCGCCCCATTGCGGCAGCGACATGGTCGCGGTCTCCGGGTAAGCCCAGCGCCGCGCCTACCGCTCGCAGAAGGGAACGAAGGGGACCGGCGGCAGCCTCATCTCCCGGCAGAGGCCCGTCTAAGGACACCAGATCACAGGGGAAGGAAACGAAAATGCGACATTGGAAAGCGGGATTGGTGGGGCTGGCGGCCGCTGCGCTGCTGGCGGCTGGCGGCCCGACCGGCGCAAGCGCGGCGGAACGCACGCTGAGCCTCGGCGTCAACAACAACTCGACCGATTTCATCGCCGACGGCTTCCGCTTCCTGGCGAAGCGGATCAACGAGCTCTCCGACGGCGAGCTGAAGGTCGAGATCTTCTGGAGCTCGCAGCTCGGCGGCGCGCGCGAGATGGTGCAGGGCGTGGTCGCCGGCGCCATCGACATGCAGATGGACGTCATCGAGCTGCTCGTGCAGCTTCGAGCCGCGCATCGGCGTGCCTGAGCATGCCGCTGGTGTTCCGCGACCGCGACCCACTTCGCGCACTTCATCGGCAGCGACGTCTTCGGCGAGTTCCTGGACACGCTCGACTTCGAAAGGCATCGTCATCCCCGCCCGCGAAGGGCTGAAGAACCCGGAGATCGCGGCCAACTGGGTCCGACCCTACGATCGCGGGATCGTCTCCAAGCGGCCGATCTTCACGCCCGACGATCTTGACCGGCTTCAAGCTGCGCATGTACGAATCGGAGATTCCGATCAAGTCGTGGGAGGCGCTCGGCGCCAACGTCCAGGTCGTGCCCTGGCCGGACGTCTACACCGTCGCTCGCGACCGGCGTCGTCGATGGCCTGACCGGCACGATCACCGACAATTACGAGATGAAGCACTTCGAGAACGCGCCCTACTGGACGGACGTGCACGAATATTTCCAGATGATGCATCCCTGGATGAGCAAGATCACCTGGGACAGCCTGACCGACGACCAGCGCGCGGCAATCGACCAGGCGGTCGAACGAAGCGAGCTCCGATGTTCGCCGACCTCATGAACAAGGCGCTGCGCGAAGTCGACGGCCAAGGCGCAGGAGGAATACGGCGTTTCGATCATCCTATCCGCCCATCGGACCGTGGATCGAGAAGATGAAGCCCGCGCATCGCAGACTTCGAGGAACGCGGGCTGGTCGAGAAGGGACTGATCGGCCGCATCCAGGCGATCCAGTAGGACGGCGCGATGACGTCGGAATCCTCATCCCGGAGGAATTCCGGCCGACTGCCGAGGGGGCTGGCCGCGTTGCCGCCGGCTCCTTCGGCAGCATCGGCCAGTGTCGAGCTCGTCGCTCGCGGTCATCGCGCTCGTCGTCGTGGTGGCGCTGAGCCTGCGCCCAGGCGATCCTGCGCTACCTCTTCGGCGACGTCGCTTTGGTGGGCGCAGGAGGTTTCGCAGACCACCATCGTCGTCTCCTACTTCCTCGGCGTCAGCTACGTATTCAAGACGCGGCAGTACATCCTGATCGAGTTCATGTGAGCCTGCTTGCCGCTGCGTGCCAGATCGCTTCTCTACGTGTTCGCGCAGATCGTCACGATCGCCTTCACCGGTGGCCGTGGTCTATCTGATCGGCAAGTTCGCCCCGATCGCTCTTCGACGATGCGCACGCCGATGCTCGGGCTTCCGGAGTTCGTCAACGCGTTTCCGCTGGCCATGGCGCTCGGCGATGATGGCCATCACCAGCCTCTACTACCTGCGGCTTCGGCATCTGGGCGCTCGCCGCCAGGCTGACTGCGGCGACCGTGGCGGAAATCGAGAGGCTCGGCCTCGTCTCGACGCCGCTTGAAGAGATCGAATGGTGATGCGGCGAGACGGCGTCGGCCGCAAATCGCCCGCGAAACGGTGAGACAATGCTGTCCCTCACAATCCTCGTCGTCTCGATCGGGCTCTTCCTGCTTCGCGTTCCGGTCTCCATCGCGATCGGCATCGCGACGCTCGTCGGCTTCCTGATGTCGGGCATCCCGGCGACCGTGATGGCGACACGCATGATCCAGGGCGTCGACAGTTTTGCGCTGCTCGCCGTGCCCTTCTTCATCCTCGCCGGCAACCTGATGAACGCGGGGGGCATCACCGAGCGCATCTTCGCCTTCGCCCGCGCCACGTTCGGCTGGATCACCGGCGGGCTGGCGCAGGTCAACATCCTGGCGAGCGTCATCTTCGCCGGCATGTCCGGCTCGGCGCTCGCCGACCTCGCCGGGCTCGGCGCGGTGGAAATCCGGGCCATGCGAACGAACGGCTATCCGGTCGGCTTCTCCGCCGCCGTGACGCTCGCGTCCTGCACCATCGGGCCGCTCATTCCGCCCAGCATCATCCTGGTGATCTACGGCCTCGCGACCAACACCTCGATCGGCCAGCTCTTCCTCGGCGGCGCGCTCGCCGGGCTCGTCGTGGCGGCGGCGCTGATGGTCTTCGTCTATCTCTACGTGCGTCTGACGCGCGCCGAATGGGCGCAGCCGGAGCCCTTCGTCATCCGCAACGTGTTCAGGACCGCCATCTACGGCGCTCCCGGCCCTGTTCGCCCCCGTCGTCATCCTCGGCTCGCTGGTGCTTCGGCGTCACGACGCCCTCGGAGCTCGGCGCCATCGCCACCGCCTACGCGCTGCTGGTCGGGCTGCTTCTATCGGCAGCTCACGTGGCGAAAGCTGCGCCACGCGTTCGTCAACACCGTCGTGATGACCTCCGTCATCATGTACCTGTTCGCCGTCGCGACCGCCATGAACTTCATCGTGGCGCGCGAGCGCGTGGCCCACCGTGCCGCCGAGATGATGGCGGCCCACATCACCAGCCCCTTCGTCGGCATCCTGCTGGTGAACCTCTTCCTGATCGTCGTCGGGATGTTCCTGGAAGGGCCGGTGGCGATCCTGATCATCGCGCCGATCCTGCTCGACGTCGTGCGGGCGTTCGGCATGGGCCCGGTGCAGTTCGGCGTCATGCTGAGCTTCAACCTGCTGGTCGGCATGATCACGCCGCCGATGGGGATCGGCCTTTTCGTCGGCGCCAAGGTTGCGGGCATATCGCCGGAAGCGGTTCTGCGTGCATCGCTGCCGTTCTTCATCCCACTGATCGCCGGCCTTCTCGATCATCTCGTTCGTCCCGGCAGTCACCAACTGGCTGCCGAATCTCGTCTTTACGCGCTGATTCCCGGAATCGTGCGGACCGCGGCGCCTGCTCTATCCTTGAGCACAATCAGCTTGCTTGCCGTTCCGCGCGGCTGCACAAAGCGGGTTTCGATTGGCGAAAGCGCGGCCGGAGCATCTGGATCTGCTCCCTCCGAACGGCCGCGAACGTGGAGCATGACATGTACGAACGTTACGGCCTTTTCATCGGTGGCACCTGGCGCGAGGCGCGGAGCGGCGAGACGCTCCCTGTTGTCGACCCTGCCGACGAGGAAGTCCTGGGTAGCATCCCCAAGGCCGGGCCCGCCGATCTCGACGACGCGCTTGCCGCGGCCGAAGAGGGCTTCGCCGCCTGGCGCGCCACGCCGCCCTGGACGCGCTCAAGCGTGCTGCGCGCCATCGCCGGGGAGCTTCGCTCGCGTGCCGAGGAAACGGCGCTGGCGCTTTCGCGCGAAACGGGAAAGCCGCTGATGGAGGCGAAGGGCGAGTTCGGCACGTCCATCGACCAGTTCGACTGGCACGCCGACGAGGCGCGCCGCATCTACGGTCACTCGCTCGACGGGCGCGAGGCGGCCGTGCGCTTCCAGGTGCGCTACGATCCCGTCGGGCCCGTCGCCGCCTTTACCGCCTGGAACTTCCCGGTGCTGCTGCCGGCGCGCAAGATCGCCGCGGCGCTCGCCGCCGGCTGCTCCATCATCATCAAGCCGGCAGAGGAGGCGCCGAGCGGCGCCTACGCGATCGCCGAAGCGGCCATGGCCGCGGGGCTGCCGCCGGGCGTGCTCAACATCGTCACCGGCACGCCGGACGAGATCTCCACCCACCTCATCGCCTCGCCGGTCATCCGCAAGATCTCCTTCACCGGCTCCGTGCCGGTCGGCAAGCATCTCCTCAAGCTGTGCGCCGCTGGCATGAAGAAGGCCACGATGGAGCTTGGCGGCCACGCGCCGGTGATCATCTTCGAGGACGCCGATACCGACTTCGCAGCGGAGGCCTGCGCGCGCGGAAAGTTCCGCAATGCCGGCCAGGTCTGCGTGTCGCCGACGCGGTTCTACGTCCACTCCGAGATCCGCGACGCCTTCACCTCGAAGTTCGCCGAGGTGGTGCGCGGTCTGAAGCTCGGGCGCGGCACCGAGGCGGGCGTCGATTGCGGCCCCATGGCCAATGCGCGCGGACGCGAGCGGGCACAGAGCTTCGTCGACGAGGCGGTGGAGAAGGGCGCCGAGATCCTGGTCGGCGGCAGCGCGCCGGCCGACATGAACCGCGGCTTCTTCTTCTCGCCGACCGTGCTCGACAAGGTGCCCGACGACGCGCGCATCATGCGCGACGAGCCGTTCGCACCGATCGCGCCGATCGCCGAGTTCGACGATTTCGACAATGTCATCGCGCGCGCCAACTCCGTGCCCTACGGGCTCGCCGGCTATCTGTTCTCCTCCTCGCTCGCCACCGCCAACCGCGCGGCGGAGGCGCTCGAGGTCGGCATGGTCGGCGTCAACGATCTCATCGTCGCCTCCGCCGAGATGCCGTTCGGCGGCGTGAAGGAGAGCGGCATGGGACGCGAGGGCGGGCAGCTCGGCATCTACGACTATCTGGAGCCGAAATACGTCAAGCTGCGACTCGCCTGAGGCCATGCAGGAGAAGGCGAAGGCGGCGACCGAGCCGCAGCGCATCGCACTTGCGCCCCGGCTGTCGATCAGCCGCATCGTCACCGGCCTGTGGCAGGTCGCCGACCTGGAGAAGGACGGAAAGACGCTCGACCCGGAGAAGGCGGCGGAGGAGCTCGGCGCCTATGCCGAGGCAGGCTTCGACACATTCGACATGGCCGATCATTACGGCAGCGCCGAGGAGATCACCGGCTACCTCAACACACTGTTCGCCGCCGGCTCCTTGCCGCTTCAGCCGGGGCGGCGGCCGATCGCCTTCACCAAATGGTGCCCGCCTCCCGGCCCGATGGACCGCGCCATCGTGCGCGCCGGAATCCGCGAGCGGCTCGACCGGCTGCAGACGCACAAGATCGACCTGCTGCAGTTCCATTGGTGGGTGTTCGAGCATCCGGCCTATATCGACGCGATGCGCGAGCTCGCGGTGCTGCGCGACGAGGGCGCCATCGGCGAGATCGGCGTCACCAATTTCGACACCGATCATTTGCGCCTGCTCAAGGGCCTCGGCCTGCCGGTCCTCACAAACCAGGTGAGCTTCTCGCTGCTCGACCGGCGCGCGGCGGAGGACATGACGGCGTTCTGCCTGCAAAGCGGCGTGCGGCTGCTCGCCTACGGAACGCTTGCCGGCGGCCTGCTCGGCGAGAAATGGCTCGGGCGGCCGGAGCCGGCGTCCTCCGACATCTCCGACTGGAGCAAGATGAAATACAAGCGCTTCGTCGACCAGATCGGCGGCTGGGTGGCGCTGCAAGGCCTGCTGGAGGCGCTCGCCGCCGTCGCGCGGCGACATGGCGTGAGCATCGCCAACGTCGCGACGCGCTGGGTGCTGGACCAGCCGGCGGTGGCGGCGATCGTCGTCGGCGCGCGGCTCGGCGAGAGCGAGCATCGCCAAAGCAACCTCGCGGTCTTCTCGCTCGGCCTCGACGAGGAGGACTACGCCCGCATCGATTCCGCGTTGGAGAAGACGCAGCGCATCCCCGGCGATTGCGGCCAGGAGTACCGGCGCCCGCCCTTCCTCACCGCCTCAGGCGATCTCAGCCATCATCTCGACAGCTTTCCGAAGGTCTTCGACGCAGTGCCGGTCGAGGGGCGCAAGGCCCGCCTGCGCGTTGACACGGGGAGCATCTGGGAGCCGGTCTGCGGTTACAGTCGCGCCATCCGCAACGGCAACCGCATCCTGGTCAGCGGCACGACGGCGACGCATGGCGGCGGCGAGGTGATCTGCCCCGGCGATGCCGCCTCGCAGACCGTCTACGCGCTCGACAAGATCGCCGCCAGCATCCAGGCGCTGGGCGGGACGCTCGACGACGTGGTGCGCACGCGCATCTACGTCAAGGATGCGGAGAAGTGGGAGGAGGTGTCGCGCGTGCACGGCCGCTATTTCGGCGGCATCATGCCGGCGAATTCGCTGGTGGAGGTCTCCAACCTCGTCGGCGGCTACGAGGTGGAGATCGAGGCGGAGGCGGAGGTCGACTGAGACGGTCGCGGGCTCAGCCGGCGTTGTCGCGAGCGGCGAGCGCCGTGGCGCGGCGGCTGAGATAGAACCCGTAAGAGTCCGGCAGCACGTCGTGCGGCTTGGATGCGCCAAGCTCCAGCGCTGCGTGATAGGCGAAGTTCGGATCGGCGATAAGCTGGCGCCCCAGCGCGATCAGGTCGGCGGCGCCGCTCTCCAGGATGTCCTCCGCCTGGCGCGGCGTCAGGATCAGGCCGACCGCCATCGTGAGGATGTCCGCGCCGCGCTTCACCGCGGCGGCGAGCGGCACCTGGAAGCCGGGCTCCGGCGTCTTGGCCTGCAGCGTGACGGAGCCGCGCATGCCGCCCGACGAGCAGTCGATCACGTCGACGCCGCGCACCTTCAGCGCCTCGGCAAGGATGATCGTGTCCTCGATCTGGATGCCCTCCGGCATGCCGTCGACCGCCGACGTCCGATAAAAGAGCGGCATGGTGTCGGGGATGGCGCCGCGCACGGCCTCGGTCACCTCGAGGGGAAAGCGCATGCGGCGCGACAGGTCGCCGCCATAAAGGTCCGTGCGCTGGTTCGAGATGGGCGAGAAGAAGCTGTGGATCAGATAGCCGTGCGCGCCGTGGATCTCGATGAAGTCGAAGCCCGCGGAAACGGCGCGGCGCGCGGCATCGGCGAAGGCCCGCACCAGGGCGTCGATCTCGGCCTCCGTCAGCTCGTGCGGCGTCGGCCAGCCCTCCGTGAACGGGAATGGCGCTCGGGGCGACCGTCTGCCAGGCTTCCGGGTCGTCCGGCTGCCAGCGGCTCGGCTCCGTCCCAGGGCCGCGCGGCACTCGCCTTGCGCCCGGCATGGCCGATCTGGATGCCGACGGGGACGCCCTGCGAATGGTAGAGGCTGGTGATTTCCGCAAACAGACGCGCCTGCTCGTCGTTCCACAGGCCGGTGCAGCCCGGCGTGATGCGGCCCTCGGGGACGACCCCGGTCGCCTCGACGAAGGCGGCGCCGATGCCGCCCAGCGCAAAGCGCCCGTGATGGGCCAAGTGCCAGGCGGTCGGGCAGCCCTCGACGGCCTTGTATTGGCACATGGGCGAGACGACCAGGCGGTTGCGCAGCGTCACGCCGCGGATGTCGATCGGTCGAAAGAGATGCGGCTCAGCCATGGATGAGAGGTAGGCCCCGTAACCGGTGAGGTGAAGTCGTTAATTCAGGCAGCCTTGGCTTCCAGCTGCGTCATAAGCGCATCCAGCTCCTGCATGATCTTCACCAGCCGGCCGCGCCTCTCCTCGCCCTCCGCGCCGAGCGCGGCGAAGGTGGTGAGCGGCGCGCGCACATCGCCCACCGGATAGCCGGCGGCGGCGGCGAGCGCCTTCGAATAGCACTGATGCCCATACATCGGATGGCCCTCGGCGATGATGTGGTCCATGCGGTTGATCAGGCGCTGGATGGCCTTCGCATCCTCGATGCGCCCTTCCACCAGATAGTCCCAGATGCGCGAGGAGGCATGCGGGATGTAGTTGCCGTAGGGGTTCACATAGCCGACGGCGCCGAGCAGGAAGCTCTCCACGATGCGCTCGCCGGCGAAGACGTTCATCAGGCCGTCGCTCGCCTCGATCGACGTCGTAGACGCGCGCCACGTCCATGCTGGCTTCCTTGATGTAGCGGACGTTCTCGAACGCCTTGGTGATGCGCCCCACCAGCGCCGCCGGCATGTCGACGTTCGACGTGAAGGGGTTGTTGTAGAGCATGATGGGGAGGGAGACCGCGTCGCAGATGGCGCGGTAGTAGTTGAAGATCTCGTCCTCGGTCGGCGTGTAGTAGTAGGGCGGCACGATCATCAGCCCGTCGGCGCCGAGCTCTTCCGCCTCGCGGCTGTAGCGCACGGCGTTCGGTGTGTAGGCGTTCATCGTGCCGACCAGCACGTCGATGCGGCCGGCCACGTGCTTCACCGTCTCCTCCACGAAGATGCGGCGCTCCTCGTCGGAGACGGTCAGGAACTCGCCGGTGGAGCCGAGGATGATGACGCCCGGCACGCCGACGGCGATCTGCCAGTCGAGGAACCGTCGCAACGCCGGCACGTCGATCGCCGAGCCATCCCTGGTGAAAGGCGTAATCGTTACGGTGTAGCTGCCACGAAAGGTCTTTGACATGGCTTCAACAAACCCCCTTGCTCATCCGGCCCGCCGGCTCGGTTCCCGCCTGTCCGTCGAACGGCCGGGCGCCCGCTGGCGCGGTCCCTGGAGCCTCGGCACGTTTCGTGATTGACAAGCGATGCGAAGCCGAACGTCTGTTCTGCTAGCGAACAAAAGTTAGCATAGCGCACAAATCAGGGCAATTGGTGCTGCGAGCCATGAGCACGGATTCCGACGTAATCGTCATCGGTGGCGGCATCGCCGGCTGCGCGACGGCTTACTACCTGGCGTTGGACGGAGTGTCGGTGACGCTTGTGGAGAGCGGCGACCTCAACACGCTCGCCTCCGGCGCGAATGCCGGCAGCCTGCACGCGCAGATCCCGCACGAGGACTTCGCCCGGGAAGGCGAGGCGTGGGCGCGCAATTTCGCCCCGACGATCCGGCTCTTCTGCCGCTCCATCGAAATCTGGCGCGGCCTGGCGGACGAGCTGGGCGCCGACCTGGAGGTGGCGATCACCGGCGGGCTGCTGGTTGCCGCCACCGACGACGAGATGCGCCAGATCGAGCGAAAGGCGGCGGTGGAGAGATCGGTCGGGCTTCCGATCGAGATTCTCGACCGCGACGCGCTGCGGCGCCTCGCCCCTTACCTCTCCGAGCGCATGGTGGGCGGCGCCTTCTGCCCGAGCGAGGGCAAGGCCAATCCGCTCGCGGCGGCGCCGGCTTTCGCCGCCGCGGCCGAGCGACGCGGCGCGCGCGTGCTGCGCAACACCAGGGTCACCGCGCTTCGCGCCGAGGGTGATGGATTCGCGGTGGAGACGCCCTCCGGCGTGATGAGATGCCGTCGCGTCGTCGACGCCGCGGGCTCCGACGCGGGCGCCGTCGCGGCGATGCTGGGCGTCCTTCTTCCCGTCGAGGGTCACCCGATCCAGGTGAGCGTGACGGAGCCGACGCAACCGCTGGTGCCGCATCTCGTCTATTCCGCCGGCGAAAAGCTGACGCTGAAGCAGACGCGCATCGGCTCGTTGCTGATCGGCGGCGGCTGGCCCTCGCGCCGCGGCCGCAACGGGCGGCCGATGACCGATCCCAACTCGCTCGCCGCAAACCTGGCGGTCGCGCTCGACGTGGTCCCCGCGCTTGCCGGCATCGCCATCTTGCGCAGCTGGGCGGCGATCGTGAACGGCAGTGCGGACTGGAAGCCGATCCTCGGCGAAGTTCCCCGCGTGCCGGGCTTTTTCGTCAACTTCGTCCCATGGATGGGCTTCACCGGCGGGCCGGCGGCGTCGCGGATCGTCGCCAGTCTCGTGCAGGGCCACACCCCGCCCTTCGATCTCGACCTCGCGCCGTTTCGTCCGTCCGCCTGACACGTCGCTAATGCCGTAGGATCTTTCCGACGAACTCGCGCGTGCGCTCCTCGCGCGGCGCGTCGAATATCTGCTGGGGCGGGCCGATCTCCACCACCTGCCCCTTGTCCATCATGACGACGCGGTTCGAGACCTCCCGCACGAAGGCCATCTCGTGCGAGACGATGAGCATCGTCATCCCCTCCCCCGCCAGGCCGCGGATGGTATCGAGCACCTCGTTGACGAGCTCCGGGTCGAGCGCCGAGGTCACCTCGTCGAGGAGCAGGATTTCCGGATTCAGCGCCAGGGCACGGGCGATCGCCACGCGCTGCTGCTGACCGCCGGACAGCTCGTCGGGATAGGCGTGATGCTTGTCGGCGAGCCCCACCCTGGCGAGCAGCGTGACGGCCTCGCCTTCCACCTCCGCCTTCGGCCGCTTCTTGATCTTGATCGGCGAGATGGTGACGTTGCGCATCACGTCCATGTTCTGGAAGAGATTGTACTGCTGGAACACGATGGCCATGCGCTCGCGCACCGCGCGCACGCTCTTGCGCGAGGCGTAGTCGACGGGCGTCCCGGCGACCCGCACCGTCCCGGCAGCTCGGCGGGGTCAGGCCCATGAGGACGCGAAGCAGCGTGCTCTTGCCGGAGCCCGAGGGGCCGATCAGGCTGACGACCTCACCCTTCTCCACCGACAGCGACACGCCCCTCAGGACCTGTGCCGCGCCATAGAAGCTGGCGAGCTCGTGCGCTTCGAGGTGATGCAAGACGCTTCTCCAGATAGGCGCCTATCCGGCTGAGCGGATAGGAAAGCAGGAAGTAGAGGACGAGGATGACACCGAATCCAAGGACCGGCGAGAAGCCGCGGTTGATCAGCATCTTGCCGGAGAACGTCAGCTCCACCACGCCCATCTGCGAGGCGAGCGAGGTGTCCTTGATGAACATCACCATGAAGGCGACGGCGGGCGGCAGGATGACCTTCCAGCCCTGCGGCAGCACCACATGGATGAGCGTGCGGAACCAGCCGAAATTCAACGCCTCGGCCGCCTCGATCTGCTGCTCCGGCACCGATTCCAGGCCGGCCCGGATGATCTCTGAGAGGAAGGCTGAGGAGATCAGGCAGACGGAAACCATGGCGATGGCGAAGAGCGATGCCGTGGGCGAAAACGCCTGGATGCCGAAAAGCACGATGAAGAGAATGACCAGGAACGGGATGCGCCGGAAAATCTCGACATAGACGATCGCCAGGAGCCGCAGCGGCAGGAGCAGCTTGGAGCGCGTATGCCGAATGCCCGCCAGCACCAGGCCGCATGTGAAGCCGATGCTGCAGCCGACGACGGTGAGCGCCAGCGTCCGCAGCATCGCCTGCCCGAGGAAGATCAGGTTGTAATAGCCGAAGAAGCGTGGCGCCTCGTCGATCAGGCGGTCGAGCATCAGAAAATCCTCGCCTTCACGCGAAATGCGAAGCGGCCGACCAGCGCCAGAAAGAAGCTCGCCACGAAGGTCAGCACGATATAGATGCCGGCGACCACGATGAAGGTCTCGATGGAGCGCAGGTTCTGCGTGGAGATGTTGATGGCCCTTCCGGTCAGCTCCTCCACGCCGAAGATGCCGGCAATCGAGCTTCCAAGCACCAGCCAGACGAAGAAGTTCGACAGCGGGGCGTAGATGGTCTTGGCGATGTGCGGCAGCATGACGTAGCGCACGCTCTGCAGGCGCGACATGCCGAGCGTCTCCGCCGCCTCCAGCTCGGACGTGCGCACCGAGATGATGCCGGCGCGCAGGATCTCCGTGAGATAGGCGCCGGAATTCAGCGTCATGCCGATGACCACCGCCGTCATCGGCGACAGCAGGATGCCGAAGTCCGGCAGCGCGTAGAACAGAAAGAAGATCTGCACCAGCGCCGGCGTGTTGGTGAAGAAGATGACGTAGGCCGATATCGTCCGCCGGACGAACGGCCGGCCGTAGACCTTCCCCAAGGCCCCGAAGAGGCCGAAGGTGGCGCCCAGCCAGAAGCTCAGGAAGGCGACTTCCAGCGTCACCAATGCGCCGCCAAGGAGATAGGGAAACTCCTTGAAAACCTCGCTGAACTGGAACGTGTAATGCATCGGCCGGCGAGACTATCGAACAACAGGGCCGGCCGGAAGCTCCGGCCGGCCCGCTTGCATTCGCGCGATCCTAAAGCGGATCAGAAGAACGGCTGCGGCGTCACCTTCACGGTCATCGGCGCACCGTACCACTTCTCCCACTCATCGTTGATGTAGTTGGAGGTGTGCAGCTCGTAGAGCAGGACGTTCAGGAAGTTCGTCAGCCCGGAATTGCCCTTCTGGACGCCGATGCAGTCGTAGTTGACGAAGATCGTGTCATCCAGCGTGCGCCACTTCACGTCCGGATAGTTCCGGGTGAAGGCCATGAAGAAGTCGATGTTCTCCACCAGCGCGTCGGCACGGCCCTGGGCGAGCGCCCGCACCGTGTCGGCGTTGGTTTCCACCAGCAGCACCTTTGCGTCCGGCAGCTTTTCCTTCAGGTAGTCGACCGACCAGTTGCCGCGCATGTTCACGATGGTGACCTTGTCGGTGTTGAGGTCGGTCCACTTCGTCGCGTCGAGCTTGTCCGTGGTGAGCACGCCCATGACCTCGGTGTGCAGCGGCACGGTGTAGTCGATGAGCTTGGCGCGCGCGGAGGAGCGCGTCAGCGCGCCGAGCGAGATGTCGATGCGGTCGGCCACCAGGAAAGGCACGCGCTGCGCCGTCTCGGTCGGCACGAACTCGGCCTTCACGCCGAGCGCCTCGGCGATCTTGTTGCCGACGTCGATGTCGAAGCCTTCAAGCTCGTTCTTGTCGTTGTACGAGCTCATCGGCGGAAAGTTCGGGTTCACTCCCACGCGGATCGTGCCGCTGGAGATGATATCGTCGAGCGAGCGCGCGTCGGCCTGCGCGGCGAAGCCAAGGCCAATCGCCGCAATGGCAGCGGCCGCCAATAGTCGTCTGAACATAAAAATCTCCCCTCCGCCGCGGACCGGAAACTGACCTGTCTTCCGAAACTTGCCGGGCAATCCATGCTGCCGTCTCGCGGCATTGGCGGTCAATCGATTTGTGCGCACTGCGAACACCTGTTCGAGTTGTATTTTGGGCGCGCCACCGCGGATGCAGGGTTGACCCGACGGGCGCCGGACGAGCCGGTACCCGGGTCAGTCAGCGGACGTAGCTGGCGCCATTCACGTCGAGCGTCGCGCCGGAAAGATGCCGCATGCGGCCGGAGGCGAG
The DNA here is from genome assembly GCA_963801225.1 of uncultured Alphaproteobacteria bacterium. Classification (GTDB taxonomy): domain Bacteria; phylum Pseudomonadota; class Alphaproteobacteria; order Rhizobiales; family Afifellaceae; genus DASWJZ01. Next base: position 407,396 of record CAWDED010000006.1, read on the forward strand.
GAAGGCAACCAGCTCTCCAAGCTCGTCGGGAGGCACCCATTCGCCCATGGCAAGGCCGGCCGTGACGTTCGCCTCGCCGCCCTGTGTCGCGGCAAACTCTTCCGACATGCGCGTGCGGACCACGCCGGGCGCCACGACATAGGCGAGGATGTTCTGGCGTGCATAGGCGCGCGCGATCGACTGGGTGAAGGAGCGGATGGCCGCCTTCGATGCGCCGTAGCTGGCGGTGTCCGGATTGGTCACACCGCGCTGGGCGGCCCAGCTCGACATGGTGATGATGACGCCGCCGCCCACGTCGAGATAGTGCCGGACCGCGTTGCGCAAAAGCCGCGACGCGGCGAGCACGTTGACCTGCAGCGTCTCCGCCCACACCGCGTCCCAATCTGAGTCGCTGGCGTGGAAACCGCCCTGCCACAGCATCACCGCCGCGTTGTTCACCACCACGTCGATCCGCCCGCGCCAGGCGAGCGCCTGCTCCCATAGCGCGGTGACATCGTCATTGCTGCGCAGGTCGGCCTGGATCAGGCACTTGCGGTCGGCCGGGATATCGGAGGCGGCAGCCTCGGCGCCGGCGCGGTCGCCGCCGTAGTGGCTCACGACATGAGCACCGCCTTTGCCGAGAGCGGCCACGATAGCCGCGCCGATTCCCTTCGATCCGCCGGTGACCAGCACCGTTCTATCGCTCAGATTTTCCATCTTATCCCCGGGAGTCCTTCATGCCTGCGGGCGTGGGCGCGCGCGGAAGTGTCACGGCAGCAGCCCGGCATCGATCGGCAGCAGACGGCCGGTGATGCCGCTGGCCAGCGGCGAGGCGAGAAACACGGCCGCCTTCGCCACTTCGTCCTCGGTCGCCATGCGGCCGAGCGCGGTTTCGGAGCCGAGCGCGCCGAGCGCCTGCTCTTCGCTCGCCCCGCCCGTGGCGGCGCGGTCGCGGATGCGGCCAAGCAGCGCATCGGTGGCAATCGGGCCGGGCGCCAGCCCGTTGACGCGGATGCCGTAGCGCCCGAGGTCGAGCGCCGCGGCGCGGACGATGCCGAGCGCCGCGTGCTTCGTCGCGGTGTAGAGCATCTGCCGCGGATGCGAGCGCCACGCATTGATGGAGCACATGACCAGCATCGCGCCGCCCGTCTCCTTCATCGCAGGGACGCAATGCTTCAGCGTCGCGGCCACGCCCCGCACGTTCACCGCGAAGACGCGATCCCATTCGTCGAGGTCGAGCGTCTCGGTCTCGCGCCACGGCGGCACCAGCCCGGCATTGGCGACGACCACGTCGAGCCGGCCGTGGCCGGAAATGGCGGCGTCGACGGCAGCGGCGAGGGCCGTCTCGTCGGTCACGTCCGTCTCGACGAAAGCGAAGCCGGACGGCAAATCCTTGGGCGGAGCGAGGTCGAGCACCAGGCCCTTCGCCCCCGACTGCGCGAAGTTGCGCGCGATCGCGGCGCCGAGGCCGGCAGCACCTCCGGTGATCAAGGCGATCCTGTCATGCAGAAGACCGTCGGCGTTGGCGGCCATTGACGCCTGCTCCCTGAATGCTGCAATGGGGTGTACATCTGTTCGCGATGCGAACGCAATGCGCCGACACAAGCGGCAGCCATGCCGACGGCGGTGAACGACCACACGCAGAGCCAGATGGCAGACGCCGCTTCCAGTCCATCAGAGATCGCCGTTGCGGTGATCGGCGCCGGCAGCATCGGCGCCGCCTTCGCGATCGTCTTCGCGACCGGCGGGCGCGAGGTCCGGCTGCAGGACCCGGATGCCGAGCGGCGCGAAGCGGTGCGCGTGGACCTGCGTGCGCGGCTGCAAGACCTCGAAAGCTTCGGCCTCATCGATGAGCCGGTCGAGACCATCCTGGCGCGGATCGGCATCGTCGCCGAAGTCGGACCGAGGCGCTGGACGGCGCACGCTACGTGCAGGAATGCGCGCCGGAACGGCTCGATCTGAAGCGCGAGCTGTTCGCCCGGCTCGACAAGCTCGCGGATCCGGACGCCATCCTCGCCAGCGCCTCGTCGGCGATCGCCATGTCGAAGGTCGCGGCCGATCTTGACGGGCGGCACCGCTGCCTCGTCGTGCATCCGGGCAACCCGCCCTATTTGATCAAGGTCGCGGAGGTTGTCCCTGCTCCTTTCACCGACGCGGAGACGGTGGAGCAAACCTGTGCCTTTCTCGCTGCCAGCGGCATGACTCCCGTCCTCGTGCGGCGCGAGGTGGAGGGCTTCGTGTTCAACCGGCTGCAGGGCGCCTTGTTGCGCGAGGCCTATTGCCTCGTGCGCGACGGGGTGGCGAGCGTGGAAGATGTCGACCGCATCGTGCGCGACGGGCTCGGCCTCCGATGGTCGCTCATCGGGCCGTTCGAGACCGTCGACCTCAACACGCGCGGCGGGATCGCCTCGCACGCGCAGAAGATGGGGCCGGCTTATGAGCGGATGGGCGCCGAGCGCGGACAGCACGATCCCTGGACGCCGGAGCTTGTGGCGCGCGTCACCGAGGAACGGCGGAAGCTGTTGCCGCTCGACCAATGGGAGGCGCGCGTGGCGTGGCGCGACCGGATGCTGATGCAGCTCGTGCGCCAGCGCCGGCAGCAAGAGCCGCTTGGATGACCGACGTCACGATCAACGTCGACGGACGGCCGCTCACCGCACGCGACGGCGAAAGCGTGGCTGCGGCGCTGGTCGGCGCCGGGCATCAAGAGCTTCCGCACAACGCGCGGCGGCGCGGAGCGCGGCATCTTCTGCGGCATGGGCGTGTGCCAGGACTGCCTGGTCGCGGTCGACGGCGAGGCCAACCAGCGCGCCTGCATGACCAAGGTCGCCGACGGCATGAGCGTCAGCCTCAAAGGCGGCGCGCTGCGCGAGGTCAAGGCGGGCGGCGCGCCGCTCACCATCATCGACGTGCCGGTGGAGGCGCCGGAGGTGCTGGTCGTCGGCGCGGGGCCGGGCGGGCTGTCGGCCGCCATCGCCGCACGCCGCGCCGGCGCCGAGGTGCTGGTGCTCGACGAGCGCAAGCAGCCGGGCGGCCAGTATTTCAAGCAGCTCGCTGTCGATGCCGGTCCGGCAGCCGATCGGCAACACGAAGAAGGCCGGCGGCTGATCGACGAGGCGCTCGGGCTCGGCGTGCGCATCCGCTCCGACGCGCTGGTCTGGGGCGCCTTCGAGCCGCTGGAGCTCGCGGCGACCATCGACGGCGGCACGCTGCGCTTCCAGCCGCAACGCCTCATCGTCGCCACCGGCGCCTATGAGCGCGGCGTGCCCTTCCCCGGCTGGACGCTGCCCGGCGTGATGACCACAGGCGCGGCGCAGACGCTGTGGCGCACCTCGCGCCGCCTGCCCGGCAGGCGCGTGCTGGTGGCCGGCAACGGGCCGCTCAATCTCCAGGTCGCCGTCGAGCTGACGAACGGCGGCGCAGAGGTCGTTGCGGTGGTCGAGGCCGCGGCCGCTCCCGGCTTGAGGCACGCCGGCGCCGTGGCAAAGATGGCGTTGAGCGCGCCGCATCTCTTTGCCGATGGCGTGCGCTATCGCGCATCGCTTCGCGCGCACGGCGTGCCGGTCATCCACGGCGCGGTCATCCACCGCGTGGAGGAGCAAGACGGGTCGCTCATCGCGCATGTCGGCAGCGCTCGACGGCAGCGGGCGCAACCAGACATTCGAGGTCGACGCCGTCTGCCTCGGCTACGGCTTTGAGCCGTCCAACGAGATGCTGCGGGCGCTCGGCGCGGCGCACGATTTCGATGCGCGGCGCGGCCATCTCGTGACCCGACGCGCGGAGAGCGGCGAGACCAGCGTCCCGGAAATCTTCGCGCTCGGCGACTGCACGGGGCTCGGCGGCGCCCGGGTCGCGCTGGCCGAAGGGACGATCGCCGGCTTCGCCGCCGCCGAGAGCCTCGGCCATCGCTCTGCCGGCCGAAGCGGAGCGGCAGCAGGGCAGAGGCGCACAGCTATCGCGCGCGTCACCGACAATTCCAGGAGGCGCTGTGGACGCTCTTCGCGGCACCGCGCCTGCGCCTCGAGCTGGCGACGCGCGAGACGCTCGTCTGCCGCTGCGAGGAGATCACGCTGGGCGCCATCGAGGACGCGCTGGCCGACGGCTATGCGACCGCCGGCAATGTGAAACGGCGGACGCGCGCCGGCATGGGGCGCTGCCAGGGACGCTATTGCGGGCCGCTCATCGACGGGCTCGTCGCGGAGCGCTGCGGCTTTGCGCAGGACGAGCTCTCCGGCTTCGCGCCGCGCGTGCCGCTGAAGCCGGTCGCCATCGCGGACCTCGTGCGCGGCGCGAAGCTCTGACGCCATGGACCGCCGGCCGAATGCGCAAAGCCGCATCGACACCGTGGTCGTCGGCGGCGGCATCGTGGGCATCTGCCTCGCCTGCTTTCTGGCCGAAGAGGGCGTGGAGACCGCCATCCTCGACGCGGGACGCGCCGGCGGCACGATGACCAATGCCGGCAGCCTGCATGTGCAGATGCAGAGCCGGTTCATGCAGCTCCATCCGCACCTCATCGACGCGATGGAATCGACGCTGCACCTCTATCCGAAGGCCGTGCGCTTCTGGCAGGCGCTGGAGAAGACACTCGGGGCGACGTTCGACCTGCGCGTCACCGGCGGACTCATGGTGGCGGAATCACCGGAGCAGCTCGACTTCCTCGCCCACAAGGCGGAACGCGAGCGCGCGCTGGGACTGGAGTTGGAGATCCTCGACCGCGGCGCGCTGGAAGAAGTGGCGCCCTATCTCGGCGCGCCCATTCTCGGCGCCGAGCTTTGCCACATGGAGGGCAAGCTCAATCCGCTGCTGGCCAACGCGGCGCTGCATGACTGGCGGCGCAAACTGGGTGTCCCTTATCTCAGCCGCGCCGTGTTGCGCATCGAGCGCGACGGCGGAGGCTTCCTGCTTCATACCGCCGAGGAGCCGATTTCACGCCGGCCGCGTGGCGCTCGCCACGGGCTCGGGGACGCGGCAGCTCGCCGCCGACCTTGACATCCACATCCCGGCCGACCCCGAGCCGCTCCACATGAACATCACCGAGCCGACGGCGCCGCTCATCGGCCACCTCGTGCAGCATGCCGACCGGCCGATCACGCTGAAGCAGCTCGGCACCGGCCAGGTGGTGATCGGCGGCGGCTGGCCGGCGCATCTTTCCGGCCCGCGCGGCTACCCGACGGTGGAGCTGGCGAGCGTGATCGGCAACGCCACGCTGGCGCAGCACATCATTCCCGCCATCGCGCCGCTGCGGATCATCCGCACCTGGGCGGGCGTCAACACCTATGTCGACGGAAGATGCGTGCTGGGCGAGACGGAGGGCGCGCCGGGCCTCTTCATCGCCGTGCCGGGCGACGCCGGCTACACGCTCGGCCCGCTGACGGCGCGGCTCGTGGCGGACGCCATGCTCGGCCGGCAGCCGACGGAAGACCTTGCCCCGTTCTCGCCGTCGCGCTTCGCGCCCGAGGCGGTCAGTTCTGCAGCGCGCGCGTGATCTGCTGCGAGGAGGCGATGAGCTCCGTCAGCACGCGCGAACGCGTCTCCTCGTAGGTGATGCGGGCGCTCGGGCAGCAGACGTTCAACGCCGCGACCGTCTCGCCGAAGCGATCGCGGATCGGAACGGAGATGGAGCGCAGGCCCATCTCCAGCTCCTGGTCGACGATCGCCCAGCCCTGCCGGCGCACTTCCTCGATGAGGCCGCGCAGCTTCACCTTGGATGTGACCGTATGGGAGGTGAACTTCGTCAGCGTGGTGTTCTCCAGGTAATGGTGCAGCCCCTCGTCGGAGAGGCTGGCGAGCAGCACGCGCCCGGTGGAGATGCAATGCGCCGGGACGCGGCTTCCGATGGTGATGCCGACATTCATGAAGCGCTGCGAATGGGCGCGCGCCACGTAGATCACCGAGTCGCGGTCGAGCACCGCCGCGAACACCGATTCCTGCAGCCGGTTCGACAGGTCGTTCATGATCGGCTGGGCGATGTCCCAGATATCCATGGACGAAAGGACGGAGAAGCCGAGCTCCAGCACCTTGGGCCGCAGGCCGAAATATTTGCCGTCCGTCTCGACATAGCCCTCGCGCACGAGGGTCAGCAGAAATCGACGCACGGTTGCACGCGTCATGTCGGTCGCATGCGCGACCTCGCTCAGCGTCATCTTCGGCTTGTGCCGGGTAAAGACGCGGATCACCTCAAGCCCGCGGGCCAGCGAGTTCACAAAATCCCGGTCGCTGACCTCAACTGCGAGAGCTTCCACCATTCCTTCCACCTGCCTTGCGTCGCGCGCCCGAGCGCCCGGCGAACGAATCTGCCCGATGCTTAGTGTTATTTCGTCCCCGAAATTGTCTCAACGTCACATTGCGAGTGCCTTTCGAGGGCGCGGGACGCTCGCATATCGCCCAATCAAACGCAATGCGAACAAAGACTCGCCCAAATCCGATGAGCTCACATAAAATAGGCGCACCCGAATACGCAAGCTGCGCAGACATTTAGCACCAAAGGCGCGGCAAAAAGCGCCATCGCAGCCCCTCTCCGCGAGGCCGACGCCCCTTGCATTGACCGGAAAATCGTAGTGATGTTTGCGAACTTTTGTTCGCACAGCGAATTTCCCACGGCGTGCCAATGCACCGGATCAGGAGGGGTCAGATGTCGAAAGAAAGACGGGACGAGAAGCAGGGTGTGGGCTGGACGCCGTCCAGGCGCAGTGTCCTGCAGGGCATCGGCGTCGCCGGCGCCGCGGCGAGCTTTTCGCTGCCGGCCCTGCGGGCCGCCTATGCCGAAGACGTGACGATCCGCTGGTGGTCGCCGCAATCCTCGCCGGCCCAGCTTACCGCCTACAATCACCAGATCGCCGCCTTCGAGGCTGCCAATCCCGGCGTGAAGGTGGTCTTCGAGCCGACCTCCGACGAGGGCTATTCGGCCGCAGCTCGCGGCCGCCTTCGCCTCCGGCGAGCTGCCCGACATCATCACCCACCTGCCCTCCTTCGCGGTGCAGACCTACTACGCGGAAGGGCTGGTGGAGCCGTTCGACGACGTGATCCAGGCGATCGGCGAGGACAAGTACTATCCGGGCGCCAACGACGTCTACAAGACGGCGGACGGCCATTATTGCGGCACCGGCATCGGCAACACCGCGGCGGACATGTTGTGGCTGCGCAAGGACCTTCTGGAGAAGGCCGGCATCGATGCCCCGAAAACCTGGGACGAGCTGCGCGCCGCCTGCCAGAAGATGCAGGGCGGCGGCATCTACGGCGCGCCGCTGCCTTACGGGCTGAACTCGATGACCTCGCTCATCATCATCGGCTTCATCCACCGCGCCGGCGGCAACGTCTTCTCGCCCGACCTGGAGGTCGCCATCAACAGCGACGCGGCGGCCGAGGCGCTGGAGTTCTACAAGTCGATGAAGGAGCTCTGCCCGCCGGGGGCCACCAACTACAGCTGGGGCGAGAGCCTGACGGCCTTCGTCAGCGGCGCCACGGCGACGGGCATCTATGCCGGGCGCGTGCTCGTCAACGTCAACGAGCAGAACCCCTCGATCGCCGATTCCGTGACGTGCCGCACCTATCCGACGATGAGCGCCGACATCCCCGCCTGGACGTTCAACGACTTCCCCAGCGTGTGGATCCCCAAGGGCGCGCCCAACGTCGACATCGCCAAGACCTTCGCGGCGTTCCTCTTCCAGCCGCCGGGCTACATCGAGCAGCTGCACGCCGCGCCGGGCCACGTGCTGCCGGTGCTGAAGACGATCGCCGAGGACCCCGCCTACCTCGACAATCCCATCATCAAGAAATATCCGAGCGAGGTGAGCCTCATGGCCGAGGCGGCCGCCGGCGGCTACAATCTCGGCTTCGAGACAGCCACCCACAAGCCGAACGCCAAGGCGAACGACATCATCGCGTCGAACGTGCTGGCGGAGATGGTGCAGCGCGTGGTGCTGAACGGCGAGGACACCAAGACGGTGCTCGGCGACACGGCGACCAAGCTCGGCGACCTGATGAAGGGCTGAGCGGCAGGCGAATAAAGAACGGGCGGGCGGCGATACAGCGTCGCCCGCCCAGGCATTTCGGCAGGGAGCGTCATGACAGCGGCAGCAGCGACCGATTCCGTGCCGGGAGGCGGCGGCCTCTCGCTCTCGGCACGCTACGGCCTGCTGGGCGCTCTGCTGATCGCGCCGACGGTGCTGATCTTCTCAGCCGTCATCGTCTATCCGCTGGTCTCGGCCATCTACCTGTCGCTCTTCTCCATCTTCACGCTGACGCTTCAGGGCGACTGGGTGGGGCTCGGCAATTACGCCACGATTCTGCAGGGCGACACGTTCTGGCGGGCGCTCGCCAACAATCTGATCTGGACGGCGGGCACGCTGACGCTGCAGATCGTCTTCGGGGTGGCGGTGGCGCTGCTGCTCAACAACAACATCTGGTTCCGCTCGCTGGCGCGCAGCCTGGTGCTGTTCCCCTATTTCGTGTCGACGGTCGTGGCGGTGCTCGTCTGGCGCTGGCTGTTCAACGACCTCTACGGCATCCTCAATTTCATGCTGATGCGCGCCGGCATCGTCGACATGCCGGTCAACTGGCTGGGCGAGATGCCGAACGCCATGGCGAGCATCATCTTCGTGGGCGCGTGGAAATATTTCCCCTTCGTGGTGATCGCCGTGCTGGCGCGGCTGCAGACCATCCCGCAGCAGCTCTACGAGGCGGCGCGGGTGGACGGCGCCGGGCCTTTCGCGCGCTTCTGGGACGTGACGCTGCCGCAGCTGAAAGGCGTGCTGATCATCATCATCCTCTGCGCACCATCTGGGACTTCAAGGAGTTCGACCTCATCTACCTTCTGACCGGCGGCGGGCCGCTCAACAAGACGCAGACCCTGCCGCTCGTGGTCTATCAGCAGGCCTTCGGCCTCAACCACATGGGTCTCGCCGCCGCCTATTCGGTGATGATGATGCTGGTGATGCTGGTCTTCATGGCCGCCTATCTGTGGCGCACCAGCCGGCGGCAGGACACCGTCACATGAGGGCCGACAGCTTCCCGCGCCGGCTGCTCCTCAACGTCGTCACCTGGGCGGTGGTGCTGGTGATCGTGTTCCCGCTCCTGTGGATGCTGATCACCTCCGTCAAGCCGCAATCGGAGCTCTTCCGCATCCCGCCGACCTTCCTGCCGCAGGCGATCACCTTCGAGCATTACTGGCGGCTGCTGACGGAGACGCCGTTCCTCACCTATTTCCGCAACTCGGTGGTGCTGGCGACCTCCACCACCGCCCTCGTGATCCTGGTGGCGACGCTCGGCGCCTACAGCCTGGTGCGCTTCTCCTATCCCGGCCGCGAGCGGCTGGCGCAGCTTGTCCTCTTCACCTATCTGCTGCCCTCCGTCGTCCTCATCATCCCGCTCTATCTGCTGATGGTGTGGGCGGGGCTGGCGAACACCATCGCCAGCCTGGTCATCGCCTACACGACCTTCGCGCTGCCCTACGCGCTGTGGCTGCTGCGCTCCTTCATGGCCGACATTCCGCAGGACCTGGAATCGGCGGCGCTGGTCGACGGCGCCAGCCGCATGGGCGCGTTCGTCGACGTGATCCTGCCGCAGGCCCTGCCCGGGATCATCTCCACGGCGCTCTTCACCTTCATCCTGGCGTGGAACGAATATCTCTACGCGCTGGTGCTGGTAAACTCCGACGCGGTGCGGCCGCTGACGACGGGCGTGATGAACATGCTCATTACCTCGTTCAACATCGAATGGTCCCTGCTGATGGCGGCGTCCGTCATGATGAGCCTGCCGCTCATCGTGATCTTCACCTTCCTGCAGGGCTATCTGACGAGCGGCTTCGGCGCCGGCGGCGTCAAAGGCTGACAAGAAAGAAGACAAAGGAACAATGGCAGGCGTCCGGTTCGAGAATGTGCGCAAGGTCTTCGGCTCCGCGGTGGCGGTGGAAGGCCTCGACCTCGCCATCGAGGAAGGCGAGTTCGTCAGCCTGCTCGGGCCGTCCGGCTGCGGCAAGACCACCACGCTCAGAATGCTGGCGGGCCTGGAATATCCGACCAGCGGCAAGATCTGGATCGGCGAGCGCGTGGTGAACGAGGTGCCGCCGGCGAAGCGCGACATCGCCATGGTGTTCCAGTCCTACGCGCTCTATCCGCACATGAGCGTGGCGGAGAACATCGCCTATCCGCTGAAGAAGCGCGGCGTGCCGAAGCGCGACCGCGGGGCGATGGTGCAGAAGACGGCGGAGCTCCTGCAGCTGGAGGCGTTGCTCGCCCGCAAGCCGCGGCAGCTCTCCGGCGGGCAGCAGCAGCGCGTGGCGCTGGGGCGGGCGCTGATCCGCGAGCCGGAGGTCTTCCTGCTCGACGAGCCGCTCTCCAACCTCGACGCCAAGCTGCGGGCACATATGCGCGCCGAGCTGATCCAGCTGCACCAGCGGATCGGCAAGACCATGGTCTACGTCACGCACGACCAGCTCGAGGCGATGACCATGTCGGACCGCATCGCCGTGATGTCGGCCGGCGTGCTGCAGCAGTTCGCCTCGGCAAAGGAGATCTACCACGCGCCCGCCAACCTCTTCGTCGCCGACTTCATCGGCACGCCGTCGATGACGCTGATCGAGGGCGAGCTGTCGCAGGACGGCAGTCAGACGATCCTGAGCGCGCCCGGGCTACGCATCCCGCTTCCCGCCGCCCCCGCTGGCGCCTCTGCCGGCGGCGCGATCACGCTCGGCGTGCGCTCCGAAGACGTTACGATCGGCTCGGGGCCGATCGAGGCGCGCGTCAGGGTCGTGGAGCCGACGGGGCACGAGAGCATCGTGCTGTTCGACGCCGGCGCGACCGCGATCACCGGACGCGTCGGCGATGACATTCGCCTGAAGCCGGGAGAGCCTGTCGCGCTCGGCTTCCGGCAGGACAAGCTTCACCTATTCGACCGCGAGACCGGAAAGCGCCTCGCCGTCGAGCCCGCGCCGACGCATGACTCCCTCCCGCATCGTGTCGGCGCGGGCGGCCGTAGAAAGACCTGAGCCACATGAGCCAGACTGCATCGCATATCCCCAACGCGCCGGACCTTGCCGCGCTCGACCGGCGCTACATGTTCCACCCCTTCACCGCGCTCGCCGAGCACGAGGAGAGCGGGCCGCCGGTGGTGATCATCAAGGGCGAAGGCGTCTGGCTCGAGGACGACCGCGAGAACCGCTACCTCGACGCGATGGCGGGCCTCTGGTGCGTCAATGTCGGCTACGGGCGGCGCGAGATCGCCGATGCGATCAATGCCCAGGCGCTGAAGCTTCCCTACTATCACGCGTTCTCCTCCATGGCGTCCGAGACGCCGATCCTGCTGGCGGAGAAGCTGATCGAGATGGCGCCGGTGCCGATGTCGAAGATCTTCTTCGGCAATTCCGGCTCCGACGCCAATGACACGCAGGTGAAGATCGCCTGGTACTACAACCACGCGCGCGGCAAGCCGGAGAAGACGAAGATCATCGCGCGCAAGCGCGGCTATCACGGCGTCACCGTCGCCGTCGGCATCGCTGACGGGGCTGGAGAGCCTGCATGCCGGCTTCGGCCTGCCGCTTCCCTTCGCCAGGCACACGACGGCGCCGCATCGCTTGTGGGAAGCGGCGCCCGGCATGTCCGACGCGGACTTCGTGGCGAAACTTGTCGCAGACCTGGAAGCACTGATCGAGACGGAAGGCGCCGACACCATCGCCGCCATGATCATGGAGCCGGTGATGGGCGCCGGCGGCGTGATCGTACCGCCCGACGGCTATTATCCCGCCATCCAGGAGGTCCTCGACCGTCACGACATCCTGATGATCGCCGACGAAGTGATCTGTGGCTTCGGGCGGCTCGGCACGATGTTCGGCACCGAGGCGATGGGCATGAAGCCGGACCTCATCACCATCGCCAAGGGCGTGACCTCGGCCTATGTGCCGCTCTCCGGCTGCATGGTGTCGGAGAAGGTGTGGCGCACCCTGGTGGAGGGCGGCGACCGCTTCGGCGCTTTCGCCCACGGCTACACCTACACCGCCCATCCGATCGCCGCGGCGGCGGCGCTCGCCAATCTGCGCATCATCGAAGAGGAAGGCCTCGTCGAGGCGTCCGCCAAGAACGGCCGCGTCATGCACTCCCTCTTGGCCGACGCCTTCGGCGACCATCCGCTGGTCGGCGAGGTGCGCGGCTTCGGCCTGATCGGCGCCATCGAGTTCGTGGCGGAGCGCGATCCGGCCAAGAAATTCGACCCGGCGCTCAAGGTCGGGCCGCGCATCGTGAAGGCGGCCCGCGACCGCGGCGTCATCTCGCGCGCTCTGCCGCTATCGGACTCCATGTCGTTCTCGCCGCCGCTCGTCATCACGCCCGAGGAGCTCGCGACCATGGTGGAGCGGGTCCGCGACGCGGCGGACGTGGTCATGACGGAGCTGGTGCGCGACGGGTCCTGGAAAGGCTGAGGAATGGACAGAAACAGCGTCAACTGGTCGGGCCCGATGCCGGCCGTGACCACGCCCTTCGATGACGAAGGGCGAATCGACGAGCAGGCTTTCGCCGACAACGTCTCGCGCCTCATGGACGCCGGCTCCACCGGCATCGTGGCCGGCGGCTGCACCGGCGAGTTCTGGGCGCTCAGCCGCGACGAGAGGAAGCGGCTCTATCGCGTCGCCGTGGAGGCGACGGCCGGACGCGGGACCGTCATCGTCGGCACCGGCGCCGTGACCGTCGAGGAAACCGTGGAGCTTACCAAGGACGCGGAGGAAGCCGGGGTCGACGGCGCGCTGATCCTGCCGCCCTATTTCGTGAAGCTCACCGACGACGAGATCGTCGCCCACTTCCAGGACGTGTCGGACCGCACCGGCCTGCCGATCCTCCTCTACAACATCCCCGGCAACGCGGTGAACGCGCTGCCGCCGGCTCTCGTCGCCCGCCTCGCCGACGTGGAGAATGTCGTGGCGGTGAAGGAAAGCTCCGGCGACTGGAACAACTGGTACGGCACCTTCCTGGCGGTCGCACGACCGGCTGCGCGTCTTCTGCGGCCCGTCCTCCGTGTTCGGCGTGCCGGCGGTGGAAGCTGGCGCCGACGGCGTGATCGACTGCTTTCCCAATGTCTGGGCACCCGGCGGGCTCGACCTCTATCACGCCGTGGCGCGCGGCGACCGCATCGAGGCCAACGCGCTGCAGGCGATCGGCCGCCGGCTGACCGACCTTTTCACGTCGGGAGGCCGCACGCTCTATCCCGCCACCAAGGCGGCGATGGACATGATGAATTTTCCGGGCGGCGGCAAGCCGCGCCCGCCGCTCCGCCCGCTCACCGGCGAGCCGCTCGCCGGCCTGCGCCGGGGGCTTGAAGATTTGCGGCTCATCTGAGCCGCACGAGACGAAGAGGAGACGATCATGACTGCCCATCAGACGATTCCGCGGCGACGTGCCGCAGCTCGAAGCCCCGCGAATACAAGGTCAGCTACGGCGAGTTCATCGGCGTCGGGCCGAACGGCAATCTCTGGGTCGACGGCTGCGACGTGAAGACGCTCGCCGACCGTTTCGGCACGCCGCTCTACATCATCTCGGAGAACCAGCTGCGCTACACCTACCGCCGCTTCCGCGACGCCTTCCGCGCGGCCTATCCGGGCGAGGTGGAGATCCTCTTCGCCAACAAGTCGAACAACGGCCTCGCCATCCGCCACATCATGAACCAGGAAGGCGCCGGCGGCGACTGCTTCGGCGTCAACGAGATGTACCTGGCGCTGCTCGCCGGCACCAATCCGAAGACGCTGGTGCTCAACGGCTCCAACAAGGAGGACGAGGAGCTGGAGATGGCCGTCTTCAACGGCCTGTGCATCAACATCGATGCCATGGACGAGCTCGACCGCATCGACGCGGTGTGCAAGCGCCTCGGCAAGGAAGCCGATATCGGCATCCGCCTGGCGCTCGACCTGGAGCCGCTGGCGAACGCCACCGGCGTCGTCCATGCACGGCCCCGGCACGCTGAAGGAGCAGAGCGACTCCACCAAATGGGGCATGACGCGCGAGCAGACGGTGGAGATCGTCAAGCGCGCGCAGAAGATGCCGCACATCCACCTGAAGGAGACGCACTTCCACCTCTCGCGCATGACCAACGATCCGATGCATTTCGCCATCATGGCGCGCGAGATGATCACCTGGTCGGGCTATATCAAGGAGAACACCGGCTGGACCCCGCCGACCATCGATTGCGGCGGCGGCTGGACCTTCGGCAAATGGTACGGGACCGGGCCGAACAAGCAGATCGACGACGACAAGGCGCCGACGCCTGAGGACTACGCGCGGCTCTGCACGCAGGAGATCAAGGCGGAGGCGGAGAAGCTCGGCCTGCCGCTGCCGAAGCTGCAGGCTGGAGCCGGGCCGCGCGCTCTCCGGCCCCTCCGGCGTCGCGGTCGGCCGCGTCGGCGCGGTGAAGCAGGGCGACAAGAAGAAGTGGGTCAACATGGACCTCTCCACCAACCATCTCTCCTGGGCGGCGATCCTCGACTGGTATTATCATTCCGTCGCGGTCGAGGGCACCGAGCGCGAGGCGACGCGAGACCGTCGACCTGGTCGGGCCGCTCTGCAATTCCGATGAAGTGGGGCCGCACCGCAAGATGCCGCCGCTGAAGCGCGGCGACTACGTCGCCTTCCTCGACGCCGGCGGCTACTGCGAGTCGCAGGCGGCGCGCTACAACGCGCAGCTCCTGCCGGCGACGGTCCTGGTGAGCGGCGAGCCAGGCCGACGTCATCAGCGAGCGCGAGCAGCTGAAGGACATCGCCGGGCGCTTCCGCGTCCCGCCGCGCCTGCTTGCGGCCTCCTTCGCGCCGAAGGGCTGAGGCTCACATGGATCTCGGAATTGCCGGTCGCCGCGCCATCGTCTGCGGCGGCAGTAAAGGTCTCGGAAGAGCCGCCGCACAGTCGCTGGCGCGCGAGGGGGTGGAGATCACCCTGGTCGCGCGCACGGCGGAGACGCTGAAGAAGGCGGCGGACGAAATCGCCGCTGAGTCGGGCGTGGCCGTCCATTCCGTCGCCGCCGACGTGACCAGCCAGGACGGGCGCGCGGCGATCCTCGCGGCCTGCCCGGAGCCGGACATCCTGGTGACCAATCCCGGCGTGCGGCAGACGCCCGCCGATTTCCGCACGCTGGAGCACAAGGACTGGCTCTGGTGGATGGAGGCGCATTGCTTCTCGGCGCTGGAGCTGATCCGCGCCACCGTGCCCGGCATGGCGGAGCGCGGCTTCGGGCGCGTGGTCAACATTTCGGTGAGCTTCATCAAGTTCCCGCAGGAGAATTTCGGCCACACCCATGCGGCGCGCCTGGCGCTGGCCGGGGCCGTCGCCTCGATGGCGCGCGAGCTGGTGTCGCACAACGTGGTGATCAACTCGGTGCTGCCGGGCTTCTTCGACACCGACGCGCTGCAGACGAACCTGCATCAGCATGCCGAGCGCGGCAACACGACCTATGAGGCGATCGTCGCCGACCGGCTGGGCCGCACGCCCGCCGGCCGCTTCGCCGACCCGAAGGAATGCGGCGATCTCATCGCCTTCCTGTGCAGCGCGCAGAACGGCTACATGACCGCCCAGAACCTCGTGAACGACGGCGGCGTGTACCAGGGGCTGTTCTAGGCATGATCCCGAAAAGTGGGCACCGGTTTTCGGACAAGATCATGCTTGGCAAAGAGGCTTCATGAGCGACGACCCGCGCGAGACGGATTCGGAGATGGTGCCGCCCGGCGAGCGGGTGGTGATGCTGTCCGGCGCCTCGCGCGGCATCGGCGCGGCGCTGGCGCGGCGGCTGCTGGCCGACGGGTTCCGCCTGTCGCTGGGGGCCCGCGCGCCGGACACCGTGCGTGAAAAATTCGCGGAGGCGGCCGACGGGCAGCTTGCCGTCTTCCCCTTCGACGCGTTCGATCCCGGCCTCTGCCGCGGCGTGGGTCGAAGAGACAAAAAAGGCCTTCGGCCGCATCGACGCGCTGATCAACAATGCCGGGATGATGAAGCCGCTGTCCTTCAGCGAAGGCGGCGAGGACGCGCTCGACGATCTTTGGGCGGTGAACGTGAAGGCGCCGTTCCGCCTCATCCGCCTGGCGCTGCCGTACCTGAAGGAGAGCGGCGGCGGGCGCATCATCAACGTCGCCTCCACCGACGCCAAGCGCTACCGCAACGAGACCGTCTCCATCGCCTATGCGGCGACCAAGCACGCCGTGCTGGCGCTGACGCATGCGGCGAAGTTCGCCGGCTGGGAGCATGGCGTGCGCGTGACGGCGCTTTGCCCCGGCGCCGTCGACACGGATTTCACCGCCGGCATTCCCGGCGTCACGCCGCTGGGCGAGCGCATCGCGCCGACCACGCTGGCGGAGATCGTGTCGCTGCTTCTGCGCCTGCCGAACAACGCGTCGGTGGCGGAGCTTGTCGTCAATACGCGGCTGGAATCGACGCTTTAGCTATTCGGCCGCGTCCGAGATCGCGGCCTTGCGCCCGCGCTTGCGCTTGTAGGCGCGCCAGGTCATGGCCCAGCGCTCCGGGTCTTCCAGCGGCGCGGTGTCGATCTTGCCGATCACCTGGTTGTGCGGCGCGCTCTTCACGATCTCGGGGTTCGCGTAGGCCTCCTCGCAGACGTGGCGCAGCACCGCGATCCAGTAGTCCACGTCCTCCTTCGACCACATCTCGCCGGCTTCCGGCGTGAAGGGCTGCGGCACCACCCACGGCTCGTGGCTCATCCACATGGCGTCGATGCCGAAATCCGCCATGCGGGTCTGCACGTCCGCCACCGTCACGCCGGTATCCTCGAAGAGCTGGCCGAGGCTGTAGCGCGTCATCTCCATGCGCCAGCGAATTCTGCTCCGGATGCGAGCGGGTGACGCCGCGGATATTTCAGAAGCTCCGTCTCCATGTAGTTGTTCACCAGCACCGAGATGTCGGCGGCCTCGGAGAGGCCTTCCGCCCCCATGGCGCGCGCCCAGGAATAGGCCTTCACCACCTGCGGCACGTTGCCGAGATACTCGCGCACCTTGCCGATCGATTGCGGCCGGTCGGAATCCATGTGGTAGCGCTCGCCGTCGAAGGTCACGACCGGCGACGGCAGGAAGCGGGCCAGCGCCTCCGTGCAGCCGTAGGCGCCGACCGCCGGGCCGCCGCCGCCCTTCGGCGCGCCGAACGTCTTGTGCAGCATGAACATGCAGGCGTCGAAGCCGAGCTCGCGCGCGCGGATCTTGGTCATCACGCCGTTGAAGTTGGCGTGGTCGTAGAAGCAGAGGCCGCCCGCCTCGTGCACGACCTTCACCCACTCTTTGATCTCAGGATTGTAGACGCCCATGTCGTCCGGGTTGTTGATCATCAGCGCCGCCGTGCGCTCCGACACGGCGGCCTTCAGCGCGTCGAGCGACGGGTAGCCGTTCTCCTCCAGCATCAGCGTGACGACCTTGAACCCGGCGGCCGCGGCGGTGGCGGGGTTGCAGGGATGCGCCTGGATGGAGGTGATGATCTCGTCGCGCTGGCCAAGCTCGCCGCGCGCGGCGTGATAGGCGCGGGTGATGCAGGCGTGCGTGTAGGCGGCGTCGGCACCGCCGCCGGCCTGGAAGACGAACTGGTCCATGCCGGACAGCTCGCGCAGCATCAGATCGAAGTTGTGGATGGCTTCGAGCACGCCCTGCAGCGTGTCTTCGTCCTGATGCGGGTGCAGCTCCGCCAGCTCGCGGCGCATCGCCAGATATTCGTTGACGCGCGGATTGTATTTCATGGTGCAGGTGCCGAAGAGGCTGATCCCCACCATGCCCATCGTCTCCTGCGACAGGTGCAGATAGTGCCGGAGCACGTCGGGCTCCGACACTTCCGGCAATTGCGGTGCCTGCCGGCGGCGCATCGCGGTGGGGATGAGATCGGCGACGGCGCCCACCGCGTCCTCGACCGCCTTCTCCGGCTTGGAGAAGACGAAGCCGCGCCGACCCGGCGCGCTCATCTCCATGACCAGAGGCTCGTCCCAGACAGGCGCGTGATATTTTCTAAGCTCACCGGTCATGACGCGCACACCTCTTCAAGCGCCGAGGCGAGCCGGTCGATGTCGGCCTGATTGTGCACCTCGGTAATGCAGTAGAGCGCGCTCTGGCCAAGCTCGGGGAAATCGGCCGAAAGGTCCTTCCCGCCGAAGATGCGGCGCGCCAGCAGCGCCTTGTTGATGGCGCCCACGGTCTTGCCGGTCTCGGAGAAATCGACGACGAACTCCTTGAAGAAGCCGTTCGGGAAGCGGACGCTGACGCCCGGGATCGCGTCGAGGCGCCGCGCGGCGTAATTGGCGCGCGCGATGATCAGTTCGCCGATCTCCCGAAAACCCTCCGGCCCCATCAGCGACATGTAGACGGCATTGGCGATCGCCCAGAGATAGGTGGAGTTGCCGGTCCAGTCCTTGCCCTTCTCGCGCGAGCCGTAGGAGCTCTGGTGCATCAGGCTCATGGAGAAGCCGAAGCCGTCGCCGTCGAGCGTCTCGGTGATGGAGAGAAGCAGCGTCGGATATTCGCGCGCATACTTCTCTTCGTCGCGCGAGGCGATGAAGCCCCCTGCCCCGCCACCGCAATTCATGTGGACGCCGAGCGGCTGCGTGGAGCCGACGGCGATGTCGACGCCATAGTCCGAAGGCGGCGCCAGGATACCGAGCGAGATCGGGTCAACGCCGGCGATGGTCTCGGCGCCCGCCGCGCGCGCCAGCCTGGCGATCTCGGCGGCCTGCGTCTCGATTGTGCCGAGATAGCCGGGGTTCTCGAAGTAGACCGCCGCCGTCTTCGCCGAAAGTTTCTTCTCGAGGTCGGAAAGATCGAGGAGCCCGGTCTCGGCGTCGTAGTCGACGGGCACGATCTCGATATGCGACGCCATCTCCGCCGGCTCGCAATAGTTCCGGATGACCGACAGCCGCTCGGGATCGATGGCGCGCGGCACGAGGACCTGGCGGCGGCCGGTGAGGCGCGAGGCCATGCGGATCGCGTGGCCGATGGCGCAGCCCCAGGAATAGACGGGCAGCCCGACCAGCTCCATGCCGAGCAGCTCGCCGAGCCCGCTCTGGTACTCGAACCAGGCCTGATTGCGCCCGAAATCGGAGGCCGGCGTGCCCCACACCGGCGTCAGGAACTCGCTGCGGCCGACGATCTCGTCGCAGATCGCCGGCACGTAGTGCTGCCAGCAGCCGCCGCCGAGGAAGCTGAGGTTCTCCTCGCACGAGGCGTTCTTCGACAGGAGGCCGAGCATGTGGCGGCGCAGATCGACTTCGGAGGCGAGCGCCGGCGGCAGATGGAACGGCTTGCGGTAGCGATGATCCTCGGGAATCTGCTCGAACAGCGCTTCGATCGAAGGCGCGCCGATGGCCCTCAGCATCTCCTCTTTGAGAGCCGGCACCGAATTGGGCATGTAAGGATGAGCCCGCTGCACAGGACGACCCTCGCGAAATCCCTGAAACTCCACCGACAATCCTGAAGATCGGCATGGGCGTCAACGAGATTGTGCGCACCGCGAACATCTGTTCAAAAATGCGCCACGCTTGGATTGGAGACGGAATGCGCAAGCGGCTCGGCTTTCTGATCAATCCGATCGCCGGCATGGGCGGTGCAGTCGGGCTGAAGGGCACGGACGGCGTGGCGCTGGACGAAGCGCGCCGGCGCGGCGCCGTGCCGACGGCGTCCGGGCGGGCGCAGCAGGCGCTCGCGATCCTCGCCGCGCACCAGGAGTCGTTCACGCTTTTCACCGCATCCGGCGACATGGGCGAAGCCGCAGGCGCGGGCCGCCGGCATCCTGCCGCATGTCATCTTTCCCGTCGCGAGCGAGCCGACCGGCGCGAAGGACACGATCGAGGCTGCCGCGGCCCTACAGCGCAGAGGGCGTCGACCTCATCCTGTTCGCCGGCGGCGACGGGACGGCGCGCGACATCTTCTCCGTCGTTGGTGCGGACGTTCCGATGGTCGGCATTCCGGCCGGCGTGAAGATGCATTCCGGCGTCTTCGCAGCCAATCCGAAGAGCGCCGCGCGGTTGGCGCTGCTTGTCGTTGAGCCGAAGGACCGACCGCCGAAGCTGCGACAGGCGGAGATCATGGACCGTGACGCAAGCGGATCGATCGTGCTGCACGGCTATGCGCGAGGCCCCCTATTTCCCGCTGCTGCTGCAAGCCGCGAAGGCCACGAGCCCCGCCAGCGACGAGGCCGATCTCGACGCCGCCTGCCGCGAGGTCGCGGAGCTGGCGAACGACGACCGCTTCAGCATCGTCGGGCCGGGCACCACGATGCAGCGGATCAAGCAGCTGTGGGGCAGCGAGGGAACGCTGCTCGGCGTCGACGTGTTCCGGCACGGCAAGGCAGTGGCGCTCGATTGTGGCGCAGCGGAGCTGGAGAGGATGGTGCGGGATGGGCCGGCGCGCATCATTCTCGGCGTGATCGGCGGGCAAGGCATGCTGCTCGGCCGCGGCAACCAGCCGGTCAGCGCGGAGGTCGTCCGGGGCGTGGGCCGGGAGAACATCATTGTCGTCGCCAGCCTGTCCAAGCTCGTGTCGCTGCCCGAGCATTGCCTGCTCGTCGACACGGGCGACGAGGCGGTGGACCGCATGCTTGCCGGCTATATCGCGGTCAGGACAG
Organism: uncultured Alphaproteobacteria bacterium; assembly: GCA_963801225.1. GTDB lineage: Bacteria > Pseudomonadota > Alphaproteobacteria > Rhizobiales > Afifellaceae > DASWJZ01. The sequence goes on from CAWDED010000006.1 coordinate 427,940, forward strand.
GGCGCGGCCGGAAGGTGATGCTCAAAGTCGTCGCGCCGTGAGGGCTGGCGCTTCTTCGCTCAGGCCCATCGCCCGGCCGCGGCGCGATCGACGAACCAGATCACCTCGCCGAGGGGGCGGATATGCGATGCGGGATAAGTGGTGTCGCCCGACAGGATGCGGTCGAGGACCTCGCGCTTGCCTTCCCCGGAGACGAGGAAGGCGACGACGGCGCTCGCGTTCAGTGCGGGATAAGTGAGCGTGATGCGCTGCTCCTCGCGGCCGTGCGGCACGGGCGCGACCCAGCGGCGTCGCTCCTCAAGCACCGGCTGGCCAGGGATCAGCGAGGCCGTGTGGCCGTCGTCCCCGAGGCCCAGCAGGGTGAGGTCGAGCAGCGGCCGATCGGGGCTCAGCGTGTCCGAGCCATACAGCCGCTTCAGCATGGCCTCGTAGCGCTCCGCGGCCTCGTCCGGCGTCGTTCCCTGCGTCTCGACAGGATGCACGTTCTGCGGCGGCACCGGCACATGCGAGAGGAAAGCGGCGCTTGCCATGCCGAAATTGCTGGCCGGATCGGAGGGCGGCACGAAGCGCTCGTCGCCGAGCACGAAGTGCGCGCGATCCCACGGCAGCCTGGATTTGATCGGCTCCTGCGCCAGGCGCTCATAGAGCGGCTTCGGCGTGTTTCCGCCGGAGAGCGCGACGATGGTGCGGCCCGCGCGTCCGGCGGCGAGATTGCACAGATAATCGGCTCCCGCCTGGGCAAGGGCCGCGGCGTCCTCGCAGACGCGGAGCGTTCCGAATGCGGGCTGCATCGCGCCTATTTGGACTTGTGCTTGCGGTAGCGCTGGATCAGCGCATTCGTCGAGCTGTCGTGCTTCAGCTCAGGCTCGGCCTTGTCCTGCAACTCGGGGATGATGCGGTTGGCGAGCACCTTGCCGAGCTCCACGCCCCACTGGTCGAACGAGTCGATGTCCCAGATGGCGCCCTGCGTGAACACGCTGTGCTCATAGAGGGCGACGAGCGCGCCGAGCGTCTTCGGGTCAAGCCGGTCGGCGAGGATCATGTTGGTCGGACGGTTGCCCTCCGTGACGCGGAACGGCGTCTGCGCGGGCGGCGAGCCCTCGGCGGCAAGCTCCTCTGCCGTCTTGCCGAAGGCGAGCGCTTCGGCCTGCGCGAAGAGGTTCGCCATCAGGAGGTCGTGGTGGTCGGCGAGCGGGCTGAGCGGCGAGAGGAAGCCGATGAGGTCGCACGGGATCAGCTTCGTGCCCTGGTGGATCAGCTGATAGAACGAGTGCTGCCCGTCCGTGCCGGGCTCGCCCCAGATGATCGGCCCGGTCTGGTAGCTCACGTGATTGGCGGCGAGATCGACGTGCTTGCCGTTGCTCTCCATCTGCAGCTGCTGGAGATAGGCGGGGAAGCGCGCCATGTGCTCCGAATAGGGAAGCACCGCGAGCGTCTCAGCGCCGAAGAAATTGTTGTACCAGACGGTGAGCAGTCCCATCAGCATCGGCAGGTTCTTCTCGACCGGCGCCGTGCGGAAATGCTCGTCCATGGCATGGAAGCCGGCCAGCATGGCGCGGAAGTTCTCCGGCCCGATGGCGATCATGGTCGACAGGCCGATGGCGGAGTCCATCGAGTAGCGGCCGCCGACCCAATCCCAGAACGCGAACATGTTCGCCGTGTCGATGCCGAATTTTTGGACGCCCGCCGTGTTGGTGGAATCGGCCACGAAGTGCTTCGCCACCGCCGCCTCCGAGCCGAGTTTTTCGACGGCCCAGGCGCGCGCCGTGGCCGCGTTGGTCATGGTCTCCAGCGTGGTGAAGGTCTTCGACGAGATGATGAACAGCGTCTCCGCGGCATCGAGGTCGTGGGTCGCCTCGGTGAAGGCGGCGCCGTCGACGTTGGAGACGAAGCGGAAGGTCATCGATCGGTCGGAATAGGGGCGCAGCGCCCGGTCGGCCATCTCCGGGCCGAGATACGAGCCGCCGATGCCGATATTGATGACGTTGCGGATGCGCTTGCCGGTGTGCCCCTTCCACGACCCATCGCGGATCTTGTCGGCGAACGCCGCCATGCGGTCGAGGACGCCGTGCACATCCGGCACGACGTTGCGGCCGTCGACCTCAATCACGGCGTCACGCGGGGCGCGGAGCGCAATGTGCAGGACGGCGCGATTCTCCGAGACGTTGATCTTCTCGCCGCGGAACATGGCGTCGCGCCGTTCCGCGACCCCGCGCTCCCGGGCGAGGTCGGCGAGCAGACCGACCGTCTCCTCGGTGATGCGGTTCTTGGAATAGTCGAGGAAAAGCCCCGCGCCTTCGGCGGAAAAGCGCGCCGCGCGGCGCGGATCGTCGGCGAAGAGCTGGCGCAGATGCGCGTCTTTGATCTTACCGTAGTGCGCGGCGAGCGTTCGCCACGCGGGCGTATCGAGCAGTTGCCTGGTCCCCATATCGTAAGCGCCTACACCAGCTCCTTGGTCTTGGACTTGATCGACGAAAGGAGGCCCTTCCAGGACTTGACGAACGAGTCCGCCCCTTCCGACTGCAGCTGAGCGGCGAGCGCCGCAACGTCGATGCCGGCCTTTTCGAATGCGTCGAGGACGCTCCGGCTGTTCCGCCGTCCGGCGCCAGCGCCCCGTTCACCGCGCCGTGGTCGGCAAACGCGAGAAGCGTGTTGTCGGGCATGGTGTTGACCGTGTTCGGAGCGGCGAGCGCCTCGACATAGAGCGTGTCCGGCGACTTGGGGTCCTTGGTGCTGGTGCTGGCGAAGAGCAGCCGCTGCGCCCGCGCGCCCGAGATTCGCCAGACGTTGCCAGCGATCCGATTCCAGAAGCTCCCGGTAGGCGCGATAGGTCTGGTGGGCCACGGCGATGCCCAGCTTGTCGTGCAGGTCGTCTTTGACCTTGTCGACGACGGCCCTGTCCCAGCGGCTGACGAAGATCGAGGCCACGGAGCGGACATCCGGGTCGAGGCCGGCTTCCACGCGCCGCTCCAAGCCCTTCATGTAGGCCTCGGCCGAAGCGATGTAGTGCTCGGCGGAAAACAGCAGGGTCACGTTGACCGTGACGCCGGAGAAGATCGCCTCCTCGATGGCGGGAGCGCCTTCCTTGGTGCCGGGTATCTTGATGAAGACATTCGGCTTGTTGGCTTTCTTGTAGAGCCGCTTGGCCTGGTCGATGGTCGCCTTGGTATCGTAGGCGAGCAGAGGCGAGACCTCGAGCGACACCCAGCCGTCGACGGTGGCCGTCTTCTTGTGAACGGGCGCGAAGAGATCGGCTGCGCGCGAAAGATCCTGCAGCGCCAGCTCGAAGAACAGGTCCTCGTCGCCAAGCCCTTTCTTGGTGAGCCGCGATATCTCGTCGTCGTAGCTGTCGCTCTTGGAGATGGCGTTGTCGAAGATCGTCGGGTTGGACGTGAGCCCCGTCACGGAAAGCTCGTCGATGTGCTTCTTGAGTGTTCCGCTATCGAGCAAATCGCGTGTGATGTTGTCGAGCCACAGGCTTTGCCCGAGATCGTGCAGTGCTTGCGTTGCTTTCACGATTATCTCCTTGTCAGGCGGGCTGGAGCGCCGAAAAATCAAGATTCATGACATCGGCGATGCGCTCCACCGTAATGTCGGCCGGCTTCTCTTCCGCAAGGATTTGCGGATCGCTTGCGTAACGGCCCTGCTTGGGAAAGACGGTCGTTACGCGCGTTCCCCAAATGCTCTTGACCGCATTGAGAAGCTTCAGCTTGTCGTCGATCATGACGTAGTGCCTTGCAGGGTAAACGCTTTCCAGCGCATCCAGCTCCTTTTCCTTATGGACGCAGTTGAACACATGGCCGTCAAAAGCGGCCCAGACGCCGGAGCGCACCAGCTTGTGCGGCTGAAAGACGCCGTCCCCGTCGGTGAGGATGACCGGGAGCCCCCATTGCCGCACGTGGGAGACGGCGGCAAGGGCGTCGGCATAGAGGCGCTTTGCGAAGGGATAGTCCAGAAACCAGGCGGACAGGTGCAAGGCACGCACGTCGTCCAAGTGCTCGAGCCGGAAGCGCTCCAATGTACCCAGGAAATCGACGTAAATATGTTTGGCGCGCTGCTCCTCGAAGATGGCCCAGAAGCGAGCGTGCCCCGCCTCGCCAAAGGCGCTGCGCACGCGCTCGCCGAGGTCCTTCTGGACATGGTCGTTGTCGAGCAACGTGTTGTCCACGTCGAACAGGAAGACCGTGTCTCTCATCCGGGCCACCGAGCAGCCTATGCCGGTTTTGGGTCGAGCCAGGGCCCATCGGCGCCGATGAGCTTCGTCGCCTCTTCCGGACCCCATGTGCCCGGCTTGTAGCGATAGAGCGGCGTGACGTTGCCAAGCACCTTGTCGACGATGCGCCATTCGGCATCGACGATGTCTTCGCGCGTGAAGAGGTCGCTTGCCCCTTGCATGGCGTCGCCGAGCAGCCGCTGGTAGGGCGGTTCGTCAACGCCCGGCTGCCGGGTGAGGATCAATTCCACATCATCGCCCATCATGCGATCACCCGGCGTCTTGACCCGCGTCCCCAGGGCGATCGTGACGTCGGGCTGGATGCGGAAGCGCATGTGACCGGAGCCGACGGCATTGATTTCGCCGAAGGTCTCGCGCGGCGGCTTTTTGAACTGCACGACGGCTTCGGCGATGCTGACGGGCAGGAGCTTGCCGGTCCGGATGAAGATGGGAACGCCCGCCCAGCGCCAATTGTCGATCGCGAGCCTGGCGGCGGCGAACGTTTCGATGCTCGATCCGGGCCGCACGCCCGGAACCTTGTCGTATCCTTCATACTGGCCGCGCACCAGGCTGTCGGCGTCGAGCGCTCGCACCGCCTTGAGCAGGTTGGCCTTTCGCGTCGCGGATCGCTTCGTGCTCCTGAGCCGCCGGCGGATCCATGGTGAGCGAGGCCAGAATCTGCAGCATGTGGTTCTGCAGGACGTCGCGGAGAGCGCCGGCCTCGTCATAGAACTTGCCGCGGTCTTCGACGCCGAAATTCTCCGCCATGGTGATCTGGATGCAGCGGACGTGGTCGCGATTCCAGATCGGCTCGAACATCGAGTTGGCAAAGCGCGTATAGAGGATGTTCTGCACCGGCTCCTTGCCGAGATAGTGATCGATGCGAAAGATGTCCTGTTCGGAAAAATAGTGGTCGAGGATGGCGCTCAGCTCGATCGCCGATTGCCGGTCGCGGCCAAACGGCTTCTCCACGACAAGTCGGGCGTTCTTCGAGCAGCCTGACTTGGCGAGCTGCGAGGCGACCATGGAAAACAGGCTGGGCGGAATGGCAAGGTAGTGCAGCGGACGCTTTGCGTCGCCCATGCACTTGCGCAGCTCCGTGAAGACGGCCGGGTCGGCGTAGTCGCCGTCCACATAGTTCAGCAGGCCGAGAAGCTTCTTGAACGCATCGGACTTGATGTCGCCGCCATGCGCTTTGACGCTGTCGGCGGCACGATCCTTGAGCTGGTCCAGCTTCCAGCCCTGCTTGGCCACGCCGACGATCGGCGTGTCCAGGCCTTCGTCGCGGACGAGCCCGAAGAGCGCGGGAAAGATCTGCTTGTAGGCGAGATCGCCGGTGGCGCCGAAGAAGACGAAGGCGTCGGAATTGCCGTTCTTGGAATGTGTCATGGCGCCTTCTTTTCGAGATGGCCGCCGAACTCGAACCGCATGGCCGACAGGAGCCTGTCGGCGAACTCCGCCTCGCCGCGCGAGGAGAAGCGCGCGAAAAGCGCCGAGCTGATGACCGGGGCAGGAACGCCCTCGTCGATGGCGGCCTGCAAGGTCCAGCGGCCCTCGCCGGAATCGGAGACGCGTCCTTCGAAGTTCGACAGGTCCGGATTCTGGTGCAGCGCGGAAGCGGTGAGGTCGAGCAGCCACGATCCGATCACGCTGCCGCGCCGCCAGACCTCGGCCACGTCGCGAAGGTTGAGATCGTACTGATAGAGCTCAGGATGCGCGAGAGGCGTCGTCTCCGCGTCCGTGGTGCGCGCGACCTTCCCGGCGTTGGCGTTCTTGAGGATGTTCAGGCCTTCCGCGTAGGCGGCCATGATGCCGTATTCGATGCCGTTATGAACCATCTTGACGAAATGGCCGGCGCCGTTGGGGCCGCAATGCAGATACCCATTCTCGGCCGGCGACGGCTCCCCGGTCGCGCCAGGGGTGCGCGGCGCCTCGCCGACGCCCGGCGCCAGCGCCTTGAAGATGGGATCGAGCCGGGCGACCACCGCGTCCTCGCCGCCAATCATCATGCAATAGCCGCGCTCCAGGCCCCACACGCCGCCGCTCACCCCCACGTCGACATAGTGGAGGCTCTTTTCCTTGAGCGCTGCGGCGCGGCGAAGGTCGTCGTGATAGTAGGAATTGCCGCCATCGATGACGATGTCGCCGGGCTCCAGCAGTGGCGTCAGCTCGGCGAGCACCGCGTCGACCGCGCCTGCCGGCACCATCATCCAGACCGCGCGGGGCTTGGCGAGCGACTTCACGAAGTCGCTGAGGCTCGCGCTGCCTTTGGCGCCCTTGCCGGCCAAGCTCTTCACCGCGTCGGGATGCGTGTCGTAGACGTGCATCTCGTGGCCGGCCTTCATCGCCCGCTCGACCATATTGGCGCCCATCCGGCCAAGGCCAATCATGCCTAGTTGCATCGCTCTCTCCACCGCTTTGTGCGAACGCTCCGGCGCGAGAACGCCTTGGCGACCCGGCACCTGTTTGGCCGCTTTGACTATACGCTCTGACTATACGCTTTGGCGCACAGCCGAAATGGCATCTTTGGGCAACGTGCGAGTTGCGGTGATCGTCGACCCCTCCCGCATCTCCCCGGTATGCCTCACCGAAGCCTCCTGTCCCAACCGTCAGGTCGCAACCGCAGAAGCGGATGGCGCTTCGGTGAAGCTCTGGTCCATCTTCTTGTCCCAAGCCTTCACGCCGCCGGTAATCCCGTCCTCGTTGGAGATGGTCTTCACATTGTCCGGCAGGGGGGCTTTGAGCTTTCGTGCGTTGCCTCCTCCGATATAGAGCATGTCGAAGTTGACCACTTTGTTCAGTATCTTGATGATCTTGCGCACGCGCTTGTTCCAATGCTTGCGCCCCACGGATTCGAGCGCAGCCTCGCCGACGTAATGGTCATACGTCACGTGGGTCTTGACCGGATGCTGGCTCATCTCCAGATGCGGCGCGAGGCGGCCATCGTTGAACAGCGCGAAGCCCATGCCCGTGCCCATGGTCAGAACGCATTCGATCCCCTGACCGGAAATCGCGCCCAGGCCCTGGACCGAGGCATCATTGAGCATGCGAACGGGCCGGCCCAGACACTCGTGCACGCGCGCGGCGAGCTTGAAGCCGTGCCAGAGATCGGTGCCGAGATTGGGGGCGGTGACGACGTAGTCGGCGCGCACGACGCCGGGGAAGCCGATCGTCACGCGGTCGCAGTCGCCGAGCTGTTTGGCCAGGCCGACCAGGAGCTCGACCACCTCCTCGGGCTTCGTCGGGTGGGGCGTGACCACTCTGTCCGGCCCCTTCAGCATGTCGCCGGCGGGCGACAGGATCCCCGCTTTCAGGTGGCTTCCGCCAATGTCGAAGGCCAGCGTCAGGGGGCCCTGGGTGTCTCCAGTGGTTGTCACCCGCACAACTCCTCGCTTGGCACGGCTACCCCCAATTGCAGCCTCATCAGGCGGAATCAATCGGTCGCTTGTCGTAATATAACATGAAGCATCCTGTGCAAGTGCGCGCCCGCCTGACGGTTTCCCGCGAGTATCTTCGCGCGCGGAGCGTGTTCGTGCAGCCCGCCTCACGGAATCCATCCTGGTTGATCCGTAAGGCCATTCTCGACGCATCGTGTCGACGCGAAGCATGCGCCCGGCGATCGGACGGCGAGCATGCCGTCGCCTCGACGATCTCCCGGCCCTCGACCGCGCCATCTCGGCTCCTGCGCGGCCTCGAGCCATCAGCGCCCACATGGCCAGCGTCACACGTCATCCAATCTCGGCGCCGCCGACGCGCTCCCATCCTCAAGTTGCCGGCGGCTATGCCGCGGCGCTCATCTCCGGGGACTCTCCGGCACGCACTTCGCAACCAAGGTTAAGATGTTAATTTCGTCTTGTAAGATGTTAACTGCGGCGCTAGCCTTCCCCAATGCTAGACAAAGAATCCCCGCTTCTTCTCGGATCCGCGCCGCCGCGGCCGGGCGGAAAGCGCGCCTTCGCCGAGGAGCGGCTGCGACAGGCCGTCATCTGGTGTGAGCTCGAGCCGGGCGCCGTGGTGTCGGAGCTGCAGCTCATCGAGCGCTACGGCCTCAACCGGGCGGGCGTCCGCGCCGCGCTGGTTGCGCTCGAAGCGGAGGGGCTGGTGGAGGCGCTGCCGCGCCACGGGTGGCGCGTGCGTCCGATCTCCGGCGCCTATATCGGCGATGTCGTTGCCGCCCGCCGCGCCATCGAGCCGACTCTGCCCCTCGACCAGCTCAGCGATCAGCAGATTGCGCGCGTCCAGGAGCTGACGCAGCTCACCTCCGTCTTCGTGGGGCGCCACGAGGCCAGCTCGCGCGCCAGCCTCCGCGCCTATGACCGCGACCTTCTGGAAACGCTCGCGGCCGGGCTCGGCGACATCCGCCGACGCTGGCTCTACGAAGCGTGGGACCACAGCGAGCGCCTCGTCCGCTTCTTCGAGCGCGACGGGCAGCGCCTGTTCCCGGCCATAGACCGCAGGGCGCTCGCGGCCGCCTGCTCCGCCCGCGACGCCGCGGGCGCTCACGCGGCCCTCAGCGCAGCAATCAGCGCCTTCGAGGCGTTTGTGATCGCCGCGCTTTATGCCGGGGCCGAAGAGATCGTGAGGCCGAGCAGACACGCTTCCGGGCCGGCGAAGCGCTCGCAGTCTGTGTCACCGCGTCAGCCGAGCCGGGCGCGGCGGGACACATCCCAGAACAGGGGGACAGTCAGATGAGTTGGAGAGCAGGATTCCTGGGTGCGGTCGCATTCATCGCAGCGACCGCCTGGATACAGACGACACCCGCAAGCGCGAAGGACACCTTCACGATCGACCTCGTGAACGAGCCCTCCTCGCTCGATCCGCAGGTGCAGTGGAACCCCGACAGCTACTACGTCTATCGCAACATCTTCGACAATCTCGTCACCCGCGACGATGCCGGCGAGTTTGCTCCGGAAGTGGCAAGCGCCTGGGACGTGCAGTCGGACACGAAGATCGCGTTCACCATCCGCGACGACATCCACTTCCATGACGGAACGACGCTGACGCCGGAGGACGTCGTCTTCAGCGTCAAGCGCATCACCGATCCGGATTTCGCCAGCCCGCAGCTCGGCCAGTTCAACAAGATCGTCGATGCCGAGGTGACCGGTCCCCATACGGTGGTGCTGACGACCGACGGACCCTACCCGGCGCTTCTGGCGCAGCTCGTCAAGCTCTCCATCGTGCCGGAGCACGTCGTCAAGAGCGTCGGCAACGACGAATTCAACCTGCATCCGATCGGCAGCGGGCCGTACAAATTCGAGCGAGTGGCAGCGCGGCGTCTCGGTGACGCTGACCCGCAACGACGATTACTGGGGCAAGAAAGGCCCCTTCGAGACCGTGACCTTTCGCGTCGTTCCGGACGCGTCAACGCGCATGGCCGACCTGCAGGCCGGGGCGGCGGATCTGGTGATCGCGCTCAACTCCGATCAAGCGGCGCAGCTTGAGAATTCTCCGAACGTGAAGCGCCTGTCGGCGCTGACGGAGCGCCTCGCCTATCTGCGCCTCAATCCCTACAAGGCGCCCTTCGACAACCTGGATGTCCGGCGCGCAGCCGCTTATTCCATCGACAAGCAGGGGATCGTGGAGGGCATTCTCGGCGGCGACGGAAAGGTCATCGGCCAGATGCTGACGCCGGCCCATTTCGGTTGGGCGGATGACATCGAGGGACTGCCCTACGATCCGGACAAGGCGAAGGAGCTGCTGGCGGCGGCAGGCGACGCGGCGAAGATCGAGATTCCGCTCGCCACCGCCCCGTTCTTCGACCAGCGGGTCGTGCAGGCCGTCCAGCAGATGATGAACGACGTCGGCTTCAACGTCTGCAATCAACATGATGGATACCGGCAGCTTTCTGAAGCTCATCCAGCAGGGCGCCGAAGACGGGCCGCTCTTTGCCGCCAGCCGCTCGTCATGCGCGTGCCAGGACGCCGACGGGGCGCTCATCCAGCTCTTCCACTCCGGCAACACCTGGACCATCGTCCACGATCCGCAGGTGGACGCATGGCTCGACGACGCACGCGCCACGCTGGACAAGGAAAAGAGGCTGGCCGACTACCACAAGATCAGCGAGTGGATTGCCGACCAGGTGCCGGTCATCCCGCTCTTCCAGACGGTCCAGATATTCGGCGCCGCAAAGCCGCTTCAATGGACCCCGACCGCCAATGAGAGCCTGTTCCTCAACCGGATGAGCTGGTCCGAGTAGGCACAGGCAGCCCACATCCGTTCGCCGGGCGGACTCGTCCCGCCCGGCCTGTAACCAAAAAAGAGAGGGAAGCAGATGACACGATATCGCTCGCGACTGATGGCCGCTGCCATCGGACTTGCTCTTACCACGACGGCAATGGGCTTTCAGCCTGCCTTCGCCAAGGACCAGATCACCATCGATCTCGTCAACGAGCCCTCCTCGCTCGACCCGCAAGGCCAGTGGAACCCGGACAGCTACTACGTCTACCGCAACATCTTCGACAATCTCGTCACGCGCGACAATGACGGCAAGATCATCCCGCAGATCGCCACATCGTGGAAGCTGCTCTCCGATACCGAGATGGAGTTCCAGCTGCGCGACGACGTGAAATTTCACGACGGCACGCCGCTGACCGCCGAGGACGTGGTCTTCTCCGTCGAGCGCATCACCGATCCCGAGTTTCGCCAGCCCGCAGCTCGGCCAGTTCAACAAGATCACCGGCGCCAAGGCGACCGGCGACCACACCGTGGTGCTGACGACCGACGGCGCCTACCCGGTCCTGCTGGCGCAGCTCGTCAAGCTCTCCATCGTGCCCAAGCACGTGGTGGAGAAGGTCGGCGACGAGGCGTTCAACCTGCAATCCGGTCGGCAGCGGCCCCTACAAGTTCAGCGAATGGCAGCGCGGCGTGTCGGTGACGCTGACGCGCAACGACGATTACTGGGGCGACAAGGGCCCGTTCGAGACCGCGGTGTTCCGCGCGGTGCCCGACGCCTCCACCCGCATCGCCGACCTGCAGGCCGGCGCCGCCGACCTCGTCGTCAGCCTCAATTCCGACCAGGCCAAGCAGCTGGAGGGCGGACAGTGGCGTGAAGCCGCTCATCGTGCGCACCGAGCGGGTCGCCTATCTCGGCATCAACACCACGCAACCGCCGTTCAACGATCTCAACCTGCGCAAGGCCGTCGCCTACGCGATCGACAAGGAAGGCATCACCGAGGGCATTCTTTCCGGCGGCGAGAAGGTGGTGGGCGAGCTCGTCGCGCCGGCGAGCTTCGGCTGGGTCGACGGGATCGAGCCCTACCCCTACGACCCGGAGAAGGCCAAGGCGCTCGTCGCCGAGGCCGGCGACGCGGCGAAGCAGGAGATCGCCTTCGCGACCGCGCCAGTCTTCGACCAGCGCATCGTCCAGGCGCTGCAGCAGATGCTCAACGATGCCGGCTTCAACGTCTCCATCAGCATGACGGACATGGCGACCTACCTGAAGGGGGCGCAGGGCCCGCTCGACCAGCGCCCGACGCTGAGCTTCGGCCGCTGGTCCTGCGCCTGCCAGGACGCCGACGGCATCATGTATCCGCTGCTGCAATCGGAGAGCAACTGGTCGCGCTACCAGAATCCCGGACCTGGACGCGCTGCTCGAAGAGGGACGCTCGTCGCTCGACGAAAAGGTGCGCCTCGCGGCCTACGAGAAGGCGCACCACATCGTCAAGGACGACGTGGCGATCCTGCCGCTCTACCAGGCCTCGATCATCTATGGCGGGCAGCAGGGCTTGCAGTGGACGCCCACCGCCAATGAGAGCATGTTCCTCAACCGGATGAGCTGGCAGGACTAACGGCTGAGGTCTGACCGGGCTGATGGCGCTCTTCATTCTCCGTCGGCTCGGTCAGGCCCTCATCGCGATCTTCGGGGTGATGACGCTGGTGTTCTTCATCCAGCGTCTCACCGGCGACCCGACCTACCTGCTGGTGCCGGAGACCGCGACGCAGGAGGATATCGCAGGCGCTGCGCCATTCGCTCGGGCTCGATCGGCCGCTCATTGCGCAATACCTGACCTTTCTGCGCGACATCGCGCATTTCGACTTCGGACGCTCCTACGTTCAGCGCATCCCGGTGACCGATATCATCGCATCGCGCCTGCCCTACACGCTGCGGCTCGCGGCCGGCGCGCTGCTCGTCTCCTTCGGGCTCGGCGTGCCGCTCGGCGTCATCATGGCGCTCGGCCGCGAGCGGTTGCCGGCGCGGCTCCTCTCCGGCTTCGTCTTCGCCTCGCAGAGCATGCCGACCTTCTGGAGCGGCATCCTGTTCATCCTCTTCTTCGCCGTGTGGCTCGGCTGGCTGCCGCCGTCCGGCGCGGGCGGGATCACGCACCTGATCCTGCCGTCCTTCGCGCTGGGGCTCCTCAGCATGGCGACCTTCGCCCGCGTCACGCGCACGGCGGTGCTCGACGAGCTGTCGAAGGATTACGTGCGCTCCGCCCGCGCGCGCGGGGTCGCGACGTTCCGGCTCTTCTGGCGCCACCTCCTGCGCAACGCCGCCATCCCGGTGATCTCGGTCTCGGCGCTGGAGATATCGCAGCTGCTGGCCGGCGCCGTGATCGTGGAGACGGTCTTCGCCTGGCCCGGCCTCGGGCTCCTGACGGTGCAGTCGATCGTCTCGCGCGACTTTCTCGTGGTGCAGGGCATCGTGCTGATCGGCGCCTTCGTGACGATCGCGCTCAACTTCATTGCCGACATTCTCTACAGCGTGGTCGACCCGCGCATCCGGCTCGACGGAGCGGGACAGTGAGCGCCGGCGACGCGGTCATGTCGGCCGCGGCCAAGCCGCGCCGGCGGCGCCGTGCGGGTCGGCGTCTGGCCGTTCGTGGCGATCTTCCTCGCCTTCGTCGTCCTGGCCATTTTCGCGCAGTGGATCGCCCCTTACAATCCGAATGCGCAGAACCTTCTGGCCCGCCTCAAGCCTCCCGGCACCGAAGCGCGCGGCGTGCTCTACCTTCTCGGCTCGGACGAACTCGGCCGCGACCTTCTCAGCCGTATCATCTACGGCGCCCGCATCTCGCTTTCCGTGGCGATGCTGTCGGTCGTGCTCTCAAGCGTCGTCGGCAGCGTGCTCGGCATGGCAGCCGGCCTTTTCCGCGGCTGGCTGGAAATGATCGTCATGCGCATCGTCGACATCTTCCTGTCGGTGCCGGCGGTGCTGCTGGCGATCATCACGGTCGCGGTGCTCGGCCCGGGCTTCGTCAACGTGGTGATCGTGCTGGCGCTGACGCGCTGGCCGCGCTACGCCCGCGTCGCCTACGGGCAGACGCTCTCGGTCGCCAACATGCCCTTCGTGCGCATCGCCCGCTTCATGGGAGCGGGATCGGCCGCGGGTGCTCTTCCTGCACGTCCTGCCCAACATCATCGGGCCTCTCACCGTCGTTGCCACCTTGGAGTTCGGGCTGATGGTGCTTTTCGAGGCGGGGCTCTCCTTCCTCGGCCTCGGCGTGCAGCCGCCGACGGCAAGCTGGGGAGCGATGCTGAGCGTGGGGCGGAACTACGTCGCGACCGCCTTCTGGATCGCGACTTTTCCGGGTCTTTGCCTGTTCCTGCTGGTCCTCTCCGTCAACCTGATCGGCGACGCGCTGCGCGATCGCCTGGATCCCAAATCAAGGTAGAGCGTACGATGAATTTCGAGCGTGAGTTCGAAGGAAAGAGCGTCGTCGTGACCGGCGCCTGCGGTCTGTATGGGCAACGCATCGTGGAGGCCTTCGCCGAAGAAGGGGCGCGCATCTGCCTCACCGATCGCGATGCCGGCGCGCTTTCCGAGGTGGCGGCCGGCATGAAGCTGCCCGAGGGCAGCTTCACCCATGCAGCCGACCTCACCCACGACGCGTCGATGAACGCGCTGCTCGATGCCGTCGGCGAGGCGTTCGGCGCGCCGGACATCCTCGTCAACAATGCCGGCATCTATCCGAGCGGCTTCCTGCTCGACATCGACGTGGCGGAATGGGACCGCATCTTCGACATCAATCTGCGCGCGCCCTTCGTGCTCTCCATCGGCTGTCGCCAAGCAGATGATCGCCAAGGAGACGCGCGGCGCGATCGTCAACATCTCCTCCGGCGCGGCGCGCAAGATGCGCCGCACGGTCGTGCCCTACTGCACGTCCAAGACGGCGCTCGACCGGCTGACCAAGGGCCTGGCGCTGGAGCTCGCCGCGTTCGGCATCCGCGTGAACGCGCTGGAGCCGGGCTTCACCGCCGGAAGCACGGTGAGCCCGCTCTCCGAGGATCACGTGACGCGGGTGCGGGCATCGATCCCGCTCGGGCGCGAGACGGAGGCGGAGGACATCGGCGCGGCGATCCTCTATCTCTCCTCCTCCGCCAGCGCATACGTGACCGGCGCGACGCTTGCGGTCGATGGCGGCAATTCCATCGGCTCGCTCGAGGTCTACCAGGACAAGAAGCAGCCCCTCTAAGGAGCCAGCCATGAGCGGCGACAGTTACATCTGGCCGGAAGGCTTCCAGAGCGCGGCGTGCTTCACGCTGGATCTCGACGCGCACGCGCCTCACCTGTGGACGCACCGAAGGGCGATGCCGCAGCTCCTCTCCCACCTGGAGCAGCGCCGCTTCGGCCCACGCGTCGGCATCCACCGCATCCTCGACCTGCTCGACCGCTTCGCTCTGAAGGGCACGTTCTTCGTGCCGGGCGTGGTGGCGGAGGACCATCCGGAGCTGCTGCCGCTCATCGTGGCGAAGGGTCACGAGGTGGGGCTGCACGGCTATTTCCACGAGCTGGCAAGCGACATCTCCGACGCCGCCTTCACGCATGCGCTGGAAGCGTCGATCGCGCTCTTCGAGAAGCAGACCGGCGCGCGCCCCAAGGGCTTCCGCTCTCCCGCATGGGAGATGACGCCGCATATGCTTGCCGAGCTGAAGCGGCTCGGCTTCTACGATTCCTCGCTGATGGGTTACGACCACCCCTACACGATCGCCGGCGTGACCGAGGTGCCGGTTCAGTGGATCACCGACGACGCGATCTACTTCAAGTTTCTCGGCGGCGGCGTCGACCTGGCGCCGCCCGCCGCGCCGGGACCGATCCTCGACGGGTGGCTCGACGAATGGGAGGTGCTCCACCGCTATGGCGGATTGTTCATGCTGACGGTTCACGACTGGATCTCCGGCCGCGCGCAGCGCATCGCGATGCTGGAGCGGCTGCTGACGAAGATCACCGCGGAGACGAGCGTCTGGTGGGCGACGGTCTCCGAGGTGGCGGCGCATCACGAAGCGACGCAGGCGGACAAGTTCGTGGTCGGAGGCGGCCGATGCCCGCCGGACATCGGCGGACACCCGGCCAGGATGGGCGAGTGATGCAGACCTGGACCGTCCATCGCGGCGAGATCGCCTCCGAGCACGGCCTCGTCGCGGCGCAGAACATGGAGGCTGCCGCTGCCGGCGCGGCGGTGCTCAGCCGAGGCGGCAACGCCATGGACGCGGCGGTCGTGACGGCGCTGGTGCTGGCGCTGGTCGAGCCCTGGCTGAGCGGCATCGGCGGCGGCGGCTTTCTGCTCCACGCCGACGGCGATACGGGCGCGCTTTCGGCGCTCGACTTCTCCGTCCGCGCGCCCGCCGGGCTCGACCCGGACGACTATCCCCTCACCGGCGGCAACGACGGCAACTGGTTCGACTGGCCGACGGTCGAGGACGACCGCAACATCATCGGCTATTCGTCGATCTGCGTGCCGGGCACGATCGAGGGCCTGGCGCAGGCGCTCGAGCGCTTCGGCACGCTCTCCTGGAGCGAGGCGCGTGCAGCCGGCGATCGAGATGGCCGAGCGCGGCATGGTGATCGACTGGTTCTCCTCGCTCTGCATCGCCATCGACGCGCGGCTGCTGCGCCGCTTTCCTGCGGCGGCGGCGCTTTTTCTCGCCGACGGCGACGCGCCGCTTGCCTCATCGGGCGCGAGCTATCTGCCGATGCCGGGCCAGGCGGCGCTGCTCACGACGGCTTCGCGATCACGGCGCCCGCGATTTCTACGAGGGCGAGACGGCGAATATCCTCGTCGAGGAGCTGCGCGGAGGAGGCTCGGCCGCCTCGCTGGAGGATTTTTCCGGCTACCGTGCGCGCTGGCACGAGGCCGCAACTCGGCCCCTATCGCGGCCGCACGATCGCCGTGGTGCCCGGGCTCAGCGGCGGGCCGTCGCTGCTGCGCGCCTTCGCGCTGCTGGAGAAGGACTGGCAGCCGGGCTCCGAGCCCGACGCTGACGCGGCGCTCGCCTATGCGGTCGCCATCCGCGACTCCTACCGCGAGCGGCTGAACCAGATGGGGCACGCCGGCCAGGGCGGCGACTGCACCAGCCATCTCAGCGTGGTCGACCGCCACGGCAACATGGTGGCGCTGACCAATACGCTGCTGTCGCGCTTCGGCTCGAAGGTCGTGCTGCCCGAATCCGGCATCCTGATGAACAACGGCATGATGTGGTTCGACCCGCGCCGCAACATGCCGAACTCCATCTCGCCCGGCGCGCAGCCGCTGGCCAACATGTGCCCGGTCGATCCTGATGCAGGACGGCAAGCCCGAGATCGCCGATCGGCGCCGCCGGCGGCCGCACGATCTTCCCGACCATGGCGCAGATCCTCTCCTACGTGATCGACTACGGCATGAGTCCTGAAGCAGGCTTTCCTGACGCCGCGCATCGACGCAAGCAGCCCGACGATCGGCGTGAACCGCGAGGCGCCCGCCAATGCCGGCGCGAAGATCGCCGCCGCCTTTCCGGTGGAGATCGATCTCCGACACGCTCTATCCGGTGCGCTTCGCCATCCCCTCGGCCGTTCGCCGCGACTGGGCATCAGGCGTCAATTCCGGCATGGCGCACCAGACCAATCCCTGGGCCGGCGTCGCGGTCGCGGAACCGCTCGATGGCTGACGCCACCGCCGCGCCGCCGGTGCTTTCGGTGCGCGAGCTCGTGACCGAGATCCGCGGCCGCGCCGTGGTCGATCACGTGTCGCTCGACGTACGGCCGGGCGAGGTCGTTGCGCTGGTGGGCGAGAGCGGCTCCGGCAAGAGCCTGACGGCGCTGACCGTGATGGGGCTGCTGCCGGGCGCGGCGACCGCTACGTCCGGCACGGTGCTGCTCGACGGCGACGACCTGCTTCAGAAGAGCGACAGCGAGATGCGCGCCGTGCGCGGCCGCCGCCTGTCGATGATCTTCCAGGAGCCCGTCGCCTCGCTCAATCCGCTGATGCCGGTCGGCGCCCAGGTAGCGGAAAGCCTGTCGTGCACGGCCAGGCCTCCAGCCACGACGCCGACCAGCGCGCGGTGGAGATGCTGCGCCATGTCGGCATCCCGGAGCCGGAGCGCCGCGCCACGCAGCTGCCGGTGGAGCTTTCCGGCGGCATGTGCCAGCGCGTGATGATCGCCGCTGCGCTCATCTCACGCCCGCGGCTGCTGATCGCCGACGAGCCGACGACGGCGCTCGACGTGACCATCCAGGCGCAGATCCTCGAGCTCATGAAGGTGCTTCGCCGGGAACGCGACACTTCCATCCTCATCATCACGCACGACATGGGCGTGGTGGCGGACATCGCCGACAGCGTCTGCGTCATGTACGGAGGCCGCATGGTGGAGGCGGCGCCGGTCTTCGATATCTTCGAGAGGCCGAGCCATCCCTATACGCGGCTTCTGCTCAGCACGATCCCGCGCCTGACCGGCGAGCGAAAGACCGTGCTCAAGGTCATCGAGGGGACCGTGCCCGACCTCGCGAACTGGCCGTCCGGCTGCCGCTTCCGCACCCGCTGCCCGCTGGCGGACGAGACCTGCGCCGCCTTGCCGCCGCTGGTGCCCGTTGCCGACGAGCACAGCTCGGCCTGCTGGCACCTGGACCGGCTGGACCGGATCGTATGAGCGAGCCGCTCCTGAGGGTCGAAGGCCTCAGCGTGCATTTTCCCGTGCGCGGCGGCTGGCTCGGCGGCAAGACGGGAGCCGTGCGGGCCGTCGACGGCTTCGACATGACGATCGGCAAGGGCGAGACCGTGGCGCTCGTCGGCGAAAGCGGCTGCGGCAAGTCGACCGCCGGCAACGCCATCCTCGGCCTCGTCCATGCGAACGCGGGCCGCATCCTCTTCGAGGGGCAGGACCTCCTGTCGCTCGACCGGCCGGACGCGCGCGCGAAAGCGCCGCGACATGCAGGTGATCTTCCAGGACCCGGTCTCCGCGCTCAATCCCAAGCTGACGATCGCGCACTCGATCGGCGAGCCGATGATCATCGCCGGCACCGACGCCAAGACGCGCAAGGCGCGCGTGGCGGAGCTGCTGGAGACCGTCGGGCTCTCCGCCTCACAGGCGCCGCGCTATCCCAACGAGCTCTCGGGCGGCCAGCGGCAGCGCGTGGTCATCGCCCGGGCGCTCGCCACTCGCCCGAAGCTCATCGTCTGCGACGAGCCGGTCTCGGCGCTGGACGTCTCGATCCGCTCGCAGATCCTCAACCTCCTCATGCAGCTGCAGAAGGAGTTCGGCCTCTCCTACCTCTTCATCTCGCACGACCTTTCCGTCGTGCGGCACATCGCCGACCGCGTCGCGGTGATGTATCTCGGCACGATCGCGGAGGAGGGCGACGCCGAGACGCTGTTCGGCTCGCCGGTCCACCCCTATACCGAGGCGCTGCTGAGCGCGATCCCCCTGCCCGATCCCAAGATGCAGCGCGAGCGCCGGGTGACGCCGCTTCAGGGCGAGCTGCCGAGCCCGCTTCATCCGCCGGCCGGCTGTCCGTTCGTGACGCGCTGCCCGATCGCGCAACCGACATGTCAGACGGTGCGGCCGATCCTCGCGCTGACCGACCGCGGCTCTCGCGCGGCCTGCTATATGCGCAATCCCGCGGCGATGCCGTCGCGATAGCCGGCGGCGATATCGCTGAAGGCGCGCTCTGCCGCCATTGATTCCCGTGGGCCGATTGCGCTGATAAGCATCGGATCATCGCGTATACTGCGCCGCCCGACGAGGAGAGGATGATGAAGGCAATTCGTGTTCACAAGTTTGGCGGCCCCGAGGTTCTTCAGCTCGACGAGATCGACGGTCCGGTGCCCGGGCCGGGCGAGGTCGTCGTCAAGGTGCATGCCGCCGGGGTGAATCCCGCGGACACCTATATGCGGAACGGGACCTACGCGATCGTGCCGGACCTGCCTTACATTCCAGGCGGCGACGCGGGCGGCGTGATCGAGGCGATCGGCCCCGGCGTCCAGAGCTACGCGGTGGGCGACCGCGTCTTCGTCCCCACGGCGCTGAGCTTCGATTTCACGGGCTGCTATGCCGAGAAGGTCAAACGCCTGGAACAGCACGTTCGCCCGATCCCCGACGGCGTCACATTCGCTCAGGCGACGGCCTTTGGCGTCTCCTACCCCACCGCCCACTACGCGCTCTTCGAGCGAGGCGGCGCACAAAGCGGCGAGACGGTGTTCATCCATGGCGCCAGCGGCTCGGTCGGCACCTCGGCCATCCAGCTCGCAAAGCGCGCCGGCCTGACCGTCATCGGCAGCGCCGGCACCGAGAAGGGAATGGAGCTGGTCAAGGCCGAGGGCGCCGACCACGCGGTGAGCCATAAGGACCCCGATCATATCGAGCAGGTGCGGAGCATCACGGGCGGCAAGGGGCCGCAGCTCATCCTCGAGATGCTTGCCAACGTGAACCTTGCCGCAGACCTCGACCTCGTCGCGAAGTTCGGACGGATCGTCGTGATCGGCAATCGCGGAGAGGTCACCATCAACCCACGCCTGACCATGATGAAGGAGCTCGACATCCGCGGCATCGCGCTTTGGAACGTGACACCGGAAATGCAGGTCGACGATCATGGATGACGTTCTGGCGGGTGTGGCGGAGGGTGCGCTTCGGCCGGTCGTCGGTCGCGAAATGCCGCTGAAGGACGCGGCAGACGCGCACGTCGCCGTCCTCGGCTCCGGCATGGACGGAAAGATCGTGCTTGTTCCTTAGGGCGGCCTCCGAAAGCGCCGCTATCAGAGAAGACTGACTCAGTGGAGGAATTGCCCATGTCCAAGCTCTCCGGTTATGGCTCGCTCGCCGCGATGCCCGAGGAGCCCATCAACGACAAGATCAGCCGGCGCGTCGTCTCCGGCGACCAGGGTATGATCGTCTGGTGGAACATGAAGGCGGGCGCGCACGCTGCCGCCCATAAGCACGACAACGAGCAGATCGCCTGGATCGTGAAAGGCAGGATGGAGTTCCGCCTCGGCGACGAGCGCCGCACCTGCGGGCCCGGCGACGTCGTGGTCATCCCGGCGCGGGGTCGAGCATGAGGCGTATTTTCCGGAGGATACCGAGGCGGTCGATATCTTCTCGCCCCCACGCGAGGATTTCCTGATCGGAGGCACGCCGGTCTACATGAAGGACGAATGAGCGCGATCCGAAGCGGCGACCCCGCCGCCACTCACTCCACCAGAAACGCCTCGTCGACGGGCAATTGCATGGCCGTCACCAGATGGTTCGTCTGCGCCGCAAGCCCGATGATCGCCAAGAGCTCGGCGTGCTGCGCCTCGGTCATGCCCTTGGCGCGCGCCGCAGCGGTATGCGAATGGACGCAATAAGCGCAGCTGTTGGCGGTCGAGACGGCGATGTAGATCATCTCCTGCACCACCGGTGACAAAGCCGTCTCGCCGGTCATCACCGCCTTCAGGCTTTCCCACGTGCGCTTGAGCGTCACCGGGTCGTTGGCCAGCCCACGCCAGAAATTGTTGATGAAGTCGGTCTTGCGCGTCGCGCGGATGTCGTCGAACACGGCTTTCACCGCAGGGATTGCCTCGGCCTCGGCATCGCTCAAGAGCTTCACGGTCGCCACGTCTCGCTCCCTTAAATGGTTGGGTTATCGCGTCTGAGCATGCGCCGCCTCAGTGCACCGCGGCATACATGATCTTTTCCTCGGTCGCCTCGACGGGCGACATCTCCTCGACGATGCGGCCCTGGCGGCAGACGAGAATGCGGTCGGAGAGGTTCATGACCTCCGGCAGGTAGGAGGAGACCATCACCACGGCGAGGCCCTGGTCGGCCAGGTCGTTGATGATCTGATGGATTTCGGCGATGGAGGCCACGTCCACGCCGCGCGTCGGCTCGTCGAAGATGACGATGCGCGGTTTCTGGATCAGGCCCTTGCCGATCACCACGCGCTGCTGGTTGCCGCCCGACAGCTCCACGACGCGGGCATCGGCGTTGATCGCCCTGATGTTCAGCCGGCCCGTCCATTCTTCCGCGAGCTCGCGGATGGCGCGGTTGCGGATGACGAGGCCCTGCTCGCGTCCTGCCGCAAGAAGCCCGCCGAACAGGTTCTCGCCGATCGACATCGTCTCGAAGATGCCTTCCGACTTCCGGTCCTCGGTGACATAGGCGATGCCGTCCTTTACCGCTTCGGTCGGCGTGTTGTAGCGCACCGGCCTGTCGTCGAGCACGACCGTGCCGCCGCGCAGGAAATCGCGCTTGTAGATGCCGGCGACGATCTTGAAGGTCTCGGTGCGGCCTGAGCCGATCAGCCCGAACACCCCGGTCACCTGCCCTTCGAAGACCGAGAAGGAGGTGTTGCGCACCATCGTGCCCATCGAGATGTCCTGCACGGAAAGAACCCTGCGCCCGGGCTTGCGGAGATGGCCGGCGTCGCGCTTGCGGTAAAGCTCGCTCGACAGCGCGCGGCCGACCATCGCCGCGATGATCTTTTCGCGGTCGAACTCGGACGTTTCGCCGCTCGCCACCAGCACGCCGTCGCGCATGATGGTGATGCGGTCGGAGATCAGCAGCGCCTCTTCCAGCGCGTGGCTGATGAAGACGATCGAGACGCCGCTGCGCCTTGAGGCGGCGCAGAAGCGCGAAGAAGTGGCGCTTCTCCTCCGGCGTCAGCGTCGCGGTCGGCTCGTCGAAGATGATGACGCGGGCCTGGTGATGGACGGCGCGGGCGATCTCCACCATCTGGCGCTTGGCGGCGCCGAGCGTTTCCACCATGGCGGTCGGGTCGACGGGGAAGTTCAGCGACTGCAGGAACTGCTGCGCCGAGATGTAGGTGCCGCTCAGACGGTTCAGGAATTTTTCGGAGCCGAGATAGAGGTTCTGCGCCACCGTCATGGAGGGAACGAGGCTGGTCTCCTGGAACACCATGGCGATGCCCGCCTGCAGCGCCTCGTTCGGCGTCGCGAAGCGCACCTCGCGCCCCTGATAGATCATGCGCCCGGAGGTCGGCTCGACGGCGCCGGCCATGATCTTGGTGAGGGTCGATTTTCCCGCACCGTTCTCGCCCACCAGCGCATGAATCTCGCCCTCGCGGAGATCGAAGTCCAAGTCCTTCACCGCCGGCACGCTGCGATAGGTCTTGGTGATCTTCTCCATGCTGAGGATGGTGTTCGTCATGGCCGCTCCGGCGCGAGGATGGAGTGGCCGCCCTTCGACGCGACAAGCAGCCGCCCGCCGGCCTCGATCGCGCATGTCGTGCCGTGCCGGTGGCCGTCGGCGCGGCTGTGCATGCTGGAAGCGGCGCAAAGTCGGGGCCGAGCCGCGCGACGAGCCCGTATGACCGCGTCGGCGCCCACGCCTTGTGCACGCCCATGGTACGAATGCCGCCGCATTGCAGCGGCTCCAGGAAGCTCTCCCCGGAGGAAAGCGCCGGCGCGATCCAGAACGCGCGCGGCACCTCCGCCATCATGTCGTGCCGGTAGTCGCGTCTCCTGCAGCACCAGCTCGATGAGGCGGTTGCACGGCGCGAAGATCGCAAGCCACGCCCCGCCGTCGGCGGCGGGCGACAGGCGGGCGGGATAGCCCGGAAGATCTTCGAGCACGGGCTCGACCTTGCCTCCCCCGACCCGCACCAGGCGGCGGCGCCAGCTCTCGCTGACGATCATTCCATCGCCGACGGGCAACAGCCCGTAGGGCCATGCAAGGCCCGACGCCATGCGCGCGAAGGCGCCGCCCGGCTCGCGCCGCCAGACCGAGCCGGCGGCGTTGCTCTCCATGAAGTCGACGACCCAGTCGGAGGCGGGATGCCGCTCGGAGCCATTGGCAAGCCACAGCGCGCCGTCGTGAGCGTAGGCAAGCGCCGTGACGCAGGCGATGCCCTTCGGCAGCGCGACAGGTGTCCCGCCCTCGATGAGGGACCCGTCGTCGAGCGCCACGGCAAGCGTTCCGTCGGGTGAAGCGGCAAGCGCCGTAACCTCCGCGGGGAAGGTTTCCACCAGCTTCGGCGCCGCGCCCTCGCGTAAGGGCGTAGACGCCGCTTCCGCTCGAAGCGAGCAGCCGCCCGCCCGCCTCACACAGATTGTCGGGGTGCGGCAGCTCGGCGAAGACCGGCGCGTCGTCCAGCGCCGTGTCGGCGCGAAACGCGCCGTCGAGCGGCGGGATGGTGATCGCCCGCCCGCGGAAGAGGTCGAGGATCGGATCGAAGATCGTCACCGCGTCCCCCAATAGGAATCGTTCGAGGTCCAGGCCGGATCCGCGCCCTCGATCCGGTAGCGGCCGATGCGGTTGTTCAGGATGCCGCCGACGAAGAGGTACCCCTTGTGCTCGCGCATCGAGGTCACCATCGGATGCGCCGCGCCCGACAAGTCCCCCAGCGTCGCGATGATCTTGCCGCTCTCGTCGAACTTCACCACGCCGCCGGTGTTGATGTTCGGGAACAGCCACTCGTCCTGCGGCAGGCGCCGCGCCATGCGCTTGCGCATGGCGGGATGGCGAAGCGAGAGGTCGAAGGAAGGCGTGCGCATGCCGAGCCACGCCATCCAGTACGTGCCGTCGGAGGCGCGGTTCACATTGTCCGGATAGCCCGGCATGTCGCGGATCACGCATTCCGCGGTGCCCGCCTTCGGGCCTTCCAGCCAGTAGCGATGGATGCGGCAGGCCCAGCTCTCGCAGAAGAACAAGCGATTTGTTGTCGTGCGCCATGGCGACGCCGTTGGTGTAGCGGTAGCCGTCGAGCAGCGTGCGCGTGGTGCCGTCCTTCGGGTCGTAGACGAGCAGCCGGCCGGTGGGGCGGTTCTCGACGCTGTCGACCGCCCAGTCGTAGGCTTCGTAGCGCTTGGTGGAGTCCGGTGAAGTAGACCTTGCCGTCCGGCGCGATGTCGAGATCGTTGGGATCGCGCAGCCGGGCGTCGTCGACGATCGAGGTGAGCGATCGCCGCGTCTCGGCGGAGAGCTTCTTCACCTCGCCGTCCGGCGAGATCGAGTAGAGCCCCATCGCGCCGACGCAGGAGAGGAGGTTGCCGTCGCGGTCGAACGCGAGGCCGAGCGGGAATCCGCCGACATGGGCGAAGACCTCGGAGCGCCTGTAGTCGGGCGCGAAGAAGCGCACGATCTCGCCATGCCGCGTGCCGCAATAGAGGTGATCGTCGCGGTCGAGGATGACATCCTCCGGGCCCTCCACCTCGCCGAGCCCGATCGGCTCGGCTTCCGACAGGCGGTTGTTGAGCTCGTAGGGCGAGCGCGAGCCCGGCACCGCCGATTGCGCCTCGCCCATACGCAGATAGACCGGCGCGACATAGACCTCGCGCAGCACCTTGTGGCGGTTCTTGAGCCAGCGGATATCGATGGTGACGGCGACGGCAAGCAGGATGCCGAGCACCATCTGGTTGGTGCCGGTGCCGTAGCCGAGCCGGATGAGGCCGTTGGTCATCACCAGCACGATGATGGCGCCCATCACGCCCTTGACGACCGATCCGCGCCCGCCGCCCAGGCTGTTGCCGCCCACCACGGCGGCGGTAAGCGCCAGGATCTCCAGCCCCTGCCCGGTGCCGGGCCCGGCGCCGCTCAGCCGGGTGGCGATCAGGAAGCCGGCCGCGGCGGAGCAGAGGCCGGAGAAGACGTAGGTGAGGAACACCGTCTGGCGCACGCGGATGCCGGCATTGTGGGCGGAGCGGCGCGAGCCGCCGACCGCCTGCACATGCCAGCCCGGGCGCGAGCGCGTGAGCGCGACATGGGTGACGATCGCGAGCGCCATCGCCGCCAGCACCGGGACCGAGACGCCGAGCAGCGTGCCGTCGCCGATGAAGTCCCAGGTGTCCGAGGAGACAAACGAAAGCTGGACCCGCGAGCCGAAGGTGACGACGAGGATCTCGTAGCCGGCGCGGCCGATGATGAAGGTCACCAGCGTCGTGATGAACGCCCGGAGCCGCAGGAAGCCGATCAGGTAGCCGTTGATGGCGCCGAAGGCGATCCCCACGGCGAGCGATGCCAGGAAGGCCACCCACACCGGCTGCTCGAGAATGAAGAAGCTTGAGACCGCGGCAAATGCCGACAGGGCGAAGATCGAGCCGACGGAGAGATCGATGCCGCCGCCCAGCATCACCACCGTCAGGCCGGTCACCACGAGGCTGAACTCGCCGAGCTGGCGGGTCGATTCCTGCAGGGAATAGAGCTTGAAGAAGCCCGGGATGACGCTGCCGAAAACCGCGACGGTGACGACGAGCGCCATGAACGGGATGGCGTTGTCGGCCCAGCGCTTGGTCAGGACCTCGCCGATAATATGATCGGGAATGAGATTGTAGCGCGAGGCCTGCAGCCGCTCGCGGAAGGTCATCGCGCGCCCATCGGGTCAGGAGAGAGAGGACGGCCGGACAAATCCCGGCCGTCCCGGTTCAGTTGCGAGCCAAGGATGCTCAGTTGCCCTCGGCCATGGCCTGCAGCTCTTTCAGGTCCCAGCAGCTGTCGGCGCGCATGTTATCCTTCGTCGTCGCGTGGAGCAGCGTGTAGATGTAGGCCGACGAGGTGCCGGCCGGCTGGCCGCTCTGCAGCAGGTATTTGATCATGGTGACCATGTTGGTGCTTTCCTGCACCAGCTCGGTCGTGACCACCGCACCGTAGGTGCCGTCCTCGATCGCGTCGCAGTCGGCGGTCTGCTCGCCGCCGCCGGTGGTGACCAGGAACACCTTGTCCTGCAGGCCGGCGTCGCGGATCGCCGCCGCGGCGCCCGTGGCGTCGCCGTCCCAGAAGTCGATGATGGCGCAGACCTCCGGGTGCTGCTGCAGCATGGTGGTCGTCACGTTGCGCGAGGTCGTCGCGTCCCAGTTCGAGTCGGGCTTGGCCACGACCTCGAAATCGGGATGCTTCGAAAGCACGTCCATGATGCCGTCATACTGGAAGAGGCTGGTGGCGTTGGTCTCGTCGCCCTGCACCAGGCCGATCTTCTTCGACGAGCCCTCGCCGCAGCCATCGATCGCGGCCTCGGCCTCGAGGCGGCCGAGCTCGGTCCAGTCGCCGCCGAGATAGGCGTCGGCCTTGAAGTTGGCGGGGTTGTCGATCAGCAGCACGTAGATGCCCGCCTCCTGCGCCCGCTTCATGATCTTGGAGTAGGAGTTGAGGTCGGGCGACATCACGACCAGCACGTCCGGCTTCGGATCGGAAGCGATCGCCTCCGTCAGCGCCTGGGCGCCGGCCTCCACGCTCCAGTTCGGGTCGCGCGTCTCGAAGGTGCCGCCAAAGGCGGTGACCTCGCGCTGCAGGATGGCGGCCCAGCCTTGCGCCAGGTCGAAGCCCATCGCCATGGGCACCATGAGGACGCGCTTGCCGCTAAGTGCGCTGGCGTATTCCGCCGGCGCCGGGTCCATCATCGCGGCAGAGGCGGGCAGCGCGGTAAGGAGCGTGCCCGACGCCACTACGGACGCCGCAAGAAAAGCTCTCATCAGCTTCATGTTCCTGTCCTTTCCTCTCGACCTTTTTATAACGTGAGACGGTGCGGAGATCAGATGTCTCCTTGCTGAGCGGTCTGCTCGTCACGCGGGTTGAGCAGACCGTCGACGATGATTGCAGACAGCAGGATCGTTGACTTGATAAGGTTCTGGTAAAGCACCGAGATGTCAATGATCGTCATGATGTTGAGCAGTATTCCGATCAGCGCCGCGCCCACCAGCACGTTACGGACACCGCCCTTGCCGCCCGACAGCCCGATGCCGCCGATCACCGCAACCAGCACGATATCGTAGAGCAACGTGGAGTTCACCACGCGGGTGTTGATCGAATGCAGGCTCGCCGCCGTCAGCAGCCCCGCGACAAAGGCGGTCAGCGCGGCGAGCACGTAGCGCAGCACCAGCATCGGCCGCACCGGGATGCCGATGTTGCGCGCCGCGACCGGATTGTCGCCAGCGTAGTAGACGTAACGGCCCCATTTGGTGAAGCGCAGGAACAGGAACACCGCGGCGGCCAGCGCCGCGAATATGAAGACTTCGACCGGCACACCCAGGAAGCGTATGCCGCCCATGATCTCAACCCAGTGGCCGTCCGGCACCGGCACGGCGTCGGAGGGGATCAGCTGCGAGCGGACGACGCCGAAGACGAAGGAGCCGGTGGCAAGCGTGACGAAGATCGCGGGGACCTCTGCATAGGCGACGAGGAAGCCGTTGATCAGGCCGATGCCGAGCACGAAGCCGAGCGCCAGGGCCAGCGCCGACAGGTCCGGCACGCCATCGCCGAGGAGCTGCAGATACCAGGCGACCGACATGGCCATGACCGCCACCATCGACAGGTCGATGCCGCGCCCGATGATCACCAGCCCCATCCCGATCGCAAGGATGCCGAGAACGGCGATGGAGCGGACGATGGCAATCAGGTTGCCGGCGGTCAGAAAACCGGGAAGGCTCAACGCCGCGGCGACGAACAGCACGACGCCAATCACGAGGACGATGCGCTCCTGGTTGAGCGCTCTGAAGAAGGCCCTCGCGTTCTCGCCCATCGATCCCCCGCTTCACCCGCCCGGCCGCCGGGCGGGACGAACCGGCGCCTAGCCTAAGTCACATGCGGACGGACTGCCAAGCTCCAACGCGGCCGCATCGCTGGACGAGACATGCGCATTTCGGTTGCAGCGCGTTCGCTGTCCTGGAAGAGGCCGGGCGGCGCCAATGTCCGAGGCGGGCTTGGGAGGCCGGGCGGAACCGGCGCGGGCGGGACAGCCTGCGCCGCTAGCCTTCCACCACGAAATTCACCAGCCGCCCAGGCACCACGATCTCCTTGAGGATCCGGCGACCGGCCAGGAGGCTCTGCACCTCCGCCGCCTCCTTCACCTCGGCGAACAGTTGCTCGCGACCCAGGTCGGGCGCGGCCATCACGCGGCCCCGCAATTTGCCGTTCACCTGGATGGGGTATTCCTTCAGCCCCTGCCCCGCATCGATGATCTTCTGGTCCGCGACCGGCCATGGCTCGTAGGCGAGGCTTTCGTTGTGACCGAGCTTCGACCACATCTCCTCGGCGATGTGAGGCGTGAACGGCGAGAGCAGCTTGACGAAGGTCTCCACGACCGAGCGCGGGCGCGTATCCAAAGCGGTGAGTGCGTTCACCAGCTCCATCAGCCGCGCGATCGCGGTGTTGAAGCGCAGCCCTTCGATGTCGTTCGTCACCGCGTCGATCGTCTTGTGCAGCACGGATGCAATCTCGACGTCAGGCTCGACATCCACCACATGCGTGGAATCGAAGCTGTCGTCCTCGTCGTTGCAGACGACACGCCAGGACCGGTTGAGGAAGCGCCGCATCCCGGCCACGCCCGATGTCTGCCATGGCTTGGTGACGTCGAGCGGTCCCATGAACATCTCGTAGAGCCGGAACGCATCGGCGCCGAACTCGCCGACGATGTCGTCGGGGTCGACCACGTTCAGACGCGACTTCGACATCTTCTCGACCTGGCGGTCGAGCTCCACGCCGTCGGCGAAGAACTTGTCGCCCTGCTGCGAGACCATCGAAGGCTCGTAGTACTTGCCCCGCTCGTCGCGGTAAGAGAAGGCCAGGATCATGCCCTGGTTGAACAGCTTCTGGAACGGCTCCTTCGTCGAGACGACGCCGATGTCGTAGAGCACCTTGTGCCAGAACCGTGCGTAGAGCAGGTGCAGCACGGCATGCTCCGCCCCGCCGACATAGAGATCGACGGGCATCCAGTAGCGCTCCTTCTCCGGATCGACGAACGCCTTGTCGTTGTGCGGATCGATGAAGCGCAGGTAGTACCAGCTCGAGCCCGCCCATTGCGGCATGGTGTTGGTTTCGCGGATGGCGAACTCGCCGGTCCCCGGGTCGGTCGCCTCCAGCCAGTCGCGCGCGCGCGCCAGCGGCGGCTCGCCCTGGCTGGTCGGGCGATAGTCGGCGAGCTCCGGCGGAACCAGCGGCAGGGAATCCTCCGGCACCGGAACCGTCGACCCATCGTTGCGGAGCAGAATCGGGATCGGCTCGCCCCAGTAGCGCTGGCGCGAGAACAGCCAGTCGCGAAGACGGTACTGCACCCGTCTCTCGCCGGCGCTATTGGCCTCCAGCCATTCGATGATGTCCTGCTTGGCAGTCGCGACGTCCTTGCCGTCCAGGAACCCTGAGTTCACCAGGGTGCCCTCGCCGTCATAAGCCTGCTGTGCGATGTCGGGCACGCCCGGCGCATCCACCACCTGCCGGATCGGCAAGCCGTATTTCACCGCGAACTCATGGTCGCGCGCATCGTGCGCCGGCACCGCCATCACGGCTCCGGTCCCGTAGGAGATCAGGATGTAATCCGCGATCCAGATCGGGATGCGCTCGCCGTTGACCGGGTTGATCGCATAGCTCCCGGTGAAGACGCCGGTCTTCTCCTGGTTGATCTCCGAGCGCTGCAGCTCGCTGAGGAGCGCCGCCTGCGCCTTGTACTCCCGCACCGCCGGCTTCATCTCCTCGGTGGTGATCCGGTCCACGAAAGGGTGCTCGGGGGCGAGGACGCAATAGGTGGCGCCGAACAGCGTGTCCGGGCGAGTCGAGAAGACGCTGAACGTCTGGTCGAAGCCGTCGATCTTGAAGACGATCTCCGCGCCTTCCGACTTGCCGATCCAGTGGCGCTGCATCGCCTTGACGCTCTCCGGCCAGTCGAGACCCTCGAGGTCCTCCAGGAGCCGTTCCGCGTAGCGCGTGATCCGCAGCATCCACTGCCGCATGAGCCGCCGCTCGACCGGGTCGCCGGTCTCGACATAGCGGCCGTCCTTCACCTCCTCGTTGGCGAGAACCGTATTGAGCGCCGGGCACCAGTTGACGGGCACCTCCGCCTGGTAGGCGAGCCCCTGCTCGTAGAGCTTCAGGAATATCCACTGCGTCCAGCGCAGGAATTTCGGGTCGGCCGTGGAGACCTCGCGGCTCCAGTCATAGGAGAAGCCGAGCCGCTTGATCTGGCGCCGGAAGGTCTCGATGTTCTCCCGCGTGGTGATGGCGGGGTGGACGCCGGTGCGGATGGCATAGCGCTCCGCGGGCAGGCCGTAGGCGTCCCAGCCCATCGGATGCAGGACGTTGAAGCCCCGCATCCTCTTGTAGCGGCTTACGATATCCGTCGCCGTGTAACCTTCCGGGTGACCGACATGCAGGCCGGCGCCCGAGGGATAGGGAAACATGTCGAGGACATAGAACTTGGGCTTCTTGCGATCGACATCGACTTCAAAAGTCCGGTTGTCGTCCCAGAACTTCTGCCATTTCGGTTCGATCGTCTGCGGTTCGTATGCCATGTCGCCTGCGTCTGTGCCCGGATATCCTCGCGCCGAAGAAAACGCCACGGCGGGCGCGCGATCCCGCCGTCAACCTGCTCAATCCTTTGATCGGGCGGCCTTTTCGCTCCTTCGAGCATAGTGCGTCCCCGGCGGCAAGCCTGCCGGTCGCCGTCGGGCCGAATTGCCGCCCAGCCATCTAATTGCCTGTTCTTGCAGGCGCAAGCTTGCGCCGCGTCCCTCCTCGGGGACGAAGGCGTCCGGCGTGCCGTCGGAGTTGCACCGGTAGGTCGTGACTGTGGTGGCCTCGGGACCTGGCCCGGGCCTACGCCATCTCGACCGCGAGGGCCGTCGCCTCGCCGCCGCCGATGCACAAGGAGGCGATTCCACGCTTCAGGCCGCGCGCCTTCAGTGCCGAAACCAGCGTGACGACGATCCGCGCGCCCGAGCAGCCGATCGGATGCCCGAGCGCGCAGGCGCCGCCATTCACGTTGACCTTGTCGTGCGGCAGGTCGAGGTCGCGCATCGCCGCCATGGCGACGACGGCAAACGCCTCGTTGATCTCGAACAGATCGACGTCCGACGCTTTCCAGCCGGTCCTCTCGAGCAGTTTCTGGATCGCGAAGATCGGCGCGGTGGTGAACCAGGCCGGCGCCTGGGCGTGGGTGGCCTGTCCGCGGATCAGCGCAATCGGCTCCACGCCCCGCGCTTCGGCGACCGACCGGCGCGCCAGCACCAGCGCTGCCGCGCCATCGGAAATGGATGAGGAATTCGCCGCCGTCACCGTGCCGCCCTCACGGAAGGCCGGTTTCAGATGCGGGACTTTTTCGGGCTTGGCACGAAATGGCGGCTCGTCCTCGCTCACCTCTCCGACCGCGACGATCTCGCTCCGGAACCATCCCTGGCTTGAGGCCGTGCGGGCGCGCTCCACCGAGGCCAGCGCATAGGCGTCCTGATCGGTGCGCGTGAACTGGTAGTGCTGTGCGGTGTCCTCGGCGAAGGTGCCCATGACGCGGCCTTTGTCGTAGGCGTCCTCCAGCCCGTCGAGGAACATGTGATCGATCACGCGGCCATGCCCGACCCGGTAGCCGTTTCTCGCCTTGTCGAGAAGATAAGGCGCGTTGCTCATGCTCTCCATGCCGCCGGCCACAGCGATCTCGGTATCGCCGCCGGCGATCTCGTTGGCCGCCAGCATGGCCGCCTTCATGCCCGAGCCGCACACCTTGTTGACAGTGGCGCAGGGCACCGACTGCGGAAGGCCCGCGCCGAGCGCCGCCTGACGGGCCGGCGCCTGACCGAGACCGGCCGGCAGGACGCAGCCCATGATGACGTCGTCAATGTCCACCGCGGGTATGCCGGTGCGGCGCACCGCCTCCGCAATCGCCGCGGCGCCGAGCGCGGTCGCCGGCTGTTTGGAAAGCGCCCCCTGAAACGCGCCCATCGGGGTGCGGCAGGCGGACAGGATTGCAATCGGGTCAGACTGGCTTGCCATGGGCCGCTCCTTTTCGTCAGCGGTTCGACAACAATTCTACCCGCCGGAGCGGACCGTGTCCTTCATCTCGCATCGGTGAATGCCGCGACCGCTTGATGCGGATCAATGTTTCCACAAGGCGCGGCACCCATCCTTACCTCAAGGGGCCCAAGGATGGAGAGATCTATGAAAAGGCTTCCTGCCGCGCTCGCGGCCTTGGCGACCACGCTCTCGCCGGGCGTGGTCCTGGCGCAGAGCACGTCCGACAACGACCGCTACTGGTACGGCCCGCATCACATGATGGGGGACTGGGGATGGGGCGGCATGTTTTTCGGGCCGTTCTTCGGCCTTCTGATGCTCGCCCTGGTGATTGTCGTCGTGGTGCTCATCGTGCGCTGGATCGGCGGCCCGATGCACCATCCGGCGCCGCCGCATCACGCGCCTCCCGTGCGTACGCCCCTCGATATCCTCAAGGAGCGTTTCGCCCGCGGTGAGATCGACAAGGAGGAATTCGAAGAGCGGCGACGGGTACTGGGCGACTGACACGCCCGCCGTCACGATTGCTCGCCTGAGCGTTGCCGATTCAGGTCTGAACCGGCCGAGAGCCGCCGCCTCACGCCGAAGGGCGCGGGTCGAAGTCGCACGCTTCCCGGATGCGCCCGGCAATGGCGTCCAGGAGCGCAGCAGCAGCATCACCGCGGCCCGCGCCGATCGGCCGTCCGTCGAGCTGCGCAACCGGCGACAGAAGGCGGACGCTGTTGGTGAGGAAAACCTCGTCGGCGGTTGCGAGGTCGGCGGGCGTGAGCGACCACTCCCTCGGGTGAAGCCCGGCCGCCGCCGCGACTTCCAGGAGGAGCCCGCGCATGATCCCGGCCATTGCTCCGTCAGCCTCGGGCGGAGTTACCAGCTCCTCCCCGATGCACGCGAAGACGTTGGCGATCGTCGAGCAGGCGACGCGCTGCTCGGCGTTGAGCATCAAGCGCATCGTCCGCGCCCTTCCCGGCCGCCTCGCGCGCCGCCAGGATATTGTCGAGATAACCGGTCGCCTTCAGCCGCGAGGCAGGCGAGCCGGCGTTGCGGACGACCGTCCCGGTGACCAGGCTGACGGGCCGGGCCACCACATCCCGGCTCCAGGGTGTCGCGGAGACGATCACCGTCGGCTCGCTCTCCTGCGCTGGCCAGAGGCCGCGCCCCGTCTCGCCGCGCGTCACAGTGGTGCGCACGATCAGGTGCTCCTCGGCTGCCTCTTTAAGAACGGCGTCCCAGCCCTCGCGCACTTCATCCGGATTGATGTCGATGCCGATCGCCGCCGCGTGGCTGACGAGCCGCGCGAGATGCCGGTCACCGGCGAAGGGAACGCGGCGAAACGCCGTCAGCGTGTCGAAAACGCCATCGCCGAGCGTGAGCCCGCGGTCGAATGGCGAGAGGCCCTCGGGGCCCGGTCCGTTGATCCAAACAGCTGAGTCACTCATGCAACGGTCCTTTGCAGAAAGGCGGCGAGCAGCGCATGGCCATGCTCGGTGAGAATGGACTCTGGATGGAACTGCACGCCGAAGGTCGGATGCTCCACGTGGCGGATCGCCATCACCTCGCCATCCTCGCTCCAGGCGCAGCACGCCACCTGCTCCGAGTTGTCGACCGACGAGACGGCGAGCGAGTGATAAAGGCCGACGCTGAAGTGCGGCGGCAGGCCGGCGAACACCCCGCTGCCGTCGTGGTGCAGCGTGGTCGCCCGGCCATGCATCGGCGTGCGCGCCCGGACGATCTCGGCGCCGAAGGCCTGGCCGATGCACTGGTGGCCAAGGCAGATGCCGAGGATCGGCATCTTCCCGGAGAGCCGCCGCACCGCCTCCAGCGAGATTCCCGCCTCGTTCGGCGTGCAGGGGCCGGGCGAAAGGATGAGGCCGGTCGCGGCGTGCGCGCGGATTTCTTCGACGTCGAGGCAGTCGTTGCGTTTCACCTGCACGCTTTGGCCGAGCTCCTCCACGTAGCGGGCGATATTGAAGACGAAGGAATCGTAGTTGTCGATGATGAGGATCACGACGCGACCTCTGCCAGGCGAACCGGCTGCAGCGCCTCGAACAGGCGCTCCGCCTTCACCAGCGCCTCCTCGTATTCCTTCTGCGGGTCGGACAGGAGCGTGATGCCGCCGCCGGCGCGGATGGAGGCGATGTCGTCCTCCACGACCAGCGTGCGGATCGCGATGTTGGAGCGAAGCGATCCGTCATAGCCGAAATGCACGACGGAGCCGCAATAGACGCCGCGCGGCTCCGGCTCCAGCTCGTGGATGATCTCCATGGCGCGTATCTTCGGGGCGCCGGTGATCGAACCGCCGGGAAAGCAGGCGGCGACAAGGTCGAGCGCGTCGAGGCCGGGCTTCAGCCGCCCACGCACGACGGAAACGAGGTGATGCACCGAGGCGTAGCTCTCCAGCGCGCAGAGGCTGGTCACATCCACGGTTCCGGGCAGACAGACGCGCGAGAAATCGTTGCGCATCAGGTCGACGATCATGACGTTCTCGGCACGGTCCTTGTCGCTGGCCAGAAGCTCCTCGGCGAGGCGGCGATCCTCGCTTCTGTCGGCCGAACGGGGGATCGTTCCCTTGATGGGCCGTGTCTCGGCGACGCCGTCGCGGACAGCAGCAGAAAGGCTTCCGGCGAGGTGGACGCGACCAGCCGCTCCGGTGTGGCGATGAAGGCACCGAACGGTGCCGGATTGGCGCTCGCCAGCGCGTCGTACAAGGCCAGCGGGTCGAAGCCCGGCTGCAGCCTCGCATGCCACGCGAGCGTCAGGTTGGCCTGGAAGATATCTCCGGCGGCAATGTATTCCCGCGTCGCTTCGACCGCCTGCCTGAACGCCTGCGGGCTCATGTTCGGCCGCCAGGCCTCGCGCGCGATGGCGAGGCCGCGCAGCCGGGCGGGCGCGGCTGCAAGCGCCGCCTTCAGCCATTCCAGCCGCTCGTGCGCCCGCCTGCGGCGCCGCGTCGGGTCGTCCTCCGGCCAGCCGGTCGAGACGAGGAAGGCGCGGCGCTCCACGGCGTCGAATGCGACGCCGACGTCGTGGAACCAGAGATCGATCTCCGGCCGGCGCGCCGCACCTCCCTTGGGCTCAGGCAGGCGCTCGAACAGGTTGGCCGCCTCGTAGGCGAAAAAGCCCGTCGCGCCACCCACGAAGGGGAGCGTCGGCGCCGGGCGGGATATCGGCGTAGCGCGCGAGCTGGCGCCGCAGCGCCGCCATGGGATGGCCGGCGAGCGGCGCGCCGTTCCAACGGGCTGTGTCCCCATGAACGGTGAAGCGCGCGAACGGATCGGCCGCCAGCCATGACCAGCGGCCGAGGACGGGATGGCGCATGGCGCTTTCCAGCAGCACGAGCCCGTCGCCGAACGGGACCGAGCGCAGGGCGGCGCGCGGATCGCGGTAGGCGATTTCCTCGACAAGCGGCTGAAACGTCATCCATGGACCTCTCCCGCCCCTGATATCAGCGGAACGAGGTCTCTGCACGACGCAAGCTGCCTCACCACTGCCGCTGCCCGAAGAGCGGATCAGCGGCGAGCGGCAGCGATCGCCGTTCTACGAATCGAGGGGCTGCTTCTCGACGCGGATGTCGGCGGAGAAATCCTCAAGCTGCAGCTTGACCGCCGTCAGGTTGGCGTGCGTGAAGGCGGCATCCTCAGAGTCGAGCGGGCCGAAATAGTCACCGCCCACCTCGATCAGCCAGGCATCGGCCTTCTGGACGACATGAATCACCATGGTCATGGCTCACGGGCCCCGCTGTTCGCGACCTTTCACGCCGCCGAACATGCCGGACTCATGGTTAAGAAGCGGTTGCCTCGCCGGTTGGCGTGGGCGCGAAACCGGCCGCCGAGAGGCCCTCAGATGCCGGAGCCGCCAATCTCGTCGGGTTCGGGCGGCGGTGTGGGCGGCACCGGCCTGCCGCTGCCGGGCGCCCGCGGCAGAGGCTGGGGCATGGGCATCCACCAGGTGAGCTCGACATCGGAATAGGTGACCAGCGCGCCGGGGGCGGAATCGATGGCGAGCCAGCAGGCGTCGACGCCGGGCGACGGGCGCCCCCAGCGGACGACATCCACCTCCGCCGGTCCCTGCTCGGTGGAGCGGATCGCCGCCAGCACGCGTGTGCCGTCGCGCGGGGCGCTTTCCATGGGGCGCCAGTCTCCGGTGCCGCTGTCGCTCATTGCCCCTCGCTATCCCGCCGGCAGAAGCGTCTCGACCAGCCGTGACCAGTAGGACGAGCCGAAATTGATCGCCGAATCGTTGAAGTCGTAGGCCGGGTGGTGGAGGCCCGCCGTATCGCCGTTGCCGATGAAGATGAAGGCGCCGGGGCGGGCTTCCAGCATGAAGGAAAAGTCCTCCCCGCCCATCACCGGCAGATGCTCGGTATCGACGTTGGCGTCGCCCGCCACCTCACGCGCGATAGCAGCGGCCTTGTCCGTCTGTTCGGGATGGTTCCGCGTAACGGGATAGTTGCGCGAATACTCGAAATGCGCGGTGGCGCCGTAGGCGGCGGCGACGTTCTGCACCACCTCGCGCAGCCGCCGCTCCAGGAGATCGCGCACCAGCGGATCGAGCGAGCGCGCAGTGCCGGTCACCTTGGCGCGCTGCGGAATGACGTTGAAGGCGTCGCCGGCATGCATGGTGGTGACGGAGACGACCGCATTGGCAAGCGGGTCGACGTTGCGCGAGACGATCGACTGAATCGCCTGCACCATGGCGGCGGCCGTAACGATGGGGTCGATGGTGCGATGCGGCTGTGCGGCGTGGCCGCCCTGCCCCTCCAGATCGACCGTGAAGATGTCGGTGGCCGCCATGATGGCGCCGGTGCGCATGGCGAAATGGCCGACCGGCACACCCGGCATGTTGTGCATGCCGTAGACCTCCTCCACGCCGAAGCGGTCCATCATCCCGTCCTCGACCATGGCCCGGCCGCCCGCGCCGCCTTCCTCCGCCGGCTGGAAGATGAAGACCGCATTGCCGGAGAAGCGGCGCGTCTCGGAAAGGTAGCGCGCCGCGCCGAGAAGCATCGCGGTATGCCCGTCATGGCCGCAGGCGTGCATCTTGCCGGGCGTCTCCGACGACCACGGCTTGCCGCTCTCCTCGTGGATGGGCAGCGCGTCCATGTCGGCCCGCAGGCCGATCGCGCCGGCCGCAGCACCTTCGCCCTCGCCCTTCAGCACGCCAACGACGCCGGTGCGGCCGATCCCTTCCACCACCTCGTCGAAGCCGAAGGCGCGCAGCTTCGCCGCCACGTCGGCGGCGGTGCGGTTGCACGTCGTAGAGCAGCTCCGGATGGCGATGGTAGTCGCGCCGCCAAGCGACGATCTCCTCATGCAGCTCGGCGAAGCGGTTGATCACGGGCATTTCGAGTTCCTCCTCCGCGGCGGAACTTTATGCACTGCCGCGACGGATCGGCGCAATCGCGCATGCCGGGCATGGCGGCGGCGGCGGAATTTTTAACAGGCCCACGGCAAAGTGCGCGCGGTGGGGTGCCGGAACGCCGCGAAATGCGCTACAAGGCGCCGGCAGAGGGAGCCGGTATTGAACTTGAAGCGCGGAACGATGCGAATTTCGGCGCTGGCGGCGGCATTCGTGGCGCTCGCGCTGACGGGGGCCCAGGCGGGCGCCGCCGACAGCCCGACCGATATCATCCGTGGCCCCTACCTGGTCGCCGATGTCGAGACCGGCCAAATCATCGTCGACCACGATGCGCAGCGGCCCTGGTTCCCGGCCTCCACCAGCAAGCTGATGACGCTCTACGTCACCTTGCAGGCGATCCGCGCCGGGGAAATCTCGTTCAACGACCAGGTGCACTACAGCGCCAATGCCGCAGCGCAGCCGCCGAGCAAGATGGGCTTCAAGCCCGGCTCGACCTTCACGCTCGATAACGCGCTGAAGATGATGATGGTGAAGTCGGCAAACGACATCGCCGTTGCCGTGGCGGAGACGGTCGGCGGCAGCGTCGACGGCTTTGCCGAGCGCATGAACGCCGCGGCCAGGCAGCTCGGCATGACACGGTCGCATTTCGTCAATCCGCACGGCCTTCCGGACGAGGGCCAGGTGAGCAGCGCGCGCGACATGGCGATCCTGGCCCGGGCGCTGCTTACCGAGTTTCCCGAGGACCGGCCCTACTTCGCGATCCACTGCCATCCAGATCGGCGACAAGATCCTGCGCAATTACAACCGCTTGATCGACCGCTATCCCGGCGCAACGGGCATGAAGACCGGCTTCATCTGCGCCTCCGGCTACAATCTCGTCGCGAGCGCGCGGCGCGGCGACCGCGAGCTGATCGCGGTGGTGTTCGGCGAATATGGCGGCAAGCTCCGCAACGAGCACGCGGCGGCGCTGCTCGACGAGGCCTTCGATACGCCGTGGCGGCAGGTGGAGACGGAGACGACCCTCTCCAACGTCACCTCGGGCCTTTCCTTCAGGGAACCGCTTCGACATGCGGCCCTATGTCTGCGGGCCGAAGCGCCGGGCGGCTCTCGCAGAGCTGCGCGACGAACACGACGAGTTCGCATCTCGACGAGCTGGTGGACAACGGGCCGCCCGTGCGGGTCACCGCCTATGTTCCCGCCGATTACGGCGAGCCCGGCTTCGTGGCGCGGCTGCCGCGGCCGCGGCCCGGCGAAGGCGAGCCGCGACGTGCTCAACGCCTTCGCGCCCGTCGACGAGCGGACAGCGCGTCACCGCCGGCGGAGGCGATCGGCGCCGCGACCGGCAAGCCCGCCCGCTCGGAAGAAGTCGAAGCCCGGCAATAGCCGAGCTTCAGCCCTTCTCGATCTCGAACCGCAGCTCGTCGCCCTCGCGGCTGTCGGCGAGAAGCCGGTGGCCGTTCTCGTTGCAGAAATGCGGCACGTCGATCGCCGCCATCGGATCGGTGGCGATGATGAGGAAGCGCGCTCCCGGCGGCGTGAGCCTGCATGCGGCGCGCCGCCTTCAGCACCGGCAGCGGGCATTTCAGCCCGCGCACGTCGATGATCATCGGATCGTCCATCGCGCTTCAAGCTCCTGTCGGGCTCGCCTTGCCCCGACTCGGATGCTATTTTTCGGTTCCACGCGCAAGCGAGCAGCAGGGCGCGCCAAGAGCGCGCCCGGCGTCGGGGGGAGGCATGGGGTTCTTCAAGCGGTTGGGCAGCAACTACGCCTACCTGACCGGCGTGCTCCGCACGCTTTCCAAGGTCACCAAGGTCGCCAAGAACCCCGGCCGCACCTACCCGCAGGTGGTGCGGCAGCTCGTCGAGAAGCTATGGCGACAGGGTGGCGCTCATCTCCGAGCGCGAGCAGATGACCTATCGGCAATACGACCAGCGCGGCGACCAATATGCCCGCTGGGCCATGGCGCACGGCATCGCCAAGGGCGACGTCGGTGGCGCTGATGATGCCGAACCGGCCGGAATATCTGGCGGCCTGGCTCGGCATCTCGCGCGCCGGCGGCGTGATCGCGCTCCTCAACACCAACCTGACCGGCATCGCGCTGGCGCATTGCGTCAACATCGTCACGCCGAAGCACATCATCGTGGAGGACGTCGCTCGTCGACGCGCTTCCGCACCGCCGAGCCGCATCTCGAAACCGGCCCGGAGCTCTGGTGCCACGGCGCCGACGCAGAGGGCTTCCGCCGCCTCGACACGGAGCTCGACGCGCTGCCGAACGACCCGGTCCCCGACGAGCAGCTTCCCAAGCTCACCATCGAGGACCGCTGCCTCTATCGTCTACACGAGCGGGACGACCGGCCTGCCCAAGGCGGCCAACATCAACCACTACCGCGTGCAGGGCATCATGTACGCCTTCAGCGGCGCGATGAACATCAAGCCGGACGACCGCATCTATGTATGCCTGCCCATGTACCACACGAACGGCGGCGTGATCGCGCCGGGCGCGGCGCTGACGGCGGGCGCCAGCGTGGTGCTGCGCGAGCGCTACTCGTCGCGGACGTTCTGGGACGACGTGGTCAAATACGAGTGCACGGCGTTCATCTATATCGGCGAGCTGTGCCGCTACCTGCTCAACAGCCCGCCGCATCCGCTGGAGACGAAGCACAAGCTGCGGATCGCCTGCGGCAACGGGCTGCGGCCGGACATCTGGGCAGGACTTCCAGAAGCGCTTCCGCATCCCTCAGATCCTCGAATGGTACGCCGCGACGGAAGGCAATTGCGTCTTCCTCAACTTCGACGGCAAGGTCGGCGCGGTCGGCCGCATCCCGAAGTTCATGGAGAGCAAGTTCTTCGTCGAGGTCGTGCGCTTCGACATCGAGAAGGAAGAGCCGGTGCGCGGCGCCGGACGGCCACTGCATCAAATGCGAGCCCGGCGAGATCGGCGAGGTCATCTCCAAGATCGTCATCGACCCGTCGCGCCCCAGCCAGCGCTTCGAGGGCTACTGCCGACCCGTCCGCCACCGAGCGCAAGATCCTGCAGCGACGTCTTCGAGAAGGGCGACCGCTGGTTCCGCACCGGCGATCTCATGAAGAAGGACGAGCTCGGCTATTACTATTTCGTCGACCGCATCGGCGACACCTTCCGCTGGAAGGGCGAGAACGTCGCGACGTCGGAGGTATCGGAGGCGATCACCGTCTTCCCCGGCGTCAAGGAAGCGAATGTCTATGGC
The DNA here is from genome assembly GCA_963801225.1 of uncultured Alphaproteobacteria bacterium. GTDB lineage: Bacteria > Pseudomonadota > Alphaproteobacteria > Rhizobiales > Afifellaceae > DASWJZ01. The sequence continues at coordinate 468,612 of CAWDED010000006.1, forward strand.
GTAAAGGTGCCCGGCGCGGAGGGACGCGTCGGCATGGCGGCCCTGGTGGTGGATGAGCGACCTCGACCTGGACCGCTTCAGGCGGCACGTCACCGAGCAGCTCGCCTCCTACGCGCGTCCGGTCTTCCTGCGCATCTGCAGCGAGATCGAGACGACGTCGACCTTCAAGCAGCGCAAGGTCGACCTGGTGAAGGAGGGCTTCGACCCGCACGCCACGTCAGACCCGATCTATTTTCTGCACCCGGATAAGCAAGCTTACGTACAGCTTGACGATAGCGTTTATGATCAGATCAGCAGCGGCGGAGTACGATTTTGACGGAAGAGACTGTCGGACCATCCGATGTTTTGACATTCTGGCTCGATGCGGGCGCGGAGAAGTGGTTCAAGAAGGACGAGGCGTTCGACCGCCTCATGCAGGAGCGCTTCGCGGCGACCCACGCGGAGGCCGCGGCCGGCCGTCTGACGGACTGGGCGGAGACGCCGGATGGAGCGCTCGCTCTCATCCTTCTGCTCGACCAGTTCTCGCGCAACATGTTCCGCGGCGAGCCGCAGTGCTTCGCGCAGGACGCCATGGCGCGGGCGCTCGCACGGAAGTCGCTCGAGGCGGGCTTCGACCGGCAGGTCGATGCGCGGCTGCGCATGTTCTTCTACATGCCCTTCATGCATTCCGAGGCGATCGGCGACCAGGAACGATGCGTCGCGCTGGTCCATGGGCTGATCGGCGCAACAGACGGGCTCAAACATGCGCTCGAGCACGCGGAGATCATCCGGCGCTTCGGCCGGTTTCCGCATCGAAATGCCATATTGGGCCGCCACACGACCCCGGCCGAGCAGTCCTTCCTCGATGGAGGTGGCTTTTCCGGCTAGACCGACCTTAAGCTTAACAAAGCCTTGAGTGCGGGAGCGGCGGATCACCCGGCTATAAGGCGGAAGTAAATGCAGATGCTCTTTCGCAATCCTGTCGCTGCCCAGCCTGTGCCGCGCCCACGGGCGCGACGCGGCACGTTCGCGCTGGAGCCGGTGGAGGCCCTGCCGCGGCTCGCCGAACGGGTCAGCGCGCTCGCGGAGCGATCGCTCGAGCCGAACCCGTTTTTCCTGCCGGAGTTCCTCGAGCCTGCCATCCAGGCGCTCGGCCGCAACAGCCTCAGGCTCGCCACCTATTCCGACAAGGACGACATGCGCTTCTTCGCCCCCGTGGTGACGGGGAGCGGCATGCTCGGCGGGCGGCGGTTCGGCGTGTGGACGCATCCCTACGCGCCGCTCGGATCGCCGCTCATCGACCGGGACATGGCCGACCATGTGGGCGATGCCCTCTTCCGCCACATGCGCAAGAGCGGCCGCAGGCTCTTCACCGTGCCCCAGCTGCCGCTTGCGGGCCCGACAGCCGAGGTGCTGCGCGCCGCGGCGACGCGGCACGGCGCCTGGGCGGTGGCGGAGCGGCAGCTGCGTCCTGTGCTGCATCCGAGCACGGCCGGCGGCGTGGAGACGTTCGACCAGATGGTCAGCCACCGGCGACGGCGCGAACTCGATCGCCAGCTGCGGCGGCTCTGCGAAGCCGGCGCCGTCAGCTTCATGTCGGCCAGGACCGCCTCGGAGATCGAGACGGCGTTCAACGCCTTCACCAACCTGGAGGGCTCCGGCTGGAAGGGGCGGCGCGGCACCGCGATGGTGAGGCGCCAGAAGGTCCACGACTTCGCCCGCATCGCCGTGATGCAGCTGGCGCAGGCCAAGCATGCCACCATCGACGTCATGCGCGTCGGGGACAAGCCGATCGCCGCGCTCATCCGTTTCGATCTTGGAAGCCTGTCGATCCCCTGGAAGATCGCCTTCGACGAAGGCTTCGCGGCGTTCTCGCCCGGCAAGCAGCTCATGGCCGACGAGACGCGGCACTGGCTGCACGAGGCGACGGTCGAGCGGGTCGACCCGGTCTGCGAGGAGGACAACCCGCTCCTGGCACTGCTGTGGCGCGAGCGCGAGGAATACGGAACGCTGCTCGTCGGCTCCAGCCGGCTCGGCATCGGGGTGCGGCTGCGAGCCGGCACGATCGACATGAAGAGCGCCACCAAGCGGCATCTGAAGGCGCTGCTGCGCGGGCGTTCCGCAAAGCCGAAGAAGAAGCGCGTCCGCGGCGGATGGCGGCGGCAAGCGCGGCTGAGCCGGGCGGCGCTCCGCCTTACCAGACGGTGGCGCCCCCGTCGATCGGGACGGTGATGCCCGTCATGTAGCTGGAGGCGGGCGAGGCGAGAAGCAGCGCCAGGCCCTTGATCTCGTCCGGCTCGGCAATTCGCTCCAGCGGAACCATCTCCTCGAAATAGCGCGCGACGTTCGGATCGTTGATGCGGCCGCCGCCGATATTGGTGCGGAACGGGCCGGGCGCGATCCCGGTGACCAGCACGTTGTGCTGGGCGAGCTCGACCGCCGCCTGGCGCACCAGGTTGACGACGGCCGCCTTCGTCGCGGCGTAGGGATAGCCGACATTCGGCTCCGCCATCAGTCCGGCGATCGAGGCGACCACGACGATGCGCCCGCTCTTCTTCGGGATCATGTGGCGGGCGGCCGCCTGCATGGTGATGAAGGTGCCGGTCAGATTGACGTCAAGCACCTGGTCCCACTTCTCCGGCGTGCAGGCGAGCAGCCCGCCGGCCGGCCCGAAGGTAAAGCCCGGTCCGGAGCTGATGCCGGCATTGGCGAAGGCAATATCGAGGCGGCCGTTGCGCGCGGCGATCGCGTCGATGAGGCCGGAAAGCGCATCCCGGTCGCCGACGTCCACGACATGCGTCTCGACCGAAGCGCTGTTCGCCTTGAGCGTCTCGGCTTTCGCGGCGAGGCCTGCCTCGTCGACGTCGAGCATCGCGACATGCGCTCCGTTCGCCGTCAGCACCTCGGTGAAGGCGAGGCCCAGCCCGCTTGCGGCGCCGGTAACGAGCGCCACCTGGCCGCTCAGATCGAACAGGGATGCGGCTTGCATGATGGTCCTCCCTCCGCCTCTTCGCTGCGCTCTGGCGAGGCGGCACGCTTTTCATATGGTATGCAATATAGGCTGTGCGCGAATCCTCGATCAACGGATTTTCGCCTAATCTCCTTGAAGCCGCCCTCTCAACTGGTATACAAATCGCTCCAAATACAGAAGCGACCGGGGAGGATCGCCCAGTCATGAGCGTCGCCGATTCCATCGAAGCCATCAACGGCTGCGCCACCCGCGTCATGCGGAAGGGAAAGGGCGCGCCGCTTCTGTTCCTGCACGGCGCCAACGGCGCGCCGGCGTGGCTGCCCTTCATGGAGACGCTGGCGGAGCGCTTCGACGTCATCGTGCCGGAGCATCCCGGTTTCGGCGGCTCCGACATGCCCGACTGGCTCGATAATATCGGCGACCTCGCCTATTTCTATCTCGACTTCATCGAGCATTTCGGGCTCGACGGATATCCACCTCGTCGGGCAGTCGCTCGGCGGCTGGATCGCGGCCGAGCTTGCGGTGCGCAACGACACCAGCCTCAAGACGCTGACGCTGGTCGCGCGCTGCCGGCATCTACGTGAAGGGCGTGCCGCGCAGGCCGACATCTTCATGTGGTCGCCGGAGGATTCCGTCCGCAGTCCTGGTCCACGATCAGGCGATCGCCGACAGGATGCTCGACCAGCCGCGAATCCGACGAGCGCACCGATGACGCTCCTGAAGAACCGGCTGACCACGGCCAAGGTCGCCTGGGAGCCGCGCTTCTACAATCCCGACCTCGCCAAGTGGCTGCACCGCATCTCGGTGCCGACGCTGATCCTGTGGGGCGAGACGGACAAGGTGATGCCGCCGGCCTACGGGCCAGCCTACCAGGCGCTGATCCCCGGCTCGAAGCTCGAGATCGTTCGCGAACTGCGGACACCTGCCGCAGGTCGAGAAGGCCGAACGAATTCGTCGGAAGCGGTCACCAGCTTCATCGAGGAGGCCGCGTGATGAAATTCTACTTCATGCATCTGATGCCCTATGCGGACCTCGATCTCGACTACGACGAGAAGTACAACTCCGCCTGGGTGACGCTGCCCAACACCTATTACGACCCGAAGAAGGGCCACATCCTCTACAACCGCTATCTCGACGAGCTGGAATATGCCGACCAGCTCGGCTTCGACGGCATCTGCGTCAACGAGCACCACCAGAACGCCTACGGCCTGATGCCGATCCCGGCGGTGATGGCCGGCGCGCTGTCGCGGCGCACCAAGAACTGCAAGATCGCGGTGCTCGGCCGCGCGCTGCCGCTCCTCAACAACCCGCTGATGGTGGCGGAAGAATTCGCCATGCTCGACAACATCACCGGCGGGCGGCTGATCGCCGGCTTCGTGCGCGGCATCGGCGCGGAGTATCACGCCTGGGGCGTCAACCCGGCCGAATCTCGCACGACCGCTTCCACGAGGCGCACGACCTGATCATCCGGGCGTGGACCGAGACCGGCCCGTTCCGCCTTCGAGGGCAAGCACTATCACTTCGAGTACGTGAACACCTGGCCGCGCGCCCTACCAGCAGCCGCACCCGCCGATCTGGATCCCCTCGCAGGGCTCGACGCGAGACGATCGAATGGGCGGCCGCATCCCGAGCCGCAGATACACCTATCTGCAGACCTTCACGCCGATCGCCGATGCTCGCCACGCTACATGCCATGTACAAGGAGACGGCGCGAGGGCTACGGCTACGAGGCGACCGAGGATCAGCTCGGCTGGTCGGTGCCGCTCTATGTGGCGGAGACCGACGAGATCGCCCGGCGCGAGGCGCAGCCGCACATCGAGACCTTCCTCAACAAGTTCCTGCGGATGCCGCGCGGAGATGCTGCTGCCGCCCGGCTACACTGTCCATCAAGTCGATGATGGGCGTGATGAAGGCGAAGGCCGGGCTCGGCACCAAGCAAGACCATCGACTCGGTGATGGAGAAGGGCATGTTCATCTGCGGCAGCCCGGCGACGGTGCGTCGAGAAGCTGGAGGAGTACCAGTCGAGATCGGCTTCGGCCACCTGCTGACGCTGATGCAGTTCGGCACGCTGCCGGCGGAGCTGACGCGCAAGAACCTGGAGATCTACGCCAAGGAGGTGATGCCCTATTTCCGCAACAAGCGCACCTCCGCTGAGAACGCCCGCGTCGCGGTACAGGCGTAAAAGCTACAGCCCGGCCACGTAGTCGCCGGTCGGCTTGATGTCGAGGCTGACGAGCTTCCAGTCGCCGGCGTCGGAATACCAAAGGCCGATTTCCGTCCGGTAGGTGCGATCGTTGCGGTCGCGCACGATCAGGTCGAGGAAATCCGTGTCGACGTCGCGCCACGAGCGGACCACCGTCACCTCCTTGGCGCGGGTGAGGACGGGAAACTCCTCCGCATAGGCCTTGAACGCCACGTTCTTGATCTGGAAGGCGTCCTGCTCCTCTTCCGAAGCGAACATCCACAACGCCTCTGCGTCGCCGCTCGACATGGCCTGCACGAAGCCTTTCGCGGCCGCCTTCGCGCCGGGCTCGCTCTGGTCCATCGGCGTCGAATCGAGGAAGCGGACAATTTTCGTGTCGTTTGCGGTGTCGGGGCGTGCCATCGGCTGTGTTGCGGCGACGATGGAAAGACAAGCCGCGCCGAAAACCAGAGCGGCAGCGCGCAGCGTCTTGTCGTTGGTGCGTTTTGTCTTCGTCGACATTGTGCGATCCCCTTTGCTTCGTCGATCGTCGCAATGAGAATCGTTCAGGCCGCCTCGGGGTTCCGAATTGTTTCCGAGTTTTTACCAGGAAAAATCTTTAGACGCCGGAATTTGACTTCTGCTCGGCAGCAATTAACCTTTCGTTAATACCTGCCGGACGGCCGGAGAACGCCCGGCGCAGCGCGCTTGAACGAGGCTCCTTAGCCGGGCTTGTCGGAGCCGTTCTCCGAGCCGCCAGAGGCTTCCTCCCTCAGCGGAACGAGCAGCGACAGGAGGTGGGCGCTCATGGCCGCCGACGCCCAGTCGGCGTTGCGCATCCGCAGCGCCGCCAGGATCTCGTGATGCTGGACATGGGTGCGGCGCGTGCGGTCCTCGACCGGCTCGGCATAGGAATTGAAGATCGAGGCGGGCAGCTCCAGCGACGAAGCGAGGATGCGCTCCAGGCGCTGGCTGTCGGCGGCGCGCGCGATGACCATGTGGAACTCGGTATTGAGCGCGTCGAAGCGCTCCAGATGCGCGTGCCAGCCGAGGCGGTCGAAATCCTGCTCCATCGCCGCCTCCAGCTCCTCCAGCCTGGCGATCTCCGCGTCGGTGATGCGGGTCGCCGCGCGCGCGGTGGAATGCGCCTCCAGGATGGCGCGCAGACGAAAGATCTCCTCCACGTCCTTTGAGGAGAAATGCGCGACATAGCCGCGACGGTAGTGCTCCAGCACCACCAGGCCCTCGGTTGAGAGGCGCGTCAGCGCCTCGCGCACCGGCGTGCGGCTGACGCCGATCTTGTCGGCGAGCTTGGCTTCCTGCAGCTTATCGCCGGAGCGCAGCTCGCCGGTGATGATGGCGCGCCTGATTTCTGAATAGGCGGTCTCGACCGCTCGGCTCATGACCTGCTCCGAAAGGGCCGCCGGCCCGGATTTGGTATACGATAGAGGCACGCTTGCCGCACTTCTACCGGAGATTTCGTTGACATTGCGCTGGCTGGTATACAAGGATGGCTGAAAGAAAAACCTAGGGAGAAGCCGCGCGAATCGCGCGGGGCCGGGGATAGTATCGGCTGCGGCAAGCTGGCCGCGACCTTTCGAGAACAGGGACCGGAATGGACGATCTCGCAGGCAGGAACGCTTTCGTGACGGGCGCGGGCTCCGGTATCGGCCAGGGGATCGCGCGCAACCTTGCGCTGGCGGGCGTCAACGTCGCCGTCGCCGATATCCGCAAGGACGCGGCGGAAGCGACGGCAGCGGCGATCGTCGCCGCGGGCGGGCGCGCCGTTCCGCTGGCGCTCGACGTGTCCGACCGAACGGACGTGGAGCATGGCGCCGACCAGGCGGAGCAGGCGCTCGGCCCCATCCACATCGTCTGCAACAATGCCGGCGTCGCCATGCACGGCGTGCCGCTGGAGAAGATTGCCGCCAACGATTGGGACTGGGCGATCGGCGTCAACGTCTACGGCGTCATCCACGGCATCCAGACCTTCGTGCCACGCATGCGCGCGCATGGCGAAGGCGGGCACGTGGTCAACACCGCCTCGATCGGCGGGCTGCAGGTCAACCCGAGCTTCCTCACCAGCGCCTATTCCATGACCAAGTATGCCGTGGTGGCGCTGTCGGAGGCCTTGGAGCAGGAGCTGGAAGGCTCCGGCATCGGCGTGTCGGTGCTCTGCCCTGCGGCGGTGGCAACGTCGATCCATCTGTCGGAGCGCAGCCGCCCCGACGCGGCTCGGCGGCCCGACGGTGCGGCCGGAAAACCATTTCATGGGCGAGATCATCAAGGACGGATGGACGGGCGACGAGGTCGGCGCACGCGTGGTCGACGCCATCCGTGGCGGCGAGTTCTACATCCTGACGCATACGGAGCCGCGCGAGTGGATCGAGCGGCGACACCGGCGTATTGAGGAGGCGTTCGATCGCGCCACCGCTTATCAGGCGCGCCAGCGGAAGAACGTGGCATAACGCTTCGAATCAAACACGGGCCGCCGATCCGCCGGGCGGACGTGAAAAAAGAAACAGGCGAACGGTTGATCCGGGAGGAAACAGAATGACGTGGAAGACAAGGGCAATTGCGGCTCTGGCAGCGGGAGCGCTGGCAACTTGGGCCGGTCTCGCATCGGCGCAGACGGTTGCGATCTCAACCCTGCCGCCGGGCGCTATCAACAACATCCAGGCGGGCGTGCTTGCGAAGGTCGTGCAGGAGCACACCGACCTGCAAATGCGCCTGGTCACTTTCAACTCGCCGGCGGCCATCGTCAGCGCGGCGATGTCAGGTCAATCGGAGTTCGCCTGGACCAGCAACGACGAGGCGGCCAACGCCCTCGCCGGGGTCAAGGACTATGAAGGCAAGGCGATGCCGAACCTGCGCGTCGCTTTCACCGTTTTCCCCTTCCGGGTCGGCGCGATCGTGCGTAACGATTCCGACATCAAGACCACGGCCGACCTGAAGGGCAAGAGAATCGCGACCGGATGGCAAGGCTTCAAGCAGGGCATCATCCTGTGGAACGCCATGCTGGCAACCGCGGGACTGAGTCTCGATGATATCGACGGGGTGCCGACGACCGACCTGCTGCGCGCCGCCGACGACTTCAAGGCCGGCAAGACGGACGCCTTCACCTTCGCAGTCGGGGGCCCCAAGGTCGCCGAGATCAACTCCGCCATCGACGGCGGCATCCGCTTTCTTTCCTTCGACGACTCGGCCGAGGCGCAGGCGCAGAATGTCGGCGATCGGACCGGAATATCATGTGGTCACGCTGCAGCCGAACCCGAACTGGCCCGGCATCATCGGCCCGACCAACGTGATGGAGTACCGCATCCTGCTGCTGACCAGCGCCGAAACGCCCGACGATCTCGTCTACAAGGTGGTCAAGGCCGCCTATGAGAACAAGGAAGCCATGGTCGCCGGCCATCCCTCCTTCAACGCCTTCACCCAGGAAGGCATGGCGACGCAGGATAGCCTGCTTCAATACCATCCGGGCGCCATCAAGTTCTTCAAGGAAATGGGCATCTGGAAGGGCAACTAGCCGGGCCCGCCGCGATCCATTGGAGATGAGGATGAGCGAGACTGAGACAGACGAGAGCGCACTGCCGGTTTCTCCGGTGGTGCGCTTCCTTCGTCCCGTGCTGGGCGCCGCCATCACGCTTGCCACGCTCGCCTGGGCCGCCGACCTCTATCGCAAGGTCGGCCTCCTGTTTCTGGCCGAGCAGTTCCTCGCCGCCATATTCGGCTTGGGGCTGGCGCTCGCCTTCCTGCACTATCCCGCCAAGCGCGGCACCGCCCGCGGACCCCTGCCCTGGTACGACGCCATCGCCTCCGCGGCGGGCTCGCCACCGGCATCTACATGGCGGTGCGCTATCCCGTCATCGTGGAGAACATGTTTCTGACGCCGATCGACGGGCTCGATCGTCGCGATCATCTTCCTGCTTCTGACCATCGAAGGCCTGCGCCGCACCGTCGGCTTACCGCTGGTCGTCATCGTCCTGTTCTTCATCGCCTACGCGCTGGTCGGCCATCTGGTGCCGGGCGACCTGCAGACGCGGAAGGTGCACCTCGACCACATGATGGTCTATCTCGGCATCGACACCAGCGGCCTCTTCGGCCTCGTCATGCTGGTCGGCGTCACCGTCGTCATCCCGTTCATCTTCTTCGGCCAGCTGCTGTCCGCCTCCGGCGGCTCCGGCTTCTTCAACGACTTGTCGCTCGGCGCTGATGGGCCGCTATCGCGGCGGCGCGGCCAAGATCGCGGTGCTCGCCTCGAGCCTGTTCGGCATCGATCTCCGGCATCGTCGTCTCCAACATCCTGGCCACCGGCGTCATCACCATCCCGCTGATGAAGACGGCCGGCTTCACCGCCCGGCAGGCGGCGGCCATCGAGGCGACCGCCTCGACCGGCGGCCAGCTCATGCCGCCGGTGATGGGCGCCGTCGCCTTCCTGATGGCCGACTTCCTGCAGCGCCCCTACAGCGACATCGTCGTCGCCGCGCTCGTCCCCTCGGTCCTCTACTACGTGGCGCTGTTCATCCAGGCCGACCTGGAGGCGGCCAAGATCGGCATCAAGCGCGTGCCGGAAGCCGAGATTCCGCGCCTGCGGTCCGGTGCTCAAGGAGCGGCTGGCTCTTACGCCCTGCCCTTCGCCGTGCTGGTCTACGCTGCTGTTCTGGCGGAACCAGGAGCCGGAAGATCGCCGCGCTGCTGCGCCTCTCGCGGTGGCGGCGTGCTGGGTATCGTCGCTCGGCTACGACGGCGAGCGCATGAAGCCCCATGCGCGATCTGGGACTGCCGTCGTCGACGACCGGCCTCGCTCAGCCTCGACATCCTGATGATCGCGGCCGCCGCCGGCTTCATCATGGGCATCCTGCAGACGACCGGGCTCGGCTTCGCGCTGACGCTGCTTCTGGTCAAGCTCGGCGGCGGCAACATCATCGTGCTGCTCATCCTCGCCGCGCTGCTGTGCATCGTGCTCGGCATGGGCATGCCGACGCTCGGCGTCTACGTGCTGCTCGCGGTGCTGATCGCGCCGTCGCTGGTGGAGGTCGGCTTCTCGCCGCTCGCCTCGCACATGTTCATCCTCTATCTCGGCATGATGTCGATGATCACGCCGCCGGTGGCGATCGCGCGCGTTCTTCGCGGCGACCTGGCGGGGTCGGAACCCATGCGCACCGGCTTCACCGCCATGCGCTTCGGCTGGACCGCCTATATCGTGCCGTTCCTGTTCGTGTTCTCGCCAAGCCTGCTGCTGCAAGGCGACGAGCTCGTCACCACGGTCATCGCGGTCACCTCGGCCATCGCCGGCGTGTGGATCGTGTCGGCCGGCATGATCGGCTACTTCATGCGGCCGCTGAGCGCTGGCGCCGCGCGTGGCGCTGGTCATCGGCGGCGGCGCGCTGCTCATTCCCGACGAGATCGGCCCATGGGCCGAATGGACCGATCTGGCGGGGCTCGTTCTGGCGGGCGCAGTTCTGGGGGTTGAATATTTCGCCACGCGGCGCCAACAGACGGCGGAGATGAAGCCGGCGGCCGGCGTCACCTCCGCCGACTGATGTTGGAGCTTTGACTTGAAGTTTGTCATCCCGGACAGCGCATCGAACGCGGAGCCGCAGCGGACGCCGGCTCAGAGGTCGCAGGAGATTCCAGACATGCACGCAACCCTCGACGACGCGACCAAGGCCAAGCGGCAGGATTTCTACGACCGGCTGGCACCGCAGAGCCTGGCGCCGCTCTGGGAGGTGCTGAAGGGGCTTGTGCCGCCGGAGCCGAAGTCGAAGGCGGTGCCGCATCGTCTGGCGCTACGAGGACGTGCGGCCGCTGCTGATGGAATCCGGCAAGCTGCTCACCGCCGAGGAGGCGGAGCGGCGCGTTCTGGTGCTGGAGAACCCCTCCTTCGTCGGCCAGTCGAAGACGACGGCGACGCTTTATGCCGGCGTGCAGCTCATCATGCCGGGCGAGACGGCGCCGGCGCACCGCCACACGCCCTCGGCGCTCCGCTTCATGATCGAGGGCGAGCAGGCGCTTCACCGCCGTCGGCGGCGAGCGCACCACCATGCGCGAAGGCGACTTCGTCATCACGCCCGCCTGGGCCTGGCACGACCACGGCAACGAGGGCGACGGGCCGTCGCCTGGCTGGACGGGCTCGACATCCCGATGCTCGGTTTCTTCGAGGCGGTGTTCTCGGAGGAATACAACGACGCGCGCCAGATCGATCACGCGGCCGGAGGGCGACTCGCTGGCGCGCTTCGGCGAGAGCCTGCATGCCGATCGGCGCGGAGAGCCGCTACGGGCTCACCTCGCCCATCTTCAACTATCCCTATGAGCGGACGCGCGCCGCACTCGTGAAGGCGGCCGAGGGCGAGGAGCCCGACCCGCACCTCGGCACCACGCTGCGCTACACCAACCCGATGGACGGCGGCTGGGCGATGCCGACGATGGCGACGTGGATGACGTATCTGAAGGCCGGCTCCGTGACAGTGCCGATCCGCTCTACAGACTCCATCGTCATGTGCGTAGCTGAGGGCACAGGCGAGGTGACGATCGGCGAGACGACGCTGCGCTTCGCGCCGAAGGACATCGTCGCCATCCCCGGCTGGTCGTGGCGATCCTTCAGGGCGAGCGACGACTGCTTCCTGTTCGTCTTCTCCGACCGCGTGGTGCACGAGAAGCTCGGCTTCTTCCGCGAGGAGCGCCGCGCCGCCTGAGCTTTCGCTCTGCGCAATGTCGCTGGGCCGTCGCCCTGGGGCTTGACCCAAGGCGGCGACCGACCGCAATTCGGCTTGTTCGCGGGCTGCGGCTCCGCTCAGCCCGAGACACATCGCCGAGCCTCCGCGGCTGTTTACGAAGCCCTCCTCCAAGTTGGCTCAAGGAAAAAGAGACACGATGCGTATTTGCCGGTTCGACGATGCGCGCCTCGGCGTGGTCATCGGCGACGAGATCGCCGACGTGACTGCCGTCACGGAAAAGCTTCCGCCACTACGCTGGCCGGTGCCGCTCGGCGATCATTTCATCCGCCACTTCGATGCGATGCGCAAAGAGATGACGAATGCGATCTACACGAGCCCGCGCAAGCCGCTTACCGAGGTGCGGCTCCTCAGTCCCATCGCCAATCCCGGCAAAATCATCGGCGCGCCGGTGAACTACAACCTGCACCTCGACGAATCGCGCGCCGATGCCGGTATCCATTTCGGCAGCGGCGTGAAGACGATCGACGAAGCGGGGCTCTTCCTGAAGGCCGGGAGCTCGCTGGTCGGCGCGGGCGAAGGTGTCGTGGCGGAGCGCGCCGACCGGCGCACCGACCACGAGATCGAGCTGGCCGTCATCATCGGCCGCGGCGGGAAGAACATTTCCGAGGCCGACGCGCTCTCCTATGTCGTGGGCTACACGATCGGCCTCGACATGGTGATCCGCGGACCCGAGGACCGCAGCTTCCGAAAGTCGCTCGACACCTTCTCGGTGCTCGGGCCGTGGATGGTGACGGCGGACGAGCTCGGCGATCCCTCGGCGACTCGACTTCGAGATCAAGGTCAACGGCGTATCGAAGCAGAAAGCCAACACGCGCGACCTGATCTACGGCGTGCCGAAGCTCATCGCTTACGCCTCGGAGTTTTATCGCCTCGACCCGGGCGACGTGATCATGACCGGCACGCCGGAGGGCGTCGCGCCGGTCGAGCCGGGCGACGTGATGGATTGCTGGTTTGAGCGGATCGGCGCGATGCAGGTGGCGGTGAGGCGCCGTTAGCCTAAGCGTGTCGTCCGGCCCAGAAATCCTGAAGGCCCAGGACGCCGATCGAAGCTTCCTCCCAATCCGCGAGCTGCCTTTGTGCCGCGTCCGGGTCGTGCGAGAGCATTTCCATCAATGACCCCGCACGTTCGACGATCTCTTCGTCCGCCTTATATCGGGTGGGCTTTATGGTGCCGAGAGCCTCCAACGCGCCGTCCGTGTCCCCTGCCCGCGCAAGGCAGCATCCGATCGCTTCCCATGTCGCGAGCAGATCGGCTCGACCGATCGATCGAATTCGTTCCGCGACGTCTCGCGCAGAGCTCAGGCCGGACAGGAACGGCTTCGCCTGACGCTCGCACTCCAGCGCCAGCTCTTCGCCGACGTCAGGGGCGTCCGCGTGCCATTGATCGCCGCCTGCGCTCCGCTGCAGCCGACGCCCGTAACTGAAATGCAGCGAATTTTTGGGAGCACACAGGGGAAGCAGGAAGTACTCGACATAGAACGCGTCTGGATCGCCGGAATGGTCGAAATACAAAGCGAACAATGTGTGTTCGATCGGAGCCTGGAACAGCATCCGGCCCTTGATCTCAAAACCCGGGAAGATCGCCTTCAGCGGGCGGGCAAGGGCCTGGACGTCGCGTTGTTTTACCATTGGGCTCCCGCCGCCTAATGCCCCGAGTCGGCGGTGACTTTCAACCTTGGCGGCGCTTGAGGATACCCGACTGCTCCACCGCCGCGGGAATTGATGCCTCATTGAGCGGCGCCATGACATGCGCGCCGGCGATGCCGGGCGTCTCGGCGAGCTGCTGGATGACCTCCGCGCAAATGGCGCGGCCTTCGGCCTTCTCGTCGGTTGCGCCCTCCATGCGTTCGATGATCGCGTCGGGCATGACCACGCCGAAAAGCTTCTCCTTCATCCAGCGCGCCGAGCGGGCGGAGGCCGGGACCACGACACCGAGGATCAGGCTGAAGCGCTCCGTGAGGCCTTCGTCGACGAGCCGCGCGGCGTAGCGGCTGGCGAGCGCCGGGTCCATGCAGATCTGCGTCTGGGCAAACTCCGCGCCCGCCTCGATCTTGGCGCGCAGGCGATCCGGCTTCCAGTCCGGCGCCGGATCGATGGGCATGTCCGCGGCGCCGAGGAAGAAGGGCGCGGGCCCTTCGATCTTGCGGCCCGACGGCAGCTCGCCGCGGTCGCGGATCGTCGCGGCGGTCTTCAACAGGTCGATGGCTTCGAGATCGAAGACCGGCTTCGTGTCGGGCTGGTCGCCGGCCGTCGGGTCGTCGCCCCGCAACAGCAGGAAATTGCGGATACCCATCATGGCCGCGCCGAGCAGGTCGCCCTGCAAGGCGAGGCGGTTGCGGTCGCGGCAGGTCATCTGGAGGATCGGGTCGATGCCGGCCTCGACCAGCGCGGCAGCGGCGGCGAGCGCCGACACGTGCACGCGCGCGCCCGCGCCGTCGGTGACGTTGACGGCGTCGACCACGCCCTTGAGCGGCAGCGCTTTTTCAAGCAGCGCCGCGCGGCTGGTGGAGACCGGCGGGACGACCTCCGCCGTCAGCGCAAACATGCCTTTCGACAGGAGCTGCTTGAGCCGGCTGGGGGCTGCGTCGTCGATCTCCGTCAGGCGGCTCTCATGGATCACGTCATTCATTGCGCAGCGTTCCCGTCCTCAAGTCCCAAGGAGCGTCCGGTGATTTTGCCCCGGGCCAAAGCCCACGGCTTTGTGATGCGTCTATCATCCACGTCGCAGACTGTCCGTCCGCGCGAGGACGACGCTCCAGCCCGTAAATGCTGTAGAGAGCCGCATGCGGCAGATCAAGGAAACCGCGGAAAGAGCGTGATCGGATTTTGAATCATGCGGATTCGGCGCCCTGACATCATGAAGACAGCTCTGCTGGCCCTGACCGGCGCTGGCGCTGGCGGCAGGGCTTGTGGCGAAGCAGACGGGGGCCGATTCCACCGCGGGTTGGATCTGGGGCGCGGGCATCGCCGTGGTGCTGGCCGCGCTGCTTCTTCAGATCGTCACCTCGCTGGCGCGCGGCGAGGTGGGCCTCGACCTCATCGCCGGGCTCTCCATGAGCGCGGCGCTCGCATTCGGCGAGACGCTCGCCGGCATCGTCGTGGCGCTCATGTATTCCGGCGGCCAGTTTCTGGAGAGCTATGCGGAGGGCCGGGCGCGGCGCGAGATGACGGCACTGCTTTCGCGCGTGCCGCGCACGGCGCATCGCTACGCCGACTGCGGCCTGGAGGAGGTCGGCATCGACGCGATCCGGCCGGGCGACCGGCTGCTGATCCGGCAGGGCGACTCGCCGCCGTCGACGGCGTGCTGGAGAGCGGCGTCGCCATGCTCGACGAATCGGCACTGACCGGCGAGTCGCTTCCCGTCGAGCGGCGGCCCGGCGACCCCGTGATGAGCGGCTCGACCAATACCGGCGCGCCGTTCGACCTCATGCCACAAAGCCGGCGGCGGAAAGCACCTACGCCAACATCCTCCGCCTGGTGGAGGCGGCGGAGCGCGCCAAGGCGCCGATGAGCCGGCTGGCGGACCGCTACGCCTCGGCTTCCTGGTCCTGACGCTGGTCATCGCCGGCGCGGCGTGGCTTGCGACCGGTAACGAGAGGCGGCTCCTTGCGGTCCTGGTCATCGCCACCCCCTGCCCGCTTATCCTGGCGGTGCCGGTGGCGCTCATCGCCGGCGTGTCGCGCGCGGCGAAGCACGGCATCCTGGTGAAGGGCGGCGGCGTGCTGGAAGCGCTGGCGCGCGCCAAGGTGCTGATGCTCGACAAGACCGGCACGCTCACCAAGGGCAGCGCCGGAACCGCGGCGCGATACCTGGCGCGAGGGCATGGACGCCGACGAGGCGCTGCGGCTGGCCGCGTCGCTCGACCAGGCCTCGACCCACATGATCGCCGAGCTGCTGGTGCGCAGCGCCCGTGCCAGGGGGCTGGACCTGCCGCCGCCCGCCGAGGTGCATGAAACCTCGGCGCCGGCATCGAGGGCATCGTTGAAGGCCGTAAGGTGCAGGTCGGCAGCGTCGCCTATGTGCGCGAGCGGGTGGCGATGCCCGCCGACCTCCCCGCCGCCGTGCTGGAGGACGGCGCCAACCTCGTCGCAGTCGCCGTCGACGGCGCGCTGGCGGCGGTGCTGGAAGTGCTCGACGAGATACGCCCCGAGGCGCTGGCGGCGCTCAACGCCCTCAAAGCGCAGGGCGTGGAGCGAATCGTGCTCGCTACCGGCGACCACAATGCGGTGGCAGAGCGCATCGCCCGGCAGATGCCGCTCGACGCCGTCTACGCGGAGCTGACGCCGGAGGCGAAAGTCGCTCTGGTGCAGCGCGAGCGCAGGCGCGGGATCGTCGTCATGGTGGGCGACGGTGTCAACGACGCGCCGGCGCTGGCGGCGGCGGATGTGGGCATTGCCATGGGAAGCGGCGCCGCCGGTGCGGCCGAGGCGGCGGACGCCATCCTGCTGGTCGACGACCTCATGCGGCTGCCGCGCGCCTTCGCCGCTGCCCGTCGCTCGCGGCGGATCGCGCTGGAGAGCGTGCTCGCCGGCATCGGGCTTTCGACCGTCGGGATGGTCGTTCGCCGCCTTCGGCTTCATCCCGCCGTTGACGGGCGCGCTGATGCAGGAGGTGATCGACGTTCTCGTCATCCTCAACGCGCTGCGGGCGCTGGGCGATAGGTGACGCGCTCGCGCGTGGCGCACCTATTTCCGCTTTGATATAGCGAGCCGACGGGCCGTGAGGCCCTTTGCGCCAGGGGCTATGGATGAAGGCCGGACCATACCGAAGAGAGGAGCGCCGAAAGAGCAGCGCGTCGGTAATCGCCCTTGCGCTCGCCGTCTTCGCGGCCGCGCCGGCCTATGCGCATGTCGGAACGGGCGACCTCGGCGGCTTTGCCAGCGGCTTCGAGCATCCGATCTTCGGCGTCGACCATCTGCTTGCCATGCTTGCCGTCGGCATCTGGGGCGCACAGATGGGCGGCCGCGCGATGTGGACGCTGCCGGTCACCTTCCCGCTCGTCATGGCCTTCGGCGGCATATTGGGCATGACCGGCGTACCGATGCCCAACGTCGAGCTCGGCGTGGCGCTCTCCATGCTCGTGCTAGGGCTGGCGATCGCCTTCGCCTGGCGGCCCTTCGAGCCGGTGGCGCTGCTCATAATCGCCGCCTTCGCCATCTTTCACGGCTACGCGCATGGCGCGGAGCTGCCGGCCGCGGCCGACCCGGCCGCCTACTCGGTCGGCTTCGTCGTCGCCACCGGCATGATCCACGTGACCGGGATCGCCATCGGCCTGCTGATCGGCAAGCTCCTCGACGGCTGGGTCTCGCGTGGGCTTGGCGGCGCGATCGCCGCCGGCGGCCTCTACTTCCTTTGGACGTGACGCGCGCAACAAGACGAGAGCGGCTGGCGCATTGGGGCGCGCCGGCGGTGCTGCTCATCGGGATCGTGGTGCTCGCCGCCATCCTCGTCCGCTCGCCGCCCGATCGCGGCGCCTTCGCGCTGGGGCTCGTCTTTCCGGTCCAGCGCTACGATCAGTTCCCCGCGCTCATCGGGCTGGGGCTCGCCTTGGCGCAGGCCCCGCGGCGATGGCTCGTGTTCAGCAGCGTGGTGTTCGCCGCCGCCATCCCGTTCGGCGGCGTCGTGGCAAGCAGGATCGCCATGGCGCTCGCGGGCGGCCTCAACATCATCCCGTATGTCCTTCTCATCGCGCCGGCCGGCTGCGTGTCGGCGGGCCTTGCGCTGGCATTGCCGGGCGCGCTTCGCATCCGGGTCCTGCCGCTTGCCGCTTTGATCTCCGGTGTCGTGCTCGGCATGCTTGTCAACCTCGACGATCCGATGCCGGCGGAATGGATGTTCGCGGGAGGAGCGATCCTCTGCGGCGTCTGGCTCGTCGCCGTGGCGCTCCTTCTCTGGTGGCGGTTCGAACAGGCGTGGTTTCCTATTGCCGGGCGCATCCTGGGCGGCTGGCTGATCGCCATCGGCGCGATGCTGGCGGCACTGGCATTCATCCCAAGCGTCTGAGGAAGAAGCGCAGCGTTGCGGAGCAAAAGACCGCTGCGTATGGCTAGCTGAGGGAGGAACGGGGATGGCGGAGACCATCGACACAGAAGTCGTCGTCGTGGGGGGCGGCATCGGCGGGCTCGCAACTGCGCTGGCGCTGTCGCGGATCGGCAAGCGCGTCTGCGTCCTGGAGCAGGCGCCGGAATTTTCCGAGCTTGGCGCCGGCATCCAGCTCGGACCCAACGTCTACAAGATGTTCGGGCGGCTCGGCATCGTCGATGCGATCAACGCCATCGCCGCCTTCCCCGACTTCCTGATGATGCGCGATTCCATGACCGGCGAGCCGTTCGCGGAGCTTCCCGCCGGCGCGGAATTCAAGAAGCGCTTCGGCTACCCCTACGGCGTCATCCATCGCGGCGACCTGCACGGCGTCATCCTCGACGCCTGCCGCGCCTCGGACAAGGTCGAGCTGCGCACGCATTCGAAGGTCGTCGCCATCGAGGAGAGCGCCGACCGGGTCACCGCGGTGACGGAGGGCGGCGCACGGATCGCCGGCGACGCGCTGATCGGCGCCGACGGCATCTGGTCGACGGTGCGTGCGCGCGTGGTGGGCGACGGCCGGGCGCGCGTCTCCGGCCACATCGCCTACCGCGCCGTGCTGCCGGCCGCCGACATGCCGAAAGAGCTGGCGTGGAACGCCATGTGCATCTGGTGCGGAGAGAAGACGCATCTGGTGCAATACCCGCTGCGCCGCGGCGAGCTGTTCAACCTCGTCGCCGTGTTCCACTCCGACAAGTTCACCGAGGGCTGGAACGATTTCGGCGACCCGCAGGAGCTACATCTCCGCTTCCAAGGCAAATGCGCCGAGGTGCAGACGCTGCTCAACAAGATCGAGAGCTGGCGCATGTGGGTGCTGTGCGACCGCGAGCCGGTGCGCGAATGGTTCAAGGGGCGCGTGGCGCTCATCGGCGACGCCGCCCATCCGATGCTGCAATACCTGGCGCAGGGCGCCAACATGGCGATCGAGGACGCCGTCTGCCTCGCCGACATGCTGGTGAACGAAAAGGGTGATTACGAGCGCGCCTTCCTGCGCTATCGCGACGCGCGCTATCTCAGGACCACGCGCGTACAACTCACCGCCCGCCTCTATGGCGAGATCTATCACGCCAGCGGCGCCACCCGCGACTTCCGCAATGCCGAGCTTGGAAGCTGGAGCAAGGAGGACATCTATAAAGGCATGTCCTGGCTTTATGGGATCGGCGAAAGCTGGCGGGACTGAGAGTCGGAAGCAGCACTTTTTTTTGCCCCGTGTCGCCAGACAGTGTGGCAGGTCAGCGGCACGGGTACATGCTTCGCGCCACAGGTAGAGGCTATGACAGACGAAAAATGGAAGGTCACGTACACTACCGTCAGGAATCCTCGGTGGGTGGATGTAGCGAGGAGCCAGATCATATGCTCAGTCTATTTCGACCACCTGCGCGAGGCAGAACCGTTTGTAGCGAGCGCCGACGACGTTGAACCGCATGGCCGCGAAATCTTTGAGAGGTGCGTCGCAGGTGAATTCGGGCCCATCGCCGGCCATGATCCTGAAGCAATGAGCTGCTGGCCAATCGCCGATCAAACAGCGGCCTCCCCGAGTTGGCCAGACGTTCAGGCGTTCCTTGATCAAGCGAATGCGGAGAATGCCAGTGGGACTGAACGGGGCGTCGTCCTTGTCTGGGCATCGATGATCGATGAAATGCTTAGAAGGCTATTGGAAGCACATCTCGTCGACGTCCTGTAAGCGCGCGACGCCGCGGGACCTGGATCGCATCGGTGCGAGCTCGACGCGCGCACGTCTCGCTTCAGCAGACTGGCATTGCCCGCGCGCGCATGAACTGCGCTGCTGCGACGAACGTCGAAGGAAGACGCGGCAACGAAATTTCCGCCCCAGTGGCGTAGTCACTCAGAGAGCCAGCTTTGGGACAGTGCAAGCATGTGGTACGATCGGCTGATCTGATGGCGCTAAGCTTTCCACCGCGCTCGACAGTGCTCCAGTGCATGCAGCCGATAATGCGATGCGAACTGGAAGGATCGCATCCGACGCGAGGGCACCAGCGGCGAAGCGAGACTCATGCCGTCTGCTGACCGCCATGCTGCGAGGCTAGCCTGAGGTTGCCTGCTCGGCCGGGTCTGTTGCCACCGCCTCGCCATCGCGATAGAGCGAATCCTGCAGATTTCGAGGAACCCATGAGTGCCCTGCGTAAGGACTTTGCGGCAGGCGGGACGGCCGCACGCAAAGTCGAGGCAACGGAAAACGTCGAAGCGCTGATGCGCGGCATCGGCGCGAATGCGCGTGCCGCCTCGTCGGCTCTCGCCACGGCGTCCACCGAGGCGAAAGATACGGCGCTGCGGGAAGCGGCCGCCGAGCTGCGCCGGCGCGAGCGCGACATCCTCGCCGCCAACGCGGAGGACATCGCCGCCATGCAGGCGGGCGGCTACTCCAAGGCGCTGATCGACCGCGCCGCGCTCGACTCGTCACGCCTGGAAGGCGTGGCGCAGTCGCTGGAGGCGATTGCCGAGCTTGCCGACCCGATCGGCTCCGTCATCGCCGAATGGGACCGGCCGAACGGCCTGCATATCCAGCGCGTGCGCACGCCGCTCGGCGTCATCGGCATCATCTTCGAGAGCCGGCCCAACGTCACCGCCGATGCCGGCGGGCTTTGCCTCAAGGCGGGCAACGCCGTCATCCTGCGCGGCGGCTCCGACGCGCATCGCAGCTCCTCCGCCATCCACGCCTGCCTCGTCGCGGGCCTCAATGCGGCCGGTCTTCCCGAGCATGCGATCCAGCTCGTGCCGACCACCGACCGTGCCGCGGTGGGCGCCATGCTGACCGGCCTCGACGGCACGATCGACGTCATCGTGCCGCGCGGCGGCAAGAGCCTGATCGAGCGCGTGCAGCGCGAGGCGCGCGTGCCCGTCTTCGCGCATCTGGAAGGCGTCTGCCACGTCTATGTCCACGCGCCCGCCGACCTGGAGATGGCCAAGGCGATCGTGGTGAACTCCAAAATGCGGCGCACCTCCATCTGCGGCGCCGCCGAGACGCTGCTCGTCGACAGGGCGCTCGCGGCAACGCATCTCGCGCCCGCTGGTGAAGGCGCTGCAAGAGGCGGGCTGCACCATCCACGGCGACGCCGCGACGCAGGCCGTCGCGCCCAATGTCGTGCCCGCCACCGAGGACGACTGGTACAAGGAATATCTCGACACGGAGATCGCGGTCGCCGTGGTCGACGGGCTCGACGAGGCGATCCGCCATATCGCCACCTACGGCTCCAATCACACCGACGCCATCGTGACGGACGATGTCGCCGCGGCGAAGCGCTTCATGGCGGAGCTCGATTCCGCCATCCTGCTGCACAACGCCTCCACCCAGTTCGCCGATGGCGGCGAGTTCGGCATGGGCGCCGAGATCGGCATCGCCACCGGCAAGATGCACGCGCGCGGGCCGGTCGGCGTCGAGCAGCTCACCAGCTTCAAATATTGCGTGCTGGGCTCCGGCCAGACGCGGCCCTAGCCCATTCCCTTCTCCGTGCAACCGAGCCGCATCTTTGCCGGAGTGCCGCCGCATGGGAGCGGGCAGGCGATCGGCCTCATGGGCGGCACCTTCAACCCGCCGCACGAGGGGCACCGGCGCATCAGCCTGATCGCGCTGCGGCGCCTCCGGCTCGACCGGCTGTGGTGGATGGTGACGCCGGGCAACCCGCTGAAGGACGTCGCCGCCCTGCCGCCGCTGGCGGAACGCATGGCGCATGCGGCGGAGATGGCCGCGCATCCGCGCATCGACATTTCCGGCGCGGAGACGGTCTTCAACACGCGCTATACGGCCGACCTCGTCCGCATCCTGAAGCGGCGGGCGCCGAGCACCCGCTTCGTCTGGGTCATGGGGAGCGACAACCTCGTGCAGTTCCATCTTTGGGAGGACTGGCGGGAGATCGCCGGCTCGGTGCCGATTGCCGTGGTCAACCGCCCCGGATTCCTCACGGCGGGGCTTTCCTCGCGCGCGGCGACGGCGCTGGCGCAATACCGGATCGACGAGGCGGACAGCGGGACGCTGGCGGATTGCGCGCCGCCGGCCTGGTCATTCCTATGGGGGCCACGCTCTCCCCTCTCCTCCACGGCGCTCAGGGCGCTAAAAAGCCCGGCCGCCGGGGATTCCAATCCGTCTTGAAACCTTTACCCGCCAGCCCCTATCTTATGGGGGCGTGGCATAAGCCGCGATTCGCGTGACGAAAGGGGATCACACACTGTCTATGACCCGCAGTCAGGAAGGAACGTTCCGTACTCCTTCCGCGGCTTCCCTGCTGACAAACGAGCCGTCCGGGGAAGCACTGAAAACCGTCCTGTCCAGCCTCGACGATGCCAAGGCGGAGGACACCGTCACCATCGACATCCAGAGCAAGTCGGCGCTCGGCGACCACATGGTCGTCGCCTCGGGCCGCTCGCACCGCCATGTCGGCGCCATCGCCGACCGGCTGGTGAGCGACCTGAAGCAGTCCGGCCTTGGGCCGGTCCGAGTTCGAGGGCCTGCCGCATTGCGACTGGGTGCTCATCGACGCGGGGGATGTGATCGTCCACATCTTCCGCCCGGAAGTGCGCGAGTTCTACAACATCGAGAAGATGTGGGCGGCGGAGCCGTATTCGGAACGGCGCGCACACGCCTGACGGCGAATGGACATTGCGCTCCTTGCGGTCGGCCGGCTGAAGGCGGGGCCCGAGCGCGAGCTTTGCAACCGATATCTCGAGCGCGCGCGAAAAAGCGGTGCCCGACTGGGCTTTCGCGGCTTCTCCGTCAAGGAGATAGCCGAATCCCGCGCCCCCCGCGGCGAGGACCGCATCGCCGAGGAAGCGGAGGCGCTTGCCCGGCTCATCGGACAAAGCGGGCGGATCGTCTGTCTCGAGGCGGGCGGCGAGCCGATGGACAGCGACCAGCTGGCGCGGGCGCTCGCCCGCGACGCGGAGGCGGCGGTGCCGCTCACCACCTTCGTCATCGGGGGGCCGGACGGGCTGGGAGGGCCGGTCGTGGCGCGCGCCGACCTGCGCCTTTCCTTCGGCCGCGCCACCTGGCCGCACCAGCTGGTGCGGGTCATGTTGGCGGAGCAGCTCTATCGTGCGATGACGATCCTTTCGGGGCACCCCTATCATCGGGCATAGTGCCAAATGTTAAGCTTTCGTTTGTCATACTGAGCCGATGACGATTGGGCGGCATATCGCGGCGGCGCTCCTCGTCGGGCTATGGCTGCCGGTGCTCCTCGTCTCAGCGCCTCAAGGCCGGGCGACCGAAGGCAAGCAACCCGATGCCGCGGCCGTGGAAGCCCGCAAGCAGGCGCGCCAGGCCGAGTACGACGCGCTGCGCCGCTCCATCGAGGTCTCAAAGCGGCGGCAGGCGGCGCTGCAGAGCGAGATCGAGGGGCTCGACAAGGACAGCGCCACCCTCAACAGCGACCTTCTCGCCACCGGCGCGCGACTGAGGTCCACGGAGGAGCAGATCGCCACGGCGGAGACACGGCTGGAGCAGATGCACGACAACCAGGACGAGATCCGCCGCTCGCTGCATGAGCGGCGCGACGTGATGGCGGAGGTGCTGGCGGCGCTGCAGCGCATGGGCCGGACGCCGCCGCCGGCGCTGCTCTCCCGCCCCGAGGACGCGCTCGCGGCGATCCGTGGCTCCATCATTGCCGGCGCGGTGCTCCCCGACATCCGCATCGAGGCGGAATTGCTCGCCGCCGACCTGGAGCAGCTGACCACGCTGACGGCGCGCATCGAGACCGAGCGGGACTTCGCTGCGTATCCGCTACCTCGATCTCGGCGAGGAGCAGGAACGCATCAGGCTTTTGCAGCAGGCCAAGCAGGAGCAGCGCCAGCAAACGCAGTCCTCCCTCACAGCCGAGCGTGACAAAGCGTCCGAGCTCGCCGGAAAAGCGAAAAATCTACAATCTTTGATTGAGCAGCTCGAAAACGAGGTGGCCAGCGCGGCCGCGGCGGCCGAGGAGGCACGGCGCGCGTCGGCCGCCACGAAGCCCGCCACGCCCAGCCAGGCGGCGCGCCTGATGGCGGATCCGAGCCGAATCGCCCCCGCGGTGCATTTTGCCGACGCAAGAGGCCTGCTGCGCTGGCCGGTCACTGGCAAGAGGATCCTCGGATTTGGCGATCCCGACGGCCTTGGCGGCGAATCCCAGGGACTTTCGATCGCCACCAGCCCCGGAACTTCGGTACTTGCCCCGGCCGACGGATGGGTGGTTTATGCGGGGCCGTTCCGCTCCTACGGACAGGTTATGATCCTTAATGCCGGTGACGGCTATCATATCGTCCTGGCCGGAATGGACCGGATTGACGCAAGTCTTGGGCAGTTTGTCTTGAGCGGGGAGCCGGTCGCGGCCATGGGGGCAACGCGGCTGGCAACCATTGGAGACATCGAACACACTTCTGCCCAGGCGATTCTGTATGTAGAATTCCGGAAGGACGGCACGGCGATCGAACTCGGCGCCCTGGTGGGCCCCCAAGAACGACGAGGTTAATGGATGATGCGCAAGTTTGCCCTACTCGCTACTGGCGCGGTTTTGGGCGCCCTGGCCGCCGGCAGCGCGGCACAGTTCGTCGGCATTGGGGGAGCAACCGCCGCGGCGACCGATACCTACCGGCAGCTCAATTTGTTTGGGGACGTCTTCGAACGCATCCGCGCCGATTACGTCGAAGAGCCCGATGACGAACAATTGATCGAATCGGCGATCAACGGAATGTTGTCCGGTCTCGATCCGCATTCGAGCTACCTCAACGCCAAAGACTATCAGGACATGCAGGTGCAGACCCGGGGCGAGTTTTACGGGCTCGGCATCGAGGTCACGATGGAAAACGACCTCATCAAGGTGATCTCGCCCATCGACGACACCCCCGCGGCCAAGGCCGGCATCCTGTCGGGCGACCTTATCTCGTATCTCGACGGCGAGCCCGTGCAAGGCCTGACGCTCAGGCAGGCCGTGGAGAAGATGCGCGGCCCCGCCAATTCCTCCATCACGCTGACCGTCCTGCGCGAAGGCGAGAAGGAGCCGCTCAAGATCACGGTGGTGCGGGATGTCATCCGCGTCCAGTCGGTGAAGTACCGCGAAGAGGACGACGTCGGCTACATCCGCATTTCCTCCTTCAGCGAGCAGACGATGGAAGGCCTGGAAAAGGCCATCGACGCGATCGAGAAGGACATTCCCGAGGACAAGCTGAAGGGCATCGTGCTCGACCTGCGCGGCAATCCGGGCGGGCTGCTCGATCAGGCGGTGCTCGTCTCCGACGCGTTCCTGGATAAAGGCGAGATCGTCTCCACGCGCGGCCGCCACGCCGACGAGGTGCAGCGCTTCAGCGCCCGCGGCGGCGACCTGACCCACGGCGAGCCGCTCATCGTGCTGATCAACGGCGGTTCGGCCTCCGCCTCGGAGATCGTTGCCGGCGCCCTGCAGGACCATCGCCGCGCCACGCTGCTCGGCACCCGCTCCTTCGGAAAGGGATCCGTGCAGACGATCATTCCGATCGGCCGCGCCGGCGCCATCCGCCTGACCACGGCGCGCTACTACACGCCGTCGGGCCGCTCGATCCAGGCGAAAGGCATCGACCCGGATATCGAGGTGCTGCCCAACCTGCCTGACGACATGAAGGACTACACCACGCTGACCGAGGCGGAGCTGCGCGGCCATCTCCTGGGCGAGGGCGAGCAGCAGCCGCAACCCGACGCGGCAACGACCGAGGACACGGCCGCCACGACCGAGGACGCGCAGCCGGACAACAACGGCGAAGAGCAGACTCCGAGCGGCGCGCTGGCCTCCTACGTGCCGGAGAACCCGGACGACGACAATCAGCTGCAATACGCCTTCGACCTGCTGCGCGGCATCCAGGTCAACGCGCGGTTCCCCGCGACGGCCGAGCAAGGTATACCTAACTGACGAATCACCGGTGCGGGTGAGCCCCGCACCGGTCCTTGCCCAGTTGGGGGTCGATGCCGCCGAACGACCTCAATCGACCGCTTCATCGTGAAGCCCGAGAACGGGCCGTTCGCCGGCGGCGCGCAGTGCTTGCCCCTGTCCTCATCACCTCTGCGCTGCTGGTTGCGGTGATCGCGGCATTCTGGATCGCGATTGTCGACAACCCGGATGGTGGCCGCGCCGTGGCCGTGGCGACCATCGAAAATACGGCGCCGGAGGCCACCGGCAGCGTTGCCGGAGCAGCGGCTCCTGCGGCGGCGCCACAGGCTGGAAGCTCCCAGCCCGCGCAAGATTCCGCCACGCCGGATTCGGAGATGACGCTTGCCGCTCTTCCGGTCATGCCGACGGCCATGGGCGCCGACCCCAGCCTCATCGAGCAGTCGAGCTTCGGGCCGCTGCCGCGCGTCTCGCCGGACGGACGGCGCGCGCGCGACGTCTACGCCCGCCGCTCCGCGACCGTGCCCACCGGCGCGCCGCGCATCGTCATCGTGGTGGGCGGGCTGGGGCTCAGCCAGACCGGGACGCAAAACGCCATCGACGCTTTGCCCGAGGACGTGACGCTCGCTTTTGCGCCCTACGGGTCGAGCCTGCAGCGCTGGGTCGCCAAAGCACGCGAAGAGCACCACGAGGTCATCCTGCAGGTGCCGATGGAGCCCAACGATTATCCGCAGGAGAATCCCGGCGAGCACACGCTGCTAGCCTCCGCTGGCGCAACCAACCGCGACGACCTGCATTGGGTGCTGAGCCGCATGACCGGCTATGCGGGCGTGATGAATCACATGGGCGCGCGCTTCACCGCCGACGATACGGCGCTCCTGCCGATCCTCGGCGAGATCGGCGAGCGCGGCCTCTACTATCTCGACGACGGCACCTCGCCGCGCAGCCGGGCAGAGGCGATCGGCGAGGCCTTGCAGGTGCCGGTTGTCACGGCCGACCGCACGCTCGACCGCAGGCGCGGCGCCACCGACATCAAGAGCGAGCTTGCAGCGCTGGAGGCGATCGCCCGCACCAAGGGCCTTGCGGTCGGCGTGGCCTCGGCCTTCCCCACCTCGGTGGAGACGATCGCCGCCTGGGTGCGCGACGTGGAATCACGCGGCATCTTCGTGGTGCCCGCAAGCGCGGCCATCAACCCCTGACATCATGGCGGACGCCGGCGTCGACCAGTACCGGCCATGCGTCGGCATCGCGCTGTTCAACCGCGACGGCCTCGTGTTCATCGGGCGCCGCCGTTTCGGCGATGCGCCCGAACTCGTGAAGCACGCCTGGCAGATGCCGCAGGGCGGCATCGATCCGGGCGAAACGCCGCTTCAGGCGGCCGAGCGCGAGCTCTACGAGGAGACCAACGTCCGCTCCGTCGGGCTGCTCGGCGAGAGCGACAACTGGCTCTCCTACGACATCCCCAGCCCGCTTGCCGGGCGCGCCTGGAAGGGCCGCTATCGCGGCCAGCGGCAGAAATGGCTCGCCTTCCGCTTTCAGGGCGACGAGAGCGAGATCGACGTCGAGCACCCGGGAGGCGGGGCGCACAAGCCGGAGTTCGAGGCGTGGCGCTGGGAGACGATCGAGCGCGTCCCGGAGCTGATCGTCCCCTTCAAGCGGGCGGTTTATGAGGAGGTGGCGGCGGCTTTCCGCCGCTACGCCGTGCCGGAGTAAGGGGCCGCGCGCCCTACGTTCCGCCTGCAGCGACGCGCTACCGGCCCCGCTATCGCTAAGAAGCGACGCGGTCAGTCGACCACGATCTTGACGAGCTGTCCGGGCTTGAGCGTGTCACCCGGCCCGATGCCGTTGAGAAGCCGGAAAAGCTGCTGCTTGCGCTCGCTGCCGTGCATGCGGACCGCCAGATTGCCGACCGATTCGCCGTCGCGCACGGCCACCACGTCGAGCCGCAGCGGGCGAAGGCGCGCCACGTCGGCCGGCGTCATGCGGTGGAACGTGCCGAGCGTGTAGTCGAGCGCGTTGCGGATGGCGTCAAGATCGCTCTTATCGGCGTAGATGATGCGGTACATGCTGCCGCCGATGCGCACCACGCCGATCTGGAACACCCAGTCGCCGGCAGCGGCCTCGGCGGTGGCGACCGGCAGGCCGTTGATGGTGGTCTCCTGGACCGAGCCCTGGACCAGGCCGTTGATCCAGCCGGAGACGAGATAGTCCGACGGCTTCGTGTTGGCATCCACCGTCACGCCGTCGAAGCGCATGGCGGAATCCTCGCCGGCCGCCGCGAGCACCGCCTCCTTGGTGTTCTCCAGGCGGTAGCCCTCCGGCACCTGGAAGCTGATGGCCAGCCGCGGATGCAGGAACTCGCGCCCGCGAACGAAGCCCTCGCCCGGGTCGTCGCCGAACACCATGCCGTCGAGCGCCTTGAGATAGCGGTCGTCCGTCTGTTCGCCGATGCCGGGCGCGCCGAACTGGCGGGCCACCACCAGCGCCAGCTCGCGGCGCTCCTTGGCGGCCGGGTGCGAGGCGAGGAAGCCGGCCGCATCGTCACGGCTGCCGACGGCGGAGCGAAACTCCGCATAGGCCTCGAGCTTGTCGATGAAACGCGAGGCGGCGAAGGGATCGAAGCCGGCACGCCCTGCAATGGTAATGCCCACCTTGTCGGCCTCGATCTCCTGGTTGCGCGAGAAGGTCGCGAGATTGAGCCGCGACCCGACCCGCGTCGACTGGCTCTCCACCGGATCGGAGAGGACGTCCGACGCCACCTTCTCCACGATATCGGCCTGCTCCACCACCTTGGCACGCTCTATGGCGTGGTTGAGCAGCACGTGCGCGATCTCATGCGAGAGCACAGCCGCCAGCTCGGAGGATTCACTGGTGAGCGCGATCAGCCCGCGCGTGACGTAGAGATAGCCGCCCGGCAGCGCGAAGGCGTTGGCGACCGGTGAGTTGAGGATGGTGATCCTGTAGCGGCGCGAGGGGTCGTCGGAGGCCGCCACCAGGCGCGACACGACGCGCGCCACCGCCGCTTCCACCTCCGCGTCGGAATAGACCCCGCCATACTCCGCCACGACGCGCGGATTCTCGCGCGCGCCGATCGCCTCTTCAGCAGCGCTCGGGGCGCGCGGCGCCATGACGGCCACCGGCTCGACGTGCTTTGGCGTCGATCCGCCCGTGAGCTGACAGCCGGCTAAGAAGAAGCCGGCCAGGAGAGCCAGGACGCCTTTGCGCATGAAAGCGCAATTGCGCAGCTTCCACGGCAAAATCAAGGCTTGTCCCTCATTCGCCAACATCGGCGTCAACGACCTCCAGCTGCATCGGCGAGCGGATCGCCAGCATCGGCCCGCCCTTCGCTTGCAGGAACCCACGCACGCGCACCTTGTGCCCGGCTAGCGCGGAAAGCCCGGTTTCGCCGCCGAAGCCGCCGCGATCGCCGCGCTCGACCTCGACGGTCACGTCCTCCGTCCAGCGGGCTCCGAAGTTCAAATAGGTGCGCTGGCTGCGATTTCCGATCGAAATCACCTCCCCCTCGAAAATTACAAAATGGCCGATCTGTTGCTGAAGCGCCGCAGGTGTGGCGTGCGGCAGCGTCTGGCCCGCCCAGAAGCCGCGGCCGGCGCGCCGCGCCGTGGCTTCGGCCGCCAGGATGCGTCCGAAGCAGGGCAGCGGATCGCCGCTGGCGAAGGCGATGGCCATCCCTTCGCCGGCGAGCCTTTCCTGCAGCAGCGCGCCGCCTGCCTCAATGAGCGCCGGAAGGCGGCCGTAGCGGTCCGGCGCGCCCGAAACGAGCTTCACCGCAAGCGGACCCGCGCCCGTCAGCTCTGAGAGGCGGCGACGGAGCCGAGGCTCCGCTTCCTCCAGCTCGGGCCGGTAGAGATCGAAGGGCTCGATCCCGGCGATGCGCAGCATGCGGCCGTCCGCAAGCCGCAGCGCGCGCGCGTCCACCACCTCCGCCTCGCGGACGTCTTCTTCCGCGCCGTCGAGGCACGCTGCCGCCCCGGCCGCATGCGCAACGCCGCCGAGCAACACGGCAACGACGACAAGCGCGGCGCCGGCGCCGCAGACTGGCATGCTCGAATGGGTCAGCACCGCCTCCCGCACGGCGCCCATCCCACCGCCCCCACCTTTGGCAAGCGGTTAACGGGGCGGCGATTGGCGCCCGGGACGTATCATTTCGCGCGGCGGCGTGGCTTTCAAGGCACGCTACGTCGAATTGGCCCGTCCCGCCGGACCCGGTGCCGGCCGAAAAGCGGTTCCGCCTGGCGCCATCATGGACTTAAGTGCTGGCTGCAACAAATTGCGTGCCTCGCGCTCAGACGCTGACACCGAAGAGCCAGCCCACGCCTGCGGTGACAGCCATTGCGAAAAGGCCCCAGACCACGACACGCAGCGTTGCGCGCAAAACGGGCGCCGCGCCGGCGATTGCACCCAACGCGCCTAGAACGGCCAAGATGATAGCCGTGACAACAAGGACCACCGGAATAATCAGCCCCGCAGGAGCCGCGAATGCGGCCAACAGCGGGATCGCCGCGGCGATGCTGAACGTCAAGCCCGATGTCAATGCGGCCTGAAGCGGGTTGGCTGCGTGTACTTCTGAAAGCCCAAGTTCGTCACGAACATGCGCTCCAAGCGCGTCGTGTGCGGTGAGTTCTTTCGCCACCGCGAAGGCGGTCTCCTCACTTAGGCCCCTCTCTCGATAGATGGCCGCGAGCTCGGCAAGTTCGGCGTCCGGCAGCTCCCGTAACGCTTTAGTCTCTCGCGCGACGTCCGCCCGTTCGGTGTCGGATTGCGAAGAGACGGAAACGTACTCCCCTGCCGCCATCGACATTGCACCTGCCGAGAGGCCGGCAATCCCCGCGATCAAGACCGTGCTTGGATTCGGATCGGCCGCGGCGACGCCGACGATCAAAGACGAGACGGACACGATTCCATCGTTCGCCCCAAGAACTGCAGCGCGCAACCAACCGGTGCGCGTGACGTAGTGAGGGTCTCCCGGATGAGCTGATGCGTGTGGCATGGTGCTGCTTTCTTCGAATCCGTCTGGTTCAGGCAGACTGAAAAGATAATGCGCTAGCTTCCGCCTGCCGGAACGCGAAGATATGCAAACAGTATAGCCAACGCGACCGCGATGATCACATCGACCGGGATTCCGAAGGTCATCGGGCCAGGTTGAGCTGAAGTGTCATCCAGGCCGATCCGTCCGGCCGCGCCCCCCTGCGGAAGAAAGGCGAGAAGGCGCGAGACGACTTCGGCCCGCGCGAAATAAGGGATGGCACATCGGTGAAGCGCGCCATCAACGCGTCCAGCGTAGAGAAACCGATCATACTGCAAGCTCTGGCTCAGTCGCATTTGGGGAGGCGCCATTGCGGAATCCTGAACTGGTGACACTCGGTTCGGGGCCGTCGCCGATGGGCCAATTGCCGACATCACGACGATAGTTTGAATCAAGGTCGCCGCTTCCCAAAGGGCGCATTCTCAAATCCCAAAGACCGGTGCTTGGGTAGGCGCGAGCCATATTTTTCTCCCTTTTTTGTGGCGTAGACCACCGACAGGATACGCGGTGCCGTGCGATCCTTGTGATGGCGATTCAAGAGGCGCGCGATGTCCGAGTCTGAACAATCTCGAAAGCACGACTTGGAATGCCTGCGCTTGGCGTCGGAGTGCATGCAATTGGCGTGCGAGGTTCCTGATCCTGCTTTGCAATCGCATCTCGTTCAGATGGCGAAAGCATTGCAAATCCGAGCGGAACAGGGGCCTGGCGCCGATATGCAGACTCAGAATTCAGCGAAACGCGCTGACCCAGCCGATACGCGGCCTTCGCGACGGCGGCCCACGGCGCTCCTGCATTAGAGCACGATCCCGAAAAGCATGTCATCGACGATGGTCGGGGATGGCAACCGGGTTTCGGCCTGCGCGGCGCCCGTGACGCAATCGCTGCTCAATGATTGCGTCGTCCTTTGGAATCGCCTTGAACAGCCGTTGCCGGCGGCGTCAGGAAGGCATCGAAGCGCTTCTTGACGATGGCGTAGCACTCGCACGATGCCTTTTCGAGGCCGGGACGATCGAGAACTTGAATCCGCCCGCGACGATACCTGATAAGACCGGCCGCCTGGAGCGTCTGTGCCGCCAGCGTCACTGATTTTCGATTGGCGCCCAGCATGTGCGACAAGAATTCATGCGTATACGGCAGAGCTTCTCCTTCGGCACGATCATGCATCATCAGAAGCCACCGGCACATTCTTTCTTCCGTCGTGTGCAAGGCGTTGCAGGCGACGGTCTGCTGAACCTGTGACAGCAGCGTTTCCGAATAGCTGACGAAAAGATCGCGTACGTGCTCGCTGCGCTTGAATTCCGATTGCAACACTTCGATCGGACAGCGCGACATGCCGCCCTCCAATTGCACAAGACAGCGATTGAACGAGACGCGGC
Source organism: uncultured Alphaproteobacteria bacterium (assembly GCA_963801225.1). Lineage (GTDB taxonomy): Bacteria > Pseudomonadota > Alphaproteobacteria > Rhizobiales > Afifellaceae > DASWJZ01. The sequence continues at coordinate 500,830 of CAWDED010000006.1, forward strand.
TGTACATGGCCGCGAACAGGCCGAAGGCTCCCTCGCGCCCTATGTTTGCGGTTTCAATGGCCGATCCGTTCTCCAGAACGGTCAGCAGCGAGAGCACGGCGCCCTCCGGGAAATAGGCGTGTCTGAGAAGCCCGCCCGCCTCGCAGACGACGACCCCAAGCTTGAACTTGACCGGTTCAAGATGGGGAACGATCCGCTTGAGACTGGCAGGCTCCAACGCGCCGAGCAACCGATTATGCCGCGCGGCATCTCGTTGATCCTTGGACATGGCGATCACCACGCGCCTATTTGCGAAGGCGAGTTTGTATCAAATTGACCGCCTTTCGAATCGACGGGGCTACTCCCCCCGACCTTTGACCTCCGGCCTTTCATGCAGAACCATGTTCAGCAGGGACCGGTGAACCTCAATGTGGCCGTTGTAATCAATCAGGCCCAATCGTCGAAATTTGTTCATGAAATGGCTGACGCGCGATCGCGTCGTGCCGATCATCTCCGCCAGCGTCTCTTGGCTGATTTTCGCCAACACCGGTTCCGGCTCGCTTTCTCTGCCAAAATTCGCAAGAATCAGGAGAGCTCGCGCCAGCCGTTTCGATTCCCTGCGCACCAAGAGTATCAAAAACTCTGCCTGATGTGCAGGGAGCGCCCCCACCGGTCGAACTTCCAAACGATAAGAACATCGTCGGTCGACAGGGTCTTCAGCGCTTCATTCAGGCCGGGCCGGGCCGAAGATTGGGCGGTGCATCAACGTTGGGCTCAAAAGGATTCGGCATAAATTCAGAACCTCATGCCGATTGGACCCGAGTGTTCAATTTTGCTCATACGCCTCGCGTTGCTCGGATTATCGTCTCTGACGTCGGCGGCGCCCGAATCCGCTATGCAATTGTTGCCGCTTGGACCCGGCGGACAGAAATATGAGCTGCGGAAGGAACGCGCCGATCAAAGGCTCTCACCTCCTTGAGCGTTGCGGTCTCCCGAGTGGGCAGCGCAATCCCTCCGCTGGCCCCCGCGCTGGCGATGCCTTCCTACGAAGGAGCCTTATGGCGCAATAACCTCTAAGCGAGGCGATCCGGCGCCCGGCATCGGCCAATTGCGCCGGATCAATGAAGCGCCGGCAAAAAGGTAGCTGACTCGGCGTCCGTTTGACCGATTGCGAGAGGCTCCGCGCCGAATTCGAGACGGCTCAATGCCCCACTCGACGACAATAGCTGCGGAAGGAGCGTTTCGCCTCGGCAACCGGTCATGCGGCCGGCATCGGTCGCCTCGAAGAGGCTGCTGCGATCGTTCGCAGCGAGGCTGGAGCATACATGAAGGCTGGCGGCGCGAAGATCGATATCCATCGACAGGTGGCGAAGGAAGCCGCCGCCAGCAGCGTCAACTGACGCTTGGAACGGCAAAGCGAATATGGATACCAGCGCGCAAAAATCGAATATCGGCGAGATCGTTTCGATCCGCGGCAGCGTCGTGGACGCGAGGTTCGCAGAGCGTCTGCCCCCCATCTATACGATTCTGCGCAGCGGAGCGAAGAGGCAGATCGTCATCGAAGTACTTGGCGCAGATCGATGCGCACCGCGTGCGCGGGATTGCACTGACGCCGACCGAAGGACTCGCACGCGGCATGGCCGTGGAGGACACGGGTGGGCCATTGGAGGCGCCGGTGGGCAAGGGCATCCTCTCCCGCATGTTCGATGTGTTTGGCAATACGATCGATCACGGGGCGGCTTTGCAGGATGTGCAGTGGCGTTCGGTGCATCGGGCCCCACCGCCGCTCGCGCGCCGATCCACGACTTCAGAGGTCTTTGAAACTGGCATCAAGTTCATCGATGTGCTCGCGCCGCTGGAGCGCGGCGGCAAAGCGGGTCTCTTCGGCGGTGCCGGCGTGGGCAAGACGGTGCTGCTTACCGAGATGATTCACAACATGATCGGGCATCAGCAGGGCGTGAGCATCTTCTGCGGCATCGGCGAACGCTGTCGCGAGGGCGAAGAGCTCTACCGCGACATGACCGACGCCGGCGTTCTGCCGAACATGGTGATGATCTTCGGGCAAATGAACGAGCCGCCGGGCGCCCGCTTTCGCGTCGGCCACGCGGCGCTCACGATGGCGGAGTATTTCCGCGACGACGAGCATCGCGACGTGCTGCTCCTCGTCGACAACATCTTCCGGTTCATCCAGGCCGGGTCGGAAGTCTCCGGCCTGATGGGTCAGATGCCGTCGCGTCTCGGCTATCAGCCCACGATGGGTACCGAGCTCTCGGGATTGGAGGAGCGCATCGCCAACACCGACACCGGCGCCATCACATCGATCCAGGCGGTGTATGTGCCGGCCGACGATTTCACCGATCCCGCGGCGGTGCACACATTCTCCCACCTTTCGGCGTCGATCGTGCTCTCGCGCAAGAAGGCGAGCGAGGGCCTCTATCCTGCGATCGACCCGCTCCAATCCAGCTCCAAGATGGCAACCCCTGGCATCGTCGGCGCGCAGCACTACACTCTCGCGCAGGAGATCCGACGCACGCTGGCGCAGTACGAAGAGCTCAAGGACATCATCGCCATGCTCGGCCTCGAGCAGCTTTCGCCGGAGGACCGGAAAGTCGTCGCCCGCGCCCGCCGCCTTGAGCGCTTTCTCACCCAGCCATTTTTCACGACCGAGCAGTTCACCGGCCTGAAGGGAAGGCTCGTCAGCCTCAAGGATGCTTTAGATGGATGCGAGCGGATCCTCCGCGATGAGTTCAAGGACTACCCGGAGAGCGCGCTCTACATGATCGGCACGATAGACGAGGCGAAGGCGAAATCCGATCAGCCTGCGCGAGAGAGTCAGACGAAGGTCAAGGTTACCGCTGATGCCCATGGATCTTAGGGTGCTGTTGCCGTTCCAGGTCTTCGCCGAGAAAACCGGCGTCTCGCGCATCGTTGCAGAAACGCGCACGGGCTCCTTTGGACTTCTGCCGCGGCGCCTCGACTGCGTCGCGGCGCTTACGCCAGGAATCCTGATTTACGAGACGGAAGAGGAAGGTGAGACCTATCTGGCGGTCGATGAGGGTGTGCTCGTCAAGACGGGTCCGAGCGTGAATATCTCCGTCCGGCGCGCGGTGGCCGGGACCGACCTCGGCCAGTTGCGCGATCTGGTCGAGCGGGAGTTTCTGACTCTCGACGAGCAGGAGCAGAGTGTGCGCTCGGCGATGGCGAAGCTGGAATCCGGATTCATGCGCCGCCTGGCGGGCTTTCAGCATGAATGACGACCCGGTCGGCACCCCGAAGGCCAAGGTCACCTTCGCTGAACAGGTGGGCGCGAAGGCGGCGCGCAAGCTCAGGGCACGGCGTGACCGTTCACAGGGCGTATGGTTCGGCCTCGGCATGATGGGTCTCATCGGCTGGTCGGTGGTCGTTCCGACCGTGGTTGGCGCGGCGCTTGGGCGCTGGTTGGATAGCCGGCACACGGGCCAGCACTCTTTCTCCTGGACGCTGGCTCTCCTGGCGGCGGGGCTTGCGATCGGCTGCTGGAACGCATGGCGCTGGGTCGCCGGTCAGGACCGGGCTATGCACGAGGATCAGCAGCATACCGATGATTCAGGAGCAGACCGATGAATGAAGCGCTATCCTTGGCCCTGGCATGGGTGGCGGGGGGAATTCTCGGCGCGATCTTCTTCGGAGGTCTGTGGTGGACGGTTCGCAAGGGTGTTTCGTCCGAGCGACCGGCGCTCTGGTTCGTCGCCAGCGTGGTGCTTCGTTCAGGCATCGTCCTCGTCGGATTCTACCTTGTCTCGAGCGGTGACTGGCGGCGCCTTCCCGCTTGCCTCATCGGATTTGTGATGGCCCAACTGGTCGTAACGCGGCTGACCCGATCGGTGGAAGAAAAGCAAACTCGCCAGGTTCAGGAGGCCAGCCATGCGCCTTAGCCCGGATCAGATGATCTTCTGGCAGCACGGGTTTCTCAAGCTCAACGGCACGATCGTCTTCACGTGGGGGCTGATGTTCGTGCTCGTTGTCGGCTCGACCTTGATTACACGCAAGCTGTCTAACGGTCTGGATCGCTCCCGCTGGCAGAATCTCTTGGAGATCGTCGTCACCGGAATCGAGAAGCAGATTGCGGACGTCGGCCTGCGTCACCCCGAAAAGTATCTCGGCTTCTTGGGTACGCTGTTCCTGTTCGTGGCCTCGGCCGCCTTCTGCACGATCATCCCAGGCTACGAGCCACCGACCGCCTCGCTCTCGACCACTGCGGCGCTGGCGCTTTCCGTGCTGGTGGCGGTGCCGCTCTTCGGCATCGAGGAGCAAGGACTGCGCGGTTACCTGAAATCCTATATTGAGCCGACTTTCATCATGCTTCCGTTCAACATCATCAGCGAGCTCTCCCGCACACTGGCTCTCGCCGTCCGCCTGTTCGGCAACATGATGAGCGGGGCGATGATCGTCGGCATCCTGCTTACCATCACGCCCTTCATCTTTCCGATCGTGATGACAGCGCTCGGCCTGCTCACCGGCATGGTGCAGGCCTACATCTTCAGCATCCTGGCCGCCGTCTACATCGCGGCCGCCACGCGCGGACCCAAGGGCCAGCCTGAGGCATCGACCGGCGCCTGAATATCCGAAACCGATGAAGGAAACACCATGGACAGCATGACCTTGATCGCGGTGGCCTCCATCGTCATCGCCGGCATAACGACGGGCTTTGGGACGATGGGGCCTGCGCTGGCGGAGGGACGGGCGGTTGCTACCGCGCTGACTTCCTGGCGCAGCAGCCCGACGCATCCGCCACGATCACGCGGACTCTTTTTGTCGGCCTGGCGATGATCGAATTCACAGCAATCTATTGCTTCGTGGTCTCGATGATCCTGATCTTCGCCAACCCGTTCTGGAACCACGTCATCGCCCAGGCGGCGGGAACGTAGCTCATGCTCATCGACTGGTTCACCGTCGGTGCGCAGGCGCTGAACTTCCTCGTTCTCGTCTGGTTGCTGAAGCGCTTTCTCTACAAGCCGATCCTTGGCGCTATCGACGCGCGGGAAAGCCAAGTCGCTGCGGAGCTTGCCGATGCTGACAAGAAGAAGGCCGAGGCCAAAGCCGAGCGCGATACCTTCCAGGCCAAGAACGAAGCCTTCGACCAAGCGCGTGCCGCCCTCCTCAGCAAGGCCAGGGAAGAGGCCAGCACCGAACGTCAGCGGCTCTTCGACGAAGCGCGAGAGGCGGCCGACGCGCTGAGCGCGAAGCGCCAAGAGGCGCTGCAGAGCGATGCCCAGAGCCTCAACGAGGCCCTTCGCCAGCGTGCGCAGCAGGAGGTGTTCGCCATTGCGCGAAAGGCGCTGACGGATCTCGCCACGACGAGCCTCGAGGAACGTATCGGCGAGGTGTTCACCCGCCGCCTGAGGCAGATGGACGGCGCCGCGAAGGCGAGCCTTGGGGATGCCCTGAAGGAGTCAGGCTCGCCGGCACTGATACGGAGCGCGTTTGAGCTGCCCGCGGATCAGCGTGCGGCCATACAGAATGCTGTCAACGAGACCTTTTCGGCCGACATCCATCTGCGGTTTGAGATCGCGCCGAACGTCATCAGCGGCATCGAGCTTAGTGCGAACGGCCAAAAGGTAGCCTGGAGCATCGCCGAGTACCTCGCATCCTTGGAACAGAGCGTCACCGACCTTCTTAAGGAGAAGGACAAAACCGACGCCAAGGTCGAGTCGGCAGCCAATGGCGAAGTAAGGCCAGGGCCCAAGAAGGAGCCTCAAGCCAACCCGGCGCCTGAAACGAAAACCCGGCCTGACGCCAGTTCAAAGCCAGCGCTGGAGACCAACCCGCAACCGGAAGAGGCGAACCGGTGAACGCGACGCCTGAAGGCCTGCAGCACGTCTTCGACCGCGCTTTCGCGGGGATCAGCGAGGTGCGCGCAGCCTTCACGCCGGAACTGACCCCGCGCGAGGTCGGCACCATCACCAATGTTTCCATAGGCATCGCCAAGGTCGCCGGCCTTCTCCACGCAGGCTCCGAGGAACTCTTGCGGTTCCCCGGCGACGTCTTCGGCATCGCGTTCAACGTCGACGAGGACGAAATCGGCGTCGTGCTGCTCGGCGAATATTGGCATCTGCATGCCGGGGACGAGGTCGAGCGCACGGGCCGGGTCATGGACGTGGCCGTCGGCGACGGCTTGCTGGGGCGCGTCATCGACCCGCTCGGCCGGCCGCTCGATGGCAACGGGGCAATCGCCACCAGCGAGCGCCTTCCCATCGAGCGTCCCGCTCCGGCCATCATGGACCGCGGACCGGTCACGGTGCCCCTGCAGACCGGCCTGAAAGTCGTCGACGCGCTTATTCCGATCGGGCGTGGCCAGCGGGAATTGATTCTGGGCGACAGGCAAACCGGCAAGACCGCCATTGCGATCGACGCCATCCTCAACCAACGCGGCCAGGATGTCGTGTGCGTCTATTGCGCCATCGGCCAGCGCGCCTCCGCGGTGGCGAAGACCGTCGCGACTCTGCGCGATAAGGGGGCCCTCGAATACACTGTGGTTGTCGTGACGGAAGGCAACGATCCGCCCGGCCTCACCTACATCGCTCCTTACGCCGCGACCAGTATGGCTGAGCACTTCATGGAAGCGGGTCGCGACGTGCTCATTGTCTATGACGATCTCACGCACCACGCGCGCGCCTATCGCGAGCTTTCGCTTCTGCTCCGCCGGCCACCTGGCCGCGAAGCTTTCCCTGGCGACATCTTCTATATCCATTCGCGCCTGCTGGAACGCGCGACGCATCTCAGCGAGGAGCGCGGGGGCGGCTCGCTGACCGCCCTGCCGATCATCGAGACCGAAGCCCAGAATATTTCCGCCTACATTCCGACGAACCTCATCTCGATCACCGATGGGCAGATCTACTTGTCGCCTTCGCTGTTCGATCTGGGTGTGCTGCCCGCGGTCGACGTCGGCAGGTCTGTCTCGCGCGTCGGTGGAAAGGCGCAACGCGCCGCTTACCGCGCAGTGGCGGGCGACCTCAAGCTCGCCTACGCGCAGTTCGAGGAACTTGAGACCTTTGCCCGGTTTGGCGCCCGGGTCGACGAAGCCACGCGAAAGATCATCGACCATGGACGGCGAATCCGCGCCTGCCTGAAGCAATCGGAGCTGGCGCCTGTGCCAGTGCCTGCGCAGATCACGATGCTGCTGGCGTTGACCGCGCAACTCTTCGACCCGGTGCCGATCGACCGGATGACTGAAGCCGAGCAGGCGGTGCAGGATGCTGCGGCGACAATTCCAGCCGAAATGGTCGAGCGGCTGACTACCGCGAGCAAATTGAGCGATGAGGACCGCGAGGCCATCATCGAAATTGCCAGGCGCGCCCTGCAGGGGTTCCTCCCCAAACCCAACTCAACGGCGGACACGCCAAAGGGAAACGAGGGTCAGCCGAGACGCCCGGCGAAAGCCGAGGGCAAGACTGAACCGAGCCCAATACCGGAGACTCGACCCGAGGCGAAGGCAAAGGCGCCGGAGAAATCATGACCGACACTGCCGCAAATCTGCGCCGAAAGATCGGCAGCGCAGGTGATCTCCAATCCGTCGTCCGCACGATGAAAGCCCTGGCTGCGTCGAGCATCGGACAATACGAGAAATCGGTGCGGTCTCTGGCCGACTACTACCGGACAGTGGAACTGGGCTTGAGCCTTTGCCTCCGTGAAAGCGAACCGGCAGCGTTGGCGATCGGTCGGACAGGCGAGGACGAGGCACGCGGCATCAGTGCCATCATCTTCGGCTCCGATCAGGGACTGGTTGGCCAGTTCAATGAGGTGGTCGCCGAATACGCCATCAAGAGCCTCGCGCCCCTCTCCGGCAAAAAGCACGTGTGGGCGGTCGGGGAGCGCGTCCACGCCCGCCTGGCGGATGCGCCTGTGCCCCCAACGAGGCTCTTTGCGGTGCCTGTCTCCGTTGCCGCCATCGCCCCGCTGGTGGGGCGGATACTGGTCGAGATCGAGAGCCGCGAGAGCCGGAGTGAAGCCACCGAACTGCACCTCTTCTATAACCGCCCGACATCCGACGCGGGCTATGCGCCTGCCAGTCGCAAACTGCTGCCGCTGGACGAAGACTGGCGTCGCAAGCTGGCGGAGCTTCCCTGGCCGGCGAAGCCACTGCCCGAGATTGGTGGGTGATGGTGTCGCGACCTTGCGAGCCCTCATTCGCGAGTATCTTTTCGTCTCGCTCTTCCAAGCCTGCGCCGAATCTCTCGCAAGCGAAAACGCAAGCCGCCTCGCCGCCATGCAGCGTGCCGACAGGAACATCGACGAGCTGTTGAAGGACCTCAACGGGACATTCCACCGTTTGCGCCAAAGTGGCATCGACGAGGAACTGTTCGACGTTGTCGCTGGCTTTGAGGAGCTGGTCGCATCGCCGTAGCCATCGCATCGGCTACGCCGATGTCCAGGCGACCATCGCGGCGGCAGAGCGGTCTGCTCCGGGCGCTAAGCGCTCGGACGGCTTGCGCCCGACCACAAGACGATCGCCGACTTCCGCAAGGATAGCGGCGCGGCGAATGTTGTCGCGCAGGCCGTCTCTTGCATTCGCAAGCGTCTGCACGCCCATGGTCTCTTGCGCGGGCAGCCTCCGCCGTACTGAATAGCCATCTTGGCAGAGCGCGGGGAGCCACAGCCGCCTGTCGCCGTGCTTCTCGGAGTCGCATCGCCCCGTCAGGCGAGGGACGGCCGCTCTTTGTTGATCACGCCTCTTCATTGAAGGCATCTTTGGAGCTGCGCCCGCGCGGGTCACCCCCCTCGACGGCGGACTTATTCGCTTGATGCGAGGGTGCGTTTTGTATTTTTTCTTCCAAATGAAGATGCCGGCAAGGACCATGGCGATCGGAATCTCCCCGTAGCTCAGTAGGATAGAGCGACGGTTTCCTAAACCGTAGGTCACAGGTTCGAATCCTGTCGGGGAGGCCATCCCACTCCCGAATCAGTGAAATTTACAGGGGTCCTTACACGCCTCGCATTCTCATTTTTTTGAGACTTATCAATGTGTTAGGGATGGAATCGGTTGATTCCTCATCTGAGAGTTACGCGGTTCGAATCCTGTCGGGGTCACCAATCCGTAGCGGTCCATTCCGCGGACAGCGTTCCAAACCATGATTGACAGCGCCACCGACGTCAGTGCCGAACAGACCAGCGCAACCTGTCGGTCCACCACGCTGTTGTCCGAGGCGCGGGCGCCGGATTTCGCGCTCATGACCATTCCGACCAGCGCCGCACATGAAGGGCCGGACGGACGTGCCTTCACGGCCGGCTTTCGAAGCCTGATCGCCGCGCTGCCATCGGAAACGCATCTGCTGATCGGGTGCCACCGGCGCTGCCGCGATCGTGTCGCCGCATGGGTGGAGGATCGCGCCGGGCCGCTGACGCTTGTCCCGCTCGACGACACACTCGACTTTTCCGTCTGGGGTCAGGACGCGTGCCTGGCGGCGCGCGACGGCGTGACAGGGGAGCTCGTGCTGCTCACCCCGGCAAGCCCGAGGCGATCGGCCGACGCGGAGGCTGTGTCGGCAATCGCCGCGTCGGCCGGCATCGCCTGCCAAACGGCCGACTTCGCCTTCGAGGCCGGCAACCTGCTGATCGGCGACGGCTTCGTCCTCGCCGGTGAGGACGCATCGGCGTCGAGAGACGGCCTTGCGGCGCTCGCCGGCGGGCGCGCTGTTCATTTTGCGGGGACGGCAGAGGCCGCTCCTGCGCGCAGCATTCGTCTGATCGGATCGGACGGCAAGCCCTGGGTCGAGGAGCGCTTTGCCGGGACGGGGCGGATGCAGCCCGTCTTCCACCTCGACATGTTCGTGTCGCCCGCCGGGTGAGCGCGAGACGGCCGTGAGCGGCTCCTGGTCGGAGACATGCGGCTGGCGGCGCGGCTGGCCGAAGATCCGCGCCTCGACGCGGCCCCGGAGGTCCTGGCCGACCGGCTCGACGAGGCCGCCGCGCGGCTGGAGGGAAGCGGCGCGTTCGAGGTGATCCGCAACCCGCTGCCGTTAATCTACGCGGAGGATGCGGGACTGCTTACCTGGTCGCGCGCCTCCCTGGCGCGCGAGTTCGATGGCGTCGCCGGCGCCGAGCAGGTGCTGGCGGCGATGGACGGGGCCAGCGTCACGAAGGCGCCCGTGCGCCGCTGGTATTTCGCGACGCAGAACAACGCGCTACGCTTCCGGGAGGAGGACGGCACAAGGACCGTTCTCCTCCCGACCTACGCACACGGAGCATGGCGCTCGCTTGCCGTCTGCGAACGCCACAATGCCGCGCTGTGGACGGCGCTCGGCTACCGCGTGAGCGCTCTCTGCGACTTCAACGCGTTCGCGCGGAAGCTCGGCTCGGTGCGCTGCGCGGCGAAGCTGTTCTCTTCGCCGTCGAGCCTTGGCTCGCGCGCGACGAACGTCTAGCCGCCGCTCCCGCCACCGGTGAAGCGCGCCTGCGCAACGGCTTCGCTGCGACTGTCGGTCGCCACCGCCAGGTCTATGCCGCGCACGACGGTGAAGCCTCGGCTGCGAGCCTCGCTCGTGTTGGAGATGAGATCGCCGTCGGCCGCTCCGGTTCCGCCGAGGCTCCCGGCCTCGATCTGCTCGACTGTCCCCGCGCCGCAGTCGACGAGCCAGAGCCCCGCCTCCCCCTGCACACCGATCACCAGAAATTTTGCCATATCAATGCCCCCTCTGTGGCTTCATTGAAATCCAGCCATGCGGAGCCCGTCCGCATAGCGCTGCGTATCCTCCGGTCTTTTGTTCGGCACCACTGCGAGCCAGCGCTCGATGGTGAAATCCGGATAGGTCTCCATGGCCTTGCGCACGCACCGCCGCGCCTCGCGCCGACGCCCGAGATGGGCGTTGGATGCCGCCAGCAGCCGCAACGCGCAGGTTTCGTCCCGCATCTTCGCCACCGTTGCGATCGCCTCTTCGTAACGCTCCATCTGATAATTCATGCCCGCCGCGTACCAGTGGTAGTGGTCGGGCGTTTGTGGATTGAGCGCGATCGCCTCGTCGAGCTTTTTCAGTCCCAATTCCGGCTCGCCGTAATGGGTGAGCGCGTCGCCGAAGTCGGCAAGCAGATCGGCGTGTTGCGGGCTGCGCCGTTCCGCCTCGGTGAAGCACTCGATGCTCTGCTCGAACGACCGCGCATAGAGGCTGGATGCGCCAAGCTCGTGATAGCCGCGCAAGTCGTCCGGATCGATGGCGACGGCCCGCTCCGCCAGCGCAATGCTCTCCGTCAGCGGGTCACGGTCGCCGCGCGCCAGCAGCAGATATTCGAGCTGGAAAGTCCGCGCCAGGCCGCTATAGCCGGGAGCGAAGTCCGGACAGCTCGCCTGCGCGTGCCGGAACGCGCGACGGGCCTTCCTGATGCTCGGCAGGTTGAGATCGCGCAGATCGCGCTGTCCCGAAAGGTACCAGCGGTAAGCAGTGGCGTCCTGCCCGGCCTGCAGGCGATCAAGCTCGATCCGCTCGACGGCGTCTGCGAGAGAAACGGCGATGCGCAGAGACAGGTCGCGATAGCACATCGCAAGCTTCTGTGGCCCGAAGGCGAAGCGCTCGGCCCATTGGATCAGCCGTGTGCGGGCATTGACAAGCTTCACGTAGAGGAAGCCCTCCTGCCCCTCGCGGACGAGATCCGTCAGCACGAAATAGTCGATGCCGAATCTTTCGACCGCCTGCTCCGTGTTGTCGGCGTCGAGGCTCCACGAGGTGTAGGGCGCGACCACCGAGACGCTGCGGAAGCAGCAGAGCCCGATCGTCACATCATGAAGCAGCCATGCGATGAGGCTGCGCTTGTCGGCCTTGCCCTCACTATCGGAGGGCATGAGAATCGACAAACGCGGCACGCCGGACGGCACGACTATCCGCCGCGTGGCCGACACGTCTCCGCTTCTTGAGCCGTCGGGCGGCACGTCGGAAGACGCCACGGGGCGCGTTCCGGAAACGAGCTGCTGGAACAGCGCCTGCGTCTCCGGGGTCGGGGCGACGTCGAGGTCGGCCTTGAGGCGGTCCTGGCACTGCTCGAAGATCCGCCTGACCTGGAACGGCTGGCCATTGCGCGCATAGACGCGCATCAGCGCACGGTAGCCGGGCTCCTGATAGATATCGATGTCGAGCAGGCGCTGGGCGGCCTCGATCAGAGCGGCATCATCCGCGTCCCTGCCGCTTTCCAGAAAACGGCTCAGCAGCTCGGCGACCGCCTCACGCAAACGGGCGCGGTGCGCGGCGATCCACTCGCCGCCGGTATCGAGCTCCCGCTCCGACCCCTCGAGCAGGTCACCGGCATAGGCACGGCAAAGGCGCGCAGCGGCGTCCGCAGAGGGGGCCTTCAAGAGCCCCTCGATCTCCAGCAGATCGATTGTTGCGTTGCGCGGCGAGAGGCGCACGACGGCCGCGTCGGATTCGAAGAGCTGGAACCCAAATCGCCGCTCCTGTGCCCTGATTCGCGCAAGCAGCTGACGCAGATTGGCATGCGACTTGTCCACGTCCGCGTCCGGCCACAGAAATTCGGCGAGCCGCACGCGGGTAGCCACGTGCTCCGGGCCCGCCAGCGCCAAAAATGCGGCAAGCAGATAGGATTTCGCGGGCAGCGGAAGCGCTTCACCGCCAGGCCCCTGCAGCCGCGGCTGTCCCGAAAGGCACAGAATACAACTGCCGGCCTCGCGCCGCTCCCCACTCATCGCATTGACCCGCTGACCCCTGGTAGCAGATTAGACTTCCCGGTTGTCAAATGCCACCCCTCAATCTTCGGTTCATGCCCCAGGCATTCGCCTTTGTAACAGTTACCCACAAGAGCGGAAGCACTACACCGTCCGTATCAACTCGGAGTAGAATTCGTGCTCAATTGCGGTTTCTACCAGTGAGCGAATTGGCGAAGGAAAACGGCAATGAGTGAGGCGCGGGCCGAAGGGCGGCAGAGTAAACGGGCGACCGCGACCGATCGAGAAGTGGGCTTCCGCTTGCGCCTGCGGCGCAAAGAGCTCGGTCTCAGCCAGGAGAAGATCGGCGCGGCCGTCGGCGTGTCCTTCCAGCAGATCCAGAAATACGAAAACGGAACGAACCGAATCGGCGCCGGGCGGCTGAAGGAGATCGGCCGGGTGCTAAGCGTTCCCGTGACGTATTTCTTCGACGACCTGGCCGACGACGACGCGGCTCCTTCAACCGTTGTGCTGCAAAAGCCCGGCGCGATGGAGCTGTTGAAGCTTTATGCCAAGATCGACAGCCCCGTGCTGGCGCGAGCGGTGGTCGACCTTGCCCGCACGCTGTCGCAGACGAAGCGGAACGGGGCCCACGTCACGTTGAACGGCTAGACAGGGCTGACCGCCTCCGGCCGGAAATTGCCTCCCGCGCTGTCACGCGCGAGTCACGGGAAGTGGTGCGCTGTTGCCGCGCCCGTTCCTAGGGAGGTGATCATGTCAGCGCATACGGCCAAAGGGGAAAGCCGCTATCCGGCCTTCCCGGACGCGGAAACGATCTATATCGAGCTCGTCTATCTTGCCTCGGACCTGAACGCGATCAACCCCGACGCGGCGATGCTGGTCAAACTCGCGGCGGACGAGGTCTACGCCGGGCTGGAGCGCCCGGCAAACGGCCTCAGCCGTCTGCGCGAGCTGGCCAGCGGCAACGGCAAGAGCCACCTGTTCCCCGGCCGGACACCGGTGGCCTGATTCAAGAACTCAAGGACGAGAACGCAGGCTTGGTCGAAATCCTCTTTCGGGCCAACTGAGAAACCACGAGCCGACGCACATGCGTGAAGCTTCACCGGCCACGGTGAAGCTTTTCGCACGTACGGGGCTCATTCGGCGCGACACGTCGCACGCGGCAATGCCGCCCCGGCGGGGCGCGGGGCACGGCTGACCTGGCCGGGGCGCGGCGAGGGGCGCAGCCGCGCGTTTCGGCCGTCGACGCAGCGCGCATCCCCCATCATCGCCACGCAACGAAAAGCCTGGACAATCTCTACCAGACGGCTGCCGGCAGAGGCTGCCGAGGGCGGCGCCCGAAAAATCGTCGCAGAGCGGATCATTGACAGAACGATATTACGGTCACACAATATTAGCTTGAAGGGGCGAGGACAGAAGAAGACCCCGAAGGCTGCGATATCCGGGAGCCTCCCAATCCCCGTCGCAGCCGGATCATCACCGAACGATCCGTGAGCCTCGCTTTCCTCGGATCGACGGGTCGTCGGACGTGCCGATTCCGACTACCCAAGGAGGAAGCAATATGAGGCCTGGCTGGCAAACGATCGACACTGACCTGCTCGTCATCGGTGGGGGCGTTGCCGGATCGATGGCGGCGATCCCCGCGCTGGAGGCCGGGCTCAAGGTCACGGTGTGCGAGAAAGGCCGCGTCCTCGACAATTGCGGCAGCGTCGGCTGCGGCGTCGACCATTACCTGACGGTGATGGAGAGTGGCCCCGAATGGGACACGCCGGAATTCCTTCTCAAGCACCTGCCCGACCTGACCGACGGCATCGTCGACATGGAGGTCGCCGGACGCGTCATCCATGAGATGCCGCGCATCCTGCGCAAGATCGAAGGTCTGGGGGTGGACTTCAAAGACCCCCGCACCGGCGAGTATTCCCGCCATCCCTCGTTCGGCCTTCCCGGCGCCTACCACATCAATTTCGACGGCACCGATTTCAAGCGCCGCATCGGCAAGCATGTGCGCTCGGGCAAGGCGACGTTGATGATGCGCACCATGGCCGTGCAGCTGCTGGTGAAGGACAACCGGGCCTACGGCGCGCTCGCGTTCAACTTCCGCACCGGCGAGTGGTTCGCCATCCGCGCCAAGGCCGTGGCGCTCACCGCCGGCGACGTGAACCGCATCTCGCAGAACGCTTCGGGCCTCTCCTTCGACAGCTGGCACTTCCCCTACAATACCGGCGACGCCCAGGCGATGGGCTACCGCGCCGGAGCGGCGCTCGCCAACATGGAGTTCGTGGAGGCGACGCTGACGCCCAAGGGCTTCTCCGCGCAGGGGCTCAACGCGCTGGTCAGCATGGGCGCCTACTTCCTCAACAAGTCCGGCGAGCGGTTCATGTTCCGCTACGACAAGAAGGGCGAGAACGCCCGCCGCGCCGTGCTCGCCGACGCCGTGGTCAACGAGTATCTGCTCGGTAACGGGCCGATCTACGTCGATGTCCGCCACCTGCCGGCGGAAGAGCTCGACCACATGGAGGAGACGCTCCAGATCGACCGCTATACGCTGCCCGCCTTCTACCGCCAGAAAGGGCTGAGCTTCCGCGAGGACGTGATCGAGATCTCCATCTCCGAGCTCTCCATCCGCAGGAGCGGCGTCTATTTCCGCGGCAGCGGGCTTGCGGTCGACACGAGCGGCGAGACGTCCATCGAGGGGCTTTTCTCCGCGGGAGACTGTGCCACCGTCTCAGGCGGCATCGCCGGCGCAGCGGTGCTCGGGCATATCGCCGGCGAGGGAGCGGTCGTCCGCATGCGGGGCACCAACGGCGCCCTCCCCGACATCGACTGGGACGCCGCCGAGCTGATCCGCGCCGACGCGCAGGCCGGGCTCAACCGCGACGACGGCATCCCCTGGAAGAGCTTCGAGAGCGAAGTGCGCCAGACCGTCACCGACTATGTCGGCGTGCGGCGAACCGACAAGGGCCTGAGAATGGCGCTCGACACGCTGGTCTCGCTGGCCGCCAAGGAAAGCCGGCTGGCCGCCGACGACCTGCATGGCCTGATGCGCATCCAGGAGACGCGCAGCATCCGGCTCAACACCGAGATCATGGCGACCGCCGCCATCGCCCGGCACGAGACGCGCACCCGCTCCGCGCATCGGCGGCTCGACTATCCGGAAGCCGACAACGAGAACTGGCGCAAGTTCGTGGTGGTCGAGAAGGGGCCGGACGGACAGCCGCAGGTCACGCCGCTCGACGCCAGTCAGCCGCTGGCCGCCGCCTTCTCACGCCGCTCGACCTCTGCCGCCAATGCGAGGCTTAGAAATGCTGCCACCGCCTAAGCCCGGCCTCCACAACCCGGTGAAGATCGACGAAGAGAAGTGCATCCGCTGCAATCTCTGCGATTGGATATGCCCGGGCGACATCATCTACAAGGAAGAGGACAACAAGCAGACGCTGCCGGTCATCGCCTACCCCGACGAATGCTGGTACTGCGGTCTGTGCGAGTCCACCTGCCCCGTCGACGCCATCGAGATCATCTTCCCGGAGCAGATGCTCCACAACAAGACGGACGTCGTCACCCTGCTCGGCCGGATCCCCTAATGATGATCCCGGTCGTCAAACGCGTCGCTGCGCGCGGTTGCCGCGGGAGCCGCGTCGATGCTTGATGCCGCGCTGCAGGGATTCGTCGCGCTGGGACGCCCGGAGTCCATCCTCTTCACCGTCATCGGGATCGGCTACGGCATCATCGTGGGCATCCTGCCGGGGCTGGGCGGCATCGTCGCCATGGCGCTGCTGTTGCCCTTCACCTGGGGCATGGAGTTCGCTCCGGCCATGTCGCTGCTGATCGGCGCGCATATCGCCACCATCTGGGGAAGCTCGGTCACCTCGATCCTCTTCCGCGTGCCGGGCGCCGCTAAGAGCGTGGCGCTCATCTTCGACGGCTATCCCATGACGCAGCGCGGCGAGGCGAGCCGCGCGCTCGGCGCCTCCGCCATGGCAGCGCTGCTCGGCGGCGTGATCGGCGCCGTGTTCCTGGCGGTTTCCGTCCCAATCGCGCGGCCTGTGATGCTGGCGCTCGGGCCGGCGGAATTCCTGATGCTGGCGCTGTGGGGCCTGACGGTCATCGCCACCTTCAGCGAAGGCTCGCTCCTCAAGGGGCTCGCCGCCGCCGCTCTCGGGCTGCTGACCGCCTTCATCGGCATGGACCTCGTCACCGCCACGCCGCGCTTCACTTTCGGCAGCGTCTACCTGTTCGACGGCATCTCGTTTCCCGGAGCCATGATCGGGCTGTTCGCCATCGCGGAGATGATGAAGCTGATCGTGAAGGGCGACGCCCTGGTGAAGCGCGACGTCAGCAAGCAGACCAGCTCGGTGTGGACCGGCGTCTTGGACACGTTCGAGCATTGGGGCCTGGTCGTGCGCTCCAGCCTGCTCGGCCTGTGGATCGGCGTGTTGCCGGGGATCGGCGCCAGCGTGGGCGGCATCGCGGCCTATGCGCAGGCGCTCAGGACCTCGAAGCATCCCGAGACGTTCGGCAAGGGCAACGTGGAGGGCGTGATCGCGCCCGACGCGACGCTCGGCGCCAACGAGGGCGGCGGCCTGCTGCCGACGCTGGCGCTTGGCATTCCCGGCGGCGAGGGCATGGCGATCCTGCTCATCGCCTTCATCGGGCTCGGCATCGTGCCGGGTCCGCAGATGATGACGGACCACCTCGACCTCGTCTTCACGCTGGTGTGGATCGTCGCGATCGCCAGCATCCTCACCGCCATCGTCGGGCTTGCCATCGCGCCGTTCCTCGCCCGCGTCCCGAGCCTCGACCCGAACCTCATCGTGCCGCTGGTGCTGTCCGTCTGCCTGGTCGGAGCCTTCGCCGACCGCCACCAGGTTTCGGACGTGATCATCGCCGTGTTCTTCGGCGTGGTCGGCTACCTGATGGACAAGTACCACTATTCGCGCGCCACCTTCGTGATCGGCATGGTGCTGGCGGTGATGATCGAACGCAATCTTCACATCTCCATCTCGCTCTACGGCGAGTGGTTCATCTTCAAGCGCCCGATCGCGCTGATCATGTTGATCGCCATCCTGGCGACCACGGCCTGGCCGTTCTATCGGAACTGGAAGCGCGACAAGGAGCTCTCGAAGATCGCCCACGCGCATGGCGGAGGACCGTCATGAGCCGGCGCATGCAGGAGAACCTCGTCGCCGGCATCGTGCTGCTGGTGTTCATCGCGACGATCGTGGCGGCATCGCAATACGGGCCGCGGGCGCGGCTGGTGCCCATCCCCATCGCGGCGCTCGGCGTCCTCCTGATCTGCGCGCAGCTGGTGCTGCAGAACTTCCGCTCGGAGAAGGACCTGCAGATCGACCTGCTGGAGGTGATCGCGCGTAAATCGACGGGCGACGACGAGGCGGCAGCGAAGAAAAGCGGCGATGCCGAGGATGGCGAGCCGGGCGAGGACGAAGCGGGCGGCCGGTCCTTCATGCGGGAGCTGGCGGCATTGGGCATAGTGGTCCTGCTGCTCGGCACGTTCCTGGTGGTCGGCCCCCTCCCCGCGATCTTCCTGTTCACGGCCGGCTACTTCGTCTTGAGCGGCCATTTCCCATTGGTTCGAGGCGTTCTCTACGCCTTCGTGTTCACCGCGTTAGTCTACGCGCTCTTCCACGTCTGGCTCCGGATCGACATGCGACAGGGCATCTTCGATCTCGGGTTCGGGCTCTGGTGAGGTCGAAGGAGGACGAAAGCGCGAGGGCATTTCGCCCACAACAAACAAAGCAGCAAAGTGGAGGAAGTGATGTATCTGAAATGGAAAGCGATAGCGGGCTCTCTTGCAGCCTGCACCGTCTCGATCGGCCTATCGGCCGCCGCGATGGCGGGCCCCGTCTATGACGGGAAGGACGTGACGCTGATCGTGCCGAACTCGCCGGCCGGCATGATGTCGCGCTACGCGCAGGCGCTGGCTCCTAAGATCGCGGCCAATCTCGGCGCCAACAGCGTGCGGGTGGAGAACCAGCAGGGCGGCGGCGGCCTGAAGGGCACCAACAACCTGTGGAAGTCGGCGCCCGACGGCATGACGATCGCCTTCACCAACGTCCCGACCTTGCTCATCGCGCAGATCGCCGAGAGCCCGGGCGTGCAGTTTGACGCGCTCAAGATGACCTATCTCGGGCGCGTCGCCTCCGATCCGCGGCTCATCGTGGTCGGGGGTAAATCCGAGATTCAGACGGTCGACGACGTTCGCAATCTCGGCCGGCCGTTTGTCTATGCCTCGCAGGGCACCGACGAAGACTTCTACACCATGGTCGTGCTTGCCGACGCGCTCGGCTACGACCTGAAGCTCGTCACCGGCTATGAAGGCGCGGCCGACACGGCGCTCGCCGTCATCAAGGGCGATGCCGACGGACAGATGACCGGCTGGCCCGGATCGGCGGCATCGATCGAGGCGGGCGACGTGCGTCCCCTCGTCTTCGCCACCAAGGAACGGCAGGACGTGGCGCCCGACGTGCCGACCGTGTTCGAATATCTGAAGGACGACAAGAAGAAGCAGCAGCTCAATGCCATCACGTCGGTTCTCGCTCTGAGCCGCGGCTTCTTCGGCCCGCCCGACATGGACCCCGCCGCCGTCGAGGAGATGCGCGCAGCCATCACCAAGACGCTGACCGACCCCGCAGTGGTGGAAGAGCTGGGAGCCCAGGGCATGCCGATCGTGCAGTTGCCCGGCGTCGAGCAGCAGGCGCTGGTCGAGGAGGTGTTCGCCGGAGCCTCTGGCATGACCCCGGTCTTCAAGCACGCGCTCGAACAAATCCAATAATTGCGCTTGCCGAAGGAGCGGCGCCCCGAGTCTCTCGGGGCGCCGTTTTCTATGTACCGCCTATTGCGGGCGCCCCGAGGGCTCGTCCGCAAGCGGGCGGCAGCGGATGATAAGCTCGGAGCCGAGCGCCAGGCGGCCAGTCACGCCGCCGTCGAGGGGGATCGCCTCGATCGCCGCGCCGTGGCTCCTGGCGACGCTTTCCGGCACGCGGATGTCGATGGCGATGGCGTCACGCTCGCCGCCGCTTGCCGAGGGCTGGAAGCTCACCTCGGTGGAGAGGCCGGGGCACGGCACGTTCTTGGAATTCGAGATAGGTGCGCACCGAGCCCGTGGCGCACGAGCCGATCGCCATGAGGAGCAGTTCGCCCGAGGTGCAGCCTGCATCGGTGCCGCCGTCCTCGGGCTTGCGGTCGGTCACCACCTCATGCGGGCCGGCATTGCACGAGAGCCGCTTGCCCTCTTTCCTGCGAACGATCACCGACGTCATCGCGCCACCGCCCCACCAATATTTCCGGTCGGCAGCATTGCCAGACCCTGCGCGGCACATCAATCCGCGCCTCGGTCCTTGCGGTCACATCAGCGCATTCGGGAGGAACAGCACGATTCCCGGGAAGAGCGCCAGGATCGTGACGAGAACCAGCACCGCCGCGATCAGCGGCAGAGACTCCACGATGTACTCCTCCACCGGGCAGTTCAGCAGGCTGCACACCGTGTACATGGAGACGCCGACCGGCGGGGTCATGGAGCCGAGCGTCACGATGGTCATCATGAGAATGCCGAAATGCACCGGGTCGACGCCGAGCGGGCGCACGATGGGCAGGAAGATCGGCGTGAGCAGCAGCACCAGCACGGTGCTTTCGACGAACAGCCCGGCGATGAACAGGAAGAACAGGATGAGCGCCACGATCAGGATCGGCGTGTGCGTGAGCGAGGTCATGGCCGCGGCGATCGTCTGCGGCGCCTGCTCGAAGATGATGGCGTAGCCCACCATGCCGGAGAACAGGATGATCAGCATGATCATGCCGGTATCGACCACCGCCTCGCCGAGCGCCCGGCTGAGCTCGCTCCAGGTCAGCTCGCGATGCGCCAGCACGCCGACGAGCGCGGCATAGACGACGGCGAAAGCGCCGACCTCCGAGGGCGTGAACAGCCCGCCGCGGATGGCGAAGAGCAGCGCCAGCGGAAACAGGATCGCCCACTTGGCCTTGGCGACCGCCTGCATGACGGTGGCCGCTTTGGGTCGTCCCGGGTTCTCCGGGCGATAGTTGCGGCGCCGCGCGATGAGCCAGACCGTCGTCATCAGGAAGGTCATCATCAGCAGACCGGGGATCACGCCGGCCAGGAACAGCCTGCCGATCGAGACATTGCCGACGAAGCCATAGAGGATAAGCCCGAGGCTCGGCGGGATGGTCGCAGTGATGAGCGAGCCGACCGCAATGACCGCCGACGTGAAGCCGCGCGAATAACCTTTGGCGATGAGGCTCGGCCCCAGGATGCGCGCCTCCATGGCGGCGTCGGCGACGGCGGAGCCCGACACGCCGCCCATCAGGGTGGACAGCACGATGCAGACCTGCGCCAGCCCCCCGGCCATCCACGAGACCAGCACGTTGGAGCACTCGATGAGACGGCTGGTGATGCCGGAGCGGTTCATCATGTGGCCGGCGAGCACGAAGAACGGCACCGCCAGCAGCGGAAAGCTCTGCGAGGCAGTCGCTACCTGCTGCACGCCGATGGAAACGGGGATCGTTCCGTTGGTGAGGAAGAAGCTGAAGCCGGCCATGCCGATGGCGAAAGCGATCGGCAGGCCGAGCAGCATCAACACGAAGAAGGTGACGGCGAGCAGCGTCACAACACGTCCTCCACCTCGCCGCGGCCCAAATCGGAGAAGACCAGGCGGGGCTCCGCCCGCCAGTTGCGGATGAGCCCGAAAAGATGGCCGGCGAGCGTGACGGCGAGCATCAGGCAGCCGATCGGCACGGCGCTCGTCACCCAGGCGTAGCTGATACCGCTGTCGCCATAGACGCGCTCCAGGTTGAGCGTCGTCAGCCGATAGCCGAGCAGCACCATGTAGAGCAGGAAGGCCAGCGTCAGCAGCGCCAGGGCGATCTCGATCAGCTGGCGCACGCGCATGGGAAACGGCCGCACCAGGAGGTCCATGCCGATATGGACGCGCTTCCTCAGCGCCTGGTTGGCGCCGATGAAGCTCACCCAGATGAACAGGAGCTGCGCCAGATCGACCGACCAGATGAGGGGACGGTCGAACCAGCGCAGGATGCCGGCCGCGAAGACCAGGGCGACGATGACACACAGAAGAAGCTTGCCGATGGCAGCCTCGGCGCGCACGAAATATCGACATCAGCCTCCCCACGCCCGTCACGAACGAGCCGGCCCCGCAAGGCCGGCCCTTCGCAACATCAGAACCAGCATGATCTAGCCCGGAAACCGGTTCCCGACCGTCGGGATCATGCTCTAGTTCTCGAGGATCGGCTTCAGCTGCTCGCGGAGCTCCGTATAGCCGAGCTTATCATAAACGCCGGCCGTCGCCTCGACGAACGGCGTCACGTCGATCTCGTCGATGGTCACGCCCTTGTCGGCCATCATCTTCTCGTAATTGTCGAGCGAGGCCTGCGTTCCGTGCGATGCCACGTCGCCGCCGGCGAGCGATTCTTCGCGCAGCACTTTCTGATACTCTTCGGGCAGGCCGTTGAACCACGCCGCGCTCGTCACGATGCCGGTGATGAGATTGATGTGGCCGGTCTTGGTGATGTGGTCGATCACCTCGTAGAGGCGCGCGCCGTAGGTCGCCGGGTCCTGCGCCTCGGCGCCGTCGATCACGTGCTGCTGCAGCGCCGAGTAGACCTCAGTCCAGCCCATCGGGGTCGGCGTCGCACCCATGGCGCGGATCGTCTCCATCCAGACCGGCGCGCCGGGGGTGCGCATGCGCACGCCCTCCAGGTCGGCCGGCGTCCGCACTTCCTTATTGGTCAGCAGATGACGCTCGCCCTGCCACCAGTTGAACGAAAGGACCTGCAGGCCGGCCTT
The DNA here is from genome assembly GCA_963801225.1 of uncultured Alphaproteobacteria bacterium. Lineage (GTDB taxonomy): Bacteria > Pseudomonadota > Alphaproteobacteria > Rhizobiales > Afifellaceae > DASWJZ01. Next base: position 523,284 of record CAWDED010000006.1, read on the forward strand.
GATCGGCAAGCTGGCCGACCCAGCCCTCGAAGACGTCCGAGGTGACGACCTTGCGGATGCCGTCGAAGCCATGCGCCAGGAACGGCGCGCCGAGAATGCCGAACTCCTTCACGTAGACAGCCAGGCGCCCGCCATCGACGACCACGGCGACGTTGCCGCCCGCCCGCGCCTGCTCCAGCACGTCTTCGTCCTTGCCGAGCTGGGAGCTGGGGAAGATGCGGACCTCGACATTGCCGTCGGTCCGCTTCTCGACATTCGCCTTGAAGCTCTCCAGGCCCTTGTAGAGCGGGTCGTCCTGGGTGAGAGCCGTGTTGACGTTGAGGGTATATTCAGCGGCCGATGCCGCCTGCGGCAACGCAAGGGCGGCAAGCCCCGCAAAAAGTGCAAATCCGAGGCGTTGAACGCGTCTCATCGCTTTCCTCCCAGTTCCGAGAAGCCAGATTTCGGTGTTTATCAGTCTGGTATGGTAGTATGACACGAATCGGAAAGCAACGCTCAATTAGCGATCGGCTCAGGCGCGCCGCGACGCGCGCGACGTCCCGGCCCCTTCGAAAAGAAACGGAGGCGCCGAGCTCGGCGCCTCCGTCTTGCATGCGATAGCGCGGACGTGATGGGAAGGTTGGCCCGCTTTACGCTCTTATCTCCTGCCGCTGGAACGACACGTAAGCGACAGTGAAAAGAACGACCATCGCGGCAATCAAGCCGGAAAGCTGCGGCCATACGATGATGGCGCTCTGGCCGAAGGGAAGCGGCGCCCCGACAAGCGCGCCTTGCAGCTGCGACATGAACACGATGCCGAGCGAGCGCGTGGCCGGGTTGAGCAGCGCCAGCGTAATCTCGCCGTAAAGCGTGTTGGGCGAAATGCGCGAAATGGCCTGGGCTGCCTCGACGTTGTGCAGCGCCGTCATCGGGTTGAAGGGATCGACCGGCGCAATGGCCCCTGCGATGAGCGGCGTCAGCATGCTCCAGAACACGGCGAACAGCAGCCACAGGGTCAGCGCCGCCAGCGCCGAGGTGGCCGGCGAGCGGAACATGGTGGAGAAGACCAGCGCCACCGCCAGCCACACGCCGGAATAGACCAGCGAAGCCAGGAGGAAGGCGATGCCGCGCAGCACCTCCTCGCCGGAGGGCGGCAGACCCAGCGTCAAAATGCCGAGCCCGGTGACCAGGAGCCACAAGGTGAGGAGGCAGATGCCGAGCACCGTCAGCCCGCCGAGGAACTTTCCGGTGAGCAGCGCGTCGCGATAGATCGGCTGCGACAGGACGCGGCTCATGGTGCGGCGGTTGTACTCGCCGTTGATGGCGTCGAAGCCGAGCGCGATGGCGACGAGCGGCAACAGGAAGCCGAGGAACGACACGAAGGACGGCAGCGGGTCGCGCGCCGTGGTGAAGAGCCTGCAGGAACAGGAACGGATCCTGCCCGATCGTGTCCTTGATCTGACCGATGGCCCCGTAGACCGCGCCGATTGCCGTGAGCAGCACGAGCAGCATCACGAGGTGCATGCGCGCGCCGGTCATATGATCGGCCGCCTCCTTCATGGCGATGGTCGAGAGCCCGGTAAAGGGCGAGCCTTCACGCCGCATGGGCCATCTCCTCGAAGTAACGCACGTAGACCTCGTCGAGGCTCGACCGGTCCATGCTCATGCTGCTCAGAGGAGCCGCCCGCCTCGACCAGGCGCCGCGCGATGTCGGCACGCACGTCGCGCGTGCAGTCGGCGCGGAACGCCCCGCCGGCGATCGGCACCACGCTGGTGACGCCGTCGAGGCCGGCAAGCGTCGCGGGGACATCCACGCCGCTCGCCTCGATCTCCACCACGTAGAAGCCGCCGAGCACCTGGCTCGCCAGATCGGCGACGCGGCCGACCAGCCCGACGCGCCCCTCGTTAAAGAGCGCGACGCGGTCGCAGATCGTCTGCACCATGCCGAGCAGGTGCGAGGAAAGCACGATGGTCATGCCGCCCTTCGCCATCTCGCGGATGAGGTCCAGAAGCTCCTGCGTCGACTGCGGGTCGAGGCCGGAGGTCGGCTCGTCGAGAATGGCGAGCTCGGCGTTCTTGATCAGCACGTCGGCAAGGCCGAGGCGCTGCCGCATGCCACGCGAATAAGTGGCGACGCGCCGGTCGGCGACATGCGACAGGCGGACCTGCTCCAGCGCGCCGTCGATCCGGCCCGTCGCCTCGCCGGAGTCCAGCCCGAGGAGCCGCGCCGCATAGGCGAGGTTCTCGCGCGCCGAGAGATGGTCGTAGAAGCCCACGGCGTCGGGCAGGTAGCCGACGCGCTTCTTCACCGCCAGCGGCTCGCGCAGCGGGTCGTGCCCGAGCACGTGCACGCTGCCCGAGGTGGGCTCGGTGAGGCCGATCAGCATGAGGATCGTCGTCGTCTTGCCCGAGCCGTTGGGCCCGAGCAGCCCGAACACCTCCCCCGCCTCGACCGTCAGGTCGAGGCCTTCCACGGCGCGCGCCCGGCCATAATGCTTGGTGAGGCCGCGCGCCTCAATGACGGGCGCGCTCATCGCCGGCCGTAACGGGCCACCGAGAAGCCGAGCACCACCACGGCGGCGCCGATGATGCCGAGACCGGCAACGCCCCATGCAGTGGAGGTCGCGACGGTGGTGCGGAACTGCACGTTGTCGGAGGTCCCCTGACCGTTGGCGCGGATGGTGATCATGTAGTCGCCGGTGATCGCCTTGTCCGACGGCGTGACCTCCGCCCTCACCTGCTGCTTGCCGTCCGGCTCGATGCCGGGCACGCTCTCCGGGTCGAAGGTGACCTTCCAGCCGGACGGCGCGCTGGCGGAGAAGCGCACTTCGCGGGCCGGCGCCGAGCCGGCGTTGGTGACGTCGAAGGTGAAGGTCGTCGCCTTGCCGGCGATGGCCCTGCCCGAAAGGCGCCCGCCAGGGCCGGCAAGCTGCAGGTCCGGGCGGCCGGTGATCTGCATGACAAGCTGCGTCTGGGCCGAGGCGTCCGGCGTCGCGGCCTGGAAGACGACCGGATAGTCGTTCGCCGCGGCGTCACGCGGCGGCTGGACGGAGACCTTCACCTGCTTCGTCTCGCCGGCCTTGATGGGCAGGCTCGTCAGCTCCTGCGAGCCGTACTGCTCCTTGAAGGTGACGATGAAGCCGTCGGGCGCCTGGGCGATGAGGTTGACGGTGGCGTCGTCCGGGCTGTCGTTCTTAACGCCCACCTGGAAGTCGAACGAGGAGGTCGGCGTGCCGCGCAGCGCAGGGAGCTCGGGCGTCAGCACCAGCTGCGCCGGTTCCGGCGGCGACAGCGTCATGGTCATCGGCAGCGTCAGATGCTCGTTGTTGGCGGCCTGCCCGACGACCTGGAAGCTGACCTTGCCGGCTTCCGCCTGCTTCGGTGGGGTGACGACGAGCGTCAGGTCGCGGGTCTCGTCGGGGCCCACCATGGCCGCGGTGATCTGGCTGCCGCCGCCGAGCATCTTCCATGTCCATCCGTCCGGAAGCCCGTTGACGGAGAGCTCCACCCGCTCAGGCGGCAAGTTGCTGTTGCGCAGGCTGAGCGAAACCCGCGCCTCATGGCCGACCTGCTCGGTCACTTCCGGGTAGTCGGTCATGAGCCACAGGCCACTTGGCTGGGACTGCGTTGCGGACTGGCTGTCGCCCGAGGTCTGAGCGAAAGCGCCCGAGGCGATCAGGCATGTGGCGAAAGCAAGAGCTGCCGCCGGCGGCAGAAATCGTGAAGGCATAGCCGTACCATCCTCGTACGATCTGGTGATCTGAAGTGGCTTGGGAAGACGGCCCGGCGCCTCGTAAGGGCGTTGAGCCCCTCCTTTGCAGCGCCGGCGTCGTGTGACCAGATTGCGACGAAAATCTGGCAGGCTAGCCGGCTATGCGGATTAATTTATTGTAATATTTCAACGCGTTGACAGCGTTGCCTCACAGCGCGACCTTGGTCGTTTGTGCAGTCGGCAGGGCGCCGCGGAGACACGCGCCAATGCCCTTGTGCGCCCTCCGATCAGGCCTTCAAATTTCGGTCGAGAAACGAGATGAGCCGCGCGATCGCTTCGCGCTGGATGTCGTCCACCTCGTACTGCCCATCCGCGCCCCTTTCGGGGAACACATATCCATGCATGGGGTGGTCGTAGGATTCCCACTCCACCTCCTTGCCGGCTTCCTTGAGCAGTTCGTAGGTGGTGCGGAAGATGCCCTGCAGGTGATCCTCGTCCCGCCCCAGCACGAGGAACGGCGTGTCGATCGGCGCGATCCGGGCCCTCGCCTGATCCATGTCGATGCGGCGGCGGACCTTCTCCACCTCCGCCATCTGCATGTCTTCGATGTTGCGCATCTGCGTCTCGGTGTTGACGAAGGCCGTGTCGTCGGGCGTCAGCACCAGGAACTCGTGCGCCGCCGGCTCGTTGGCGACCGCCGCGGCGATGCCGTGATATTCCGAGGCGATCTTCAGCGCCATCTCGCCGCCGTGGCTCCGGCCGATCAGCCCGACGCCGTCGGGCTTCACGAAAGGCAGCGTCTTCAGGTACTCGATGATTGCGATCTCGTCTTCGTATTCGAGCGGCGAGCGGTTGAACATCTCGCGCCCCTGCCGCCCGTCGCGCACCAGCTTGCCGCCATTGTTGTAGCCGAGCTCCACCTCGGTGCGGTACCTGAGCCAGGCGGCGGCGTAGCCCGCCTCCACCAGCCGGTCGACGATATAGGCGCGGTCCCGGAACGCCTCGCGTATCCAGCGCATGCCCTCGCCGCCATTGCCGCTCGCCAGAAGCACGATGGGGAACGGCCCCTCGCCTTCCGGTTTGCGCAGCCCGATGGGCGTGTAGAGCCCGTCCCAAGTCTCCACGTACATGAGATCGACGGGCTTGCCGTCGATGGTTTCGGTGATGACGACATGCTCCGGATCGATAGCGGCGGCGGCCATTGGTTCTCCCTATCGGCGCTTGACGCGAACCTTTAAACTTGCGCGACATTGCGAGGCCATCAGGGCTCGCGGGCGCATCATAACGGGACGCAGCGGTGCTGGAAGCTATCAGCCGTAGAATCGACAGCCATCGGGACGATCTCGTATCGCTCACCCAGCAGCTCATCCGCATCCCTACGCTCAACCCGCCCGGCGAGGCCTATCGAGAGTGCTGCGAGCACCTCGCGCAAAGGCTGACGCCGCAAGGTTTCGAAGCGACCTTCGTGCGCGCCGAGGGCACACCCGGCGATACCGACCGGTTCCCGCGCTGGAACGTCGTGCTCAGGCGAGAGGGGCGTGTGCCCGGGCCGTGCGTGCACTTCAACTCTCACATTGACGTGGTGGATACTGGCGCAGGCTGGACCTTCGATCCGTTTGCCGCGACGGTGGCGGACGGCAGGATCTACGGGCGCGGCGCCTGCGACATGAAGGGCGGCCTCGCCGCTTCCATCGTCGCGGCGGAAGCGTTCATCGCGCTGTTTCCCGATTATCCCGGCGCCATCGAGATATCCGGCACGGCGGATGAGGAATCGGGCGGCTATGGCGGCGTCGCCTATCTCGCCGAAAAAGGCATCCTGGCCAAGCCGCGCATCGACCATGTCATCATCCCCGAGCCGCTCAACAAGGACCGCATCTGCCTCGGCCACCGGGGCGTGTGGTGGGCGGAGATCGAAACCAAGGGCCGCATCGCGCACGGCTCCATGCCGTTCCTCGGCGACAGCGCCATCCGCCACATGAGCGCCGTGCTCAACGCCTTCGAGACGGAGCTCTATCCGGCGCTCGCCAGGCGGCGCACCGACATGCCGGTCGTGCCCGACGGCGCGCGGCAGTCGACCATGAACATCAACTCCGTGCATGGCGGGATGCAGGAGGGCTTCGCCGGCTTCCCCTCCGCCTGCGTCGCCGATTCCTGCCGCATCGTGATCGACCGGCGCTTCCTCATCGAGGAGAACGTGGACGCGGTGAAGGGCGAAGTGCGGGCGCTGCTCGACGGTCTGGCGGAAAGCCGTGACAAGTTCCGCTATGAGCTGCGTGACCTGTGGGACGTGATCCCCACCATGACGGAACGCAGCGCGCCGGTGGTGCGCGCCGTCGGCGCGGCCATCGAGGCAGTGCTCGGGCGCGCCCCGGACTACGTCGTTTCGCCCGGCACCTACGACCAGAAACACATCGACCGCATCGGCCGGGTGAAGGATTGCATAGCCTACGGGCCGGGCATCCTGGACCTGGCGCATCAGCCGGACGAATATGTGGCGATCGACGACATGGTGGACTCCGCGAAGATCATGTGTCTTGCCATGCATCGTCTTCTCTACGGGGATATGTGATGGCCGCGCTTGGCGCGGCCGGCAAAAGAGGGAGTGGGTCATGAGAAAATCAGCCTTGGGTCGCATGCTCGGCTCGGCGGCGCTTGCCCTGACGCTTGTGGCGGGCGTGGCGCCGAGCGCCGCGCTGGCGGCCAGGACCGACGTGATGGTCGGCATGGTGCTGGAGCCGCCCAATCTCGATCCGACGGCCGGTGCTGCCGCGGCGATCGACGAGGTGGTCTACGCCAACGTCTTCGAGGGCCTGACCCGCATCGGCGCGGACGGCGGCGTCATGCCGGCGCTGGCGGAATCGTGGGACATCTCCGATGACGGCCTCACCTACACGTTCCATCTGCACGACGGCGTGACCTTCCACGACGGCACCACCTTCGACGCCGACGACGTGAAGTTCTCGCTCGACCGTGCCCGCGCCGAGGATTCCACCAACGCGCAGAAGGGCCTGTTCGCGGCGATCGATTCCGTCGATGTGGTCGATCCGCTGACCGTGAAGGTGTCGCTCTCGCACCCGGTCGGCAGCTTCCTCTTCAACATGGGCTGGGGCGACGCGGTCATCGTCGCGCCGGAGACGGCCGCCGACAACGCCACCCATCCGGTCGGCACCGGGCCGTTCAAGTTCGTCGACTGGGTGAAGGGCGACCATGTCGAGCTGGCGAAATACGAAAACTACTGGGGCGACCCGGTGAAGCTCGACAAGGCGACATTCAAGTTCATCTCCGACCCGACGGCCGCCTTCGCGGCACTGATGGCCGGCGATGTCGACGCCTTCCCCAACTTCCCGGCGCCTGAGACGGTGTCGCAGTTCGAATCCGACCCGCGCTTCACCGTGGAGATCGGCACCACTGAGGGCGAGACGATCCTTGCCATGAACAACGGCAAGAAGCCGTTCAACGACCTCAAGGTCCGCCAGGCGATGAGCTACGCCATCGACAAGCAAGCCATCGTCGACGGCGCCATGTTCGGTTACGGCACCCCGATCGGATCGCATTTCTCACCGGCCGATCCGGGCTATGTCGACCTCACGGGCATGTATCCCTACGATCCCGCCAAGGCAAAGGCGCTGCTGGCCGAGGCCGGTTATCCGGACGGCTTCACCGTGACGCTGAAGCTGCCGCCCCCCACCTATGCACGCCGCGGCGGCGAGATCATCGCCGAGCAACTCAAGGCGGTCGGTGTGACGGCGAACATCGTCAACCTGGAATGGGCGCAGTGGCTCGCCGAGGTGTTCAAGGGCAAGGACTACGACCTCACCATCGTCTCCCACACGGAGCCGGCGGACATCAACATCTACGCCCGCGACGACTACTACTTCGACTATCACTCGGACGCCTTCAAGAAGATCATGGACGATCTCAACCTGGCGACCGATCCGGCCGAGCGCGAGAAGCTGCTCGGCGACGCGCAGCGGCAGATCGCCGAGGACGCGGTCAACGTGTTCCTGTTCGAGCTCGCAAAGCTCGGCGTGTGGAACGCCAAGCTGAAGGGCCTGTGGGCGAACTCGCCGGTGCAGGCCAACGACCTCACCGGCGTCTATTGGGAGGACTGACCGGCTTCTGGAGGGCCGGCCTGAACGGGCCGGCCCTCTTCCCTTCCCTCCGACGACAAGGCTCCATGGCATCGTTCGTCGCCCAGCGCTTCGGCTCGCTTCTCGCCACCCTGATCGCCGCGAGCGTCGTGATCTTCGTCGTCATGGAGGTGCTGCCGGGCGATCCGGCCGCCTACATGCTGGGCCTCAACGCCCAGCCCGACACGGTGGCGGCGCTGCGCCATCAGCTCGGCCTCGATGTCCCCGCGGTGCAGCGCTACTTCACCTGGGTCTTCGGCTTCTTCACCGGCGATTTCGGCCTCAGCTACACCTATCGCGTCCCGGTCCGCGAGCTGATCGTCGACCGGCATGTGGGTCAGCGTGCCGCTGGCGCTGATGGCGCTGACGCTGTCGATCGTCATCGCCTTCCCGGTCGGCATGATCGCTGCCGCAAAGCGCAACAGCGCCACGGACGTGGCGATCATGGGCGCCACGCAGCTCGGCATCGCCATCCCGAACTTCTGGTTCGCGATGCTTCTGGTGCTGGTCTTCTCCATCGGGCTCCGCTGGTTTTCCGCCGGCGGCTTTCCCGGATGGGACGCGGGCTTCTTCCTCGGCCTCAAATCGCTGACGCTGCCGGCCATCGCCCTGGCGCTGCCGCAGGCCTCGATCCTGGCGCGCGTCATGCGCTCCTCGCTGCTCGACACGCTGCACGAGGATTTTATGCGCACGGCGCGGGCGAAGGGATTGACCAGCGGTCAGGCCATCCGTCGCCACGCTTTGAGAAACGCGCTGATCCCGGTGATGACCATCATCGGCCTGCAATTCTCCTTCCTGCTCGCCGGCGCCATCATCATCGAGAACGTCTTCTTCCTGCCCGGCCTCGGGCGACTGATCTTCCAGGCGATCGCGCAGCGCGACCTGATCGTCGTTAAGAGCGTGGTGCTGCTGCTCGTCGCCGCCGTCGTCACCGTCACCTTCGCCGTCGACCTCACCTATGCGCTGATCGACCCGCGCTTGCGCAGGCGATCATCATGAGTTTTGGGGCATGAGCATCGAGCCGCTCGCCGACGTCCCGGGACGCGCTGCCGCGCCGCGCCGCCGGCTGCATGCCAGCTTCGTCATCGGCGCGCTGATCACGCTCACCGTCCTCGGCATCGCCCTCCTCTCCTTCGTGTGGACGCCCTACGATCCGACCGCGATGGCGATCGCCAAGAAGCTGCAGCCGCCCTCCGCCGCGCATTGGCTCGGCACCGACCATTTCGGCCGCGACGTCGCCTCCATGATCATGGCGGGCGCGCGGAACTCCATCGCCGTGGCGCTGGTCGCGGTGGGCATCGGCATCGCCTTCGGCGTGCCGCTCGGCCTTGTTGCCGCCGCGCGCCGCGGCTGGCTCGACGATGTCATCATGCGCGTCAACGATCTCGTCTTCGCCTTCCCGGCGCTGCTGCTCGCCGTCATGATCACGGCGCTGCTCGGGCCCGGCGCCATCAACGCCATCATCGCCATCGGCATCTTTAATATCCCGGTCTTCGCGCGGCTGACGCGCGGCGCGGCGCTGTCGCTGTGGACGCGCGACTACGTGCTTGCCGCACGCGTTGCCGGGAAAGGCCCGGCGCTCATCTCCATCGAGCACATCCTGCCGAACGTCCTCAACACGCTCATCGTGCAGGCCACCATCCAGTTCTCGCTCGGCATCCTGGCGGAGGCGGCGCTCTCCTATGTCGGGCTCGGCACGCAGCCGCCCATGCCGAGCTGGGGCCGCATGCTGGCCGACGCGCAGACGCTGATCGCGCTCGCGCCTTATCTGGCGATCTTCCCGGGCCTGGCGATCGTGCTCTCCGTGCTCGGCCTCAACCTCCTGGGCGACGGTCTGCGCGACCTGCTCGACCCGCGGCTCAGGCGCATGAGGGCGGGCGGATGAGCCTCCTCGCCATCGAAGACCTGAGCGTGAGGATCGGCCGGACGCCCATCCTCGACCGCGTCTCGCTCGATCTGGCGGAAGGCAAGGTCCTCGGCCTGGTGGGCGAATCCGGCTCCGGCAAGTCCATGACGGCGCTCTCCATCATGCGGCTCCTGCCGCAGCACGGTGTGGCGAGCGGCCGCATCACGCTGGCCGGCGAGGAGTTGCTCGCGCTCTCCGAAGCGGAGATGTGCGACCGGCGCGGCCGCGTCATGGGCATGGTGTTCCAGGAGCCGATGAGCGCGCTCAATCCGGTGAAGACCATCGGCGACCAGGTCGCCGAGGCGGTGCGCATCCACCGCCGCGTCTCGCTGGAGGAAGCCAACGCCGTGGCGCGCGACACGCTCGACCGCGTCGGGCTGCCGGCCGAGCGCTTCCCCCTCGCCCGCTATCCACACGAGCTTTCGGGCGGCCAGCGCCAGCGCGTCGTCATCGCCATGGCGATCGCACTGAAGCCCAAGCTTCTCATCGCCGACGAGCCGACCACCGCTCTCGACGTCACCACGCAGGCGCGCATCCTGGAGCTGCTGCGGCGGCTGGTGGCGGAGGACGGCATGAGCATGATCCTCATCAGCCACGACCTCGCCATCGTGGCGGAGATGGCCGACCACATCGCCATCATGAAGGACGGCGTCGTGGTGGAGAGCGGCGAGACGGGCACGCTCTTCCGCACCATGCAGCATCCCTATTCCAAGATGCTGCTCGCCGCCTCCACCTACGTCTCGCGGCGCCGGCGGCTCGCCGCGGGCGAAGGCACGACACGCCGATCCTCGACGTGAAGGGAATGGCGCGGGCGTTCTCCCTCGGCCGCGGGCTCTTTGGCGCGCGCCGTTCGTTCCGCGCCGTGGACGACGCGAGCCTCACCATCCGCCGCGGCGAGAATCTCGGGCTGGTCGGCGAGTCCGGCTCGGGCAAATCGACGCTGGCGCGGATGATCCTGGCGGTCGACACGCCGGACGCCGGCCGCGTCATGCTCGACGGCGCCGACTTCCTGGCGAGCCGCGGGCGCGAGCGGCTGGCGCTTCGCCGCCACATCCAGGCGGTGTTCCAGGACCCCTACGGCAGCTTCAATCCGCGCCACAAGGTGGCACGGCTGGTCGCCGAGCCGTTCCACCTCGACACCGCCAAGCCGGGCGCGGCGGAGCGGCGCCGGCGCGTGGAAGAAGCGCTGGTCGCCGTCGGGCTCAGTTCGTCGGACGCCGACAAATATCCGCACGAGTTCTCCGGCGGCCAGCGCCAGCGGCTGGCGATCGCCCGGGCGCTCATCACGCGCCCGTCGCTCATCGTGCTGGACGAGGCCGTGTCGGCTCTCGACGTCTCGATCCGCGCGCAGATCCTCGACCTGCTCGCCGACCTCTCGGACCGCTTCCATGTCTCCTACCTCTTCATCTCGCACGACCTGACGGTGGTGCGCGCCATCACCGACCGCGTGCTCATCATGCAGGAGGGCAGGATCGTCGAGCAGGGCGAGACCGAAGAGGTCTTTGCCAATCCCACGCATCCCTATACGCAGTCCCTGCTCGCGGCGACGCCCAATCTGGAGCGGACGCTCGCGGCGCGGCGGATGAGGCTCTGAATTCAATGGTGGCGCAATGATCCCCTTCGACAGCGAGCAGATTCTGATCGGCGGCGCTTGGCAGGAGCCGACGTCAGGCGAAACGCTGGAAGTCGAGGACCCGTCGACCGGCGAGATCTTCGGCAAGATCGCGCGCGGCAGCGCGGAGGACGTGGACCGCGCCGTCGCGGCGGCGCGCGCGGCGCTGTCCAACGCCTGGGGCAGGGCGACCGCCGTCGACCGCGGGCGTATCCTCTCGCGCATCGGCGCGCTGGTTACCCAGCGCATCGACATGCTGGCGGAGCTGGAAGCGCGCGACGTCGGCAAGCCGCTGGCGCAGGCGCGCGCCGACGCGATGGCGCTCGCCCGCTACATGGAGTTCTACGGCGGCGCCGCCGACAAGGTGCATGGGGCAACCATCCCCTATCTCGAGGGCTACACCGTCTTCACCCTGCGCGAGCCGCACGGTGTGACCGGGCACATCATCCCGTGGAACTATCCGATGCAGATTCTCGGCCGCAGCGTCGGGGCGGCGCTTGCGATGGGCAACGCCACGGTGCTGAAGCCGGCGGAGGAGGCCTGCCTCACTGCGCTCGCCTTCGCCCGCATTGCGGAGGAGGCGGGGCTTCCGCACGGCGCGCTCAATGTCGTCCCCGGCCTCGGGGAGGAGGCCGGCGCGGCGCTCGCCGGGCATCCGGACATCAACCATCTCTCCTTCACCGGCTCGGTGGAGGTTGGCGCGCAGGTGCAGGCAGCGGCGGCGCGGAATGCCGTGCCGGTGACGCTGGAGCTTGGCGGGAAATCCCCGCAGGTGGTGTTCGCCGACGCCGATCTCGACGAGGCGCTGCCCTTCCTGCTCAGGGCCGGCATCCAGAACGCCGGCCAGACCTGCTCCGCCTCGTCGCGCCTGGTGGTGCAGGCGGACGTGCACGACGAGGTGGTCGAACGGCTGTCGGACGCCTATCGCGCGCTTCGCGTCGGGCCGGCGCTCGACGATCTCGATGTCGGGCCGCTCATCTCCGCGCGGCAGAAGGAGCGCGTCGACAGCTACCTTGCCATGGGCCGCGCCAACCGGCCGCGCATCGTTGCGGAGGGCGTCATCGCCGACGACGCGCCGGAGGGCGGCCACTACGTCGCCCCTGCCCTCATCGCCGACGTCGATCGCGACCACGTCCTGGCGCAGGAGGAGATTTTCGGCCCGGTGCAGGTGGTCATCCCGTTCCGCGACGAGGAGGAGGCCGTCGCTATCGCCAACGGCACGCCCTACGGGCTGGTGGCGGGCGTGTGGACCCGCGACGGCGGACGGCAATTCCGCATGGCGAAATCCATTCGCGCGGGACAGATCTTCATCAACAATTACGGCGCTGGCGGCGGCGTGGAGCTGCCATTCGGTGGTATGGGCAGGTCCGGCCACGGCCGCGAGAAAGGCTTCGAGGCGCTCTACGGCTTCTCGGTGCTGAAGACCGTCGCGGCGCGTCACGGCTGAGGGAGGATAGCGTGCGACTTGAGGGAAAGAGGGCGATCGTCACCGGCGGGGCGTCGGGCTTCGGCGCGGGCATCGCCAGAAATTCATCGCTGAGGGCGCGCGTGTCCTGATCGCCGACATCAATCTCGACGGCGCGAAGGCGATGGCGGAGAGCCTGGCGCTTCCGCGACGGCCGCTCAGGTCGACGTTTCGGATAATGCCAGCGTCGCCGCCATGGTGGAGCAAGCGGCCGGCACGCTCGGCGGCATCGACATCCTCGTCAACAATGCCGGCATCGGCCACCTGCCGCAGCCGCTGGAGGAGCTTCCGGAGGCGGAATTCGACCGCCTCTTCGCCGTCAACGCCAAGTCGGTCTATCTGACCGCGCGCCATGCCGTGCCGCGCATGAAGGCGGCGGGCGGCGGCGTCATCCTCAACATGGCGTCGACCGCCGGCGTCAGCCCACGCCCGCGCCTCACCTGGTACAACGCCTCGAAGGGCTGGATGATCACCGCGACGCACTCCATGGCGGTGGAGCTGGCGCCCGCAAAAATCCGCGTCAACGCGCTCAACCCGGTGGCAGGCGAGACGCCGCTCCTGAAGACCTTCATGGGCGAGGACACGCCGGAGATCCGTGCCAAGTTCCTCGCGACCATCCCGCTCGGCCGCTTCTCCACGCCGGAAGACCTCGGCAACGCCGCCTGCTTCCTCTGCTCCGACGAGGCCAGCATGGTCACCGGCGTCTGCATGGAGGTCGACGGCGGCCGCTGCATCTAGGCCTGCCGTTCGCACCGGCGCTACTCTACGACGACCGAAAAATTCGTCCCCTCCCAGTGCCCGGCTTCAGGCCAGAAGAAGGTGAAGGCCACCTTGCTTCCGGACGGCAGGTGGTCCGTGGGAAGGTCAACAAAGTAAACGCCGAGCGTCGAATCGTTCATCGCACTGTCCTGCGCGGTCTCCCAGCCGTCCACGCTCCAGCGCACACGGGCCGGCGCAAACGCCTCCACGCGCAATGTCTTGCCGTGCGGCATGGTCCGGCACTTCTGATTGAACCGCCAGAGGAAATGCGGCGAGACCACCTTGTCGGTGATGTAGCGCCGCACCGTCTGCGGCGGCATGTCGAACACACGCCCGGCGCGTAGCGAGCGAAGCAGCTTGACGTGCTCGGCATGCGCCCAGACGAGCGGCATGGCCGAGCCGGCGGGACGGCCGAAAAAGAGCTCCCGTTCGGGGATGTCCGGCGCGTCCCAGATCTGCTCCGGGATGAGGCCGATGTCGCTGGCAAACGCCTCCATGGAAGCAAGCAGGCGCTCGGCTTCGGCGCGGTTGCCGGCGGCAAGCTCGTAATGCGCTCGTTCGCCGGTGAGCAGCGGCCAAGGGCGGCCGATGCCGGTGCCGTCGAACGGCCGGCCGTCCTCGTGTTCGCCATAGCCGTCGCCGTTATAGCGATGCCAGGACGTGCCGCGCGGCGTCTCCACCTTGAGCAGCGCGTCGATCACCTTCACCGTATTGAGGATGCGCGGATCGTCAGCCGCACGCAGTCCGAAGCGGACATAGGCAAGCGCGTCCGGGCTGACGATGAGCGAGGCAGGCCCGCTGCTCTGGTCCGGGGGTCTGTTCTTGATCGGCACGAAGCCATGCATCGGCGAGTCGGCATCCGCTTCCTCGACCGGGGCGATGCGCACATAGTAGCCGTCCACCCCGCATTGGTGCGCCAGTTCGGTGCCGGTCACATAGGTCCAGCGCTCGAGACTGTCGTTCCAGATATCGGCCATCTCGCGCAGATAGGCCGCAGCCTCGGCGTGCCCGGCGTGGTCCCCCAGATCGGCGGCGGCGAGCAACGCGGCGATCTCGGCAGCAAGCGTGAAGGGCGAATAGCCGCCGTTCTCCTCCCAGCGATCCTGGCTCGTGACGGGCCCGTTGCGCACCACGTATTCGATCGCCCGCCGGCCCATGTCCCACAGGCGATGGAGCTCGCCTTCAGGCAGGGCCTCCTCTCGCCAGGCAAGGTCGAGAAGCACGATCGGCAGCGCCGTCTCGTCGAGCTGCACGCCGTTCCAGTAGGGGTCGCCGTCGAGCCACATGTTCTGCACCCAGTGCCCGTCCAGCTCCTGCACCGCCCTCAGATAATGCAGCACCCGCATGGCCGTGCCGGCGGCGCCGGCTGCGAGCAGGCCGCCGGCCGACTCGACGAGATCGCGCGGCCAGGCGAGATGATAGCCGCCAAGGTCGTCGTCCCCCTTGGTAAAGCCCCAGGGGATCGACAGGCTGGCGATGATTCCGCCTGGAAAGCTCTTGGCTTCGTGCGTCCTCAGAACGATCGTGCTCGTGCGATAGGTGTTACGCTCGGCGCTCGCCTCAGGCGGGTCGAGCGGCAGCAGGTCCTGCTGCCAGTCCTGCCAGCCCGAAACATATCTGGCGGCAATCGTCTCGAAGGGATTCTTCAGGCTTGCGAGCGCCTTCAGACCGGCCGCCGACTGCCGCAGCCCGAAGCCAAGCGCCAGCACGAACTCGCCGCCGCAGGCCTGCAGATCGATCTCTCCGGTCAGCGCGACGTTGCCGTTCTCGGCCCGCCGGTAACGCCACCGCATCCGCTTGTGCTGCGACAGATCCTGCCAGCCGTCCGACGTCCCGACGAACCCCACGGACCGCGCGAGCCAGGGCGCCGAGCAGGCAAGTGCCGCAGTACCAGTCAAGCCCCGGCGCGAGCAGAAGAGCATCGGCGTGCCTTTGAAGTCGCCCACCCAGCCGATGTTGTTGGAGCCCCGGTTGCCGAGATGCGGCGCGAGCAGCGCATAAAGCCGATAGTCGGCGAGCGTCCCCACCAGCGGCACGAAGCGGATGCGCTGCAGCACCACGTCGCCGGCCGGGTCGGTGAGGACAGTCTTCTCGATCCGATAGCGGCCGTCCTCGCAGGTGTTGGTGAGGTGGTAGGCGGGCACGCCGTCCGCCTCCATGCGCACCTCGTGCCGCGTATGGCGCTTTTCCTCCGAAAAGAAGCTCTCGCCGTCCGTCACGATGAGGCCGAAGTCGCGGGTGGCGGCGAGGTCGACGCGCGGCGTGTATATCTCGTTGAGGATGCCGTGGCTGAGCGTGAACCAGACCAGGCTGTCGCGGCCGATGGCCGTGCCGATGCCGCTCTTGGCGCTCGACGTCCAACGCCCCGCGATGCCCGGCCAGCCCGGCGCGTGTTCCGCCTCGATGGTGTCGGGGGCCGTCAGTGTCGTCCCGTCTTCATCCGGCCGGAACCGCCGGTTCGACCGGCCGAGCCAGGCTCCATCTTCACGTCCGCCATGCTCCTCCCCTTCCAGGCCGGCGAGATCGCGGGGACGAAAAGCCACGCGGTGAGGCCGAGTTGACCTGAGCGGCCGGCGCCATCCAGGATCGCCAGCGCCCGGCAGCTTCCCGCTGGCAGATTCGGCGCTGATCGTCGAGCGTAAACGCACATTCGCCGGATGGGCAGATCGCTCCGCCCTTCTGGTATAGAATGGGTATAAGCGCTTCGCAGCACCTTTGTGGCGCGAAGTCTGCCTCGCGCAAGGAAGCGCCCTCAAACTGTGCCCATCGGCTCGGCAGAGCCCGGCGGCATTCGTGGTGAGAAAGGACCGAATTGCTTCCAAAAGGCTCGAGCTACGAGGATATTTCCTCCCGCTTCCGCTGGGAGATTCCGGAGCGCTACAACATCGGCGTCGATGTCACGGACAAATGGGCGCGAGACGGACCCGACCCGTGTCGCGCTCGAATATGTCGACTCGTTCGGCGACACGAACACCTACAGCTTCGGCGAGCTGAAGATCCTCTCCAACCATCTGGCGAACCTGCTGCGCACCAACGGGGTCAGCCGGGGCGACCGCGTGGCGATCCTGCTGCCGCAATCGCCGGAGACCGCCTTCGGCCACATCGCCGTCTACAAGCTCGGCGCCATCGCCGTGCCGCTCTTCACGCTCTTCGGCCCGGACGCTCTGCGGTACCGCCTCGCCGATTGCGGCGCGCGCGCCATCCTCACCAACGTGGAGGGCCTGCACAAGCTGAACCAGATCAGGCATGCGCTGCCCGATCTTCAGACCGTCGTGTGCACCGACGGCGGGGTCGGCGACGTGATCAACCTCCGTGCCGCACTCGCCTGGCAGGCGGACGAGTTCGTGCCGGTCGACACGCACGCCGACGACCCGGCGCTCGTCATCTACACCTCCGGCACGACCGGCCCGCCGAAAGGAGCGCTGCTCGCGCACCGCACGCTGCTCGGCCATCTCCCCGGCGTGGAGATGAGCCACGACTTCTTTCCGCAGCCGGGCGACAAAATCTGGACGCCGGCCGACTGGGCGTGGATCGGCGGGTTGATCGACGTGCTCCTCCCGGCGCTGCACCACGGCGTGACGGTGGTGGCGCATCGCTTCCAGAAGTTCTCGGGCGAGGCCGCTTTCGACTTCCTGCAGCAGCATGGCGTCCGCAACGCGTTCCTGCCGCCCAGCGCGCTGAAGCTGATGAAGGCGGTGCCCGATGCCGAGACGCGCTGGCGGCTCGATGTGCGCTCCATCGCCAGCGGCGGCGAGACGCTCGGCGCCGAGCTGCTCGACTGGGGTCGCCGCGTGTTCGGCGTCAACATCAACGAGTTCTACGGCCAGACGGAATGCAACATGATCGTCTCCTCCTGCTCGACGATCATGCGGCCGCACCCGGGCTGGATGGGGCGGCCGGTGCCGGGCCATCGCGTCGAGGTGATCGACGCCGACGGCAACGTCATGCCGACCGGCGAGCTCGGCCTGATCGCAGTGAAGCGGCCGGACCCGGTCAGCTTCCTCCGCTATTGGCGGAACGAGGACGCCACCGCGCAGAAATTCATCGGCGACTGGCTGGTGACCGGCGATCTCGGTCGGCGCAGCAAGGACGGCTGGCTGCAGTTCGTCGGGCGCGACGACGACATCATCACCTCCGCCGGCTACCGCATCGGCCCAGGCGAGGTAGAAGACTGCCTCATCGGGCACGAAGCGGTGCAGGCGGCGGGTGTCATCGGCAAGCCGGACCCGGATCGCACCGAGATCGTCAAGGCGTATGTGGTGCTGAAGGACGGCTACCAGCCGAGCGAGACGCTGGCGGAAATGCTGAAGGACCACGTGCGCACGCGACTGGCCGCGCACGAATATCCGCGCGAGGTGGAGTTCATCGAGGCGCTGCCCATGACCACCACCGGCAAGGTGATCCGCCGGGAGCTGCGCGAGATGGCTATGACGTCAGCCGATCCAGTTTCGCCAGCTCATCCGCGCTGAGGCGGCAGGCGGCGGCGCGCAGGTTGTCCTCCAGCTGCTCCGGCGATGTGGCGCCGGCAATGACGCTCGCCACCGGCTTCTGCGCCAGCAGCCAGGCGAAGGCCACATCAACCAGGCGGTGGCCGTGCTCCTCGGCGAAGACCAAAAGATCTTCCACCATGTCGACGTTGCGCTCGGTCTTGAACATGTTGGCGAGCGGCCCCGCGGAGAGCCGTGTCCCTTCCGGCGTCGGCTCGCCCTTGCGGTGCTTGCCGGTGAGGAGCCCGCTCGCCAGCGGGAAGAAGGGAAGCAGTCCGAGGTCGTGCGCGTTCAGCGCCGGGATCACCTCCTTCTCGATGCCGCGGTTGAGCAGGCTGTATTCCTCCTGCGAGCAGATGAAGCGATCGGTGCCGTGCTCATCAGCAATACGCATCGCCTCCTCGATCTGCGCGGCGGAGAAGTTCGAGCATCCGATATGACGCACCTTGCCCGCGCCGATCAGGTCGTCCATCGCCCGGATGGTTTCTTCCAACGGCGTCTTGGGATCGGGCTTGTGGTAGAGATAGAGGTCGATCCAGTCGGTCTTCAGCCGCTTGAGGCTCTCTTCCACCGCGGCGGTCAGGTAATCGCGCGAGCCGCCGACCTTACGCCCTTCCGCCGGATAGCCGAATTTCGTGACGATCACGACGTCCTTGCGCCGTGGGCCGAGCGCTCCGCCGATAATCTCCTCCGATACGCCGAACTTGCCCATCGGGTAGCTGTCGGCCGTGTCGAAAAGCGTCACGCCGATGTCGAGCGCCTTGGCGATCACCTTCTTCGACTTCTCCGCGTCGAGCCGGCCGCCGAAATTGTTGCAGCCGATCCCAAGCGCTGAGACCTGGAGGCTGGAGCGGCCGAGCGTGCGGTATTCCATGGGTGATCCTTTCGAGGGTGGGGCAACGAATGCGGAGGCCCTTTTCATCACGGAGGTGGATCGGTACACAATCCCGGCAGCGCCGAAGCGCGTAAGCCGGAGCCCCGATGCAGAAATCCCACCCTCCTTATCTCTTTTGCGCACCGCTCGCGCGCCCCGAGGACAGGGGCGGCGCCCCGCCGATTTATCGCCGCTCGGTCGAGGAGGGCATGCTGGTTGAGCGCGACGTCGCAATTGCGCTGCGCGACGGCGTGCGCATCTACGCCGACATCTTCCGTCCCGTCGACGAGACGCCCGCACCGCCGATCATCGCCTGGGGGCCGTACGGCAAGCATGGCCACACCCGCTACGGCGTGAACTTCCCCAAAGCCGAGGTCGACGACGAGAATCTGTCGGGCTACACCGCCTTCGAGGCGCCGGACGCCGTTTATTGGGTGAAGAACGGCTATGCGCTGATCAATGTCGACCCGCGCGGCACCTGGTATTCGGAAGGCGATGCGACCTACCTCTCGCCCGAAGAGGCGGAGGATTTCTACGACGTCATCGAATGGGCCGGCACGCAGCCCTGGTCGACGGGCAAGGTCGGCCTTTCCGGCGTCTCCTATCTCACCTCCTCGCAATGGCGCGTCGCCGAGCTCAACCCGCCGCATCTCGCCGCCATCAATCCGTGGGAGGGCTGGACCGACACCTATCGTGAAGTCGTCCGCCATGGCGGCATCCCGGAGACCTCGTTCTGGCCCTACCTGCCGACCCGCTGGGGGCACGGCATCAACCGCGTCGAGGACCTGCGCAGGGAAACCGAGGAGCACCCGTTCTACGACGATTTATGGCGCTCCAAGACCGCCGACTTCTCCAGGATCACCGTGCCGGCCTATGTCGTGGCGAGCTGGACCGACCAGGCGCTCCACACGCGCGGCACGCTGGAGGGGTTCAAGCACATCCGCTCGAAGCAGAAATGGCTCGAAGTGCACGGCCGCAAGAAGTGGGCCTATTACTACGAGCCGGAGAGCGTGCGGCGGCAGCAGGCCTTCTTCGACCATTTCCTGAAGGGCCTCGACACCGGGATCGCCGGCTGGCCGAAGGTGCGGCTGGAGGTGCAGGCGCCAATACTATGTCGGCGATTTCCACGCCGAAACCGAATGGCCCATCGCGCGCACGCGCTACGAGCCGCTCTATCTCGACGCCGCGACGGGAAAGCTCGGGCGTGAGGCGCCCCCCGTCCCCTCCTCCGTCACCTATGACGCGACAACGCCTCAGCATGCGCCTGACCGCGCCGTCTTCGATCACGTGTTCGAGGAGGCCACCCGGCTGATCGGCCACATGAAGCTCAAGCTCTACGTGTCCACGGACGCCGGCGACGACATGGACCTTTTCATCGCCATCCAGAAGCTCGACGCGAAGGGAGAGATCGTGCCCTTCGCCTATTACGCACAGTTCGAGGACGGCCCGGTGGCGCTCGGCTGGCTGCGCGTCTCGCACCGCGAGTTGGATGCCGAAGCCTCGACGCCGTTCCAGCCGGTGTTGAGACATGCCCGCGAGCTGAAGATTGCGCCGGGCGAAATCGTGCCGGTCGAGATCGAGATCTGGCCGTCGGGCACCCTGTTCGAGGCCGGCGCGGCGCTGCGGGTCGTGGTGCAGGGCTGCGATGTCTACGACTATCCGAAGCCGAGCGTCTATGCGCGCCACGAAGAACTGCGGAACCACGGACGGCACACAATCCACACCGGCGGCGAACACGACTCGCACCTGCTCGTCCCCGTGGTCGATTAGCGCAGTTTTCGCACAGCGAACGCTGCGGCCGGCAGCATAGCCCGCCCTTTCAACGGCACGCCGGGCCGTATACAATCCTCATCGGCGCGGTGAAGAAAAACCATGCGAATACACGCACCCGCCAAGCCTGAACTGTCAACTAAGCGCTTTAGCTGCCGACTGAAATTGACGAAGCTGAGCTTTGTACCTATGGTCGCCGCAAAGTCGCAAATGTACACATCGGGAGGATAAATATGCAGCGCATTCTGGCCGCGCTCACAGGTGTCGCAGCGCTTCTTCTGGCGCCCTCGGCCCTGGCGCAGGACACCGTCAAGATCGGGCTCATCCTGCCCTTCTCCGGGCAGTTCGCTGACCCTGGCATACAGCTCGAGAATGGCATCAACACCTACATTGCCATGCACGGCGATGAAGTCGCCGGGAAGAAGATCGAGATCATTAGGAAGGATGTTGGCGGCATCGCTCCGGACGTGGCTAAGCGCCTGGCACAAGAGCTGATCGTACGCGACGGGGTTGATATCCTGGCAGGCTTCGCGCTCACCCCCAACGCGCTTGCCGCCGCCGACGTCGCGCAGCAGGCCGGGAAGCTCATGGTCGTCATGAATGCTGCTACGTCGGTGATCACTGAGAAGTCCGACTTCATCGTCCGCACATCGGTGACGACTCCGCAGATCAATGAGGCGTTCGGCGCATGGGTGCCGGAGCATCTGGGCGTGCACGAAGTCTACACGATCGCCACCGACTACGGCCCCGGCCATGACGCGCAGAGCGCATTCGAGCGCGGCTTCCAGTCGGCCGGCGGCAAGATCGTCGGCTCCGACAACACGCCTGTCGTCAACCCGGACTTCTCCGCCTATGTGCAGCGCGTGAAGGACGCCAATCCCGAGGCCGTCTATATCTGGGTCCCGGGCGGCGCGCAGCCGCCGGCGATCGGCAAGGCGCTCGCCGAGCGTGGCCTGACTCCGCAGAACACGAAGATCCTCGGCCAGGGCGAGCTGACCGGCGACGAAGCCCTCGTCGCCATGGGCGACCTTGCCATCGGCATCGTCACCGCCTTCCACTACGATGCCCACCGCGACTCGCCGCTCAACAACGAGTTCGTGGCCGCGTTCAAGAAGGCCTACAACCGCAACCCCGACATCTATTCGATCGGCGGCTATGACGGCATGCACCTCATCTACGGGGCGCTGGAGGCGACCGGCGGGGATACCAACGGCCAGGCTCTCGTCGATGCCGCCAAGGGCATGTCCTGGGAGAGCCCGCGCGGACCGATCTCCATCGATCCGGAGACGCGGGATATCGTCCAGACCGTCTATATCCGCGAGGTGAAGAAGGTCGACGGCGAGCTCGTCAACGTCGAGATCGACAAGATCGAGAACGTGAAAGACCCGACGCACAAGTAAGCGGGTCGTGACGCAGGGCGCGGTCATCCCGCGCCTTGCGCACTCAAAACCGGCGACCGGCTCTCCGACAGGGCCGCGCTTCGACAGGAAGATGGGTCGCCATTCTGATTCGTTCAGAATAGAAATGGCTCCGGGAGCGGGCCCGGGGGCGAGCATCAGACCGTGATCACGCAGATCGCCGGCGTTCTTTTCGACGGCTTTGCCTTCGGAATGCTTCTGTTCCTGCTTTCGGTGGGACTGTCGGTGACGCTCGGCCTGATGAACTTCATCAACCTTGCGCACGGCGCTTTCGCCATGCTCGGCGGCTACGTGGCGCTGACGCTGACGCGCGACATGGGCGTGCCCTTCCTCCTCGCCATCGTCGCGGCGTTCTTCGCCGCCGCGCTCGTCTCCATCGCCTTCGAGCGCACCATGTTCCGGCGGCTCTATCGGGCGGGCGACCTGAACCAGGTGCTCTTCACGATCGGGCTGGTGTTCGTCGCGGCAGCCGCGGCCGCCTACGTCTTCGGCACCGTCCAGCAACCCATCCAGGTCCCCGCCTATCTGCGCGGCTCGATCCAGGTGTGGGGGCTTCGTCTCGGCACCTACCGGACATTCCTGATCGGCATCGCACTCGTCGCGACGGTCCTGCTGGTTCTCGGACTGGAATATACGCGCTTCGGGGCGACCGTTCGGGCGGCCGTGGACAATCAACGCGTCGCCCAGGCACTTGGCATCAACGTGGACCAGGTGTTCGCCATCACCTTTGCCCTTGGGAGCGGCCTGGCCGGCCTCGGCGGTGCGCTCGCAGTCGAGATCGTCGGCCTCGACCCCTCGTTCGGCTTCCACTACCTCGTCTATGTGCTGATCGTGGTGGCGGTCGGCGGGCTCGGCTCCATCGGCGGCTCGTTCGCGGCGGCGGCGCTGCTCGGCATCTCGGACGTCGCAGGCAAATATTTTCTCCCGGAGCTCGGAGCATTCTTCATCTACCTCGTGATGGTCGGCATCCTCTTCTTCCGCCCCCTCGGGCTGTTCGGAAGGCGCTGAGAGCGTGGCCGACGCGACCGTCCCCCGCACCGATCCGCTCGTCTGGTTGAAGCGCCAGAGCCGCTGGAGTCCGTTCGAGATCGCCTTCTGGCTGGCGACGCTCCTCCCCTTCTGGCTCTTCCCAACCTACCTGTCGCTCGCCAGCCAGATCGCCATCACCGCGCTCTTCGCCGTCTCCGTCGACCTGATCCTCGGCTATGCCGGCATCATCACGCTCGGCCACGCGATGTTCTTCGGCATAGGCTCCTACACCGCCGGGCTGCTGACCACCTGGGGCTGGGGCGAACCGCTGACAGGCCTCGCCGCGGCCGCGGTCGTGGCCGGTCTCGTCGGCTATGTCGTGAGCTTCATGATCGTGCGCGTGCAGCACCTGGCGCTGATCATGATCACGCTCGGCCTGGGCCTTCTCACCGTTGAGCTGGCGAACTCCATGAGTTGGCTGACCGGCGGCGCCGACGGGCTGCAGGGCGTCCATGTCTGGCCGATCCTCGATTACTTCCAGTTCGACCTGTGGGGCCGCACCGCCTACGGCTACGCGCTCGTCGTGCTCTTCCTCGGCGTGCTGGTGGCGCGACGGCTCGTGCATTCGCCCTTCGGCCTGTCGCTGCGCGGCATCCGCGAGAACGTCACGCGCATGCCGGCGATCGGGGCGGGGTATCGGCTGCGGTTGCAGAAGATCTTTACGATCTCCTGCGCCTTGGCGGGTGTGGCGGGGGCTCTGCTGGCGCAAACGACTGAGACGGTGTCGCTGGAATCGCTCGGCTTCCAGCGCTCCGCCGACGTCGTGGTGATGCTGATCCTCGGCGGCACCGGGCGGCTCTACGGCGCCATCGTGGGCGCCATCATCTTCATGGTGGCGCGCGACCAGCTCGCCGACATGAACCCGCAGTACTGGTATTTCTGGATCGGATTGCTGCTGATGGTGGTGGTGCTGTTCATGCCGAACGGCATCCTCGGCGGCCTGGCGCGGCTCATGCCGGAGCGGTGGCGGCGATGAGCGAGGCGGCGCTCGAGACCGAGAGGCTGAACAAGAGCTTCGGCTCGCTGGTCGTGGCGAGCGGCATCTCGCTCTCGCTGCCGATGGGCGCGCGCCACGCGCTGATCGGCCCGAACGGCGCGGGAAAAACGACCCTCATCAACATGATCACCGGGCAGGTGCGGCCGGATGCCGGCTCGGTGCGGCTGAGCGGCGAGGCGATCGACCGCCTGCCCCCGCATATCCGCGTGAAGCGCGGCCTGGTGCGCACCTTCCAGATCACCACGCTCTTCCCGCGGCTCACTCCCATCGAAGCGGTGACGCTGGCCGTATGCGAGCGCCGCGGCGAGGCGGCCGACTGGTGGCGCGGATTCTCTGCCCACGGCGACGCCGTGGCGGAGGGCTACGATATCCTCCAAAGGCTCGGCCTCGGCGACGACTGCACGCGCGAGACGCGGCTCCTCGGCTACGGCCAGCAGCGCCTCCTGGAGATCGCGCTGGCGCTCGCCACCAGGCCCAAGGTGCTGCTGCTCGACGAGCCGGCCGCCGGCGTCCCGAAAAGCGAAAGCTCGGCGCTCTTTTCCGCCATCGCCTCGCTGCCGGAGGATATCTCCGTGCTCTTCATCGAGCACGACATGGGTATCGTCTTCCGCTTCGCGTCGCGCATCATCGTACTGGTCGGCGGCACCGTGATGACGGTCGGCACGCCGGCTGAGATCGCCGCCGACCAGCGCGTGCGCGAGGTCTATCTCGGCTCCGCCGACCACGGGCTGCCGCATCATGGCTGACAACGTGCTCGAGGTCGCCGATCTCAGCGCCGGCTACGGCGACGCGCTGGTGCTCGACGGCGTTTCCTTCGCCCTGCCGGAGGGCGGCAGCCTCGCGCTCCTCGGCCGCAACGGCGTCGGCAAGACCACGCTCCTCCTCTCGCTCATGGGCGAGACCGATATCCGCAGCGGCACCATCCGCTGGCGCGGCGAGGACATCACCCGCCGCGCCCCGCACCTGCGCGCCCGCGCCGGCCTCGGCTGGATCCCGCAGGAGCGCGACGTCTTCCCTTCGCTGACGGTGGAGGAGAACCTCACCGTGGTGGCGCGGCCCGGGCCGTGGAACCTGGAACGCGTCTACGGGCTCTTCCCGCGGCTTGCCGAGCGACGCACGCACAAGGGCAACCATCTTTCCGGCGGCGAGCAGCAGATGCTGGCGATCGGCCGCACGCTAATGATCAACCCGTCCGTGCTCCTGCTCGACGAGCCGCTCGAGGGGCTGGCACCGATCGTGGTGGAGGAGCTTTCCGCGGCGATCGCCAAGACCAACACCGAGGGCTCCATGGGGCTCATCCTGGTGGAGCAGCACGCCGACATGGCGCTGTCGCTGACAGAGCAGGCGATCATCATCGAGCGCGGGACGATCGTGCATCGAGGGCCGTCGGCGGCGCTGCTTGAGGATTCCGCGCTCCTCGACCGCTACATCGGCCTCAACCTCGCGGATAGCGGCGAGACACCCTGATACCGCGAGCCGATCAGCAGCTTCCGGCTTTCTCAAACGCCCCCTTCTTGCACTCGCTCGGCAGGTACCAGACGCCCGCCCAGTCCTTTTTCATCGGGGTGCACTTGCCGCGGTCGCAGCCCGACCCCTGCTGGCCCGCGCCATGCCAGTTGGCGCACTGCTGATGGGCGACGCAGGCCGCACCGTCGGGAAGGTTCGATCCGCAGGTTCCGCCGGCAGCGCCGGCCGCTCCCTTGCATTCGCTCGGTATGTACCAAACGCCGGCCCAGTCCTTTTCCATCGGCGTGCACTTGCCCTGGTCGCAGCCCGACCCCTGCTGGCCCGCGCCGTTCCAGTTGGCGCACTGCTGATGGGCGACGCAGGCCGCACCGTCGGGAAGGTTCGATCCGCAGGTTCCGCCGGCAGCGCCGGCCGCTCCCTTGCATTCGCTCGGTATGTACCAGACGCCGGCCCAGTCCTTTTCCATCGGCGTGCACTTGCCCTGGTCGCAGCCCGACCCCTGCTGGCCCGCGCCGTTCCAGTTGGCGCACTGCTGATGGGCGACGCAGGCCGCACCGTCGGGAAGGTTCGATCCGCAGGTTCCGCCGGCAGCGCCGGCCGCTCCCTTGCATTCGCTCGGTATGTACCAGACGCCGGCCCAGTCCTTTTCCATCGGCGTGCATTTGCCCTGGTCGCAGCCCGATCCCTGCTGGCCCGCGCCGTTCCAGTTGGCGCACTGCTGATGGGCGACGCAGCTCTCGCCGTCGGCACTTTTCGGACCGCACGTACCACCTGGCGCACCTGCCCAGCCCTTACACTCCGCGGGGCAATAAGAGACATTCGCAAAGTCCTTCACCGTCTTTGCGCAGACACCTCCGCAACACGCCACGCCAACATCCGTGGAGAGGGCAGACAGATAGCCCTTGCAGTCGGCGCCAACGGTGCACTGCTCGCCTATTTCTGCCCCATGCTCGGTCGGCTTGCCGGACACGAAGTTGCCCGTGTCCTTCGCGACTTCACCAGCTTTTTGGGTGATTCCGGCAAACCACTGGTAGGCGAAGTAGCCACCGGTCCCGATCGCCGCAATGAGCACCAGGCCCAAAATGAGGTAGAGGGTTCGGATTGCGCGATGAATATTCAAGACGGCTCCTGATCGACCGGTTCATTTCGGTTGCGATGCGCGCGCTCACCACCCCAGAGGCCAGCGGCAATCCGTTTGCCGCTCGGCCGCGCCGAGACCGTCGACACACAATTCTACTTTAGGTTACTCCTTCCGATCGTGCAATGAACGATGCCCTGCCCCGCATGCGTGCTGCTCGGCTATGATCGGTCTGTGAGAACCACTTTCGCATCAAGGCGATTTGCAGATGAACACGTACAAGATCGCAGCCATTCCTGGTGATGGCATCGGAACCGAAGTCGTCTCGGCCGGCATCGAGGTGCTGAATGCACTGGCGGCGCGGGACGGCGGCTTCCAATTCCACGTCGACCATTTCGATTGGGGCGGCGATTACTACAAGAAGCACGGCCGCATGATGCCGGAGGACGGCCGCGACCAGATCCGCGATCACGACGCGATCCTGTTCGGCTCCGCCGGCCATCCGGACATTCCGGACCACATCACACTCTGGGGCCTGAGGCTCGCCATCTGCCAGCCCTTCGATCAATACGCCAACGTGCGGCCGACCCGCGTGCTGCCCGGCATCACGTCGCCGCTTCGCAGCGTCACCGGCAAAGAGCTCGACTGGGTGATCGTGCGCGAGAACTCGGAAGGTGAATATGCCGGCGTCGGCGGGCGCGTGCACCAGGGCTCGCCGCTCGAAGCGGCGACCGACGTCTCCATGTTCACCCGGCCCGGGCGTCGAGCGGATCATGCGCTTCGCCTTCAGCCTCGCCCGCTCACGGCCGCGCAAGCTCTTGACCGTCGTCACCAAGTCGAACGCACAGCGCCATGCCATGGTGATGTGGGACGAGATCGCGGCCGAGATCGCGGGCGAATTCCCGGACGTCACCTGGGACAAGATGCTGGTCGATGCGATGACGGCGCGCATGGTGACGAAGCCGCAATCGATCGACACCGTCGTGGCGACCAACCTTCACGCCGATATCCTCTCCGATCTCGCCGCGGCGCTCGCCGGCTCGCTGGGGATCGCACCGACGGCGAACCTCAATCCCGAGCGAGCCTTCCCCTCCATGTTCGAGCCGATCCACGGCTCGGCTTTCGACATCATGGGAAAGGGCATCGCCAACCCGATCGGCACATTCTGGTCGGCGGTCATGATGATGGAGCATCTCGGCGAAGCACCCGCGGCCGCCCGCCTCATGCAGGCGATCGAGCGCGTGACCGCCGATCCGCGCTTTCACACGCCCGATCTCGGCGGCAACGCGCGGACGGACGATGTGACGGAGGCGGTGATCGACGCCATCCGCAGCGCCAATTCCTGAAATCTATCTATCGTTTGTCATCCCGGTTCGGCCGAAGGCCGAAACCGGGACCCATGCACACCGAATGTGGCTGTTTCAGCGAGGTGTCCGCGCACTGCTCGAACTGCAAGCGCGGTGTTCATAGGTCCCGGATTGGCGCGACGCGCTATCCGGGATGACAAACCGAGAGGGGGTTGTCGTCCCTCACACCGAGCGGCCGGCGCGCGCC
This sequence comes from uncultured Alphaproteobacteria bacterium, assembly GCA_963801225.1. GTDB lineage: Bacteria > Pseudomonadota > Alphaproteobacteria > Rhizobiales > Afifellaceae > DASWJZ01. The sequence goes on from CAWDED010000006.1 coordinate 551,521, forward strand.
AGCCCGTGCGCCACCAGCCGGTCGATGATCTCGGCATAGCTGACGCCGCTTGCCTCCATCGCCTTGGAGTACATGCTGATGTCGGTGAAGCCGGGAATGGTGTTGAGTTCGTTGATGAGGACGCGCTCCGGCGTGACGAAGAAATCGACCCGGGCCATGCCGTCGCAGCCGACCACGCGGAAGGCCTTCGCCGCCATCTCGCGGACCTTGTCTTCGATCTCCTGCGGCAAGTCGGCGGGAACGTTCAGCACGGCGCCGTCCGCGTCGATATATTTGGCGTCGTAGCTGTAGAAGCCGTGGCTCTCCGCCGGCACGATCTCGCCGGGACGCGAGACGAAGAGACCGCCTTCGGTATCCTCCAGCACGCTGCATTCGATCTCGCGGCCGCGGATGAATTCTTCCGCCAGCAGCTTGCGGTCGTGCCGGAAGCCCTCGGCGAGCGCGGCGTCGTAGTCCGCTTCCGTCGCGATCTTGCTGACGCCGACCGACGAGCCCTGCCGGGCCGGCTTGATGAAGAGCGGCAGGCCGAGCACGCTCTGCAATTCCGCGAAGGCCGGTGCTGCGCCGTGGCGGATCGTCACCGACCTGGCGGTCGGCAGGCCCGCTTCGTTCAGGAGCCGCTTGGCGATGTCCTTGTCGAGCGCGGTGGCGGAACCGAGGATGCCGCAGCCGGCAAGCGGCACGCGCGCCACCTCCGCCAGGCCCTGCACCGAGCCGTCCTCGCCGTGGAGACCGTGCAGGACCGGAAACAGGATGTCGATCTTCGGCAGCTCATGCGGGGCGCCGTCGGCCGGGATCGCCATCATCCGCCCCTGCCCGCCGGGCACGAGGCAGACCTCCAGGCCGGCCGACGGCTTCGCCAGCGCGCCATTCTCGAAGCGGCTCAGCAGCCATCGTCCTTCGCGGGTGATGAAGATCGCGACGGCATCGTATCTGGCAGGCGCCAGCGCGCGCATGACGTTGGTTGCCGAGAGCACCGAAACGTCATGCTCGGCCGAGCGTCCGCCGAAGAGCACCGCGATGCGCAATCCGTTCGACGCGGTGGTCAAGCACGCCTCCGAATCGCCGCATCGTAAGCCGCGACGATGGTTCGCGCCCTGTCGGCAATTTCCACCACGTCCATGCCGGGCTTGTAGAGGCTGGAGCCGATTCCGAAGCCGGTCACTCCATGGGCGAGATAGTCCTCGATGTTGTCGGCTCCCACGCCCCCGACGGCCAACAGGGGAATGTGCTTCGGCAGCACGGCGGTCATCGCCTTGATCCCGACCGGCCCGATCAGCTCGGAGGGGAAGAACTTGAGCGCGTCGGCGCCGGCGGCTATGGCGTTGAACGCTTCCGTTGCGGTGAAGACGCCTGGGCAGGAGACGAGGCCGGCCGCCTTGGTCGCGCGGATCACCGCGCCGTCGCAATTGGGCGAGACGATGAGCTGTCCGCCGGCCGCCTTGACCGCTTCGACCTCGGCGACGGTCAGAACCGTTCCGGCGCCGACCAGCGCGCGCTCGCCCGCTGCGGCGGCCATGGTGCGGATCGAGACGAGCGGATCGGGCGAGTTGAGCGGCACCTCGATAATGGCGATGCCGGCGTCGATCAGCGCGTCCAGGACGGGCCCGGCATCGCCCGGCGCAATGCCGCGCAGAATGGCGATCAACGGCCGCCGTCCGGCGAAAAGATCGCTCATGCCACCGGCTCCGGCGTGAACAGGCCGGCCGCCCGGGCGAGACGGACGAGCCCCACGATGGCCATCTCGTCGCCGTCGATCGTCTCGACCTGGCGTCCGAGAACGGCAAACGCCCTGGCATAGGCGTGCGCCAGCGACCGTGCTCCGACGATGGCGAGAGCCCGGCCGGGCACCTCCAGCTCGGCGCGCGCGGCGGCGATCTCGGCACCGATGATGAGGCCGGAGAGATAGGCGCGATTAGCGGCGCCGTCGACGCCGTCGAGAAGCTGGCGTGCGCGCACCGAAAAGATGGCGGAGAGAAACGGCAGGCCGCGCTCCGCCGTTCGCTTCACGGCAAGCGCGAAATCGGGAGAGGCGGCGATGTCGCCCTCGCCGCTGGCGACCGAATGGCGCAGGAAAGAGTGGCGCGACAGGAGATCGAACAGCTCGCCCGTCATGTAGGTCTGGAAGGTGACGACGGCGCCCTCGGCAATCGACACCCATTTTGAATGCGTGCCCGGCATGATGCACAATCCGGCAAAGCCCGGCATGTGCTCGACGAGCCCGGCGATCTGCGTCTCCTCCCCGCGAATCACGTCGCCGTCGCGGTCGGTGCTGCGCACCATGATGCCCGGAACGATCGCCACTGTCCGCCCGCGCGCCGTGGTGAGACGCACCAGCCGGCCGGCGAGAGCGTCGGTTGTCGCCGGGCATTCGAGATAGGGCGCCTCGCGCCAGCCCTGGCGGCTGCCGACCATGCCCGACATGATCGCCGGCACCAGCGGCCACTTGCCGACGAGCCGCTCGAAGACCTCCTCGTGCGCGCCGGCGACCTGGCCGATGCCTTCATCGCTCGCCGCCTCGGCGATCGGATTGCCCTGCGCGTCGACCAGCCGGGCGCGCAGCCGGCTGGTGCCCCAGTCGACGACGATCAGGGCCGCCCCGGCGTCATCCGGATTTTTCCTCATTGCCACACCGCGACAAAGCCCGATCTATTTCCAGACCGCGAGGCCGTGCCGCAGCCTGCGTTCCTCGATTCCGTTCCTGTTCGGTTAGAATAGAGAGAAATCGCCCGACCTGACTAGGACCTGATGGCAAACAGCGACAAGACCGCCGAAAACCGCGCGCGCACGCATGTGGTCGAGGACCAGAGCGCGGTCTTCGACTTCCTCGCCGATCCGAAGACACACGGCATGCGCGACAAGCCGGTGCGCGTCGACACGCATGGCGCCGCCGTCTTCCTGGCCGGCAAGGACGTCTACAAGGTCAAGCGGGCGGTAAAGTTCCCGTTCATGGACCTGTCCACGCGGGAGCTGCGCAAGGCGGCGTGCGAAGCGGAGGTGGAGGTCAACCGCGCCAACGCGCCAAGCGTCTATCTCGGCACGCTGCCCGATTGCGCGCGCGGAGGGCGGGCTGGCGCTGGGGGGCGACGGGGAGGCGGTGGAATGGGTCGTCCACATGCGCCGCTTCGACGAGACGAAGACGCTCGACCATGTGGCGGAGAAGGACGGTCTCCCCCCACCGCTGCTCGCGAAGCTGGTGAAGGCGATCCTCGCCTCGCATGCGCGCGCGCCGCTGCGCGACGGCCTGGCGGCGACCGAGTCGCTGGAGAGCTACCTGGCGCAGAGCGATGCCGCCTTCAAGGAGAGCCCGGAGCTCTTTCCCGTCGCGCGCGTCGACGCGCTGACCGGGCGCTCGAACGAATTGCTGTCGCGGTGCCGGGAGCTGCTGGTTCGGCGCGGCGAGGAGGGCTATGTGCGCCGCTGCCACGGCGACCTGCATCTCCGCAACCTGGTGCTGCTCGATGGCGAGCCGACGCTGTTCGACGCGGTGGAGTTCTCCGACGAGATCGCCACCTGCGACGTGCTCTACGACCTCGCCTATCTCTTGATGGACCTTTGGGAGCGCGGCTTCAGGCAGGAGGCCAATCTCGTCCTCAACCGCTATCTCTGGGGCAGCGACGAGGCGCAGATCGCCGGGCTTGCCGCTCTGCCGATCTTCCTCTCCATCCGCGCCGCCATCCGCTCCAAGGTCACCGCGGCGGCGCTGCCGCATCTTTCCGGCGACGAGCGCGAGGAGATGGCGACCGAGGCGCGGCAATATTTCCGCGCGGCGGAGAGTTTTCTGGAGCTGAAGAAGCCGTGCCTCGTCGGCATCGGCGGGCTGTCGGGAAGCGGCAAGACCACGCTCGCTTCGGCGATCGCGCCCTTCATCGGCACCGCGCCGGGCGCGGTGCATCTCAGGAGCGACATCGAGCGCAAGCGCATCGCCGGCGTGGAGGAAACGGTGCGGCTGCCGGCCAGCGCCTACACGCCGCAATCCACCGAAGAGGTCTACGCGTCGATCCGGCGGAAGGCGGGGCTGGCGCTTGCCGCCGGCGCCAGCGCCATCATCGACGCCGTGCACGCCTACCCGCCGGAGCGCGAGCGCACCACCTCAGTCGCCGCGGAGGCGGGTGTGCCGTTCTTCGGGATATGGCTCGAAGCGCCCGAGGCGGTGCTGATGGAGCGGGTCCGCACGCGCATGGGCGATGCGTCCGATGCCATGGAGCACGTGGTCGAACACCAGCTCAGCTACCAGCTCGGCGAGATCGCGTGGGAGCGGATCGATGCGACGGGCGAGCTTGGCAAGCGGCGTGACCAGGCGTTGAGCCTTGTGCTTGGCGAGGCGCCCGCGAAACCGGGCGAAGACGGCAAGGATTCGTAAGGCGCCGACCCGCTGTGGTAGGTGTTGCGGGCCAAGATGAGCAACAGGCGACGGAGGAGCCCGTGAACGACAACGCGCCAAATCCGTTCAGTCCGGGCGATGCGCTCATCGTCGTCGACGTGCAACGGGACTTTTGTCCGGGCGGCTCGCTGGCCATCGAGCAGGGTGACGCGGTCGTTCCGGTGCTGAATGAATGGATCGGCCGAGCGGCGGAGGCCGGCGTTCCGGTGGTCGCCTCGCGCGACTGGCATCCGGCGGACCATCTGAGCTTCAAGCCGCAGGGCGGCCCCTGGCCGGTGCATTGCGTCGAGGAAAGCGAGGGCGCGGGCTTCCATCCCGACCTGCAGCTTCCCGACGACGTTCTTGTCGTCACGAAGGGCGACCGCACCGACCGCGACCAGTATTCGGCCTTCGACGCCACGGGGCTTGCCGATGACTTGAAGGCGCGCGGGACGAAGCGCGTGTGGATCGGCGGCCTCGCCGAGGACGTTTGCGTGCGCGCCACCGCGCTCGATGCCGCCCGAGCCGGCTTCGAGACCAGGGTCATCGCCGCCGCGACCAGGCCGGTGACCGCATCCGGCGGCGAAAAAGCCCGCGACGACCTGCGCGCCGCCGGCGTGACGATCGTGGAGTAGCACGTGCTCAGTATGGCTCGCACAATCCTGCGATTTCCTTTCGCGAGAATCTCGATCTCATTCGGCATCAGACGCCCTCATCCTGAGGCGCGAGCGCAGCGAGCCTCGAAGGACGAGGGCGGTGGCACGACGTTTCCGCATGCGGTTCTTGGAAAGCGGTGCTCCACCGATGGTGCTTCGAGGCTCGCGCCTGTGGCGCTCGCACCTCAGCATGAGGGGGGTGGAAAGGCAGCTGGAGCCTCTATCGCAAGCGAAAGGCCTGACCTCGTGCAGGAGGTCAGGCCGCGTTGCCTTTGCATGTCACCGCCAACATGAGCCTGGCGCTTTTCACCGACCTCTACGAGCTCACGATGCTCCGCGCCTACTGGGAGCTGGGGCTCGAAGGGGAAGCCGTGTTCTCGCTGTTCGTGCGGCGGCTGCCGCAGGAGCGCAACTTCCTCATCGCCTGCGGCATCGAGGATCTGCTGCACGAGCTTGAGGCGTTCCGGTTCGAAGCCGACGATATCGCCTATCTCGCGACCCAGGGCTTTCCCGAGCCGATCCTCAAGCGGCTCGCCGGCTTCCGCTTCGAGGGCGACGTCCATGCGTTGCCGGAAGGCACGCCCTTCTTCGCCAACGAGCCGATCGTGGAGATCGTCGCCCCGCTCGCCGAAGGCCAGGTGATCGAGACGCTCGCGCTCAACCAGATCGGCTTCCAGTCGATCATCGCTTCGAAGACCGCCCGCGTCGTCGAGGCCGCGCAGGGGCGCACCGTGGTCGATTTCGGCGGCCGCCGGGCGCACGGGCTCGACGCCGCGGTCAAGGGCGCGCGCGCCGCCTATGTGGCAGGCGCGGCGGCCACCTCCAGCGTGCTCGCCGGAAAGACCTACGGCATCCCAATCTCCGGGACCATGGCGCACAGCTTCGTGCAGGTGCACACGAGCGAGGCGGAAGCGTTCCGCGACTTCGCGACGATCTTTCCGGAGACCGTGCTTCTCGTCGACACCTACGACACGCTGGGCGGCGTGCAGAAGGTCATCGATCTGGCGCGCGAGCGCGGCGATGCCTTCAAGGTGCGCGCCGTAAGGATCGATTCCGGCGACCTCGCCGCCTCGTCGAAGGAGGCTCGCAACCTGCTCGACGCGGCGGGGCTGGAATCGGTGGGGATATTCGCAAGCGGCGGCCTCAATGAAGAGCGCATCGCCGCGCTGCTTGCCGCCGGCGCCCCGATCGACGGTTTCGGCGTGGGCACCGATCTCATCGTCTCCACCGACGCGCCGAGCTTGGACATCGTCTACAAGCTCACCGAATATGCCGGAAAGGGACGGCTGAAGCTCTCGACGGGCAAACGCACGCTTCCCGGCCGCAAGCAGGTGTTCAGAGAGCTGCGCGACGGCGTCTTGGCGCGCGACACCATCGCCCGTCACGACGAGACGCTGGAGGGCACGCCACTCCTGAAGCAAGTCATGAAGCGTGGGGTGCGAACCGCCCCGGCCGAGTCGCTTGCCGAAATCCAGGCACGCTGCCGCGACGAGATCGCGCGGCTGCCCGCCGAGCTGCGCGCCCTTGCACCGGCCGCAAAGCCGTTCGTTGCGGAGATCAGCCCGGCAATGCTCGAGCTGGAGCGCGAGGTCGCAGAAGAGGTGGCGAAGCGCTGACGGCGCGGCGGCGCCCGGTCACCCCGCCAGCACGCTGCGGGTCGCCTCGTCGGGGCCGAACTCCGCCGTCTCGTCGATCGACAACATCGCACCCAGGCGCTTGCGCGCGCGGCTGACGCGGCTCTTGATCGTGCCAACGGCACAGCCGCAAATCTCCGCCGCTTCCTCGCACGAGAACCCGGACGCCCCTACCAGGATCAACGCCTCGCGCTGATCTTCGGGCAGCTCCGCCATGGCGGTGCGCAGCTCTTCGTATTCGAGGTGGCCTTCCTGCTCGGGATGCGACTTGAGGTTCGCGGCGTGCCAGCCTTCGGGATCCTCCACCTCGCGCCGCCGCTTGCGGTACTCGGAGCGGAAATGGTTGCGCAGGATGGTAAACAGCCACGCCGACATGTTGGAGCCGGGGCGGAAGCTGTCGATATTGGCGAGCGCGCGCGTCAGCGCCTCCTGCACGAGATCGTCGGCACGATCGACGTTGCCGCACAGCGAGACTGCGAAGGCGCGCAGACTCGGTATGGCCGCCAGAATGGACTCGCGGGTCGCGGGATCGACACTCATTCGCCGGAGGTTTCCTTCTTCTCGCCCCCCTGCTGGTCGAGTGCCCGCAAGAGGTCGGAAAACCGGTCGGGAACGCCCTCCTTGACGATATCGTCATACATGGCGCGCAGACCTTCCCCGATCCTGAGCTGGATGTTGCGGTCCAGCTCAGCCCCGCTCCCGTCGCCTTTAACGCCCGCAGAAGCGGGCTTTTTTGAACTTTGCTTGTTCATGGATCCTCGGATGGAACCTTAGACAGCGTCAAATCGTTGTTGCGTTGGTCAACCCGGCAACGCCCAACTGACCAGATCGTTGCATCGTCGTCAAAAACCCCGCCTCCATTGTGGCAAATTTGCCATTTACGTTACCCCAACAGCAGCGAGGAGCGCTCTTCGTGACCGCAAGTGCAATAGCCGAGCATCTTCCCATCCTGCGGCGCTACGCCCGTGCCCTGTGCGGCAGCCAGTCGTCCGGCGACGCCTATGTGACCGCCACGCTTGAAGCGTTGATCGCGGACCCCGGTATCCTGGAAGGCCAGTCCGACACGCGCCTCGGGCTCTACAAGACATTTACCAGAGTGTGGAACTCCATAGACTTGAACAAGGTTCCCGGCGGGGTCGGAAATGCCCCCGACAGGCATCTGAGCGAGGTCATGCCGCTGCCGCGCCAAGCTTTTCTGCTGGTCGCGCTGGAGGGCTTCGAGGAGCGGGAAGCCGCCAATATCCTGGGCGTGAGCATCCCCGATCTCAGGTCGCTGGTGGAGGAATCCGGGCGCGAGCTCGCAGCCGAGATCGCCACCGATGTCCTCATCATCGAGGACGAGCCGATGATCGCCGTCGACCTGGAGGGCCTGGTCGAGGGGCTCGGCCACAACGTCACCGGCATCGCGCGCACCCATACCGAAGCGGTGAAGCTCGCCAAGCCCAAGCGCCCGGGGCTCATCCTTGCAGATATCCGGCTCGCCGACATGAGCTCCGGCATCGATGCGGTGAACGAGCTGCTGGAGGATTTCGACGTTCCGGTGATCTTCATCACCGCCTACCCGGAGCGCTACCTCACCGGCGAGCGCCCCGAGCCGACCTTCCTCATCACCAAGCCCTACCAGCCCTCCACGGTGTCGGCGGTGATCAGCCAGGCGCTGTTCTTCGAGCGGAAGGCGAGCAAAAAGAAGCCCATCGAGGCCTGACACGCCGAACGGCCGTCGATTGAGGCGAAAAATGCGGGAGAGCGAAAAAGCGCGGCGTCCAGGGAACCGATCGGCCTCCGCCCCCGTTAGGGGCCTGACGCGAGCATCGTTCCCCCCTCCCCACCCCGATCCCGCGTCAGCGCCGACTCCCGATCTTGCCCCATCCGGGACGGCATTTCGAAGGCCGGGAATCTCCCGGCCTTCGATCTGTACGGAGCATGATCCCAAAAAAGCGGACACCTTTCCCCCGCATTCGCGAAGCGCGCTTCAGTGGGCGAAAGTAGGGCGGGAAAAACCGCGCACTATCAAACAGATAGAGCCGGCAATTTGGCTCAACCCAATTGGAAACGGCGCTAGTCTGGCGACCGGCCCGGGCCTTCCGCACCCGACGAAAGCTCATGAAACTCGCCAGGGCCGACGGTCAGGACATAGCTCATCCCGTCATCGGTCGAGCGAAGGGCCGAATGCCCGCCAAGGGCGGAGGGGATCAGCCGTTCAAGCAATTGCCGCGTGAAGCCCTCGGCCACCGGCAGGGGACGGCCCGCGTGCTCGCTCCAGGTCAGGCGAAGGCAGGCTCTTTCCGGGTCGGTTTCGGCGTCGGTCACCCGTTCGGCGCTGAGGGTGATCGTGCCGTCGGGACCGGAGAGCGCGCCGAGATTGACGGCCTGAACGGTGAGCTCCGACAGGGCCAGCCCGATATGGAGCGCGGCATTGGCCGTCAGCTCGCAGTCGGCGCCCTCCAACGAAACGCGAGCCGCGGCATCGGCGACGTAGGGCTCGACCTGGGCGGCGACCAGCTCTGAGAGGTCGGCACCGTGGGCGCTGGGTCCCAAGGCGATATCCTGCGAGCGCGAGATCGATTGGATGCGGCCGCGAAACTGCTCGATGAAATCCTCCGTCGAGGCGGCGGCGCGGGCCGTCTGAACGGCAAGGCTTTGCAGGATCGCGAGGAGATTCTTCGAGCGGTGCGAATATTGCCGAACGACCGCCTCCAGCGCCTCCACGCGCTTGCGCCGTTCCGTCACGTCGAAGGCCAGCCCGATCAGTCCGACCGGCGCGCCGGCGCCGTCTTTTTCCGCCTCGACGTAGAGCTCGAAATTCTGCCGCGCGCGATCCTTCTCCACGACGAGCTCGGCCCAATGCGGCCGCCCCGTCGACAGGACGGCGCGCTTCGTGGCCGTCGCGGTCGCCGCTGCCGCGGCCGGCAGCAGATCGAGATCGGTCTTGCCGCGGACATCCGCCTGCTGCGCCCAGCTCGCCGGCGGATTCTCCAGCCAGCGATAGCGCAGGTCGACTTCCTGGGAGAATACCGTAGCGCCAGCCCCGCGCAGCAGCGAGAGCACCTCCGCCAACGCAAGATGCGCCGTGCCGTCAGACATCGGCACTGGCGCCGCGAATGGCGCTTTCAGACAAGCCGTCCCGGCCGACGTGAAAAAGAGCGTCAACCCTTGTTGCGAAGGACGGCCCGTATAGCTTCAACGAATTCAGCCTCTTCGTACGGTTTCTTCAGAAGCGGGACATCGACATTCGGACTGACGGAATTCGAATCCCGTCGCCACGAGGACCGGAATGCCCCGCGCGGCCATCTCAGCAATCAGCGGAGTTGCGTCTTCATCTCCGAGCTTCAGATCAAGAACACATACGTCGACGTTTGGCTCCGTCGCAAGCAGGGCCCGGACATCCTCCATCGAGTTGGCGAGGACCGCCGCTTCCGCCCCGGCTTCTTCAACCACACGCTGCGCTTCCAAGGCAATCAGATAGGCGTCCTCGACAATGAGGATGTTGCACCCAGAAAGTGGGAGTCTCTTCAACACGTGCGCTCCATGACTATCCAATGCCCGCCTCGACGCTCTTGTTTCACGGCTAATAGCGCGTGTCGTTAACATTTGACATTGGCTCCCATGCGCATTCATTGCCATGAACGCCGACACGGAAAACCCTGCCCCCCTGAAGATGCCCGCGAAAGTCACGCCCGCCAGGCGCTACCCTTGCGAAAAGTGCCCGCTGCGCGGCATCGAGTCCTTCCGGAATTTCGAAGCCAAGGAGCTGGAATTCGTCAGCGCCTTCAAGGCCGGCGAGCTGGTGGCGGAATCCGGAACGACAATCTTCGCCGAGGGCAGCCATAACAGTCACCTCTACACCGTGCTGTCCGGATGGGGGTTCCGCTTCAAGACGCTCGAGAACGGCCGGCGCCAGATTCTCAACTTCATCCTGCCGGGCGACCTGGTCGGCCTGCAGGGAACGCTCTTAGGGGAAATGCAGCATTCCGTGGAGGCGCTGAGCGACATGCTGCTATGCGTTTTCGAGCGGTCGCGCCTGCACGAGCTTTATCGTCAGTTCCCCAGCCTCGCCTTCGACGTCACCTGGCTCTCCTCCAAGGAGGAGCAGATTCTCGACGAGCATCTGCTGAGCATCGGGCAGCGGTCGGCCCTGGAGCGCGCCGCGTATCTGCTGCTGTTCCTCTTTTCGCGGGCGGAGATCCGCGGGCTGACCCGCGGCAAGTCCCTTTCCCTGCCGCTGACCCAGCAGCACGTGGCGGACGCGCTCGGGCTCTCGCTGGTCCACACCAACAGGGTGCTGAACCGACTGGCGCGTCAGAAGATCCTCAGCTGGCAGAACCGCACGCTGCAGATCGACAACGCGAAGCACCTGACCGAGATCGCGGGCTGGGAGCCGGAAAGCCACCGCGAGCGCCCCTACATCTGAGGCTTCCCAGGCGCGGCCTCTACGAGCTTGTCTGCATCTCGTCGATCACGGCCATGAGCGCGCGGGCATTCACCGGCTTCTGCAGGATGGGCACGTCGCCGAAGGTGGCGCGCAGATCGTCCGACCGGTAGCCGGTGCACAGGCAGATCGGCACGCCGAGGTCCTGAAGCTTCGCGGCAAGCGGCACGCTCGACTTGCCTCTCAGATTGGCGTCGAGGATGGCGCAATCGGGCTTGTCGCCGCTCGCCAGCTTGGCGGTGGCCTGCTCGACCGAGCCGAACGGGCCCATCACCTCATGACCGGAATCCTCCAGGATCGCGGCGATCTCATCGGCGATGATGAACTCGTCTTCCACCACCATGACGCGAAGTGTCTGACGCATACCGATCAGGCCTATTCCGCCGCGGCCACTGTCGGCGGCGGCGCCGCTTCTTCGGAAACGAAGGGCCTGACCGTCCTGAGCGGTATCCTTATCGTACACAGCAAGCCTTCCTTGCGATACTCGACGCTCGCATCGCCATCCAGCTCATAGGCAATGCTGCGCTCTATGAGCATTGAACCGAAGCCCTGGTGCTCCGGTTCCCTCACCTCCGGCCCTCCCGATTCCTGCCAGCGGATGACCAGCATCGGCTCCGTCCCGGAACGGTCGACCGTCCAGGCGATGTCGACCACACCCTGCGGCGAGGACAGCGCGCCGTATTTGGAGGCGTTGGTTCCCAGCTCGTGCATGGCGAGCGCGATCGCCAGCGCCGCCTTGGGATTGAGACGCACGGCCGGGCCGGCGGCCCTGATCGCGTTGCCGCCCACGTCGAAGCTCTGCGTCTCCTGCCTGACGAGCGTGCTGACATTGGCGCCGAGCCAGCGCTCTTCGGCCAGCAGCTCGTGGGCGCGCGACATGGCGCCGACCCGGCCGAGCAGCGACCGCTCGAAGCCTTCGATGGTGCTCTGCCGTTTCGCCGTGCGCCGGATCACCGCCTGGATGACCTGCAGGGTATTCTTGATGCGGTGATCGAGCTCGCGCATGAGCAGGAGCTGTGTCTGCTCGCTCTCGTAGCGGGCGGTCACGTCGACCGCTGAGGCGACGATGTTGCCGGTCACCTCCTTGCTGCGGATCCAGAGGTCGAAGACGTGCCGCTCGTCCTCCGCGCCGATACTGAAGTCGAAGCGGGAATCCTCTCCCGATACCGCATCCCTGATCGCATTATGAATCCGCTCCGAATCCGATGCTTCACCCGCTTCCGCCAGCAGCTCCGAGAACGGCCGGCCGACCATGTCGCTCTCGGGCCGGTCAAGGGCGACGGCGGCAGCCCGATTGCCGTTGAGGATCATGCCGTCCGGCGACAGAAGCCAGGCGAGCGGGCCAAGGCCGTCCAGCATGGCGCGCAGCCGGGCACGCGCAAACGTGACTTCAGCCGTCTTGTAGGTGCTGACGATGGAGGCGATGACGGCAAACGTCGCCGCCAGGCCGAGCCCCACGATGAGCACCAGGACCCAGCGCCTCACGCTGGGCTCGGCTGCGCTTCCGGCATCGACCACGCCGACGGTCCAGGAGTGGTCCCCCAGATTGAACGCGCGGCTGTCGGGGTCCGGAGAGGCCAGCTCGTTCTCCTTTTGCAGGTCATTGGTGGAAACGGGATCGCCAACCTTGATCTTTATCCCGTCGACGCCGCTGACCAGCTCGGCCACCGCGACGAGTTGGTCGAGGGTGAGGGTGGCCGTCGCCACGCCGACCACGGCGCCGTTGCGGTCGAGAACCGGATCGTAGAGCAGCAGGCCCTCCTCCCCAGTGCTGCGGAACTTGAATACGTCGCTGGCGACCAGCTCGAAGCGCTCCAGCGCCTTGTCGATGTCATGGGCTCGCGCCGGGTCCGCGGCGACATCCAGTCCGTAGCCCGGCTCACTTCCGTCGGAGAGAAAGCCGGACTCGACAACGAAATAGACATCGTGCGTGCCGGCACGTTCGGGCTTGCCCGACGCGCCGTACTGCCAAATGCCCAGCATGGCGGCGGGCTCGGTGCGGAAGCGCTTCTCGTAGGCGGCCCGCTCGTCATCGCCGACACGCCGATAGAAGCCCAGTGAGCGGATGGTTTGCGATCGGGTCAGCGTCCGGGCGAATCGCACGAACTGATCGCTGGTGACGACATCGGCGGCGTACATGGCACGCACGGCGCGCACTGCCGTCGCGACACGGTCTAGCGCCAGCCTCACGGCCGAGGTCGCGGCTTCGGTCCGGCGGGCAGACTGCGCCACCTCTGCTCGGGCGAGATATTGTTCGGCGAACCATGTCGCGGACGCCGTCAGCGCCAACCCGACGAGGAGAGCAGCCACCGGCAGCGATTTTTGTCCGATCAAAGACGTGCTCCGGTGGTCAGTCCGTCGGTTGGCCGCGTTCAAGCCTGCATCCCAAATCCATGGTCCCTCCCAGCGCTCGCGCCCCTTGCATCTACATCAAGCTCGCCGCAGCGCTTGAGAGCATAGCGATTGCATAATCTATCATTTTCGCAATCTGCAGTCGAAATTCCTTCCGAGCGACACGGTCCCCCACCGCGGTTGCAAGCGGAGCGGCCGCCGAACGAAACCCAAGAGGAATCGTCGCGACCGGCATAGTGAGAGTCACGATTGGGGTAGGCGCTAATCTTCTTCATCGTCCAGCTTTGCCAACCGATTATCGCCACGCCCCTGACAGGAGGGGACTCCCGCTTTGAATTCACCAAAGCAATTTCGGTTCCCCTAAACCATGGTGATTCCGAAAAAATTTCGCCCGGAACCCCAGCCCCCACATTCCCGTTGGTGGGCATTCTGCCGCTCGTGAGCCGCTTCCTGGTTTGGGGCTGAAGCGACCGGCAACACCCGAACGGAGAACAAACATGATCCGCAAACTTCTAGCGACCACCGCCATCACCCTTGTTGCGACGACGGCGGCGTGGTCGGCAGAGACCAAGCCGCAGGCAATGGCGCCCGCAATGACGCAGGAAGGCTACCTGCAGAGCATCGGCCACGCACAGCTGGCCTCCACCCTGATCGGCGAGACGGTCTACGAGAGCGACGCGGCCGACGCGCAGTCGGTCGGCGACATCAATGACCTCGTCGTGGGCGAAGACGGGACGGTCGAGGCCGTCGTGATCGGCATCGGCGGCTTCCTCGGCGTCGGCGAGAAGGACGTCGCGGTGGACTTCAACAAGATTCACTGGTCGCAGGACAAGAACGGCAACAACGTCGTGGTGTTCGAGGCCTCCAAGGAGAGCCTGCAGAACGCGCCGGAATTCGTGCCGCCCGAAGAGAACACCGCAATGGCTCCGGCAACCGGCACCATGGCGCCGAGTTCCAATGCGACCGCCACCTCTTCCAACATGACGGCGGCCGACAAGCCGATGGGCTCCACTGACAGCACATCGACCAACACCGCCATGGCCCCGGCCGGCCAGCAGACTGCGACCGCGACGGATCAGTCCACGGCGGCGGGTCTCACCGATGTCGATGTCGGCTCGCTGAGCGCCGACCAGCTGATCGGCGCAACGGTCTATTCGTCCGACGACAAGGATATCGGCGAGGTCGGCGACGTCCGGCTGGCGGCCGACGGCGGCAAAGTCGATGCGATGATCGTCGATGTCGGCGGCTTCCTGGGCCTTGGCCAAAAGCCGGTGGCCATCGGGTTCGACAACCTGAAGATCCGCAAGGACCACGGCGGCAAGTACTATGTCTACACCGACTTTACGCGCGACGAGCTGAACTCGGCGCCGGACTACGACAAAGCAACGTATGACGCCCAGCGCGACACGATGCGCCTGACCATGCGCTCCGGCAAGTAGTCACGGTCGACACACGATGATGGCGGCCCGCCCAGCGCGGGCCGCTTTCCTATTGTGCAGGTTCTTTCCTGCCGCTCCTCACATCTCGCGAACCGTGACCACGCGATAAGTGTGCATGTGGCCCTCGTCGTCCGCGACGGATACGTACTCGCCGATCACGAAGCGCTCGTCGCCCAGCCGGTAGGCGGACTCGTCGTCGGCGGTCGTGGCGTCGTCGTAGTCGAAATACCACGACCCGCCGGGTCGGCGCGCCAGCCGGCCGACCTGGTCGTCCTCGCCCTCGTGGAACCGGTGCACACGGCACTGGTCCTTGTGGTGCCGCCAGACCTCCGCGGATAGCCGCTCGCTCTCGTCGAGCGGAGCGATCAGGTCGTAACCGATGGCATTGCTGCCCTCCGGATGGCCGGGCTCCCGCGCAAGCTCAAGTCGTATCTGACGGAATTCGTGGGGAAGAGAGGACATTGCTTGGTATTTCCGTTTGTTTGGCCGCGCGGCACTTTCGGCGCAGGCATAGGGTGCCGCCTTGACCTTGGTCAACAGGGCCCTTGCAAGCAGGGCAGAGCCTCCCTTGCCGCTATGCGGGGCCGGAGGCGCGGAAAAGAAAGAAACCTAAACGCGATTTGCATCTGGACGCATCGGGCCCTGGCGGGCCATGCTGAGGTCGTTTGGAAATGAACTATCTGCCGGCACCGCGGATAACGAAAGGCAGGAGAACCTTAAGAGGGCGCGCATTCAGGTTTCTCGGTGCTGGACGAGGGAGGACAACGTGGACCACATGCCACTTTTGAGAGTATTCGCTTCGGCGCTTCTTGCCGGCTCGCTGGCGGCGGGTGCCGCTCACGCGCAGGACACCATCAAGTTCGGCACCAGCGCCCCCAAGACCGGCCCGCTGGCCGGCGGCGCCGCGGTAACGCACTGGCCGGCCATTCACCTGTGGGTTCACAACGTGAACGAAGCGGGCGGCATCAAGGTCGGCGACAAGACGATGAAGGTCGAACTCGTCGAGTATGACGATCGGACCTCGAACGAGGAGGCCATCAAGAACTTCCAGCGGCTGGCGACGGTCGACAAGGTCGACTTCATCATCGCGCCGTATGGCACCGGCATCAACATCGCGACCGCGCCGATCATCGCCAAGTTCGGCTATCCGCAGATCGCCGTGACCGCGGTCACCGACAAGGTGGACGAGCTTGCGGCGCAATGGCCGAGCATGTTTTTCACGCTCGGCACCTCGACCGCCTTCGCCGAATCGGTCGCCCACGTGTTGACCACGCTGCGCGACCAGGGCGCCATCGGCAACAAGGTCGCCATGGTCAGCGTCGCCGACGCCTTCGGCATCGAGCTTGCCAATGCCGGCAAGCCGGCGATCGAGAAAGCCGGCTTCGACATCGTCTACGAAACCTCCTACCCGCTCGGCACGCAGGACATGGCGCCGATCATCAGCGAAGCGGCGGCGGCGAAGCCCGATGCGTTCATCGGCTTCTCCTATCCGGAGGACACCTTCGCGCTGACCGAGCAGGCGAAGATCGCCAATCTCGACGTCGGAGCCTTCTATGTCGGCGTCGCCACGGCGTTCCCCGTGTTCCAGCAGGCGAACGGGGCGGCCGCGGAAGGCGTTCTCGGCGCCGGCGGCGCCAATCCCGACACGCCGTCGATGCAGAAGTTCTACGCCGACCACAAGGCGGTCACCGACGTCGATGCCGACTACTGGGCGAGCCCGGTCGAATATGCCAGCCTCGAGATCCTGCAGCAGGCCATCGAGCGCGCCGGCACGCTCGACAAGCCGGCCGTCATCAAGGAGCTGACCAACGGGACGTTCGACACGATCATGGGCTCCATGACGTTCGACGGCAACGTCAACCGGAAGTTCTGGACCGTGGGGCAGTGGCAGAACGGCGTGTTCCACGGCGTCGCTTCCACCGGCCTGGAGGGCGAAGCGCCCGTCATCGCCAAGAAGGGCTGGGAGTAGCACCTCGATTGTGATCCGGCGCGGCGAAAGCCGCGCCGGACTCCCGCAAGGCAGTCATTGCTCATGGAGATCTTGGTCACCGGCGTACTCTTGAGCGGCACCTACGCGCTGATCGCCCTCGGCTTGACGCTGCAATACGGCGTGTCGCGCATCATGAACCTCGCCAATGGCGAGACGCTCGTCGCGGCCTGCTTCGTCGCCTTCTGGCTCTTCACCGGCTACAACATCAATCCGCTCGTCGGCATCCTGCTGATCGCGCCGGCGGCCTTCGTGGTGAACTGGGCGATCTACGCGGTGCTGCTCGCGCCACTCGTGAAGCGCGCCAAGACGCGCGGCGCGCTGGAGGTCGACTCCATCCTCGCCACGTTCGGGCTGATGTTCGTGCTGCAGGGCGTGATGCTGCTCGTCTTCGGCGGCGGCTTCTTCACCTACCGCTTCCTCTCCGAGCGCTTCATGATCCTGGGAAGCCCCTACGGGCTGAACCGCGTCGTGGCCTTCGTCGCAGCAGCCGTGATCGCGCTCCTCCTTTATCTCTTCCTCTACCGCACGCGCTACGGTACCGCGGTGCGCGGCGTCGCCGTCGACCCGAAGACGGCGAGCCTGGTCGCCATCGACGTGTCGCGCGTCTCCGCGTTCGCCTTTGCGCTGGGCGGCGCGCTGACCGCGGCCGGCGGCTCGCTGCTTTCCACCTTCTACACATTCAACGCCTCCATGGGCGTGGTCTTCACCATGAAGGCGCTGATCATCGTCATCATGGGCGGCGTGGGCGACGTGCGCGGCGCGGTGCTGGCGGCGCTCATCCTGGGGCTCGCCGAGACCGCCACCGCCAGCCTCATAGACCCGGGACTGACGCTCGCCGCCACCTACACGCTCTTCATCCTGACGCTGCTCTTCCGGCCGCAGGGCCTCTTCGGGAGGCCGACCTCGTGAGCGGCAGGGAATGGGGCATCGGCTTCCTCGGCGCGGCGGTTCTGATCGCGCTCGCCTGCCTGCCGCTGGTCGACCAGGGCTATTATCTCTCGATGGGCGTCAACATTGCGCTTTACGCGGCGCTCTGCACGGCGTGGACGCTGTTCTCCGGCCCCACGCACTACATCTCGCTCGCCACCGCCGCCTTCTTCGGGCTCGGCACCTACGCGGTAGGGCTCGGCATCGATTCCGTGCCGTTTCCCATGCTGGTGGCAATCGGCGGCGCCGGCCGCGGCCGTGCTCGCCGCTTTAGTCGGTCTCGCGACGCTGAGGCTCTCCGGCGTCTACTTCGTCATCTTCACTCTCGGCCTGGCGGAGCTGGTGCGCCAGGTGGTGACCTGGTGGCAGACCAACTTCACCACCGGCGTCGGCCTCTATGTCCTCACCGATTTCGGCGAAGAGCATATCTACTGGATGCTGCTGGGACTGATCGCAGTCATCTACGTGACCGGCTGGCTGATCAACCGCTCGCGACTCGGCTTCGCCATGCGCATCATCGGCAACGACGAGACGGTCGCCTCGCATGTCGGCATCAACACGGCCGGCGCCAAGGTGCTCCTGTTCATGATCTCCGGCGCCTTCATCGGCATTGCCGGCGCGATGCTCGCGCCGCGCTTCGCCTATATCGAGCCGCCATCGGCCTTCAATCCGATGACCTCGTTCCTCGTCGTCATCATGGCGCTGATGGGCGGCACGCATCGCCTTTGGGGGCCGCTCGTCGGTGTCATACCCTTTACCATCGCGTTCGATTTCATCTCCGCCCAGTTCCCGAATTATTCGAACATCCTGATCGGCGTGGCATTCCTCGCCATCGTCTATCTCATCCCCAACGGCATCGTCGGCCGATTGGAGGGCGTGCGCGGCGGCTGGCGAGGCATCGCCGGCGCGCCGGTCAAGACGGAGGAAGCGACGTGAGCGCCTGCCCGTCCTCTCCATCGCGGGGGCACGCAAGAGCTTCGGCGGGCTGGTCGCGGTCAACGACGTGAGCTTCGACGTCAGGCCGGGGGAGTTGCTCGGCCTGATCGGTCCGAACGGCTCCGGCAAGACGACGATGCTCAACCTCATCTCCGGCGCGCTCCGGCCGACCGCCGGCAGCGTCTCGCTGGAGGGCCGCAAGATCTCCGGCCTGCCGGCGCATCGCATCGCGCAGATGGGGATCGCCCGCACGTTCCAGCTGGTGCGCATGCTCCCTTCGCTGAGCGCCGAGCAGAACGTCGTGGCCGGCGCCGCCTTCGGCCATGTGCGCGCCTGGGGTGCGGAGGCGCGCGAACTGGCGCATGCGCTGCTGGAGCGCGTGGGGCTCGCCGGCGCGCGCCGATGTCTCGCCCGCGGCGATGACCTATATCGACCAGAAGCGCCTGGAGTTGGCGCGGGCGCTCGCCTCCAACCCGCGCGTATTGCTGCTCGACGAATGGCTCGCCGGGCTCAATCCGAGCGAGCTGAAGATCGGCATGGCACTGATCGACGACCTGAGATCGGAAGGCCGCACCATCGTCATGGTCGAGCATGTGATGGACGCCATCAGAAGCCTCTGCGACCGCTGCGTGGTGATGTCGAGCGGCGTGAAGATCGCCGAGGGATCGGTCCACGACGTGCTCTCCGACGCCGAAGTGGTGCGCGCCTATCTGGGCGAGGGCCATGCTTGAGGCGCAAGGCATCTCCGTCCTCTACGGCCGCCATCGGGCGCTGGAGAAGGTGAGCGTGCGCGTCGACAGCGGCGAGATCTGCGTCATCCTCGGCGCCAACGGCGCCGGCAAGTCGACGCTGCTCAGCGCCATCGCCGGCACGACGCCGTGCGAGCCGGGCGGCCAGGTGTCGATCAACGGCAAGGCGATCGCGGCGCTGAAGCCGAACGAGATCGTGGAGCGCGGCATCGCGCTCGTCCCGGAGGGAAGCGCCATCTTCGGCGAGCTGACCGTCGGTGAGAATTTGACGCTGGGCGCCTATCCGAAGCGCGCGCGGCGTGACGAGGCGGCGAACCTGAAGCGCGTCTACAAGCTCTTCCCGGTGCTCGCCGAGCGCCGCCGCCAGGTCGCGCGCACCATGTCGGGCGGCGAGCAGAAGATGCTGGCGATCGGCCGGGCGCTGATGTCGCGCCCCGACATCCTGATGCTCGACGAGCCGTCGCTCGGCCTTTCGCCGCTCCTCACGACGGAGCTCTTCAAGGCGCTGAAAGTCATCGGCACCTCCGGCGTCGGCATCCTGCTGGTGGAGCAGAACGCCAATCAGAGCCTCAAGATCGCCGATCGTGGCTATCTGTTGGAGAACGGACACATCGTCGGAGAGGACAGTGCCGTGGCGCTCGTCAACGACCCCGCGGTGAGGCGGGCCTATCTGGGCGAAACGGCGACGGAGCGGACAGCACCGGCCGCCCGCAGCGCGGAGACGCCTGCCTCGCCGCGGCTTGCCGGCCTGAATGCTGCGGAGATCGGCCGGCGCGCCGGCGAGCTGGCGGCGCGCGCCGCCGCCGTGCACGCCGCCTTCGTGCAAAGCCGCCACGCTGCCTCACCCCGCCGCCCCTGCGGGCACGGCCGCGAGACCGGGAATGCCGGGCACGGCGCATACCGGCCCGCACGGCGTTCCCTCCGACGCAGCGGCGCTTGCCAAGATGGCGGGCGAGCTGGCGGAGCACGCGGCCGAGATCACCACAGCGTATATCCGCAGCCTGCGCCAGCCGGCGACCTCGTCCGCGCCGCGCCCGGCGCCACAGGCAGCGTCTCAGGATGCGCCGCAGAATGGATCGCCAGCCACCGCCACGCCGGACGCGCCGTCGGAGACGGCCGCGCTGACGCGCATGGCGGAAGAGGCCGTCCGCCGCGCCGAGCAGTCGCGCCGCATTGTCCACGGCAGCGGCGAGCCCGCTGCCGCGAGCAACCAGCAGCGCCCTTCGATGGCCATCGACGGATCGAGACTGGCCGACCAGGCGCGTGCGCTCAGCGCCTACGCCGCCGACCTGGCGGCGCGCGCCGCAGCACTCCAGGCCAGCTATCAGGCGGCCAATCGCAACGCCGCGGTCGGAGCCTACGCCGGGACCCGGGATTTTGAGGTTGAAGACGAAGACGCAGCGCCTGCGCGACCGGACAAGCCGAAGCACGGCAAGAAGTCCAAGAAGCGGCGCAAGCACTGCGGCAAGCACAAAGGAGACTGACATGGCGAGAGTATTCGAGGGCATGTATATCGGCGGCGGCTGGTCGACGACCGCCCGCACCTTCAAGGACCTCAACCCGGCCGACGGGTCGGTATGGGCCGAGATTCCCGATTCCGGCCGTGCCGAGGCGCGCGCCGCCATCGAGGCGGCGCATGCGGCGTTTCCCGAATGGGCGGCGCTGCCCTTCACCCAGCGCGCGCATTACATGCTGAAGGTCGCGGAGATCTTCGAGAAGCGGAAGATGGAGCTGGTCGAGGCGCTGCAGGCGGAAGGCGGCGGCTGGTTCGGCAAGGGCATGTTCGAGGCCGGCTACGTGCCGGAGGTCTTCCACGCCGCGGCCGCCTCGAACTACGCCGCGATCGGCGAGGTGCTGCCGTCCGAGCACGGCAAGCTCTCCATGGCAGTGCGCCGTCCGATGGGCGTGGTGACCGTCATCAGCCCGTGGAATTTTCCCACGCTCCTCACCTCGCGCGGCCTCGCCTTCCCCATCGCCGCCGGCAACACGGTGGTGCTGAAGCCCTCGGAGGAGACGCCCTATACCGGCGGCCTCATCTTCGCGGAGATCTTCGAGGAGGCCGGCGTGCCGAAGGGCGTGCTCAACGTCGTCACCTGCTCGCGCGACAATGTCGGCGAGGTCGGCGACGAGCTGATCGAGAACCCCTACGTGAAGGGCATCTCCTTCACCGGCTCCACCGCCGTCGGCCGGCAGATCGCCGCCAAGGCCGGCGCGCATCTGAAGAAGTGCTGCGTGGAGCTCGGCGGCAAGGACAGCCTCATCGTCTGCGACGACGCCGACATGGAGCGCGCCACGCAGGCGGCGAACTTCGGCAGCTTCATGCACCAGGGCCAGATCTGCATGTCGGTGGAGAAGGTGCTCGTGCACGAGAAGATCTTCGACGCCTTCCTCAAGAAGTTCGTGGAGCGCGCCTCGAAGCTGAAGATGGGCGACCCGACCAAGGACAAGGGCGCCATCATCGGCCCGCTCATCAACGACAAGCAGGCGGCGAAGGTGAAGGCGCAGCTCGACGACGCGATCGCGCGCGGCGCCAAGGTGCAGCTCGGCGGCAAGATCGACGGCCGCTTCGTGGAGCCGACCATCCTCACCGGCGTGACGCCCGAGATGAAGCTCTACCAGGAAGAGACGTTCGGCCCGGTCGTGCCGGTCATCCCGTTCAGGACCGACGAGGAAGCCATCATGCTCGCCAACGACACCGAATACGGTCTGTCGTCCGGCGTGATGACCGGCGACGAGCAGCGCGGGCTCGCCATCGCCAACCGGCTCGACACCGGCAATTGCCACATCAACTGCTCGTCGGTGAACGACGAGCCGCACGTGCCCTTCGGCGGCTTCAAGGCTTCCGGCTCGGGCAAGCATGGCGGGCGCTGGTCGGTGGAGACCTTCACCGAGACGCGCTGGATCACGCTCGACCGCGGCGGCCGCCCCTTCCCGCCGATGTTCTGAGTAGAGGGAGATCACCACCCTGTCGTTTGTCATCCCGGTTCGGCCGCAAGGCCGAAACCGGGACCCATGAACACGGTGCTCGACGTTGAAACCTGTGGTCATGGATTCCGGACTGGCGCTGACGCGCCATCCGGAATGACAAAAGATGTGTTGTGCCTACGAAAGCAGGCGCTGCATGACCGCGCGGAAGCGTTGGCCGACCTCCGCGGCGCGGCGGTGGCGTCCGCCCTCGACCTGCTTGACGCCGCGCGCCCACACACAATCCACGAGCGACGCCTTCGACGCAAAGAGCCATCCGTCAAGAATGCGGTCGCCCGTGCGCCCTTCCATCATTGTGCCTTCCGTCTTCAGCGAGACGATGTCGGCGGAGGCGCCCGGTGCGATGCCGAAGGCCGACTCGCCGAGCGCCTGTGCGCCGCCCGACACGGCTTCGTCGTAGACCACGCGGCCGGTCGACTTGCCGTCGCCGGTGATGATGTTGCGCGAGCGGTTGCGGAGCCGCTGCGAATATTCCAGCTGCCGCAGCTCGGTCACCACGTCGATCAGCACGTTGGAATCGGAGCCGATGCCGAAGTGCCCGCCGCGCAGCAGGAAGAGCTGGCCGTTGAAGATGCCGTCGCCGAGATTGGCCTCGGTGATGGGGCAGAGACCGACGGCGGCGCCCGAGCGCGCGATGGCCTCGGTCTCGGCCGGCGTCATGTGCGTGGCGTGGATGAGGCACCATTCCGGGCCGATCTCGGCGTTGTCGAGCAGCCATTCGACCGGCCGCCGCCTCGACCAGGCGACGCAGGCCTCCACTTCGCGCACCTGCTCGGCGGCGTGGATGTGGATCGGGGCGCCGTCGGCCATGGCGACCACGGCGCCCAGCTCGTCAGGCGTCACCGCACGCAGGCTGTGCGGCGCAATCCCGATGGAGGCGCCCGGGAGGTGCGAAACGGCCGAGCGGCTCTCCTCGAACAGCTCGGCGAAGCCGTCGAAATCGGTGAGGAAACGCCGCTGGCCGGCCGTGGTCGGGGCGCCGCCGAAATCGCCGTGGGCGTAGAAGACCGGAAGCAGCGTCATGCCGATGCCGGATTCCACCGCCGCTGCGAGCACGCGCTTCGCCATCTCGGCCCGGTCGGCGAAGGGAGTGCCGTCGCGGTCGTGATGCAGATAGTGGAACTCGCCGACGCGGGTGAAGCCTGCCTCCAGCATCTCGACATAGGCCTGGGCGGCAATAGCCTCCACGTCGTCCGGCGTGACGCTCAGCGCCACGGCATACATCGCCTCGCGCCATGTCCAGAAATCGTCGGCCTCGGCGCTGCGGTGCTCGGCGAGCCCGGCCATGGCGCGCTGGAAGGCGTGGCTGTGCACGTCGGGCATGCCGGCGATTGCGATGGCATGACGCTCGTCGCCCGGCTCGGGCGGCATGTCGGGCGTGACCGAAACCAGCAAGCCGCCTTCGATCTCGATGCGCACGTCGTCGCACCAGCCCTCCGGCAGCAGCGCCGTGGCGAAATGCAGCGTTTGCAAGGCCCGCCTCAGTCCCCCAGGATCCCCGGCAAATCGAGCGCGTGCTCGCGTGCACAGTCAAGCGCAATGTCATAGCCGGCATCGGCGTGGCGCATGACGCCGGTCGCCGGGTCGTTCCACAGCACCCGTGCGATACGCTGCGATGCTTCCGGCGTGCCGTCGCAGACGATCACCATGCCGGCATGCTGCGAGAAGCCCATGCCCACCCCGCCGCCGTGATGCAGCGACACCCAGGTCGCGCCCGAGGCGCAGTTCAGAAGCGCGTTGAGCAGCGGCCAGTCGGAGACGGCGTCGGATCCGTCCCGCATCGCCTCCGTCTCGCGGTTGGGCGAGGCAACGGAACCGGAATCGAGATGGTCGCGGCCGATGACGATCGGCGCGGAAAGCTCGCCCGACGCCACCATCTCGTTGAAGGCGAGGCCGAGGCGGTGGCGGTCGCCGAGCCCCACCCAGCAGATGCGCGCCGGCAGGCCCTGGAAGTGGATGCGCTCCCGCGCCATGTCGAGCCAGTGATGCAGATGCGGATTGTCCGGCATCAGCTCCTTCACCTTGGCGTCGGTCTTGAAGATGTCCTCCGGGTCGCCGGAGAGCGCCGCCCAGCGGAACGGCCCGATGCCGCGGCAGAAGAGCGGGCGGATATAGGCCGGCACGAAACCGGGGAAGTCGAAGGCGTCGGCGACGCCCTCCTCCTTCGCCATCTGGCGGATGTTGTTGCCGTAGTCGAGCGTCGGCACGCCGGCATGATGGAAATCGAGCATGGCGCGCACGTGCTCGGCCATGGAATGGCGCGCCGCCTTCTCCACCGCCTTCGGGTCGCTCTCGCGCCGCTTCTCCCATTCGGCGAGCGTCCAGCCCTTCGGCAGGTAGCCGTTGAGCGGGTCGTGCGCCGAGGTCTGGTCGGTGACGACGTCGGGCTTCACGCCGCGGCGGACGAGCTCGGGGAAGATGTCGGCGGCGTTGCCGAGCAGCCCCACCGACAGCGGCTTCCTCTCGCGGCAGGAGCGCGCGATCATCTCGAGCGCCGTGTCGAGATCGTCCGCCTGCGTATCGACGTAGCCGGTCTTCAGCCGCATCTCGATGCGGCTCGGCTGGCACTCCACGGCGAGCATCGAGGCGCCGGCCATGGTGGCGGCAAGCGGCTGCGCGCCGCCCATGCCGCCGAGGCCCGCCGTCAGAATCCAGCGGCCCGCGAGATCGCCCTGATAATGCCGGCGCCCGACCTCCACGAAGGTCTCGTAGGTGCCCTGCACGATGCCCTGGCTGCCGATATAGATCCACGAGCCGGCGGTCATCTGGCCGTACATCATCAGGCCCTTGCGATCGAGCTCGTGGAAGTGATCCCAGGTCGCCCAGTGCGGCACGAGGTTGGAATTGGCGATGAGCACGCGCGGCGCATCGGCATGCGTGCGAAAGATGCCGACCGGCTTGCCGGACTGCACGAGCAGCGTCTCATCGCCCTCCAGCCGCTTCAGCGCCGCGACCAGGCGGTCGAAGCTCTCCCAGTCGCGCGCGGCGCGGCCGATGCCGCCATAAACGACAAGCTCCCCCGGCCGCTCCGCCACCTCCGGATCGAGATTGTTCATGAGCATGCGCATCGGTGCTTCGGTGAGCCAGCTCTTGGCGGAGATCTCCGTGCCGCGCGGCGCGCGGATGATGCGGGCGTTGTCGATGCGGGTCATACCCTTACCATTCAGTTCGGCAGCCTCTGGAACGAATTCCCTCACAGTGCAACGTCCAGCGCCGGAAAGACATTATGGCCCGCCGCTTCGACGATCGCGCCGCAGCGGACCAGCTCGGTCGCCGCCGCGATGTCGGGTGCGAGAAAGCGGTCTTCGGCGAGCGCCGGCACACGCGCGCGAAGCGCCGCGACCGCTGCCTGCAGAGGGGCGCTGGTGGCGAGCGGCGCCCTCAGCCCGACGCCCTGCGCGGCGATCAGAAGCTCGATGCCGACGATGCCCGCAAGGTTGTCGTTCATGTCCGTCAGCCGCCGCGCGGCATGCGCCGCCATGGAGACATGGTCTTCCTGGTCGGCGCTGGTGGGCGTGGAATTGGTCGAGCACGGCGTGGCGCGCTGCTTGTTCTCCGCCATCAGCGCCGCCGCGGTCACCTCGGCAATCATGAAGCCGGAGTTCACGCCCGGCTCCGGCGTGAGGAAGGGCGGCAGCCCGAAGGAGAGCGCCGGATTGACCAGCATGGCGATACGCCGCTGCGCGATGGCGCCAAGCTCGGCGATGGCGAGCGCGATCTGGTCGGCGGCGAAGGCCACCGGCTCGGCGTGGAAGTTGCCGCCCGACACGATGCTCCCGTCCGCGAAGACGAGCGGGTTGTCGGTGACGGCATTCGCTTCCACGACAAGCGTCGCGGCGGCCTGGCGCAGCAGGCCGATGCAGGCGCCGGCGACCTGCGGCTGGCAGCGCAGGCAATAGGGGTCCTGCACGCGCTCGTCGCCTTCGCGATGCGACTCGCGGATGGCGGAGCCATCGATCAGCGCGTAGAGCGTCTGCGCCGCTTCGATCTGCCCGGAGAGGCCGCGCAGCCTGTGTATCTCGGGGCGGAACGGCGCGGCGGAGCCCATCGCCGCGTCGGTGGAAAGCGCGCCGGTCGCAAGCGATGTCTGCGCCAGGCGCCACGTCTCGAACAAGGCGGCGAGCGCCAGCGCCGTGGAGCATTGCGTGCCGTTGATAAGCGCCAGCCCCTCCTTGGGGCCGAGCGCGATGGGCGCAAGCCCCGCCGCTGCGAGCGCCTCCGCCGCCGGTATGCGTTCGCCGTCGTGCCAGGCTTCGCCCTCGCCGATGAGCACGGCGCTCATATGGGCAAGCGGCGCGAGGTCGCCGGAGGCGCCGACCGAGCCCTGCCCCGGCACGACCGGCGTCACGTCGTGGTCGAGCATGGCCTGGATCAGCTCCATCGTCTGCCAGCGGATGCCCGAGGCGCCGCGGCCGAGCGACAGAAGCTTCAGCGCCATCATCAGCCGCACGATGGGGACGGAGAGCGGCGCGCCGACGCCCGAGCTGTGCGACAGCACGAGATTGCGCTGCAGGCGGGCCGTGTCTTCCGGGGCGATACGCTGCGAGGCGAGCTTGCCGAAGCCGGTGTTCACGCCATAGACCGGCTCGCTCCCGCTGGCGGCGCGCTCCACGATGGCGGCGGCGGCCTCCACCGCCGGCCGGCAGGCGGGATCGAGCTTCGGCGCGGCCGCGCCGCGATAGATGCCTTCCAGCTCCGTGAGGGTCGCAGAGCCGGGCCGAAGGAGCTGCATCTCGGTCATCGCCCTCTCCTCACACGCCGCCAAAGCGGATTGAAGCCCATGCGGTAGACAAGCTCCGCCGGCCGCTCCACGTCCCAGATCGCCAGGTCGCAGCTTTTGCCCGCCTCCAGCGTCCCGATTTCCTCCTGCATACCGAGCGCGCGGGCGGCGTTCAGCGTAACGCCGAGCAGACATTCTTCCACGCTGAGGCCGAACAGGGTGGCGGCCATGTTCATCGTCATGAGGAGCGATGTGAGCGGCGAAGAGCCGGGATTGCAATCCGTGGCGACCGCGATCGGCACACCGGCTTCGCGTAGCGCCAAGACGGGCGGCTTCTGAGTCTCCTTGAGGAAATAGAAGGCACCGGGGAGGAGCACGGCCACCGTGCCGCTTGCCGCCATCGCCGCGACACCCTCCGCGTCGAGATATTCCAGATGGTCGGCGGAGAGCGCGCCGTATCGGGCGGCGAGCCTGGCGCCGCCGAGATTGGAAAGCTGCTCGGCATGCAGCTTCACCGGCAGGCCATGCTTCCGCGCCGCATCGAAGACGCGCGCGATCTGCTCAGGCGAGAAGGCGATCGTCTCGCAGAACCCGTCGACGGCATCGGCAAGCTTCTCCGCCACGACAAGCGGCAGCTGCTCGTTGCAGACCTGATCGATATAGCCGTCCTTATTGCCCGCCGCTTCCGGAGGCAGCGCGTGCGCACCGAGGAAGGTCCGCGCGATTGCGATGTCGCGCTCGTCGTGCAGACGGGTCGCGGCGCGCAGCATCTTCGCTTCGCTCTCCGCATCGAGGCCGTAGCCGGACTTGATCTCGATCGTGGTGACGCCTTCGGCGATCAGCGCGTCGAGGCGGGGCAGCGCGGAGGCGACAAGCGAGTCTTCGCCGGCCCCGCGCGTCGCCGCGACGGTGGACAAAATGCCGCCGCCGGCCTCGGCGATCTCGGCATAGCTGGCGCCGGCAAGCCGCATCTCCCATTCGGCGCTGCGGTCGCCAGCATGGACGAGATGCGTGTGACAGTCGATCAGGCCGGGCGTCAGCAGGCGGCCGCCGCAATCGACCGTCTCGGCGGATTGCAGCCCGGCCGGCAGATCGGCTTCGCTTCCCGCAAAAAGGATGCGCCCGTCGCGCGCCGCGACCGCTCCCTTCTCGACGAGCTCGAGCCCCGCGCCTTGCCGGCTCGCCGTGACAAGCCGGGCGTTGCGAAAGAGCCGGTCGTTCTGCTCTGGCATTCGCGGTCAATCCTGTTCGCGCCTCGACAAGCATATCGCCGCCCGGCGGAAAAAGCGCTGTTTCGGCTGCGACCCGCGACGCCGAATTAGCGATTGCCGGCCCGGCGCGGCATGCTATTCGGCTGCGGCCACCCCACGGAGCCAGCCGCCGTCCATGCCCCGCAAGATCATCATCGACACCGACCCAGGCCAGGACGACGCGGTCGCCATGCTCCTGGCGTTTGCTTCGCCGGAGGAACTGGAGGTGCTCGCCATCGTCACAGTCGCCGGGAATGTGGACCTCGCAAAGACCACGAAGAACGCCCGCAAGATCGTGGAGCTGGCGGGCCGCGCCGACGTGCCCGTCTTTGCCGGCGCGGAGCGGCCGCTCAGCCGCGCGCCCGTCACCGCCGAGCACGTGCATGGCACGACCGGCCTCGACGGGCCCGATTTGCCGGAGCCGCAAGTGAAGATACGCGACCAGCACGGCGTCGACTTCATCGTCGACACGCTGCGCGCGGCCGAGCCCGGCGCCGTCACGCTCTGCACGCTGGGGCCGCTCACCAATGTCGCCATGGCGCTCGCCAAGGCGCCGGAGATCGCGCCGCGTGTCGGCGAGATCGTGATGATGGGCGGCGCTTATTTCGAGGTCGGCAACATTACGCCGACCGCGGAGTTCAATATCTTCGCCGATCCGGAGGCGGCCGACATCGTCATGCGGAGCGGCATTCCCATCACCATGCATCCGCTCGACGTGACCCACAGCGTGCTCACCACGGATGCGCGCCTCGACCGCATCAAGCGGCTGGGCAATGCCAGCGGCGCGGCGGTCGCCGCGATGCTCTCCTTCTCGGAGCAGTTCGACGTGGAGAAATACGGCTCGCAGGGCGGGCCGCTGCACGATCCATGCGTGATCGCCTACCTGCTGCGGCCGGAGCTGTTCGACGGGCGGCGGATCAATGTCTCAATCGAGCTCGCCGGGACGTTCACCACCGGCATGACGGTCGCCGACTACTGGCGGGTGACCGACCGGCCGCACAACGTCCACTTCATCCGCTCGGTCGACGACGAAGGCTTCTTCGATCTCCTCACCGAGCGGCTCGGCCGCCTGCCGTGACGCCGGCAGCGCCTGGAATCTACAACCAGTAGTGTGGCTTCTCGTCAGGGGCGCGGCCGGAAGAGCGCCACGACCGTGCCCATCACGATGGCGCGGTCGAGCGGGATCGGCGTCATCAGCGCGCGGTCGGAGGAATGGCTCAAAAGGACCGGCGGGGAGTAGAGCCGCCAGACGGTATGCACCTCTTCGGGCCGCTCGGCCTCCGTCTGGGCGACGACGGCATCGCCCGGCACCGGCGACACCTGCGATGAGACAAGCACGATATCGCCCGGCCGATAGCCGGCGAGGTCGAGCGCCGCCGTGTGAAGCCGCCAGGCATCCATGGCGCGACCGGCCCGGTAGGCGGCAATGGCACGGTCGATGTCGCTTCCGCCCTCGGCCTCGTAAGGCTCCGCCTCCGCTTCGGCCAGGCCTGACGGCGCGGCCGTCCGCCCCGCAGCGCCGATTTCGTCTCCGAGAAGATCGGAGACCGACGCTCCCAGGACGCGTGACAGCGCGGCGAGGTTCTCCACGCTCGGCTTGCGATTGCGCTCCAGCACGTCGCGGACGAAGGTCTCGCCGAGACCGGCTGCCAGAGACGCGGTCTTCATGGGCATGTCACGCTCCTCGAGAAGCGCGCGAAGCCGGGCCTTCCAGTCAGATTGCTGCTGCACGCGTGGGACTATGCCCACCAGCACACATACGGTCACTTGGGTTTTTGCCCATTGCACGATGGGCATTACCCCATTACTGTCAGCGCATGAGCCGGATCGACATGCTGTTGCCGCGCATCGAGGAATATTGCCGCGCTACCGGCACCGCGGAGAGCACGTTCGGACGGCTCGCCGTCAACGACGGAAAGCTCGTGCGGCGCCTGCGGGCCGGCGGGTCGATCACGCTCAAGACGCTGCAGCGCATCGAAAGTCTGCTTTCGAGAACCTGCCAGCCGGCGCGGCCGATAGACCGGATGGTCGGGCTGCGCATCCGCATGCGTCGCGAGCAGATGGGGCTGAGCCAGCCGCGGCTTGCCGCCAGGCTGGCCATCAGTCCGGCGCTCATGCAGGAGCTCGAGGGAGGAACCGTGCGGGCCGAGGCGACGCGGCTTTGCGCCATCGCCCGGGCGCTCGATGCGCCGATCAGCTATTTCTTCGCCGATTGGTCGTCACGGGAAGACGCCGGACCGGAGTCCGATGCGTGGAAAGGGGTGCCGGCCGCGCCTGGCGCGGCCGAGCTGCTTAGCGCTTATGCCCGGATCGGGAGCTATCAGCTCCAGCGTGTCGTTCTGGCAGTGGCATTGCGTCTCGCGCGGGATGCGCCGAAGAGCGAATACCGCTTATTCGGGGGTAGCCAAGTGCGGCCACGCTCATCGCGTGCCCATTGAATGGGTCGGCCGCTTCGGGAGCATTGCCTTCGGAAGCATTGCCTTCGGAAGCATCGCCGATCGATTCCGCGACGGCCCTTAGAAGCATCGCGGCGGGCTGGCTCGAAGGTTCGACGTCGCTGGCGAGATAGAAGATCTTCGCCCGCACCTCGTCGAGAACCCTTGATTGGCCCGGATTGGGGTTCTCACTCAAACTCATATTCCGGGATCCTTCCCACATCGCCGGTTCACAGCGTGACCATTCAATCTGTCACGGCGTGTCGAAAGCGTGACGGCGTGACAAGGGCTTTAGTGGCGGTGTCCCGTGCCGACGTGGAGGCTGATCGGCTCCCCTCCTGCGGCGAGACGGCGGGCACCTTCTGCGCTCAGCGCCAGCTCGCCCACATGGGGAGGCTCGTTGCGCGACGCCGCAGCCGGCTGGCCCATTCCCGACACGGCGAGCCCGTCCTGCGGGGCCATGACACGCCCGGTGCCGTGCTCGGCCGGGTAGATGCCGGGCGAAAACCCGCGGCTCTGCGCGCTGCCGAGAAGCTTGCCGCGGACCAGCGTAGCGTTGGCGGGAAGGTCCGACTGGCGCACGGCCTGCCACCACAACGCCGCAACCCCGGCGGCATGCGGCGCGGCAACGCTCGTCCCGCTCAACATGCGCAGCCCGCCTCCCGCACTGGCGGAGAGAATGGAGCGTCCCGGCGCCACGATCTCCACGCCGCCGTTGGAGAAGCTTGAGACCCGGTAGCCTGTCCCATGCGCATCCGGGTCGATCGAGCCGACGGAGACCACCTTGTCGGAGGCGGCCGGCGGGCAGGCCGCCATGATGAATTCGCCATCCGCGCCGCGGCTGCTGTCGTTTCCGGCAGCGGCGACCATGATGGCGCCACCGGTACACGGCTCCTGCATGCGCAGCATCTGCAGCAGGCAGTCGAGAAGATGCAGGTTGGCGCGATAGGCCTCAAGCACGGCCGGCGTGGCGAGCTCCAGCGGCCAGCCGTCGGCGATGCGCTCGTTCAACGTGGCAGAGAAATCGAGGCCGGCCGACATGGACACGACGCGCGCGCCCTCCTCGTGCGCCCAGCACACGCCGCGCGTCAGCATGTCCGAATCGCCGCCTTCAGGACCGATGATCTTGGCTATCAGGGCTTTGCGCACCCCCGGCGCGACGCCGATGCGGACACCGTCGACGTTGCGCCCGAAAAAGACGCCGGCGCAATGCGTTCCATGCCCGTCCAGGTCTTCATTGCCGTAACCGGTGAAATCCCTCCGCACCAGATCCACGCCGCGGAACGCCTCGTGCTCGGCGTCGATCCCGGTATCGAGCATTGCCACCGTGACATCGGCGCCGGTGAACTTCGACTTGTCCGCCCCCACCGCGCCGATCCCCCAGGATTGGCGAAGGCGTCCATTGGCAGCGGGCCTGCCGCCGGCGTTTTCTTCCACGGGCGAGATAAGCTTCGTGCGCATGATCTCGGCGGCGGCGACAAACTCGGGCTCCTGCGCGAGTTCTTCGAGCTCCTGGACCGTCAGCCGCTCGCGGTGGATGGCCGGCCGCGGAGGGTCCGCCATAAGGCGCGAGGTCAGGTCAAATGGCTGCTCGAAATCGAATTTTGCCCGGTAGTTCCGGGACGGGAACCGCCCCCCTCTATCGAGGAGAATTGTGTAACAACGTTCCATGGGATGCTTGCCGCTGCTTCAGGACGCGATTTTGCCACTACTTTAGAGCGCGTGTCTTTGACGACAGTGCGCGTGGCACGAGCGTGGCAAAGCGTGGCATAAGCGTGACAGGCCCGGTCACGCATGCCCGGGCACCGAATTTACACATCGTTAATAGACAACTATCGTCAAAGTTGGCGTGAACGTTTGGGGAATTGACCAATTCGATCCTGTCGAGTTTTGTCTATTATCCGACGCGACCCGTTGAATGACTGCAACTATAGGTTTTGAAATCTGATGGGCTGCCGGCTTTCACTTTTTGGCCCCCCACGATTGCTCGACGAAAAGGGCAGATTGGTTTCTGTCCCTGCCAAAACCTACGCCCTTGTCGCCTTTCTTCTTTTAGACGCCCGCGGCGGACCGACGCCCCGCGCGTCCTTGCGTCAGCTGCTTTGGGAAGATTCCGACGCCAAGACGGCCGCCACCAACTTGCGGAAGTTTTTATCGCGGCTCCTGGAGCGCCAGGAGGAATGCGGCTGCGAGGTCATTGTTAGCCGGCGCGACCACGTCGAGCTGGCCATGCAGTCCGTTCGGATCGACCTGGCGGAGTTCCTGGAGATCGTGTCCTGCCCGCGCTCGACGGACCTCATGACGCTCTGTGACATTTATCGCGGCGACCTCATCGAGGGATGCGAGTTCGAAGGCGCCGAGATTCAGGACTGGCTGAGCCTGCAGAGAGGCAAGCTGCGCGATGCGTTCATCGGCGCCGTCACCCGGCGGTTGGAGCCGCTCGACGCGGATACCGACCGGGTCGTCGTCCGCATCGCGGCGCGGCGGCTGCTGGAGGTGGACCCCTACAACGAGGTGGGGCATCGCGCGCTGATGCGGCTGTTCGCCGAGGACAGCGAGCCCGCCCGTATCAGAGACCTTTATCAGAGCCTGGAAGCACGTCTGCGCGATGAGCTCGGCGTGGAGCCGGACGAGGCGACAAGCGACCTTTATCAGTCGCTGCTGCCGGCAGGCGGGCAGGACGGTAGGCCGGCGCCCCGCCGCGCCGCGACGCCCGCGCCTCCACCGGAACTGTTGCAGGACGAGATCGCGGAGGACGAGCCGCCGGTCCAGCCGGAACGCTCAGGCGTTCCGCGGCTGACGGTGCTGCCGCCCCTGCCCATCGCCGGGCAGGACTACGGGCACCAGCTCGCCGTCTCACTGATCGAGGATGTGACGATCGGCCTTTGCCGGTCGAAAGCGCTCTCTGTCGTCGCACCGCACACGGCCTGGGAGCTGAGCCAGAACGGCAAGAAGGCGCTGCTTCGCAAGTTCAGGATCGACTACGCGGTCGAGACACAGCTGCAAAACCGCGGCGGAGATTTGTGGCTGGCGGTGAAGCTGGTCGACGCCGCGACCCGCACCATCATGTGGACGGAACAGTACCCGTTCGACCCCACCCAGATGGCGGCGCAGTACCGGCTGCTCTCGCGTCAGGTCGTGCTGCTTCTGGTAAACACGATCGAGCGCGCGGAGCTCGGCCGCTACGAAGCCGAACAACCGGCGACCGCCTACCACCTTTACCTCACCGGTCAGCGGTTCCTCCGATCGCTGGATCTCCCGCACATCCGCAGGGCGCGGCGCGCCTTCAAGCTCGCCATCAACGACTTTCCGAACTTCGTCCCTGCCATCAGCGGCCTTGCGCAGACCTTCAGCATGGAATGGCTGCTCATGGCACGTGGAGACAACGAGCTTCTAAGCGAGGCCGAGCGGCTCGCCCAGCGCGCGCTGGACATCGACCCCGACGATGCGCGGGGCCACCGCAATGTCGGGCTATGCCGCCTCTATCGCGGCCGCTTCGACGAGAGCCTGGAGGCCTTCGGCCACGCCGAGCTGCGCAATCCTCAACACGCCGATCTCCTGGTGGAGTTCGCCGATGCGTTGGAGCATGCATGCGAGCCGTCGAGCGCGCTCGACAAGGTCAGTCGCGCGATCGAGCTGAACCCGCTGTGCCCGGACAATTATTGGTGGGTCGCCGGCGGCGCGAACTTCCATCTGCAGCGATACAACGACGCGATCCAGTGCATGTCGCGCATGCGCGACCAGAGCCCCGCGTTTCGCCTGATCGCGGCCGCCTGGGCGATGCTCGGCGAAAAGCAGAAGGCCGGCGAATATGTGCAGAAGGCGAAGGACATTCATCCCGACTTCAGCGTCAATGCCTGGCTCTCGATCCTGCCCATTCGCGATGCGGAGTTCGCACGCCACTACGAACAGGGCCTGCGGGAAGCCGGGTTCAACTGATGGCGACGCAGAGACAGAGGAGGCCTTCTTTCTGACCCGCTAAGCCCCGGACGAGGACGCAGGTTCCCAGGCCGCAGAAGCGCGGCGACGGGACGACAGTAGCAAGAATTGGCGGTGCGGTACTGCCGGAGTTGAGGCCGCACCCCGCCCCCGAAGCAAGCACGGTGTTTGCACTCCAGGCTCGATGGGGCCTGCGCGTGTAGGCGGCGTATTGCGTCCAATTGGACCCGAAGTGAAAGGAGACTAAGATGACGAATATCGTGCTTTTCCGCCTCGCAGGCGATGATTCCATGTGGCTCGCCGACCTCGACGCCGGAACCGTCGAGCGCACCGATGCCTTCGACATCGAGGCTGACGACCGCCAGGACGTCGATTGCACCTATGCCGCGACGGAGCGCTCCGAGACAGCCTCGCACAAGTTCTTCCCCAGCCGCGGCGTCGAGTATGCGGCGGCCGTTGAAGAGCGTTCCGAGACTGCCTCGCACAAGTTCTTCCCGAGCCGCGGCGTCGAGTATGCGGCAGCTGTTGAAGAGCGCTCCGAGACTGCCTCGCACAAGTTCTTCCCCAGCCGCGGCGTCGAGTATGCGGCAGCTGTTGAAGAGCGCTCCGAGACTGCCTCGCACAAGTTCTTCCCCAGCCGCGGCGTCGAGTATGCGGCAGCTGTTGAAGAGCGCTCCGAGACTGCCTCGCACAAGTTCTTCCCCAGCCGCGGCGTCGAGTATGCGGCAGCTGTTGAAGAGCGCTCCGAGACTGCCTCGCACAAGTTCTTCCCGAGCCGCGGCGTCGAGTATGCGGCAGCTGTTGAAGAGCGCTCCGAGACTGCCTCGCACAAGTTCTTCCCCAGCCGCGGCGTCGAGTTCGCGGCGGCCGTGGAAGAGCGCTCCGAGACTGCCTCGCACAAATTCTTCCCGAGCCGCGGCGTCGAGTTCGCAGCGGCCGTGGACGAGCGCTCCGAGGCGGCCTCGCACAAGTTCTACCCGAGCCACTGAGGCCGGCACATGCAGGTAGCGCGACTTCCTGACCACCTCCTCGCGGATATCGCGCTGCTGAGGGAACGCGGTTCAGCCGACACCCACTCCGATCGGCTGAACCGCGCTCACGAGACCGTCGACCGCATGCGGCCGATGTTCGGCCGGTTCGGCATTACGCGGCTGGCCGATGTGACGGGACTCGACCGGATCGGCATCCCGGTGTGGATGGCGGTCCGGCCGAACTCCAAGACGCTCGCCGTCAGCCAGGGCAAAGGCCTCAGCGAAGCCGCCGCCCAGGCCTCTGCCGTCATGGAGGCGGCGGAGATCGCCACCGCGGAACTCTGCCCGATTCCCACCCGCATGGCCTCGCTGCGGGAGCTTCTGTCTGAAGGCGCGCGGGCGCTGCCTTTCAACGACCTGCTGTTCCGCGGCAAGAAGCCGTTCGAGGAATCGGAGGCGATGCCCTGGGTCGAAGGCTTCGACCTCCTGAAAGGCATGACCGCGTGGGTGCCTGCCGACCTGGTCACGCTCGACCCGGCGGGCAAGGGCGACAAGCCCAATCGCTATTGGCAGTCGAGCGACGGGCTCGCTTCCGGCAACCTCCTCGTCGAAGCCGCGATCCACGGCCTACTGGAGCGCATCGAGCGCGACGCCACCGTGCTTTGGAATTTCTGCAGCGATGCCGACGTGATGGAGCATTGCGTCGATCCCGCGTCGCTCGAAGACGACGCCGTGCTCGCTCTCGCCGAGCAGATCGACCAGGCCGGCTTCCAGCTGCGGCTGTTCGATATCACCAGCGATGTCGGCGTGCCGGTCTATTTCTCCACCATCGCGCCCATGCCCAATGGGCGAGAGGATCTGTGGAAGCACTTCGACCTTTCAAGCGGCGTGGGCTGCCATCCCTCGCCGGCGCGCGCCGCCATCCGCGCCATCACCGAAGCGGCGCAAAGCCGCGTGACCTCGATCACGGGGGCGCGCGACGATTTCGATCCCAATCTCTACGGCACCCGGATCAAGGCGGACCTGATGGCCTACGTCAGGGCCAACCCGCGCGCGCGACCGTCGACCGATCTCAATGACGTGCCGGACCCGGTCGGCAATCTGCGCTTCATCCTCGACCGCCTCGTCGCCGCCGGCATCGGATCGGCGATCGTCGTACCGCTGGCGTGGGAGGACGGGCCGGGCTTCGCGGCGGCGCGCGTGCTGGTGCCTGAGCTCGAAAATCCGCCCGGCGAGCGCCGACAGCGTTTCGGCAAGCGAGCGCTTAAGGTTATGATGGGCGGGCGATGAAAGTCTTGTTTGCGGGACCCAGCCTCTCCGGCACCGGCTGGGCGGATGATCGAACCGGGGAACGCGCCACACTTGTCTGCCGCGGCCCGGCCGGCCAGGGCGACATCGCCCGTGCGGTGGTGGAGGGCGCGACGGCGGTTGGGCTGATCGACGGCCGCTACGAAGACATCGCCGCCGTGTGGCACAAGGAAATCCTCTTCGCGATCGGCGAAGGCGTGCAGGTTTTCGGCGCCGCCAGCATGGGGGCGCTGCGCGCAGCCGAGTGCGCCGATTTCGGTATGATCGGCATCGGCCAGGTGTTCGAGCGCTATCGCAGCGGCGAGCTTGCCGACGATGCCGCCGTGGCGGTGACGCATGCGCCGCCCGAGCTCGACCACGCGCCGTTGACGGAAGCGCTGGTCAACGTCGAAGCGACGATCGCGCATTTCCGGAAGCTCCGCGCCATCAGCGATGAGGAATCCGAGCGGCTCGATCGAAGCGCGCGGGCACTCTTCTTCAAGGAGCGGACCTATGCGCGCATCCTCGCCCATGCCGGGCTCGACGCGGGCGAGCGCGGCGCAGCGCTCAAGGCGCTCATCAAGGCCTGCCGTGTCGACGTCAAGCGCCAGGATGCGCTGGCGCTGCTTCGCTACATGGAGCACATGCAGCCGGCGCGCGGCGAGCCGCCCGCTGAGTGGACGCTGCAGCCGACCTATACGTGGAACCTGACGCTGAAACGCGCGCAGGAAGCGGCCGGCGGCGCCAACGGCGAGACGAAGTCCGACGGCTCGATCGCGGCGTAGCGCGAAAGGTAGCCGGAAGTGAGCAACCTGCCCCCGCTCACACGGCTGACGCACATAAGGAAGCCCTCATCCTGAGGTGCGAGCGAAGCGAGCCTCGAAGGACGAGGGCGATGGCACGGCTGAGGTTGTGAGCTACCCGCCGAAAGGCCGTGCCCCCATCGCCGGTGGTTCGAGGCTCGCGCCGGCGGCGCTCACACCTCACCATGAGGGTGGGGATATGCAAATGCGAGCTAACCCGCACGCTCGAACGCCACGGCGACGCCCTGCCCCACGCCCACGCACATCGTCGCCAGCGCATAGCGGCCGCCGCGGCGAACAAGCTCGCGCACTGCCGTCCCGGCAATGCGCGCGCCGGACATGCCGAGCGGATGGCCGAGCGCGATCGCCCCGCCGTTCGGATTGACGTGCTCGGCATCGTCCGCAATGCCGAGCTGGCGCAGGCAGGCGAGCGCCTGGCTCGCGAATGCCTCGTTCAGCTCCACCACCTCGAAGTCGGTGGCTTTCATGCCGAGGCGCTCGGTGAGCTTCGTCACCGCCGGCACCGGCCCCACCCCCATGATGCGTGGCGGCACGCCGGCCGAGGCCATCCCGAGGATCCGCGCCAAAGGCGTCAGTCCGTGCTTCTCGACCGCCTCCGCCGAGGCGACGATCATCGCCGCGGCGCCGTCGTTCACGCCCGAGGCGTTGCCCGCGGTGACGGTCCCGTCTGGACGCACGATGGGCTTCAGCTTCGCCAGCGCTTCGAGCGTCGTGCCTGGACGCGGATGCTCGTCCTTGTCCACCAGGATGGGACCGGACTTCCGGTCGCCCGGCGTCTCCACCGGGAGAATCTCCTCGGCCAGCCTGCCCGCGTTCTGCGCCGCCACAGCGCGCTCCTGCGAGCGGACCGCGAAGGCGTCCTGGTCGGCGCGGCTCACCTGGAACTCCTCGGCGACGTTTTCGCCGGTCTCCGGCATCGACTCCACGCCGTATTGCTTCTTCATCAGCGGATTGATGAAGCGCCAGCCGATGGTGGTGTCGTAGATGTCGGCGCTGCGCTGGAAGGCCTGCTCGGCCTTGCCCATGACCAGCGGCGCCCGCGACATCGATTCCACCCCGCCGGCAATCGCCATCTCGATGTCGCCGGCGCGGATGGCGCGCATGGCGGCGCCCACCGCATCGAGCCCGGAGGCGCAGAGCCGGTTGAGCGTGTTGCCGGGC
Organism: uncultured Alphaproteobacteria bacterium; assembly: GCA_963801225.1. Classification (GTDB taxonomy): domain Bacteria; phylum Pseudomonadota; class Alphaproteobacteria; order Rhizobiales; family Afifellaceae; genus DASWJZ01. The sequence continues at coordinate 590,568 of CAWDED010000006.1, forward strand.
GTCGTCTCCGGCAGGCCGGCGAGCAGCAGCGCCATGCGCGCCACGTTGCGGTTGTCCTCGCCCGCCTGGTTGGCGCAGCCGAAGAACACCTCGTCGACGCCCTCGCGAATGGAGGGATAGCGCTCCACCAGTGCCCGGATGGGCACGGCCGCGAGATCGTCGGTGCGGATTTTGGAGAGCACGCCGGCATAGCGCCCGACGGGCGTGCGCACGGGATCGCAGACGAAGACGTCCTTCATCGGAGGTGACCTTTCGATGGAAGCGGAACCTTACGCCGCTCAGATGGCCTTGAAGCATGATCCCGACAAGCGGCAACCGCATCTCGGATAAAGATCACGCTGCGAAAAAGAAACAGCCCGGCTCCGATTCAAGCGGAGCCGGGAAGGCCTACTCCGGCACGTGCCGCAACGTCTCCCCGGTGTAAAGCTGGCGCGGCCGGCCGATGCGCTGCTCGTCGGTGATCATCTCGTTCCACTGGGCAACCCAGCCGACGGTCCTGGCGACCGCGAACAGCACGGTGAGCAAATTGTTGGGGAAGCCGAGCGCCCTCAGCACGATGCCGGAATAGAAGTCGACGTTCGGGTAGAGCCTGCGCTCGATGAAATATTCGTCGGTCAGCGCGATCCGCTCCAGCTCCAGGGCGACTTCCAACTGCGGGTCGTTGATGCCGAGCTCGTTCAGCACCTCGCGGCAAGTCTTCTCCATCACCTTGGCGCGCGGGTCGTAGCTCTTGTAGACGCGGTGGCCGAAGCCGGAGAGACGGAAGGGATCGTCCTTGTCCTTCGCCTTGGCGATGAACTCCGGCACGCGTTCCACCGTGCCGATCTCGGCGAAGGTGTTGAGCGCCGCCTCGTTGGCGCCGCCATGCGCCGGGCCCCAGAGGCTGGCGATGCCCGCCGCAATGCAGGCGAAGGGATTGGCGCCCGACGAGCCGGCAAGACGCACGGTGGACGTGGAGGCGTTCTGCTCGTGGTCCGCATGCAGGATGAAGATCTTGTCCATCGCGCGGGCGAGCACCGGGTTCACGTGATACTCCTCGCACGGCACCGCGAAGCACATACGCATGAAGTTCGAGGCGTAGTCGAGCGAGTTCATCGGATAGACGAACGGCTGGCCGACCGAATATTTGAAGGCCATCGAAGCGATGGTCGGCATCTTGGCGATCATGCGCAGCGAGGCGACCATGCGCTGGTAGGGATCGCTGATGTCGGTGGAGTCGTGATAGAAGGCGGAGAGCGCTCCCACGATCCCGCACATGATCGCCATGGGATGCGCGTCGCGCCGGAAGCCGGTGAAGAAACGCGACATCTGCTCATGCACCATGGTGTGGTGCGTCACGCGATAGTCGAAGTCGGCCTTCTGCTGCGGGTTGGGCAGCTCACCGTAGAGAAGCAGGTAAGCGACCTCGAGAAAGCTCTTGTGGTCGGCCAGCTCGTCGATCGGATAGCCGCGGTAGAGAAGCACGCCTTCGTCGCCATCGATGTAGGTGATCGACGATGCGCACGAGCCTGTCGACGTATATCCAGGATCGAAAGTGAAGCGGCCGGTCTTCTGGTAGAGCGTGCCGATGTCAATGACCGATGGGCCTACGCTGCCTCGGAGAATATCGAAGTCCCAGCTCTCATTACCAATTGTCAGTGTCGCTTTTTGATCGCCCATAGTTACCTCATCAACCCCGTCACTCGTCTGCACACAAATCGGCTTCGGTCGCGCCACTCAAGAATGCGAGCGCCGCACTCCCGAACCCCCTGTTTTTCAAGTCTTTTTCTAGCCCACCCTCGAATGGGACGCCGCGAGAGGGCTTGGCATCCTAGCACGTATTCGCAAAAAGATATTGCACTGCACCAAAATCATTCTCCGTAGGGAATCCAGATGTTCTTAACCTGCGTCGCATGACGAAGGAATGTTCGTCCCTGCCCCTCGTTCGGATTGCCCCATAACACCGGGCGACCGTGATTGACCCAGGTCGCCTTGAGATTGCCGATGGAGCGCTTTTCGACGAGCGCGCTTCCCGCCGCGGTTCCGAAATACCAGACGGCGGCGATGTCGTCATGGTCGGCCACGGTCTTCATCAGGTCCTCGCGGTCACCGGTGACGATGTTGACCACGCCGGCCGGCACGTCGCTGGTGTCGAGCACCTGATAGAAGTCGGTCGCGACGAGCGGTGACCCCGGTGATGGCGTCACGACGACGCGGTTGCCCATGGCGATCGCCGGCACCACCAGCGACACGAAGGCAAGAAGCGGCGCCTCGTCGGGGCAGGCAATGCCCATCACGCCCCACGGCTCGTTCATGGCCAGCGTGACGTGACGCGACTGCGTCGAATGCACGGCACCGTCGTACTTGTCGGCATGCGCCGCGTAGAACGTGATGCGGCGCACCGCCTGCGCCACTTCTTCTGCGGCACTGCGTGCGCTCGCTCCGGTGAGCGTCGCGATGCGATCGCGAAACTCCGTGGCGCGTGCTTCGAGGTTCTCCGCCAGATAGAAGAGCACCTGCGCGCGATTGTGCCCGCTGACGCTCGACCAGCCACCGGCCTTGTGCGCCGCCTCCACCGCGTTGCGGATGTCCTTGCGATTGCCGAGCCCCACTTGGCCGACGGGCGCGCCCGAAGCCGCGTAGACCTCATAGGAATAGCCGGAATCCGGCCGCGCCTGCTTGCCGCCGATATAGAGCTTCGCCGTGCGGTCGAGGCGCGGAACGTCGCCGTGCGGCTCCGGCGCACGGTCGGCCGGCGAGGCGGAGAAATCCGCAGCGCGCGTCTTCGCCGGCTTGCGCTGCGTTTTTTCCCATTCGGGTGTCAGATATTCATAGAGCCCTTCGCGTCCGCCCTCGCGGCCGAAGCCCGACTCGCGATAGCCGCCGAAGCCGGCCGCCGCATCGAAGAGGTTGGTGGAGTTCACCCAAACCACGCCGGCCTTCACGCGCGCTGCCGCATCGAGCGTGACGTTGATCGATTCCGACCATACGGAGGCGGCGAGGCCGTAGCGGGAGTTGTTGGCAAGCGCCAGCGCCTCGTCCTGCGTGCGGAAGGTCATGGACACGAGGACCGGCCCGAAAATCTCCTCCCGCGCCAGCACGGAGGCGGGCGCGACGTGCGTCACCAGCGTCGGCGGATAGAAGTGGCCGCTCTCCGGCATGGCGCAGTCGGGCTGGAAGCAGACATTGCCCTCCGCTCGCCCCCTCTCCACCAGCGCCTTGATGCGGTCGAGCTGCACCTCGGCGACGATGGCGCCGATATCGGTCGATTTGTCGAGCGGATCCCCGACCCGGAGCTTGGTCATGCGGGCGCGCAGCTTGTCGTGCATCCGCTCCGCCACCGCCTCCTGCACGATGAGGCGCGAGCCGGCGCAGCAGACCTGGCCCTGGTTGAACCAGATGGCGTCGACGACGCCCTCCACGGCGCTGTCGAGGTCGGCGTCGTCGAACACGATGAAGGGCGACTTGCCGCCGAGCTCCAGCGACAGCTTCTTGCCGGTGCCGGCGGTCGCCTCGCGGATGATGCGGCCGACCTCGGTGGAGCCCGTGAAAGCGATCTTGTCGACGTCCTCGTGCTCGACCAGCGCCGCGCCGGTCACGCCGTCGCCGGTGACGATGTTGACCACGCCCGCCGGCAGCCCCGCCTCCACGCACACTTCCGCAAAGGCAATCGCGGTGAGCGGCGTGAACTCCGCCGGCTTCAGCACCACCGTGTTGCCGGCAGCCAGCGCCGGCGCGATCTTCCAAGCCAGCATCAGCAGCGGAAAATTCCACGGGATGATCTGCCCGCAGACGCCGACCGGGCCGTAGCCCGGAAACTCGGAGTCGAGCAGCTCAGCCCAGCCGGCATGGTGATAGAAGTGGCGCGCCACCAGCGGCACGTCGATGTCGCGCGTCTCGCGGATCGGCTTGCCGTTGTCCATCGTCTCCAGCACCGCGAAGAAGCGCGCGCGCTTCTGCAGGATGCGGGCGATGGCATAGAGGTAGCGGGCACGCACGTCGCCGGGAAGCTTCGACCACGAACGGAAGGCCTTGCGCGCCGCGGCGACCGCCTTGTCGACGTCAGCGGTTGTGCCTTGCGCGCATTCCGCCAGCAGGCTGCCGCGGGCGGGATTGGTGACGCGGAAGAACTCGCCCTCGGCCGGCGCAACGAACTTGCCGCCGATGAAGTGCAGGAAGCGGCCTTCGTGCTCTTCAAGCCACGAGACGACATGATCGCTCGCCTCCGGCGCCACGCCGTAATCCATGGTGCGGAGGATTTCACTGACGGCTGTCATGGCGTCCTCTCAGAGCAAGGCTCCCGTATTGTCGTCATTGCCGGGCTTGACCCGGCAATCCGATTCCGCTTCCGTCGAACCTTGTCGCAGCGCTCCGGAATGGATGCCCGGATCAAGTCCGGGCATGACGACAAACGAGAGAACGGTGCTGACATACTCGAGTCGTTGCTCATCACGCCATCGCGTGGCGGTTGCTGGCGGAATACCGCCCCGTCACGAAATGCTCGATCTGCCGCTCGATGTCGCCGAGCAGCGAGCTCGCGCCGATGCGGAAGAGATCCGGCTGCAGCCAGTCGTTGCCGAGCTCCTCCTTCATGAGGACCTGCCAGGCGAGCGCGTCCTTCGCCGTCTTCAGCCCGCCGGCCGGCTTGAAGCCGACCTTGGCGCCGGTCAATTCCAGATAGTCGCGGATGGCGCGCACCATCACGAGGCTGACGGGGAGCGTGGCGTTCACGTCCTCCTTGCCAGTCGACGTCTTGATGAAATCGGCGCCCGCCTGCATGGCAATCATGGAGGCGCGGAAGACGTTCCTCAGCGTCTTCAGGTCGCCGGTGGCGAGGATGGCCTTGAGGTGCGCCTCGCCGCAGGCTTCGCGCATGGCGCGGACCTCGTCGTAGAGCGCCCGCCAGTCCTGGTCGAGCACGTGCTGGCGCGAGATGACGATGTCGATCTCGCGCGCGCCCTCGCCGACCGCGTAGCGGATCTCCTCAAGCCGCAGCGGCAGCGGCATGAGGCCCGCCGGAAAGCCCGTCGCCACCGAGGCGACCGGGATGCCGGAGCCCTCCAGCGCCTTCACCGCCGTCGCCACCATGGTCGGATAGACGCAGACCGCGCCGACCGTCGGGGCATATTCGAGACCGAGCGCCTTCACCAGGTCGTCGCGCAGCGGATGCCGCGCCTTGGCGCACAGCCGCTCCACGCGTGCCGGCGTGTCGTCGCCGGCGAGCGTGGTGAGATCGATGCAGGTGATGGCCTTCACCAGCCACGCCGCCTGCCATTCCTTCTTGACGCTGCGGCGCGTGGTGAGCGTCGCGGTACGGCGCTCCACCGCCGAGGTGTTCACGCGGACCGCCTCCACCCGGTCGACATTGAGCGGCGTCCCCTCGTTGCGGGGCCGGTTGCCGTGGCCGGCGCCTCCTTCCGGGCGGCGCTCCTTGTGCAGTCGGACGACGGGATCAGGTGACATGGGCCTCTCCAAAGGCTTCCGCGGCGGCCGGCCTCTTTGCGGGCAGGCTCTGCGATGGAAGCCACCCATATTGTAGGTCTCCCGGGCCGTCCGGCAAAGCGGCCGGGCGCTTCGTGATCGGAATCGGCGGTTTGCGTGGGAAATGATTGACTTAGGCTCGCGCAACTTAGCAAAACAAACCACGACCGCGGCAGGAGGAGAGGATACCAGGGGCTTGTGTTCGGCACCTATTCAGATGCATGGTATGACCGTATGACGGTGTGATGCATGGCCGTCTAGTCAAAAGTCGACGCAACGTGATATCCGCCAGCGCGGCGCGCCGTGTTGGCGCCGAAACATCCTCGCATGATCAAACAATCGAGCCAGCCGGAGGCTGACCCATTCCATGAGCCTCGGTGATACAGCAGAGCGGCCGACGACGCGGCCGCAGCGCGGCGAGCAGTCCGCCAGCCGGAGCCAAGTCGTTCGTTTCGCAGGCGATTCCGGCGACGGCGTGCAGCTGCTCGGCAACCAGTTCGCCATCGCCGCATCGGCGGAGGGCGCCGACCTGATGACGCTGCCGGAGTTTCCGGCGGAAATCCGCGCCCCGACCGGGACGCGCTTCGGCGTGTCCGCCTATCAGGTGCAATTCGGGCAGAGCGAAGTGCTGACCCCCGGCGACCAGGCCGACATGCTGGTCGCCTTCAACCCGGCCGCCTTCGTCACCAACATCGAGTTCCTGAAGCCGGGCGGGACCGTGGTCATCGACGAAGGCGCCTTCAACGAGCGCGCCTTCCTCAAAGCCGGCCTTTCCGACGATCCGGTCGATCACAGCGACGGCGCGCCCTATCGCATCATCTCCGCGGAGATCACCAAGCGCACGCTGGAATCCGTCGCCGAATACGGCCTCGGCCGCAAGGATGGCGGGCGCGCCAAGAACTTCTGGGCGCTGGGGCTGTCGCTGTGGCTCTGCGGCCAGCACACCGCTCAGACGCTCGCCTGGGTGGCGCAGCGCTTCAAGAGCAACGAGCAGCTCGCCAATGCCAACGCCGCCGCGCTGAAGGCCGGCTACGCCTATGGCGAGACGATGGAGCTGGCGCTGCCGGAGGTGATCCACATCACCCACGCGCCGCGCCGCAGCGCCCAGGCCCGCATGACGTCGGGCACCGAGGCGATGGCGCTGGGTGTGGCCGCCATGGGCGCGCTCTCCGGCAAGAGCGTGTTCTACTGCTCCTATCCCATCACGCCGGCTTCGGCGCTCCTGCATGCGCTCGCCAAGATCAAGACCGGCATCCGCACCTTCCAGGCGGAGGACGAGATCGCCGCCGTCTGCGCCGCCATCGGCGCCTCCTATGCCGGCGAGCTCGGCGTCTCGGCGAGCTCCGGGCCGGGCCTGGCGCTGAAGACCGAGGCGCTGGGGCTGGCGATCACCGCCGAGCTGCCGCTCATCGTCATCGACGTGCAGCGTGCCGGGCCGTCGACCGGCATGCCGACGAAGCCGGAGCAGTCCGACCTCGACATGGCGATCTTCGGACGCCACGGCGAGGCGCCGCTGGCGGTGCTCGCACCGGCCACGCCGTCCGACTGCTTCGCCATCATGCTCGACGCGGCGAAGATCGCCATCGAAGCCATGACGCCGGTCATCGTTCTCTCCGACGCCTTCCTCGCCAACGCCGTCAGCGACTGGCCGCTGCCCGACCTCGATTCGCTTCCCGATCTGCGCCCGCACGCCAACGGCTCGGGCACCGACGCGTTCACCGCCTACACGCGCGATCCGGAGACGCTGGCGCGCACCTGGGTGGCGCCCGGCACGCCCGGCCATGCCTACCGTGTCGGCGGCATCGAGAAGGATTCGCTTACCGGCAACATCTCCTACGATCCCGACAATCACGAGCAGATGGTGCGCCTCCGCGCGGAGAAGATCGCCCGCGTCGCCGACCGCGCCGAGCACGCGATGCTGCAGGAAGGCCCCGACGAAGGCGACCTCCTCGTCGTCGGCTGGGGCTCAACCTTCGGCGCCATCCGCCAGGCGACGCGCAACCTCGTCGCCGACGGCCACAAGGTGACGCACCTGCATCTCCGCCAGCTCTGGCCGCTCCCCTCCGGGCTGGAGGAGAAGCTGCGCAGCTTCAACCGCATCGCCTGCGCGGAGATGAATACCGGTCAGCTCACCTCAATCCTGCGCTCCACCTTCCTGCTGCCGGTCGAGCCGGTGACGCAGATCAACGGGCGGCCGTTCCAGGTGTCCGACCTGGAAGCGGAGCTCTCCGCCCGCCTGACGGGACAGAAGTCATGAACGTCGTTCCGCTCTCCCCCAAGGACTTCACCACGGACCAGGAGGTCCGCTGGTGCCCCGGCTGCGGCGACTACGCCATCCTCAAGGGCGTGCGCTCGGCACTCGCCGAGATCGGCCGCTCGCCGGACGAGGTGGTGTTCATCTCCGGTATCGGCTGCGCGGCGCGCTTCCCCTATTACGTGGCGAGCTATGGCTTCCACACCATCCACGGCCGTGCGCCGGCGGTGGCGACCGGCGTGAAGCTCGCCAATCCCGATCTCGACGTGTGGGTGGTCGGCGGCGACGGCGACTTCCTGTCGATCGGCGGCAACCACCTGATCCACACCTTCCGCCGCAACGTCGACCTCAACCTGCTCTTGCTCAACAACGCGATCTACGGGCTGACCAAGGGCCAGTATTCGCCCACCTCGCCGATCGGCACGCGCTCGCCCTCCACGCCGGGCGGCTCGGTGGAGCAGCCGGTCAACGCCGCGCTTCTGGCGCTCGGCGCCGGCGCGCCGTTCGTGGCGCGCACCGTCGATTCCATGCAGGACCACCTGCCCAAGATGCTGATCAGGGCACATGCGCATGGCGGCGCGTCGCTGGTGGAGATCCTGCAGAACTGCATCATCTATTTCGACGGCGCCTTCGGTCCGCTGGAGGAGAAGGCGACGGCCGCCGATGCCGGCATCCGCGTGGTGCACGGGGAGCCGATGCGCTTCGGCAAGGAGCAGGAGAAGGGGCTCGTCTTCGACCAGACGACCTGCCGCTTCCGGGTCGTGACGATCAACGACGAGTATCCGGTGGAATCGCTCGCCGTGCACGACGAGACGAACTTGGCGCGCGCTACGGCGCTCGCGGGGCTCGGCGGCCCGGACACGCCCACCGTGCTCGGCGTCATCTATCAGCGCCCGGAGAACGAGGCGACGACGCCGGGCCTCTCGCAGCTCGAGCACACGCCGCCCATGACCCGCAACGAGCTCACCGCGCTGCTGTCCCCCGCCAGCTGACGCGCGGGGAAGATCGTAGCGCCTCTAGTGACTGCGAGCGCAGTGACGCCGCCGGTGAACGACCGCTCATGCCGCCGCTGAGGACAGAAGCCCTTCGGGGTCTGCCACTTGAAACGTGATGCCGCGCGCCGCCTGATAGTCGAAGACGTGCGTGCGCCTGCCCGAGGTCGGCCCTCCGATCGTCTCGATCTCCGTCTCCGTCACCTCGTCGACCATGAACAGAAAATCGGCATAGGGCGGCTTCAGCGGGAAGCAGTCGAGGCCGTGCCACACGCCCTTGCGGAACATGATCCCGACGCTCCCGTCGAGCAGGAAAGCGCGGACCGCTTCCGGCTCCGGCGCGGCAGTCGGATCGGCCGCGTCGGTCTCTCCGCCAACGATCAGCACGCCGCCGGCGCCGTTGAGCGGGCAGCGCCCCTCGGTGACGAACATGTGCCGCTCCATCCGGTGGAGCCGCATCGGCTGATGGTGATAGCGCATGACCTGCAGGCGCAGGGGCGCGTCGCTGTCGAACGGGAACTTCCAGAAATCCAGCTTGTCGCGCGAGAAGGTCGGCGTGCCCTGCCCGCCCTCCAGCACCCAGCCATAGGGCGCGAACGCCGCCGCATCGAGCTTGTTCCAGCTTTACGCCGATTTCCCTGGTCACCGTTTCCTCCGGCCGGGGTCGCCGCAATATCGAAAGGGCGCCCGCGTTTCGCGCGGACGCCCTCGCATGGCCCGAAGGCCGCGTCTAGAGCATGATCCCCAAAAGTGGACACCGGTTTTCGGATAAGATCATCATGCTCCAACTAAAGAGATTGAGCCGCGATTTTGATTCAATCAAAATGGCAACGGCTCTTGAGGGCGGGCCAAGACCCATTGGCAGGATAGGTGCCAACAACCGCTGCGCTTGTTAGCCGGGCGTCTTGCCGCCAAGGCATGGCGGGCCTATGGAATAAGGATCGAGCGGGCGGTTTCCGCCGCCTCCCCTCCCAACGAACGGATGCGATGAAACCCCTCTCAGGGCTCGAGAATATTGTCAGGGCTCTGAGGAACCCCAGTTTCGGAATCTACACGGCCGGCAGCGCCGTTTCGCTGATCGGAACCTGGATGCAGCGTGTGGTGACCGGCTGGCTCGCCTGGCAGCTCACCGAATCGGGGACCTGGCTCGGGCTCGTCGTCTTCGCCGACCTCTTTCCCACCGTCGTCGTCGGTCCGTTCGCCGGCGCTTATGCCGACCGCAGCGACCGCCTTCGGGTCACCAAGATCTCGCAGACACTCGCCATGCTGCAGGCCATCGCGCTGTTCGGGCTGACCGTGACCGGGACAGATCAACATCGCGCTCCTGTTCGGGCTGACCCTCTTCCTCGGCGTGGTCGCGGCGTTCAACCAGCCGGCGCGCCTGGCGCTCATCCCCTCGCTCGTGCCGCGCAGCGATCTGACCGCCGCTGTGGCGGTCAACTCTGTCGTCTTCAACCTGGCGCGCTTCATCGGCCCGGCGGCCGCCGGCCTCATCATCGCGACGGTCGGCGTGTCGTTTGCCTATGCCGCCAATGCCGTCAGTTTCATCGCCTTCCTGGTCGCGCTGTCGAAGGTGCGGCTCAACGAGGAACCCCCGCGCCGGTGCACGGAAAGCTGTGGAGCGACCTCCTCGCCGGCGTGCGCTACAGCGCCTCGCATGCCGGGATCGCCACCATCCTGGGGCTGATGATCGCCTCCAATGTCGGCGCACGGCCGCTGCTGGAACTGCTGCCGGGCTTTGCCGCCAAGGTGTTCCACGCCGGGGCCACGGGCCTGGCGCTGATGACCTCGTCGGTGGGCGCCGGCGCCATCATCGCCGGCTTCTGGCTGGCGGGAATGTCGGGCTCCAACCTCGCGCGCGCCTTCCTGGTGAACACGCTGATCTCGGCGGTCGCCGGCGTGCTCTTCGCGGTCACTGACGGCCTCTGGCTCGCCGTGCCGCTCCTCGTCGTCAACGGCTTCGCCATGTCCGGCATGGGCATTTCGGCGCAGACGCTGATCCAGATCGCCGTCGACCCGGCCATGCGCGGGCGTGTGCTCAGCCTGCACGGGCTCATCTTCCGCGGCGGCCCGGCGCTCGGCGCGCTCGTCATGGGCGTCGCCTCCGACCGAATCGGGCTGCGGGTGCCGATCGTCGTCGGCGCCGTTCTGGTGCTCGCCGTGTGGGTGTGGGCGTGGCGGCGCCGCGGCCGCATGGCCGCGAGCCTGCGGGACTCCTGAGCGGCCGCGGGGCGTAGGGCCGGCGTGGCGTCTCGCCGGGGATCGAGCACCGCCTGTCACACAAGGCGCAAGGCTTTGTTGCGGCAACAATTCTCCCCCACCCTGCAGCATGGCCTGCCAGTGTTGCGTGAAAGGCACAGGGCTCCCGCCGCGCCGACGGCATGGCCGTTTGCGTTCCGGCCACGATCATTGGATGCTATGACGGCGCGCGGGCGGGGACGAACGTTGTAAGAATGCGTTTTCTGGCCTTATTGATAGTGCTGCCGCTGGTCGCAGGGTGTCTCCCCTCCGCCGGCCCTGGCCGTTCTGCGATCGTGTCGGAGGGCCGCAGCTCTGCGCCCGAATTCACCGTCATCGCGCTCAACCAGACCATTGCCGAGCTTCTGGCGTCAGAGGAGCCCGACAGCCTCGCCGCCACCTTCGGAATCGGCGGCGGCGCGCCGAACCTGACCATCGGGGTCGGCGACCAGGTCGTCGTGACGATCTTCGAGGCGGCGGCCGGCGGCCTGTTCTCCGGCGACCCCTCGGCGCTGGCCGGCAACAAGCATGTCAGCCTGCCGCCGCAGCCGGTCGCCCGCGACGGCACGATCTCCATCCCCTATGCCGGCCGCGTGCGCGCCGCCGGTCTCACCCCGGATCAGGTCGGCGGGGAGATCGTCGCGGCGCTGAAGGACAAGGCCATCGAGCCGCAGGTGGTGGTGACGCTGGCCCAGAGCGCCTCGACCTTCGTCACGGTCGCCGGCGACGTCGGCCATCCCTCGCGCGTGCCGCTGACGCTCAGGGGCGACCGCGTGCTCGACATCGTCGCGACAGTCGGCGGCTCGCGGGCGCCCGACTACGACAGCTTCGTGCGCCTGACGCGCGGCGGCCGCAGCGCCACGGTGAGCCTCGCGCGCATCGTGCGCGACCCCTCGCAGAACATCTACGTGCGGCCGGACGACCTCATCTACGTCTATACCGACCCGCAGATGTTCACCGCCTTCGGCGCCACGGCGCGCAACGCCAGCTTCCCCTTCGAGACCGACCGCCTGCCGCTCGCCGAAGCCGTCGGCCGGGCCGGCGGGCTGCTCGATCTCAGGGCCGATCCGCGCGGCGTGTTCGTGTTCCGCTACGAGCGTCCGGAGACGTTCCGCCTGATCAGCGGCGCCCTGCCCGCCGGCCGCCCCGCGCCGCCGCAGGAGGCGGCCGGGATACCGGTCGTCTACGCGCTCGACATGAAGGACCCCGTCGGCCTGTTCGCGGCGCAGCGCTTCCTCATGCGCGACAACGACATCCTCTACGTCTCCAGTGCCGCCGCCACCGACCTGCAGAAGGCGATCAGCATCGTGGCGGGCAGCGTCAGCGCCGCGCGCACCCTGGAGCTGCTGCACAGGGACCTAAGCTACAGAACAATTGATCGCCGGCCCGCCCCGGGCCGCGAAATCGCCGCCGCGCAACCTGCACGATGCGGAAGCCGCATTGACTCCTGCCGCGACGAAAGGCGTATTCCGCCCCGAATGGGAGCGAGGAAACCTGGAGGCTGACCTTGGCTGAGGCCCGCGAGTCCGACGCCTGTTTCGCCACGCTCATGCAGCGCATCGATGCGCGCGATGCCACCGTCGGCGTCATCGGCCTCGGCTATGTGGGGCTGCCGCTTGCGCTGGCGCTCGCCGCCACCGGCCTCAAGGTGATCGGCTTCGACATCGATCCGGAGAAGGCGAAGGCGCTGAACGAGGGCCGCTCCTACATCAAGCATATCGGCGACGCGCCGGTGCGCGAGATGCGCGAGCGCGGCTTCGAGGCGACGGCCGACATGGCGCGGCTCAACACCGCCGATGCGATCCTCATCTGCGTGCCCACGCCGCTCAGCCGCAACCGCGAGCCCGATCTCAGCTATGTCGTGTCGACGGCCGAGGCGCTGGCGCCGCATCTGCGCGCCGGGCAGCTCGTGGTGCTGGAATCGACCACCTATCCCGGCACCACCACCGAGATTCTCAAGCCCACCCTCGAAGCCGGCGGCCTCGTCTCGGAGGAGACGCTCTTCATCGCCTATTCGCCGGAGCGCGAGGACCCCGGCTCGGATTTCACCGCCTCGCGCATCCCCAAGGTGGTCGGCGGCGACGGGCCGAAGGCAGCCGAAGCCGCGGCGGCGCTTTACGGACATTTCGTGCAGCGCGTCGTGCCCGTCTCGAGCACGGCCACCGCCGAGGCGGTGAAGCTCACGGAGAACATCTTCCGCGCCGTCAACATCGCGCTCGTGAACGAGCTGAAGCTCGTCTACGGCGCCATGGGGATCGACATCTGGGAGGTGATCGAGGCGGCGAGCAGCAAGCCGTTCGGCTTCATGCCGTTCTATCCCGGCCCCGGGCTCGGCGGCCATTGCATCCCCATCGACCCGTTCTACCTCACCTGGAAGGCGCGCGAGTTCGAGGTGCCGGTGCGCTTCGTGGAGCTTGCCGGCGAGATCAATACCGCCATGCCGCATCTCGTCGTCGATCGGCTCGCCGCAGCGCTCGACCGCCAGAGCGGCAAGGGTCTGAACGGCGCGCGCATCCTCATCGTCGGCCTCGCCTACAAGAAGAACGTCGACGACATGCGCGAAAGCCCGGCGCTCAGGATCATCCAGCTTCTGGAGGAGCGCGGCGCGGCGACCGGCTACCACGATCCCTTCATTCCGGTGATCGGCGCATCGCGCATGCATGCCGAGCTGGAGGGGCGGACGTCCGTGCCGCTCGATGCCGCCACCGTCGGGCGCTACGACGCGGTGCTCGTGGTGACCGACCATTCCGGCATCGACTGGGACGCTCTGGTCGCAGCGGCAAAGCTCGTCGTCGACACCCGCAACGCCACCAAGGGCGTCACCGCTAACCGCGAGCGCATCGTCAAGGCTTGAGGATTCGTGGCCCGCAGGGAGCGAAGCGCAATGTGGGACAGGCGACAAGCGCGGCGGTGCCACAGGAGAGCAACTTGACCGAGGAGAGGCTGCGCGAAGCCATCGTGGAGAAGGCGCGCTGGATGAACGCCAACGGCCTCAACCAGGGCACCGCCGGCAATATCTCGGCGCGCTCGGGCGACGCGATGCTGATCACGCCGAGCGCCGTCCCCTACGAGGACATGCAGCCGTCGATGATCGCCGCGATGCCGATCGACAGGCGAGTACGGCGCCTGGCAGGGCGAGTTGCGCCCTTCGACCGAGTGGCGCTTCCACCTCGACATCATGCGGGCGCGTCCGGAGGTCGGCAGTGTCGTTCACGCGCACTCCACATTCGCCACGGCGCTCTCCGTGGCGCGGCGCCCCATCCCCGCCTGCCACTACATGATCGCTCTGTTCGGCGGCAACGACATACGCTGCGCCGGATTCGCGCCGCCCGCCTCGAAGGCGCTGGCGAAGCAGGCGATCGCGGCGCTCGAAGGCCGCAGCGGCTGCCTCCTCGCCAACCACGGCATGATCGCCGTGGGCAGCGACCTCGACAGGGCGATGGGGCTGGCGGTGGAGCTGGAGGCGCTCGCGAAGCACTATTACTACGCCGCGCTCCTCGGCGACCCGGTGATCCTCTCCGATGCCGAAATGGAAGAGGTGCTGCGCGCGGTCAAGGATTACGGTGTGCCCGGCAAGGCCTGACCGGCTCCGTTCTGGCGGTCCGGCCTAGCGCGGCACCCGCGCCGCCCGTGGCGCGCCGAGGCGTTGGCTCGCCAACACGCTTGCCATGATCAGCGCGGCACCGGCGGCCTGCGATAGGCTCGGGATAAGCCCGCGGAAGATCGCGTCCATGACGAAGGCAACCAGCGGACTGCAGAGCACCAGCGAGGCGACGCGGTTCGCCCCGGCATTCACGATGCCGTAGAACCAGAGGAAATAGGCGAGCGACGTCCCCACCAGGGAAAGATAGATGAAGCCGATGACGTTCACGCCGCTTATGGCGCTTGGGATGTCGCCGATGAAAAGCGAAAGAGCCGCAAGCTCCACGGCCGCCACGACGAGCTGCCACGAGGTGAGCGCAATCATCGACGGCGGCCGCTCCCAGCGATTGAGCAGCACCGCGCCGAGTGCCGACGAAATGGCGGAGCCGAGGGCTGCCAGGATGCCGATGCCATCGAGCGCCACCGGCCCTTTCGACAGAAGCAGCCCCACGCCCAAGCTGCCGATCAGGATGAAGCCGATGCGCAGAAGCGAGGGCGGCTGCCCCAGAAGCGGCCATGCGAAGAACACCGCAAAGAGCGGCACCAGCGATTGCAGCGTGCCGGCAACGCCACCGGGCAGCCGGTAGGCGCCGACGAAAAGCAGCGCGAAGAAGATGCCGCAATTGAAGGTGCCGAGCAGGATGGCACGCGGCAGCCAGACCCGATCCGGTATCGCCCGTGCCATGAGGATGAGCGGCAGCGCGCCGCCAACCGCCCTCACCGCCCCGACGAAGAACGGATTCGGCGGCAGGATGTCGGTCACGACATAGGTGGTGCCCCAAATGCACGCCGCGAGCGCTGCCGCAAGTCTGGGATTCATGCGGGTTCCTGGTCAGGGGAATCGGAAGGCGAGGCGGAGAAGAGGCCATGCCCCGGCGCGCCATGCAAGCGCAAGCCCTTAGCCCCCAAAGGCATGGCCGTCGCATCGGGGCGACAGGATCAGACCCGGATGCGCAGCGCCGGCCCGATCATCACCCACATGACCGCCGCGAGCAGCAGGACACCGCTCACGAACGAGCCGGTCAGGTCCGCGGTGACCCCCACCATAACGGGGCCCAGCATGCCGCCCACCTCCCCCACCGCGAAGAAGAGGCCGGCGGCGGCGCCCATGTTCTTGGCGCCGACGCTCGGCGTCTCCATCAGCGTGTTGAGCATGAGCGGGATGATGGCCGCGGCGCAGAAGCCGTTCGCCGCCACGACCAGCACGCGCAGCCACCCGTCGGTGAGCATGATCGCCGCGAGCGTGGCGCCGGCCAGAAGCAGGAGCGCGGTCGCCACCCGCCTGCGGCCGCCGGCGCCGCGCGAGGCGATCGGCACGACCAAGATGCTTCCGGCCATGCCGACAAGCAGCTGCACCGCGCTGACCAGCCCCGCCAGCGACGGCGACACGCCATCCGCCTCCAGAATCTGCGGCAGCCAGTTGCGCAGGCCATGATTGGCCGTGAAGCCGGCGAAGCCGACAGCGATGATCACCAGCACCGCCGGCTGCAGGATGACCTCCCGGTAGGAGCCCTTCGCGCGCTCATGCAGCGGCTTGCCTCTCTCGGTAATGCTCTCGGGGCTGTCGCGCCCGAAGGCTACCCATGCCAGCGTGATCAGCACGGCGACACCCGCATAGACGAGCAGCGCGCCGCGCCAGCCGCCGGCAATCGGCAGCACCACGCTGTTGGTCAGCGCCAGCACGAGCACGGCTCCGGCCGATGAGCCGGTCGTATAGATGCCGGACGCCAAGCCGCGCTTTGCGCCGGTGAACCAGTCGGCGATCAGCTTGGGAAGGCCCGACGAGATGATCGGCCCGCCCAACCCGAACAGACCCACGGCGAGAAGGAGCACCCAGAACCCGTCGGCGAAGACCCGCACCAGCCCGGAGAGCGCCACGATCGCTGCGCCGATCACCAGCGCCCGCTTCGGCCCGATGCGATCGATCAGGATGCCGCCCGGCGCCGCGGCCCCGATATAGACAGCCTGCCAGGCTCCCAGGATGATGCCCATCTCAGTGTAGCTGATGCCGAGATCGTCGCGCACCGGCGTGACGATCGGCACCAGCGAGATCGCCACCATGCCGAAGGAGAAATAGACCAGCCAGCCCAGCGCCAGTTGCGCCCAGTTGGATCGCGGCTGGTCGGTCCCAGGGGCAAGCGTCCGCTCCAATCGCACGGCTCATGAACCGGACAAGACGGTGAGCCCTGACTGCTACAGCGTCATCATCCGCCAGCCAGCTCCATCGGCAGTCTCGCCCGCGACGCAGACTCAAGCTCCTTGAAGCGCGGATGCGCTCTGCGGCGCGGTCGGCCGCCTCGTTCGCCCAGACGATGCGGATAGGGGATCAGCGCGGCGTAGGAGCCGGCCTCCAGCGCCGGAAGGACGTCGGAGCGCACCGAATTGCCCGCCATCACCGCGTGCTCGGCGCCGTCGCCGTAGCGCTTGAAGATGCTGCGATAGGTCTCGGCGCTCTTCTCGCTGACGATCTCCACGCCGGAGAAATACTCCCCCAGGCCGGAGGCCGCGAGCTTGCTCTCCTGGTGGAAGAGATCGCCCTTGGTGATGAGGACCAGCCGATGCTCGGCGCCAAGCGCCTCCAGCGCCGCGGGCACGCCGGGGAGCGGCTCCACCGGATGCGTCAACAGCTCCCGCCCGGCCGCGAGGATCTCGCGCGAGCACGTCCGTGGAGACCTTGCGGTCGCTGACCTCGAGCGCCGTCTCCAGCATCGACAGCGTGAAGCCCTTGGCGCCGTAGCCGAAGGCGCCGAGATTGCGCCGCTCGGTCTCGGCCAGCCGCGCCTCCAGCGTCTCTGCGTCGGCAAACGGCGCCAACAGCGCATTGAAACGGTCGTGGGTCAGCCGAAAGATCTTCTCGCAGTGCCAGAGCGTGTCGTCGGCATCGAGTCCCACAATCCTCACGGACATCAAAACTCCTGCGTCTCAATCGCGGCTGACGCCCGACATGGTCTCCAGCACGGTGCAGGTGGCCGCCACGTCGAGATCGCCGAGCCCCATGCCGTTGCCGGCGGAATAGATCGGAATGGTGGAGGAGAAAAGCGGCGTCGGCGCGCCGAGCGACGCGGCGAACGCGCCGATCACCGCCATGTCCTTCTGCCAGGTCGACAGCCGCATGGTGGCGGGAAGGTAGCGGTTCTCCGCCATCATCGGCGCGCGCAGCTCGAAGATGCGCGAATTGGCGGCGCCGGCGGAGACGAGCTTCACCACCTGCTTGAGGTCGAGCCCGGCCTTCTCGGCGAGCACCATCGCCTCGGCCGAGGCGACGTTGTGGATGGCGACCAGCAGGTTCGCCACGAACTTCATCTTGCTGCCGTTGCCGTATTGGCCGAGGTCGTGCGCCTCGCGCGAAAAGCCGGCGAACATCGGCATGAGCGAGGCGATCGCCCCCGGGTCACCGCTCGCATAGACGACGAGATCGCCCGTCGCGGCCTGCGCGCCGGTGCCGGACAGCGGGCAGTCGAGCGCGGTGTGGCCGCCCGCCTCCAGCGTACGCCGAATCTCTTCCTTGTCCTCCAGCGCCAGCGTGCTGGTCTCCACGATGACGCGCTTTTCCTTCACGCCGCTGAGGTCGCGCGCCACCGCATGCGCCGCCGCCGGGCTCGGCAGGCTCATGATGATGACGGGCGCTTCAGCAGCGACAGCAGCCACGCTCTCCGCCAGCGTGACGCCCGCCTCAGCGGCGGCCTTCCGTGCGCTTTCGTCGATGTCGAACCCGACGATCCGCCACCCTGCCTTCATCAGGTTGCGCGCCATCGCCCCGCCCATGATGCCAAGCCCGACGACGCCGGCCACTTCCGCCATGTCTTTCCCTCGCCCTCGCTATTCTTCGCCTGCGGACGTTATCCCGAGCTGGCGCGCCCCCTTTGAGAAGAGGCCCCGTGCGGCCCTTCGACATCACCGCCCGCCGGTCACCGGCAGCACGGCGCCGGCCACATAGGACGCCTCGTCCGACATCAGCCAGAGGATCGCCTCGGCGCATTCCTCCGCCGTGCCGAGACGTCCGGCCGGCACGGAAGGGGTCAGCCGCGCCAGCCGGGCGCGGCCGAACTCGGTCCCGTGCATATCCGTCTCGATCAGCCCGGGCAGGATCGCATTGACCCGCACCCCCTCCGCCGCGACCTCGCGGCCGAGACCGAGCGTGAAGGTGGAGACGCCGCCCTTCGACGCGCCGTAGGGCGTGTTCTCCTTCGGCGCGCCCTCGCGCGCGGCCACGGACGAGAGATTGACGATGGCGCCGCCCTTGCCGCCGTGCTTGGTCGACATGCGCTTCAGCGCCTCGCGGCAGCACAGGATCAGGCCGTAGAGATTCACGTCGAGCACGCGCTTGATGTCGGCCGGGTCGGTCTCGTCGAGCGGCGCGGACGGCCCGAGGATGCCGGCATTGTTGACCAGCGCATCGAGCCGCCCGGCCTCGCGGTCGACCGTCTCGAACATGCGCACGATATCGCTCTCAGAGGCGGTATCGGCCTGCACCAGGAACGCCTTGCCGCCCTTGCCGCGGATGTCGTCGGCCACTTCTTTCGCGGCGTCCTCGTGCGCCACGTAGTTGATGCCGACAGTGTAGCCGCGCGCCGCCGCAAGCCGCGCCGTGGCCGCGCCGATGCCGCGGCTTCCCCCGGTGATGAGAACGGTCTTCGTCATCTAGCGCAGCCTTCTGCCGTCGCCCGCCCAGAAGGCCGGGAAGGCCGAGCAGTCGAGCCCCGCCTGCCCCGCCTCGGAGGCGCGCTCGTAGCTCGCCAGCGTCTGCTCGACCAGCGGGCTGGGATTGCCTTTCGCCCGCGCCGACTCCAGCATCAGGCGGAGGTCCTTGCTGAGCGTCTTGATGTCGGCGGTGACCGGCACCTCGCTGCCGGAAAGCGCCTTGGCGATGGCCGTGCCGCGCACCTTCAGGGCGTTCGGACCGCCGGAGCTTTCGGCGAACATGCCGATCAGCCATTCTGGATCGAAGCCGTAGCTTTCGCAGAGCGCCACCGCTTCCCCGAGTGCCTGCCAGTAGACGAAGAGCGGCAGGTTGATGGCGAGCTTCAGCGCCGCGCCCGCGCCGATCGGCCCGGCATGGTCGATGCGGCGGCAGAGATGCTGCAGCACCTCCTTGGCGCGCTCCACGTCCGCCGCCTCGCCTCCGGCGATGCCGAGCAGGTTTCCTTCGCGCGCCACCATGGTCGAGCCGCCGACCGGGCATTCGACGAAGCGTGCGCCGGCCGCCTCCACCTTCTTCGCCAGCGCCTCATGCGTTCCCGGCATGACGGTGCTCATCTCGATGAAGAGCTTGCCGTTGCAATCGGCGGAAAGCATTCCCTCGGCGCCTTCGAACACCTCGCTCACCGCCGCATCGTCGAGCACCATGGACAGCACCACGTCGGACTGCGCGACAAGCTCCGCCGGCGTCGCCGCCACCTTCGCACCACGCGACGCGATATCCTTGGCCTTGTCGGGCGAGCGGTTCCACACCGCGACGTCGAACCCCGCCCCCAGCATCCGCTCGGCGAACACCAATCCCATCTTGCCGAGCCCGGCAATTCCTACGCGCATTATTTCTTTCCCCTGATCGATACCTTTGCCATACGGCTGAACCTGCTGCCTATGGAAGCCCTCATCCTGAGGCGCGAGCGAACGCGAGCCTCGAAGGACGAGGGCGGTGGCGCAGAGCCCGTTCCGTGCCGCCCATGGTTCGAGGCTCGCGCCTACGGCGCTCCCACCTCACCATGAGGGAAACTGAAAAGCCGCGACACTCTCCTTCGGCCACCAGTCATTTCCTCTCGACACTCAGCCTGACAGGCCGAACAGCTGCATCGCCGTGCCGCCTGCGACCGCCGCCACCTCGTCCTGGCTGAACAATTCCACGCTGGTAACATGATCGACCGGAAAATAGTCGGCCATGTCATACGGATAGTCGGTCCCCATGACGATGTGGTCCGCTCCGAACTGCCGCACGAGATATTCCAGCTGGTGCGGCGTGAACACCGTCGTGTCGAAATAAATCTTGCGCAGATAGTCGGTCGGCCGTTTCGGGAGGCCGCCATTGGCGTCACGGCGCGCGCCCCAGGCGTGGTCGATGCGGCCGGAATAGGCCGGCAGGAATCCGCCGCCATGCACGGAGAATATCTTTAAATCCGGATACCGCTCCAGCACGCCGCTCATGATGAGATAGTGGAGCGCCAGCGTCGTATCGAGCGGGTTGCCGATCGTGTTGGTGAAGTAGAATTCCGTCAGGCGTTGTGGCTCGGTGAAGCCGAGCGGGTGCAGCATCATCACCGCGCCGAGCTCGGCGGCCTTCGCCCAGATCGGCTCGAATTCCGGGCTCGACAGCTCCCTGCCGTTGACGTTGGTCAGCACCTGCACGCCCTTGAAGCCGAGATGCTTCACCACGTGCTCAAGCTCCACGAGCGCGATGTCCGGCGCCTGCATCGGGATGGTGCCGAGCCCGGCGAAACGCTCGGGATGCGCGGCGACGAAGGCGGCCACGCCCTCGTTGACCAGTCGCGAGACCTTCGCGGCATGCTCGGCCGGCGCCTCGTAGTAGGACTGGTTCGGAGCCGGTGCGACCACCTGCATGTCGATGCATTGCCGGTCGAGCACGCGGATGCGGTCGGCCGGGTCGGTCAGCGCCACGTGCCGGTCCTCGTCCTGCTTGAGGTTGGTCTCGCGCGTCTCGGGCTTCGAAAATTTCAGGAACGGCAGCGCCGCCTGGTTGCCGCTGCCCTGCGCCTTCATGTAATCCGCCGCCTCTGGCACCAGCACATGCGCGTGACTATCGACCGTCGTCGTCTTCAGCCGGATCGGCTCAGTGCGCACATTGCGCGCCGCGGTCGGCCCGTAGCGGTTCCGCGCCTCGCCCAAGGTCTTCGTGTCGATGACGCTGTGGCTCATGTCCCTGCCGTTCTGTTGCCCGCAAGCTCTCGGCACGCGCCAGCCCTCTCCCCTTGTGGGAGAGGGTGCCCTTTCGCTCTGCGAAAGGGCGGGTGAGGGGTTGCAGCGCCAGACGACAATCGCGTCGCCAGACACGTCCACCAGTGTTTAGAGGATGAGCGCCACGGAGTCAGCCGCAGCGCGGGGTCAGGGCCGAACTCAGCCGTGCAGAACCGGCTCCACCAGGAGCGGCGGCTCGTGCAGGTAGCGCGTGGCGGCGCGCTTTGCCTTGATGTCGCGCCAGACATGTTCGACCTGTTCGACGGTCAGCCCGGCGCGTTTCGCCACCTCGTCCACCGCGATGCCGTTCTCCAGCCCATAGAGGCAGAGGTCCATCACCGGATAGGGGACGGAGAAGTAGAACTCCTCCTGGCTCTGCGCCAGCGACCAGGTGTCGGTCGTCGGCGGGCGCGCGCGGATCTCCTCCGGCAGCCCGAGATGCGCGGCAAGTGCGTAGACCTGCGTCTTGTAGAGATGCGCCAGCGGCTTGATGTCGGCGGCGCCGTCGCCGTTCTTCACGAAGAAGCCCTGGTCGTATTCCAGCCGGTTGGGCGTGCCGAGCACGGCGAAGTTCAGCCGGTCGGCATGGTAGTATTCGAGCTGCTTGCGGGTGCGCTGCTTCATGTTGGTGGCGGCCACCACGCCCAGATAGACGTCGAGCGGCATCCTGAGCGTCTTCTGATTGCCGGAGGGGCACTGCACCACGAGCTGCGTGATGTTATAGGCGCCCCCGGTCAGCACCACTTTGCAGCGCCAGCCCTCGCCATATTCCGGCACGAGCTTGCGGATGAATTCGTCGCGCCGCGCGTAGCAGCCGCTGGCGTAGAGGATCGGCGCGATGTCCTCCGTCACCGTGTCGATGCCGAGCGTGTCCGCCACGAGCCGCCCGAGGCGCAGGCTGTCGGGATCGGAATCGCGCTCCGGCATGAGCACGCCGAGCACGCGCTTGGCGCCGAAGGCTTCCACCGCCAGCGCCGCCGAGACGCTGGAATCGATGCCGCCGGAAAGCCCCAGCACGATGCCGCGCCGGCGCAGCCTGCGCAGCACCTGCTCGCGCATCGCCTCGGCGATGCGCGTCGTCTCATGCTCCGCGTCGAGGCGCAGCCAGCTGGAATCGACCCGCGCCGCGGCGGGGTCGGCGAAGACCTGCGAGGAAGGGACCTGGTTCATTCCGCCGCCTCCATCTCGAGCGCCGCGACAACGCGGCGGTCGATCTTGCCGTTCTCCGATTTCGGCAGCGCGGCGCGGAATTCCACCGCCTTCGGCACCATGAAGTCCTCAAGGTGCCGCGCGCAGTGGCGCATGACCTCATCCGCGGTCAGCGCCGCGTCCGGCTCCAGCGCCACGAACGCCTTGATCGCCATGCCGAGGATCGGGATCGGGCACGCCGACCACCGCCGCCTCGCGAATGCCCGGCAGCGCGTAGAGGACGTTCTCCACCTCCTTGGGGCTCACCTTCTCGCCGCGCGACTTGATGATGTCGTCCTTGCGCCCGACGAAATAGAGAAAGCCCTCCGCGTCGGTGCGGAAGAGGTCGCCGGTGTGCAGCACCCGCTCCCAGGGGAACGGGCCGGGATGCAGCGCCCGCGCCGTCGCCGCGGCGTCGTTCCAATAGCCCTGCATCACATGCGGGCCGCGGATCACCAGCTCGCCCGTGACGCCCGGCGCGACGCGCTCGCCCTGATCGTCGACCACATAGGCCTCGGTGTTGGGGATGGCGATGCCGACGGAGCCCGGCCGGCGCTGAAGCTCGGCCGGCGGCAGGTAGGTGCAGCGCTTGCACTCCGTCTGCCCGTACATCGAATAGATGCGCACGCCGGGAAACAGCGCCTGCAGCCGCGCGATATGCGCCGGCGGCAGCGCCGCGGCGGTATTGGTGATGTAGCGCAGGTCGGGGAAGCTGCCGGGCTCGAGGTCGCGCATCTGCAGGATGATCGCCGCCATGGTCGGCACCAGCGGAAAGCCGGTGACGCGCTCCGCGCGCATCTTGTCGAAGACCACCTGCGGAAAGACGAAGCTCTTCTCCAGCACCAAGGTGGCGCCGAGCTTCATCGCCATCAGCACCTGGTAGAGGCCGTAGTCGAAGGAGATCGGCAGCGCGCTGAGGATCACGTCGTCGGCCGTGTTCTCCAGATAGGTGGTGATGGAGGTCGCCGCGGCCTCGATGTTCCGGTGCGTCATCATCACGCCCTTGGGGAAGCCGGTCGAGCCCGAGGTGTAGATGATCATCGCCGAGGTCGACGTCGATGCCGGGAAACGCGGGCGGCGCCGCGTCGACCGCCAGCGCGTCGCGCCAGTGCACGCGCACCGGCAAGCGTCGGGCGCCTGCTGGCCGCCGGCGACGATGGTGAGGCTCACCGAAGGCGCCTCGGCAAGCGCATCGGCCGCGACCGACATGATCTTATGCTGCGTGACGAGCGCCTTGGCCTGGCAGTTGTTGAGGATGTAGGCGAGCTTGTCGGCCTTGGTGGAGGGATTGACCGGGCGAGAACACCGCGCCGGCCTTCAGCGCGGCGAAGATCGCCACCACCGCTTCCGCGCGAATTGTCCATGAACACGACGACGCGGTCGCCCCGCTCAACGCCGCGCGCGGCAAGCGCCGTCGCCAGGCGATCGGACATCAGGTCGATGTCCTTGAAGGAGGAGCGCGTCTTGCCCGCGACCAGCGCGATCTTGCCCGGATGCCGCCTGGCGCTCGACCGCAGAAATTCCTCGATGCGCATGGAACTGCCGCCTCGCCCGGCTACGCCGCGGCCTGGCGGGTGAGCTTGCGCTCCAGGTAGCTCGCGATCGCCGCGATCGAATCGAGATTGTCCGGGACGATCTCCGCGTCGGCCATCTGGATGGAGAACTCCGACTCGAGGAAGGCGACCAGCTCCAGCACGCCGGTGGAATCCATCACGCCGCTTTCCAAGCAGCGACTCGTCGTCGGCAAGGCCGGAGATATCCTCGCGGAAAAGGAAGTTCTCCTCGATGAAGGCCCGCACCCGGGCCAAAAGCTCCGCATCCATTCCTCTGTGCTCCTTACGCGACCGCCTGTTCGGCGGCTGCAATTCTTGACCCGCCGCATTGCTGACGAATGCCTCATGCCACACCTGTGTGGACAGAATTCCCACCAAGTGCCGCGTTGTCGCGGAAGCCGTTGACGCGCCCGGCGCGGCCTTTGCGCGCCAGCTTCTCCACCGCGCCGCGATCGAACACGCCCGCCTCGGCGATGCGCCGGGCCGGAGAGCGCGCGCGCCGACATAGCCGGGCTCGGCGCCGCCAAAGAACGAGGCGCTGTCGGGCGCGCGGTAGGGCTGCTTCGCCCGCTCCGCCATGCGCGTGCGGCAGCAGGTCGCGCGCCGCCTGGCGCAGCACGTATTTCTCCGTCAGCCCGTGGAGCTTGAGGCGCGGCGGGATGCGCGCCGCCATCTCCACCACGCGATGGTCGAGGAAAGGAAAGCGCCCTTCGACCGAATGCGCCATGGCCATGCGGTCGCCCTGCGAGGAGAGGATGTAGCCCGGCAGCAGATAGGCGCTCTCCAGGTACTGCGCCTGCGACAGCGGATGCCAGCGCGCGAAGTCGGCCGGCAGGCTGGCGCGCAGATCGTCGAGCGCGTCGTAGCCGGCGAGCGTCCCGCCTCAGCTCCTCGGAGAAGAACAGCTTGGCGCCGGCCGTGGAGCGGAAGCGCGGCAGGTGCGAGAAGAGCGGATCGTCGACCGCGTCGAGATCGGTGGCGAAGAACGCCTTCAGATAGGCCGCCGACTGCGCCTGCAGCTTCGGCAGATAGGGATAGAGCCTGCGGAAGAGCAGCGGGCGCATCGCCGATTGCGGGTCGCGCGCGCAGAAACGGCGAAGCTTCGCCTCCTTGAAGATGTCGTAGCCGCCGAACACCTCGTCGGCGCCCTCGCCGGTCAGCACGACCTTGAAGCCTTCGTCGTGCACCAGGTCGGAGAGCAGCTCCAGCGGCGCCGGCGCGGTCCTGAGGATCGGCCGCTCGGCATGCCACACGACATCGGGGAAGACTGCGCCGATGTCGGCCGGCCGGCACATGACCGCGCTGTGGTCGGTGCCGAGCGCCTCGGCCATCTCCATCTGGAACTGCGCTCTCGTCGAACTCCGCGTCGTCGAAGCGCACCGAGAAGGTGCGCAGATGATCCGGCACGAAGCCGCGCGCCATCGCGGCGACGAGCGACGAATCGAGCCCGCCGCTACAGATAGGAGCCGACCGGGACGTCGGAGCGGAGGCGAATGCGCGTCGCGTCGGTGAGCAGCGCGCGCACCTCCTCGACGATCTCCGCCTCGTCGCGGCTTTCGTCGCGCGCGTCCGCGGCATCGGGAAACTCAAGGCTGCCAGTAGCGCTCGATCTCGACCTTGTCGCCGCGGGCAATCAGCAGATGCGCCGGCGGAAGCTCGAAGATGCCGGAGAAGATGCGTGCGCGGTGCCAGCGGGAACCAGAACGTGAAAATCTGGTCGAGCGCGAACGGATCGAGCGCCGCTTCGACGCCCGGCACCTGCAAAAGCGCCTTCACCTCGGAGGCGAAGAAGAGCGTGCCGCGATGCCACGTGTAGAACAGCGGCCGCACGCCCATGCGGTCGCGCGCCAGCATCAGCTGGTGGCAGCGCGCGTCCCAGATGGCGAAGGCGAAATCGCCGTTGAGGCGATCGACGCAGTCCGGTCCCATCTCCTCGTAGAGACGGATGATGACCTCCGTGTCGGAATGCGTGCGGAAGCGCATGGCCGCACGCCATCAGCTCGTCGCGCAGCTCGACATAGTTGAAGATCTCGCCGTTGAAGCTGATCCACACGGTCTCGTCGTCGTTGGCCATCGGCTGGGCGCCGGCCGCAAGATCGATGATGGAGAGCCGCCGGTGCGCGAGGCCGATCCCCTCGCCGCAATAGATGCCGTCGCCGTCAGGCCCGCGGTGGCGCAGCTTCGCCGCTCATCCGCTGAAGCAGCAGCTCAGCGGGAATTCCCAGGTCCGGGCCCCCGAAATAGCCGGCGACGCCACACATATTCGGCCTCTTCCACGAGCCCGAAAGAGGCTCGTCTCGTGGTCATAAGCCCGCGCCTGCCACCGGCGAAGCGGCTGGTTAGAAGATGGTTAGCGCTTCGGAAGCAATTTTAGGCGAACGCGCCGCCGATCAGCCGCGTCCAGCTTTCGCCGGCAAGGCCCGTCACCAGGGCTTCGCCGCGTTCCAGATCGGCCGCCAGCTCGGCATCCGCGGTCTGGAACAAGGTTGATGCACGGTGAAGAAAGATGCAGTTGCGCGTCAGCAGAGCGCTGATGATCTGTGCGGATATGCGCCCGCGCAGCAGGGAAAGCCGCGCCTCGTCGGCCTCGTGGAACAGGCAATCGACGACATCTTCGGCCGCGCCGGGCGCGCGCAAGCACCTGCAGGACGCGCCCGGTGCCGCCCGCATGCGCATGGTAAAGGTAGCAGCCGATGAGCTTGTCCTTGCCGTTGCGGACGATGCTGCGGTGGAGCTTGCCGTAGCGCTCCTTCTCCGCGGCATGCCGCAGGAACCAGCCGAGGTCCGCGTCGCTCCAGGCGGGGCGCAGCGCGCTGAAGCCTGCCAGCTCGCGCACCGCCGCCGCGAATTCGTCATCGCTCGCGTCTGTTTGCCGCGTCACCCGCTGCGGCAGCCGGGCAGGCTTCATGTGGCCGCCCAAAAAGCGCGCGCCGATCCGGTCGACGACCCAGCCCGCGGGTGCCAGCGCCGCGCCGCTTGGATGACGCTCGGCGAGCATCGCCACGGCCGCCCCGCCGGGGCGCGTGACGCGAAACCAGTCGAGGCTGAGGAGCGGCACGACCACGCCGCCGAGACGCTCCCACAGGCCCTGCGACAGCGGGTTCGTCGTCTCGCTGATCGAGATGTCCTGCGGTCCTTTCACCAGCGCCCGCAACAGCTTGGCGCCGGCCAGTGGATCGGCCTCCCGGTCCTCCACCATCAGCGTCCCGGCGATCGCGGCGCGCACCGGCCGGCCGCCGAGCTCGAAGCGTCCCGGGAACACCCCGACGAAGCCGGTGACCCGGCCCGCATCGTTCACATGGACGCGCGAGGCGACCTCAGGGTCGTACCAGGGATGGTCGAGATAGACATCGCACAGATGCGCCTCGAGCGAGGCCGGCGCCCGCGCGTCCGTATTGCGGAACGTCTTCTGAAAGAGCGCGGCAACGGCCGGAATGTCCTCCCGCGCGCAATTTCGAATCTCGCTCACGCATTTAGCTCGAATTTTAACGATAATGCGTGCGTATATCGGTCAAGCGGCGCACGGACCAATGAGAAGCTCGTGACAAGGTTAGCGGGCAGACACCAACCGCGATCATGGCGGGTCGCCCGCCGGCCACTTTTGTCAGGCGCCGGCCGCGACAGACCCGGCGCGGCGGCCGGTGCTGGCGCGCTCGCGGATCGCGAAGCCGAGGTCGATCACCGGCTCGCTCGGCCGCGCGCCGTCGCCACGGATGATGCGTGAGACGACCTCCGCCGCGCGGCGGCCCATCTCGTAGCGCGGGATCGCCACCGAAGACAGCGACGGAAAGGCGCTGGCGCAGATTTCCAGGTCGTTGAAGCCGATGATCGAGATGTCCTCGGGCACGCGGATGCCGCGCCTGTGGCACTCGAACAAGGCGCCCAGCGCCAGGTCGTCGTTGCAGGTGAAGACAGCCTCGAGATCGGGCGCGCGCGCGAGGATCTCGTTGAACAGATGCGCCCCCAGCGCCACCGACGACGGCTCCGAGGTATGCGCGACGAGGGGCGCCGGCGAGATCATCGCCTCCTCCATCGCCTGGCAATATCCCTCGTAGCGGCGCCGCGAGCGCGCATCGAGCCGCGCCCGGATATGGCCGATGCGGCGATGGCCGAGATCGAGCAGGTAGCGTGTGGCGGCGTGGCCGGCATCGCGCTGCGACAGGCCGATATTGATGTCGATCGGATCGTCGGTGATCTCCATGGTCTGCACCACCGGCACGCCGGACTGCTCCAGCAGGCGGCGGGAATGGTCGCTCTGGTCGATGCCGGCGAGGATCATCGCCTCGGGATGCTGGCCGAGCAGCGTGGCGATGGCCCGCTCCTCCTCTTCCGGCCGGTAGCGCGTATTGAGGACCACCACCTGGAAGCCCGCCGGCAGAAAGGCGTCGTGCAGCGCCTTCAGGTAGTCCGCGAAAACCCCATTGGTCAGCGAGGGGACGAGCACGCCGACCGTGCCGGTGCGGGCGGAGGCCAGCGCGCTGGCATGCTGGTTGGGGACATAGGCCAGCGCCTGCACCGCGCTCGCCACGCGCCGGCGGAGGTCCGCGGAGACCATCTCCGGGCGGCGGAGCGCGCGCGACACGGTGACGGCGCTCACGCCGGCACGCGCCGCAACGTCGCTCAGCGTCGTGCGGCGGGGCCGCGGCCCGCCTTCAGGTCCAGGCAGTTCCGTCATATTTCATCCCGGCCACTGCAGCGCCGGATCACAGCGAGCGGCGCGGAATTCCAGCCTTTTAGCAGAGCGGCTCGCTGCGTTGACAGCGCTATCATGTGATTTTATGACTCATACTGTCTGGGCACGGAAAGTCCAGCGGGCACAAGAACAAGCTTCATGACAGGGATAGCGGGCCCTCATCGCGTGCTGCTTCGGCGGCACCGGCTCGCCAGGGAGGAATCGCATGAGATCAGTACCACGTTCGCGTCTTTTGGCTGCCGCTGCGTTCGGCGCATTGCTGGCCGCGCAGGCATCGATTGCAACCGCGGGCCCGGCCGTCGTCGAAGGCCCGGGAGCCGACCCGGAGTGCTTCAAGCCGCAGGCGGCCGACACGCAAATACTTCCAGTGGGAGGCCAAGCACGGGCCCTACCGCATCGCGCTGGTCAACGGCTTCATCGCCAATGACTGGCGCGTGCAGATGATCCGCGTCGCCAAGGCCTATGCCGAGCAGCCCGAAGTCGCCAAGGACATCAAGGAGTTCAAGGTCATCTCGGTCGGCGAAGACATCGCCGCCCAGATCGCCGCGGCCAACAACTTCATCGACCAGGGCTTCGACGCCGTCATCGTCAACGCCAACAACACCGCCGCCTTCGGCTGGCGTGGTGCGCAAGGCCAATGACGCCGGCGTCGTCGCTGCTGTCCTTCGACAACGTCATCGACGATCCCAAGCAGATCGCCATCAACGTCGACCAGAAGGGCCTTGGCCGAGCTGCCGGCGAGTTCCTGCTCGACAAGGCACCGACGCCGATCCGGCCAACGTTCCTGCATGTGCGCGGCCCCGCCGGCCAGCCGGTCGACATGGCGCGCAACGACAGGCTTCCACGAGGTCCTCGACGCCTCCGGCCGCAAGGTCAACGTCATCGACGTCGTCGGCAACTGGGCGCCGGGCGACGCGCAGAAGGTGACGGCGGACGCGATTGCCGCCGGCGGCATGTTCGACGGCATCTATGTGCAGGGCGGCTCGCAGGGCGCGGCCACGGCCATGCTCGACGCCGGCAAGTTCATCGTGCCGATCGTCGGTGAGACCGAGAACGCCTTCCGCATGATCTGCAACGACGAAGGACCTGACCTGCCAGTCCGGCGGCACCGGCCCGGCCCAGTCGTCGGTGACGATCAAGGCGGCCCTCGCGGCGCTGCAAGGGCGAGAGTCATCCCGCAGCAGATCGCGCTGCCGACCTCGTTCTCCTACTCGCCGTTCAAGGTGGGCGTCGAGGTCTTCCCCGACCTGCCGGGCAGCTTCTTTGCGGGCAACAACTTCGAGGCCTGCAACATCGGCTTCACCGCCGAGGAGATCGCCGCCCAGACCGGCGAAAACAACTAAGCTGCAGATCACTACAGGTGGCGCCGCCGGTGATATATTCGCCGGCGGCGCTCTCTTCTGACGAGGATGTCGAGATGGCGGATGACTGCGGGTCCACACCGCTGCTGCGCATGGCGGGCATCACCAAGCATTATGGCGGCGTTCGGGCGCTGGAGGACGTCCAGTTCGCGTGCGGCAGGGGCACGATCCATGCGCTGCTCGGCGAAAACGGCGCCGGCAAGTCGACGCTGATCAAGATCTTGTCCGGCGTCGTGCAGCCGGATTCCGGCACGCATCTGAATCGACGGACAGCCGGTGCAGCTTCGCCAATCGCCGACCGAAGCGCAACGATGCGGGCATCGCCTGCATCTTCCAGGAACTGTCGCTGCTGCCGGACCTGACGGTCGCCGACAATATCGGCATCACCCGCCCGCCGGGCCGCTTCGGCCTGATCGACCGGCGCGCGCAGCGGCGCATGGCCGAAGAGGCGCTCGCCCGCGTCGGCGGCGAGGACATCCATCCCTGACGCACCGGTCGGCGACCTGCCGCTGTCGCGCCGGCAGATGGTCGAGATCGCCAAGGCGCTGGCCCGCGACCCCAAGATTCTCATTCTCGACGAGGCGACCTCGGCCCTGACGGCGGCGGACGTCGACGAAGGTCTTCGCGATGCTGCAAGCAGCTGCGCGCCGAAGGCATGGCGGTCATCTACATCTCGCACCGCATGCACGAGATCGCCGAACTCGCCGACGACTGCACGGTCTATCGCAACGGCCAGCTACGTCGAGACCTTCGCCGCCGGCACCAAGATCGACGACGCGATCGTCGAGATGATGATCGGCCGCGAATATGACAGCGTCTTCCCGCCGCAAGCCGGAGAAGAGCCGCAGACGGCGCGCCGGTCCTCAAGGTGCGCGACCTCTCCTGGGCCGGGCGAGCTGAACGGCATCGATCTCGATATCCGGCCCGGCGAAATCGTCGGCCTCG
This sequence comes from uncultured Alphaproteobacteria bacterium, assembly GCA_963801225.1. Classification (GTDB taxonomy): domain Bacteria; phylum Pseudomonadota; class Alphaproteobacteria; order Rhizobiales; family Afifellaceae; genus DASWJZ01. The sequence goes on from CAWDED010000006.1 coordinate 621,803, forward strand.
GCGGCCTCGACGGCCAGGGCCAGCGGCAGTTGCTGCTCGGGCTGTTCGGCACGCTGATCGGCGCCACCGGCACGGTCGAGATCGACGGCAAGCCGGTCAAGCTGCGCAGCCCGAAACGCGCCAAGTCGGCGATGATCGGCATGGCGCTCATCCCCGAGGACCGCAAGAACGAGGGGCTGATGCTGCCCATGTCGGTGCGCGAGAACCTGTCCTTCGCCGCCGTCGAGCAGCTTCAGCCGCTTCGGCGTCGTCGACCGCAAGGCGGAGGAGGCCGCCATCGACGAGATGGTCGCAGCTTCTGAAGATCACGCTCCGACGGGATCGACGGGCCGGTCGCGTCGCTGTCGGGCGGCAACCAGCAGAAGGTCGTCATCGGCAAATGGCTGATGACCAAGCCGCGCATCATTCTGCTCAACGATCCGACCCGCGGCATCGACGTGGGCACCAAGCAGGAAATCTATCAGCTGCTGCAGACGCCTGGCGGCAGAGCGGCGCGGCGATCCTGTTCTACTCCACCGACTATGACGAGCTGATCGGCTGCTGCGACCGGGTGCTGGTCCTCTATGACGGCCGCGTCGTGCGCACGCTCGCCGGCGACGAACTGACCGAGCACAATCTCGTCGCCGCCGCGCTCAACCTGCCGCTGCCGGCAACGACGGACGCCTGGCGGCGCAAGCGCGAGGAGGCGGTGACATGAGCGCCGCGATCGAAGCCGCCGCGCGGCCGCAGCCCGGCCGGCGCCGGTCCTGGCGGCATTGGCTCGGCCGCCCAGCGCGGCATGCTGCTCGCGGTCGCCATCTTCGCCGTCATGTTCGCGCGTCTACGGCTGGAAGCAGCCGGTGGGCCTGACCGCCAACGTCATCAACACCGCCGCCAACAAGGGCGCACTGCTGGCGCTGGTCGCCATGGCGCAGACGCTGCCGGTGCTGACCGGCGGCCTCGACCTGTCGGTCGGGATGATCTTCGTGCTGACCAACTGCCTGGCGTCGTCCATCGTCGTCGGCGAGCCCGCTGATGACCGCGCTCGGCATCATCGGCGTGCTGCTGGTCGGGCTCGCTGTGCGGCGCGGTCAACGGGCTCATCATCGTCTATGGCCGCCTGCAGCCGATCATCGTGACGCTGGCGACGGGCGCCGTCTATTTCGGGCTCGCGCTGGCGCTGCGGCCCGCAGCCCGGCGGCTCGGTCAATTTCGAGCTCGCCGACTTCATGACGCGGTCCTTCTACGCCGTGCCGCATCGTCGATCCTGCTGCTCGTCGGTCGGTGCTGCTCATCTGGATCCCCTACCGGCGCTCGGTGCTCGGCCGCGGCCGCCTATGCCATCGGCTCCTCCGAGCAGGCGGCCTACATGTCCGGCGTGCCGATCGCGCGGCGCCAAGGTGCTGGCCTATGCGCTTGTCCGGCCTGCTTGCCGCCATCGCCGGCCTGATGCTGACCTTCATCACCTATTCCGGCGCGGCCAAGGCGGCGATCGGCAACGACTACACGCTCAATTCCATCGGTGCGGTGGTCATCGGCGGCACGTCGCTGTTCGGCGGCGTCGGCAGCGCCATCGGATCGATCTTCGGCGCCTTCGTGCATGCGCACCGTCGGCGACCTGCTGATCGTCTTCGACATCAATCCGGTGCTGCAGCCGCTGTTCGTCGGCATCGTGCTTCTGGTCGCCGTCAGCCTCGGCTCGCTGCGGCTGCTGCGCATCAAGAACAAGCTCGATCTCTACCGGTAGGCGGACGGCCATGGCGGCACTGGCGATGGCAGTACGACGGCAATTCGACAAGGCGACGGTGATCGCCTTTGGCTGCAGCGTCCTGCTGCTGCTGCTCGGCGCCATGGCCGAGCCGGACTTCCTGTCGCCGACTACCTGGTGCAGCAGCTGCAGGTGGCCTCGTTCCTCGGCATCATCGCCACGGGCATCATGCTCGTCATCCTGCTCGGCCATATCGACCTGTCGATCCCCTGGACGATCTCCGTCGGCGGCATGATGGCGACGGGCGCCACGGGCATCCTCGGGCCTGACGCTCGGCGTGCCGCTCGCCATTCCGTTCGGCATCCTGTGCGGCGCCGTCATCGGGCTGGTGAACGGCGTGGGCGTCGCCTATCTGCGCGCGCCGGCGATGATCTTCACCCTCGGCGTGAACGCCGTGGCGCAGGGCCTGATGGTCTACCACACGGGCGGCTTCGCGCCGCAGGACCGCGCCACCGTGCTGATGCGCGAGCTGGCGGTCGGGCGCCTCGTGCCGGGCGTGCCCAACCCGCTCCTCATCTGGATCGTGCTCGGCGCGGCGACCGTCTTCGTGCTGACCCGCACCACGCTCGGCCGCCAGATCTACGCCATCGGCAACAAGGAGCGCGCCGTGTTTCTCTCCGGCGTGGACACGCGCAGGGTGCTGCTCTTCTGCTTCGCCATCTCCGGCGCCTGCGCGGCGGCCGGCGGCGTGCTGCTTGCCGGCTGGGCCAACCGCTCCTACCAGGCGATGGGCGATCCCTACCTGCTGCCCACCATCGCCGCCATCGTGCTCGGCGGCACCAACGTGCTGGGCGGCCGCGGCACCTATATCGGCACGGTCGCCGGCGTCATCCTCATCACGCTGCTGCAGTCGATCCTCTCCGTCCTGCAGCCGCAGACCATCTTCGCCAACATGGGCATGAACGTCCCGGCCGAGACCGTCCGCCAGGTCGTCTTCGGCGTGGTGATCATCGGCATGCTGCTTCTCTACGCGCGCGAGCGCGTGACGCGCTAGCCGAAGCGCGCTGCTACCAACTCGACCTCACACTCGAGGCCAACGCAATCGCCCTTGAAGGAGCCCTCATCCTGAGGCGCGAGCGAAGCGAGCCTCGAAGGACGAGGGCGGTGGCACAACGGTTGTTTTGAGCTTGCAAGGCCGGCGCGTCGCTGATGGTGGTTCGAGGCTCGCGCCTTCGGCGCTCGCACCTCACCATGAGGGTGGAGATAGCCAAATGCGATTGCCCTCTCCGCAAGGGAGATTAGGGCAGTTGCCACCAGTGCAGCGCGACATATCCCGTGTCTGCGCGGGCGAATACTAACCGAAGCTCGAGAGGTATTCCTCGCACATCGGCACGGTCTTCTCCGTGTAGGAGACGCCCATCGCCTGCGCCAGCTCGGTCTCCGCATGCGAGCCGATCCAGGCCACGAGGATCAGCCGGCGCAGCAGCACGAAGGTGGGAAGCTCCGCCTCGTCCTCCGCCGGCAGGTCGCGCACGCTGCGATAGCCGGCGACCCAGAAGGCCAGGAGCTCCGGCACCTGCGGCTCGTGCTCGAAGAACGAGACGGCGGTTGCCGCGTCATAGAGATGCCAGGAGAAGCCGCAATCGTCGAAGTCGATGACCTTCACCGTCGCGCCGTCGACCAGCAGGTTGGCGAGCCGCATGTCGCAATGCACCAGCCCGAAGCGGCTCGGCGCCTTGCCGTAGCGCTCCAGCCGCCTGCCGATCAGGTCGGCGGCTCGCCCGATGATCTGCGTCTTCTCCGCATCGAGCCCCATCCCGTCGCGCCAGGCGCCCCAATGCGGCCGCGCGCCGAGGCTGGTGTCGAAGTCCCAGGCGTGGCGCTCGAAACCGGCCGGCCGCCGCCAGCGCTCGGTATGGAGATGCATGCGCGCAGCGAGTTGGCCGAGCACGCCGAACATGTCGTGGAGGCGCTCCGTCTCCGAAGGCTCGCGGCCCTTTTCCCACTCGAACAGCACGACATTGCGCGGGCGCGGCAGCGCCGGATGCGTCGCCTGCTGGATGAGCTCGCCGTTCCGCCCCGGCACCGGCACCGGCGTCGTCACCACGCCCTCGGCCCGCAGCGCCTGCATCCAGGCGAGCTCCGAGGCGATGGCGGCCGGCGGGTGATAGCCGTCGCGATGCACCCGCAGCGCCCAGCGCCGGCCGCCACGGCCCTCGACCTGGTAGGTGGCGTTTTCGGAGAGGTTGACCAGTGCCGGCGGCGCAACCGGACCGAGGTCGTAATGGGCCAGCGCGCTCTCGGCCAGCTCCTGCAAATGCTGCAGCCGCCGCGCATGCGCGACGCTGGACGGTTCGGGTTCGGAGCCCCCCGGCTCGTTGGAAAACGAAAGCGACATCGGAAGCGGGATCGCCCAAACGGGCGGGCATTTCAATAGCCGGCGGGATGATTCGTGCCGGCAGGGCCGCCGGTAAGCTGAAATCCTGCTTTCGCATGCCCGGTGGGCTTGACGCGGGCCGGTCGGCGGTTGCTTGTGCGAAGCGACAATGACGGGCACGCAACCAAGAGCCGCCCATATGCTGGGTGCGGCCGCCGATCTCCTCGACCAGGGGCAGATCGTCAACCGGCTTTCGCTCGCGCTGACGGCGATTGCGGTCGCCGTGCTGCTCCTGCCGATCTTCCCCGCCTCGCTGGCCACGGTCCCCACCGCGACGATCGTGGCGCTCATCGGCCTGCCGGAGCTGCTGCTCGCCGCACGGGTCGGCTTCAACGCCCAGCTCTTCCGCCGCCTGTCGCGCGACGCCGCCGAAGGCCGGCTCGACGTCGAGGCCTGCGACGGGGCGCTGCAGGCGCTGCGCATCACGCTGGTGCGCAAGACGACGCGCCCGGTCACCAAGCGCATGGCCGGCGCCAAGCGGCTGCTCGTCTGGCAGACCGCGATCCTCCTCCTCCAGATCGCCGCAGCCGTCGCCGGCGGATCCCTCGGCTTCTGGGGATTGCTCTGAGGCGCCCGCGAGGGCGAGCGGTTCCCGTTGGCAGCGAACCACGCCACGTCACCGCCTTGCGATTACGGCTATCGCATAGAGGAAGCCCTCATCCAGAGGTGCGAGCGCAGCGAGCCTCGAAGGACGAGGGCGGTGGCACGGCAGTTGTTGTCTGAGCTCCCGGCAAAGCCGTGCCCTGCCGCCGGTGGTTCGAGGCTCGCGCCTTAGGCGCGAGCGCCTCACCATGAGGGTGTGGATAGCTGAACGCGTCCGGCGCGTCGCCGCGAAGCCTCAAGACCCCTGCGTGTAAAGGTCCTTGTAGCGCTCGCGCAGCACGTTCTTCTGCACCTTCGCCATGGTGTTGCGCGGCAGCTCCGTCTCGAAGATCACCCGCTTGGGACATTTGAAGGCCGCCAGCTTGTCGCGCAGCGCGGTGAGCATCTCCGCCTCGCCCGGACAGGCATCCCCGTCGCGGATCACCACCGCCGTCACCGCCTCGCCGAAATCGGGATGCGGCAGGCCGATCACCGCACTTTCGGCAACGCCCGGGAACGCATCGATCTCCAGCTCCACTTCCTTCGGATAGACGTTGAAGCCGCCGGTGATGACGAGGTCCTTGCCGCGCCCGAGGATCCACACATAGCCGCGCGCGTCGATGCGGCCGAGATCGCCGGTGATGAAGAAGCCGTCGGCGCGGAACTCCGCCGCCGTCTTCTCCGGCATCTGCCAGTAGCCCTTGAAGACGTTCGGCCCGCGCACCTCCAGCACGCCGACCTCGCCGGTCGGCAGCACGCTTGCCCGTCTCCGGATCGGCCACGCGCACCTCCACGCCGGGCAGCGGGAAGCCGACGGAGCCCGGAATGCGCTCGCCGTCATACGGGTTCGACGTGTTCATGCTGGTCTCGGTCATGCCGTAGCGCTCCAGGATGGCGTGCCCGGTGCGCTCCTGGAACGCGCGATGCGTCTCGGCCAGCAACGGCGCCGAGCCGGAGATGAAGAGCCGCATGTTCGTCGACCGCCTCGCGCGTCAGACCCGGCTGGTCGAGGAGCCGCGTGTAGAAGGTCGGCACGCCCATCAGCGCCGTCGCCTTCGGCATCAGGCCGAGCACCTGTCCGGCGTCGAACTTCGGCAGGAAGATCATCGCGCCGCCGGCCGTCAGCGTGACGTTGCTGGCGACGAACAGCCCGTGCGTATGGAAGATCGGCAGCGCATGGATGAGCACGTCGTCCGGCGTGAAGCGCCAGGTCGCGACCAGCGCCTCGGCATTCGACCGCAGGTTCTCGTGCGTCAGCATGGCGCCCTTGGAGCGGCCTGTCGTGCCCGAGGTGTAGAGGATCGCCGCCAGATCGTCCGGCCCGCGCTCTACGTCCGGCGAAGCTTTCGCGGCTGCCCCGCCGCGATGTCGGCCAGCGAGCCGCTGCCGTCGGCGGCGAGCGTCTCCACCCGTTTGACGCCGTGCCTCGCCGCGATCTCCGCCGCCCCCTCGCGCCGCGACGGGTCGACCACGACCAGCGCCGGCTTGGCGTCGCCGATGAAATAGTCGATCTCCGCCAGCGTGTAGGCGGTGTTGAGCGGCAGGAAGACGGCGCCGGCCCGCACTACGCCGAGATAGAGGAAAAGCGCCTCGGGCGACTTCTCCACCTGCACCGCCACGCGGTCGCCCGGCTTCACCCCGCACGCGGCGACCGCCGCCGCGTAGCGGGCGGCAAGCGCGCCCACGTCGCCATAGGTCAGAACGGTGCCGTCCTGCCGGATGAGGCAGGGGCGGTCGGCGCGGCGGATTCGACTGGAAAAGGCCGGAGAAGAGGTGGTTCGACATCCCTTCCTCTTAGAACATCATCCCGAAAGGGAGCCATCGCTTTTGGGCAAGGAAAATGCCTTTGGACAGCACCGCCAGCAATGATAGACAGCCTGCTGACGCACGAAGCTCGTCCAACTGATGCCGATTGACACTTTTCCGGACCGGCGGCCCGACCGCAACGATCGCCGCCCGCCTCGAGCAGAGGCTCGGGCTTGGCTGAATGCAGGCAGCGCGAGCGTGAGCGCCGCGTCGGCGCCGCCTGGCGGCAGGCCGCGGCGCTGCCGATGTGGAGCGAGCCGGTGGAGCCGCAGGAGCTGCCCGGCGGCATCACCAATCTCAATTTCCTGGTCGAGGACGCCCGGCGGAAATACGTCGTGCGCATCGGCGGCGACATCGAGATGCACGGCATCGTCCGCAAGAACGAGCTTGCCGCCTGCCGCGCCGCCGCCGCCGTCGGGCGTGGCGCCGCCGGTGGTGCTATGCCGAGCCGGGCGTGCTGGTCATGCAATTACGTCGAGGGCCAGACGCTCAACCCGGAGGACGTGCGCAACCCCGACAACCTCAACGCATCGTCGCCCTCATCCGCCGCGCGCACCGCGAGATCCCCAAAGTTCCTGCGCGGGCCGGGCGTGCTTTTCTGGGTTTCCACGTCATCCGCGACTACGAGCACACGCTGCTGGAGACGCGCAAGCCAGGAGCCGGGCGTGCTCGGCACTGCTGGCCGCGCGCTCCGCAGGAGCTTGAGACGGCCGTCGGGCCGATCGAGCTGGTGTTCGGGCACAACGATCTGCTCGCCGCCAACATCATCGACGACGGCGAGCGGCTGTGGCTCGTCGATTGGGAATATGCCGGATTCAACTCGCCGCTCTTCGATCTCGGCGGCGTGACCTCCAACAGCGAGATGCCGCTGATCATGCGCGAGGAGATGCTGGAGGCCTATTACGAGCGGCCGCTGACCGATCAGCTCCGCTACCGCTTCGCCGCGATGACGGCCGCCTCGCTCTTGCGAGAGACCATGTGGAGCATGGTGTCGGAGATCCACTCGCAGATCGATTTCGACTACGCGGCCTATACGCAAGCCAACATCGCGCGGTTCGAGCGCGCCTATACGGCCTTCAAGTCGATGGCGCGCGCGTGAGCCTTCCCGCCTCGGCCAAGGTGGTCGTCATCGGGGGTGGGATCGTCGGCTGCTCCGTCGCCTACCATCTCGGCCGCATGGGATGGAGCGACGTGCTGCTCCTGGAGCGCGCCAAGCTCTCCTCGGGCTCGACCTGGCACGCCGCGGGTCTGGTCGGGCAGCTCCGCACCAACGCCAACGTCACGCAGCTCCTCGGCTATTCGGTGGCGCTCTACGACAGGCTCGAGGCGGAGACCGGGCTCGCCACAGGCTGGAAGATGAACGGCGGCCTGCGCCTCGCCTGCAATGCCGAGCGCTGGACCGAGGTGAAGCGCCAGGCGACCACCGCGCACTCCTTCGGCCTCGAGATGCAGCTCCTCTCGCCGAAGGAGGCGCAGGATCTCTGGCCGCTGATGAAAGTCGACGACGTGGTCGGCGCCGCCTTCCTGCCGACCGACGGACAGGCGAGCCCCAGCGACATCGTGCAGGCGCTGGCGCGCGGCGCCCGCAGCGCCGGCATCACGATCCGCGAAGATACGCCGATCACCGGCATCCGCGTCGAGAACGGCCGCGTGCGCGGCGTCGAGACCGCGGACGGCTTCGTCCAGTGCGAAAAGCTCGTCATCGCCTGCGGGCAATGGTCGCGCGCCATCGGCCGCATGGCCGGCATCAACATTCCCCTCGTCTCGGTGCAGCACCACTACGCCATCACCGAGGCGATCGAGGGCGTCACGCCGACCCTGCCGACTTTGCGCGATCCCGACCGTCTCACCTACTACAAGGAGGAGGTCGGCGGCCTCATCCTCGGCGGATACGAGCCGAACCCGGTGCCCTGGGCCGAGGACGGCATCCCCGACGGCTTCCACTTCACGCTGCTCGATCCCGACTGGGACCACTTCGCCCCTATCATGGAGCTGGCGCTGCCGCGCGTCCCGGCGCTTGAGACTGCCGGCATCAAGCAGCTCATCAACGGTCCGGAGAGCTTTACGCCCGACGGCAACTTCATCCTCGGCGAGGCGCCGGAGGTGCGGAACGTCTTCGTCGCCGCCGGCTTCAACGCTTTCGGCATCGCCTCGGGCGGCGGCGCCGGCATGGCGCTCGCCGAATGGGTGGCGAAGGGCGAGCCGCCCTACGACCTCTGGCCGGTCGACATCCGCCGCTTCGGCCGAAACCATCTCGACATAGACTGGGTCAGGACCCGCACGCTGGAGGCCTATGCCAGGCACTACACCATGGCCTGGCCGTTCGAGGAGTTTTCCTCCGGCCGGCCGCTTCGCCGCTCGCCGCTCTACGAGACGCTGAAGCGGAAGGGCGCCGCCTTCGGCGAAAAGCTCGGCTGGGAGCGGCCCAACTGGTTCGCCGATTCCGCGCGCGGCGAGACGCCGGAAGACATCTATTCCTACGGCCGGCAGAACTGGTTCGCCGCGGTCGGGCGCGAGCATCAGGCGGCGCGCGAGCGCGTGGCGCTCTTCGACCAGACCTCCTTCGCAAAATTCCTCATGCTCGGCCGCGATGCGGAGGCCGCGCTTTCCTGGCTCTGCGCCAACGACGTGGCGAAAGCCCCCGGCGCCCTCACCTATACCCAGATGCTCAACGCCCGCGGCGGCATCGAATGCGACCTCACCGTCGCGCGGCTTGCCGAGGACCGCTTCTACATCGTCACCGGCACCGGCTTCGCCACGCACGATTTCGACTGGATCGGCCGCAACATCCCCGACGGCCTCGACGCGCGGCTGATCGACATCACCTCGCAGAACGCCGTCTTCTCGCTCTTCGGCCCGCGCGCCCGCGACGTGCTTTCCGCGGTGACGCGCGACGACGTCTCGAACGCCGCCTTTCCCTTCGCCACCTGCCGGCAGATCGCCCTCGCCGGCGCGCCGGTCATCGCGCTTCGCATCACCTATGTCGGCGAGCTCGGCTGGGAGCTGCATGTGCCGGTGGAGTTCGCCGCCACCGTCTACGAGCGGCTGATGCAGGCGGGCGAGCCGCACGGCATTGCCGACGCCGGCTACCGCGCCATCGAGTCGCTCCGCCTGGAAAAGGCCTACCGCGCCTGGGGCGCCGATATCGGCCCCGACCATTCGCCGCTGATGGCCGGTCTCGGCTGGGCGGTGAAGCTCAAGACCGACATCCCCTTCCTCGGCCGCGAGGCGCTGGAGGACGCAGCGAACAAAGCCCCTCCCCCGCCTGCTCGCCGGCTTCACGGTCGACGATCCGGACATCGTGCTCCTCGGCCGCGAGACCATCTACCGCAACGGCAAGCGCGTCGGCTGGCTGTCAAGCGGCGGCTGGGGCTACACGGTGAAGAAAAACATCGGGCTCGGCTACGTCCGCGACCCGGATGGCGTCGACGCGGACTACGTGATGGGCGGCCAATACGAGCTTGAGGTCGCAACCGAACGCGTCCCCGCCAAGCCCTTCCTCAAGCCGCTCTATGATCCGAAGATGAAGCGGGTAAAGGCTTAAGCGGAACAAGCGTCACCCCGTCGGTCCTTACGTTCGGCCGCGAAGCCGGACGCGAGAGCCTCAGCCCGCTAGGCGAAGGAAGATGACGATAGCGTTGCTCAGCCGCGTCATGTCATCGCTGCTGAGCCGGCCCACGCGGCGGCCGAGCTTCGATCGTGGAACCGTCGTCACCTTGTCGACCATCACGCGAGAGGCAACTTGCAGCCCGTTTTCGGCGGAGGCTTCGATGAGCGGCCTCATGACACCGCTTTCGATGACATTTGTCGTGAAGGCACACACGGTAACCGAATCCGTGTCATATCGATCGTCCTGGATGATAACAGTAGGACGGGGCTTGCCCAGGTAGCCGCTCCCGGCCGCCGCGGTCCAAACCTCCCCGCGCTTCACTGGAACAGGTCAACCGAGATTGCGTCGACGAAGGCCTGATCGTCAGCCTCTTGCGGACTATTGGCGATCGCGCGTGCCTCTTTGCGCGCTTGCCTCCAGAACGCCGGAGAGCGCGTGTCGGGAATCCACAGCTGCACGGGCCGCAGGCCCTTCGCCCGCATGCGCTCCCGGTAGGCGCGGGCCTTTTCGCGGGACTTCCGCCTTGCTTCGGCACTCATGACTTCGTTCCGCAACTGGTTACATGTAACCTAGTCGCTCGGCTCGCCTTCTTCAAGCCGATCGTCCGCTGCGCTCAACAGCTGCTTGCCCTGCGCGAACAACGCGTCCTTCGCGATGACGGCCGGCGGATCGGCGAGAATTCTCGGCGGCTCCGCGGCCGGCACCGCGCCCGCCGTCACCACCCCGATACGAAGGTCGCCGTCCGTATAGTATCGGTCGCCGCCGCCATTGCGGCCGAAGAGCGTCGGCCCGATGCCGCTCACGTCGAAGAGCTCGGTAAGCACCCGCGCCGTCGCAAGGTCGCGCATTAGAAGATCGCGCTCCGCGTCGATGTCCGGCGCGATGTGGTGGGTGATCTCGCCGGTATAGTGGCTCACCCCGACGCCGCGGTCGAAGGTCGCCGAGCCCAGCCACAGCGGCCGCCCGTCCTTATGCTCGCCGGACGTCGCGAAGAAGCGCACATGGTTGCGCTTGTCGGCGCTGTGCCCGACGGGCTTTTCGAAGGCAAAGGCCTGCTCCTTGCCCTGGTAGAACAGCGGGCTCACAGGCGCGTCGCGAAACGGCCGGTCGAAGAGCACGCTCCCGGCGATCTCCACGCTCGTCTTGAAGCTCACAGCGTCGGCGGGATACCAGCCGGCCTCCGTCAGTGCGCGGATCGCCTCTTCCTTGCTGCCGACTAATCCGACATTCAGCGGGTCGCCGGGAATGCCGTCCGCCGTGACCGTCACGAAGGACCGCCCCTCCAGCCCCGGGTCGTGCTCGTAATGCGTCCAGAGCCGCGGCAGCGCGAGATAGGCGATGAGCAGATAGACCGCGAGGAGGACGAGCGCCGCTCGGGCGATCCGGCGCGGGCGCCGCCGCCGCGTCACTGGTCCTCCATCGTCACCAGGCTCGCATTGCCGCCCGCCGCGGTCGTGTCGGTGGAGACGACCTGCTCCAGCGCAAAGCGCTGCAGGTAGTTCGGCCCGCCCGCCTTGGGACCGGTGCCGGAAAGCCCCATGCCGCCGAAGGGCTGCGAGCCGACGATGGCGCCGATCGTGTTGCGGTTGACGTAGACGTTGCCGACCTGCAGGGCGCGCGCCACGCGCTCCGCCCGCCCGCCGACGCGCGTGTGGATGCCGAAGGTCAGCCCGTAGCCGCTGCGCCTGATCCAGGCGAGCACGTCGTCGAGCCGGCTCGCCTGCCAGCGCACCACGTGCAGGATCGGGCCGAACACCTCCTTGGTCAGCGCCTCGGCGCTCGTCAGCTCCACGATGTGCGGCGCCACGAAGAGGCCGCGCGCCGGCACGGCTCCGGCAAAGCGGATCGTCTGTCGTGCTCGCATCGTCTCGACATGCGCCTCCAGCATCGCCTTCGCCTCGGCGTCGATCACCGGGCCGACATCGGTCGCCGGGTCGGCCGGATCGCCGAGGCGAAGCTCGGCCGCAGCGCCGGCGATCATGTCGAGCATCGTGTCGGCCACGTCCTCCTGCACGAAGAGAATGCGCGAGGCGGAGCAGCGCTGGCCGGCGGAGCGGAACGACGAGGTCACCACGTCGTCGGCCACCTGCTCCGGCAGCGCCGTGGCATCGGCGATGATGGCGTTGATGCCGCCGGTCTCGGCGATCAGCGGGACGATCGGCCCGTCCTTGGCGGCAAGCGCGCGGTTGATGGCGCGGCCCGTCTCGGTCGAGCCGGTGAAGACGACGCCGGCGATCGCCGGATCGCTCACCAGCGCCGCGCCGACCTTGCCGTCGCCGGGCACATAATGCAGCGCGCTCGCCGGCACGCCCGCCTCGTGCAGGAGCCGCACCGCCTCGAACGCGATGAGCGGCGTCTGCTCCGCCGGCTTGGCGATGACGCTGTTCCCGGCCGCCAGCGCCGCCGCCACCTGCCCGGTGAAGATGGCGAGCGGAAAGTTCCACGGGCTGATCGCCACGAACACGCCGCGCCCGCGCATGCGGTAGCGGTTCTCCTCGCCGGTCGGGCCGGGCAGCAGCGTGTCAGAGCCGAAAAGCCGGCGGGCTTCGCGGCGTAGTAGCGCAGGAAATCGACCGCCTCGCGGATTTCGGCGATGCCGTCGTCGAGCGTCTTGCCGGCTTCGTGCGCGAGCAGCGCCATGAGGCGGTCGCGCCGCGCCTCCATCAGATCGGCGGCGCGCTCCAGCGCCGCCGCGCGCTCCGCCGCCGGCGACGGCGCCCCATGTCTCGAAGCCCGCGAGCGCCGCCTGCACCGCTTGCGCCGCCATCGCGTCGTCGGCGAAAGCGGCCGAGCCGACCGCCACGTCCGGATCGGCCGGCGCATGCACCGCGTGCCGCCAGCCGTCGCGCGGCACGCCGTCGATCAGCGGCGCGGCGTCGACGATCGGCAGCGCCACCGCCGCCATGCCGCGCGTCAGCGCGCCGAGGTCGGCGCGGCTGCCGAACTCCAGCCCCCGCGAGTTGCGGCGGGGGCTGAAGATATCCTTCGGAAGCGCGATCTTCGCGTGCCGCGCCGAGCGGCCGTCGGCAAAGCTCGCCTCGGGCGGCTCCAGCAGATGCTCGATCGGCACGTCGGGATCGTTGACGGCGTTGACGAAGGAGGAGTTGGCGCCGTTCTCCAGAAGCCGCCGCACCAGATAGGCGAGCAGCTCCTTGTGGCTGCCGACCGGCGCGTAGATGCGGCAGTCGTAGCCCTCGCGCTCGTGCACCTCGGCGTAGAGCGCCTCGCCCATGCCGTGCAGGCGCTGGAACTCGAAATCCCGGCGCCTGTCGCCGGCCATCTCGACGATGGCGGCGACGGTCAGCGCGTTGTGCGTGGCGAATTGCGGATAGAGCCGCGGGCGCGCCGCAAGCATGCGCTTGGCGCAGGCGAGGTAGCAGAGGTCGGTGGCGGGCTTGCGCGTGAACACCGGGAAGTCCGGCAGCCCGCGCTCCTGCGCGCGCTTCACCTCCGTGTCCCAGTAGGCGCCCTTGACCAGCCGCACCATCAGCCGCCGGTTCGACGCCGCGGTGGCATCGGCGAGCCAGTCGATCACCTGCCGGCGCGCGCTTCTGGTAGGCCTGCACGGCAAGGCCCAGCCCGTCCCAGCCGGCGAGGCTCGGCTCGGCGAGAAGCGCGGCGAAAACCTCCAGCGACAGCTCCAGCCGGTCCGCCTCCTCCGCGTCGACGGTGAGGTTGAGGTCGTGCGCCTTGGCGGCGCGGCAGAGCTCGATGAGACGCGGCGTGAGCTCCGTCAGCACCCGCTCGCGCTGGCGCGCCTGGTAGCGCGGATGCAGCGCCGAGAGCTTGACGGAGATGCCGGGCCGCGCCGGGCAGCGCGCCGTCGGCGCTCTTGCCGATCGCCTCGATCGCGTGCGCATAGGCTTCGAAATAGCGCTCCGCGTCGCGGCGCCGTGCGGGCGCCCTCCCCCAGCATGTCGAAGGAGTGCCGGTAGGTCTTGCGGCGCATCGTCGCGCCCGCGCGACAGCGCGTCCTCGATGGTCTCGCCGAGCACGAACTGGTGCCCGAGGAGCCGCATCGCCTGGCGCGCGGCGGTGCGCACGGTCGGCGTGCCGAGCCGCTTGCGCCAGCCGCGCGATGATCGCCCTCCGGCGTCTCGTGCGGATAGACCAGCCGGACGGTCAGGCCGAGCGCCCAGGTGGTGGCGGAGACCAGCCAGCTCTCGCTCTCGCGCGCCTCGGCGTGCTCCCAGTCGCCGGCGCCGAGCTTGTCCTCGATCAGCCGGTTCTGCGTCTCCGCGTCGGGCACGCGCAGCAGCGCCTCGGCCAGCGACATCAGCGCCAGCCCCTCCTTGGTGGAGAGGCTGTATTCGTGCATGAAGTCCTCCAGCCCCCCGATGCCGCCGCGTCGCCTCGCGGATCGCCTGCACGTAGCGGCGCGCCCGCTCCGTCACGCGCTCGGTCGAGGTCCGGCGCGTGTGCGGTCTCCGCGATCAGCTGCGGGACGAGCGCCTCGTCAGGCGGGCGCGTATTCGGCGGCGAAAGGGCGAATGCCGCCGCTCGCCCTCGGCGGAGGGGCGTGCGGAGGCAGAGCGGTCGCTGCGAAAGGTCATGTCGAGCAACTCTAATGCGATCCGCTTCGGGCGCGAGGGGACGCCAAGCGAGGGATGTCATTCGACGATGCGGCCCTCGGTTGTCCTAGAAGGCCCCGATGAGCGAAGAAGAAGACGCGCGCCGCGCGGCTCGCCACCCTGCCCGGCTTCGACGCCGAGAGCGGCCGCGCGCGCAAAGCTGACGCGGCTGCCGGGGCTGACCAACCGCGTCTTCAAGGTGGAGCTCGATGGCGAGCGCGCTCTGCCTGCGCATTCCGGGCGACGGCAGCGCCGCTTTCGTCGACCGGCGCGCGGAGGAGATCAATGCCCGCGCCGCCGCGGCGGCCGGCGTGGCGCCGGAAGTCATCTATTTCGGCGCGGACGGCACCATGCTGACCCGCTTCGTCGAAGGCGCGCCGCTGACGCCGGAGCACTTGAAGGCGAGCCCCGGTGCGCTGCAGCGGACGGCGGCGGCGCTCAGGACGCTGCATGAAAGCGGCGGCGGATTTCGCCGGCGCGTTCCGCGCCTTCGACACCATGCAGCGCTATCGTGGCACTGCTCGACACGCTCGGCGCGCCGCTGCCTGACGCGGCACCGAGAGCGTGCTCGCGGATGCCGAGGCGGTGCGCGCCGCGCTCGCGGCCCATCCGGCCAAGCTTCGCCCCTGCCACTGCGATCCGACCGGCCCGAACCTCATCGACACCGGCGAGCGCGTCTGGCTGATCGATTTGGAATACGCGGCGATGAACGATCCCGTGTGGGACCTCGCCTACTTCTCCATCGAATTGGGCCTCGACGACGACGGCCGACCTCGCGCTGCTCACCGCCTATCTCGGACGGCCGCCGCACGCCGCCGAGCGCGCCCGCCTGCCGCTGACCAAGGTGGCGTGCGAGCTGCTCGGCGCGCTGTGGGGGCTGGTGCAGCAGGCGCAGGGCAACCGCGCCGCCGATTTTTCCGCCCTGGCGGAGCGCACCTTCGCCAGCGCCGCCGAGCGCATGGCGGACGCGGCGTTTCCGGCGCAGCTCGACGCGCTGCGCCGCGGCTGAGACAAGCACGCGGGCCGCGTGTTAAGCACGCGGGGCCATTCCGGACCGGACACAGCAATGACCCATCTCCTGCCGAGCGACCTGATGAACGCCGCGCTGGAAATCAGCGCCGCGGCCGAAGCGATCCCACAGCGCTACTTCCGCTCCGGCGTCGCGGTGGAGGACAAGCCGGACGAGAGCCCGGTGACCATCGCCGACCGCGAGACGGAAACAGCGATCCGGCGCGGAGATCGCGGAGCGCTTCCCCACCCACGGCATTTTCGGCGAGGAGTTCGGCAAGAGCGACACGCAGTCGGAATATACCTGGGTCGTCGACCCGATCGACGGCACGCGCTCCTTCATCTGCGGCGTGCCGCTCTTCGGCATGCTGCTCGGCGTGCTGCAGGACGGCAAGCCGATCGCCGGCGTGATCCGCATGCCGGCGCTCGGCGAGGCCTATGCCGGCTGCCGCGGCGGCCCGGCGACGATGAACGGCGCCGAGATCCGCTGCCGCACGACGCCCGATCGCCGAGACCTACGTCTTCATCAACGAGGCCAACCTCATGGTGGAGCCGGACCTGGAGCGGCTGAAGCGGCTCATGCAGTGCGGCCACGACTACCGCTTCTTCAACGACTGCTACGCCTTCGCGCTGCTCGCCGCCGGCAAGATCGACGCGGTGGTCGACACGGGCCTGCAGCCCTACGACTACCTGCCGGTCGCGCCGGTGGTGGAGGCGGCCGGCGGCATCATGACCGACTGGCGGGGCGAGACGCTGGGCCTCGGCTCCGACGGCACCGTCATCGCCGCGGCGTCTCAGGAGCTACACACGGAGCTGATGCGCATCCTGGCGTGATGCGCAGAGACCGAGCGGCGCATGGCCGACGACGCGAAGAGGCTGAGCCTCACCGAAGTCACCGCCATCGGGATCGGCGGCATGATCGGGGGCGGCATCTTCGCCGTGCTGGGCCTGGCGATGACGGTCGCGGGCAACGCGGTTGCGCTTTCGCTCGCCGCCGGCGGCGTGATCGCGCTTCTGACCGGGCTCTCCTATGCGCATCTCGGGCTCGCCTTCCGCGGCGACGGCGGAAGCTTCACCTACATCGAGAAGGCCTTCGCCGCGCCGAGTATCGCGGGGATGGCAGGCTGGCTGCTCGTCGCCGGCTATGTCGGAACGCTGGCGCTTTACGCGACCGCCTTCGGCGCCTACGGCGCGACCCTCCTCGGCGGCGCCGGCGGCTCGCAGCTTGCCGCCGCGGCGCTCTCGGCCCTCGTGCTCGGCGGCTTCGTTGCCATCAATCTGCTTGGCGCCAAGCTGTCGGGCGGCGTCGAGCTGGGCGTGGTCGCCATCAAGCTGGCGATCCTGGCGCTGTTCGCAGCAATTGCCATGAGCGCCGTGCAGCCATCGCGCTTCGAGCCGCTTTTCAATCATGGGCTTGCCGCGCCGCTCGGCACCGTGGCGCTGATCTTCGTCGCCTACGAGGGATTTGAGCTCATCCCCAACGCCATCGACGAGATGCGCGATCCTGAGCGCAATCTCCGCCGCGCCATCGTCATCGCCATCCTCGTCACTACGCTGCTCTACGTCGCGGTTTCGATCGCCGCCCTCGGCAATCTGAGCGCCGAGCAGGTGCAGCACGACCAGGATTACGTGCTGGCGGTGGCGGCCAAGCCTTTGCTCGGACGCGCCGGCTTCGTGGCGATCGGAATCGCGGCGCTGCTATCCACCGCTTCGGCGATCAACGCCACCTTGTTCGGCGCCGCGCGGCTCGCCATGGTCATGGCGCGCGAGCACGCTCTGCCGCGCGTCTTTTCGCTGCACGAGCGCGTACGGCCGGTGCCCTATGTGGCGCTCCTGGTGCTGACCGGCCTGTCGCTCGGCTTCACGCTCGTTGCGCCGCTCGCCGTCATCTCCACCTTCGCCAGCGCCACCTTCCTGTTGATCTTCGCGGCGGTGAACTTCGCGGCCCTGCGTCTCGCCAGGGCGATCCGGCTCAATGCGGCCGTGCCCCTGGCGGGCGGCGTTCTCGCAAGCGCCAGCTTTTGCGTGCTCATCTGGCATACGTGGCAGCACGACCGTGTCGGCCTGACCTGGCTGGCGGCCGCCTACGGCGCGGCGGCCCTGGTCGAAACCGCGCTTATCTGGCGCCGCGGCCATCGCAAGCTTCAGACAGCAAACGATCGAAATTCTTAAGTCGGCGGCGGCGTCGGATTCCAATTGGCGAGCCCGGCGCAAGGCATTCGAATCGATCCGCTGGTGGGTCAATCCTCGACACCCCGCCCCGCGGCGCCGGCGTCTTCGTGGTCGACATGGCAAAGGTCGACGGCAAGCTCATCTGGCGGAAGAAGTTCCTTCTGGGAGAGATGCTCTTCGTCGCCGACGAAGCGAAAGCGCGCTTCGAAAAGGCCGGCATTTCCGGCCCGAAGCTCATTCCCTTCGAGGAGATTGAGCAGCTCGATTTTCGCCCCGAAGCCGGAAGCCGTCGCTACCGATCGACCTCTTTGAGCCAGCCGGCCGTCGCCTGGATTGGGGCCGGCGGCGGTTGGTCCTCCTCCACCGGGTCGGGGCCCTTGGTCCTCAAAATCTCGATGCCCCCTTCGTCCTCGCCGTATTCGTCGATATGGGCGAAGGCGTCGCGGATCGCTTCCGACCAGGCGGCGGAGAGCTTGCGGAAGTAGGGATCGTTCTCCTCGATGCGCCGCTGCTCGCCGACCTTCAGCTCGTCCTTGCGGTAGATGAGGAGATCGATCGGCATGCCGACCGAGAGGTTGGAGCGCAGCGTGGAATCGAAGGAGATGAGCACCAGCTTGGCGGCCACCCCCATGCGCATCTCCGGCTTGGCGACGCGGTCGAGGATCGGCTTGCCGTATTTGTGCTCGCCGATCTGGAAATAGAGGTTGTCCTTCGTCGCCTCGATGAAATTGCCTTCCTGGTAGATCTGGAAGAGCCGGTGCGGCTCGCCCTCGATCTGGCCGCCGAGGATGAACGAGGCGCTGAACAGCGCGGGATTCTGCTCGATCATCTCCTTCTCGTTGTGCCTCAGCTCGCGCACCGTCTGGCCGATGAGCCGCGCCGCCTGGAACATGGTGCCGACGGTCATCAGCGAGTGCTCGTCCGGCCCCATGTCGATCCTCTCGTTGAGGAGGCTGACGACGGACTGCGTGAAGGCGAGGTTCCCCGCCGACATCAGCACGATGACGCGGTCGCCCAGCCGCTCCCAGACATGCGTCTTGGAGAAGGTGGCGACGTTGTCGACGCCGGCATTGGTGCGCGTATCGGCGGCGAAGACGATGCCCCGGTCGAGCCGCAAACCGACGCAATAGGTCATGGCGCGAATCTCCTCAGCGACCCGTCCATTCTGACTGAATCGGACCGGACGCTCTATTGCTTTGTTGACACATGATCCCGTCCCGTGGCTTGCGCCCGGGCGGGGAAGATGCAGGGCGCCGCAACCGCGACTATTGCTGCTGCTGACGGACAATGACGTCGACCTGCAGCGATTCGATTCCCCCGCCGCGCCGCGTCCCGGTGATCGGAGCGGCGGAAGCGGCATCGAAGCCGCAGGCGAGGCGCACGTAGCGCTCCGTGGGGCAGATGTGGTTGGCCGGGTCGAAACCCACCCAGCCGAGATCCTCGCACCCAGGCCTCGGCCCAGGCGTGATGGGCGGCTGAACACCCCCTCGCCGTCCACGTGCAGATAGCCCGTCACGTAGCGCGCCGGGACGCCGAGCCGACGCGCCGCGGCGATGAAGATGTGCGCGTGGTCCTGGCAGACCCCCTGGCCGGCCGCAAAGGCATCCGCCGCGGTGGTGCCCTCGTTGCGTCGCGTCGGTGTCGTAGACGACACGCTCGGCGATCGCCTCCAGCAGGTCGTGCAGCAGGTCGAGCCGCCACATGGTTGGAGTGCTCGTCGGCGAGCGCGTCGATCGCCGGGGAGGATTCGGTGCGCGGCGTGGCGCGCAGGAAGACGCGCGGATTGGCCACCTCGCCGAGATGGCCGATGACGCCGTCGCGGTCGGCCGTCTCCACCTCGCCTGTTCGGCACGATCTTCAGCGTCTCGTAGGGCCTGGTGTGCGTCAGCAGATGCACGCGGTTCCCAAAGCCGTCGATATAGGAGGCGGCGTTCTCCATGCCCTCCGCCTCGATGGTCCAGGAGCGGACCTTCTGCGCGTCGTTGTCGAAAGGCGTGAGCCGCAGCCGCTGCACGGCGAAGGAGCTTGCCTCGTCGTAGCTGTAATGCGTGATGTGGTGGATGGAGACCAGCATCGCGCTCACCTGAAATTATAGTCGGCGGCGATCGCGTCGGTCAGCCGGTTGTTGCGCGCGACGAAGCCGGTCAGGAACTCGTGCAGCCCGGCCTGGAAGATCGTGTCCATGCTCATGGTCATCAGCATGCCGCGCGTCTCGCCGATGAGGTCGGCCGAGGGCTGTCGCTCGTCGTAGAGCACGGACAAGTCCGTCGGCCGCCGCATGCAGCCAGTCGTAGGAGAAGCGCAGCGAGCGCGGCATCTCCGGCATGCAGGATCAGGAAGTCGGCGACGTTCCACGGGCGGTAGGTCTCGTGGAAGACATGGCGGTAGGAGCGGTGCGCGGAGACGGAGCGCAGGATCGTCTCCCACTGATAGGTGTCGACCTCGCCGCCGATCGCCTGGTTGCTCGGCAGCAGGATGAAATACTTCACGTCGAGAATGCGCGCGGTGTTGTCGGCGCGCTCCACGAAGGCGCCGAGCTGGCTGAAATAGTAGCCGTCGTCGCGCAGGATCGTGCCGAGCAGCGAGCCGCGGAAGAGCGCCGTGCGCTGGCGGATCCAGTCGATCAGCTCGGGCAGCCGCGCCGCGGTGATCTCGCGCGGCTTGATCGCCGAGAAATCGAGCCAGGTCGTGTTCATCGCCTCCCACATGTCGCGGGTGATCTTGGTGCGCACCGAGCGCGCGTTGGTGCGCGCATTCTCCAGGCACGAGCGGACCGACGAAGAATTGTCCTCGTCGAACAGGATGAAGGCGATGGCGCTGTCGAACGAGGCATCGCCGTATTTGTCGAGGAACTGGTCCAGCACCCCGGCCCCGGCCAGCGTGGAGCGCCATTCCTCGCGGTGCCCGTCGACGCCGGCCTCGGGCGTGAGCGAGATGCGGAAGCCGGCCTCGGCAAGCCGCGCCATGTTCTCCGCGCGCTCCATGTAGCGCGACATCCAGAACAGGCTTTCGGCGGTGCGGGCGAGCATGGTTCCTAATCCTGCAGCACCCAGGTGTCCTTGGTGCCGCCGCCCTGCGAGGAGTTGACGACGAGCGAGCCCTTCTTCAGCGCCACGCGCGTCAGCCCGCCCGGCACCAGGCGCACGCGGTCCGACACCAGCACGTAGGGCCTCAGATCGACGTGGCGCGGCGCGACCCCGCTCTGCGTCAGCGCCGGGCAGGTGGAGAGCGCCAGCGTCGGCTGCGCGATATAGTTCGCCGGCCGCGCTGCGCAGCTTCTCGCGGAAGGCCTCGAGCTCGCGGCGGCTGGCGGTCGGCCCGACCAGCATGCCGTAGCCGCCGGAGCCGTGCACCTCCTTCACCACCAGCTCCGGCAGGTGGGCGAGCACGTGATCGAGCTCCGCGGGGATCGAGCAGCGCCAGGTCGGCACGTTCTGCAGGATCGGCCGCTGCCCGGTGTAGAACTGGACGATGTCGGGCACGTAGGAATAGACCGCCTTGTCGTCGGCGATGCCGCCGCCCGGCGCGTTGACGATGGTGACGCGCCCGGCGCGATAGAGGTCCATCAGCCCGGCGACGCCGAGCGCCGAATCGGGCCGGAAGGTCAGCGGGTCGAGAAAATCGTCGTCGAGGCGGCGGTAGATGACGTCGAGCCGCTCGCGCCCCTGCGTGGTGCGCATGTAGAGGAAGCCGTCCTCCACATAGCAGGTCGCGTCCCTCCACCAGCTCCACGCCCATCTGGTCGGCGAGGAAGGAGTGCTCGAAGAAGGCGGAATTGTAGATGCCGGGCGTCAGCACCGCGACATTCGGCGTGCCCTCGCAGGCCGGCGGCGCGACGGCCTGCAGCGTGCGCAGCAGCATCTCCGGATATTGCCCGACCGGCGCCACGCGGTGGCGGGCAAAAAGCTCCGGGAAGAGGTGCATCATCGTCTCGCGGTTCTCCAGCATGTAGGAGACGCCGGAGGGCGTGCGCAGATTGTCCTCCAGCACGTAGAACTCGTTCTCGCCGACCCGCACGATGTCGACGCCGATGATGTGGCTGTAGACGTTGAGCGGCGGGTCGTGGCCGATCATCTCCGGCAGGAAGGCATCGTTGCCGAAGACCAGGTCGGCGGGGATGCGGCCGGCGCGGATGATCTCCTGGCGATGGTAGATGTCGTAGAGGAAGGCGTTGAGCGCCCTCACCCGCTGCTCGATGCCGCGCTCCAGGTGGCGCCATTCATGCGCGGAAATGATGCGCGGCACGAGATCGAAGGGGATCAGCCGCTCCAGCGCGTTCTCGCTGCCGTAGACGGAAAAGGTGATGCCGAGCCGGCGGAAGAGAATCTCCGCCTCTTGCTGCTTGCGCTTGAAGCTGTGACGCGAGTGCTCGTTCAGCCATTCGGCCACGTGCCCATAGGCCGGCCGGACTGACCCGTCTGCGCCCGACATCTCGTCGAACGTCGTCTTCACCCCGTCGTGCACGCTTTGCTCGATCACAGCACCCCGATTGAGCCTGACACGAAACGTTAAAGAATGCCGCCTTTCTGGTCACGCCCTAATCGACGGCGGGGTGTGCCTATTTCGTAGGCAGCGGTTGGCCGGCATCCTGAAACAGCGCGGCGCGGCGCCCTTCGAGGAAGCTCCGGACCGCCGGATCGGCCTCCAGCCCGATGGCCAAGCGGAATGCTTGGTCGGCGGATTCGATATCGCCGGAACGAGCCAGCAGCCCGGCACGCGCCGCCCAGTATGGCTGGTAGGACACCAGCCGCCGATCGTCCTTCAACGCATCAAGCGCCGCCAGCCCGGCGGCGGCGCCCTGCGTTTCCGCCACGGCGATCGCCCGGTTGATCGCCACGACCGGCGACCCCGTCATGGCCAGGAGCGCGTCGTAAAGCCGCTCGATGGCCGGCCAGTCGGCCTGGCCGGTCCTGCGCCGCACCACATGAGCCGACTGGATCGCCGCCTCCAACTGGAAGCGGCCGATCAAAGCCATGCGGCTTGCATCGCGCAGCAGGGATTCCGCCTCCTCGATCAGCTGCTCGTCCCACAGCGCGGGGTCCTGGTCCGCGAGCGGGACGTAGGCCCCCGTGGGGCTGCGTCTTGCCGCGCGCCGTGCTTCGGCGTGCAGCATCAGCGCGAGAAGGCCGAGCGCCTCGGGCTCATCGGGCATGAGCGATGCGACGAGACGCCCCAGCCAGATGGCTTCGTCCGAAAGGTTGCGGCGGCGCGTCTCGATGCCTGCCGGGTCCGACCAGCCCTCGGTGAAGACGGCGTAGATTGCTTCGAGAACCGCATCGAGGCGCTCGCGGAAGTCGCCTTCCTCGGGCATGCGGAACGGGATGCCGGCACGCCTGATCTTGGCCTTGGCGCGAACGAGCCGCTGGCCCATCGTCGCCGGCGCGACCAGGAAGGCCGAGCCGATGACGGCCGCGTCGAAGCCGAGGATCGTCTGCAGGATGAGCGGCGCGCGAACCCCCGCTTCGATCGCCGGGTGGGCGCAGGCGAACATGAGCAGCAGCCGTCTGTCGGGCACGGAATCGTTCGCGGCGGCTTCCAGCTCCTCCGCCATCAGCCGAAGCCGGTCGGCGCCCAGGCTTGCCGTTTGGCGCCGCCGCGCGGCGTCGATCAGCCTGCGCTTCGCTGCGGCCATCAGCCACGCCTCGGGGTCGCTCGGAATTCCGGTCATCGGCCAGCTCGCAAGCGCCGCGGCGAACGCCTCCGACAGCGCGTCTTCGGCGCCCGCGACGTCGCGTGTGCGCGCCGCAAGGAAGGCGACGAGCTTGCCGTAGCTTCGGCGAGCCACCTGCTCGGCGGTACTGCGTGCCTGCTCGTCGGCCTCCTGCGGCATCCCCGCGCCTACATCATGGGCCAGATCGGCCGCACCTCGATCGCGCCGTGCACCGCACCGGGACAACGCGCCGCCCATGCGAGCGCCTCGTCGAGATCGCCGGCCTCGATCATGTAGTAGCCGCCAAGCTGCTCCTTGGTTTCTGCGTACGGCCCGTTCAGAACCTGCGTCTTGCCGTTCGGAACGCGAACCGTGGTCGCGTCGCTGGTCGGATGAAGGCGCTCACCGCCCCGAAGGACGCCGGCCTTCTTCATAGCCTCCGTGTAGGAGGCATAGGCGGCACTCATCTGCGTGACGGCCTCCTTGCCGGCCGACTCCATCGCGTCCTCTTTCACGTAGATCATCAACAGATACTGCATGGTCGTCTCCTTGCGCTGCGGGGGCGCTCCAACGTGCGCCTCCGGGCGAATGACGTTCGGATCCGGCTCGATTTCGACTGTGATTCAAAAAAAACCGTCGTGGGCGGGCCTTTCCGCCTGCTCATCCGCCGGCCTTCCGCCGCTCCGCCAGATAGGCCTTCATGCCAGCCTCGCCGCGCGGCGTCGTCCAATAATGGTTCCAGGCGAACATGGGCCTCAAAACCGGCGAAAGGCGCTTCATCCACGGTCGCTTGAGCGTCGTCTCCCACACCAGGTCCACATGCGTACCGCCGTCGCTCGGCGAAAGCGTCGCACGCCAGCTTCCGTCGAAATCGCCGATCACCTTCACCGCGACCATGCGGTTCGGCTGAAGCTCCGCGGTCTCCAAAACGAAATTCAGCTCATAGGGCAAAAAGCCTCGCGCCTTGGCGCGAAACCTCGCGCCGACATGCGGCTCCGTACCGGGCTCCAGCGGCTCGGACTCCAGATAGACGCCCTTCCACCACTGAGGCAGCAGCGCACCGTCGGCGAGCACGGCGTAGACCTCCTCCGGCGTGGCGCCGGGGAAGTCCCACTCCTCCACGAAGCGGAAGGTGTCGGTTGCCATGTCAGTCCGCCCGGCGGCCGGCGGATTATTCCGCCGGCGCGCGCTCCGGCTCTCCAAGCCCTTCGGCCGCGCGCTTCGTCCGCAAGCCCTCGCGGCGCAGACGATAGCGCATGAATTGCTGGTCGGCTATCACGCCGATGAGGATGACGCCGCCGATCACGGCGAAGTTCAGCGAGCTCGGAATGCCGAGCAGGTTCACCAGATTCTGCAGCACCTGCAGCAGGATCACGCCGAGCACCACGCCGAGGATCGATCCCTCCCCGCCCCTGAGCGAGCAGCCGCCGAGCACCGCCGCGGCGATGGCGTAAAGCTCATAGAAGTTGCCGTGCGAGGCTGGCGAGATCGACCGCGTGTACATGGCGATGAAGATCGCCGCCAGCGCCGTCAGCCCGATGCAGATCACGTAGGCCGCGACGATCACCCGCTGCGTCGGGATGCCGGAATAGCGCGCCGCCTCCTCGTTCTTGCCGACGGCGAAGAGGTAGCGCCCGAACACCGTCTTGTGCAGCACGACCGCCATGACCAGCGCCACGATGACGAAGGCGACAAGGCTGTGCGGGACGCCGTGGGTGCGGCCGGAGGTCAGCCATTCGAGCGTGGGAAAGTCCTGGCCGAAGGCGAAGCCCGCCGTCGCGTCCTTGGTGTAGAAGCGGGCAATGCCGCGATAGATGAGCAGGCCGCAGAGCGTCACCACGAACGGCTGCAGCCGCATGCGCGTGACGAGGAAGCCGTGCACGGCGCCCATCACCACGCCGAGCCCGATGACGATCGCGAAGGCCAGTCCCCATGGCACGCCCTGCACGGCGATCAGGTCGACGAAGATGACGCCGAGCAGCGCGATGACCGAGCCGACCGACAGCTCGATGCCGCCGGTGATGATGACGAACGCCTCGGCGATGGAGAAGAGGCCGAAGAGCCCGACCAGGTTGGCGGTGTTGGAGAGATTGATCGGCGACAGGAAGCGCGGGTTGATGAGCGCCACGGCCGCGCCGACGACGAGAATGAGAACGAGGAGGCCGAGGTCCTTCTTGAACATCCTAGCCTCCGACCGATCCGCCGAGCATGCTTGGGAGACGCGCTTTACCCAATGTCGTCATTGCCGGGCTTGACCCGGCAATCCATTCCATCACCGCTTCATCACCTGCGACGGCTGCGCAATGGCTGCCACGGTCAAGCCGTGGCATGACGACATCGATAGCTCCAGCCTGCATGAGCCCCCGTCTCCTTCAGCTCAGCCTATTGCCCACGGCGAGCTGCAGCACGTTCTGCTCGCTGAAATAATCGCGCGCCAGAAAGCCGCTGATGGCCCCCTCGTGCATGACCGCGATCCGGTCGCTGACACCGATCACCTCCTCCATGTCGCTCGAGATCATCAGAACCGCGACGCCGCCGTCGGCGAGCTTGCGCATCAGGTCGTAGATCTCGTTTTTGGCTCCGACATCGATGCCGCGTGTCGGTTCGTCGAATATTATGAGCCGGGGCCTCATCGAAAGCCACCGTGCAAGCACCACCTTCTGCTGATTGCCGCCCGACAGGGTGCCGACCGCCGTCGCCACATGCGGAGCGCGGATGTTCAGCCGCTCCTTCTGGCGCCCGGCATTCTCCGCTTCGGATTTGGTACGCACCAGCCATCCGGTGGCATGGGATCTGAGGTCCGGCAGAGAGATGTTCTGCGCGATCGACACGTCGAGCAGCAGGCTGGCGCGCTTGCGATCCTCCGGCACCAGATAGATGCCGCGGTCGATCGCCTGGCGCGGCGAGGCGACCGTAATCGGCTCGCCGTTCAGCCTGAGCGTGCCGCCGAGCGGCGAATCGATGCCGAAGACGGCGCGGGCAAGCTCCGTGCGCCCCGAGCCCACGAGGCCGGCGAGGCCGAGAATCTCGCCGCTCCGCACCTCCAGGCTGATGGCGCTGTCGGGGAACGTCGCGGTGCGCAGCTCGGCAACCTCCATCACCACCTCGCCCGGTGGCGCCGCCGGCGGCACGTAGAGCGATTTCAGGTCGCGCCCGATCATGAGGCGGATCATCCGGTCATGCGCGATTTCTTCGCGTGGCAACTCGCCCACGGCGCGGCCGTCGCGCAGCACGACCACGCGGTCGGCGCACTGCTCCACCTCGTTCAGCCGATGCGAGATGAAGATGACGCTCACATTGTGCGCCTTCAGCTCGCCGATCACCTTCATCAGCCGCTCGGTCTCGGTCAGCGTGAGGCTCGAGGTCGGCTCGTCCATGATGACGAGGCGCGCGTCGAGCGACAGCGCCTTGACGATCTCCAGAAGCTGCATCTGCGCCAGCGACAGCCGCGCCACCGGCGTGTCGGGACCGAAGTCGACGGCAAGCCGGTCGAGCAGCGGCTGCACCTGCTCGTGCAGCTTCTTGCGATCGATGAGCCTGAGCGGCCCGCCATAGTACGGCTCGCGCCCGATGAACACGTTCGCCGCGACGTCGAGATTGTCGAAGAGGTTGAGCTCCTGGTGCACGAAGGCGATGCCCGCCTCGATCGCCTCGCTCACGCTGAGCTGCGACCGTTCCTTGCCGTCGATGCGGATGACGCCGCCGGTCGGCGCCGTCACGCCGCCGAGGATCTTCATCAGCGTCGACTTGCCCGCCCCGTTCTCGCCGATCAGCCCCACCACCTCGCCCGGCGCAATGGCGAGGCTCACGTCGCGCAGCGCGACGACACCGGGATAGGTCTTGGTGATATGGACAAGCTCGAGGAAGGGGTCAGCCATAGGCGGAGCCGGAGGTCATGGCGCGTGACGACGTCGCGGAATTGGAGCAGACGGCGCCGCTCCGCGCAATGCACAAGGCCGGCGCGCGGGAGGCGCGCGCCGGCACGTTTCGCTCTTGGCGTCAGCCGTTGATGCGGGCCTTCAGCTCCGTCTCGAAGGCGTCGACATTGTCCTTGGTGATGACTTGGCCCGGAACGATGATCAGGCCGTCCGCCGGAATGCCGGACTTGTCGCCCTTCAGGTAGGCCGCCATCAGGTTCATGCCCTGGTGGCCCCACTCATAGGGGTTCTGCACGACGGTGCCGACGATCGTGCCTTCGCGCACGCCGCCCAGCGTGATCGGGTCTTCGTCGAAGCCGATGACCTTGATCTTGCCGAGCTGGCCGTTCTCCTTCAGCACCTCGTAGATACGCGGCGTGTTGTAGGAGTAGATGCCGACCAGGCAGTCGATGTCCGGGTTGGCGGCGAGCACGTCTTCGACGTTCCGCTTGGCGCGGGTCTGGTCGATGTCGTCGCCGCGCACGTCGATGAGCTCGACGCCCGAGCCTTCGATCGCGGCCTTGATGCCCTCGATACGCTCGCGCGCATTGTCGGCGCCCGGCAGGCCCACGAAGCCGACGCACTTGCCGCCACTCGGCAGCGCCTGCTTCATCAGCTCACCGGCATTCTTGCCGAGCTCGACGTTGGACGAGCCGATATAGGCGACGCGGTTGGAATCGGGCGCGTCGCTGTCCGTGGTGAAGAGCGTTACCTGCGACGCGATGCGGTTCAGCGCCTCCGTCGAGGTCTTGGGGTCGACGGCGCTCACCATGATGGCGTCGACGCCGGCGGCGACCAGATCGTCCATCAGGCGCTGCTGGATGGCCGCGGCCGCCTGCTCCGGATATTTCAGCTCCATCACCGTATCGGGATTTTCTTCCTGCGCCTTGCGCACGCCGGCCTCGGCGATCTTCCAGAAGTCCGACGCGCCGTTGACGACGAAGGCAAGCTCCGGCTTGTCCTGCGCCAGCGCCGCGGTGCTGAGGCCGAACGCGGCCACCGCAGCGAGAATCAGAACTCTTCCTCATGCAGTTCCTCCTTGGTGCGGGTGCCGGATCATTGAGACGGTCCGGGCTTGTCTCCTTGCGCGCTTGGCGCCGCCACCTCGCGATTGATCGTGGCGGACCTAAGATGCGCAAATAGTATGATTAGTCAATGCGGCAGCGCGTCGTCTCGCATCCGCATCGTCTCGGGGCCGTTGGATCATTCATTCGCGAATTCAGATATTTAGTGCACAGGCGGGAGAGAACTGCTTGGGCGCCGAATTGGCCGGCGCGCTGCAACTTCCCTGATTTTCTCGGCATTTAGTGCTACAATTCACGGCGAGCGTTTGCCGCGGATCATGCCGGCGACCGAGGTCGCGGCCTGCGCCAGCATCTCGCTGTTGTCGCGGATGCGGTCGAACAGCACCGCCACGATGATGAAGGTGCCGACGAACGTGCCCTGCCAGAACGGGTTGATGCCGAGCAGCGTCAGGCTGTTGCGGATCACCTCGATCAGCGACGCGCCGATGACGGCGCCGAACGCCGTCCCCGAGCCGCCCATCAGGTTGGCGCCGCCGATGACGACGGCGGCGATGACGATGAGCTCCATGCCGGTGCCCATGCCGGTGGAGATGGTGCCGAGCCAGCCGACCTCCAGGATGCCGGCGATCCCCGCGCAGAGCGCGGAGAGCATGTAGACGCTGACCTTGATCTTGCGCACCGGCACGCCGGTCATCTCGGCCGCCTGCTGGTTGCCGCCGATGGCGAAGACGTGCCGGCCCCATCTCGTCCAGCGGAAGGCGAAACCGAAGAGAAACGCCAGAACCACGAGCACGAGCGCCGGATTGGGCACCGGCAGCCAGCCGTAGAAGGGAATGAAGAACTCGACGAAGCGGCCGCCGAGCGTGACGAGCTTCGTGTGGTCGACGCCGAAATTGTAGACCATCTGGTTGCCGGAGAGCACCATCGCCAGGCTGCGGGCGAGCGACATCATGCCGAGCGTCACCACGAAGGGCGGCATGCCGACATAGGCGATGAGCACGCCGTTGAGGAGGCCGACCGCCAGCGCCGCGCCGAGCCCGGCGGGAATGGCGATCCAGATCGGCGTGTCGGCCGCCATCATCATGCCGGTGACCATGCCGGTCAGCGCCAGCACCGATCCGACCGAAAGATCGATGCCGCCGGTGGCGATGACCGCGGTCATGCCGAGCGCGATGATGCCGACGAAGGCGAAGTTGCGCGCCACGTTGAAGAGGTTTCGCTGGGTATCGAAGGTGTCGGTGGCGAACGAGAGATAGATGAAGGCGCAGATCGCCGCCACGAAGACCCAGAACGTCTGCTTGGACATCATGTGCCCCAGCGCGCTGTGGGTCTGCTTCTCTATGGTTTCCTCAAGCGAGATCGCCATCGCCTCCGCCCCTCCCAGGGTCAAACCGCTCCGCTACGCCGCTTCGATCGCGCCGGTGATGAGGCCGGTCACCTCCTCCGGCGAGGAATCGGCAATCGTTCTTGTCCGCCACCTTGCTGGCCGCGCCTCAGCACCGCGATCCGGTCGGCGACCGCGAAGACGTCCGGCATGCGGTGGCTGATGAGGATGACGGCGATGCCGTGGTCGCGCAGCCGCTTGATGAGGTTCAGCACCTCCGCCACCTGCCGCACGCTGATCGCCGCGGTCGGCTCGTCCATCAGCACGATCTTCGGGTCGGAGAGGCGCGTGCGGGCAATGGCGACGGCCTGGCGCTGGCCGCCCGACATCTGCTTCACGAGGTCGCGCGGCCGCGTCTCCGACTTCAGCTCGCGAAAGATCTCGCCGGCGCGCTTGTACATGCCCGCATAGTCGAGCACGGTGAACGGCCACACGCCGATGCGCTGCTCGCGGCCGAGGAAGACGTTCGCGGCGGCCGTGAGATTGTCGCAGAGCGCCAGGTCCTGGTAGACGATCTCCACCCCGTGCTGGCGCGCTTCGATGGGCTGGTGGAAGTGCACTTCCGAGCCGCCGATCTTCATGCTGCCGGTCGAGGGCGGGAAGTTTCCCGCGATGATCTTCACCAGCGTCGACTTGCCGGCGCCGTTGTCGCCCATCAGGCCGACGACCTCCGCCTCATTGAGATTGAGCGACACCTCCTGCAGCGCCTGAATGGCGCCGAAATGCTTGGAAACGGTCGCAAGCTCCAGGATGCCCACCAGCGGCTTCCTCCCCCTCTTTTTCAGGAGCCGCCCGCGAACCCCGGCAGCCCTATTCGTAACACTAGCTATCCATGGCCGATCCGCCAAAAGCAAGAACCCTGAGGCGGCTGCGATTCGACCCGTGGCTCTTCACAGGTCGCGAGGACGACATCAAGCCACTGATTTACAGACAGAATATATGCGCTCGGCGATTGTGGAAACTGCAGATCGGTGGCAGATCGCAGTCTGTCGGGCGTTGACTAATAATACTTTTCAGACTTACTTCCCCGGACGGGCTCCTGCCTAGGGCAGGTATCGGCGGTCACATCGGGCGAGCCAGTCAGGCCTCCCTTGCTTGATCGACCACAACCGGCCCGCGACCGATCAGGGAGGAGTGAATGAAGAAAGCAATCATACTTGTTGCGGCCCTCGCGCTGGGCCTGAGCGCCGGCCAGGCGGCAGCCCAGAAGAAGACGCTGGCCGTCGTGGTGAAGGGCCTCGACAACCCGTTCTTCACGGTGCTCGGCAATGGCTGCGCCAAATGGAACGAAGAACACCCGGACTCCGAATACGAGTGTCTCTACACCGGTCCGGCGCTCACCTCCGACGAGGCGGGTGAGGTTCAGCTGGTGCAGGATCTGATCGCCCAGGGCGTTGCCGGCATCGCCATCTCGCCGTCGAACGCCCCGGCCATGGCCGCGATGCTGAAGGCGCAGAATCCCTCCATGCCCATCATGACCATCGACGCCGACCTTGAGAGTGCCGACCGCGGCATCCGCAAGACCTATCTCGGCACCGAGAACTACAAGATGGGCGTCCTGATGGCCCAACATGCCATGGCGCTGAAGCCCGGTGGCGGCTCCGTCTGCCTGCAGCTCGGCAACGTGGCGGCCAACAACATCAACGAGCGTGCCGCCGGCTTCCGCGACACGATTTCGGGCGAGATGCACACCGACCGGCTCACCGGCCAGAACGGCTGGACGGAGATCGACGGCTGCCCGCTCTACACCAACGACGACATCGCCACGGCCAACCAGCAGCTCGCCGACGTGACCGGCTCCAACCCCGACCTCGACGCCTTCATCCTGGTCGGCGGCTGGGCGCAATTCGGTCCGGAGGCCTACGCGGCGACCTGCGCGCAGCTGAAGTCGCGGCTGGACAGCAAGGACCTGCTCCTCATCGCCGGCGACACGCTGCCGCCGCAGATGGATGCGCTCAAGAACGGCTGCAGCCATGCGCAGATCGGCCAGCGCCCGTGGGAGATGGGCCACCGCGCGCCGGACGTGCTGATTCAGCTGATCAACGGCGAGAAGGTTGACGATCCGCTCTACACGGGTCTCGACGAATGCACGCAGGAAAACGCCGACAGCTGCCTCGCCGGCTGACCGTGTCCTTCCGAGGCGTACATCTGAGGGGCCTCCTGGCCCCTCTTTTTTGCAACCCTTCGGCCCCGCCGCCGGGTCAGACCCAGCCGCCGTCGACGATGAAATCCTGCGACGTGCACATGTGGCTGTCGTCGGCCGCCAGGAAGAGCACCATGTGGGCAAGATCGTCCGGCTGCAGCCGGTCGGGCAGGCATTGGTTCGCGGCGATGACGCGGTCGGTGTTCTCGTCGACCCACAGCGTCAGCTGCCGCTCGGTCATCACCCAGCCCGGCACCACCGTGTTGACGCGGATGCGGTGCTTGCCGAGGTCGCGCGCGAACGACCGCGTCAGGCCCTGGATCGCCGCCTTGGAGGAGGTATAGGCCGGCATGCCGCCCTGCCCGATCATCCACGAGGCGGAGCCGAAATTGATGATGGAGCCGCCGCCCGCCTCGATCATGCCGGGGGCCACCGCCTGGATCGCAAAAAACTGATGCTTGAGATTGACCGCGATGCGGTCGTCCCAGCTCTCAGACGTCTCGCCGCGCCAGTCGTGGCGCATGTCGTTGGCGGCGTTGTTGACCAGGACGCTGATGGCGCCGATCTCGCCGGCGAGGTCGCGGATCGCGGACTGGAGGGCGGCGATGTCGGTAATGTCGGCAGCGCGGAAATGCACGCCGCCCCCCGCGCCGCCCAGCCCTTCGGCAAGCGCCAGGCCCTTCTCGTCCATAATGTCGATGAAGCCGACTTTTGCCCGTTGTGCGGCGAAGGCGCGCACGATGGCCTCGCCGATGCCGCTGGCGCCGCCGGTGACCAGCACGGCCCGCCCGGCGAGGCTTGGATAAGTGGCAAAAGCGCTTTCACTCATGAACGGCTCCCTTCCAGTCGAAACACGACGCAACCCGCACATTGAAATGCACGGACGTGATAAATAATATAAATAGCCAATACGCAGACAAAGGACACAGTTCAATGCCGGTGCCTGTCGGCCGCGCGGGTCGCGGCAAGAGTCGGGTCGCCGAAGCACTCACGCTTCGCATTTTGAGCGGCGAATATCCTGCCACCAAGCAGCTGCCGAACGAGGCGGCTCTCCTCGGCGAATTTGGCGTCAGCCGCACATGCCTGCGCGAGGCGCTGCAGATGCTGGGGGCGAAGGGCCTGGTCCGCTCCCGTCCCAAGCTCGGCACGTTCGTTCGCGAGCCGCATCACTGGAACTTTCTCGACGCGGACATCCTGCGCCTGCGCGAGCGCGTGGTGAGCAAGCCGGTCTTCCTGCGCGAGCTCTTCGCGGTGCGCCGCATGGTGGAGCCGGATACCGCCGCGCTCGCGGCCGTCAACGCCTCGCCCGCCATGCTCGCAAAGCTGCAGACCGCGGTGCTCGACATGGCAAGCGGCAATGGCGGCCGCAACGACCAGACCATCGAGGCCGACGTCTCGTTCCATCGCCTGCTTCTGGCGGCGAGCGGCAATGCGCTGCTCTCCGGGCTCGGCGCCTGCGTCGAGGAAGCGCTGCGCGCCTCCATCGACGTCACCTCCGACCCGCAGATCGGCAGCCCCTTCGCACTCGACAAGCACCTGACCGTGTTCAAGGCCGTCAGCGAGGGCAACGCCGAGGCGGCACGCACCGCCATGATCGCGCTTCTCGACATGACCGAGGACGCTTTGCAGCGCGCCCGCTACGGCGAGGGGATGGAGCCGGCCAAGGAAAAGGAGGCGGCGCCGACCTAGACGAGGCGCGGACAGACCTACGCACGCGATCCGGGGGAAGCGTTGAGCACAGCAACAGCCATCGGGACGCCGGCCGCTGCACGCGACTACGCGTCCATCGTCCGGCTGGAACATGTCGACAAATATTTCGGCGCCGTACAGGCGCTGAGCGACATCACGCTGTCGATCGGCCGCAACGAGATCGTCGGGCTGATCGGTGACAACGGGGCCGGCAAGTCGACCTTGATCAAGGTGATGACCGGCGTGCTCGCCCCCACGTCGGGGCGCATCTTCATCCGCGATGAGGAGGTCGACCCGTCCGACTATTCGGTCCGCATGGCGCACGATCTCTCCATCGAGACGGTCTACCAGGACCGCTCGCTCGCCGACAAGCAGCCGCTCTGGCGCAACTTCTTCGTCGGCAGGCAGATCACCAACCGCTTCGGCTTCATCGACATCAAGCGCGAGAAGGAGATCGCCGGCGAGATCCTGATGAAGTCGATCGGCTTCCGCGGGGTCGGCATCAGCGTCGATTCCACGATCTCGCAGCTTTCCGGCGGTGAGCGGCAGGGCATCGCCATCGGCCGGGCGATGCACTACGACGCCGACCTCATCGTGCTCGACGAGCCGACCGCAGCACTGGCCGTGAAGGAGGTGCGAAAGGTTCTCGACTTCGTCCGCGCGATCAAGCACGTCGGGTCGCGCCTGCGTCTACATCGAGCACAATCTCGCGCATGTGCACGAGGTCGCCGACCGGCTGATCATCCTCGACCGCGGGCGCGTCGTCTCGGAGACGCGGCCGCAGGACATGTCGCTGGCCGACCTCACCGACTACCTCATCGCGCTCCAGCACCAGACCTGAGGAAGCGCGGTGGCCAGGCATTCCTCCATCCCGATAACAAGGCGCTTCGAAGGGCTGCCGATCATCGTCGTCTTCGTCGTGCTTCTGGCCTGTTCATGTACCACGGCGCCGCAGGTGTTCCTCGCGCCGTTCATCTACACCACGTTCCTTTCCACGCTGCCGCCGCTCATCCTGCTGGCGATCGGCCTCACCTTCGTCATCGGCGCCGGCGAGATCGACCTGTCCTTCCCGTCGATCATCGGCTTCTCCGGCTTCGTCTTCGCGGTGCTCTTCAAGGAATACCAGCTCGGCTGGCTGGCGGTGATTGCCGGCCTCGCCTCCGGCGTGCTGGTCGGCTTCGTCAACGGCGTGCTGATCGCCAAGGTCGGCATCCCCTCCTTCATCACCACGCTCGGGACGCAGTTCTTCTGGGCCGGCATGGCGACGGTGCTGTCGGGCGGCAAGTCCTATGCGCTGCGCGGCGTCGACCAGAGCTCGGTCTGGCAATGGATCGTCGGCCGGCCTTTCCGGGCTGGGCGGGCCGCTACTGGCTCGGCCAGGTGCCGATGCAGGCGTTCTGGACGCTGCTTATCGTCGTGTTTCTCTGGTTCATCCTGAACCGCCACCGCTTCGGCGAGCACGTGCTCTTCATCGGCGATTCCAACGAAGTCTCGCGCGTGGTCGGCATCGACGTCGGACCGTGAGAAGATCAAGATCTTCACGCTGATGGGTCTGCTCGCCGCCATCGCCGCGATCATGCTGACGCTGGAGAACAAGAACTATTTCGGCAATCAGGGCCAGGGCTACCTCCTGACCGCCATCGCCTCCGTGCTGATCGGCGGCACGTCGATTTTCGGCGGGCGCGCGACGATCGTCGGCACCGTCTTCGGCTGCTTCATCATCGGGATGATCGAGGCGGGCCTGGTCGCCACCGGCCTCACCGGCGCCTGGGTGCAGCACCATCCAGGGCCTCGTCTTCCTGATCGCCATCATCTCCTACCTCTATCTCGAAGAGCCGCAGAAGCGCGCCGCGTTCGTCGCGCGCTTCCGCTTGCGTCGAGGATTCGGCCGCACTGGCCCGGCCGGAGAAGCCTTCCGCCGCACGGGAGGCAATCGTGATGCGAGCCAGGGAGGGAAAAGCATGAGGACGGGAACGCTTTCTTGCGCGGTCGCCGCGGCGGCGATCGTCGCGGGCACGGCGGCTTGCGGCGGCACAGGACATGCCTCCGGGCGAAGGCCTGGTGATGTACATGCAGATGGGCGGCAATCCCGGCGACGGCGCCACGCTCGCCCGCCAGACCGGCGCCGCGCAGGCGGCCAAGGCGCTCGGCGTGGAGATGCACGAGCAGTTCTCCGCCTGGGCGCCCGAGACCATGATCAACCAGTTCAAGGAAGCGGTCGCCGCGCGGCCGGACTGCATCGAGATCATGGGGCATCCCGGCAGCGCCGCCTTCCACGACCTCGTGGCCGATGCCGTCGGCCAGGGCATCGTGGTGACCGTCGGCAACTCGCCGATGACCGATCTGCAGCAGGAATTCGGCGCGCAGGGCATGGGCTATGCCGGCGTCGACCTCTACGAGGGCGGCAAGCTCACCGCCCAGCACATGCTGAAGCAGGGGCTCCAGTCCGGCGACGAGGCGATGGTCTACGGCGTGTTCAGCCAGGCGGAGCGCGGCCAGTCGGAGAAGGGCCTCGCCGACACGCTGGAGGAGGCCGGCCTCAAGGTCGACCGGCTGGAGATCACCCAGGAGGTCAACTCCGACGTCTCGCTCGGCGTGCCGGTGCTGGTGGCCTACATCCAGAGCCATCCGAACCTGAAGGCGATCGGCACGCAGCACGGCGGCATCACCGGCATGCTCGCCGATGTGCTGAAGAAGGCCGGCAAGAAGCCGGGCGAGATCATCGTCGGCGGCATCGATCTGGCGCCCGCCACCATCGACGGCCTGAAGTCCGGCTACGTCTCCGCCACGCTCGACCAGCTCCTCTACCTGCAGGGCTTCATGCCGGTCGTGCAATGCGTGATGACGGCGAAGTACCAGATGCCGGGCCTCAACCTCAACACCGGCGCCGGCACCGTCACGCCCGATACGATCGACGGCCTCATCGAGCTGATCGACGCGGGCATCCGGTAAGCGCCGATTCTGGCCGGCTCCCCTCAGGCGCGGGGGGAGCCGCCTCTACCGTCGCGCCAGCTCCGACAAGAGGCTCGCGGCGACCGTCACCTTGGCCATCGACGGCCGGCGGTCGGAGAGGATCTTCTCCACCTGGCTCGCGCGTGGCGGTGATGCGCTCGCCGGACGCGGCCTCCCAGGCCGCCACGTCGATGTCGCCGCCATTGGAGATGAGGCTGCGGGCGAGGTCGCGGTGCGCCGTCTCCAGGCTGTCGCGCGCCTTCTGCAGCGCCAGCCCCTCGTAATATTCGCCCGTCTCCACCTCCCCCGTCATGGCGTCGATGCGGCCGAAGCCGAAGCGGTCGGAGATGGCGAAGAAGGACTGCGCCGCCTCCTTCAGGCTGCGCCCGGTGCGCTCGGCGATGAGCACCACGTCGCTGGCGCGCGCCAGCGTCGGCAGGAGCGCCAGGCGCGCCGCCAGCGCGCTCCGGCACGCCGCCCGCCTTCAGCCGGTCCTCGCGTGTCGCGACCGCCTTCGCCGCTTCGCGCGACAGGAGCGTGGGGAGCGTGCCCGCCAGCTCGTCGAGCGCGGCGCGATAGTGCGCCACGATCTCGGCAAGCCCGGCGGTCGGATCGATATTGCTGGCGAACCAGGCGATGCGGTCGACCAGCACGTCCTGCGCGATGGCGTAAAGCTCCAGTTGCAGCGTGCCCGGAGATCTTCGTGTCGAGCGCGTCGATGCGCGGCATGCAGCGTCCTGCAGCGCAAAGCTGTCGCGCACCGCCGCATAGGCGCGGGTGAGGTCGGCCGGCGAATCGCCGGTGCGGTCGCGCGCCGCGACCAGCAGCGTCGGCCCGCCGCGATTGATCACCGAGTTCGCCAGCTGCGTGGCGATGATCTCGCGCCGCAGCCGATGCGCCTCGATCTCGTCGGCAAAGCGCTCGCGCATCTCGGCGGGGAAGTAGCGGAAGAGCTCGCGGCCGAGATACGGATCGTCCGGCACGACGCTGTCCACCAGGTCGTTGAAGAGCGCGATCTTGGCGAAGGCGAGCAGCGTGCCGATCTCCGCGCGCGTCAGGCCGTGCCCGTCTGCCGCGCGCTCCTCCAGCGCCGCGTCGTCCGGCAGGTCCTCCACCTCGCGGTCGAGCAGCCCGCGCTCCTCCAGCTCGGCCATCAGCCGCATCTGGTTGCCGAGATTGTCCTGGCCGCGCATCGCCTCCAGCGAGATGGCGAGCGTCTGCTGGTAGTTGTTGCGCAGCACCAGGCTCGCCACGTCGTCGGTCATCTCGCGCAGCAGGTGAGAGGCGATCGTCCTCCGACAGCCGGCCGGCGCGCACCGCCGGCGCCAGCGCGATCTTGATGTTCACCTCCACGTCGGAGGTGTTGACGCCGGCGGAATTGTCGATGGCGTCGGAGTTGCAGCGCCCGCCGTTCAGCCCGTAGGCGATGCGCGCCTTCGGCGTCATGCCGAGATTGGCGCCCTCGCCCACCACCTTGGCGCCGCACGTCCGGTCGCGGTGATGCGGATGGCGTCGTTGGCCTTGTCGCCGACTTCGGCGTTCGACTCGTGCGGGACCGCGCACATAGGTGCCGATGCCGCCGAACCAGAGGAGGTCGACCGGCGCCTTGAGGATCGCCGTCATCAGCTCGGTCGGGCGCATCTTCGTCTTGCCGATGTTGAGGGCCTTGCGGCACCTCGGGGCTGACAGGTGATCTCCTTCAGCGCGCGCGAGAACACGCCGCCGCCTTCGGAGATGAGCGTCCTTGTCGTAGTCCTGCCAGCTCGAGCGCGGCAGATCGAAGAGCCGCTGGCGCTCCTCGAACGAGACCTCCGGGTCGGGATTCGGGTCGATGAAGATGTCGCGATGGTCGAAGGCCGCGACGAGCTTGGTGGCGCGCGACAGCAGCATGCCGTTGCCGAACACGTCGCCCGACATGTCGCCGACGCCGGCCACCGTGAAGGGCTGCGTCTGGATGTCGATGTCCATCTCGCGGAAATGCCGCTTCACCGCCTCCCAGGCGCCGCGCGCGGTGATGCCCATGGCCTTGTGGTCGTAGCCGGCGGAGCCGCCCGAGGCGAAGGCGTCGCCCAGCCAGAAGCCGCGCTCCAGCGCGATGCGCGTTGGCGGTGTCGGAGAAGGTCGCCGTGCCCTTGTCGGCGGCGACGAC
Organism: uncultured Alphaproteobacteria bacterium; assembly: GCA_963801225.1. GTDB lineage: Bacteria > Pseudomonadota > Alphaproteobacteria > Rhizobiales > Afifellaceae > DASWJZ01. The sequence continues at coordinate 660,585 of CAWDED010000006.1, forward strand.
GAGATAGGCGTCCTCGCCGTCATGGACGACGACGTCCTTCGGCGGCACCACCGCGTCGCCCTCGATATCGTCGGTGACGGAGAGCAGCCGGTCGACGAAGCGGATATAGGCCTGGCGGCCCGCCTCGAAGATCGCGTCGCGGCCGCCGAAGCCGGCAGCCGCGCCGGCACGAAGCCGCCCTTGGCGCCGACCGGCACGATGACGGCGTTCTTCACCTGCTGCGCCTTGACGAGGCCGAGCACCTCGGTGCGGAAATCCTGCGGCCGGTCCGACCAGCGCAGGCCGCCGCGCGCCACCGGGCCGAAGCGCAGATGCACGCCCTCCACCTGCGGCGAATGCACGAAGATCTCGCGGAACGGCCGCGGCAGCGGCACGAAAGGCAGCTCCTCCGGCTTGATCTTCAGCGTCACCGCCGCCGGCTCCTCGTCGCCCTCCGCGGCATAGAAGTCCGTCCGCTGCGTCGCCTCGATCACCTGCTCGAAGGCGCGCAGGATCGTGTCGTCGTCGAGGCTTGCCGACATCCTCCAGCGCCGCCTCGAATTCCTTCTGCAGCTTCGCCTCCGCCTTGTCGCGGTTCTTCATCGCCGGATCGAAGCGCGCCGCGAAAAGCTCGGTCAGCAGCGTGGCGATCGCCGGATAGCGCTTGCAGCGCGCTCGGCCAGGTAGTCGAGCGAATAGGGAAGCGCGGTCTGCCTGAGGTAGCGCGCCACGGTTCTGAGCAACGCCGCGCGCCGCCAGGTGAGGCCCGCCGTCAGGATCAGCGTATTGAAGCCGTCGCTCTTCGCCTTGTCATGCCAGACGGCCAGCACCGCATCGTGCAGGCGCCTGGCGCCGTCGAGGTCGAAGGCCGCGCGGTCGGCGCGCACGAGCGTCATGTCGTGCCGGTAGAGCACCGGTGCCCGCCGCGCCGCGCGATCCGGTAGGTGCGCTCGTCGATCACCGAGAAGCCCAGGCATTCCAGCAGCGGCACGCGCCGCGACAGCGGGATCGGATCGCCGAGATGGTGGAAGCTCATGACCAGCGCCGTCTCGGGCATGATCGGGCGGCGGAAGAACCGGACCTCGATGTCCCGCGGCGTCAGCCGCTCGGCGATCTCCATGTCGATCAGCGCATCCTCCGCGGTGAAGCTGGCGCGGTAGTCGGAGGCGAAGGCATCGGCGTAGTCGCGCTGCAACTGCGGCGGCGCGCTCCGCCGGAAAGGCGACGTTCAGCGCCTCCTGCAGATCGTCGTCGAAGCTGCGCACGATCTCGCGGACGCGCGCCTCCAGCTCGCCCTGCGTCGGGTCCGGCCCATCGCTCGGATTGCGGCCGATGATGAACTGGACGCGCGTCAGGTGCGTCATGGAGAAGTCTGGGAAGAAGGCCGACACCCGGCCGTCATAGGCCTCGGCCAGCATCTCGCCGATGCTTTCGCGCTGCTCGGACGAATAATTGTCGCGCGGCACGAAGACGAGGACCGCGACGAAGCGGTCGAAGGGGTCGCGGCGCGGCAGCACGCGCACGCGCGGCCGCTCTTCGAGCTGCAGGATCGCCAGTGCAGGCTCGCAGCAGCTCCTGCGCCTCCATCTGGAACAGCTCCGTGCGGGGATAGTGCTCCAGAATGTTGATGAGCGCCTTGCCCGAATGGCTGCTCGGGTCGAAGCCGGCGCGGCGGAGCACCTCCTTCACTTCGCGACGGATCAGCGGGATGCTCTGCGCCGATTGCGTAAAGGCCGTCGAGGTGAAGAGGCCGACGATGCGCAGCTCGCCGGCGACACGCTCGCCTTCGAACTTCTTCACGCCGACATAGTCCATGTAGTCGCGCCGGTGGATGCGCGCCTTCACGTTCGCCTTGGTGACGATGATCGGGTCGCTGGCGACGAGGAAGGCGCGGATTTCCGGTGTCATCGTCACGGCTTCGGTGCCGCGCTTCAGCACCGGCACATTGGGGTCGCGCAGCAGCCCGAGGCCGGTAGCCGCCGGCGCCTCGGCCAGCTCGTCGGCATCCCCGCTATAGGCGTATTCGCGCATGCCGAGGAACACGAAATTGTCGTCCTCCAGCCATTGCAGGAAGGCGATCGTCTCGTCGGTCACCGCGTCGGAAAGGTGCTGGTGGCTGATGCTGAACTCGTTGATGGCGCTGTGCAGCCTGACGCGCATGGCGCGCCAGTCGTCGGTGACGAGCCGCACCTCGTTGAGCAGCGAGGTGAGCTGCTTCGTCAGCGCCGCTCTCTCGCTTTCGTCGCGGATGAGCGGCACATGCACGTGCACGAAGCTCTCGCGCTGGCCGCTCTGGGCGCCATCCGGATGCGGGCCGCCAAAGCTGACGGCCTCGCCCGCCCCGTTTCGCTCCACCTGGATGATCGGGTGCACGACGAACCGCACCGTGTGGCCGAGCGCCTGCAGCTCGCCCACCACCGAATCGAAGATGAACGGGCGGTTGGCGGTGGAGAGCTCGATTATCGTATGCGGGCGTCCGCGCGCGTCGATTGCGTCGACCTCGGCGATCCGCACGGCCGTCGGCTCTGAGCGGCGGCTGAAGAAGACGAAAGCGTCGCGGGTGATCGCGGCGAGCGTCGCAACGTCGTATTCGACCAGATCTTCGCCGGCGGCATGGGCAAACAGAAGCGCGGCGAATCGGGCGAGCTCCTGCCCGTCGGGGTCGGCTGCGACGACCCGCTCGACCCCCTCTACGCGTTTCCTCTTCTCCTCGTCGAAGCGGTGGGGCAATTCCGCCTCCTTCTGATGTGCTTGGCGTTCGGCATGAATCGCCGATGCGGGAAAGACTCTAGCATCTTAGGGCGTGCAATCCACGAAGCGCGCCCCGGCGACCCGATGGTCACGCAAGTCTTGCCGCAAATGCGAAGATCAAAATGGTGTCTTTGCGACCTTGCCGCTGCTTTCCACGAACCATCGCTCGCTTTCCATCGGCTCGCCGGCGAGCCGCGCCGCCATCCAGTCGGCCATCAGGCTCTGCGGATGCGGGCCGTTGGAGGCGGCCGGCCCGCGGATGGAGTGGCGCGAGCCCTGGTAGACCACGTAGCGCTTCGGCCCCTTCAGCTCGCCGATCAGCCGCTCGGTATGCCGCAGCGGCGTCAATTCGTCCGCCTCTCCCGCCAGGCAGAGATAGGGCATGGAAATCTTCGCCGGCTCGCCTTGCCAGCTCAGCGTGGGGATGAAGGCGTCGAAAGCGTCCTCGTCGGAATAGCCCGACATGAACATGAAGCGCGTCTTGAAGGTGGGCGAGGCCTCCTCGAAGATCGTATGAAAGCCCGGCTCATGGCATGGCCCGGAGACGGCGCAGGCGCGAAAGCGCGGCTCCGATGCCGCCAGCAGCGTGCCGAAGAACGTGCCGAAGCTGCGACCCATGATGCCGACGCGCTCCGGGTCGACCTCGTCGCGCTTCGCAAGCCAGTCGAAGATCGCCGGCCCGGCCGCCTTCCACTTCTCCTGGCTGACATGGATGCCGAGCAGCGGGCTCTCGTATTGGCCAGGCCCCTCCAGCGCCAGCACCGCCATGCCGCGCTGCAGCGACGGGTCGCCGTAGAGATGCACCAGGCACTCCTTGAAGGAGTCCATCCCCGGGATCGCCACGACGGTCGGGATGCGGCCGCCCGCATAGCCCGGCGGCAGGTGCAGCCAGCCCGGCAGCGCCTTGTCGCCGAGCTTTATCCACGCCGCTTCCACGTGGTGGTCGGCGAGCCGCGCATAGGCGGAATAACATTCGCGCTTCTTTGCATTGTAGGCGAGGTTGGTCTCGTCCGCTTCGTCGATCGGCCACTGCGCGGCGCCCCAGTGGATGGCAGCAATGAAGAAGTTGTTGCGCGCGGTGACATTGTTCCCCTCCGCCTCGGCGGCCCGGGCCTTGGCCTCGCGCTTCTTCGCCATCGCCTCGAAGGATGGCGAGATATCGGCGAGCTTCTTCACCTGGTTGCGGATCGCCACGAAATCGGGCGCCGCTTCCATGCCGCAGGGCGTGTTGAGCGCGCTCGACCGGCCCTGGTCCCAGTCGATGCCGTTCGCCTCGATGACGTTGTCGATCAGCCAGCGCTGCGCCGCGAAGCGGCGGGTATGCGGCCGTCCAGCCGCCCCGGCAGGGGAATCACTCAAAGCACGGCCCTCCCTTCTCTGTTGGCCGCTCGTATCGCGGCGCCAGGGAGGGCGACAAGAGCGCTTCAGTCGGAAGGCGGCATCTTCCCCCCGGTAATCGCCCAGATGCGCTCAGGCGTTGTCGGCATGTCGACATGCGTGACGCCGTAGCCGGCCAGCGCGTCGCAGACCGCATTCATCGCCGCCGCCAGCCCGCCGACGCAACCGGCCTCGCCCACCCCCTTCACGCCGAGCGGATTGGCCTTGGTCGGCACCTCGCGAATCTCGGAGTGGAAAAGCGGGAGGTCCGCGGCGTGCGGCATGGCATAGTCGTTGAACGTGCCGGAGATCAGCTCGCCGCTGGAATCGTGCACGATCAGCTCCTGCAGCGCCTGGCCTATGCCCTGCGTCACCCCGCCATGCATCTGTCCCTCGACCAGCATGCGGGTTGAGCACGCGCCCGACATCCTCCACCGCGACGTAGCGCAGCACCTCCACCTTGCCGGTCTCCGGATCGACCTCGACCTCGCAGATGTGGCAGCCGTTGGGGAAGGTCACGATATCGGGGTGGAACTCCGCCTCCGCCGAGAGCGGGTCGATGTCGCTCGGCCGGCTCGCCTCGATGCACGCCGGAGGCCAGCTCCTGCAGCGTCACCACGCGGTCGGTGCCGGCGACGCGCAGTGTCCCCGACGAATATTCGATATCCGCCACCGACGCCTCCAGGATGTCGGCGGCGCGCTCGCGCGCCGTCTCGATCAGCGCCTCGGCCGCCTTGTAGACCGCCGCGCCTCCGACGGCGGTTGCGCTTGAGCCGGCGCTGCCGTGCTGCGACCGCCAGCGCGTCGCTGCTGCCGCCGCGATAGGTGATGCGGGAAGGATCGATGCCGAGGCTTGCCGCGGCAATCTCCGGCATCGAGGTCTCCAGCCCCTGCCCGGTCGACATGGAGCCGCACTCCAGCAGGATGCTGCCGTCGGGCGCCACCGTCAGCCGCGAGGAATCGCGCGTCGCCGCGCATACGGCCCACCCGCCACCTCGATCGGGTTGGCGATGCCGAAGCCGATGAAGCTTGCCGCGGGAGCGCGCTTCCTCCCGCCGCGCCGCAAGCCCGTCATGGTCGACCAGCCTGGCGGCAACCTCCATGTTGGCGGCGAACTCGCCGCAATCGTATTTGAAGATGAGCGGCGTCTGGAACGGCATCGCCTCGGGCGGAATGAGGTTCTGCTGCCTGAGCGCGAACGGGTCGGCGCCGATCTCGCGCGCGGCAATGTCGATGGTGCGCTCCAGCACATAGGTCGCCTCGGGCCGCCCGGCGCCGCGATAGGGTCCCGTCTGCGCCGTGTTGCTGAAGACGCCGCGCAGCTCCGCTGCGAGCGCCGGCGTGCGGTAGACGCCGGCGATCCCGCCGACATTGAAGAGGATCGGCACCGAACGGCCGCTGAGATAGGCGCCGATATTGTTGTCGAAGCGGGCGCGGAAGGCGAGGAAGTTGCCCTCCGCGTCGAGCCCCAGCTCGGTCGTGACGACGAGGTCGCGCGCATGCTCGTCGGACAGGAACGCCTCGGAGCGCGTGCTCGTCCATTTCACCGGCCGCCCGAGCCGCCGCGCCGCCCACAGCACCACCACGTCTTCGCGATAAAGGCCCGCCTTCATGCCGAAGGAGCCGCCGACATCCTCGGCGAACACGCTGACCTCCGAGGGATCGATCTTGAAGGCGCCGCCCGCCAGGAGATCGCGCAGTCATGCTTGGGGCTCTGCGTGCTCGTCCGCAGCACCAGGCGCCCATCCTCGAGCGCACCGACGGCGACGCGCGGCTCGAGCGGCGCAGCCGTCACGCGGCTGATCGACATCTCCGCCCGCGTGACATGCGCGGCCTTCGCCAGGATCGCGTCGATCTCCGCGTCGTCGCCCTTCTGCCAGTAATAGGCGATGTTGCCCGGCGCTCCCTCCCACAGCGCTGGGAGCGTCCGGCGCAAGCGCCTCCTTCACCGTAGTGATCGCCGGCAGCACCTCGTATTCCACCGCCACCAGCGCCGCCGCCTCCTCGGCCGCGTCGGCGGTCTCCGCCACCACGACCGCGATCGGCTCGCCCACGAAGCGCACGGTGTCGCCCGCCAGGATCGGCCGCGGCGTGACCGGCGCGTCGCCGCCGTCCTTCGCCTTCACCGGAACCGGCCCTTGCAGCGTGCGTGAGGCCGTCCGCCGCGGCCTCGGGAGCCGTCAGCACGGCGATCACGCCGGGAGCGGCGCGCGCCTCTTCCGCCGCGAGGGAAGCGATCCTGGCGTGGGCATGCGCCGAGCGTACGAAAACAGCGTAGGCGAGCCCGGGCAGCTTCAGGTCGTCCGTATAGCGGCCCTTGCCCGTGACCAGGCGGAAATCCTCACGGCGGCGAACGGCATGTCCCAGCATCGGTCGCTTTCTCTCAAGGTTGGCAGATATCGGTGAGACGGCCCCGCGGACGCGGACCGCGCCGGTGCGCGCGCACTCTCATGATCTAACGGGGGAAGCTGAGGCTCCGCAAGTGAGGAGCACCGGTCGGCTCGCAGAGCCCCTGCCGCGAGAAGAAATTTCGCCTGAAGAAACGGCGCCGCGGCACACCCGCGATGGTGGTCACGTCCTTCTGCCCGAGGCTGGCGCCGCGTCCGCTGCGGCTTTACAGTCTGGTGAGACTCGTTATGTTCATACGGGAATAACGAGCCGCCGCGTCTCGCCGATCCACAGATCATGCCCCAGGATATTCTCGCCGCACGCACCATCCGCTTCATCAACATCGCGCACGCCTTCGATCATTTCGTGGTGTTGATCTACCCGACCGCGGTGCTCGCCATCGCGGCGGAGCGCGGCATCGGCTATTCGGAGCTGATCGGGCTCGCCACCGGCACCTTCCTCGCCTTCGGCCTCATGTCGCTGCCGGTCGGCTGGATTGCCGACCGCGTCGGCCGCCGCAACCTGCTCGCCGCCTTCTTCCTCGGATCGGGCGTCTGCTGCGTGGGGCTCGCCTTCGCCACCACGCCGGCGTCCTTCGCGGCGCTGCTGCTCATTCTCGGGTGCTTCGCGGCGATCTATCATCCGGTCGGCTCGGCCATGCTGGTCAGCAATGCCACCCGGCTCGGGCGCGAGCTCGGCAAGAACGGCGTGTGGGGCAATCTCGGCGCCGCGCTCGCCTCAGGCATCACCGCGATCATCACCGCCCAGCTCGGCTGGCGTGCCGCCTTTGCCATACCCGGCGTGCTGGCGATCGGCATCGGCGCCGTCTTCATCGCCATGGTGCCGAGCGAGCGGCGCGCCACCACCAAGCCGCCGGGCGAGACGGCCAAGACGCTGCCGATCGCCAATCCGGTCGCCATCGCGGTGCTCTATCTCGTCGCCGTGGTTGCCGGCGGCATCACCTTCAACATCGTGACGATCTCCCTCCCCAAGGTGATCGACGAGCGGCTCGGCTTCGACCTGCCGCTCTCGGCCGTCGGCATGCTGACGACCTCGGTATTCTTCCTCGGTGCGCTCACGCAGATCACCATGGGACGGCTGATCGACCGGATCGAGCTGCCGAAGCTCTTCGTCGGGCTGTCGGTGCTCCAGCCGATCGGGCTTGCCATCGCGACCTTCATGATCGGCATGCCGATGCTGCTCGGCATGGTGCTCGCCATGGCCCAGATCTACGGCCAGGTCGTCGTGAACGATGCGATGATTGCGCGTTACGTCGCCCCTCATCTGCGGGCAAAGGCCTTCGGCCTGCGCTATTTCCTCGGATTCGGCGTCAGCGGCCTCGCCGTGCCGATGATCGCCGTGCTGCACGGCATCGGCGGCTTCCCGCTCATGCTCGGCATCACCACGCTGTTCGGCCTGACGATCTTCGGAACCGCAATCGGCTTCTATGCACTCACCCGGCCGAGGCAGCAGCCCGTCGCGGTGGGGGCGGAGTAGCATTCGCCGCGCTCAAGCGAAATTATCGCTTTGCCGCCGAACCGTTTGGCCCGCACGGCGTTTGCGTGAGGCATCAATTCCGAACGGGAGGGAGCGCCATCTCTGCGCGCCCCTTCGCTGGAGCGTCCCGTGAGATACAAACTGGGCTGCGACCTCTCTTACGAGGTGCTCGAAGAGACCGTGTTCATTTTCAATCTGGAGGTCGCCCATCTGGCAAGACATGCCGATCTGTCGGAGCAGATCGTCCTGGAGCCGGATTTGGAGCGCACGACACATACCGTGGTTGGGAACGGCAATCGCTACCTGAGAGTCCTGTCGCCGCCCGGTGCGCTCGCGCTTCATTACAGCGCGGAGGTCGATCTCGACGTTCACCGCGCAGACCCCCGATCGGTTCACGAGATGGCTGTCCGCGATCTCCCGCTCGATATCCTGCCCTATTTGCTCCCGAGCCGTTTCGTGCCCTCCGATCGTCTGGCGGCGTTTGCGATGCGCGAGTTCGGCCACCTTCCCCGGGGTCACGACCGGATCACCGGCATCTGCAACTGGATTCACGAGAATATCGAATACCGGCGCGGCAGCAGCGATTCGGAGACAACCGCGACCGAAGTGCTCATCCAGCGAGCCGGGGTCTGCCGCGACTTCGCGCATCTCGGAATATCCTTCTGCCGGGCGCTCGGCGTGCCGGCGCGCTTCCTCACCTGCTATGCGCAAGGCCTCTCGCCGAGTGATTTCCACGCCGTATTCGAGGCTTTCCTGGGAGGGCGGTGGTGGCTGTTCGACGCAACGCGGCAGGCGGCTCTCGATGGACTGGTGCGTATCGGCGTAGGCCGCGACGCAGCGGAAGTCGCCTTCTCCACCCAGTTCGGAGCGACCAACTCCGCGCCGATCAACATCTGGATCGAGCGCGCCGACGGCCGGCCGGAGGACGAAGTCCGCACCGCCGACGCCATCAGCACCGAAGACCCGTCGTCGAACGCCGGCAGCGGCTGAGCGCGGCACGCGGCTTTCCAGATATCTCCATCGCCCACTGCCCTGCAGGACTTGCCAGAATGGCGCCGGCGCCGTCGAATGCGCTATGATACGCATCGCGGCGGACCGGGCAGGAGTAGGATGTGCTGCTCGCAGTGCCTCACCGGCTGAGCCTGTCGCCGAGACCGGATCCTCCGGAATGACGGCGCATGTCGAGCTCAGGCCCGGGCTGACGCCGCTGATCCATTGGCGAGCGATCTATCGCGGCGCCGCAGTCGCGCTCGATCCGTTTGCGCGGCCCGATGTCGACGCGGGCGCTGCCGCGCTTGCCGATCGTCTTCAGCGCCAGGACTTGCCGCCCGACGCTCTGGACGCGCCCACCTTCGCCGAGCTGATGGAGGCCGGCGGCGACCGGCTGCCCTCGCCGCTCGTCCGGCTCTTCGTGGCGCTGAAGCTCGCCTCGCTGGCGCAGGGCTTCTCCGGCATGCGCTGGGAGACGGTGCACGGCCTCGCCGACTGGCTCGCCGCAGAGCCTGCTGCCGGCCATACCGGCCGCGGACGCGAATGACCGCACGGCGCTCGCGTCTCTCTTCGCGGCACTGACCGGCATGGGCGAGGTCGTCAGCGGCGACACGCCGCTTCCCGCCGCCAAGGCGCTGAAGCAGGCGGAGCTGTCTCCGATCAGGCTCGAGCCGCCCGAAAGATCGGCGCTGCTCTCCGGCAGCGCGCTCTCCACCGCGTCGGCGCTCGCCGGCCTCTTCGAGGCGGAGCGCCTCTTCCGCTCAGCGCTCGTTGCGACAGCCCTGTCGGCGGCAGCGATGCGCGGCCCCGGGGCGCCGCTGCATCCGCGCGCGCTGGAGCTTCATCGTCAGCCGGGCGCCGATCGAGGTGGCGGAGGCCCTCCAGGCGCTCGCCAACCGCCGACGACGCCGACACGCGAACCGAGCGACGCCGAGGAAAGCGCCATGCGCGCCGCCCCGCTCCAGCTGGGCGCCTGCCTCGACCTCCTGCGCCAGGCCGGCGCGACGCTGGAGCGAGCCGCCAATGCCGTCACCGAGACACGTCTGATCGTCTGGCAGAGCGGGGAGATTGATCGCCGGCGACGAGACGACCGTTCCTCCGTCGCGGGCGCCACCGACCTCATCGCCCTGGCGCTGCTGCGGATCGCCGAGCTGTCGCAGGCGCGCATTGCCGCATTGTGCACCGGCGACGCGAAGGACGGCGAGGCGGCGCACGACGAGCCCCGCCGAGCGCGCCGCCGGCTTCCTGACGCGCATTCGTGCGCTCGCCGAGCCGAACGCCGAGGCGCGGCCGCTGCTGGCGATGTCGGGCATGGTCGCGCTGGTGCTGGCGATCGAATGCCTGGAAGCGGCGCGGGCCTGTGACGACGAGGATCACCCCGCCGCGCCCGGCGAAGTGCTGCGCCTGGTGCGCGAGGCGGCGCCCCGCGCCGAAACGCGGAGCGCTGTCGCCTGCCGCCGACCTCGCCGCCGTCGCGGAACGCATCGGATCCGGCGCGCTCGCCGCCGCGGCCGGGATCGCCCTCCCCGGCGTCGTTCCGCGCCCGCCGCCCGCCCGCTAGGCGAAAAAACGAATAAGGAATAAGCTGCCCAGCCTACGACGACCAGAAGTAGCCCCGGAGGCGGACCGGGGTCGGGGGCTCGCGTTGTCGCTTTATGTGTTGAAGCCTGCGTTTCAGTGGCTGCTGCAGCCGCATGTCGGAAGGCTCGCCAAGGCCGGCGTCACGGCCAATCAGGTCACCATCGCCGCCGCTGTCGGATCGATCGCGGTCGGCGTGCTCGTCGCGGCGCTTTGGCCGGCGCGCTGGCCGTTCGTGCTCGTGGCCGTCTGGCTCCTGGTGCGCATGGCGCTCAACGCCGTCGACGGCATGCTCGCCCGCAATTATGGCCAGAAATCCAGGCTCGGCGCCTATCTGAACGAGATCGGCGACGTCATCTCCGACGTTGCGCTCTATGCGCCGTTTGCACTCATCGCCGCCTTCGGCCCGCACCTGATGGCGCTGGTGCTCTTCCTCGCCGTGCTCACCGAGTTCATCGGCGTGCGTCGGCCCCATGGCCGGCGCCACGCGCCGCTATGACGGGCCGATGGGCAAGAGCGACCGCGCGCTGGTCTTCGGCGCGATCGGCCTGTGGTACGGCTTCGGCGGCCCGCTCCCCGGCTGGACCATGTGGATCTGATTGCGGTCGCTCTCCTGCTTCTGGTGACGTGCGTCCGCCGCGTCCGCGCCGGGCTCCGAGAGGGCGGAGCGAGGCGGTGATCGAAAGGCTCCTCGCCGGACTGATCACGCTCTTCGCGCGCCTCGTCACGGCCGTCAGGCCCGAGTGGGGCACCCACCTTCCCGATCTCCCGCCCGCGCGTCTATTTCGCCAACCACACCGCCAACGGCGACTTCGTGCTGATCTGGACCGTGCTGCCGCCGGCCGTCAGGCACAACACACGGCCGGTCGCCGCCGCCGATTACTGGCTGAAGGACGCCGTCCGCCGCTTCATCGGCAAGCGCGTGTTTCGCGCGGTGCTGATCGAGCGCAATCCCGAGGGCCGCACCGAGGACCCGATCAGGCAGATGGCCGAGGCGCTCGACGAAGGCGCCGGGCTGATCCTCTTTCCGGAGGGCACGCGCAACCTCACCGACGTGCCGCTGCTTCCCTTCAAGAGCGGGCTCTACCGGCTGGCGCTGGCGCGGCCGGGCGTGGAGCTGGTGCCGGTGTGGATCGCCAACCTCAATCGCGCCTTGCCGAAAGGCGAGCTGCTCCCGGTGCCGATCCTGTGCACCGTCTCCTTCGGCATGCCGGTCAGGCTGCGCGAAGGCGAGGAGAAGACCGCCTTCCTGGAGCGCGCGCGGGCAGCGCTTCTGGCGCTTCGGCCGCGCGAGGGGACGCGCTGATGACCGCCGGCCAGCAGACGCTCCTCCTCTTCCTCGGCATCGGCTGCGTGCTCGCCGTCGCCAGCGCCGTCGGCTACGTGCTCGCGCGGCGCGCCGGAGACATCCCCAACTCCGTCGTCAACAACCTCAACCAGCGCATCAAGGCCTGGTGGGTGATGGTGGCCCTGATCGGCGTCGCCTTCATCTTCGGCAGGATCGGCGTGATCCTGCTCTTCGCCGCCGCCTCCTTCACGGCACTGCGCGAGTTCATAACCCTGACGGAGACGCGGCGCGGCGATCACCATGCCCTGGTCGCCGCCTTCTTCCTCGTCGTGCCGATCCAGTACATCCTCGTCGCCTTCGACTGGTACGGGCTCTACTCGATCTTCATCCCCGTCTACGTCTTCCTGCTCATGCCCATCCTCGCGGCGATCCGTGCCGACACGACGCGCTTCATGGAGCGCGTCGCCGTCACGCAATGGGCGCTGATGCTCGCCGTCTTCTGCCTGTCGCACGTGCCCGCGCTGCTGACGCTTCAGATCCCCGGCTACGAGGGGCGCGGGCTGCTCCTCATCGCCTTCCTCGTGCTCGTGGTGCAGTCGAGCGACGTGCTGCAATACGTGTTCGGCAAGCTCTACGGACGCCGCAAGATCGCGCCGGACGCTCTCGCCGTCGAAGACCTGGGAGGGTTTCGTCGGCGGCGCCGGCGCCGCCACCCTCATCGGCGCCGCGCTCTGGTGGATCACGCCATTCAACCCGTTTCAGGCGCTGCTCATGGCGCTCGTCATCGCCTTGATGGGCTTCCTGGGCGGGCTGGTCATGTCGGCCATCAAGCGCGACCGCGGCGTCAAGGACTGGGGCCACATGATCGAAGGACACGGCGGCGTCCTCGACCGCCTCGACTCGGTGGTCTTCGCCGCCCCCGTGTTCTTCCACCTCACGCGCTATTTCTGGTCGGTCTGAAGATCGCACCCGAGGAAGCCTCGTCGGTCGAACGTTGCCGAATTCCCGCCCCGCCTCGTTCGGCCGTCATATCGATCACACCAGCTCAAGCCTGAGCTTGCGCCCAACCACATTGGCCGCGCGCTGCAATGTCTCGATGGTGGCGCTGCCATTGTCCGGATCAAGCAACCGGTCGAGCTGCGCGCGGCTCGTGCGCATCAGCTCCGCCATCCGCTTCTTGGTGATGCCCTGCTTCTTCATCTCCTCCGCCAGCTGATACGCAATGACCGCTTTGATGGCGGCGGCATTCACCTCCTCGTAAATGCCTTCCTCTTTGAGGAAATTGTCCAACGACGAGCCCCAATGCTTGTTCCTTTTCTTTGTCATTCGATCATCTCCTTCGCGCGCTTCCGCGCGAGCGACAAATCCTTGGCAGGCATCTTCTGCGTCTTCTTGATGAACCCGTGGACGATGCCGATCTCGCTCTCGTGGAACAGGAAGATCACACGTGCGATGCGGCGGCCTTCCAATGAGCTGCGCACCTCCCACAAGCCCTCACCCAGCGAGCGACACAGAGGCATTCCGACCGGCCAACCGTATTGAACCCTCGCCAAATCAGCACCGATGCAATGTCGATCGTTCCTTGCGAGCTCTCTCAACCAGTCGAGAACAGGCTCCGCGCCGCCCGCGGTTCGGTAGAATCTGACCGGCGTCTTCTCGCGATCCGGCACTGCGCCCCTCTCCCCAACGACAGGATGTATCTATTTTGATACTCAGATGCAAGCGGTTCGCGGCGCGCTCTTGGGGCAATGTGCCTAATCGAAGTGCCTAATCGGCTCTGGATTTCGGCTAGCGCAAGCAGGGGCTGGCCCGCAGCCCGAACCGTCGTGTAGCGTTGCCGGGAACGACGACAATAGGGACGAGACGGTGAGCACACTGACGCAGGAAAAAACAAAGGCGAGCTCAAAATCCGCGGCCAAGTCCGGCAAGGCCGCGGCCAAGGGCGAGAAGACCTCCAACTTCCGCTTCTTCGACAACCGGCAGAAATACCTGCTCTTCGTCAACACCTGCTCGGAGAAGTGGGTGGTCGCCGACCGCGTGACGCAGGAGCTCGCCAACATCCATCCGCGCCCGCCGGCGCTGCGCCTGTTCGATGCCGGCGTCGGCGACGGCACGGTGCTCGCCCGCGTCATGCGCGCCATGCATGCCCGCTTCCCCACCATGCCGTTCTACATCACCGGCAAGGAGATCAGCCTGGAGGACGTCCGCCTGTCGCTGGAGCGCATGCCGGACCGCTTCTTCGAGCACCCGGCGACCGTGCTCGTCCTCACCAACATGTTCTATTCGGAGGCGCCGTGGCTCCGGCCCAACTCGCCCACCGCCGCGCACGAGCATGATCTGGAAGGACGTGGCGCTCAGCGGCAACTCGAGCCACGAGTTCGGCGAGCAGATCACGGCGCTGCAGCCGTTCCTCTCCGAGGCGTGGACGGCGCGCGCCAGCGCGAAGACCGGCAATCCGATCTACGACCGCCCGGTGGTGCTCGTCATCTACCGCGAGGACCACAAGTTCCTGCTCGATTCGCGTCATCCCGCGCCCCGGCCAGGTCTATGCCGACTACGACCTGGTCATCGCCTCGCAGCCTTATCGCGCCCGCATCGCCGGTGGAGTTCAAGGTGAAGAACGTCGTGGCGCCGCTCGCCCGCGCCATCGGGCCGGGCGGAAGGCTGATCGGCATCCACTCGCAGCGGCGACGATCCCGGCCTGGAGATCATCCGCCGGGTCTGGCCGGGCGAGAACCCGTTCCGTGACCAGCCGCCACGACATGTTGAAGACGCGCCAAGCAGATGCTCGGCGCCGGAAGGCCGCGACATGCGCTTCGCCGACCAGCCGGATTCGCGCGCCGTCTTCCGCTACGACATGCACACGCTGCCCAACGAGCTCTCCGGCTCCATCGGCACCTCCACGCTGCTCGCCGCCTGGAACGCCGCCGTCTACGTGGCGCAGATCGAGGACCAGCGCCTCTCCGGAGCCTTCAAGGACAGCAGCTTCCTGGAGGCGACCGACGCGGTGCTGAAGAAACATGGCGGCCTGTGGTTCTACGACGAGTCCTACGTGATCTCGCGGCGCGCCTGAGCCCGTAGCCCGGATGGAGCGCCGAAGGGGCGCAATCCGGGGCTGCGCTTGCGACCATCCCGGATTACGCTTCGCTCCATCCAGGCTACGCGTCGGCGTTCCCGCGAAAAAAGCTTCCCCTCCCGCCGCTTCGGCCGCACGTTTGGTGTTGGCGCCGCCGGGCGCGGCATCCTAAATATCGCCCATGCTGGACAAGCCCACCGAATCGAAGCGCGCGGCGACCGACCTCTCGGCCCCGATCGATCCCGGGCACGCGCATCGGCCATGTCCACCTCAAGGTGGCGGATATCGAGCGCGCGCTCGCCTTCTATTGCGGCGTGCTCGGCTTCGAGCTGACGCAGCGCTACGGTGCCGGCGCCGCCTTCGTCTCCGCCGGCGGCTATCACCACCATATCGGGCTCAACACCTGGGAGAGCCGCGGCGGCAAGCCGCCCGCGCCCGGCACCACCGGGCTCTACCACCTCGCCATCCTCTACCCGACGCGCGCCGCGCTCGCCGACGCGCTGCGCCGGCTGGTGAAGGCGGATATCCCGCTCGACGGCGCCAGCGATCACGGGGTCAGCCAGGCGCTCTATCTGCGCGATCCGGACCAGAACGGCGTGGAGCTCTACTGGGACCGGCCGCGCGAGGAATGGCCGCGCGACGCCGACGGGACGCTCGCCATGGTTACCAAGCCCTTGGATTTGCAGGATCTTCTGAACGCTTGATTGATGCTTTCGCCGACCGGAGCGCGCGGTTATTCTTGCGGCGCGCTCCCGCATGCGGGAACCGCGGCGGGCATTTGCGACTCAACGACAGTCTCGAAGGGGTGCGGCGGTCGAATGCGAGTGACTGAGGTGATGAGCACGTGGCGTCGACCCGGTCGCCCCAAGCGCGACCGTGCAGGAGGCGGCCACCCAGATGGCGGAGTTCGACATCGGCGCCGTGCTGGTGGGCGACGACAACGGCCTCGTCGGCATCCTCACCGACCGCGACATCCTGTTGCGGGTCGTCGTCGAAGGCCTCCACCCGGAGGAGATCCCGGTCGAGGACGTGATGTCTTCGACCCTCTTCACCTGCAAGGAAGACGATACGGTGGAGAGCGTGCTTGCGGAGATGCGCGAGCGGCAGATCCGCCGCATGCCCGTGCTCGACAAGGCGGGCAAGACGGTGGGCGTCGTGGCGCAAAGCGATCTGGCGAAAGCGTTCAGCGGACCGGAGCAGCTGCAGGATGCGATCCGCAGAATCGCCGAGCCGCATCGCAGCCGCGACGCGCCCGAGCCGAAGGCTGACGAGAAGCGACGAAGAGCCATCCGCCACGGAGGAAAGCGCCGAGACTGCAATCGAAGCCGCGACGCGTGGCTGATCGTCAGGCAGAGGCGCATTGATCACCCTTCAGCAGGGCCTGGCCTTCGCCGTCATCCTCGGGATGATGGTCTTCTTCGTATGGGGCCGCTACCGCTACGACCTCGTGGCGATGAGCACGCTCTTCGTGGCGGTGGTGGTGGGCATCGTTCCGCCCGAAAAGGCGTTCGCCGGCTTCGGCAGCGACATCGTCATCATCGTCGGCTCGGCGCTGCTCGTCAGCTCCGCAGTGTCGCGCTCGGGCATCGTGGAGCAGGTGCTGCACCGGATCGGGCCTTATCTCACCTCGCGGCAGATGGTGATCGTCACGCTGGTGGGCGCCGTGACGCTGCTTGCCGCCTTCGTGAAAAACATCGGTGCGCTTGCCATGCTGATGCCGGTGGCGTTCCAGCTCGCTCGACGCACCAAGATGTCGCCGTCCTATCTGCTCATGCCGATGGCCTTCGGCTCGCTCCTGGGCGGCACCATGACGCTGGTCGGCACCTCGCCCAACATCATCGTCTCGCAGATGCGCCAGGACCTCCTCGGCGAGCCGTTCCACATGTTCGACTTCACGCCGGTGGGCTTCTCCGTCGCCGTCGTGGGCGTCGCCTTTCTCGCCTTGGGCTTCCGGCTGCTTCCGGCCGACCGCAAGGGCGCCGCTTCGCTCGACGCCGCCTTCTCCATCCGCAGCTACACCACGGAAGCTCTGCTGCCGACGGACTCCTCCTATGTCGGGAAGACCGTCGCCGACCTGGAAAAGCTCGGCGAGGGCGATGTGCAGGTCGTCACCCTCATCCGCGAGCGCTTCCGCCGCGTGACGCCGTCGCCCGGCTGGACGCTCGAAGCCGGCGACACGCTGCTGCTGGAGGGCGAGTCGACAGCGCTCGAGCAGGTCGTGGAGCAAGGCGGCTTGAAGCTTGCGGGCAGCGAGGAGGAGAAGCAGGAGACGGAAACCAACGACGGTGTCAGCACCTCCAGCGCAAGCCAATCCGGCGGCGCGTCGAGCGACGATTTCGGTCTGATGGAAGCGGTGGTCATGGCCGGTTCGCCACTGGTCGATCGCACGCCGGTCCAGGCGCGGCTCGGCGAGCGCTACCAGATCGGCGTGCTCGCAGTCAGCCGCAGCGGACAGCGGCTGACGCGGCGGCTGAGGACCATCAGGTTCCAGTCCGGCGACGTGATCGTGCTGCAGGGCAATCTCACGCAGATGCCGGAAGCGCTGGGCGAGCTGCGGCTGTCTGCCGCTGGCCGAGCGCGATCTGCGGCTCGGTCAGGGCCGCAGGCGCTATGTGCCGGTTCTGGTGCTGGCGGCGGCCATGCTGCTCGTGGCGCTGCAGGTCGTCCCGGTGGCGTTCGCTTTCTTCGGTGCCGCCGTCGTCCTTGTCGTGGCGAAATCCATCAGCCTGCGCGAAGCCTACGACGTGATGGACTGGCCGCTGCTTGTCCTCATCGGCTCGCTCATCCCGGTCAGCGAAGCGATGCAGACGACGGGAGCCACCGACATTATCGCGACCTGGCTCTCCGCCGCAGGAGCGGCGCTTCCGCCCTACGGCGCACTGGCTCTCATCCTCGTCGCCGGCATGGCGGTGACGCCCTTCCTCAACAACGCCGCGACCGTGCTGGTGATGGCGCCGATCGCGGCGCAATTCGCCACCAGTCTCGGTTACAGCCCCGACCCGTTCCTCATGGCAGTCGCCCTCGGGGCCGCATCGGAGTTCCTCACGCCGATCGGCCACCAGTCGAACATGCTCGTCATGGGTCCCGGCGGCTATCGCTTCGGCGACTACTGGCGGCTCGGCCTGCCGCTTTCCATCATCGTCGTCGTGGTGGGAACGCCGCTCATCGCGCTCGTCTTCCCGTTCCATGCGAACTGAATTTTACGCCTGGAACGCATTCAAGGTCACGAATAAGATCACGCCGTTCCGAGTTGCCCCGTGCGAAACGAAGGGCGTCGGAGACTAAGGGGAGGAAAGACATGGCCAAGGCTGCAAGCAAAGTCTACGGCGAGGTTCTCAAGGCAAACAAGGCATACGCGGCGGGCTTCGGCGACAAGGGGAAGCTCGCCATGCCGCCGGCGCGGCGCTTCGCCATCCTGACCTGCATGGATGCGCGCCTCGACCCGGCGAAATATGCCGGGCTGGCGGAGGGCGACGCGCATGTGATCCGCAATGCCGGCGGACGCGCCAGCGACGACGCCATCCGCTCGCTCGTCATCTCGCACAAGCTGCTGGCGACGCGGGAATGGTTCGTCATCCACCATACCGATTGCGGCATGCAGCTGTTCACCAGCGAGATCATGGCGGACCTGCTCGACGGCAGCCTTGCGACGGCCGCCTTCGACGGCAAGGCATGGAAGAACCCCAAGCAGGGCGGCGGCAACCCGGGCGGGCACTTCATCCAGTGGCTCACCATCAAGGACCAGGCGGCGAGCGTGCTTGAGGACGTAAAGCGCATCCGCAGCCACCCGCTGGTTCCCGGCTACATCCCGATCTACGGCTTCGTCTTCGACGTGAAGTCGGGCGCGCTGAAGGAGATCGCGGCGGCGAGCAAGGCCGGCCAGCCGATCAAGACGTAGGCGTCCGCGCCAGCGCCAGCAGCGCCTCGACCTCGCGGCGCTCGGGGATGGCGGGCTGCGCGCCGGGCTTCGTGCAGGCGAGCCCGGCCGCGGCCGAGGCAAGCCTGAGCGCCTCGTCGAGCGACCTGCGCTCGGCGAGGCCGGCGGCGAGGTAGCCGCAGAAGGTATCGCCGGCGCCGACCGTGTCGACCACCTCGACCGGAAAAGCGGCGACGCGCGCCTCGCGTCCGTCGGCGACGGCGAGCACGCCGTCCTTGCCGAGCGTGACGATCACCGTCAGGGCGCTCTGCGCGGCAAGCGCCTTGGCGCGCTCGTCGAGCGAAGCGCCGGCGATCCGCAACGCATCGGCGACCTCGGCGCACTCGCCTTCGTTCACCACCAGATGCGTCGCTTCCTCGAGCAGGCCGAGCGCGGCGGCGTTGAACGGCGCGAAGCTCAGCACGACGGCGGCGCCCGCTCGGCGCGCCTTCCTTGCCGCCATTCGCTGCCGCATCGACCGGCACCTCGAGCTGCAGCAGCAGCACGTCGCCCGGCGCAAACGACAGTTGCTCCGCATCGGCCGCCGCCACCATGCCGTTGGCGCCGGGCGCCACGGCGATGACGTTCTCGCCGCGGTCGTCGACCATGATGAGCGCGATGCCGGTCGGGCCCGGAACGGCGCGCACGCCGCGAAGGTCCACGCCCCCGGGCCCGAGCAGGGACAGCGCTTCGGCCGCGAATGCGTCGTTCCCCACCGCTCCGACCATCGCCACCGGCGCGCCGGCGCGGGCGGCGGCGAGCGCCTGGTTGGCCCCCTTCCCCCCGGCGCGGAGGCGAAGGCCGCGCCCGACACCGTCTCGCCGGGCCGCGGCAGGTGCCGCACATGCGCGATCAGGTCGAGGTTGATGGAGCCAAAAACCGTAATCACCGCCTCGACTCCCCCGTGATTTTGCCTATTCAGCATGCTTGGCCCGGGCGCCGCCAGCCTGTATCGCTGCGCGCTACCCTGACATAAACTGTCATCGAAGCGTCATGAACCGCGGCCGAAGGGAGCGTATCCTCCTCCACATGCTTGACCTGCGGAAATGTCTCCTTGCGGCCCTCTTCGTCGTGGGCCTCGTTGCCGGCGCCGCGAGCGATGCGGCCGCGCAGACCGAGATCGTCTGGTGGCACGCGATGTCGGGCGCGCGCAACAAGGCCGTGCGCGAGCTCGCCGACGAGTTCAACCGCAGCCAGAGCAGCTACCGCGTCGTGCCGGTGTTCAAGGGCAGCTATCCGGAAGTGCTGGAGGCGGGGCTTGAGGCCTACCGCAACGGCAACCCTCCGCACATCATCCAGGTCTTCGACGTCGGAACCGGCGTGATGATGAGCCATCCCGACTACATCGTGCCCGTCCAGGAGGTGCTGGAGATGGCCGGCAGCACCTTCGACAAGAGCCAGTACCTGCCGGGGATCGTCGCCTACTACTCGCTGCCCGACGGCAAGATGCTGTCCTTCCCCTACAACAGCTCCTCGCCCATCCTTTACTACAACAAGGCCATCTTCAGCCGCGCCGGGCTCGATCCGGACAAGCCGCCGACGACCTGGCCGGACGTGTGGCGCTACGCGCGGCGGATCGTGGGGACACGCGCCGGCTCCTGCGGCTACACCTCGACCTGGCTCACCTGGATCCACCTGGAGAACTTCGCCGCCTGGAACAATCTCCCCTATGCCACCAAGGAGAACGGGCTCGCCGGCCTCGACATCCAGCTCGAGATCAACGCGCCGCTCTTCGTCAAGCACATGCAGGAGATCGCCGACCTCGCTGCCGACGGCGTCTTCCGCTATGGCGGCCGCACCTCCGAGGCGAAGAACCTTTTCACCTCCGGCGAGTGCGGCATCCTGACGGAATCCTCCGGCGGCCTGGGCGACATCATGGCCTCGGGCATCGACTTCGGCACCGGCCCCCTGCCCTACGAGCCGTCCGCTCCCGGCGCGCCCCAGAACACGGTGCCGGGCGGTGCGAGCCTGTGGGTCTTCGCCGGCCACCCGAAGGCCGACTACGCCGGCGTCGCCAGCTTCTTCGAGTTCATGTCGCGCACGGAGGTGCAGTCGCGCCTGCACCAGATCTCCGGCTATCTGCCGGTCACCATGGCGTCCTACGAAGCGGCGAAGGCGGCGGGCTATTACACCGCCAATCCGGCGCTGGAGCAGCCCATCCTCCAGATGATCGGCAAAGAGCCGACGGAGAACTCGCGCGGTATACGCGCGGTTAATCTTCCCGAGCTTCGCGACATCCAGGATGACGAGTTCGAAACCATGCTTGCAGGTCAGCAGACCGCGTGGCAGGCGCTCAACAACGCGGTCGCCCGCGGAAACCGGGCGATCCAGGACGCGCTCGCCAAACAATAGCCCTGCCGCCTCCCAAATGCGGCCTCTTTCGCGGCCCAAGCGGCTCCCACACCACACTTACCATTTACCCAAGCCTGCTCGGCGCCAAGCATGCCGCCGCCTGACGTGGCATTGTCGTGCGGAGCCATTCGCGTCGACGCGCGTTGTCGAGCATGCTCAGCGGACTGGAGAACAGGACCCACATGAACGCATATTCCATGCGCACCGCCCTCGTCGCCGTGGCGCTCGGCGGCATGCTCGCCGCCAGCGCGGCGCAAGCGGGCGAGACGGATTTCTTCAACCGGTTCGCCGGATCGTTTTCCGGCTCGGGCCAGGTCAAGCGCAATGCCTCCGAAAACGCCAACCAGGTCTCGTGCACGCTGACCGGCCGGCCCACGGCCAGCGGCATCAGCATGAGCGGCCAATGCGGCGCCTTCATCTTCTCCAAGGAGATCAGCGCCGACCTCCGCTACGACGCCGCATCGGGCCGCTATCACGGCACTTATGTGGGCTCTTCGATCGGCGCGGCTCACCTGTCGGGCAGGCGCCAGGGCGATTCCGTCGTGCTCACCATCACCTGGCCGCAGCCCGTGAACGGCGACACCAAGGCGACCATGACCATCCGCAACAGCGGCAACGGGCGGCTGGGCATCACCATCACCGACAAGGTCGCACCCGGCGGCCCGATCACCAACGTGACGCAGCTGGCGCTCGCCCGCTCCGGCGGCGGCACGAAGCTCGTCAGCGAGTAGACGTAGCTCCTATCGAGTTGCTGATCGCCCGGGGTCTTTCGGCCCCGGGTTTTTCGTCTCGTCTACGCCTTGGCGCGTACGATCTCGTCGAGCAGCGTCATCAGCGCCTCGGGGGCGGTGATCTGCGGGCTGTGACTGGCGTCGATCTCCGAGGTTCCCCAGCCTTCGCGCTTGGCGCGCTCGTAGGAGGGACGGAAGGGATCGGCCGGCGCAATGCGCTGGCAGTAGATGTAGTGGCGCGGCAGCGTCAGCGGCCCGTTCTTCAGCCTGAGCTTCGTCTCGAACGTCCTGATCGGCTGCGGCGAGCGGCGCGGCTCCGCCCAGGCCCGGTCCTCCTCCGGCGTGTCGGGCGGCATCGGGTTGGGCGGCACCTGCCAGCCGTCGATGGCGGCCGCGCGCCGCGCCCCCGCATCGCCGGCCGGCGCGAGGTCGAAAAGGCTCTGGCCGTCCTCCGGCGCGAAGGCGTCGAGATAGATCAGCCGGTCGATCACGTCGCGCGCCCGGTCGGCGACGCCGGTCCCCACCATGCCCCCATAGGAATGGGCAACGAGCGTGACGTTACGCAGGTCCTCCACCGACAGGAAGACGAGCATGTCCTCGATATGGCTGTCGAGGTCGATGTCGCGGTGCGCCAGATGCCGCCGCTCGCCCACCCCCGTGTAGGTGGGCGTGAAAAAGGCATGCCCGGACGCCTGCATCAGCGGGCGCATCTTCTTCCACGCCCAGCCGGCCGACCAGGCGCCATGCGCGACGACGAACGTGGCCATCTCTTTCCTCCCGCGGTTTGGCCCCTCCTACGCGGCCATGCTAGGGGCTCCTTCACGCGAACAGGAAGCACAACATGACCTGGAACGTCTATCTCTCCGGTGAGATTCACACCGACTGGCGCGAGCGGATCGTGGAGCAGTCGCGGGCCGCCGGTCTCGACGCCGCCTTCTCCTCTCCCGTCACGCATCACGAGGCGTCCGACGATTGCGGCGTGGCGATCCTCGGCGCCGAGCCGAACAAGTTCTGGCACGACAACAAGGGCGCCAAGCTCAACGCCATCCGCACCCGCACGCTGATCGAGGCGGCCGACATCGTCGTGGTCCGCTTCGGCGAGAAGTACAAGCAGTGGAACGCCGCCTTCGACGCCGGCTATGCGGCGGCGCTGGGCACGCCGCTCATCGTCATCCACCAGGCGGAGCACCAGCACGCCCTGAAGGAGGTCGACGCCGCCGCGCTCGCCGTGGCGGAAACCCCCGAGCAGGTCGTCGCCATCCTGCGCTACGTCATCGCCGGCGCGCTCGAGGGCTACACCGACGCCCGCCAGGCGGCTGAGTAATTAGGGCAGCCGGCGCCGCCCGCATCTCAAGATCAGGCTCGCTCGATCCTTGCGGCGTAGCATCCGGGCGCCGCGAAGTGGACGTGAAGATAGGCAGCTTTCGGCTCAGCGAAGAGCCGATCCACAGCCTCTTCTAATGCCTTCCCGTCGACAAGCTCGTACCCGACCATCATGGCGCCGGCATCGAAAGACCTGACCGCGAGCGTCCGCCGCCGCAGCTGCTCCGGCACTTGGTCGACGGCGTCGAACGTCTCCTCGCCTTGGCGCACGTAGATCGCAAACCGCATGCGATAGGGCGACTCGACGGGATGGTGCTCGTAGTTCACCAGGATGAGCTCATCGCCCGGCTCGGAATCCGTCAGGCTGACCCGGCAGGGACAGCCCGCATCGGCGACGCGGCGAACCGCGCCTTGCGCCGCCAGCTCCGCATCCGAGAGAGCGAACAGGTGGGCGAATTTATCGGCCGGAAGGCCGCGAATACGAAAGCTCATGGCGTGCTTCCTCCGTGATCATCTCGGAGGGAAATGGCGGCAAACGGGTGCCTAATCGACCCGATTCTTGCAATGCCTCCTTCAAACAAACCCGGGCGGCGGACTAGCGTGAAGTCGGGATGGCGAGTATTGCAGGCGCAGCATGAACCGCACCGGCAATCCCAGCTCCGACCGGCCCCTCGCGGGCCATGTCGCGCGCGATCTTGAGCCGTTCACCGATGCCGACTCGGCCGTTCGCCGCATCGCGGAGATATACGAGCGCAACGTCGAGGCGATCCGCACCGCCTTCGCCGAGGCCGCGAAGGGCGGGCGCGCCGAGCGCATCGATGCGCCCTACCCCTACGTCGCGGTGCCGGTCGGCCGCTCCGATATGCATGTCGATGCGCGGCTCTCCTACGGCGTGCTCCTGGAGCCGGGCGTCTACGGCACGACACTGACCAGGCCGGACCTCTTCGGCCGCTACTATCGTGAGCAGATCGGCTACGTGCTCCAGCACCACGAGGTGCCGGTCTATGTCGGTGCGAGCACGCGGCAGATTCCGCTGCCCTTCGTGGTGGAGGAAAGCGTCACCGATATCGCCGAAGAGGATGTGCGCGCGCTGCAGGCCTATTTCGCGCTGCCCGACCTGTCCGCCACCGACGACGGCATCGCCAACGGGACCTTCGTGGCGGAGCCCGGCGAGCCGCAGCCGCTGGCGCTGTTCACCGCCGAGCGCGTCGATTATTCGCTGGCGCGGCTGCAGCACTACACCGGCACGGCGCCGGAGCACGTGCAGAACTTCATCCTGCTCACCAACTACCAGCGCTACGTCGACGCGTTCATCGCCTATGGCCGCGAGCACGTCGGCAAGGACGGCTATACGAGCTTCGTGGCGCCGGGGAATCTCGTCTTCCCCTCCAGCCCGCGCGCCGGCGGCGGGCCGGAGCCGCAATCGCCGAAATACCTGCCGCAGATGCCGGCCTACCATCTGAAGCGCGACGACCAGGACGGCATCACCATGGTCAATATCGGCGTCGGCCCGTCCAACGCCAAGACCATCACCGACCACCTGGCGGTCACGCGTCCGCATTGCTGGCTGATGCTCGGCCATTGCGCCGGGCTGCGGCGCAGCCAGCTGCTCGGCGACTACGTGCTGGCGCACGGCTACGTGCGCGACGACCACGTGCTCGACCAGGACCTGCCCGGCTGGGTGCCGGTGCCGCCGATCGCCGAGGTGCAGGTGGCGCTGCAGGAGGCGACCGCGATGGTCACGGGGCTGCGCGGCCACGAGCAGAAGACACGGCTCAGGACCGGCACCGTCGCCACCACCGATAATCGCAACTGGGAGCTGCGCTTCGACGAGCTTTTCAGCCGCCTGAACCTCGCTCGTGCCATCGCCGTCGATATGGAATCGGCCACCGTGGCGGCGAATGGGCTGCGCTTCCGCGTGCCCTACGGCACGCTGCTTTGCGTCTCCGACAAGCCGCTGCACGGCGAGCTCAAGCTCTCCGGCATGGCCAACGCCTTCTATCGCGAGCGCGTCAGCCAGCACCTGATGGTGGGGATCGAGACGATGCGGCTGCTGCGCGAGCAGGGCGTCGACCGGCTGCATTCGCGCAAGCTGCGCGGCTTCGACGAGCCGGCCTTCCGCTGAAAGCTGCCGGGAACGCAGCATAATAAAGTAAAAGGCGGCATCACGAAGTAAAGAGATGCCGATATCCTGTCCTTGATGCTAACGCCGCGTTAATTCGTCATCGTGTAGCATTATTCGATGGCCTCGTTCGAGCTTTCCGAAGGCAAAACCACCGCCGCGCAGCGACGCGGCTCCGACTGGTCCGACCGGAGATTCGCCGCCTGGATCGTCGCCGCCTTCATTGGCGTGCTGCTTGTGATGATGGTCGCCGACCGCCCGCTCGCCCTGGCGGCCGCTGGCTTGCCCACCGCGATCATCGACAAGGTCCGCGCCGTGGCCGACAATACAAGGGGCGAGTATTTCATGGCCCTCGCCTTCGTCGTCACGCTGGTTGCGGCGACGGGCTTCCTGGCGGGACCGGGTCGATTCCGCGAAATCTTTCCGCTCGCTCAGCATCAACGCCGGCTTCGTGTTCTGCGCGACGGTCGTCGCCCTGATCGTCGCGACCCTGCTCAAGTTCCTCATCGGCCGCGCCCGGCCGGAATTGCTTCGGCCTTTACGGCCCTTACGCCTTCTCGCCGCTCTCCACGGCAAAGGGGATGACGTCGTTCCCCTCGGGCGAGACGGCGATGGCCGCGGCCTTCTTCGGCGCCTGCGCCTGGCTGGCGCGCAACAAGGTGGGCCCGATCTTCATGGCAATGATCTTCACGCCGGCGCTTCTCATCGCCGCCAGCCGCGTCGTGGTGGGAGCGCATTATCCCAGCGACGTCCTCGCCGCCATGGTGATCTCGGCTGCCGTCGTCGGTTGGTTATACCATCAATTGCATTTGCGACGGGGGACCATCGTCGCTGGCCTGGAGCGGCAGCGCGCCAGGCTCCGTGAATTGGGCTCCGGCGGCTAACTGCCGGACATCACGCCGGTTTTATTCGTAACAAATCCGTCGCACCACTTTACTTAATCTAGAGTTGTGGGCATTGTGGCGACCTGCTGGAGGGCCGCAATGAACGTTGTTGCGTATGGACGTGTTTTCGAGCCGCCGAGACAAGGCTCCTGGGATATAGATCTCACCCATTTTCCGCGCCCCGCCACCCGTTACGGCTCCGAGCTTTTCATCAAGAGCTTCATGCCCGGCTTTGCCGAGAGCACGAAGCTCTATGGCCTGCTGCTGCAGGGCCTCGACTACATCGACGTCAACGGCTTCATGTATGCGACGCGGCGTGCCGTCGGCGCGCCGCAAAGCTCCAAGGGTCCGCCGCCGAAGCCCGTCTTCAAGCTGCTGACGCTGGTGCATCCGGAAATCCGCCGGCGCCTGGCGCGCTCGCGCGACGTGGTGGAGGCAGCGCGCCTGGCTGGAGGACCTGCGCTATTGGGACGAGGAGGTCAAGCCCATGGCGATCCGCGAGCATCTCGCCATGCAGCGCGTCGACCTCGGCGCGCTCGGTGACCTGAGCTTGCGCAGCACATCGCTGCCGCCACGCTGAACGCCGAGAACGCCGTCTATCGCCACGGGCGCTTCAGCCTGACGGCGTATCTGCCGGTCGGCGACTACCTGGCGCACGCCACGCAGTGGACAGGCGAGCCGCTGCACGTCCTGCTGCGCCCTGTGAAGGGCTTCAGCGACGTCTCGAACGGCGTCGCCGCCGCCGAGCTGGCGGCGCTCGTCGCCGAGATCAAGACGGATCCCGGCGCCTCGGAGACGCTGGAAAGCAGGGCGCGGAAGACGCCGTCGCCTGTCTGCGCGATGCGCCGGGCGGCGCTCGGCAAGGCCGGCACGCGCCTGGCTCGAGATGGCCGGCTGCCGCATCGTCACCGGCTACGATCTCTGCGACTACACGGCGATCGAGATGCCGGAGATCCTGCTCGGCGGCATCAGGGCGGGCTGACGAAAGCCGGACCGGCCGGCGCGCGCCCGAAACGGGCGAGGCTGAAGACGCCGCCGCATCTGCGCGCCAAGGTGCCGGCAGGCGCACCGCGCCGAATTCGACGAGCTACTCGGCGACGCCCGCCGAATCTATCGCCTGCGCGAGGAGCGCGACCATTACAATGACGGCTGGGCCATCGGGCTGCTGCGCCTGGCATTGCTGGATGCGGGGCAGGCGCCTGGTCGCCAAGGGGCCGCATCGAGGACGCGGAGTTCCTTCTCGATGCCGTCCGCGCCGAAGTGCAGGCGATGCTGACCGGCACGGGCGGCCCCTCCAACGACGAGCTGAAGCGGCGCGCCGAGTGGCGCCGCAGCATCAACGCCTCGGACGTCCCGCAGCGGCTTGGCTTTCCGAAGCCGCCGTCGCTGCCGAAGGAATGGCTGCCGCCGCATCAGGCCCGTCTGGTGCACGCGCTGGAGATTTTTCTCTCCGGCCTCTTCGCTGCCACCGGCGAGCCGGAGACGCAGGAGATGGTGCGCGGAATTCCCGTCAGTCCCGGGGTCTATGAAGGCCCGGCGCGGCTGGTGCTGAAGCCGGACCAGTTCGGCCCGTGCGGCAGGGCGACATCCTGGTGACGCGCTCCACCTCGCCCTATTTCAATGTTCTCCTGCCGCTGCTCGGCGGCATCGTCACCGACCATGGCGGGGCGCTCTCGCACGCTGCGATTGTCTCGCGCGAATACGGCATACCCGGGGTCGTCGGCACCAAGATCGCGACCAAGAAAATCAAGGACGGCGACCGTCTGCGCCTGGACGGCAATACCGGGGAAGTGCACGTTCTAGCCTGATGATCGTTCCGCTCGACGGCGCCACCGATCGCGACAATCTTCGGCGGCAAGGCCGTTGCCTTGGGCGCCGCGTTGCGCGCCGGGCTTCCCGTGCCGCCCGGCTATGCCGTCTCCGTCGAGGCGCTTGCCTCGCTCGGCGATGAAGGCTCCGAGGTCGCGGCCCGCATCGAGGAGATCGCCGCGGCGCTCACGCCGCCGCTCGCCACGCGCTCGTCGGCCGTGGGCGAGGACGCAGTCGATGCGAGCTTCGCCGGCCAGCACGTCACGGTGCTGAACCTCAGTTCGCCCGCCGCCATCCTCGACGGCCTGCGGCAGGTCTTTCGATTCTGCGCACAGCGAAGGCGCTGTCGCCTATCGTCGGCGCAAGGGGATCGATGGCCCGATCCGCATCGCCGCCGTGGTGCAGAAGCTCATCGACCCGCGCGCCGCCGGCGTGCTGTTCACGCGCCACCCGCTGACCGGCGCCGACGAGTTCGTCATCGAAGCGGCCTGGGGGCTGGGCGAAGCGGTGGTGCAGGGCATGGTGACGCCGGACCATTACCGGGTCGCGCGCGACGGCGCTCTGCTGGAGGAGCGCCTCGGCGACAAGCCGACCGCCATCCGCTGCGCGCCCGAGGACGGCACGGAGGAGGTGGAGGTCGCGCCGGAGCTGGTCGAGGCGCCCTGCCTGGAGAGCGGCGACATTGAGCGCCTCGCCGCGCTGGCACATCAATGCGAGGCCGTGTTCGGCAGGCATCTCGACCTCGAATGGGCGTTTGCCGGCGACGCGCTTTATCTTCTGCAGTCGCGTCCCATCACGACCCGCGTCGTGATGGCGAAGCAAGCCCAGGCGGCGGGACTGTCGCGCCTGACCGTCGCGGCCATGCTGATCGCCGCCGCGCAGACGCCGCTCGGCTCCACCATGATCGCCGTGGCGCTTGCCGACATCAGCGCCAGCCTGACCGTCAACGTCGCGCTCGCCACGAGCCTGCTCGTCACCACCTACATGCTCCTCACCATCGTCGGCCAGAATCCCGGCGGGCGCCTCGCCGATGTCCTCGGCCGCTGGCGCACGCTGGAGATCGGCATGGCGCTCTGCTTCGCCGGCGCGCTCGATCGGAGCGCTGGCGCCCTCCTTCTGGCTGCTCGTCGTGGCGCGCTGCCTCATTGCGCTGAGCGGCGCGCTGATTGCGCCATCGGTGCTGGCGCTTGCTGCGCGCGCATGTGCCGGAGGCGCGACGCGGCAGGATGTTCGGAATCTACAGCGCCACCGTCGGCCTCGCCGCCGCCATCGGCCCGCTCATCGGCGGCGAGCTGGTGCATGCCTTCGGCTGGCGCGGCATCTTCGTCGCCAACATCCCGCTCGTTCTCCTCGCCGCAATCCTCGGCCGCTCCACCCCGCCTCCGTCCGACGGCCGCGGAGGCGAGCGCCGCCCCGCGCCCGAGAACCTCGGCCATCGGCTGGCTGATCGAGCCGTCGCTCTTCAAGAGCCGCGTCTTCGCCGCCGGCTGTCTGGTGATCTTCCTGCAAAGCCTCGCCATGTACGGCCTGCTCTTCCAGCTGCCGCAGTTCTTCGAGCTGGTGCGCGGCGCCACGCCACGCAGACGCCGGCTACCTCCTCTTCGTCATGATGGCCGGGCTCTTCGTCGCCTCGGTCGCCGGCGGCGCGCTGAGCGACCGCTTCGGCGCGCGCACCACGGCGCTTGGCGGCCTGGTGCTGATGATCGCCGGCATCTTGTGGCTGACGCGGCTTGCCGCCTTCCTGCGGCCGGCCGATGCGTTCGGCCCGGTGCTCCTGCTCGGCCTGGCGCTCGGCGTCACCTGGGCGCCGGCGCAGAGCTCGGCGATGTCGGCCGTCGACGAAGCGCGCTCCGGCATCGCCGCCGGCACCACCTCCGCCTGCCGCTATCTCGGCGGCGCCATCGGCGTCCTCATCCTCGCCGCCTACTTCAACGCGGCGAAGGCGGCACCCGTCGACGGTGCACGTGCACATCGTGTGGATGTTCGGCGCCGCCATCGCGCTCTCCGCGATCGGCTGCTTCGGGCTCCCGGGCAGGCTCGAACGCCGCAAGCCTAAGGGTTGACGTAGCCCTCCGCGCGCAACAGCATCTCGCCCGTGCGCGGGTCGTGGCTGAAGAAGAGCCCGCCGCGGCGGACCGAGCCGCTCGGCAGATAATCGAAAGTCGTCTGGCTTGTCTCGACCGTCGCCCCCTCCTGCACGAGCCTACCCGTCACGAGCACCTGCGCCGCCGGCTGGTCGCCGCTGTTCAGGGCGCTGAGCTCGACCACGTAGCCGTTGTCGACCGCTCTGACCTTCTCCTCGTTCACCGAGATCGAAGGCGGCTTGTCGCTGCCGGACAAGCCGAACCACAGGATTGTCCCGAGCGTCGCGACGGCGATGATCCCGCCGATGGCGGCAGCGATCGCTTCGAGTCGCCGCCTCGTGTCTTCGCTCTCCTGCTTCGCCTTGGTCGCCATGATGCACCTATACGATCAGCCGCGCGGTCGCCGCGCCAAGCGATGCGGGAAAGCCGATAACCACCATCATCATCGCAATCTCCGACGCCGAGACCCCGCCCGTGCGCTCGAAGATCCACAAGACGGCGAGGCTGATGATCAGCGCCAAGCCGTAGCCCACCACGGTGAAGTGGAGGAAGGTCAGCCAGAACCCGGCATAGTCCGGCCGCTCCTCCTGTCCGGCGAAGCCGACCGTGTAGACGAAGGCATGCAGCAGCGCGACGGAGCCGAGCGCCAAAGCCAGCGCGTGCCACGGCGTCATCGTGTAGGCGATCACCACCATCTCGTCGGTCGGCGCGACATTGAAGGCGACGAACAGCGCGCCGGCCGCCATCAGAAACAGCTCACCGGGATAGGTGTTGCGCTCCTTGTCGCGCTCCTTGCCGCCGCGCGACTGGAGCTGCTTGCGCGCCACCATCGCGCCGAGGCTTGCGGGCACCGTCTGCACCGCGATCTTGCCGACGATCTCGTCCAACGACATGCCGCTGCCGATGATCCCGAAGAGGGCCAGCAGCACCGCCGACGCGACGAAGCCGACACCGAAGGCGATGGCCGCCGCGCGAACATCTTCGGCAAGGCCCTTCGTCCGCTCGAAGCCCGAATAGTGCGAGAGGCCGACGAGCAGCGGGAAGCTCTGCGCCACGAAGATCGTCATCCGCAGCTTGTCCATCGTGAAGCCGAGCTGCCACATCTCCATGGTCATCAGCAGCGGCACCGAGAACAGCACGGCTCCGCCGAAGGCGCGCCCGATATTGCGGGCGAATTCCGACTGCGGCTCGTGGGGAATGTCTGTCTGCCCTGCCATTTCGCCTCCCCGGCGCAAAAGAACCGATAGCCGCGAAAGCGGTTCCCGTGCCCCGCCTCAGTCGCGGCACCCGTCGATCCAGGTTGCGCTCACGTTGATGTCGTCGTCGAGCAGCACAAGGCTGGCGCGATAGCCAGCCGCGATGCGGCCAAGCTCATGGTCGAGGCGCAGGAACGCGGCGGGCGTTTCCGAAGGCCTGGCGGAACGCGTCCGGCGGCGCCGCATGAACCGTGGCGGATCAGGTTGCGGACCGCGCTCGCCATGTCGAGGTCGGAGCCGGCGAGCGTCCCGTCCGCCAGTGTCAGCCTGCCGTCGCGGCGGAATATGGTGCGCCCCTGCAGCTCGAAGCTCGTCATGTCGGTGCCCACCGACGACATTGCGTCGGTGACCAGCATCACCCTGTCGACCGGCTTCGCCGCGCGCGCGACGCGGATCGACGGAACCGAGACGTGATGGAGATCGACGATGATGCTGCACCAGGTGTCCGTGTCCTCGAGCGCCGCGCCGACAGGCCCGGGCGCGCGGCCCATCAGCGGCGGCATGGCGTTGAAGAGATGCGTGTAGCCGCTGAGGCCGTTTGCTTTCGCCTCCGCGAGGCACTCGTAGCTGGCCTCCGTGTGGCCCGCGCAAACGATGACGCCCGCCTCCGCCAGCCGAGCGATCGCCTCCATCGGCACCACCTCCGGCGCCAGCGTCACGATCGTGCGGCCGGCCGCGCCGAGCGACGTCATGATCCGCAGGTCTTCCTCTTCGATGGGGCGCATGAAGGCGGGATCGTGGACGCCCTTGCGCGCCGGGTTGAGGAACGGCCCTTCGAGATGGATGCCGAGCAGGCCGGGCGCGCCTTCGGCCAGCCCCCGCCGCACCGCCTCCACGGCCGCCGCCATTGTCTCGCGCGTATCGGTGATCAGCGTCGGCAGGAAGCCCGTCGTGCCGAAGCGGCGATGCGCCGAGCCTATGGCGCGAATGCCTTCGACGCTGGGCCGGTCGTTGAACAGCACGCCGCCGCCGCCGTTCACCTGCACGTCGATGAAGCCCGGCACCAGCAGGCCCTCCACCAGCTGTGTCGCAGTCCCGGCAGGAATCTCGGCGTCAGGGACGACCGCCACGATGCGGGCGCCGTCGAGAACGACGGCTTGCCCGTCGCGCATCGTCTCGCCGTCGAGGATGCGGGCGCCGACCAGCGCGACGGCGCTCACAGAGCCTCCAGCGCCGTCAGGCCCTTCGGCAAGCCACGCCGCGCCAGGAGAAGCGCGCCGTCGAGCGCATCGCCGAGCGGCTCGCTGATGTGCGCGCGAATGCCGGATGGCAGCCAGGCGGAGAGCGGCACCGCCAGCCCGCCGATCAGGCAGACCGACGGCGCCCCCAATT
Organism: uncultured Alphaproteobacteria bacterium; assembly: GCA_963801225.1. Lineage (GTDB taxonomy): Bacteria > Pseudomonadota > Alphaproteobacteria > Rhizobiales > Afifellaceae > DASWJZ01. The sequence continues at coordinate 693,318 of CAWDED010000006.1, forward strand.
CGAGCAGCCGCGCGACGATCCGCGCCGCGTCGCCCGCCGCTTCGTTGACAAGTGCCAGCGCAAGCGGATCGCCCGCTTTCGCTTCCGTCAAGACGAGCGGCGCGAGCACTGCGTAGTCCGCCGGCTTCGCCTTGGTCGCGAAGGCCACCACCGCCTCGCCGCTGCCGCCGAGGCGCATGAGGATCGCGTCGGCGAGCCGCGTCTTCTCGGCGCGGCCGTCATAGGCCCACAGCGCCCGGCGCACCGCCTCGCGCCCGATCCAGTTGCCGCTCGCCTCGTCGGAGACCTCCGCGCCCCAGCCGCCCACGTCGAGCTGCCGCCCGCCGACCATGGCGAAGCCGCACGAGCCGGTGCCGAGGATGAGGATCGCGCCGTCCTCTCCGCCGAAGGCGCCGAGCCACGCGGCGTGCGCATCGGTCTCCACCGCCACCGACGCGAAGGGATGCGGCTCGGCCAGGAAGGCGTGGCGCGCCTCCGTCAGTGCGGCGCCCGCCAGCCCCATGCCGGCATGCACGCGCGCAAGATCGCTTTCGGAGAGGCCCGCCGCCTTGGCCGCCTCCCGGCTCGCCGTCAGCACCGAATGCATGGCGCGCGCGCCGCCGAGGCGCACATTCGCCGGCCCGCCGGCGCCCTCGCCGAGCACCCGGCCGGAAGCATCGCAAAGCCGCGCGCGGCACTGCGTGCCGCCGCCGTCCACGCCGATGAAAAGAGGCTGCTGCCATCGGCGCCGTCATAGCAGCGCCGCGACGATAGTTCGAGTTGGTGCATGCGCGGTCTTTCGCCTATGACATCCCGTCCCGCCCGCCGAAACGCACCGGAGCCCGTATGAACTGGGAGTTTCCCTACCCGTCCTATCGCATGCCGCTTCTGGCGCGGAACTGCGTGGCGACCACCCAGCCGCTCGCCGCGCAGGCCGGGCTCTCCATGCTCCAACGCGGCGGCAACGCGGTCGACGCGGCGCTGGCGACCGCCATCGCACTGACCGTGGTGGAGCCCGTCAATAACGGGCTCGGCAGCGACGCTTTCGCCATCCTGTGGGACGGGGAGAAGCTCGTCGGCCTCAACGCCTCCGGCCGCTCGCCCGCCGGCTGGACGCCCGACCGCTTTCCCGGCCCGGCCATGCCGCACGAGGGCTGGAACGCCGCTACGGTGCCCGGCGCCATCTCCGCCTGGGTGGCGCTCAGCGAGCGCTACGGCAAGCTCCCCTTCGAGACGCTGTTCGAGCCGGCCATCCGCTATGCGCGCGACGGCTTCCTCGTCGCGCCGGTGATCGCGGAAATCTGGCGGCGGCAGGTCGACCGCCTGCGCGACCAGCCGGGCTTCGCCGAGGCCTTCCTGCCGCACGGCCGCGCGCCCGCCGCCGGGCGAGCATTTCCGCCCGCAGCACCAGGCGGAGACGCTGAAGGCCATCGCCGAGACGAAAGGCGAGAGCCTCTATCGCGGCGCGCTCGGCGAGGCCATCGCCCGCGCCTCCGCCGCCGGCGGCGGCTTCATGACGACGGACGATCTCGCCGCCCACACATGCGACTGGGTCGACGCCGATCCACGTCGATTTCCGCGGCCACCGCGTCCACGAGATCCCGCCCAACGGCCAGGGCATCGCTGCGCTGATCGCGCTCGGCATCCTGGAGCGCTGCGACATCGACGGCCTGGCGCCCGACAGCCCCGAGATGCTGCACCTGCAGATCGAGGCGCTGAAGCTCGGCAGCCGAGGACGCGACATTGCACGTCGCCGACGCGGACCACATGACGGTCACCCCCGACGAGCTTCTCGACCCGGCGCGGCTCGACACGCTGGCGCGGACCATCCGCCGCGACGCCGCCGCCCCGGCGCGCGGGTTCCTCGCCTCCACCACCACCGTCTACCTGACCGCCGCCGACGAGAGCGGCATGATGATCTCCTACATCCAGTCGAACTATTCCGGCTTCGGCTCAGGCGTCGTCGTGCCCGGCACCGGCATCGCGCTCAACAATCGCGGCTCGTGCTTCGTTACCGGCGCCCGACCACCCCAACCGCGTCGGCCCGTCCAAGCGCCCGCTCAACACCATCATCCCCGGCTTCCTCACCAAGGACGGCCGGCCGGTAGCCGAGCTTCGGCGTGATGGGCGGCACCATGCAGCCGCAGGGCCACACGCAGATGATGAGCCGCATGCTCGTCTCCGGGCAGAACCCGCAGGCGGCGATCGACGCCCCGCGCTGGCGCGTGGTCGACGACGAGGTGTGGATCGAGGCGGCGATGAGCGGCGAAGCGCGCGACGGCCTCGCTGCCCGCGGGCATCGCGCTGGTGGAGATGTCGCCGCTCGATTTCGGCGCGGCGCAGATCATCCGCAAGGTCGAGCACGGCTACGTCGCCGCCACGGAAACCCGCCGCGACGGTGCCGCCGTCGGGTTCTGAGACGGAGAGTAAGCCCTCATCCTGAGGCGCGAGCGACTTGTCCGCCGAAGCCCGAAGGGCGAAGGCGGAAGCGAGCCTCGAAGGACGAGGGCGATGGCACGGCGGCTGTTTGGGCCGCTTTTGGCAATGCCGCGCGCTGTCGATGGTGGTTCGAGGCTCGCTACGCTCGCACCTCACCATGAGGGTGGGATCACCCAAACGCGGCAGCCACCGTCGGTGAGATGAAGCACGTTCGGAACCGGGTTCGCTTTCGTCAGCTTCCGCCCAGCACCTGGTCTGCGGTGCCGCGCAGGACCTTCGCCTCCGGGGCCCGCCCCAGCGCGGCTTCCTTGACCGTCCGCACCGGGTCGGGGTCGCCCATGTCGAAGGGATAGTCGCTGCCGAGCAGCACGTGCTCCGGCCCCGCCTCTCCCACCAGGAATTTCACCGCCGAGGCGGAATGAACGTCACCGTGTCGAAGTAGAAGCGGTGGAAGGAATCCTCCACCGAGCCCTCCATCGACTCGGCGGTCTCCGCCCGCACCAGCCTGCCGCGGATGAGACGTCCGAGATCGGCCGGCAGGAAGCCGCCGCCATGCGCCAGCATGATCTTCAGCCGCGGGTGCCGCTCCATCACGCCGCCGAAGATCAGGTGCGTCGCCGCGAACGTCGTCTCGATCGGGTTATGGACCAGGTTGTTCATGTAGTAGCGGGCATATTCCGGCCCGGTGCCGCCGAGCGAGGGGTGGATGAAGATGAAGGCGCCGAGCGCCTCCGCCTCCGCCCAGAACGGCTCCAGCGACGGGTCGTCGAGGAACCTGTCCGGCCCGACGCGCGTGTTGATCTCCACACCGAGCAGCCCGAGGTCGCGCATCATCGGAGCGAGCATCTTCGCCGTCCGCTCAGGGGCTGCGAGCGGCGCAGCGCCAAGCCCGGCGAAGCGGTCCGGCATCGCCTCGACGAATTCGGCGATCGATTCGTTCACCGTCTCCGCGAACCACAGGCTGTCATCCGTGCCGAGCTTGTCGTTGACGAGCTGCAATCCACGGCGAGACGAGCTGCGCGGCGACGCCCTGCTCCTCCATCGCCTTCAGCCGCGGCTCCGCCAGCCGCATGGGCGGCATGGCGGGGCGGTGAAGCGCCTTGCCGCCGATGACGAGGCGTGGCGACTCGCCCGCCTCCACTTCGAAGCCCGGCCGGTTGGCCTTGGCGACGCGGGTGACGAGGCCGTCGGGGACGACATGCGTGTGGATGTCGAGCGGGCCGGGGCGCAGGCGCGCGATGCGTGGGTCCATGTCGGCGGCCTCAGGCAGCGCGGCTTTGCGGGACGGCCCGAAGATGGCCGCCGATCCAGTCGGCGATCAGCGGGCGCCACGCATAGGGCATGTTGTTGCAGATGTGGTTGCCGTCCTCGAACATGAACAATTGCTTCTCCGGATTGGGGATTTCTGCGTAGAGGCGCGCCGCCTGCTCGAAGGGGATGAGCCGGTCCTTCTTGCCGAAGACGATGGCGAACGGCATGGCGATGCGGTGCGCGGCATCGGCCAGCGTCAGCGCCTTGGCGCGCTCCTCGGCCGTCTTCTGGTCGGGCGAATGCGAGTGGATGCGGAAGGCCTGCTGCGAGATCGCCGGCATGGTGGGAAGCACCGGCCCGAAATCGTAAGGGCCGCCCGCCGCCGCCGCGCAGACGAGCCGCGCGTCGAAGGCGGCGGCGCGCGCCACGTAATAGCCGCCGAGGCTGACGCCGATCGCCGCCACGCGCGCGCCGTCCACGTCGCTGCGTCCCGCCAGGAAATCGATCACCGCCGACACCGGCTTCTCGAAGGCCGGCTCGATCGGCAGCGCCTCCGACTCGCCCTGCCCCGGCCCGTCGAAGGTCAGCGTCGCCATGCCGCGCGCATGGAAGAGCGGCTCGAAGCTGTTCATCTCCTCCTTCACCGAGTCGAGGCCGCAGATGAAGATGACGACCGGCGGGCGCGTCGTGCCTTGCGGGATCCGGAGATAGCCCGGCAGCATCGCCTCGCCGTAAGGAATGAGCACCCGCTCCCCCGGCGGGTCGAGATGGGGAAGCGCCTTGCCGTAATTCGACACCGTCGCGGCGGACGCGCGGTGCGCGGCCTCCATGTCGTCGAAGAAGACGAACTTGCCGAAATGGTGGCAAAGCGCAGCACGGACATAGGCCTCCGCGGCGCTTGCCGGGCTTCCCCGCGCCATCGCCTGCTCGGCCAGCCGTTCGTGCAGCGCGGCCGTCCTGGTCCATTCCTTGCACCAGTCACCCCAGTGCTTCACGCGCGCGGTCGTCGCCTGGAAGTCGTTGTAGTCGATGCCATTGGCGATGAGCCGGGGGGCCCAATGGGCGATGGCCGCCTGGACGTTCGGGTCGTTTGTCATTGCGGCAGTTATGCCGCGACGACCGGCTCGATCAAGGATCGCTCCGGTTGTGCCTTCGACAGCGCAGCGCGAATGTTCCCTTACCAATGCTGGTAGCAACTCGGGCTCTATATCTAAAGTTGTATTATCGCCCGAATCCGCAAAATTTCAGATTGCAATCGTTAACATTGCGACGCAGCATGATTCTCGAGGATGGAGGTTGGAGGCGCTGCCCGATCCGGCTATTGCGCCAGCTCAAGGCAGCCGAAAGCCGCTATGTGCGTTAACCAACTTAGTAAAATCAAGGTGACTGGAAATGGTAAATTGTTTCTTAATCCAGTGACCGGACGTGGCAGAGGCGGCCACGAACACCAGCGGCGGAGTGTGTGTAAATGGCCGGCGTCATCGAGGCAATCCACCCTCTCAATTTCATCAACTCAATCTACGATGCCATGAGTTCGGCGCCTGCGGCAGCCGTGCCTTTGCTACGGCCGGTCGAACAGGCGTCGTCGTTCGATAACCTCCGTGTGGAGATCGAACCGCGGCACGGCGTCTACTGGTGCCGTATGCGGCCGGCCGAGCGGCCGAGCTTCACGCCCGCCCTGCTGGACGATCTGGCGCGCATGCAGCATCAGCTGGTGGGCATGTTCAGGGGCGGCGCGACGCCGATCCGCTACTACGTGCTGGCCTCCGAGCTTCCCGGCATCTTCAACCTCGGCGGCGATCTCACCGTCCTGGCGGACAACATCCGCATGCAGGACCGTGCCGGCCTGGAGCGCTACGCGCGGGCCTGCATCGACGTGCTCTACACCAACGCGGTCGGCTTCGACCTTCCGGTCGTGACGGTGGCGCTGGTTCAGGGCGACGCGTTGGGCGGCGGCTTCGAGGCGGCGCTCTCCTGCGACGTCATCGTGGCGGAGAAGGGCGCGCGCTTCGGCCTGCCGGAGGTGCTGTTCAACCTTTTCCCCGGCATGGGGGCCTACAGCTTCCTGGCACGGCGGCTCGGCTCGGCACGCGCGGAGAAGATGATCCTCTCCGGCCGCATCTACACCGCCGAGGAGCTGTACGAGATGGACCTGGTCCAGTTGCTCGCCGAGCCGGGTACGGGTGAGCAGGTGGTACGCGACTACATCAAGCGCAGCAGCAAGCGCCACGGCGCGCAAAGCGGCGTATTCCGCGTCGGGCGCCGCGTGGCGCCGCTCTCCTACGACGAGCTCCGCGACGTGACGGAGATCTGGGTGGATACCGCTCTCAACATCTCCGAGAGCGATCTGCGCAAGATGGAGCGCCTCACGGCCGCCCAGAATCGACGTTGGACGGGCCAGCAACAACTCGCAGCGGCCGAATGACCGCCGGATCATTCCGGCGCCTGGACGGGGACGGGCCCCCGTCGGTGCCGGTCTCGGCGACCACCGTCGTGCTGTAGCTCTCGGCCAGTTCGCGGCGCACCCTGGCAAACTCCGCCTCGACCTGATGGACTTTGTCGGCGCCCTGTGTGGTGAAGGCGCTCCCGGCGATGCCGCGCATCGATAGGCACAGCTGGTAGAGCGGCAAGGCCCCGATATTGGCCGCGCCGCTCCTCAGCGCATGCAGCCGGTCGCGGAACATCTCCGAGTCGTTTTCGGCAACCGAGACCTTCAGCTCCTCCATGATGCGCTCGCCTTCCTTGATGAAGACCCTCGCGAGGTCGCTGACGAAGGCGTCGCCGCCTAGCCCCTGCAGCTGCTCGATCGTCGCCGCGTCGATGGCGCGGCTTTCCGACTTGAAGCGCGGGTGCGTCGCGATGTCGGCCACGATGTCGCCCGCCGCCGCTGCCGCCGCCGGCTTCGCCGGCTCTTCTGCTGGCTCCGCGGCTACGCCGGCCTCGTCGGCTCGATGCGGCACAAGCTCGTCGATGATGCGGAAGAGCTCGGCGGCATCGATCGGCTTGGTGGCGCAGGCGTCCATGCCGGCGGCCTCGCATCGGCTGCGTGCTTCCGGCGTCGCATCCGCCGTCAGCGCGACGATCGGCAGGCGCTCGCGGCCCAGCGCCGCAAAGCGATAGAGCTTGGTCGCCTCCATGCCGTTCATCACCGGCATGTTGATATCCATGAGCACGACGTCGAACGATCCGGCCAGCATCGCGTCGACCGCCTGCTCGCCGTCGTCCACGATCGACACTTTGTGTCCGGCCCGCTCCAGGATCTTGGTGACGACCTTCTGGTTCACCCCGTTATCCTCGGCGACGAGGATGGAGAGCGAGCGGCCGCTGCCGCGGGCCACAGCCTCGGCGATCGTGTCGCCGGCGTGCGAGCGGCCGCGGGCAAGGTTGGCGGCGGCCAGCATCTCGTAGCGCCTCACATCGTGCGAGACCGCCGAGCAATAGAGGGCGCGCCGCTCCACCGGCAACGGCTGGGCAGCGTCGCGACCGCGGATCAGCACAACCGATGCCTTCGGGCCGTCCCCGCGCACGAATGTCTGTGCCGCGTCGTCCGCGCCGGCCAGGTTCTCGTCGATCAGCAGCAGGGCGCGCATGTTGCCCGGCGCCGCAGCGCCAAGCACTTTTTCCGCCTCCTGCGGCGTCTCCGCCGTCTCGATCGTTGCTCCGGTCTCGCGCAGGGCATTGCGGACGTCCATCGGAACCGAATTGTCGGCAGAGAGCACGACGACACGCAGATCGTCGAGCTGCGAGCTGCCGCCCGGCCGGCACTGGAAGCCGAGCTCGAGCCAGAAGGTGCTGCCCTCCCCTTCGACGCTGTTCACGCCGATGCTGCCGCCCAGCGCCTCGGCGAGCTGCCGGCAGATCGCCAGGCCGAGACCCGTCCCGCCGAACCGGTTGAGGATCGTCTCGTCGGCCTGCGTGAAGCGATCGAAGATGCGGCCCGTCGCCTCCGGCGCAATGCCGATGCCCGTATCGCTCACCTCGAAGCGGATGCGGCTGACGCCGTTCTCCTCCGGCAACAGATCCACGCTGATCGACACCCGCCCACTCTCGGTGAACTTCACGGCGTTGGTGACGAGGTTGATCAGGATCTCCTGCAGGTGACGGCCGTCGCCATGCAGCAGATAGGGCGTGCGCGGGGTGACATGGAGCCCCAGATGCAGGCCTTTGGCGCGTGCCTGTGCCTCCAGCATGTTCCTGACCGTCGTCAGCGTCTGGTGCAGGTCGAAGTCGATCGATCTCGAGCCGCATGCGGCCCGCTTCGATGCGGGAGAAGTCCAGGATGCCTTCGATCAGCGACAGCAGCGAGCGCGCCGAGCCGGAGATGGTGCTCACCATGTCGTTCTGCTCGGCGTCGAGCCTGGAATCGCGCAGCAGGTCGCTCATCCCGATCACGGCGTTGAGCGGCGTGCGCAGCTCGTGGCTGACGCTGGCGAGGAACTGGCTCTTCGACTTGCTCGCCTCTTCGGCCTGCCGCTTCGCCTTGTTGAGGCTGCGGATAAGCGTGGAGGTATAGGCGGGCAGCACCAGCAGGCCGGCCAGCAGGCCGATACCGAGATGGCCGGTGCTGTGCCAGTAGTCGGAAATCCCCAGCAGCACGCTGAAGCCGACGAGCGACAGTGCCATGGAGGCAAACAGGTATCTGAGGCCGAACCGGAAGCCGTTTCCGAAGATGATCCACAGATAGATCGGATAACAGCACCGCCGTCGTGCTGCCCCCGACATAAAGGCAATAGGTCAGCGCGACGATATCGACGAACATGCCGACAACGCGGCGCGTATGGCAGGTGCGCGGCAGGATCAGCATGTGGATGAAGAAGCCCAGCGAGACGATGCCGTAGACCGCGTCGGCGATGATGGCGTCGCGCACCTGCATCGTGTGCAGCAGGCCGGAGACGGTCAGATAGATCATCAGCAGCGTGCTGATGGCCAGCCGGTTGATGACCATCTGATGCTCTTGATCCGGCCTGTCGCGGAAGCGGCTCGCGACGAAGCGCATCGCGGCGTGGATTCCGGCAGGGTGACGTGCAGTGGGCTCCGGCATCGCTCTCGCCCTCAGGCCGACTGGGCGATGGGGTTTTCGGCGCGCAGCAACTCGGCGAATTCCGCCACCGGCAGCGGGCGGCTGAAGAAGAAGCCCTGCGCCTCGTCGCAGCCTTCGGCCGCCAGCCAGCGCCTCTGCTCTTCGGTCTCCACGCCCTCCGCGATGACGCCGAGATTGAGGTTCTTCGCCAGCCCGATGATCGCCTGCACGATGGCGACGTCGCTGGCGTTGCGATCCATGTTGGCGATGAAAGACTGGTCGATCTTCAGCCGGTCGATCGGGAAAGCCTTGATGTAGCGGAACGACGAGTAGCCGGTCCCGAAATCGTCGATGGAGAACTGCACGCCGAGCTCGGCGCAGGCGCTTCAGCTCGCGGATGAGCGCCTTGGTGTTCTCCATCACGATGCTTTCGGTGATCTCCAGCTCCAGCCGCCACGGCTCCAGGCCCGTCTCCTTGAGCGTGCTGGTGATCAGCGTGCCGACATTCTGCCGACGGAACTGCACCGGCGACATGTTGACGGCGATGCGGATGGGCGGCAGGCCGGCGCGCCGCCAGCTCTGCGCGTCGCGGCAGGCCTGGCGCAGCACCCATTCGTTGATGGGGATGATCATGCCGTTGGCCTCGGCGCGCCCCAGGAAGGTGCGCGGCGGGACGAGCTCGCCGCTCGGCGTGCGCCAGCGGACCAGCGCCTCGGCGCCGACGATGCGCCCGGTCTTGGCGTCGACCTGCGACTGGTAGTGAAGCTCGAACTCCTGGCGCTCGACGGCGCGCCGCAGGTCCGCGTCGAGCGTAGCGATCTGCTGCGCCTCCGTCTGCATTTCGGCCGAATAGAAGCGGAAGCCGCGGCCGCCGTCGGCCTTGGCCTCGATACATGGCGAGGTCGGCGTTCTTGAGCAGCTCGTCGGCGTCGTTGCCGTCGAGCGGGAACAAGGTGGTCCCGATGCTGCCGGTCGCCTGGATCTGCTTGCCGTCGATCTCGACCGGCTGCGAGGTGATTTCGACGATGCGCTGCGCCATCTCGGCGGCCTCGCTCGGCTCTTCGATGCGCGTCTGCAGTACGGCGAACTCGTCGCCGCCCAGCCGCGCTACGACGTCGGTCTCGCGCACGCCGCGCTTCAATTCGCGTCCAAGCGCGCTCAGCAGGCGGTCGCCGACCGAATGGCCGAGGACGTCGTTGATCCCCTTGAAGTGGTCGAGGTCGATGAAGTGAAGCGCGAAGCTCCCGCCGGTGGCGCGGGCATAGTCCATCTCCATGCCGAGCTTCTGGGTCAGCAGCATGCGGTTGGGGAGATCGGTCAGCGAATCGTGATGCGCCAGGTGCAGCAGATGCCGCTCGGCGCGCTTGCGGTCGGAGATGTCGAGCGAGGTGGTGAGCACGCTGACGATCTCGCCGGAAAGATCGCGGATCGGAGACTTCGCCGTGAGCAGCACTCGCCGCCCGCCGTCCCGGTCGACGATCTCCTCCTCGTAGCTCGGCAGCGCCCGGCGCGCTTCCAGCACCAGCTTGTCGAGCTTGTGGCTGCGCTCCGCGCGTCCTTTCCCCAGGATGGCGGCGGTGCTTTTGCCGGCCACCTCGGTGGAATCGATCCCGTAGAGCTCCGCATGCGCGGTGTTGATGAAGATGCAGCGCCCGTCGCGGTCGGTGGCACTGATCATGGCCGGGACCGTGTCGATGATCTGCGCCAGCCGCTCGTGGCTGTCGCGCAGCGCCGCCTCGCGCGTCTGCTCGCTGCGCCGCAGCTCGCGTTCCAGCTGGTGCGCGCGCATCTGCAGCATCTGCTGCTGCTTGCGCAGCTTCAGCAGGTTGCGCGCCCGCGTCACGAACTCGCTGTGGTCGACGGGGCTGTGCAGGAAGTCGGTGGCCCCGGCCTCGAGCGCGCTCAGCCGGAAGCTCCGCTCGTCATAGACGGTGATGACGACCACCGGCACCTCGCCGCATTCCGGCAGCTCGCGGAAACGCCGGGTGAATTCGGCGCCGTCGAGGCCCGGCATCTTGAAGTCGGTGATGACGATGTCGGGCGTGTGCTCGGCGAGCCAGGCGAGCGCCTCCAGCGGATCGGCGAACGACTTCACCGTCACCCCGGGCTCGATCAACTCCGCCAGGCGCGAAAAGATGTGCCTGTTCGTGGCGCGATCGTCCAGTATTGCAACTAGCGACATTCGCTCTCCCAGCACCCGCTCATGCCGCTATGCAAGTTTTGACCGTCGAGGGCGGCATTGAGCCCGCGGTGTTGAACTTCATGCGCAAATTTTATCTTTTCCTTTCCAATGCCACCAAAACGCGTGCGGGAAGCCCTTGGCGCCACGCTAGCTGTGCTTATCGTTAAGAATGGGTGTCCATCCGCCGTCGCCGATTCCGATGTGCCGGGCTTTCGTTGGCCGGTTGTGTTGGTATGGTAGCGGGCTTAAAGGTCGCGCGCCGGCGCTTCCAAGCCCATCGAGGGTGCGCGCGGGCCGAGCCGACAACTGCTAAGTGCAATTCGGCGCGATAAGGAAGCTGAGGGAGGAGAGGCACACATATGAAAACGATGAAGGGACCGGCGATCTTTCTCGCCCAGTTCGCCGGCGACAAGGCGCCGTTCAACTCGCTGAAATCGATCGCCGAATGGGCCGCGTCGCTCGGCTACGAGGGCGTGCAGATCCCCGACCTGGGACGGCCGCCTCTTCGACCTGGCGAAGGCCGCGGAATCGAAGACCTATTGCGACGAGATCGCCGGCACCTGCCGTGAGGCGGGGGTGGAGATCACCGAGCTTTCCACGCATCTGCAGGGCCAGCTGGTGGCCGTGCATCCGGCCTATGATGCCGGCTTCGACGCCTTCGCCCCCAAGGAGGTGCACGGCGATCCCAAGGCGCGGCAGAAATGGGCCGTCGACCAGATGAAGAAGGGCGCCAAGGCCTCGCGCAATCTCGGCCTGGACGCCAGCGTCTCCTTCACCGGCGCGCTCGCCTGGCCCTACCTCTATCCCTGGCCGCCGCGCGCGCCGGGCCTCATCGAGGCCGCCTTCGACGAGCTCGCCAAGCGCTGGAAGCCCATCCTCGACGCCTACGACAAGGCCGGCGTCGACGTCGGCTTCGAGCTGCATCCGGGCGAAGACGTGATGGACGGCGCTACATTCGAGATGTTTTTGGAGCGCCTCGACAACCATCCGCGCTGCCAGATCAACTACGACCCGTCGCACTTCGTGCTGCAGCACCTCGACTACATCGAGTTCATCGACTTCTATCACGAGCGCATCTGCGCCTTCCACGTGAAGGACGCGGAGCTCAACCCGACCGGCAAGCAGGGCGTCTATTCCGGCTTCCAGTCCTGGGTGAACCGCGCCGGCCGCTTCCGCTCGCTCGGCGACGGGCAGGTCGATTTCTCCGCCATCTTCTCCAAGCTCGCCCAGTACGACTACGATTCCTGGCCGGTGCTGGAATGGGAATGCGCCATCAAGCATCCCGAGCAGGGCGCGGCGGAAGGCGCGCCCTTCATCGCCGCCCACATCATCCGCGTGACGGAGACCGCCTTCGACGATTTCGCCGCCGGCTCCACCAACATGCGCGCCAACAGGAAAGCGCTGGGCATCGGCTGAGGGCCTCGAAAGGCGACCGGCCGGATCATGACTCGGCTGTTGTCATCCCGGTTTGCCGCACCAGCGGCAAGACCGGGACCCATAACCACTGAAGCCCGCCATTCGCAGCCGGGCGCGCCCCGAAACCCGGCCGGCAATCGTGGTCATAGGTCCCGGCTCTCGCTAGGCTCGGCCGGGATGACAAGCCGAGGGGTGTGAGCAAGTTCGCGATACGCAGGGGAGAAAACACATGGCCATCGAAGGACGCAGCGAAAAATTCTCCGGACGCATCCGCCTCGGCATGGTGGGCGGCGGACAGGGCGCCTTCATCGGCGGCGTGCACCGCATCGCCGCGCGGCTCGACGACCAGTACGAGCTGGTTGCCGGCGCGCTCTCCTCCGAGCCGGAGCGCGCCAAGGCCTCCGGCCTGGAGCTCGGGCTGCGCGAAGACCGCTGCTACGGCTCGTTCGAGGAGATGGCGCGGCGCGAGGGCCGGCTGAAGGACGGCATCGAGGCGGTCGCCATCGTCACGCCCAACCACATGCATTTCCCCGTGGCACGCGCCTTCCTGAAGCGCGGCATCCACGTCATCTGCGACAAGCCGCTCACCACCAACCTGCGCGACGCCAAGAAGCTCGCCGAGCTGGTGGCAGCAGTCCGGCAAGGTCTTCGCGCTCACCCACAATTACACCGGCTATCCGATGATCCGGCAGGCGCGGCAGATGGTGGCGGAAGGCGCGCTCGGCGACATCCGCCTCGTGCACTCCGAATATGTGCAGGACTGGCTCACCACCAAGCTGGAAGACACCGGCCAGAAGCAGGCCGAATGGCGCACCGACCCGGCGCGCTCCGGCGGCGGCGGCGCCATCGGCGACATCGGCACGCACGCCTTCAACCTTTCCGCCTTCGTCTCCGGCCTCGACCCGGAGAGCGTGTCGGCCGACCTCACCACCTTCGTGGAAGGCCGCAAGCTCGACGACAACGTCCACGTGATGCTGCGCTACGCCAACGGCGCGCGCGGCATGCTGTGGGCGAGCCAGGTGGCGCCGGGCAACGAGAACGGCCTGACGCTCCGCGTCTACGGCACCAAGGGCGGCCTGGAATGGCGGCAGGAGGACCCGAACTATCTCTGGTTCACGCCCTTCGGCGAAGCAGAAGCGCCTCATCACCCGCGGCGGCGCCGGCTCCGGCCCCGCCGCCGGCCGCCTCACCCGCGTCCCCCCCGGCCACCCGGAGGGCTACCTGGAAGGCTTCGCCAACATCTACTCCGAAGCCGCCAGGGCCATCCTCGCCGCCCGCTCCGGCGAAAAGCCCGCCGCAGGAGGTGATCTATCCCACCGTGGAGGACGGCGTGAAAGGCATCGCCTTCATCGAGGCTTGCCTCAAATCAAGCAACGCCAACGGCAAGTGGGTGAGCTTGTAGCCGCTGAAGCGGCTACACCCTGTCCCCTCCCCCCTTGCGGGGGAGGGCTAGGGAGGGGGGAAGGCCACAGCCTCATCGCGCCATCGATGCCACGGACGCTGGCGAAGCCCGGCCATGGTAATGCCGCGAAGCGCGCTTCGTATATCGGCATGCCTCTTCTAAGCCCCCGGCGGCTCGTGCTTCTCGGCGGCGCATGCGCGCTGGCGACGCTTCTCGCCTCCGCTGCCGGATCGGCGGAGGTCGCGCCCTCTCCCGCGCCCGAGCGAGACGCTACCGCCGACGTCGAGGCCGCGACGCAGGACGCCGCCGCCGAGACTGCGGCCGAGGACGCCGAAGCCACCCAGGAGACCCTCTGTGACCTCATCGAGACCTCCGCGGCCGACCATGACCTGCCGGTCGGCTTCTTCACGCGGCTGATCTGGAAGGAGAGCCGCTTCCGCTCCGATGCCGTCAGCCCGAAGGGCGCGCAGGGCATCGCGCAGTTCATGCCGGGCACCGCCGCCGAGCGCGGCCTGACCGATCCCTTCGACGCACGCCTCGCCATCCCCGCCTCGGCCAGCTATCTCGCCGACCTCAACCAGCGCTTCGGCAATCTCGGCCTCGCCGCCGCGGCCTACAATGCCGGTCCCGATCGCGTCGGCAACTGGCTCGCCGACAAGCGCCACGCTTCCCTTCGAGACGCGCGACTTCGTGCTCACCATCACCGGCCTCAGCGCGGAGACCTGGGCCGATCCGGAGAGCGAGCCGGCCCCTCCCCCCGAGCCGGAAGACGCGAAGGATTGCCTCGCGCTTGCCGCGCTCCTCAAGGGACGCGGCGCCGAGATCGCACCCGACATCGAAACAGCGCACGCCCCCTGGGGCGTGCAGGTCGCCGGCAGTTTTTCGCGCGCGCAGGCCATCGCCGCCTATACCGCGCTCGGCAGGCGCTTCCCCGACCTCCTCGCCGACAAGCCGCCGATGATCGTCTCCGGCCGCGCCCCCGGCCGCGGCACCCGCGCCTTCTATCGCGCCCGCGTGCCCGTGGAGACACGCGACGAAGCGGAGACGTTCTGCAACAAGCTCAAGAATGCCGGCGGCAACTGCGTCGTGTTGAAGACCTGACGACCGAAGTGGCCCACGGCGATGCAAGCAGCGACCACGCACACCCCTCTCGTATGTCATCCCGGTTTGCCGCGTCAGCGGCAAGACCGGGACCGATGAACACAGAGGCTCACGGGGGCTCGACGCAGAGCTGCGAGCCGAGCAGCGACCGAGCACCCCCTCTCGTTTGTCACCCCGGTTTGCCGCTCAAGCGGCAAGACCGGGGCCCATGAACACGGGACTCGAAGATGAGCTCGCCGACGCGAGCTCCCGCGGGATCGGTGGCCATGGGTCCCTGCTCTCGCTGCGCTCGGCCGGGATGACAAACCGACGAGGGCGTGCTCGCGCCCAAAATTAATCCCCGCCCTTCAAAACCCGTCTTATCACTCCGCTCACCGCTCTTCTTCGGAGGGACCGTGTGGCCACCGGAACCATGTGGGAAGGGCGGGCGGCGCCCGTGGTGAGATTCGGTCGGTTCCGGCCGGCCGAGCCTCGGGGGTCCCGATACGTCCGCCCGACCGGGACGACCGGTCTGCCGCTAGTCGAGACGGCCTTAAGGGTGGGGTGCAGTCCGCTGGCTTCGGCCGGCACGAGGCGGCCCCATGCCGGAGAGTGGAAATCGGAGATCGCAAAACGCCGTGCGGGGCGCCTGAGGGGCGCCACTATTAACTTTGCGAGGCACTCTTCAGGCGCCCCGCTCCCTCCTCGAAAGAGGAGGCCGGATAAGGAACAAACCCCCGAGCCGGAACGGCTGCGGGACGGATGAGGCATGTACGCCGACGGCATCACCTGTACCTCGCCCTTGAGGGCAAGGCAGCGCATTTGGAGGAAGCCCTCATCCTGAGGCGCGAGCGCAGCGAGCCTCGAAGGACGAGGGCGATGGCACGGTGGTTGTTTTGGCTGCGTGTGGCGGAGCCGTGCCGCCGTCGATGGTGGTTCGAGGCTCGCGCCTTCGGCGCGAGCACCTCACCATGAGGGTGGGGACAACCATATGCGATAGCCGTCCCTTCGAGCGGGAGGTTGCGCGCAGCGTCCTACCGCCACCCCTCCTCCCCCACCAGCGGCACGAACCTCACTCCCCCCAGGTTCTCCTCTTCGTATGCATCGCCATGGCGCGTAACCACCATCAGGTCCTGATACCCGTTGGCGCCGACCGGGATCACCAGCCGCCCCCCTTCGGCCAGCTGCTCCTTCAGCGCGGCGGGCACGGCCGGCGCGCCGGCGGCGACGAGGATCGCGTCGTAGGGCGCGTGGGCGGCAACGCCGCGCGTGCCGTCGCCCTCAAGCACCTCGACATTGACGTAGCCGAGCCCCTTCAACGTCTCGCGCGCCCGATCGGCCAGCGCGCCGTGACGCTCGATCGTCACCACCTCCTTCGCCAGCTCCGCCAGGATCGCCGCGGCGTAGCCGGAGCCGGTGCCCACGTCGAGCACGCGCGCCTCGGGCGAAAGGCGCGCGGCCTCCGTCATCAGCGCCACGATATAGGGCTGCGAGATGGTCTGCCCCTCACCGATCGGCAGCGGGTTGTCGTCATAGGCGAAGGGCTGAAGATCGCTACGCACGAAGGCCTCGCGCGGCACGCGGCGGAACGCGTCGAGTACCCGCTCGTCGGCGATGCCGCGCCGCACGAGCTGGCGCTCCACCATCGCCTCCCGCTCCTTCGCGAAGCTTTCGCGCCCTTGGCTCATGCGATCGTCGTTGCGCTCACCCTGCAATGGCAAGGCGCGTTCCTCTTCCGGCTCCGCACGCCTTCCGCCGTCACGGAAAGAGCCGCGTCTTCCTCCAGCCGTCGCCGGCGCGCGTGTAGCGGAAGCGGTCGTGCAGGCGGAAGGCGCCGTTGCTCCACAGCTCGATCTCTTCGGGCACGATACGGAAGCCCGACCAGTGCGGCGGGCGCGGCACATCGCCGACCGGATATTTCGCCGTCACCCGCGCCACCGCCTTCTCCAGCGCGAAGCGGCTTTCGAGCGGCCGCGACTGGTCGCTCGCCCAGGCGCCGAGGCGCGACAGCCGCGGCCGGCTGGCGAAATAGGCGTCCGCCTCTTCGTCGCTCATGCGCTCCACATTGCCGCGCACCCGCACCTGCCGCCGCAGCGACTTCCAGTGAAAGCAAAGCGCCGCCTTGGGGTTGGCGGCAAGCTCCCGCCCCTTGGCGCTCTCCAGATTGGTGTAGAACACGAAGCCGCCGCGCTCGATGCCCTTGAACAGCACCATGCGCACGTCGGGCATGCCGGAAGCGTCGACGGTGGCGAGCGCCATGGCGCCGGCGTCGTTCACTTCGCTTGCTTCAGCTTCCGCAAGCCATTCCAAAAAAAGCGCAATTGGGTCGTCGCCGGGGGCGAATTCACCATCCGTTAACTTCCCGCCATCATCTTCCGCTACGGCGGTTTCGTTGCCGTCGCTCATCCGTGGTCCTGACAAATCGTGTTGCGTAGCCACCACTATACCTGCCGAACCGCTCGCGCGGCTAGGCAGTGGGCCGCGATGGCGGCCGCACCGCTCCTCATGGCCGGCTGCTCGCTGTGGGGCGGCGCAAGCGCGCCCGTCACAACCGGCTCCGTGGTCCAGCCCGTGGCGGTGGAGCAGCCCCTGCCGTCCACGCTCGCCTATTCCGATGCGGCGAAGATCGGCCAAGCCGCCAGCGCCGTGCTGTGGCAGGCCGAAGGCGGCGAGGCGCCTGCGGAATGGGCCAACGCCCGCACCGGCTCCTCCGGCACGCTCGCGGCCGCCAAAGACGATGCGCCCGACAATTGCGCCCCCTTCTCCACCACCGTCACCAGCGTCGGCGGCGTGCACCGATATTCAGGCACCGTCTGCCGCGACAACGGCACCCGCACGGTGCTCAAGATCGCCGAAGACGGCTTCGGTACGGACACTTAGGCTGGCATTTTCCACCTGTTTTCACCATATCTGTATCGGTGCGGGGACATCCGATTCCAGGTATGAGGCAAGATGCGCGACCCTTATGACGTGCTGGGTGTAAGCCGGTCCGCAAGCGCGGCCGACATCAAGCGCGCCTATCGCAAGCTGGCGAAGCAGTATCATCCCGACCAGCATCCGGGCGATTCGACCGCGCAGGCGAAGTTCGCCGAGATCAACTCCGCCAACGAGATCCTCGGCGACAAGGACAAGCGCGGCCAGTTCGACCGCGGCGAGATCGACGCGGAAGGCAAGCCGCGCTTTCAGGGCTTCCAGGGCGGGCCGCAGGGCGGCCCCGGCGGCGGCTTCGAGAACGTCGACCCGAGTGCCTTCGAGGACATCTTTGCGGCCTTCGGCCGCGGCGGCGGCAGCCCCGGCGGCGGCCCCGGCGGCGGCACGCGCACCTTCCGCTTCACCACCGGCGGCCCGGGCGGGCCTCGCCACGCGGAAGCCGGCTCGGAGGAAGATCTTCTGGGCTCCATCTTCGGCGGCTTCGGCCGACGCGGCGCGCGCTCCGCCGGCGCAGGCGCCCCCCCCGGCGCCCCCGGCGCCGATCTCCGCGCCGATGTCGGCGTGCGGCTTGAGGACATCGCCGCCGGGCGCAAGCCGAAGGTGACGCTGCCCAACGGCAAGACCGTGCAGGTAACTCTGCCGAAAGACGTGACCGACGGCCAGGTGATCCGTCTGAAGGGTCAGGGCCAGGCGTCGATGGCCGGCGGCCCGCCGGGCGACGCGCTGGTGCGCGTGCGCTTCGTGCCGCACCCGCTCTTCAAGGTGGAAGGCGCCGACCTCCGCCTCGACCTGCCGGTCAGCCTCGACGAGGCGGTGCTCGGCGCCAAGATTCCCGTGCCGACGCTCTCCGGCAAGGTGCAGGTGACCATCCCGCCGCATTCCTCCAGCGGCCGCACACTGCGCCTGAAAGGCAAGGGTCTGCCCAAGACCGGCGGCCACGGCGACCTTCTCGTCGTGCCGCGCATCGCGCTCCCCGATGGAGCCGACGGCGAGCTCGAGACGCTGATGAAGAAGTGGCGCGAGGCGAAACGCCCGAGCGTCCGCGGCAAGGGCTTTGACTAAAGCATGATCCCGAAAAGCGGATACCGGTTTTCGGAAAAGATCATGCTCCAGTAAAGGCGGAGCCGCATCGCCCGGTCAGCCGTACCCGTCGTGCAGCTTCACCTCGGCGGCATCGCCGACCATCTGCGCGAACGCCGCCGGGTCCTGCGCGCCGTCGTCCCTGCCGCGATAATGATAGGGATAGACGTAGCGCACCTTGAACTCCGCCACCGCCGATGCCGCCTGCGCCACGTCCATCGTGAACGGCAGGTTCATGCATAAAGAGCAGAGGCTGATATCCCCCAGCGCGCGCATCTCTGGTATGTCTTCGGTGTCGCCGGAAATGTAGACGCGGAAGCCCTCGAAGCTCAGCATGACCACGTCGCAATGCGAGGCCCGCCCGCGATGTACGAGATAGACTACGCGATCCCGATCCTCGATTGGCACGCCGATGCGGGCAGCTATCGCGACGTGCCGATCGACACCGCCGATCCGCGCAATCGCGAGCCGCTGGTGGATATCTCATGATCCTCAAGCGGCGCGGATACGATGCGCCGCCGAAGGCCTGGTACGGCTATGCCCGACCGCCGGCCGCCGGATAACCGGCGCTTCGCCCGGCGATCCCGGCTCAGCCGTTCTTGTAGAGATAGCTGTAGGCGTTGATCGCCGGCACGCCGCCGAGATGCGCATAGAGCACCTTCGAGCCGGCGGGAATCTCGCCCTTGCCGATCATGTCGATCATGCCCTGCATCGATTTTCCCTCGTAGACCGGGTCGGTCATCATGCCTTCCAGCCGCGCCGAAAGCCGGATCGCCGCATTGGTCTCCTTCGAGGGCAGGCCATAGGCCGGATAGGCGTAGCGGCGGTCGAGCACCACGTCCTTCGCCTCGATCGGCCGGCCAAGCTCGACCAGCTCGGCGGTCTGCTGCGCGATCCTCAGGATCTGCGCGTGCGTCTCCTCCGGCTTCGCCGAGCCGTCGATGCCGATCACCCGCTCGGCGCGCCCGTCCGCCGCGAATCCGACCACCATGCCGGCCTGTGTGGAGCCGGTCACCGAGCAGACGAACACGTAGTCGAAGGCGAAGCCGAGCGCCTTCTCCTGCGCCCGCACCTCTTCGGCGAAGCCGACGAAGCCGAGCCCGCCGAGCCTGTGGTCGGAGGCGCCGGCGGGAATGGCGTAGGGCTTGCCGCCGCTCCGGCGCACATCCTCCAGCGCGTTCTCCCAGCTCTCCTTGAAGCCGATGCCGAACCCCTCCTCGACCAGCTCCACCTGCGCGCCCATCAGGCGGCTCATCAAAATGTTGCCGACCCGGTCGTAGACCGCGTCGTGATAATCGACCCAGCTCTCCTGGATCAGCCGGCACTTGAGCCCGAGCTTCGCGGCCACCGCCGCCACCTGCCGCGTATGGTTCGACTGCACCCCGCCGATCGTCACCAGCGTATCGCACCCCTCCGCCAGCGCCTCCGGCACCAGATATTCCAGCTTCCGCACCTTGTTGCCGCCAAAGGCGAGACCGGAATTGCAGTCCTCGCGCTTCGCATAGATATCGACCTTGCCGCCGAGATGTTTTGACAGGCGTTCCAGCCTCTCGATCGGCGTCGGGCCGAAGGTGAGCTGATGTTTTGGAAAGCGATCGAGCTTCATCGGAAAGTCTCACTCATTGGAATAGTCAAAACGGCAGGTCTATGTTCGCCCTCTTCTCAACCACCGCATCAGCGCTAACCGCGCTCCCCCTCCGGCACGAAGAAATCCGGCTGCAACGCCACGCTCGGGTCGACCCGATACTTCTCCAGGTCCGTCACGCCCTCCGACTCAAGGAACGTGTCGTCGATCAGAAAATTCCCCGAAAACTCCCGCGCTCGGCTTGTTGAAGATCAGCCAGGCCGCGTCGGCCAGAATCTCCGGGGTGCGCGAGGCGCGCATGATGGCGTCGCCGCCGAGCAGGTTCTGGATCGCCGCGGTAGCGATGGTGGTGCGCGGCCACAGCGCGTTGACGGCGATGCCGCGCGAGCGGAATTCGCCGGCGAAACCCAGCACGCACATGCTCATGCCGAACTTCGCCATCGTATAGGCGAGGTGCGGCGCGAACCATTTCTCCTGCATGTCGAGCGGCGGCGAGAGCATCAGCACGTGCGGGTTCTCCGCCTTCGCCAAGAACGGCAGCGCGTATTTCGTCACCATGTAGGTGCCGCGCGTGTTGATCTGATGCATCAGGTCGTAGCGCTTCATCTCGGTCGACGGCGTCGGCGTGAGGCTGATCGCCGAGGCGTTGTTCACCACGATGTCGATGCCGCCGAATGTCTCCGCCGTCGCAGCGATGGCGTTCTTCACCGCCTCCTCGTCGCGGATGTCGACGGCGATGGGCAGCGCCTTGCCGCCCGCCTTGTCGATCGCCTCCGCCGCGGTGAAGATGGTGCCCTCCAGCTTCGGATGCGGCTCGGTCGTCTTGGCGGCGATGGCGACATTGGCCCCGTCCTTCGCCGCCCGCAGCGCAATCGCCAGCCCGATCCCGCGCGACGCGCCGGTGACGAAGAGGGTCTTTCCCGCAAGGCTCATTTCCGTTTCACCCCTTGCCCTTGCCCATGAACGCAGCAAACGCCGCTTGCGCCTCCGGCGATTTCAGCCGCTCGGTAAACATCGCCGATTCCTTGTCGATCTGCGCCACGATGGCGTCCACGTCGCCCTTCATCAGCCGCCGCGAGGCGAGCACCGCTTCGCGCGGCATCTTGGCGAGCGCCTGCGCCGCGGCGAGCACCTCCCCCTCCAGCGCCTCAGGCTCGACGATGGCGTTGATAAGCCCTGCCGCCTTGCCGGCCTCGGCGTCCAGACCACGCCCCATGACCAGCATCTCGAAGGCGCGGCGCTGGCCCATCAGCCGCGGAGCGATCAGGCTCGACGCCGCCTCCGGCACCAGCCCGAGCGCCGTAAACGGCGTGCGCATCATCGCGCGCCGCGTCGCCAGCACGTAGTCGCAATGCAGAAGCAGCGTCGTGCCGATGCCGACCGCCACACCGTCGACGCCCGCCATCACCGGGCGGTCCGCAGCGGCAAGCGTCCTGATGAAGCGCATCGCGACCCCGGCGCCGCCGCCGCTCGCCGCCTTGATGAAATCGGCGATGTCGTTACCGGCGCAGAACACCTCCGGCGCGCCGAGGAAGACGGTGACGGCGATCTCGTCGCTCCGGTTCGCCGCCTCCAGCGCCTCGGTCATGGCGCCATACATCGCCGAGGTGATGGCGTTCTTCTTCTCCACCCGCGCGAAGCGGATGATTTGGACCGCACCATCGCGGCTGATGTCGACACCTTCCGTCATATTGCCTCACTCATCGTAATCGGCCTCCGGCGAGTTGAAAGGAAGCGCCGCCCAGCACAGCGCGTAACCCCTGGGGAGATTAGGCTTCTCTACCGCCATCACCCCTCCACCCAAGTCGCCGGGTCGGCGGCAAGAATTGACTCCGCGTCTTCCACGATCGCTGCGCGGAGCGATGCCGTCTCCGGCAGCAGCTGCTCGGCCATGAAGCGCGCCGTGGCGATGCGCGCCGCCGCCTGCGGCGTGGAATCCGCCATGCCGGCCAGCGCCCCCTTCGCCAGATAGGCGCCACCGGCGGCAAGGCCGAAAAGCCGCAGGTAAGGCGTCGCACCGGCGAGCGCCTCCGCCTGCTTGCCTTCGCCGATGAGCGACAGGAGATGCGCGCTCGCCGCCTCCAATTCGTCGAGCGCGGCGCCGACGCGATTGCCCATCTCGCCGAAATCGGGCCGGTTCACCGCGCGCGCCTTCTCGGCGATATCGCGCAGCTCGGCGACATAGTCGCGCAGCACGGCGCCGTCGCCGCGCGGCAGCTTGCGTGTGACGAGATCGATCGCCTGGATGCCGTTGGTGCCTTCGTAGATCTGCGCGATGCGCGCGTCGCGCAGCGTCTGCGCCGCGCCGGTCTCCTCAATGTAGCCCATGCCGCCATGCACCTGCACGTTCAGCGAGGCGGCGTGGAAACCCATGTCGGTGGAGAAGGCTTTCGCAACCGGCGTCAGCAGCTCCGCGCGGGCCTGCCAGTCGGCGGCGGTGCGGCCAAGTATCTCGCCACCTGCCTGGTCCGCACGCGTGCCAATATCCGACGCCAGCGCGGCCGTGTAGCAGATGGCGCGCGCGGCGCCGGTCAGCGCCCGCATCTCCAGCAGCATGCGCCTGATATCAGGATGTTCGGCGATGGGGCTCATCTCGCCGCCACTGGCGCCCGGGGCGCGGCCTTGGCGGCGCTCCAGCGCATAGCCGACGGCCTGCTGCAGCGCGTTTTCGGCCAGCCCGACACCTTCGATGCCGACCATGAGCCGGGCGTTGTTCATCATGGTGAACATCGCCGCGAGCCCGCGGTTCTCCTCGCCGATCAACCATCCGATGGCGCCAGGCTCGTCGCCGAACTTCCCGTCGCCATAGAGCATCGTGCAGGTGGGCGACGCGTGGATCCCCAGCTTGCGTTCCAGGCTGGCGCAGAAGACGTCGTTGCGCGGGCCGATCGATCCGTCCTCGCCGGCCAGGAACTTCGGCACCAGGAAGAGCGAGATACCCTTCGATCCGGCGGGCGCGCCGGGCAGGCGCGCCAGCACCATGTGGACGATGTTCTCCGTCAGGTCGTGCTCGCCGTAGGTTATGAAGATCTTCTGGCCGAAGAGGCGATAGCTGCCGTCGCCGCGCGGCTCGGCGCGGGTGCGCAGCGCACCGACATCCGAGCCGGCGTGGGGCTCCGTCAGGTTCATGGTCGCCGTCCACTCGCCGGAGACGATGCGCGGCAGGTAACGGGCCTTCAGCGTCTCGGTGCCGTGGCGACCCAGCGCCTCGATGGCGCCCATCGTCAACATCGGACAGAGCGCAAAGGCCATGGCCGCGCCGTTCCACATCTCCTGCGTGGCTGCGGAGAGCGTGAGCGGCAGGCCCTGCCCGCCCGCCTCCTCCGGCGCGGCGATGCCATTCCAGCCGCCGGCGCACCATGCCGCGTAGGTCTCACGCCAGCCCGGCAGCGGTGGTGACGACGCCGTTTTCCAGGCGCACACCCTCCCGGTCGCCGACCGTGTTGAGCGGCGCCATCTCCTCGGAGGCGAAACGGCCGGCCTCGGCAAGCACGGCGTCGACCACGTCTTCGGCGAGGTCGGGAAAAACACCTGCCTCCAGGGCGTCGCCGAGCCCGGCAACGTGCTTCAGCTGGAAGGCGATCTCCGATACGGGCGCGCGATACATTGGACGTCTCCTCGCCGGCCTTTATGCGCCCTCCCTTCCGTGTCTGTCATCCCCGCCTCTAGAGGCCGGGCTTGATCCTGGCGCGGCCGCAGGCGAAGACCTCGGCGCCCATCAATGAGGAGCGCCCAATTTGCGCCGTCTGATCGTCACCCAAAGCAACCTCGCCAAAGCCGCAGCGGAGGCAGCGGCCGTGCTCAAGGCCGGCGAGCTTGTGGCGCTGCCGACGGAGACGGTCTACGGCCTCGCCGCCGACGCTGCGAACGGAGAGGCGGTGGCGCGCATTTTTGCGGCGAAGGGCCGGCCGCGCTTCAACCCGCTGATCTGCCACGTCAAGAGCCTTGACATGGCGCGGCGCTACGGTGCGTTCGACGCGCAGGCCGAGCGGCTTGCGGAGAAATTCTGGCCGGGGCCGCTGTCGCTTGTCGTGCCGCTTGCGAAAGGCGCGCCGGTGCATGCGCTGGTGACCGCCGGCCTCCCGACGGTCGCGTTGCGCGCGCCGCGCGGCACGGCGCAGGCAGTCATCGCCACGTTCGGCGGCGCGCTCGCCGCACCGAGCGCCAATCTTTCCGGCCGCATCAGTCCGACGCGGGCCGAGCATGTCATCGAGCAGCTCGGCGACGCCGTGGCGCTTGTCCTCGATGCTGGGCCGTGCGCTGTCGGGCTGGAATCCACCATCGTATCGCTGGCCGGCGACCGGCCACGCCTGCTGCGCCCCGGCGGCGTGCCTGCCGGAGCGATCGAAGCGGTGCTCGGCCTCAGGCTGGAGCGTGCGACGGCCGGCGACCCGGTATCGGCGCCCGGCATGCTCGCCAGCCACTACGCGCCGCGTCTTCCCGTGCGCCTCAACGTCACCTCCGTTGCGCCGGACGAGGCGCTTCTCGCCTTCGGCGACGCGATGATCGCCGGCGCCGAATACGCGAAGGCGGTGCGCAACCTCAGCCCATCCGGCGATCTCGTCGAGGCCGCGGCGGGCTTCTTCGCGGATCTGGCGGAGCTCGATACGAGCGGTGCCGCCGGCATCGCTGTCGCTCCGATTCCTTCGGACGGACTCGGCGAGGCGATCAACGACCGGCTGCGCCGGGCGGCCGCCGAGCGCGGTTTCGACAAGCGGTGAGTTCAACGAAAAAGCGGCCCTGGGAGGACCGCTTTTCCGGGGAGGTCTGAGGAGGTGGCTGGGACCAGCCGGTCTGCCGATCAGTAGCAGACGTAGCCGTAGACGTAGTTGCCCCACGCATCCCAGTAATACTCGTAGTAGCAGGTGTAGGCGAAGGCCGGGGCGGTGGAGATGGCGGCGGCGGCCAGGATGATGCCGGCGGCGATGGCGGTGCGAAGCTTGGTCATGTCGGTCTCCTTCGAAGCGTTGTCTTCCGGGTTCGGTTTGGCCGAAGGCTTCGTCCGCCTTCGATGAGGAGACCATGCCGGAGGACCGGCGGGCGCGTTGTGAGGGGGCTCACAAAGGATAGATCACGGGCTTCGCCGTCCGTGCAAATCCACCAGGCGCCGCAGCTTGGCGAGCCGCGTTTCCGCGTCGGAATCGTAGTCGATCGTGCCGACGTAGCGGCCGTCCGCATCCATCAGGAGCACGGCAGCACTGTGATTCATCGTGTAATCGCCGTCGTCTGCCGGGACTTTGTCGTAGAAGGCGCGAAACGCTTTCGCGGCCGCCGCAATGCTCTCCGGCGTGCCCGTCAGCCCGATAATGCGCTCGTCGAAGGCGCTGAGATAGCTCTTCAGAAGCGGCGGCGTGTCCCGCTCGGGATCGATGCTGACGAAGACGACATTCAGCCTGTCAGCGCTCGGCCCCAGTTCCTTCAGAGCCTCCGACATCTCGAATAGGGTTGCCGGACAGACGTCGGGACAATGCGTGTAGCCGAAGAAGATGGCGAATGGCTTCCCCGCCAGCGCGTCGCTGGAGAAGGACGCTCCATCCGTGTCGATCAGATCGAATGCGCCGCCGATCGGCGCCACGTAAGCCCCGACCGCGTAGGTGACGTCGACCGTTCCGGCCTTCTCGAAGGTAAGCGTGCCGGCGAAGTCCTCTCCCTCGGTCAACGGCTGTTTCAGATCGAGGAACATCAGCCGGTATGACCCCGGCCGCAGCGTCACGGTGGTGTTGGCGGGGATTTCGAGCCCATCCTCCAAAGCCCGCGCCTTCGTCACGCCTTCCACCGCCGTCGCCTCCTCGAGTGCGACGCTGCCGGCGACCTCCACTGTGGCGGACAGGAGTCTGTCCGCTTCGCCACCGCTGTTCTCGATCGTCATGTAAGCCGCCGCGCTCGTGGCCCCCGGGCCGGTCGCGAGGGCGAACGGATTGGTGACGGAGACCAGCCTGGCGCCGTGTGTGAGCCATCGCGGCACCGGCATACGATCTGCGAAGAAAGAGGCTCCCACACCGACCAGCAGCAGCGCGACGATGCCCGCCGGCAGGAGCCGGCGCATCATACGGCGCTTGTCGGTTCCCCATCGCGCTATGGCCATGCGCGGGCGCCTCCGAGCTGACGATCAGCCTGACCGCAAAAAACGCCACATCGACAGTGCCGGCTCTCACGCGGCTGAGTGTTCCGGCGATGCCGTCGCCTCTTCAGGGACGGGCGACCTGTTCAGCCCACCGCTCCCCGAAGCCCGATCTGAGCCATCGCATCTTCCATCTTTACCGCCCGAATCTCAACAGTGACCGCGGTGGCGCACCGGCCGTTTTCGCTGCCGCCCTCGGCATGCGGCGATGAGCCATCGCGTTTTCTTGCACCATGCGGCTACTAAGCGGATAACTGTCCTTTCACCGAGCGGTCACTCCAACGCTCGACGGATGTCGGCATGACCTTTCACGAGCGTACCCTTCCTTATTCGACAATGCCTGGGACAGCCGGATGACAAACCCGGCCGGGCCTTCCCGTACAGATCGCACGCTGCGAATTGTCGTCTACGCGGCGGTTGCCCTCTCGCTCGCAATCGGTGGCGCCCTGATCTTGTGGAAGCCGCAGCTGGAGCGGTGGATCGCAAACAATGTCACCGAAGTTGGCGGGCCGTTCGAGCTTGTCGATCAGGATGGGAAGCGTTTCACACGCGACGACCTGCTCGGGCACCCGCACATCATCTATTTCGGCTTCACCCTCTGCCCGGACTTGTGTCCAACGACGCTCTTCCAGCTGGCCAGCATCGTCGACGACCTCGGCGAGGCGGCAGCGCCGCTCAAAGTGGTCTTCATAACCGTTGATCCGGAACGCGACACCGTCCCCATCTTGAAGGATTACGTCTCCGCGTTCCGCGACGATTTCATCGGGCTGACCGGCCCGCAGCCGGCGATCGAACGCGCCGCCAAAGCCTATCACATCTACTACGCCAAGGTTCCGCTGGACGACGGCGGCTACACCATGGATCACACCGCGTCGGCCATGCTCTTCGACGCCAACGGGAGCTACGTCGATTCCGTTGGCTACAACGAAGATGACACCAGCGCACGAATGAAGATCGAGAGGCTGCTCGCAGCCACCGCCTCGCCTTGAGAGACGCGCCGATGGCGCTGGCCAATCCCATGCAGTTTCGTCTTGCGATCGCTCGACGCTCCGTCGAAGCTCCTCGTCATACGCAACGCGAGCAACGCCAAGCGCCCAAAATGCCCCACCTCAGGGTCTCCCGCGTGCTGCCATATCAGGCTGAGCAACTCTTCGACATTGCTGCGGACGTCGAGCGCTACCCTGAATTCCTGCCGTGGTGGCTCTCCGCCACCATCCTGCGACGCGACGGCGACACCTACTACACCGACCAGGTCATCGGCATCGGGCCGGTCACGCAGCAATTCAGCTCAAAGACCGTGCTCCGCCGGCCCGAGGAGATCCACGTCACGTCGATCGGCGGCCCGTTTGAGACGTTCGAGCTGATCTGGCATTTCGCAGCGTTGCCTCACGGGCGATGCGAAGTGCGACTCTCCGGAGAGCTCGAGCTGCGCGCGCCCGTGCTGCGTGCCGTCTTCGGCACGGCGGCAGCCCGCAGCGTCGAAGCAATCCTCGCGGCGTTCGAGGATCGCGCACGATCCCTCTACGGCCCGAAATCGCGCTGACCGGCACGAAACGGGGCGAATGTATTGACCTGCATCAACATTCGTCTCTAGCTTTCATGTATCGGTTGTTTTTGGGGGCAACTGATGACTTTGTCAGAGGTAGGATTGTCCGCGGTTGACGGGACGGATCGGACGATCGATGCGACGCCGCCCTTGCGCCCAAGGCAAGCTTCGATCCCCGCCTACCTCACCTCATTTTACAGCTGGGCCTATCTCAATCGGCGGAACGCCTGCCTGCTCGACCACAACGTCGTCGTAACCGCCATTTTGATGGGCAATCACCGGCGGCTCCGTCGCGCTGCCCTGTCGGAGGTCGAGCCAGGGCACAGCGTGCTGCAAGCAGCACATGTCTACGGCTGCCTCATCCCTGAGCTCGCCCGCAAGCTGGGTCCGACTGGCCGGCTCGACGTGGTGGATCTGGTGCCGCTCCAGGCGGCGTTGTGCCGCCGCAAGCTGCGCAGCTTTCGCAACGCGCGCGTTCGCGTGGCCGACGCTGCAGAGCCGGGCGGGGATATCTACGACGTGGTCAACTGCTTCTTCCTCCTCCACGAGATCCCTGACGAGCGAAAGCATGCCGTCGTCGACACGCTTCTCACGCGCGTCAGACCGGGCGGGAGGGCGGTTTTCGTCGACTATCACGAGCCCGCTCCCCGGCACCCGTTGCGAGGCGTGTTCCGCCGGCTGTTCGACCGCCTGGAACCGTTCGCGGAGAGCCTCTGGCATCACGAGGTGAAAGAATTCGCCAGCAACGCTGCGGCGTTCCGCTGGGAGAAACAGACAATGTTCGGCGGCGTTTACCAGAAGACGGTGGCGCATCGCGTTGAAGCATCTCAGCGGATCATTGGAGAGCCGCCGGGCAACTAAGGCAGCCCGTGGGCTGTCACTCGCGGGGGGTGGGCATGGCTGATTCCGAGGAAGGAAACTCCAGGCGAAGTGTCATCTCGAAGCTATGGCGTTTCCTGTGGAAGCCAAGCACGAGCATTCCGCTCGCGGTGCTTTTGATCGTCGGCTTCTTCGGCGGCGCCATCTTTCTCGGTGGCGTCCACTGGGCGCTGGCAATGACAAGCACCGAGCAATTCTGCATCTCCTGTCACGAGATGCGCGACCACTCCTATGTCGACCTGCAGAAGACGATACACTTCGTAAACCGCACCGGCACGCGTGCCGTCTGCACCGACTGCCATGTGCCGCATGAGTTCTTTCGTAAGATCGGCGCCAAGATCGTCGCCACCAAGGATCTGTTTTTCCACTTCACCGGCAAGATCGACACGCCGGAGAAGTACGAGGCGCATCGGCTGGAGATGGCTCTGTCGGTGTGGGAGACGCTGAAGGCCAATGACTCGCGCGAGTGCCGCAACTGCCACCAGAACGTCTGGACCGACACCAGCGAGGAGTTTGGGGGCGCCGCGCGCCACCACAAGCAGGCGCTGAGGGCCGGCAACATGACCTGCATCGACTGTCATCAGGGCATCGCCCACACCCTGCCGAAGGAGTTCGTCCGGCCGGCGGATCCGGATTTGTTCGCCGATCCAAACGCTTGGCTTGCGGAACTCAAGGTGAAGGCGGCCGCGGGCGATTGATTCGCGTCAAGGACGCATTTGCTGCAGTGCGGTATGTTTTTAATTAGCCAATCTTGGCATCAGGCCAGGAAAAGGCGTCACGCGAAGGAGGAGTTACATGAGGACCTTACCCATCGTATCGGCTGTCGCAATCTTGGGCGGCGCGCTCTGCCTCGGGGGCGGCGCACAGGCCGCCGCGCTCTTCTTCGAAGGCGACATGGTTCGCGGCCACACGCAGGACGGCGCCACCGGGCCGAGTTGCGTGCTCACCAGCGAATACAAGCACCAGGAGAGCGTGGTGTGGCGCGTTCGTGTTCTCAATGAGAACGGCGACAATGTCGACAACTCCGGCATCAAGAGTCTGGCCGTCGTTCTTAGCGATGGGCAGGAGATTGCCATGGATTTCGGCCAGCATCCGCGCGGCAAGCACACCGACGCGTTCTGGGCCACCTCGTGGCGCGTTCCTGTCGACTATCCCACCGGAACGGTGGGCTACAAGGTCGTTGCCGTCGACAATGATGGCCAGTCCCATGAATGGGAGCCGTTCAACGTCGAACCGTCGAAGCTGACGATCATCCCCGGGGAGGTGACGTACACCAAATAGGGAGGGCAGAAAAATGACGGTCCAGTTCGGATTGCGTCATCTCGTTCTTGCCGCCGCGGCCATTATGATCGCTTCGGCGGCGGAGGCGGCAAGCACTGTCGCCTCCCTCGGTCCGGAGGCGGCGCTGGTCGAGCCGTCCGGCGGCTTCGTCGGCCATCTGGCGCTGGAGCCGCAGAAGGGGCCGATCGGCACGCCGGTGACAGTGACGGGCACGGGGCTCCCGGCCGGCAAGACGTTCGATCTCGTCTGGCGCACCTCGACAGCCAGGTGGGATGTCCGTGCGGAGGAGTATCACGGCCGCGAATACACGCCCGTCGGCTACGTCATCGCGCAGGTGACCACGGACGCTGCGGGCGGGTTCACCGCGTCATTCGACGCACCGGACGATTTCGGCTTCTACCACGACGTCACGGTGCAGGACGCTGACCGCGTTTTCATACAGGCCGCCTTCTACGTCGATATGACGGTCGACATCTCGCCAGCCAGTGGCCCGGTCGGCACGCCGATCACCGTCGACGTGAAGGGGATCGGGCGGCAACAGCTGCAGAACAGCTGGCTGCTCCTCTACGACAACAAATACACCGGCTGGATGTCGTCGGTGCGGACCAACGGCTCGGCACACTTCACCATTCCCGCTGCGGGGCAGCCGGGCACGCACGTGATTGAGGTGCTGCACGGGGACTTCACCTTCCCCTACCGCAACATGCAGCAATCGCCCGAGCCCGACCGTCCGACCTTCGCCATTCCGTTCACCATCACGGAGGGCGACCCGGTCCTGCCGCCGGCGCCTGAGATGCAGGCGCAGCCCAGCGTGAAGCGGCTGCCTGCGCAGGGCGAGCTCGTCGCCGAGCCGGCATTCGCGACGGTTGGCGGCACGCTCACCATCGCCGGCGAGGGCTTCGAGCCCGGAAAGGCCTATCAACTCAATTGGGCGACGGTCACCGGCAACCGCGTCAGCGGCAGTGGTTGGGAGGAAAGCGAGCGGGTGATCAGCGAAGCATCGGCCGACGCGTCGGGCAAGCTCATGTTCAGCTTCGATGCGCCGGACGATCTTGGCGGAGTGCATCATGTGAGGGTTGATGCCGGCGGAATGGATAAGACCGGCAATGTCTGGATCGCACCGTCTGCCGCGGCGCTCAGCGTCAGCAGTGGACCGGCGGGAACGCCGTTCACCATCCACCTCAAAGGGGTGGGCTGGACGGAGACGGCCAACATCTACGCGGTCGTCTACGACAACGCCTATGTCGGCTATGCCTGCGGCTTCAACAGCCAGGGCTCGGTCGACATCCCCATGCAGGCGACGGGCGAGCCTGGCTGGCACTTCATCGACCTCTATCCCGCCGTCTACAAGGGGAAGGAGGGACGGCCAAACAATTTCCGCCTGCCTCAGCTGACCTACGCGGAAGACCACCCGGGCGAGGACTTGCCGCGGTTCAGCTTCGCTTTCGAGATCACCGAGGCAAAAACAAACTAGGCGGACATTATATGTCTTTGTCCATTCCGGCGGTCCGAAAGGGCCGCCGCTTTTGTTCGCCGAGCCGGCTGCGCTACGTTGCCGGACATGCGGGATTGACGATGCACCGCCTGAACGTCCAGATGGCACCCCACAATGGCGGACCAGCATGTGACGACCCTTCTTCTGCACCACGCGGCATTTCTCGAGCATGTCACCCCGGTCGGGCATCCTGAGCGGAGCGACCGGCTGAAGGCGCTCCACGCGGCGCTGGACAACCCGGATTTCGCCGCCCTGCAAAGGATCGAAGCACCGCTTGGCGGGCCTGAATCCGCCCTCCTCTGCCATCCCGAATCCTACGTGGAGACGATCCGCAAGGCCGTGCCGAGCGAAGGCTTTGCCCGCGTCGACATGGACACCACCCTTTCGCCCGGCTCCTGGGAAGCCGCAATGCGGGCGATCGGAGCGGCGCTCTACGCGGTGGACGCAGTCGCCGAGGGTAAGGCTGCCAACGCTTTCTGCGCCATCCGCCCGCCCGGCCACCACGCCGAAAAACAGCGTGCCATGGGCTTCTGCCTGTTCGACACGGCGGCAATCGCCGCGCGCCACGCGCAGAAGAAATACGGCATGGACAGGATCGCCATCGTCGACTGGGACGTGCATCACGGCAACGGCACGCAGGACATCTTCTGGTCGGACCCGTCGGTGCTCTACGCCTCGACGCACCAGATGCCGCTTTTCCCCGGCACCGGCTCACTGTCGGAGACGGGCGCCGGCAACATCGTCAACGCGCCGCTTTCGCCCGGCGATGGTGCGCAGCATTTCAAGGAGGCGTTCCGCGAACGCATCCTGCCGGCGCTCCGCTCGTTCGGGCCCGATCTCATCATCATCTCCGCTGGCTTCGACGCGCACCGCCGCGATCCGCTGGCGGAGATCAATCTCGACGCGGCGGATTTCGATTGGGCCACCGGCGAGCTGATGGACATCGCAGACCATTCCGCTAGCGGACGGGTCGTCGCGCTACTGGAAGGTGGCTATGATCTGCGCGGTCTGGCCGAGTCGGCCGCCGCCCATGTCCGCCGCCTGATGACGGCGTGAGGAGTTGCTCTTGGCTGACGACACCCTGCCCGACGTAAGCTCGCTGAGCTTCGAGACAGCTCTGAAGGAGCTTGAGGAGATCGTCGCGAAGCTCGAGCGGGGCGACGTGCCGCTGGAGGAATCGATCGCCATCTACGAGCGCGGCGAGGCGCTGAAGAAGCGTTGCGAGACGCTGCTGGCGCAGGCCGAGGAGCGGGTGGAGAAAATCCGCACCGCCGAGGGCGAGGCCGTCGGCACGGAGCCGTTCGACAGCGGCAAGTGAGGAATCCGGGACATCAACTGCAAGAGCGCCGCACTATGAACGGGCGTCGCTCCGAGGAGAGACGATGCAACAGCGCACGCTTGGAACCAACGGCCTGACGGTCTCCGCCATCGGCCTCGGCTGCATGGGCATGTCGGGCACCTACGGCAAGGTGGACGAGGACGAAGCGATCGACACCATCCGCCGCGCGCTCGAGATCGGCGTCACCTTCATCGACACCGCCGATATTTACGGGAACGGTCACAACGAACAGCTCGTTGGCCGTGCTCTGAAGGGCCGGCGCGACAAGGCGGTGCTTGCCACCAAGTTCGCCAATTACGTCGACGCGGACGGCCAGCGCCACATCTCCGGCAAGCCGGACTACGTGAAGCAGGCGTGCGATGCGAGCCTCAAGCGGCTCGGCGTCGAAATGATCGACCTCTACTACCAGCACCGCGTCGACCCCGACACGCCGATCGAGGATACGGTCGGCGCCATGGCTGAGCTGGTTACAGCCGGGAAGGTCCGCTACCTGGGCCTCTCGGAGGCTGCCCCGGCAACAATCCGCCGCGCACACAAGGTGCATCCGATCGCAGCGCTGCAGACTGAATATTCGCTGTGGACGCGCGATCCGGAGGCGGAGGTGCTGCCGACGGTGCGCGAGCTCGGCATCGGCTTCGTCGCCTACAGCCCGCTCGGGCGGGGCTTCCTCACCGGCACGGTCGATACCGAGAGCGAGTTCATGGAAGGCGACACCAGGCGCCGCCACCCGCGCTTCACGCGGGAGAACCGCGAGCAGAACGCCCGCATTGCCGCGAAGCTGCTGGAGATCTCCGCCGAGAAGGCCTGCACGCCGGCGCAGGTGGCCATCGCCTGGGTGGCCGCCCAAGGCGATGACATCGTTCCGATCCCCGGCACCAAGCATCGAGGCTATCTCGAGGAGAACGCCGCGGCACTGGATATCCGCCTTGACGCGGAGGAGCTCAGCCGCATTTCAGCCGCATTCCCGGCCGGTATGACGGCGGGCGACCGCTATCCCGAGGGCATGATGAAACGGCTTAACGGATAGCTCACGGTACTGTCTTACCTGCCTGATGGCCGCCGACTTGAGAGTGGCGGCGTGTGGGATTCATTAAAGGTGTGGCGAAACCGCACTTTGCGGATTGCGTTGAAAGATGCTGTAAATTGCTAGAAAGCTTCTAAATTCAACACAATCTCCCCACTCATTCAGGGAGGCGTATTGCGTCATGCCGGTCGAAACACCTTTGCTCGATAAGGTAAAAACGCCTGAAGACCTTCGGCAGCTCGACAAAAGCCAGCTGAGGCAACTTGCCGACGAGCTCCGCTCCGAGATGGTTGACGCCGTCTCGGTCACCGGAGGGCATCTGGGCGCCGGTCTCGGCGTGGTGGAGCTCACCGTCGCCCTTCACTACGTCTTCGACACGCCCCGCGATCGCCTGATCTGGGACGTCGGGCATCAGGCCTATCCCCACAAGATTCTGACCGGGAGGCGCGAGCGCATTCGCACGATCCGCCAGGGCGGTGGCCTTTCGGGCTTCACCAAGCGGGCGGAAAGTGAATACGACCCGTTCGGCGCGGCGCATTCGTCGACCTCGATCTCCTCCGGCCTCGGCATGGCCGTCGCGCGCGACCTGCAGGGCCGGAACAACAATGTGATTGCGGTGATCGGCGACGGTGCGATGTCCGCCGGCATGGCCTACGAGGCGCTCAACAATGCCGGCGCCATGCATTCCCGCCTGATCGTCATCCTCAACGACAACGACATGTCGATCGCGCCGCCGGTCGGCGCCATGGCCGCCTATCTGGCACGCCTGTTTTCGGGCAAGACCTACAGGTCGCTGCGCGAGATCGGCAGGCAGCTCGCCCGGCGCCTGCCGAAGGCGCTGGAGATCGGCGCCAACCGCGCGGAGGAGTTCGCGCGCGGCATGGTTACCGGCGGGACGCTCTTCGAGGAGCTCGGCTTTTACTACATCGGCCCGATCGACGGCCATAACATCGACCACATGCTCCCGGTGCTGGAGAACGTGCGCGACGCACGCAACGGCCCGGTCATCATTCATATGCGCACCAAGAAGGGGCACGGCTACGGCCCGGCCGAGGCCTCTGCCGACAAATATCACGGCGTCTCCAAGTTCAATGTCATCACCGGCGAACAGGCCAAGGCCAAGACCAACGCGCCCTCCTACACCAAGGTGTTCGCGCAAGGCCTGATCCGCGAGGCGCGGGAGGACGACCGCATCGTGGCGATCAGCGCGGCGATGCCGTCCGGCACGGGGCTCGACCTGTTCGGGAAAGAATTCCCCGAGCGCACCTACGACGTGGGCATTGCCGAGCAGCATGGCGTCACCTTCGCGGCCGGCCTTGCCACCGAGGGCATGAAGCCCTTCGCGGCGATCTACTCGACTTTCCTGCAGCGTGCTTACGACCAGGTCGTGCACGACGTGGCGATTCAGAAGCTGCCGGTGCGTTTCGCCATGGACCGCGCCGGGCTGGTGGGCGCCGATGGCCCCACGCATGCGGGCAGCTTCGATCTCTCCTATCTCTGCTGCCTTCCCAATTTCGTCGTCATGGCGCCGGGCGACGAAGTGGAGCTTATGCACATGGTGCGCACGGCGGCGGCCTACGACGAAGGGCCGATCGCCTTCCGCTATCCGCGTGGCGAGGGCATCGGGCTTGAGATGCCCGAGCGGGGCGACATTCTGGAGATCGGCCGCGGCCGCATCATGAAGGAAGGGACGAAAGTCGCCCTCCTGTCGCTCGGCGGCCGACTGGTGGAGGCCTTGAAGGCGGCGGAAGAGCTGGAAAGCCGCGGCCTCTCTACGACGGTCGCCGACGCGCGCTTCGCCAAGCCGATCGATGTCGACCTGCTGTTCCGCCTGGCGCGGGAGCACGAGGTGCTCATCACGATCGAAGAGGCGGCGATCGGCGGCTTCGGGAGCCAGGTGCTCTATGCGCTGTCGCAGCACGGACTGCTCGACGACGGGGTGGCGGTGCGCACCATGGTGCTGCCCGACCGCTACATCGACCAGGGCAAGCCGGACGACATGTACGCGGAGGCCGGACTCGATGCGGCGGCGATTGTCCGGCAGGTCTTCTCGGTCCTGGAAGGACGCGGCACGACCCGCACGGGCTCCTCCCGCGGGTGACGCGGGCGTGACGATTGGGCGCGGGCTCCGCGTCCAAGCGTCCGATCCACATTCGACCGCGGCGGCACCAATCTGGTGCGCATGAGGATGCGGATCATCTTGCCGGCCGCCATGGCCTTGGCCATCACCGCTGTTGCGGTTATTTCCTTCGCGCGGGGCTCCGAGGGCAACGTCGCGGGACTTGCCGTCGTCGAGGCCGCGTCCGAATAAGGACCGAGGCTCCAGAGGAGGGACGGACCGACCGGACTATGTCAGCCATTCGCCTCACGCTTTGGGTCGCGGTCGCCGTGGCGCTCTTTGTGCTCGGCGCGCTGGTGGTCGGCGCATTTCCAAAGCGCGGCGGGGAGCAGGTTGCCGCAGGCGCGCCGCTCGGCGCACCTTTCAGCCTGGTCAACGCTGCGAGTGAGCCGGTCACCCAGGACATATTCCGCGGCAAGCCGTCGGTGACACTGTTCGGCTACACGCACTGCCCCGACGTCTGCCCGACCGGGCTGATGCAGATGACGAGCTGGATCGCCCAGCTCGGCAGCGACGCCGACAAGCTGCGCTTCGTCTTCGTCACCGTCGATCCGGAGCGCGACACGGTGCAGGCCATGCACGATTATGTGACCGCCTTCTCCGACCAGATCATCGGCATCACCGGCGATCCGGCCGAGGTGCATCGGATGGTGAAGGACTACAAGATCTACTCCAAGAAAGTGCCGCTTGAGGGCGGCGACTATTCGATGGACCATACGGCGTCCATGATCCTGCAGGACGCCGACGGCGATTTCGCCGGCACCATCGACGCGGCGGAATCGGCCGACGCGGGATTGGCCAAGCTGAAGCGCCTTGTGGCAGGATAGGGCATGCAGGCCCGTCCGCTCGATCCCATCGTCAAGACCGCGCTCATTGCGGTCGGGCTGCTGTTCTTCCTCGGCGGCGTTGGGTGGGCTTATTGGGGCACCGACATCTTCCTCACCGCCATCATGGCCGGCCTCGCCTATTGCGGCTTCTGACGGCTGGTCTGCCATGACCGACGGAGGCCGCACACGCCTTGACGAGGCGCTGGTGGCGCGCGGGCTGGCGCCGAGCCGCAGCCGCGCGCGCGACATGATCAGGCGCGGCACGGTCACGCTCGACGGCGACGGCCGAGACGCGGCCGGCGCGGATGGTCGGCGCGGAGGCGCCGATTACGATCAACGACCCGGCGGCGCGATATGTTTCGCGCGCGGCGCTGAAGCTTGCCGCCGGGCTCGACGCCTTCGGCTTCGATCCGGCCGGACTGACGGTGCTCGACCTCGGCGCTTCGACGGGCGGCTTCACGCAGGTGCTGCTGGAGCGCGGCGCGGCGCATGTCATCGCAATCGATGTCGGCCATGGCGAGATGGACGCCGCACTCGCCGCCGACCCGCGCGTCACCTTGATCGAGGGGGTGAACGCCCGCGACCTGACGCGCGCGCATCTGGGCGGGCGTCCCGTGCAGGCGGTCACCGCGGACTTGAGCTTCATCTCGCTGAAGCTCGCGCTGCCGCCTGCGCTTTCCCTTGCCGAGCCGGGCGCCTGGGGCGTGTTCCTGGTGAAGCCGCAGTTCGAGGTGGGGCGCGCCGCACTCGGCAAGGGCGGCGTGGTGCGAAGCCCCGACGTCGCCAAGGCGGCCGCGGAGGACATCGCGGCGTGGCTGGAGAACGTCGGAGGCGACCCCTCCCCACAAGGCGGAGCGGGGCCACACTGGCATGTCGTCGGGCTCGATCCCCTCCCCCATCGCCGGCGGCTCCGGCAATCAGGAGTTCCTGCTCGGTGCGCGGCGAAACTGAGGTCGTCACGATCGAGGCGATCGGCCATCGCGGCGACGGGATCGTCACGACGCCCGAGGGACCGCTCTACGTGCCGTTCACGCTGCCCGGCGAGCGGGTGGCGGTGGAGCGGAGCGGCAGCCGCGCACGCATCGTCGAAATCATCCAGCCGAGCCCGGAGCGGGTGGCGCCGCTCTGCCGGCATTTCGGCAGCTGCGGCGGCTGCGCGCTGCAGATGATGCCGCTCGAAGCGACGCGCGCGCTGAAGCGCGGCTTCGTCGTGGCGGCGCTGGCGCAGCAGGGGCTGTCGCCGACCGTGGAGGCGACGCTCGGCTCTCCGCCGTCCAGCCGGCGGCGGGCCGTTCTGACGGCGCTCCGCATCGGAGAGCGGACGCTGCTCGGCTATCACGAGCGGCTGTCGCACCGGCTCGTCGACATTGAGGAATGCCCGGTGCTGGTGCCGGCGCTGGCGGCCGCGCTGCCGCATCTCCGGGCGCTGGCGGCGATGCTGCTGAGCGGCAGGAAGCCGGCGCGGATGACCGTGCTTCTGACCAGGGCCGGCCTCGACATCGATTTGGCCGGCATCACGGCGCCATCGCCGAAGCGGCTCTCCGATCTGGCGGCCTTCTGCGCCGAAGCCGGCGTGGCGCGTCTCTCCGTGGAGGGCGAGCCGCTGCTTGCGCTGGCGGAGCCGACGATCGAGGTTGCCGGCGTGCCGCTCGTGCCGCCGCCGGGCGGCTTCGTGCAGGCTTCCGCAGAGGCGGAAGCCGCCATGACGCGGCTGGTAAGCGAGCACCTCGCCGGCGCGAAATCCGCTGTCGACCTTTTCGCCGGGATCGGCACCTTCGCGCTGGCGCTTGCGCGCGAAATGCCGGTGCATGCGGTGGAAGCGAACCAGCCGGCGCTGGCGGCGCTCGCCCGAGGCGGCGCGCCATGCCGGCCGGCTGAAGCCGATCACCACCGCACGCCGCGACCTTTTCGCCTCGCCCCTCACCCCGGCCGAGCTCAACCGCTTCGACGCGGTGGTCATCGACCCGCCGCATGCCGGCGCCAAGGCGCAGGCGGAAGCGCTGGCGCAGTCGCAGGTCGGCCGAATCGCCTCCGTCTCCTGCAACCCGGCGACCTTCGCCCGCGACGCCCGCATCCTCATCGACGGCGGCTACCGGCTGGAGCGCGTCGTGCCGATCGACCAGTTCGTCTACTCGGCCGAGGTCGAGGTGGTCGGGCTCTTCCGCCGCATCTGACGCGCGCTGGACTCGGCGGGCGATCGATCCCACTTTTCGGCATAGAGGAGCGACCATGGCCGAGACGCGCTCGAACGCTGGAGCAACCGCGTCGGCTTTGCCGCTCGGCAGGCGAGCCGCGTCGCCTGGTACGCCGGGCACGGCGCCGTCATGCGCCGCATGGTGCGGCGGCTGGAGGCGGAGTCCGGCGCGCCGAAGCGCGTGGTCAAAAAGCCGTCGCGGCCGGTGCCGGACATGCGGCGGCTGCTGGCCGACGTGGCGGCGCTGCTCGCCCGCGACCTCGCCAACGCCGAGGCGGGCTATCTATCCGCTGCCGGAGGGCGAGGACGGCTCGCTCGCCGGCGTGATGGCGCGCAGCCGCGCCTTCTTCCGCGACGTGCCGGAGGTGGTGCGCCGCCGGCAGCACAAGGTCGCGCGACGAGGTGGCCGAAGCCGGCGCCGGCGAAGCGGCCCGACTATTACATGCAGAACTTCCACTTCCAGTCGGGCGGCTGGATGACGGAGGAATTCGGCGCGCCTCTACGACATGCAGGTGGAGGTGCTGTTCTCCGGCGCCGCCAACGCCATGCGGCGGCAGGCGCTGGTGCCGATCGCCGAGGCGCTGCGCGGCCGCGACCAGCGCCGGGTCGCCTTCGCCGACATCGCCTGCGGGCCGGGCACGTTCCTGCGCCAGGTGCGGCAGGCCTTTCCGCGCCTGCCGGCGTTCGCGCATCGACCTGTCGGAGGCCTATGTCGCCGAGGCGAAGCGCCGGCTCGGCAGCCGGCCCAATGTCCAGCCCGTCGTGGCGAAGGCCGAAGCGCTGCCGCTCGCCGACGAGAGCCTCGACATCGCCACCTGCATCTACCTGTTCCACGAGCTGCCGCCGGAGGTGCGCCGCGCCGTGGCGCGCGAGATCGCGCGCGTCGTGAAGCCGGGCGGGATGCTGGTCTTCATCAACTCGCTGCAGACCGGCGACGAGCCGGACTATGACGGGCTGCTGGAGCTTTTCCCGGCGCTCTTCCACGAGCCCTATTTCGAGAGCTACCTCGGCGACGATCTCGACGCGCTGTTCGAGGAGGCGGGGTTCAAGGTCGAAGGGAAGACGAACGCGTTCTTCTCCAAGGTGCTGACGCTGCGGCGGGCGTAGCGCCGGCCGTTGGCCATCCGGCTGCGCGAGGCGCCAGGCCCGCCACGTCAACGGCCGCTCGGCCACCACACGAGATAGTAGCTTCCGAGTCGGACTATGGGGACTTCTCGACGCCACTCCTCTCTGCGCAGATATCTCCGGTGCTTCAATTTCAGCACGCCGCGCAAGAGATCGGATCCGGATCGGCCGCATAGAGGCTCCCTCCTCTCTCCAACGTCGCCCGCGGCGACCTCCAGACTGTAAATTGTGCGGCGCCGAAGACGGTCGCGTGGCCCCGGCTCTTGCAACGAGCGCACGGCTCTCAGGAGGGACGATGCCGCAGCGAATCACGCATCGTCTCGTCGCCTAAAGTCCGGCCAAAGCTTCATCCGGTCCATGCACGGGGGTCTCAATTTTGCATGGCCATTCAGGTCAGGCATCGGCGGCCGGTCGGGCTCTCAGAAGCATTTGAGCCCATCTCCCAAATCTGCTCGGCAGCCCATTTCAGCGCTGGCCGGAAGCGGGACCCTTCGCGCACGGCAGCTCGCCCAGCGCGCGGTACATGCGTTTCCCGTCCCGCGGCTCGTGCAGCCCGAGATTGTCAAAGAGCTTGTCACCTCCTCATTCG